>NZ_JARESG010000001.1 GCF_029076445.1 Pseudarthrobacter naphthalenicus
CCTGAGCCCATTCCCGGATTTCTGCCACCCAAACATCATCGCTCACCCGTCATGATTAACAGGATCCTGGGCCGAAGTCCGATTAAAACGCCGACAGCACTGAAAATAAACGCGACTGTAATACTAGCCCTCCCGCGACGCACCCCTCAGCGACGCACCCCTCCCGGTGGGACGCTCTCTCACTTAATGCGGGTTTTTGACCAACGCTCTATCACTTCCCTCTGCTGCGGCGGCGGGCAGTGATGGAGCGTTTGGTTTAAAGCGACATTAAGTGAGAGAGCGTCCGGGGGTGGCAGACTGGTTCGGTGACTTCGCTGAATGACCCCGCCCCGGACGCCTCCCATGTTGACGACGCAGATTCCGCGGAGGCCGCGCCTTCGCTGACGTCGCTCGAGGCGGCCCGGATCGCCGTCGGGGCCCTGGTCGACGGCGGTGTGGAGTACGTGGTGGTCTCGCCGGGGTCGCGCTCGGCCCCCATGGCGTATGCGCTGGCCGAAGCGTCCGCGGCGGGGCAGGTGGAGCTGCTGGTCAGGATCGACGAGCGGTCCGCCGGCTTCACAGCGCTCGGACTTGCCCTGTCCACCGGCTCCCCGGCTGCCGTCCTCACGACGTCCGGGACCGCCGTCGGGAATCTCATGCCGGCCGTGATGGAGGCGAACCATGCGGCGGTCCCGCTGGTGGTGCTGTCCGCCGACCGGCCCGAGGAACTGCTGGGTACCGGCGCCAACCAGACCACCATCCAGCTGGACCTGTTCGGCGAGCACGTCCGGTTCGCGGCTGACGTCCCTGCCGGCAGCAGCCCGCTCCGGGCCGTGGAAACAGCCATTTCCGCCGCCACCGGCGCGTTCTCCGACCTCGCTCCCGGCCCGGTCCAGCTGAACCTGACCTTCCGCGACCCGCTGGTGCCTCGGCCGGGGGAGCAGCTTCCGACGGCGGCCGGGCGGTCCAAATTCCGCGTCGCCACCGAGCCGCTCACCATGAACCTGCCGGCCGCCGCCTCCTCCCTCGAGGAGCGCCGTACCGTGGTGCTGGCGGGGCACGATGCCGGTCCGGTGGCCGAAGCGTTCGCCCGCGCCCACGGCCTGCCGCTGCTGGCCGAGCCGTCCTCCAACGCCCGTTTCGGGCCGAACGCCGTGGGCCCGTACCGGCTGCTGCTGTCCCACTTCGGACCGGACGCGGCGCAGCCCATCGAGCGCGTGGTGCTCTTCGGCCGGCCCACGCTGTCCCGGCCGGTTTCTGCGCTGCTGGCCCGGGCCGACGTGCCGTCCGCCCTGTACCAGCCGGTTCCGGTGGCCTGGTATGAGCCCGGCCGGCGCACCGAACTGCCTCTGGAAAGCCTGGCCGACCTCGCAGATTTTGCGGGACGCGGCCCCTCCGACTGGCTGGACACCTGGCTGCTGGCGGGGTCGGCCGCGCAGCACGCCCTCGACGGGGTTCTGGCTGGTGAACACGCTGCGCTCGGCCCGGCCACGGGCGCGTTGGTCTGGGCCCAGTCCCGCGGGCAGTTGGTGCTGGGCTCCTCGAACGGCATCCGCGACGTCGATCTCGCCGGCCTGCCCGCCGCCGAACCCGCGGCCACGGTCTACGCCAACCGCGGCCTCGCCGGGATCGACGGCACCATCTCCACCGCCACCGGAATCGCACTCGGCGGCCGCCAGCGAACCACCCTTTTGCTCGGCGACGTGACCTTCCTGCACGACGCCGGCGGCCTGCTTCTCGGCCCGGGTGAGGCGGTGCCCGACCTGCGGATCGTGGTGCTCAACGACGCCGGCGGGGCGATTTTTGACCTCCTCGAGCACGGCGCGGTGCGCGAAGCGGGCGGCTACCCGGACGCCGTCGAACGCCTCTTCAGCACCCCGCACACAGTGGACATTGCGGCACTCGCCGCAGCGTACGGCGTCGGGCACTGCTCGGTCAGTACGACGGCGGGCCTCGCCGAAGCGCTTGCCGCGCCCCTCAAAGGCCGCAGCATCGTGGAGGTCCGGACGGACAGGGTGGGCCTGCGGGACCTGCATGCCCGGATCCGGGCCGCCGTATCTGCCGCGGTGACGGGCGTTCTCGGCGGCTAGCTCGCGACTCCCGGCCTACTCTTCGATCTCGATGTGGGTCGGATCCAGGACGCGGCGGAGGAATTCCTTGGTGCGGGCCTGGGTGGGAGCGGAAATGACCTGCTCGGCCACGCCTTCCTCAACCACCACGCCGCCATCCATGAATACCACACGGTCCGCCACTTCGCGGGCAAAGCCCATCTCGTGCGTGACCACCAGCATGGTCATGCCTTCCTTGGCCAGGTTCCGCATGACCGAGAGGACATCGCCCACGGTCTCGGGGTCCAGCGCGGAGGTGGGCTCATCGAAGAGCATCAGCTCCGGGTCCATGCTCAGCGCGCGGGCAATCGCCACACGCTGCTGCTGGCCGCCGGACAGCTGGTCCGGGAAACGGTCGGCCAGGTGGCCCAGGCCCACGCGCTCGAGGTTGTGCTTGGCCACTTTGGTGGCCTCTTCCTGGGAACGCTTCAGGACCTTGGTCTGGGCGATGGTGCAGTTCGCCGTGGCGTTCAGGTGCGGGAACAGGTTGAACTGCTGGAACACCATGCCCACCTTGCGGCGCATCTTATCGATGTCCACGTCGGGGTCAGTGGCTTCGAAGCCGCCCACGTGAATGGCGCCCTCATTGGGCTGTTCCAGGAGGTTGACGCAGCGCAGGAGCGTGGACTTGCCGGAGCCGGAGGGCCCGATCAGGCACACCACCTCGCCCGGCGCCACGTTCAGGCTGATGCCTTTGAGGACCTCGTTGGACCCATAGGATTTGCGCAGGTCTTTGATGGAAACCCCGGCTGCATGGATGGTGCTGGTGCTGCCGGAGGAGGAATTTACGACGTCGTTCATGGCTTCCCTGCCTATCGCTTGGTCCGCGCGGAGCGGCTTTCGAACTTCCGGGCCAGGAGGCTCAGCGGGATGGTGATGACCAGGTAGAAGGCGCCCGCCACCAGGAGCGGCGTGAGGCCAGCACCGAGGCTGGAGATGCCGTCGCGGCCGAACTTGGTCAGTTCATACTGGGAGGCGGTCAGGCCCAGGACGTAGATCAGCGAGGAGTCCTTGGTCAGCAGGATGACCTCGTTGGTCAGCGGCGGGAGCACAATTTTGAACGCCTGCGGAATGACGATGGAAACCATCGCCCGCCACTGGGGCATGCCGAGCGACCGGGCAGCTTCCAGCTGGCCCTTCGGCACCGCCTGCAGGCCGGCGCGGAGGGTTTCAGCGATATATGCCGACGCAACCATACCCAGCGAGATCATGACGATCAGGGTGACGTTCCACTGGACGCCGAACGCCAGCGGGACACCGTAGCCGAAGGCAATGAACACCAGCAGCGCCGGCACGCCGCGGAAGAACTCGATGTAACCGGTGGCGATCCAGCGGTACAGCGGGAAGCTGGAGAGCTTCATCAGGGCCAGCAGCAGGCCGCCCGAGAGGCCCACCACGAAGCCCAGGAACGTGTAAATCAGGGTGTTTTTGAGGCCCACCAGGAAGATGTCCGGGAACATCGGGCCGATCTTGCCGAAGTTGAAGACGCTGGTGCCGATGGTCTTCCAGTCGGTAGCCAGGACCAGCGCGGCCACGGCCACAACAAAGATGCCAATCTGGACATACAGGCTCACTCTGGCCCGTTGACGTGCGGTCATTGCCATAGGGTGCTCACATTCATTTGCGTGGCTGAGGCCCCGGACGGGCTGCGGTGCAGCTCATCAGGGGCCCCAGCGGCGTAGTTCTCAGGTCTGTGAAGGTCTCTGTCCGAGAACTTTACTTGGCGGCTTCGCCGAACCAGGTGGTTTGGAACTTCTTCAGCGTGCCGTCATCCGTCAGGCGCTTCAGGGTTCCGTTGACCTTGTCCGCCATGGCAGTGTTGCCCTTCTTGATGGCGATGCCCAGCTTCTCGCCCGTGGCGTAGTTCTCGACGCGCTTGAACTTGGGATCGTCCTTGATGGCGTAGCCGAGGACCGACTGGTTGCCCAGGGCGGCGTCAATGGTGCCGGCCTGGAGGGCCTGGACCAGGAGGCCGCTGTCCTCGAACTGCTGTGCGTCGATGCCCTTTTCGGACGCGTACTTGGCGCCGGTGGTGGCCTGCTGGACGCCGACCTTCTTGCCCTTGGCGCTGTTGATGTCCGTGATTCCGGACGCCGTGGTGGCGGCCAGGGTGAGGTCGTCATCCATGTACGGGTTGGAGAAGTCCATCACGGACTTGCGGACGTCCGTGATGGAAACCGAAGAGATGGAGACGTCGCAGCCGGTCAGGGCGGTTCCGGTCTCGATGGCTTCGAAGGAGCTGTCCACGATGCTCAGTTCGGCGTTGAGGTCCTTGGCGACTTCCTTGGCGATGTCCACGTCGAAGCCGACGATCTGGCCGTCCTTCTGGAATTCGAACGGTTCGTAGGGGACGTCGGAGCAGACAGTGAGCTTGCCGGCGTTGATGAGCTGGACGCCGCCCTCCGAGGCTGCCGGGGCGGAGGTGCCGCCGCAGGCAGTGAGGGTGAGGGCGCCGGCGGCGAGGATTGCTGCTGCCTTGGCGGCGATTTTGGCCTGGGCCAGGGACTTGAGCTGCATGTTTATTAACCTTTTGTTGCAGGGGTATGCGGTACTAAATCGGTTCATAGTGTATCGCCGAATGAGAGATGTGCATCACACGAAACTAAGTTTCACTATTGGATAACTATTTCGGAGCCCAGTGCAAGCGTCCCAAGCGGGCGGGTGTCCGGAATCCCGGACCCCCCGCCCAAGTAAGTAGCGCTAAGTGTCGTTTTGAGCCCCCAAAACGACACTTAGCGCTACCTAGTTGGCGATGCCCAGCGACTCCAGCATGGGCCGGAATTTCGCCCACGTCTCGGCCAGTTCGGCCTCCGGCAGCGAGCCGTCAACAATTCCACAGCCGGCATATAACCTCAGGGTATGCGGGTCCTCGATGACCGCTCCGCGCAGCGCGATGCCCCATTCGCCGTTGCCGGCTGCGTCCAGCCAGCCCACCGGCCCCGCATACGGTCCGCGGTCCAGATGCTCCAGCTTCCGGATCAGCGCCCCGGCTACCTCCGTGGGAGTGCCGCAGACGGCGGCCGTCGGATGCAGCGCGTTGATCAGCGCAAGGGAGGTGGGCACGTGCCCCTCCACCTCGGTGAGCTCGGCCTTCACGTCCGAGGCCAGATGCCAGACGTTGGGCAGTTCAAGGATGAAGGGTTCGTCGTGGGCGTTCATGGCCTCGGAGAACGGCGCCAGTTGGGAGGTCAGCGACTGGATTGCGATCTCGTGTTCGTGCCGCTGCTTCTCCGAGCCGGCCAGCACACGCTCGGCATACTCCATCGGAAGTCCGTCCTCGCCGTGCGCGTCGCGGCGGTCCAGCGTGCCGGCCAGAACACGCGCCTGGGCGGTGCGGCCCTCCACTTGGATCAGCATCTCCGGCGTTGCGCCCACCAGCCCGTCCACCCCGTACGTCCAGCATTCCCGGTAGCGGACGGCGAGTTCACGCAGCACCTTTGCCGCGTTCACGCCCGACGGAACGGTGGCCACAATGTCGCGCGCCAGCACCAGCTTCTCCAGCGCCCCGGTGCGGATTTCCGCCACTCCGGCCGTCACGGCGGCCATCCAGTCTTCCTCGCTCAGCGACCCTGTATGCATGGTGGCCCCGGCAGCCAGCGGCACAGGACGGACGACGGCGCCACCCGCCGGTGCGGGGACCTCGCCGGGGGTGCCGCCCGCCGCAGCGGGGGCGGGGGCGGTGCTGCCACCACTGAGCCAGCGGTCCAGGGCGGCGAGGGCGCCCTCCCTGGTGAGTTCGCCGTCGTCGAGGGTTAACTGCGTGAGCCAGTACTGGCCGTCGCGGACGCCCACCACGATCTCCGGAACGATCAGGCGCGATTCGTGGGCGGACTTTTTGGAGAAGGCGAAGGAGCCGAAGGCGACCGGGCCGGTGCCCGGCAGGACAACCGAGTCGGTGATATCTGCCTCGAGGACGAGGTGGCGCCACCAGATGTCGGCCTCGAGGAAGCGCTCCGGGCCGGTTGCGGTGAAACGGGTGATCTCGCCGAAGCCCACGAGGCCGGCTTCGCGGCGGGTCCAGCAGAGGACATCGTCCCGGACCAGGAACTGCGGAAGGCCGCCGGCAGACGCGTTGCCATCCAGGGGGACCGTGAGGGTGCGGAACGTGCTCGTCATGATGAGACAACAGTACTCTGGCGGCCGATGCGGGCTGTGTCGGCCCTGCCGGAACGCCCTGGACCCGGTCCCAAGCCGGCCCTGGACCCGGCTCGGGGGAGCCTCGGCCCTCAGACCCGGGCCGGCCTGCCCGTCCGGCGTTCCGGCACGGCAGGGGCCGAGAACAGCTCCGGCCGCGACGCGCGCATGCTCCGGACATCATCCAGAATGAAGCGCAGGTGACTGCGCAGGCAATCCTGAGCGGCCGGCAGGTCCCCGGCCAGGAGCGCGTCAAGCACCTGACGGTGGTCTGCAGCGTATTCCGTGATGCCGCGGTAGCCGCTCAGTCCCAGGTAGCGGGCGCGGTCCAGATGGCCCTTGGCGTTGGAGACGGTGGCCCACGCTGTTTCATGGCCGGCAAGGGCAAGCAGGGTGCGGTGGAAGTCCTCGTCCAGCGGATAGAACTCCTCGCGGCTGGTGCACGCGTCCTGCCTGTCCAGCAGTTCGTAGAGCGCGGCGGCGGCATCGGGCGTGATTTTGTTGGCGCAGTCAGCCAGCGACGCTACCTCGATGGCTTCGCGGATGAACTGGGCCTGGGCCACCGTATCGGGGTCCAGATAAGTCACGTACGTGCCGCTCTGCGGGCGGATCTCCACCAGCCCTTCCTGCGCGATCAGCATCAGCGCCTCGCGGATCGGCTGGCGGCTGGTGCCCAGGTGGTGGGCAAGCTCGTTCTCGGAGAGAAGGGTGCCGGGCGCATCCTCGCCGGAGATGATGCGCTCACGGATCTGCGCATACGCCATCATCCTGGCAGAGATGCGCGGGGTGCTGTCGGTGGCGGCCATGCCTCAACATTAGCCGGGCTGACGGGCTACGGCGCCTTCAGTCCGGAGCCCCCGAAGGCTGCCAGACACCTCTTGACACACTGGTATGGCAGTGCTTGAATGGCAGTCGTTGTTCCAATGTGGGAACAAAAAAACGTCTCGCCCATGCCGCATCATTGAAGCTGTGCATCCGGCCAGACCCGTAGAACAGAGGGGTTCATGACGGCAGCAATCCAGGTCGGCGCCACCCAGCGCTCATCCAAAGACCTCATCAGGACAGCAGTATCCGGCTGGCTCGGAACAGCCATGGAGTATATGGACTTCCAGCTCTACTCGCTGGCAGCAGCCATCATCTTCCCCAAAATCTTCTTCCCCAACTTCGACCCCGTCGTGGGACTGCTGGTCGCTTTCATCACCTATGGCGTCGGCTTCCTGGCCCGCCCGGTCGGCGCCTGGTTCTTCGGACGGATGGGCGACCGCGTGGGCCGCAAGAAGGTCCTGGTGATCACCATCATGATGATGGGGATATCCACGATGCTCATCGGGTTCCTGCCCGGCTACGCCCAGATCGGGCTCGCAGCGCCGATCCTGCTCGTGGTCCTGCGCCTGGCCCAGGGCTTCGGCGCCGGCGCCGAACTTTCCGGCGCGTCAGTCATGCTGGCTGAATACGCGCCGCCGAAGAAGCGCGGCCTGATCGCTTCATTCGTCTGCCTCGGCACCAACTCCGGCACGCTGCTGGCCTCCGGCCTGTGGGTCCTGCTGACACTGCTGCCGGAGGAAGCGCTCATGAGCTGGGGCTGGCGCCTGCCGTTCATCGCCAGCATCGGCATCACCCTCTACGCGCTGTGGATGCGCCGCAACCTGAAGGAAAGCCCCGTTTTCGAGGCCACCCGGGAGTTGGACGCCGCCGACGCCGCTGCTGCCGCCGCCTTCGCGGCGAACTCCACCACCGTCGGACAGTCTGCAGTTGGCGCGCCCACCGCCGCCAAGTCCAAGCGCAAAGGCAAGGCCTTCTTCCTGGCGATGGCCCTGCGGATCGGCGAATCCGGCAACTCGGCCATGATCCAGACCTTCCTCATCGGCTACATCGTGACCGGCCTGAGCATGGACAAGAGCGTGGGAACGTTCGCTCTGCTGATCGGCTCGTTCCTCGGTTTCGCCACGGTCCCGCTCGCCGGCTGGCTTTCCGACAAGGTGGGGCGCCGCGCCATGTACCGCGCACTGTCCGGCTTCCAGATGCTCTTCGCCATCCCGGCCCTGCTGATGATGCAGACCCGCGATCCGCTGCTGGTCTCACTGGCCCTGATCATCGGCCTCTCCATCTCCGTGCTCGGCATGTTCTCGGTCCAGTCTGCCTATGTGAACGAACTCTTCGGCTCCCGCAACCGCTACACCCAGCTGGCTTTGGCCAAGGAAATCGGCGGCGTGCTCTCGGGCGGACTGGCCCCCATCATCGCTGCAGGCCTGCTGGCCCTGTTCACCAACTCCTGGTGGCCCGTCGCCGGAATGATGGTCCTCTACTCAGCCATCGCCTTCGTGGCCACATTCCTCGCCCCCGAAACCAAGGGACGGGACCTGACCCTCGTGGAGGACGCAGTATGAAAGCAGTAGTGGTCCATTCCGCCGGAGACCTGCGTCTTGAGGATCGTCCCGACCCGGAGTGCCCGGCCGGCTCGGTGATTATCGACGTCGAATACGGCGGAATCTGCGGCTCGGACCTGCACTACGTCAGCCATGGCGCTTCCGGACTCAGCATCCTGGCAGACCCCATGGTGCTCGGACACGAGGTGGCCGGCCGGATCTCCAGGCTCGGCGAGGGGGTGGCGGACTTCGCAGTTGGCGATGCCGTGACGGTCCACCCCGCCGTGTTCTGCGGTGAATGCGCGGACTGCCTGGCCGGCCGCACCAACCTGTGCCCGCAGGTCACCTACTACGGCAGTGCCGCGCACCGGCCCCACACAGACGGTGCCTTCGCATCGCGGAAGGCCGTCCCGGCTAGGCAGCTTCGGCGGTTGCCTGCGGGCGTCAGCACACGCCATGCCGCCGTCGCGGAACCGCTCGCCGTGGCGATCCACGCGGTGGGCCGGGCAGGCAGCCTGGCCGGCAAGGACGTCCTGGTCAACGGTGCCGGGCCCATCGGTGCCTTGGTGGTGGCGGCAGCCTGCCGTGCCGGTGCTGCCTCCGTCGTGGCCAGCGACCTGTCCGAAACATCCTTGGCGATCGCGAAGCGCATGGGGGCCGACCGTGTGGTGCTGGTGGGTTCCGGTGCCCGGCTCCCTGACGTGGACGTGGCGTTCGAGGCCTCAGGCGCCCCCGGCGCCCTGGGCGGCGTCCTGGCGTCCGTACGCCGTGGCGGCACCGTGGTCCAGGTGGGCAACCTGCCCGCCGGGCCGGTGACCACCGAGCTTGCCGCGCTGGTCTTCCGTGAGATTGACTACCGCGGAACCTTCCGCTTTGCGGACGAACTGGACGATGCCCTTGCCTACCTGGCCGACGGGCTGGACGTGGAACCTCTGCTGACCCACACATTCGACGCCGGCGACGTCTCCGAGGCGTTTGCGGTGGCGTCGGACCGGGGGACCGGCTCGTCGAAAGTCCTCCTGAGGTTTGTCTGAGACAATGTCATAGTGAACCGAGCATCCTTGGAAAAGCGTCCGGACGAAGTAGCCACGATGTTTGACGACGTCGCGCCGAAGTACGACGTCGTCAACGACGTCCTGTCGATGGGCCAGACTCGTCGCTGGCGCAAGATCGTGGTCGACGCGGTGGACGCCAAAGCCGGCCAGCGGGTACTCGACCTGGCAGCCGGAACCGGGACCTCCAGCGAGCCGTATGCCGACGCGGGAATAGACGTCGTGGCCTGTGACTTCTCCCTCGGCATGCTGAAGGTCGGCAAACGCCGCCGCCCGGACATCAACTTCGTTGCCGGTGACGCCACCAACCTGCCCTTCGCTGACAACAGCTTCGACGCGAGCACCATCTCCTTCGGGCTGCGCAACGTCAACGAGCCCAAGAAGGCGCTGGCCGAAATGCTGCGCGTCACCAAGCCCGGCGGCAAGCTTGTCATCGCCGAGTTCTCGGCGCCCGTAGTCCCGCTGTGGCGCACGATGTATACCGAATACCTCATGCGTGCCCTTCCCGCCATCGCCGTGAAGGTTGCCTCCAACCCGGACGCGTATGTTTACCTCGCCGAGTCCATCCGAGCCTGGCCGGACCAGGACCATCTGGCCGCATGGCTGGAGGAATCGGGCTGGGAAAAGGTCACCTACCGCAACCTGACCGGCGGGATTGTGGCCGTTCACCGGGCAACCAAGCCGCTCGAATCAACTCCCGACGGCAGTGCTGCCGCCATCGCCGCGCACAAGGGCCCCGTGGCCAAGCTGCGCCGCAACATCACCCGCTGATACCTGTGAACGTACTTATTGTCGGCGCCGGGCCGGCCGGCTCCACCGCTGCCTACTACCTTGCCAAGGCAGGCATCAGTGTGACCGTCCTGGAAAAGACCAGCTTCCCGCGCGAGAAGGTCTGCGGCGACGGCCTTACCCCGCGCGCCGTCCGCGAAATCCAGAAGCTCGGCCTGCCGCACCCCGAATCGGAAGGCTGGCGCCGCAACAAGGGCCTGCGGCTCATTGCCGGCGGACGGACCATCGAGCTGCCCTGGCCCGAGGTTTCCGACTTCCCGGAGTACGGCCTCATCCGCACCCGGCTGGGCTTTGACGAGGAATTGGCCCGGCACGCCCAGGCCGCCGGCGCCGAAATCCTCGAGCGGCACAGCGTCACGGAAGCCCTGCGGTCTGAAGATGGCCGGGTGACCGGCGTCCGCGCAGCGCTCCTGGACGAGTCCGGACGCAAGACGGGGGAGACGCGCGACTTCAGTGCCGACGTCGTACTCGCAGCGGACGGCAACTCCACGCGAACCGCCGTGTCGCTGGGTATCCAGAAGCGCGACGACCGCCCCCTCGGCGTCGCGGTCCGCACCTACTTCACCTCGCCCCGGCACGACGACGACTGGATGGAAGGCTGGCTGGAGCTCCCCGGCCGCGACGGAAAACTGCTTCCCGGCTACGGCTGGGTGTTCGGCGTCGGCGACGGCACCTCCAACGTCGGCCTGGGCATCCTGAACTCCTCCAAGGAATTCGGCAAGCTGGACTACAAGCAGGTCCTGCGCGAGTGGACCGCCGGCATGCCCGCCGAGTGGGGCTTCAGCCCGGAGAACCAGGTGGGCGAAATCCGCGGCGCGGCGCTGCCCATGGGCTTCAACCGCACCCCGCACTATTCGCCCGGCCTGCTGCTCCTGGGCGATGCCGGCGGCATGGTGTCCCCGTTCAACGGCGAGGGCATTTCCTACGCCATGGAGTCCGCGCGGTTCGCCGCCGAGTTCATCATTGACGCCTCCGCGCGCTCTGTTTCCGCGGGGCCAACGTACGACGCCGACGCGCACCTCGCCGGATACGCGGACTATGTGCGCAATCAGTGGGGATCGCACTTCACGCTGGGGCGGGCATTTGCCGCGCTGATCGGAAAGCCCGCTGTCATGAAGCTCGCCCTGCGGACCGGGATGCCGATTCCGGTGCTGATGCGCTTTGTGGTGCGGCTGCTCGCTAACCTGACAGACCCGGCGGCGAAGGGCTTTGAGGACCGGGTCATCCGCGTCCTGGAATCCCTTGTCCCGGCCACGTCCAACAGTCCATCGGCTACGAACCAGCGGTATCCGCAACAAAAAGTTAGGGTTAACCCGTGACCAACTCTGCAGACCACAGCTGGACGCATGCCGGGCACGGCCTGCCGGACACCGAACCCAGCCTCAACACCACCGCGATTGCCACGGCACTTCAGCTGCCGGCAGGCTTCGCGGCGATCGCGGAGGATGCCGAGCTAGGCCCCGCCATCACCACCAACCTGGCCAGGGTGGAGAAGAAGCTCCGCGAGGCCATTGCCAACTCCGATCCGTTGGCTGACGCAACATCGCGGCACCTCGTGGAGGCCGGCGGCAAGCGTGTCCGGCCGCTGCTGACGCTGCTGTGCGCCCACCTTGGCGACGCTTCCTTGCCTGCTGTGGTGCAGGCGGCGGTGGTGGTGGAACTGACCCACCTTGCCACGCTCTACCACGACGATGTTATGGACTCAGCACCGTTCCGCCGCGGCGCCCCCACGGCCCACGAAGTATGGGGCAACTCCGTCGCTGTCCTGACCGGCGACCTCATTTTTGCCCGCGCCTCCATCCTGGTGTCAGAGCTCGGGGGGCGTGCGCTGGGCATCCAGGCCCGCACCTTTGAACGCCTGTGCCTGGGCCAGCTGCACGAAACCGTGGGCCCCCGCCCGGACGAGGATCCCGTGGAGCACTACCTCTCGGTGATCGCGGACAAGACCGGCTCGCTGGTGGCGGCCTCCGGCCAGTTCGGCGCCATTTTCTCCGGCGCCGATGAGGCCTTCGAGGACATTCTGGTGGAGTACGGCGAAAAGGTGGGCGTGGCCTTCCAGCTCGCCGATGATGTCATCGATGTCACCGGCGTCAAGGTTAAGTCGGGCAAGTCCCCGGGCACCGACCTTCGCGAAGGTGTCCCCACCCTGCCAGTGCTGTTCCTGCGCCGCGACGCAGCGGCCGGCGACCAGTCCGCCGTCGAGCTTTTGAAGCTCATTGACGGGGATCTGTCATCGGATACTGCCTTGGCCGCTGCCGTTGCCGGGCTGCGCGAGCACCCCGTAACTGCCGAGTCCTGGGTGATTGCCCGGCGCTGGGCCGACGAAGCCATTGCCGCGCTGGCGCCGTTGCCCGAGGGCGTAGTGAAGGACTCGCTGTCCAACTTCGCGCTTGCCGTAGTGGACCGCGCGAGCTGATTCTGCTGTCGTTGAAGCGGGCCCTGCCGGGGGACACCTTGGCGGGGCCCGCTTTTTGTTGGCTTGGGACTATCCATCTGCCCGCGGGGCAGCCGGTTTAAATGCAATAGCCCCGGTTCTCAGCAGCGTCACGAGTCATACGCTGCATCGAACCGGGGCTATATCTCCGTTCGCATCAGACCCGCCGGAGGCGTTTAGCGGATCCGTGAATAGTTTATGACAGGTCTGTCACAGAGTGCAAGCCTGCTGTTACGGGTGTGTCATAAACTTTCCGGATTCTTCGCGGGGCACATTGCTGCCCTGAGAGCGCCTTCCACGCCTCGGAGCCGGCGTGTCCGTGTCAAAGTGCCCCGGGAGCGGGAGTTGTCCACATGGCCAGGCACGGACCTGCCATCACCTGCAGCCCGCTGGCACGGTCGAACCATGAATATGGAGACCTTCCTTGGCCTGCGGGCCGGCGTAACCCGGACTTCGACGCTCCGTGGGGCTGGATTTTCGCGGGCGCACCTCAACAAAGCAGTCTCGGCCGGACGCATTGTGCGGATTCGGCGCGGCGTCTACGGCCTGCCGAGAGAGGGCGGGGCCCTGGGCCTGGCGCTGCAGCACAATGCCCTGCTGACCTGTTTGTCGGCCGCCCCCACGTACAGGCTTTGGACGCTAAATGATACGACTTCCGTGCATCTGAGTCCGGGGCACAAGAGGGCGCCGGCGGGGACGGTGGCGCATGGACGATGCCCTCATCCGCGCCACCCCTGGCTGCCGGTGGCCGGCCTGGTTGATGTCCTGATCCACGCCCTACGCTGCCTGCCCGAGGCGGAGGCGTTGGTCATGCTTCAGTCCGCAACCCAGCGGGGAGACGTCACCGTGGAGTTCCTGCGGCGCAAGTTACCCGGCAACCGCAATGCCCGGGCCAGGGCCGTCCTGGACAGCTTGATCCCGAGGGCGGATTCCATCCTTGAAGTGCTGGCTAATTACCACTTCCGGCGGGCGGGGCTGCATGTGCGCAGGCATGTAGAGCTTCCGGGGGTGGGCGAGGTGGACTTCCTCATTGAGGAGTGCCTCGTGGTGGAAACCGACGGAGAAACGCACTTGGAGCCACGGCAGGTGAAAAAGGACCGGAAGCGCAACAATGCCACCCTCATCGGCGGGCATCTCGGCCTCAGATTCGGCTATGACGACGTCGTCCATCACCCTGAGCGGATGGTGGCGGAGGTGCTCGCGGTGCTGGAGCAGTTCCGGAGCGGAGCTTTCCGCAGAAGGTGACTGCCGCCGTCGTGCTTCACTGCCGTCGCGGGGCACTTTGGTGGCCTCTGCCGCGGAACCAGACGAAAATGACGCCACAGCTGCGTCAAAGTGCCCCACGACGGCGGCGGCTCGCGCCGGCTCGCGCCAGCACCGCCGGCAGCCGGGACGCCGGCTAGTCCTCTTCGTCGTTGAAGGCCCACTCGAACATGTCGAACACGAACTCGGAGAAGGTGCCTTCCTCGCTCTTCCACTGGCCGCGGGCGTTGTTGCGGCGGTAGACGATGGGGTCCGGGACGCCGAGATCGCCCACCCGGAAGCCCCAGGTGAACTGTTCCTCTTCGTCTTCGAGGAACATCAGGAAGCCCTCGTCATCAACTTCCAGCTCTTCGGGGTCCCAGAAGTAGTGGTAGGCCTCCATGAGGTCTTCGCAGCCGCCGAGGGCCTGGTAGAACTCGCGCAGGACCAGCGGAACCTGGAACTGGTGTTCGGCGAGTGCCGCGTCCAGTTCCGCTTCGGACAGGCCGTCCTCTTCCTGCCATTCGTCCTCGAGGTACTTCGGAACAAGCGCACGGAACTTCTCGAGGAACATGTCAGTCATGGACCCAATCCTAGCTAATTGCCGGGGCCCGAAGTGCCGCCGCTGCCGGGCCGCGGTTCGTCCCCGGGCCCCCCCTGCGGCAGAAGGCCCGGAACCGGCCTCATCGTCACCCCGCCGGTGCCAGCCGTGGACGGCCAACGGGGCCCGCCAGGACCGGCGCCAGGCCAGGACCCGGAACGTGAACACCACGGCGGCCACCGCTGCGGCCGTGAACACGTTGAAGGCACCCGCACTCCACAGCCCGGCCGTCAGCCCGGCCCCCAGGAAGGCCGGCAGGGCGTAGATGTCCCTGGGGTTGAAGAGCTCAGGAACCTCGTTGGCCGTGACATCGCGCAACAGGCCGCCGCCCACCGCTGTCATCACACCCAGCAGCGCCGCGGCCACCGGATTCATGCCGGCGTCGAGGGCCTTGACGGTGCCGGTCATGCAGAACAGGGCCAGCCCGCCGGCGTCGAACAGGACCAGCAGCGAGGTGAAGCGCTCCACGCTGGTATAGAGGGAGTAGACGAGCACCGTGGCCAGCAGCGGCGGGAACAGGTAGGCCGGGTTGCTGAAGGCAGCGGGCGGACCATTGCTCAGGATCAGGTCCCGGATGATGCCGCCGCCCAGGCCCACGAGGGAGGCCAGGAGCAGGGACCCCACAATGTCGATGTTTTTCCGGGCCGCCAGCAGTGAGCCGGACACTGCGAAGAAGAACACGCCCACGAGGTCCAGCCACACTGGAGCCGAGTCAAAAGCGAATGTCATGGGCGTCCCCGCTGAGTCAAAGTGGGCGGACAAGGTGGTGCCAACGTTACGCTAGCCGCTATGAACAAACCCATCATGGTGGCCTGTGCCCACGGGACATCCAGCCAGCAGGGCGCCGCAGAGGTCAACGCCCTGCGCGCCGCCATCGCCGCCCTCCGCCCGGACCTTGACGTGCGCGAAGCCTACGTGGACGTCCAGCAGCCGGACCTCGTGGACGTGGTGGCCGGCCTGCCTGAGGGGGTGCCCGCCGTTGTGGTCCCCTTGCTGCTGAGTGTGGGCTACCACGTGAAGGTGGACATCGCGCGGGCGGTCAAGAGCCGCCCGGGCACGCTGGCGGCGGCGCCGCTGGGCCCCGACCCGCGGCTCGCCGCACTGCTGGACCGGCGCCTCCGCGAAGCCGGCGTCACGGACCGTGACCTCATTGTCCTCGCCGCGGCAGGGTCCTCCAACCCCAACGCCGCGGTCAGCGTGGAACAGCTCAGGGGCCAGCTGCGGGAACTGCGAAGCAACCGGATCGAGGCCGCTTATGGCGCCTCAGCCAAGCCGACAGTGCCCGACGCCGTTGCCATGCTGCGCGAGGAAGCCGAGGGTGGTGCCGGGGCGGGACCGTCCGCCGGGGGCGTCGACCTCGGCGGCCGCGTGGTGATTGCCTCCTACCTCCTCGCGCCGGGCTTCTTCCACGACCAGCTGACCAAGGCGGGCGCTGACCTCGTGACGGAACCGCTGCTGCCTTCGGAAGTGCTCGCCGAGATCGCGCTGGACAGGTTCGACGCCGCCGTCGCACGCGGTCAGTAACGGCACCTTCCCAACCCCGAAAGCCGCCGGGAAATAATGGCGCGGCCAAGCACAGGAACCGGCCGTCTTCAAGGCTCTTCGGCGATTCGTGACGAATTGTTTCCCTAGGTGACTCAGGGTTTCCCGACCCTTTGTGACGCAATTCGGGGGCACCTACAGTCGATGCATGACTGATACAGCTCTAGCCGGAGCGTCCGCGGACCCCGCTGTCGCCACGCGCCCCGCGCGCACCAACCGCCCCGCCGCAAAGCCGCACGGGCAGTGGAAAGTGGACGGCAAAACCCCGCTGAACGCCAACGAAACCTGGAAGCAGGAAGACGACGGCCTCAACGTCCGCGAGCGTATCGAGACCATCTACGCCCGGGACGGCTTCGACGCGATCCCCAGCCAGGACCTGCACGGCCGCTTCCGCTGGTGGGGCCTGTACACCCAGCGCAAGCCCGGGATCGACGGCGGCAAGACCGCAACCCTCGAACCGCACGAGCTCGAAGACAAGTACTTTATGCTCCGGGTAAGGATCGACGGCGGCGCGCTCACCACCGAGCAGCTGCGGGTGATCGGCCAGATCTCCGTTGATTTCGCCCGGGATTCCGCCGACCTCACCGACCGCCAGAACATCCAGCTGCACTGGATCCGCGTGGAGGACATCCCCGAGATCTGGAACCGGCTCGAGGGTGTTGGCCTGTCCACCACCGAGGCCTGCGGCGACGTTCCCCGTGTCATCCTGGGCTCACCGGTGGCCGGCATCGCCAAGGACGAGATCATCGACCCCACCCCGCTGATCGCCGAGCTGGGGGAGCGGTTCATCGGGAACCCGCTGCTGTCCAACCTGCCGCGCAAGTACAAGACGGCCATCACCGGACACCCCAGCCAGGACGTGGTCCACGAGATCAACGACTTCGGCCTGGTGGGCATGATCCACCCCGAGCTGGGCGCCGGCTATGACCTGTGGGTGGGCGGCGCGCTGTCCACCAACCCCATGCTGGCCAAGCGCCTCGGCGCCTTTGTCCGCCCCGAAGAGGCCGCCGACGTGTGGCTCGGCGTCACCAGCATTTTCCGTGACTACGGGTACCGCCGCATGCGCACCAAGGCCCGCCTGAAGTTCCTGCTGGCCGACTGGGGCCCGGCGAAGTTCCGCCAGATCCTCGAGGACGAGTACCTGGGCTACAAGCTGGCTGACGGTCCCGCCGCGCCCAAGCCCACCACCCCGGGCGACCACATCGGCGTGCACGAACAGAAGGACGGCAAGTTCTTCATCGGCGCCACCCCGCTGGCCGGCCGGCTCTCCGGTTCGCAACTGGTCAAGCTCGCGGACACGCTCGAGGCCGCTGGCTCCTACCGCCTGCGCACCACCCCGCACCAGAAGCTCGTGGTGCTGGACGTTGCGAAGGACCAGGTTGAGCCGCTGGTGGCCGAGCTGGACGCCCTGGGCCTGTCCGCCCGCCCGTCCGTGTTCCGCCGCGGCACCATCGCCTGCACCGGCATCGAGTACTGCAAGCTGGCTATCGTCGAGACCAAGGTCACCGCCGCCACCGCCGTCGCCGACCTGGAACGCCGGCTGGCAGACCTCGCCAGGTCCGGCGAACTGCCGCACGCACTGTCCCTCCACATCAACGGCTGCCCCAACTCCTGCGCCCGCATCCAGACCGCGGACATCGGCCTCAAGGGCATGATGCTGCCAACGCCCGACGGCGATCCCTCCCCGGGATTCCAGGTTCACCTCGGTGGCGGGCTGGCTTCCTCCGACCGCGAAGAGGCCGGGCTGGGACGCACCGTCCGCGGCCTCAAGGTGTACGTCGAGGACCTGCCCGACTATGTGGAGCGCGTGGTCCGCACCTTCGTTGCCCAGCGCGCCGCAGGCCAGACCTTCGCCGAGTGGGCCCACGCAGCAGACGAGGAGGCCCTCCAGTGAGCAAGCACGCAGCACCCGCACCTGCCAAGCGTCCTGTGGAAGAACTCAAGGCCCTCGCCGAAGCCGGCGCCGCCGAGCTCGGCTGGGACGCCCCGGCCCGCGACGTGATCGCCTGGGTGGAGCGCAACTTTGACCTGCCCGCGGTGGCCGTCGCCTGCTCCATGGCAGACGCCGTCCTGCCGGCGCTGGTCGCGGACCAGATGCCCGGCGTCGACGTCCTGTTCCTGGAGACCGGCTACCACTTCCCGGAAACCTACGCCACGCGCGACGAGGTGGCGGCAAACCTCCGCGTCAACGTGGTGGACGTGCTGCCGGAGAACACGGTGGAGCAGCAGGACCGGCTCCTGGGCAAGGACCTCTTTGCCCGCGACGCCGCCCAGTGCTGCGCCCTCCGCAAGGTGGCCCCGCTCCAGCGCACCCTGGCCGGCTACGAACTGTGGTTCACCGGTGTCCGCCGCGACGAAGCCCCCACCCGCACCAACACGCCGCTGGTGACCTGGGATGAAAAGAACGGGCTGGTCAAGGTCAACCCCGTGGCCGCGTGGACGTTCGACCAGCTGGTCCAGTACTCCGATGACAACCTCCTGCCCGTGAACCCGCTGCTTTCCCAGGGTTACCCTTCCATCGGCTGCCAGCCCTGCACCCGCAAGGTGGCGCCGGGCGACGACCCCCGCGCCGGCCGCTGGGCAGGTTCCGACAAGACAGAATGCGGACTACACGTATGAGTACTTTCCTAACTGAGGAGACCACGCAGGTGACTGAAACCGCCGTCTCCACACGCCTCTCCAGCCTGGACGCCCTCGAATCCGAAGCGATCCACATCATCCGCGAGGTCGTGGCCGAGTTCGAGAAGCCTGCGCTGCTGTTCTCCGGCGGCAAGGACTCGGTGGTGATGCTGCACCTGGCCACCAAGGCATTCTGGCCCGGCAAGGTTCCGTTCCCCGTCCTGCACGTGGACACCGGCCACAACTTCCCCGAGGTCATCCACTTCCGCGACCGGACGGTGGAGCGGCTGGGACTGAAGCTCGTCGTCGGAAGCGTCCAGGAGTTCATTGACCGCGGTGAGCTGGCCGAGCGCGCCGACGGCACCCGCAACCCGCTGCAGACCGTGCCGCTGCTGGACGCCATCACGCAGAACAAGTTCGACGCCGTCTTCGGCGGCGGCCGCCGTGACGAGGACAAGGCCCGCGCCAAGGAGCGCATCCTGAGCCTGCGCGACGAGTTCGGCCAGTGGGATCCGCGCAACCAGCGGCCCGAGCTGTGGAACCTTTACAACGGCCGCCACACCGTGGGCCAGCACGTCCGCGCGTTCCCCATCAGCAACTGGACCGAGCTGGACATCTGGCGCTACATCGAACGCGAGAACATCGAGCTGCCAGGCCTGTACTACGCCCACGACCGCGAGGTGTTCGCCCGCGACGGCATGTGGCGAGCGGTCGGCGAGGTGTCCCAGCCGCTGCCGCACGAGGAAGTCATCACCAAGAAGGTCCGCTACCGCACGGTGGGGGACATGTCCTGCACCGGCGCCGTGGAATCGGACGCCGCCACCGTGAGCGACGTCGTCATTGAAGTTGCCGCCTCCACCATCACCGAACGTGGCGCCACCCGGGCAGATGACCGTATCTCCGAGGCCGCCATGGAAGACCGCAAAAAGGATGGGTACTTCTAAATGAGCACCGAAACTGTTTTGTCCGGCTCCGCCGGTGGCCTGGAAACAGCCCTGCCCACTACGCTTTTCCGCTTCGCCACCGCAGGATCGGTCGACGACGGGAAGTCCACTTTGGTGGGCCGCCTCCTGCATGACTCCAAAGCGATCCTCGCGGACACGCTCGACGCCGTGGCCCGCACCTCCTCCGACCGCGGCTTTGGCGGCGAGAAGGGCGGCATCGACCTCGCCCTCCTGACCGACGGCCTGCGCGCCGAGCGCGAGCAGGGCATCACCATCGACGTGGCCTACCGCTACTTCGCCACGGACCGCCGCAGCTTCATCCTGGCCGACTGCCCCGGGCACGTTCAGTACACCAAGAACACGGTGACCGGCGCGTCCACGGCGGATGCCGTCGTCGTACTTATTGACGCCCGCAAGGGTGTCCTCGAGCAGACCCGCCGGCACCTGTCCGTGCTGCAGCTGCTGCGCGTGGCGCACGTGATTGTGGCCGTGAACAAGATCGACCTGGTGGACTTCAGCGAGGCCGTTTTCCGCGAGATCCAGGCCGACGTGCAGAAGGTTGCGCGGGAACTGGGCATCGGCTCTGCCGAGTTGGGCACCGCTGACCACATCGATGACCTGCTGGTGATTCCGGTGTCCGCCCTCGACGGCGACAACGTGGTGGACCGGTCCGACCGCACCCCCTGGTACGACGGTCCGGCGCTGCTGGAGGTCCTCGAAACCCTGCCCGCCGCTGACGAGATCGACACCCAGCTGGAGAGCTTCCGCTTCCCCGTGCAGCTGGTGATCCGGCCGCAGGGTGCGCTGGCTCCCGACGCCGTGGCCGCCGGCCTGGACGTTGAGGCCTTCCGCGACTACCGCGCCTACGCCGGGCAGATCACCGAGGGTTCCGTGAAGGTGGGGGATAAGGTTTCCGTGCTGACGCCGGGCCAGGATCCGCGCACGACGACGGTGGTTGGCATCGATTTCGCCGGGGAGTCCCTGCAGGAAGCGTTCGCCCCGCAGTCCGTGGCGCTCCGGCTGGCGGACGAGTTTGACGTCGCCCGCGGTGACACGATCGCCGCAGCCGGCACCGTCCGCGAGTCCTCCGCCGACCTGTACGCAGCGCTCTGCTGGCTCTCGCCCAAGCCGCTCCGGGAGGGCGCCAAGGTGCTGGTCAAGCACGGGACCCGCACCGTGCAGGCGCTGGTCCGCAATGTCAGCGGCAAGCTGGACCTGGCCACCTTCAAACTCGAGGGTGCGTCCAGCCTGGACCTCAACGACATCGGGCACGCGCAGCTCCGGCTCGCTGCGCCGCTGCCGCTCGAGAATTACCTGCATCACCGGCGGACCGGCGCGTTCCTGGTGATCGACCCGCAGGACGGCAACACGCTGGCCGCGGGCCTGGTCAAGGACCACCCGGGCGACCACGAGGACGACCGCTACTCCATCTGAGTCCGTGCCTGAGCTGCTAGCAGCTTGAGCGGCGCTGCCCCGCATGACCGGTGTTGCCCGGCACCGGTCATGCGGGGCAGGGCCGTCTGCGGGCTTCCCCGGGCACCCTTGCCTCCCGCCTGCCCTCCGGCCCATCATCGGGAGTGGGAGGGCAGACCGTTGGAATCCATCACACCCAAGCTCATCAACTGGGCCTCGATCCTGGATGAGAACACCCGGGCGCAGGCCATCGCCACGGCCACGCTGCCGTTCATCTATCCCCACCTTGCCCTGATGCCGGACGCGCATCTGGGCAAGGGCGCCACGGTGGGCTCCGTCATTCCCACCCTGTGCGCCATCATCCCGGCCGCCGTGGGCGTGGACATCGGCTGCGGCATGATCGCCGTCCGGACCCAGTACTCGGTCCAGGACCTGCCCCGGGACCGGAAGCGGCTGCGCGAAGACATTGAACGCGTGATCCCGCTGTCCGCCGGCCACAACAACCGGACCGTCAAAGCCACTGCCGAGCCGCGGATCGCCGAGCTCAGGAAGCTCGCAGCCAAGGCAGGCTTCAACCCTGCCCAGTACGTGGAAAAGTGGGAGCTGCAGCTGGGCTCCCTGGGCTCGGGCAACCACTTCATCGAGGTCTCCGCCGACGAATCCGACGCCGTCTGGCTGTTCCTGCACTCCGGGTCCCGCGGCGTAGGCAACAAGATCGCCCAGCACCATATCGGCGTCGCCCAACAGGTGAACCGGAAGCGTGGCACCACGCTGCCCGATCCGGACCTTGCGTATTTGGAGGAAGGCACGTCCGAATTCGACCGGTACATCGAGGAGCTCCGCTGGGCCCAGCATTTCGCGCTGCTGAACCGCGAGGAAATGATGGACCGCGTCATCACGCAGTTCAGCCACTGGGTGGGAGGCCCCGTCACCGAGCGGGAACGGATCAACTGCCACCACAACTTCACCCGGCAGGAGACGCACTACGGGAAGTCGGTGTGGGTCTCCCGCAAGGGGGCCATCAAAGCCGAGCACGGCGATCCCGGACTGATTCCCGGATCGATGGGGACGGCGTCGTACGTTGTGGAGGGCCTCGGCAACCCCGTTTCCCTCAATTCCTCCCCGCACGGCGCCGGCCGCGAGTATTCGCGGACCGCGGCGCGCAAGACCTTCTCGCTGGCGGAGCTGAAGACGGCCATGCAGGGGATTGAGTTCCGGGCCACCGAGGCGTTCATTGACGAGATTCCGGCGGCGTACAAGCCGATCGACCAGGTCATGCAGGACGCCGCGGACCTGGTCACGGTGCGGCACAAGCTGCGCCAGCTGATCAACGTTAAGGGTGACTGACCAGGGCCACAGTGGCTGAATCCTGCTGCCTTGGATACTCTGCAGGGTACAGGCCACGCGGGAATCCGAGGGGGACCGGTTGGAAGATCATGAGTCACTCGTTGCCCGCTCCCTGGAGCAATACGAGGCACGCCTGCCGCGCCTGAATAGGGCATCTGATGCGATCGGGCACGCCATCCGGGCCAGGCTCCGGGACGATGGCCTGAACCATCACACCGTGCAGTCGAGGGTGAAGGACCCGGTTTCCGTCAGGGGAAAGCTTGACCGGCTCACCGCGGACGGACGGTTCAAGTATGAACACGGCCTCGAACAGCTCGACGACCTCATCGGGGTCCGCGTGATCATGTTTCTCGAGCCGGACATCGCGGACGTGGCCACAGCACTCAAGGGCCAGTTCAACTGCCGCGAGGACGATGACAAGACCAGCTCCCAGCGGCGGAACGGCCAGATCGGCTACGCCGGGAGGCACCTCATCCTCGAAGTCCCGGCGGAAAACGTGCCGGTGGGCTGCCAGGCTTATATCGGTGAGCGTTTCGAGGTTCAGATCAGGACCGTGCTGCAGCATGCCTGGGCTGCCTTTGAGCATGACATCCGCTACAAGGGCCTCGCCGAGTCCAACGCTGAGGTGGACCGCGCGTTCACCATGGCGTCAACGCTGATCGAACTGGCGGACGCGCAGTTCTCGGCCATCAACGACATCGTCAAGCGCCGCCAGGCTGAAAGCACGGCCGGGTTTGCGGTGGACCCCGCCGCCACCGAACTCACCGGGGACATCCTCCAGGACATGCTCGCGCGGCTGCTGCCCGAGCACCCCAGGAGCCAGGCCCGCCAATACACCTGGCTGGGGGACCTGCTGGCTGCCAACGGCGTGCGCACGGTGGCCGACGCCGAAGGGCTCTTTGGTGCCGCGGACTGGTCTGGCGTGGCCAAGCGGATGGACTACAAATTCCGCGCCGGGCACGTCCGCATCGCCGACGACTTCCTGCTGAAGACCTGGGGCCCGGACTACATTGCGCGCACCAAGTCGCTGGGGGATGACCCCAAGCGGGAAGCGAAGCTGACGCACCGGCTGGAGCGCATGCAGGACTAACCCCGGCGACGCCCCGCCGCCGGGTATGGGGCCTGGAATATGACGCCGCGTGAACGTGCGTGACCCCCCGTTTCTGCTTCATTGAATGGGTTTAAGCCACTCCCTATGGTGAAACAATGACAAGTTCCAAGCCCGGGATGACCCGCATAGTGGCAGGCGAAAATGCTGTCCCACGGCGCAAGCGCGCCGTCGAAGCAGCCCTGGCCATCGGGCTCGTGCTGCTAATTGGCATCGGCGCCGTGGTGGCGTCCAGCATTTCGCGCGATGCGGCCGCAGAGGCTGCCCCGGCGCCCGCACCGGCCGAGGAACTGAAGCTGGGCTACTTCGGAAACCTGACCCACGCCGCCGCGCTGGTGGGCGTGAAGCAGGGGATCCTGGCCCGGAACCTCGGCACCACCAAACTCAGCACCGAAACGTTCAACGCCGGGCCCGCAGCCATCGAAGCCCTGAATGCCGGCGCCATTGATGCGACCTACATCGGCCCCAACCCGGCCATCAACTCGTTCGTCAAAAGCCACGGGGAGTCCGTCAGCGTCATCGCGGGCGCCGCCGCGGGCGGGGCGCAGCTGGTGGTCAAGCCCGGCATCAGCTCCGCAGCTGACTTGCGTGGCAAGACCCTCGCCTCCCCCCAGCTGGGCGGTACCCAGGATGTGGCGCTCCGGGCGTGGCTGTCCTCGCAGGGTTACAAAACCAACGTGGACGGCAGCGGGGACGTCGCCATCAACCCCACGGATAACGCGCAGACGCTGAAGCTGTTCCAGGACGGAAAGCTCGACGGCGCGTGGTTGCCTGAGCCGTGGGCCTCCCGTCTGGTGCTGACCGCCGGGGCGAAGGTGCTGGTGGACGAAAAGGACCTGTGGGACGGCTCGCTGTCCGGCAAGGCCGGCGAGTTCCCCACCACCATCCTGATCGTGAACAGGACGTTCGCCGCCGAACACCCGGACACCGTCAAGGCCCTCCTCCGCGGCCACGCCGAATCCGTGGCCTGGCTGAACACCGCACCAGCCGCGGAGAAGGCGGATGTCATCAACTCCGCGCTCCAGGAATCGGCCGGTGCGGCGCTGCCTGCCGGCGTGCTGGAACGGTCCCTGCAGAGCATCATTTTCACCGTCGACCCGCTCGCCGGAACCTACCCCAAACTGCTCAAAGACGGAGTGGCGGCCGGCACCACCAAACAGGCCGACATCGCCGGCCTGTTCGACCTCCGCGCCCTGAACGACGTGATCGGCGCCGGCCAGCACATCTCCGCCGCCGGCCTTGGCCGGGACTGACCTGAGCCAGGACTGACCTCGCGGCCACCGCACCACCACCAACGTAAGGACGGGACCATGCCAGTCGTACTGGAACAGCTGGGCAAGCGCTTCGGCGACGGCGCCCCGGTGCTGGAGGATGTCAACGCCACCATCGGTTCGGGTGAGTTCGTCGCCCTCCTCGGGGCCTCGGGCTGCGGCAAGTCCACCCTGCTGAACATCATGGCGGGACTGGAGGCGCCGACGTCGGGCGCCCTCGAAGTACCCAGCGACGGCGCTGCCTTTATGTTCCAGGACGCCGCCCTTTTCCCCTGGCTGACCGCCCGGGAGAACATCGAACTTGCCCTCAAACTGCGCGGTGTGGGGAAGGCCGAACGGCGTGTCACGGCCGATGAACTGCTGGACCTGGTGCACCTCGGCGGGGCCGGGGACAAGCGGCCGCACGAACTCTCCGGCGGCATGCGCCAGCGCGTGGCACTGGCCCGGGCACTCTCGCAGGACCGGCAGCTGCTGCTGATGGATGAGCCGTTCGCCGCCCTCGACGCCATCACCCGCGACCTCCTCCACGATGAGCTGGAACGCATCTGGAAGGAAACCGGGCGCACCATCGTCTTTGTCACGCACAACGTCCGCGAGGCCGTGCGGCTGGGCCAGCGCGTGCTGCTGCTGTCCTCCCGCCCCGGCCGGGTGGTCCAGGAATGGGCCGTCACCGAGGAACACCGAACCGACGCCGGCCTCGCCGGACAGCTGACCGGGGTCATCACCGCCCGGCTCCGTGAGGAGATCCGCCGCCATGCCAAGTAAGTTCCTGTCCGGCTCCGCGCCGGATGCCGCCCCCGCCCCTTCACGGGACGGCGATGCTGCAAGCAGCATCGCGTCCCGCTCAGGAAGGCCCGATGCCACTCCCTGGGCGGCATCCGGCGCTGCGCCCGCAGCCCGCGAGCACGTCCATGCCGCCCTGACCCGCACGTCCACCGGGACCGAGGACCTGCGGGAGCTCGAATCCGGGCTGGACTCGCTGCAGTCCGATACCTCGCGCAAGCACCGGATCGACTGGAGCCGGGTGCTCCTGCCCGTGGCCGCCCTGGTGGTCCTGGTCCTGGTCTGGCAGTTTTACGTCTCGCTGGGCGTCAAGCGCCGTGACCTCGTCCCGGGCCCGCTCGACGTCCTGGGACAGGTTGGAGTGCTCTGGGGCGAGGGCAAGCTGCAGGAAGCGGTCTGGACCTCGCTCCAGCGCGGAGTAGTGGGGTTCCTGATCTCGGTGGCCATCGCCACTCCTGTCGGACTCCTCCTGGCCCAGGTTGCTCCGCTCCGCCGTGCCTTCGGGCCCTTGATTTCAGGCCTGCAGGTGCTGCCCTCCGTGGCCTGGGTTCCGGCCGCGATCATCTGGTTCGGGCTGACCGATGCCACCGTGTACTTCGTCATCTTCATGGGAGCCATCCCCTCCATCATCAACGGGCTGATCTCCGGCGTGGACCAGATCCCGCCCCAATACCGCCGGGTGGGCACGGTCCTGGGCGCGAACCGTTTCCAGATGGCCCTGCAGATCATCCTTCCCGCCGCGCTGCCCGGATACCTCAGCGGTCTCAAGCAGGGCTGGGCCTTCTCCTGGCGGTCCCTCATGGCCGCTGAAATCATTGCCGTCGGCGGCACCATCGGCTTTGGCCTGGGTTCGCTGCTGGATCAGGGCCGGGTTCTTTCCGACATGACCATCGTGATGGCCGCCATCCTGCTGATCCTCGCCGTCGGCATCCTCATCGAGCTTTTGGTGTTCGGGCCCATCGAGAAGCGACTCCTCCGCAGCCGCGGCCTCCTCGCCGGCAGCACCCGCTAGGCCGCTCTACCTAAGAGGCACACAAGTTCCGCTCAATGCCCGACGGCGAGTCCCGCCGTCGGGCATTGCTGTTTCCTCCGCCAGCGGCCAAACCGGGGCGCTTCGACACGGACACGCCGCTGATTCGGCCGGTTCGGGGCCCGAGCCCCGTCAATGTGCCCCAGGACGGCGGGCGGCTGGGCCTGAGGGCTCTGGCAGACTGGCGCCATGACCGTCGGCTTTGTATGCCGCACCGAGTCCACCCATCCGCGGGAGCGACTGTTCGACCTCGCCCGAGCGGATGCATCATGACGGACCGGGTGGAGTTCACCGCGCTCTTCGGGATCCTGGGGCGCCTCGTCGAGAAGCTGGTCCTACGCCGATACCTGGAGCGCCTCATCGCCCACCGTGGGAGGTTCCTGGCCGGCGCCACCAGCCGAACCGGGGCACATTGACACGGAAACGCCGCCCCCTGAGCCCGCCCGGGGCCCGGTCACCGGCAATATGCCCCCCGACGGCGCCCCGGCCATATGTGACGCGGCGTTACCTTACGTGAACGGGTGTTTCCGCCGCCATTGGTGGTCATACGGCGCGGCCCTACCGTTGATCCATGGCAATTCAGGATATTTACCCCACCGCGCTGCGGCTCCTCGGCCGCCCCGTGCTGGTGGTGGGCGGCGGCCCGGTGGCTGCCCGCCGCGCCAAAGGACTGCTCGACGCCGGTGCGCAGGTCACCGTCGTGGCTCCCGCTGCCTCCGCCGCTCTCCAGGAACTGGCCAACGCCGGGCTCCTCACCTGGGAGCCGCGGCCCTACCGCCGCGAAGACGTGGACGGCGTCTGGTTCGTCCAGACGGCAACCGGCGATCCCGCCGTGGACACCGAAGTTTCACAAGACGCCGAGGCACAGCGCATCTGGTGCGTCAACGCCTCCGACCACGAAGCCTCAGCGGCCTGGACCCCCGCCGTCGCCGTGGTGG
This sequence comes from Pseudarthrobacter naphthalenicus, assembly GCF_029076445.1. GTDB lineage: Bacteria > Actinomycetota > Actinomycetes > Actinomycetales > Micrococcaceae > Arthrobacter > Arthrobacter naphthalenicus. The sequence continues at coordinate 27,701 of NZ_JARESG010000001.1, forward strand.
ATGACGTGCACATTGCCGTCAACGCCGGGGGAGACCCGCGCCGCGCCATGGCCCTGCGCAACGCCGTCGCCACCGCACTCGAAACGGGCGACCTCCCGCTGCGCCGCCGCCGTGCCCACCGCGGCTCCGTTGCCCTCGTGGGCGGCGGACCGGGCGATACCGGCCTCATCACCGTCCGCGGCCGCCGCCTCCTGGGCCAGGCCGACGTCGTGGTGGCTGACCGCCTGGGCCCGCGCGAACTCCTGAACGAACTCGCCCCGGACGTCCGCGTCATCGAAGTGGGCAAGACCCCCGGCCACCACCCTGTCCCGCAGGCCGACATCAACCGCATCCTCGTCGATGAGGCGCAGCAGGGCCACCGCGTGGTCCGGCTCAAGGGCGGCGACCCGTACGTGCTGGGCCGCGGCGGCGAGGAAGCCGAATACTGCCGGCAGCACGGCGTCGAGGTGGAAGTCGTCTCCGGCGTCACCTCCGCGATCTCCGTTCCGGCCGCCGCCGGCATCCCCGTCACGCACCGCGGCCTGGCCAAGGGCTTCAGCGTGGTCACCGGCCACGAGGAACTGTCCGAGGTTCCTGCCCGGGCCGACCACACTGTGGTGCTGCTCATGGGAGTGGGCCAGCTCCGCGATTCGGCGTCCGCTCTGGGCAAAGCCGGTCTCCCTGCGGACACCCCCGTTGGTATTGTTGAAAACGGCTATTTGCCGAATCAGCGCGTGACCATCGGCACGCTAGGTTCCATCGCCGACCAGGCAGAGGCCATCGGCGTCGCAAATCCTGCGGTGATCGTGATCGGTGACGTTGTCCGCGTCAGCCCCTTCGCGCCGTCGCACTTCAAGACCGCCGATTACAGCACCACCACCCCGAACCGCCCCCGCACGAACCAGACCACACCAAGCAACACCCCGAGAACCACCAGCGTCCTCACCCCCTAGCCCCCACCCAACTAGGTAGCAGCAAGTGTCGTTATGAGCCCTCAAAACGACAGATAGCGCTACCTAGTTGGGACGGACCGAAGAAGAAGGAACACAGCCGTGTCATCAAGCACCTCCGTAGGATCTGCCGAGCGTCCGCTGCGCGTTGCCGTCGTGGGCTCCGGCCCGGCCGGCGTTTACGCCGCGGACATCATCACCAAGAGCGAAGCCGTCAAGAGCGGCGAGCTGACCGTCAGCATCGACCTCTTTGACCGCTACCCGGCACCCTACGGCCTGATCCGCTACGGCGTGGCACCGGACCACCCGCGCATCAAGGGCATCGTCAACGCACTGCACAAGGTCCTGGACCGTGGCGATATCCGCTTCTTCGGCAACGTGGAGTACGGCACGGACCTCACCATCGAGGACCTCCGGACCCACTACGACGCCGTCATCTTCGCCACCGGCGCCATCAAGGACGCGGACCTGAACATCCCGGGCATCGAACTGGAGGGTTCCTTTGGCGGCGCGGACTTCGTCTCCTGGTACGACGGCCACCCGGATGTCCCCCGTGAATGGCCCCTCGAGGCCAAGGAGATCGCCGTGATCGGCAACGGCAACGTGGCCCTGGACGTGGCCCGCGTCCTGTCCAAGCACGCCGACGACCTGCTGGTCTCCGAAATCCCGGACAACGTCTACGCGGGGCTGAAGGCCTCGCCCGTCACGGACGTGCACGTCTTCGGCCGCCGCGGCCCCGCCCAGGTCAAGTTCACCCCGCTGGAGCTCCGCGAGCTGTCCCACTCCAAGGACGTGGACATCATCCTGTACGCCGAGGACTTCGAGTTCGACGAGGAATCGGACCGCCAGATCCAGAGCAACAACCAGACCAAAACCATGGTGGGCACCCTCACCAACTGGATCGCCGAACAGCCCGAGGACCTCTCCGAGCTCAAGGCCTCCCGCCGCCTGCACCTGCACTTCCTGCACAGCCCCGTGGAAATCTACGATTCCCCGGAGAACCCGGGCCAGGTTGCCGGCATGAAGTTCGAGCGCACCGAACTGGACGGCACCGGCAACGCCCGCGGCACCGGCGAGTTCGTGGACTACCCTGTCCAGGCCGTGTACCGCGCCATCGGCTACTTCGGTTCGGCGCTGCCGGACGTGGAGTTCGACCACAAAAAGGGCGTGGTCCCGAACGACGGCGGCCGCGTCCTGGATGCCTCCGGAACCCATGTGCCGGGCATCTACGCCACCGGCTGGATCAAGCGCGGCCCCGTCGGCCTGATCGGCCACACCAAGGGCGACGCCCTCGAGACCGTGACGTACCTGCTGGAAGACCGCCAGAACCTGCCCTTAGCCCAGGCACCCGAGGCGGACGCCGTCGTCGAACTTCTCGACGCCCGCGGTGTGAAGTTCACCAGCTGGGAGGGCTGGCTTGCCCTGGACGCCCACGAACTCGCACTCGGCGCGGCGGCCACGGAGGCCGGCGGCTCCCACGGCGTGGAGGTCAAGCGTGAGCGCATCAAGGTGGTGCCGCGCGAGGACATGGTTGCCATCTCCCGCGACGGCGTCACCGCCACGGTCTAGCAGCCAGGACAAGCAACGCGGGGTCACTTTACGCCCGATTTCACCGCGGAATTGAGCGGAAAGTGACCCCGCGTTGCTGCGTTCCGGATTCCGCTTCTGAGCCGGCCGGGTCACGAACCGGCTGGCACCACGACTCCAAAGGAGCCCTCGTTGAGTGCGTCGGCCGTCGCGGAGGGAGCCACCACGCCAAAGTCGTAGCCCTGCGCCCGCAGCGCGTCGATGGTGCCGGCAAGGTAGGTCCACTGCGACGCCGGGCAGGACAGGACGTCGTTCCCGTCGTGGAGCAGAATGATCGCGCCGGGCGCCGCTTCGTCCAGGACGTACTTCTGGACGCCGGCCGCACCGGGGCATTCAAAATCGCCGGGTTGGCCTACGTGCCAGTGCCATTGGATCCCGCCGCTCATGCCGAGGCCCCTAATGTACTCGAGGGAGTAGGGGGTGCTGTTTCCGAACGGGAAACGCACGAGCTTTGGCGCCGTGCCGGTGATGGTCTGGATCGCGGTGTTGGTGCGGTCAATTTCCTGCTTCTGGCTTGCCTGGTTGAGGTCCGGGAAGTTGGCGTGATCCCACGCGTGGTTGCCGATGACGTGCCCCTCGGCTTCGATTCGGCGGACGAGGTCGGGGTACTGCTGTGCGTGGGAGCCCTGGAGGAAGAACGTCGCCTTGACCCCCTTCTGTTTGAGGACGTCGAGGACGAATGCGGTGCGCTCGGCCGAGGGCCCGTCGTCGAAGGTCAGGCCGATCAGCGGCTTGTCGGCGGCTTGGGCCGCCACGGTTGGGGTGCCGCCCAGCAAAGCCAGGACCAGGCTCGCGCCCGCCAGGGACGTGACGGCAATCTTGCTCTTTCTCATGGTGCTCATCTTCCCTTCCGTAGGGTGTCTGCAACCTTGCTAGAGGAGCACCTTACGGCGGCACCCGGGCACTGTAAACACCTAATTTCCGGGCAGGCCGCCGCCGGGGACAACCATGGGGTACGGCATTGGGGTCACATAGGGGGGGCGGCCATCAGATAGGGGTTTGCTGTGCGGCCGGCACACCAGTTGGGGCCGGCCCCACCAGCAGCGGCCTTCCATATCAACGCCCGGCGCCGCCCGCGGCCATCAGTTCGAGCCGCTTGAGGGTTTCCGTGTTGCGCACGTCGATCACGGGGTCGCGCACCAGCTTGGGGATCAGCTTTCCGGGGCCCTTGATGGCGTCCTCGGCGATGGTGACGCGGCACTGTGCGCCCATGTCCTCCAGGGTGATGGCCACCTTGGCTTCGCCGATGGGCCACCCGCGTGCCACCAGTTCCAGCGAGCGGCCGGGCTCGACGGCGGTCACGCGGCTGCTGTCGTCTATCAGCAGCGGCCAGGCGCCCACGGAATGGTGCAGCCGGGCCCCAAGTTCGGGCCAGTGGCCGTCAACGGCCCGGATCCTCGAGGCGCCCACCACCCAGCCGGAGTACAGCCAGCCATCGGCGATGACCTTCCAGACGTCTTCGGCCGGGGAGTTGAATACGCGGGAAACGGTTGACATGGCTTGCCTTCCTTTTGGTGGTGCGAAAAGCCCTTACATGGTGGGAAAAGGCTACATGCGTCCGAAGCGGGCACGGACGAGGGCAAAGACGCCGTAGCAGATGAAACCGAACCCGACTGCGACGAGCAGGTAGGGGCCAAACGGGTGGTCGCGGAGCGCCTTCAGGCTTCCGTCCAAGCCGGTGGACTCTTCGGGGCTGCGCTTCCCGGCGGCGATGACGAAGAGCAAACCCGCGAGGTTCAAGGCGATGCCTTTGGCCACGTGCCCGGTGACGCCCAGGGAGTCGATCAGCCGGCCACGGCGGGTCCCGTCAAAGTGCAAGAGTTCCTCCTTGAACCCGCGCCGGAGTCCCTTGACTACGAAGTAGACTCCCACCCCCATGACGGTGAGGCCCAGCGCCACCAGCGCAGGCAGCCCAAGCGGGGTAGTGAGCAGGGCGGTGCTGAAGTCGCGGGTGGTTTCGCCGGAGTCCCCGCGCATTCCGACGGCGAACCCGGCGAAACTGAGCCCCACACTTCCGTAGGCGACGGCGAGGAAGCCGGAGGAGACCAGTTTGCCCAACCGCTCCTTGCGGGGCAGGTGCCTGGCGCGGAGGGTGGCTTCGCTCAGCTGCCAGAGGGCCAAGCCGGTGCAGGCGACCACGCAGACCCACAGGATGGCGGGTCCCCACGGGTTGGCGGCCAACTGCTCGATGGCCCCGGTGGGTTCCGCCTCACCAGGTTGCCCGAAGGCCAGCGCGATGGCGATGGCGCCGATGATGATGTGGAGCAGCGCCATCACGGCAAATCCCGAGCGCGCCACGACGTCGAGCGCCTTGGTGTCGGACGCTTCCTCGACGGCGTCTGCCGCTTCACTGATGCCGGAATCCCCGTTTGTCATGACTTAGCCGTTCATGGGCCCCTCTGCGTGCAGTTTCCCGGCGCCGGGGCCCTCAACATGGACTGTGCAGCGGACCACCAGCTTGCCCGGGGCGTGGTCAAGCTCCACCAGGCTGTCGTTGGCGCTCAACGACGTGAAGACCTCCGAGCCTTCCACCACCGTGACGCCGCGGGCCTTTGCCGTCTGGGTCGCGTTGTCCAGGGCTTCCTTCTCCAGGCCGGCCATATAGCCGCCGTCATTTTCCCTGGCAGGATCGCCGAAAGCCCAACCGAACAAAGTCCCTGTTTCCATGGCCACGATGTTACGCGTCCCCGTCATGGACGGCGGACTTCCGTAACATTACTAAGTGTGCTTACCATGGCGTGTGCCTGACCTTCGGGAAATCGGCAACGACCGTACAAGCATTCGGAACCAGCTCAACGTGAGGAATACACATCATGGCAGGAAATCTTGTTGCCCGCGCCGTTCACGACCTGACGGCCGCGGCGTGGTTCGGCGGTTCACTCATGGGCGCAATCGGGCTGAACGGGGCGGCTGCGGAAGCCAAGGACCCGGCCGAACGTACCCGGCTCTCCAGCGCAGGCTGGATGAAGTGGGCGCCCGTGCAGACGGCGGCGTTCGCCTCGCACCTGGTGGCGGACCTGGCCATTGCGTGGGAGAACAAGGGGCGCATTGCCAAGCAGGAGGGCGTGGCCCGGGACACGGTCATCAAGACCGCGGTGACCGTGGCCGGCGCGGCCGTGACGCTTTATGCAGGCATCCTGGGCAAGAAGGTGGACCAGCTGGCGGACCAGGGCGGCGAGGGTGCCACCGAGCCCAGGGCCGGAGCTTCGGATGAGCTGAAGTCGGCGCAGCAGCAGCTCAAGATGCTGCAGTGGGCCATCCCGGGCTTCGCCGCAGCGGTGATCATCCTCGGCGCCAAGCACGGTGAGATGCAGCGGCCCAAGAACGTGTTCGCCGGCCTCCGCTCCTAACGGGAGCTCCTTACGGGAGCCGCTAACGGGAGCCGCGGCAGCAAAAGCAGGAAACGCACGACGGCGGTCCGGCACGTGGGTGCCGGACCGCCGTCGTGTGCGTCGATGTTAACTCACGCCCGGAGATGACGCCCCAGCAGCCCGGGCCGGGTCAGGAATTCAGGTTCCGGCTGACGCTGTCCACAGCGGCGTCGGGGTCGCCGGCCTCGATCGCATCAACCAGTTCGCCGTGGCCCGTACGCGTGAGGCCGTTAAGCCTGCCGCTGCGCTGCTGCTTCAACAGCTCCCGGTGGAACACGTCACCGAAACTGACGTACAGCTCGTGCAGCAGCGGGTTGCCGGAGGCCTGGGCCACGCGCGCATGGAATTGCCAGTCAGCCCGGGCCCACCCCTCGAAGTCCGCGGCCTGCCAGGCGAGTTCCCGGGTGGCGAGGACGGCGCGGAGGGCGGAGACGTCGTCGGCCGTCGCGTTGCGGGCGGCGAGCCGGGCTGCCTGGGTGTCCAGGCCCAGCCTGACCTCCAGGATGTGTTCTTCCGTGTGGTCCTGGTACATGCGCCGGGCGGCGCCGGACATCTCGCTGGTTGCACGGACGTACGTGCCGTCACCGCGGCGGACCTCGAGCATGCCGCTGTGGGCCAGGGCTTTGATGGCTTCGCGGAGGGTGCCGCGGGATACCCCCAGCCCGGCCATGAGCTCCGTCTCGGACGGTATGCGCTGCTGCAGCTGCCATTCGCCGGAATGGATCATCTGGCGGAGTTTGGCCGTGACTTCGTCGGCGAGGGGTTGGCGGTGCGAGGTGCTGAGCGTCATGGGGTCCTGCTCTTCCGGCCGGCAAGGGGAGCGCGCGAGATCAGGTGGGCCACCGCAACCTGGACCACCGCGAGGGACAGCAGCAACGCCACGGGCAGGGTCCAGCTACCGGTAATGCCGTACAGCAGGCCGGTGCCGAACGGGCCCGCCGTGGCCAGCAGGTAGCCGATGGACTGTGCCAGCGTGGACAGGGCCGTGGTCTCCGCAGTGCTGGTTCCGCTCCGGCTGATCATCACCATGACCAGCGGGAAGATGCCCAGGCCGACCCCCAGCAGGACGGCAGGAATGACCGCAGGGCTGACCGGCAGCCACAGCAGCGACGCCAGGCCGGCCAGCATCACCGTGCTGGCCAGGTACAGGGCGGGCCGGAGCATGCGGGGACGCGAGCCGATGGCGATGACCAGCATGCCGGCCGGCACGGAAACAAGCTGCATCAGCCCGTACAGCAGGCCGCTCTCCGCCGCCGCAACTCCCATGGTGATCAGCATGGACGGGAACCAGCTGATCAGCGAATAGGCCAGCAGCGCCTGCAGGGTGAAGATGGCAGTGAGCAGCAGGCCCTTTCGGGTGCGCAGCAGGGGCCACGGCGAAATGTGCGTGCTCGCCTTCCGGACGCTGTGCCGGTGAGTGTGCAGCACCACGGGCAGGAAACCCAGGAACGCCGCCACTGCCAGGAACCCGATGGCACCCACGGCGGACGACGGCGAACCCAGGGCCTGGGCCAGCGGGATGACTGCGACCGCCGAGGCCGTGGCGCCGATGGTCATGGTCACGGTGTACAGCATGGTCATTGTGGAGGTGCGGTGGGCGAAGTGCTCGCGAATGAACGACGGCATGGCCACATTGCAGACCGCCAGTCCGGACATCCCGATCACCGTGCCGGCGAGCAGCATGCCGGTGGAAGGGATGCCCCGCAGCAGCAGGCCGCCGGCCAGGAACGCCAACGCCAGCAGGATGGCCTTCTCCACGCCCAGCCGGCCGGTGAGCCACGAAGTCGCCGCCCCGGCCAAGGCGAAGCAGAGCGTGGGCACGGAGGGGATGACGGCGGCCAGCAACGGCCCGTAGCCCAGGACCTGCTGAAGATCGTGCAGCAGTGCCGATGCGCCGGAGATTCCCGCCCGGAGGTTCAGGCCGATGAGCACCAGAGCCACAACCCCGAGTACGACGGCGGTACGCGTCTTGGGCGGGGCAGCGGACAAAGCGGGTGGCGCGGGCGGGGCAGTCATGCTTTTCAGGTTAGACGTTAGACGTTTGATGTCTGAGTTTCTGTGGGGAATCTCTCTGCAGTTAACCTCCCGGGCATAGACTCAGGCCAGCAGGTCGCACGGGGCCCGGCGAAGGCGGAAGGACGGCTGGTTATGGCTTCCCAGCAAGTTGAGGTCGAGAAGAAGTACGACGTCGGCGCTGACGCCGAGGTGCCCGACCTTCGGTTGGTCCCCGGGGTCGCCCGGGTGGGGGAGCCTCGCGTGGACCGTCTCGAGGCGGTGTACTTCGACACCGAAGGCTCGGCGCTCGCTGCCCGCGGGATCACCCTCCGCCGCAGGGTGGGCGGCCACGACGCCGGGTGGCACGCGAAGCTGCCGCCGGAAGCCTCCCAGCAGGACGCGGATTCCGCGTCAGGACCCCGGCGCCGCCGCGAGCTTCACGCGCCGCTCGGCCAGCCCGGCGTCGTGCCTGACAGCCTGCTGGCGCACCTGCTGGTGTATTTGCGCGGCGACGATCCGCTGCCCGTTGTCCGGCTGGAGACCCAGCGCACCACCTATCCGCTTTATGGGGAGGACGGGGTGCATCTCGCGGACCTGGCGGACGATCAGGTCACCGCACAAATCCTCAAGAGCAGCGGCGCGCAGGACGGTGACTCGGATACCCGGCAGTGGCGGGAATGGGAGCTCGAACTGGTTCATGGAAGCCCGGAGCTCTTTCCTGCCGCCGAGGACGTCCTCACGGCTGCGGGGGCCAGCCCTGCCGGGCACGGCTCCAAGCTGGCCAAGGCCCTGCAGGGGACCGAAGCCATGGTCCCGGCGGATGACGTCACCGGCGCCGTGCCGCCACACAATGCGGGTCCACGTAAAAAGGGCCCCGCCTCAGAGCTTCTGGCTGCCTACCTGGCTGCGCAGATCCGCGAAATCCTTGCCCATGATCCGGAGGTCCGGCTGGAGCAGCCCGAAGCGGTGCACCAGCTTCGCTCTGCCACCCGCAGGGCCCGGTCCGCGCTGGCGGCTTACCGCCGGCTGTACAGTGCCGGGGCGGTGAGGCGCCTGCGGGATGAGCTGAAGTGGCTCGGGGGCGTGCTGGGAGCGCCGCGGGACGCCGATGTGATGCTGGACCGGCTGCGGGGGCATGCGGCCGAGCTCCCGGAGGGTGAGGCAGCGGCGGCGGTGGCGGCCCGGTTGGAGGAGGAGCTGGGCAACCGCCTGGACACGTCCTACCGGAAGCTCCAGAAGGCGCTGCTGTCCGAGCGGTACTTCCGGCTTCTTGACGACCTCGATGCTTTCAGCAGCCGGCCGCCGGTCCGGCCCCAGGCCGCGGCCGCGGCCCGGAAGACGGCCGGAAAAGTGGTGGCCAAGGCGGCCAGGCGGCTGCGGCGCACAGCCAAGGCGGTCAAGCGGTCCCGGCGGGGAGCTCAGCACGAGACGGCGCTGCACGATGTCAGGAAAGATGCCAAGCGGCTGCGCCACGTGACCGAGTCCGTGGTGCCGGTCCACGGCAAACGCGCCGCGAAAATGGTCAAGGCCGCCCACCGGCAGCAGTCCATCCTCGGCGACTTCCACGACAGCGTGGTGGCCCGGGACCTGCTGGCCACGCTGGCGGCCGGCCCGGACCTGCCGGAAGCGGAAGCCTCGGCCTTCGTCACGCTGCATACCCGGCAGGTCCAGTTGGCAGCAGAGGCAGAGGCCAAGTACTGGAAAGCGCGCAGGAAGTCCCGCCGGCTACTCAAACGCGGGGTCGGATAACGTCCCTCCGCCGCGGTTTATCGGGCGTTTAGTGACCCCCCGTTGCCTTGAGGCCGGGGACGTCAGACCTGCCGTGCGCCGAGCCGGGTGACGGCGAGGGCGAGCCAGAGCTGGACCCTGTCCGCGGTGAGCGAGGGATCGTAGCCGGTCAGTTCGGTGATCTGGGCCAGCCGGTAGCGCACCGTGTTGCGGTGCAGGGTCAGGGCCTCGGCGACGGCGGCCACGGAGCCGTTGTGGTTCAGATAGCTTTCCAGCGTTGCCATCAGCTCGGAGCCGTGCGTGGCGTCGAACGTGCGCAGCGGGCTGAGGGATTCGTTTGCCATGTCCGCGAGGGGGACGTCCTCGCTGGCCAGGAGCAGCGACGTCAGGCTGAGGCGTTCGGGCTCGTTGACGGGCAGGCCGTGGCTGGCCGCGTCCCTGGCCTCGAAGTAGCTCCAGCGCAGGCCGTTCGGCTTGGTGTACGCGCCCCCGATCCCGATCGTCGCGTGAATCCCGGCCTCGGCCAGGTGCGAGCTGAGTTGGCGCGCCAGCTCGGTTGCCCCGCTGCCGTCGTCGTGCACCACCACCACCAGGTCCTGGCCGACGACGGCGGCAACCGCGTTCTCCAGCGACTGCGGCACCGAGGTGCTCACCAATGCCTTGTGATGGGCAGCGGATACGGCCAGCAGCACCACGTTCCGGCGGGTGCTGTTCACGCCCACGCCGGCCAGCCGGCGCTGGGCCTCGCTCGTCTCAAGGGCCCCGTGGATGACGTCTTCCAGGACCTGGCCGCACAGGGCCCGCTGGGACTGGCGCTGCTTAACCATGTTGTTCAGCTCCACGCTGATCAGGTTCTGGGCGTAGCTGATGATGCCGGAATCCTCGAAAGGAAGGCGCACCCAGAGGGTGCAGGCATCGCGGCGTCCGGTGGGGATGGGGTAGGAGGCCCAGGTACGGGCCGAGGGATGCTCGGGGGAGCTGTTGTACAAGAGGGCCGTGAACTGCGTCAGGGCGATGTCCGTGCGGAGCATGCCACCGAGGTGTTTCAGGAGCTGGGTCAGGCCGCCGCCGGTCAGGAGTGCGCGCGCCAGGACCTGGTGGCCGGCGATCAGGCGTTCCAGCTTGGCCACATGGTCCGCGGACTGCGCGTCCGCCACCAGTTTTCCGATGGCGATGAAGGGCGTTTCGTAGGGGACCCGGACCACCGGAAGTCCCCAGCGGTTCGCCTCGGCAAGGAGCGCCGGCGGGACGTCATCGTGCGTGAGTCCGGTGCCGAATCCGATTCCTACGGCTCCCGCACGCTGGACCTGGCGGACAAACCGCCGCTGTTCGGGTGCGGAGCGCAGGCGCATTCCGGTGGTCAGGACCAGTTCCCCGCCGTTGAGGAAGCGTTGCGGGTCCTCCAGTTCCGTGACCGCCACCCAATTGATGTCGTGGTGCCAGGTGGTCTCCGCCAGCCCGGCCTTGGACAGGTGCAGCGACTGGACACCGAGCAGCATCGCGAGGGAAATGGTCATACGCCAAGAATAGACGTGCGCTGGGCGGCCGCACTAAACATGGCCCTGGACGGTGTGCAGGTGGCTATTCCCGTCCTTTCGGCGGGGGCATAGGCTCAGAGCAGCTGCAACACCCTACCGTTTCCCCTGAAAGAGGTTGTACACCGTGGTTCAGACCTTGCAGAACTTCATCAACGGCGAGTTTGTCACCCCGGCCGGCACCACCCTGTTGGACATCGTCAACCCCACCAACGGTGAGCTGGTGGCGAAGGCGCCGGTTTCCGTGCAGGCGGACGTGGACGCCGCCATGGCCGCGGCGAAGGATGCCTTCAAAAGCTGGAAACAGGTCACCCCCGGCCAACGCCAGCTGATGCTCCTCAAGCTCGCCGACGCCATTGAGGCACACAGCGACGAACTGGTCGAGGCGCAGCACCGCAACACAGGCCAGGTGCGCTCGCTGATCGCAGCCGAGGAAGTGGCTACCGGAGCGGACCAGCTGCGTTTCTTCGCCGGCGCGGCGCGCATCCTGGAAGGCAAATCCGCGGGCGAGTATTTCGAGGGGCACACCTCGTTCGTCCGCCGCGAGCCCATCGGGGTGGTGGCGCAGGTGGCGCCGTGGAATTACCCCTTCCTGATGGCCATCTGGAAGATCGGCCCGGCCCTGGCTGCCGGTAACACCGTGGTGCTCAAGCCCTCGGACACCACGCCCGAGTCCACCCTGGTGCTGGCCCGGCTTGCCGGGGACATCCTGCCCGCCGGGGTCCTGAACGTGGTCCTGGGAACGGGCGAAACCGGTGCGCTGATGGTGGAGCACAAGGTTCCCGGCCTGGTATCCATCACCGGGTCCGTCCGGGCCGGCATTGCGGTGGCTTCCGGTGCTGCACGCGGCCTCAAGCGCGCCCACCTGGAGCTCGGCGGCAAGGCGCCGGCCATCGTCTTCAAGGACGCGGACATCAAGAAGAGCGCCGCCGCCATCGCCGAATTCGCGTTCTTCAACGCCGGCCAGGACTGCACGGCCATCACCCGTGTCCTGGTGGAGGATTCCGTGCATGACGACGTGGTGGCGGCCATGGTGGAGCACACCAAGACCCTGCACACCGGCTCGCAGAACGATGAAGAGAACTACTTCGGCCCGCTGAACAACGTCAATCACTTCAACGCCGTCACCTCAGTGGTGGAGCACCTCCCGGAGAACTGCAGGATCGTCACCGGCGGCCACCGGGCGGGGGAGAAGGGCTTTTTCTTCGAACCGACCATTATCACCGGGGCAAAGCAGACGGACGACATTGTGCAGAAGGAAACCTTCGGCCCGGTCATCACCGTGCAGAAATTCACCACGGAGGCCGAGGCGCTGGAGCTGGCAAACGACGTCGATTACGCCCTGGCTTCCAGCGTCTGGACCACCGATCACGGCACGGCCATGCGGATGAGCCGCGACCTGGACTTCGGGGCCGTCTGGATCAACACCCACATCCTGCTCACTGCCGAAATGCCCCACGGCGGTTTCAAGCAGTCCGGCTACGGCAAGGACCTGTCCATGTACGGCGTCGAGGACTACACGCGCATCAAGCACGTGATGAGTGCGCTTGACGCCTGACCCGGCCGCCTAACCAAACTTCCTCCGCAGGAACCACGAAAGAGATACCCATGACTACCACCGCACATGACATCGTCTTCCGCCTGGAACAGAAGCGCCGTGTCCAGGCCGACTTTCCGGGCCCCAAATCCATCGCCCTGACCGAACGCCGCCGGGCCGTGGTTGCCGCCGGCGTCGCCTCGAGCGTCCCGGTCTATGTGGCCGATGCCGACGGCGGAATCATCCACGACGTGGACGGGAACTCCTTCATCGACCTCGGCTCGGGCATCGCCGTGACCAGCGTTGGCGCGTCGGATCCCGCCGTGGTGGGGGCCGTGAAAGAAGCGGTGGAACACTTCACCCACACCTGTTTCATGATCACCCCGTACGAAAGCTATGTTGCCCTCGCCGAACAGCTGAACCGGCTGACCCCCGGCGAGCATGAGAAGCGCACCGTACTCTTCAACTCCGGCGCGGAGGCAGTGGAGAACGCCGTGAAGGTGGCCCGCATCGCCACGGGGCGTGACGCCGTCGTCGCCTTTGACCACGCCTACCACGGCCGCACCAACCTGACCATGGCGCTGACGGCCAAGGCCATGCCGTACAAGTCGGGGCCCGGCGGGAGCTTTGGCCCGTTCGCGCCCGAGATCTACCGCATGCCCATGAGTTACCCGTACCGCGAGGAAAACCCGGAGCTCACCGGCGCCGAGGCCGCCCAGCGCGCCATCACCATGATTGAAAAGCAGATCGGTGCGGACCTGGTGGCGGCGGTCATCATCGAACCGATCCAGGGCGAGGGCGGCTTCATTGTCCCGGCCGAGGGCTTCCTGCCGGCCCTGGCCGCCTGGGCCCGGGACAAGGGCATCGTCCTCATCGCCGACGAGGTCCAGTCCGGATTCTGCCGCACCGGTGAATGGTTCGCCGTCAACCACGAAGGCGTGGTCCCGGACATCATCACCATGGCCAAGGGCATCGCCGGCGGCATGCCGCTCTCCGCCATCACCGGCCGCGCCGACCTGCTCGACGCCGTCCACGCGGGGGGCCTGGGCGGAACGTACGGCGGAAACCCGGTGGCGTGCGCGGCGGCGCTGGCTGCGATCGGTTCCATGGAGGAGTACAACCTGGCCGGGCGGGCCCGGCATATCGAGGAACTGGCTACCGGCCGGCTGCAGGCCCTGCAGGAAGAACTGGCCGGCGCCGGAAAGGCCGTCGTGGGTGATGTCCGGGGCCGCGGTGCGATGCTGGCAATCGAACTGGTCCACGCCGGTTCGAAGGATCCCAACCCTGAGCTGACCAAAACCGTGGCAGCGGCCTGCCTGAAGGAGGGTGTCATCATCCTCACCTGCGGCACGTACGGGAACGTCATCCGCCTGCTGCCCCCGCTGGTGATCAGCGACGAGCTCCTGATCGACGGCTTGGATGTCCTGGCCGGTGCCATCAGGGCGAACGCCTAGCGCAGCAAGCCCGCACCTAAGAGTGCGGGAGAAGGCAGCACCTCCGGGCGTCCGGGGTGCTGCCTTCTCGTTGTCCTGGCGGCTTCCTCTGGCGGCTTCCACTGGGGGCTACCTAACGTTCATTGCGGGGAGGTACCCAGTACCCCTGCCTTCTGGGCTGCCACCTAATTCCCGACGTTAACCTGGCCCCTTCCGTAAGTACCCCCAAGAATCTTTTCGAGTACCGACTACTCGTGTTTGGCCTCCTCAGCGCTACGTAACTTGGATTTACCAATGGGCCGGGAATACTGCTCCTGGAAGGCCCCGCTTCAGAGACTCGTCATGAAACCCCTCAATAGGTATCGACACCCCGGAGCCTAGATGGGGAGCGTCGCGGCACTGCCCGCCCGATCCGTTGCCTGCCGGTTTCAGTAAGCGGAACCCCGTTCCCGCTCCTGCCGTCTCAGCCGCCGTCCACGGACAGCGCGGTCCGCCTGCGTCTGATGCGTGCAGTGGCACGTACCGAGGGTACTTCGAGCCCGGCTTGACTACGCCCAGGGGCGGAAGCAACCCCGCCCACGGCCAATGACAACATCTTGATCCTGCTCGAGACAGGGAAATGCAATGGCGCATGTCTTCACAGAAACCGAGGATCGGGCCGGCGGCAGGGCCGCTGGGGCCTGCAGGTTTGCAGCAGCGGAGAGCCTCCAATGACGCCCCTCCAAAGCGTCTCACTGCCTGCCCAGGCGACCTTCGGCCGGGACGGCGCGTTGTTTGAGGGGCTGCTTGGCTTCGTGTCACAGCTGAGCGTGGTGCTATGGGGCCTGGTGCTGCTCACCGTGGTGGTGCGCTTCGTGGGCATCGGGCTCTATCGGCGTGGAGCCCGCCGACGTGCCGCCCGCATGGCTCTTGTCCAGGCCGTGCCGCCGAGCGACCCCGCTCCGGCTGCCGCGTCAACCACCACGGCCACTGCGGAGGTGGTCCAGCCGGTCACCGTCCAGGTGCCGCCCGCGCTCGCTTCCAATTCCACGGAGCCACCGGCATGGACATCCCCCTCGTGATCTTTTGGTTGTTCGCCGGCGTCAGCATCCTCTACGTCGTGCACTTCGGCTTTTACCTGGTAGGCGCCAACTTCTATGACGTTTGGCAGCAGCGCAGGAGGGGGGTGAAAGCCGTCCGGCTCCCCGTGGAGTACGAGGCGGAGTGCGCAGCCACGGCAACATGGACCTGCCGAGCGCTTCCCGAAGTGCCCGGATTGGTCTCCATCATCATTGCCGCCCATAACGAGGAGGCGGTGATCGTCCGGACTCTTGACTCGATCCGGCGCAGCACCTACCGCTCGATCGAAACCATCGTCGCCGATGACGCGTCCACCGACCTCACAGGCCGGCTGGTCCGCGACTACCAGGTGCGCCACCCCGAAATGAACCTGCGGATCGTGCGGATGCATAAGAACGTCGGCAAGGGCGGAGCGTTGAACGTGGTCCTTCGCCGCCTCGCGCGCGGCCAGTTCGTGATGACGCTGGACGCCGATTCGATCATCGAGCCCGACTCCATTTTCAATGCGCTGTCCTACTTCGATGATCCATACGTGGCCGGTGTGGCCGCCAATGTGCAGATCCTGGAAGAGTCGACGGCGCTCGGCATCCTGCAGCGGTTCGAGCACATGATCGGCTACCGCTCGAAGAAGCTCTATTCGCTGCTGAACTGCGAGTTCGTGGTGGGAGGAGTGGCTTCCACTTATCGGATGCGCGTCCTGCGCAAGGTCGGCTTTTACGACACTGACACCGTGACGGAGGACATCGGCCTGAGCGCCAAGGTCACCAGCCTGGGCAACCGGCGCTTCCGCATGGTCTACGGCGCTGACATCGTTGCGAAGACCGAGGGCGTACTCACGCTCCGTGCCCTGGCCAAGCAGCGTTACCGGTGGAAGTACGGCAGCATCCAGAACCTCATCAAGTATCGCGCCATGATCTTCAACCCGAGTCGACGCTACAGCGGCACTTTGGCGTACTACCGGATGCCGATGGCGGTGTTCAGCGAGTTCACGCTGCTCGTCTCGCCCCTGGCCTGGACGTATGCGGTGTACTGGTCGCTGGTCACTAAGACGCCCACCCTGCTACTCGGTGCCTACGCGACCATCACGGCCTACACACTGCTGACTGTCTGGTTGGACGAGAACCTGACCACGCGGGAACGCATTCGGCTGTCCTGTTACGCGCCGACGGCCTACTTCCTTTTCTACATCATGGACTTGGTTCAGCTGACGGCCGCAGTGGGCTGCATCGTGCGCTCGCGGGGCCTGTTCCGGCGTCCCGAGATCAACACCTGGCAGTCGCCGCCGCGGGCGGGCAGCGTGCTGGTGGTGGCTCGTGCGTAGGCGCCGGTGGTTTCTCCGCGTGCTGCTCAATCCCCTTGTAGTTATCTCGATTGTGGTCGTCCTGCTGGCGGCCGGGTGGCTGCTCTATACCGGCGGGAAGAGCAGCCTCTCCCAGGCCCGGCCCGGCGCGAACCTGTTTCCCACGCTCCTTGCGACCGCAGCCGGAACTCCGGCGGCGGCGGACCCCTCAGCGCCCGCCAGCCCGGCCAGCCCCGCGGGCGGCTGGAACGTCCGGCACAGCGGGAATGCCCGGACCTCGCTGGAGCTGGTCAAGGGACAGATGACCAGTCAGGCGCTGGAACTCGATATTAGTGAGTACTCCTCCGGCGACGTTGCGCTGACGAGCCCACGGGTCAGTGTGGAACGCAGCAAGACCTACCTGTTCAAGGCGTTCATCAGCAGCGACGAGGACTTCAGGCTACTGGCCCGCAGGTACCACGCCGACGGCAGCACCACCTTGGAGCAGCTGCGAAACCCTCTCGAACGGCCGGGCGATACCACGTTCACGGTCAGCGACGCGTTCAACAGCGGGGATTCGATCACCGCGGTTGAGTACGTCTTGCGACTTTCAGCCAAGGGCAGCCTCCGGGTGGAGGGCGCCTACGTCGAGGCGGCGGACGACGTCCGGGTGGCCGGCCCTGCCGCGACGATGGCGGCCGCCCCTGCCGGAACGACGACGGCGGCGCCCAACCTCATCCCCAACCCCAAGCTGGCCATCCCCCCGCCGGGTACACCGGACCCATGGTCCCCGTACAGCTCAGGTGTATCCACTGTGAAGTCCGGACGGGGTGAGGACAAAAACGGCACCTTCCTGTGGACAAGTGTCGCCAACTACCAGAACGGCGAGGCGAAGTGGCAGTACGATCCGATTCCTGTCACCGCCGACCGGTACTTCGAGTTCGGTGCCACCTACCAGTCCGAGCGCGACGTGGACGTGGTGGCGGAGTTCGAGCTCGCGGCAGGCGGGCGCGTGTTCAAGAACCTGGAGACGGTGCCTCCGGCGGGGGAGTGGACGACGATCAAGGAGTCATTCCAAGTCCCCGCCGGGGCAAATGCGGCAATGGTCACCCTCATTTCGCACGGGGAAGGCACCACCGGCGTCCGTGATTTTTCCCTGACCGACACCACCAAACCAGGACCTCTGCGTTGGGATCGGCCCATGGTCTCGATCACGTTTGACGACGGTTGGCAGTCCATCTATGACCGCGCCCTGCCTTTGTTGAACCAGCACGGCTTCCGGTCCACCCAATACGTCAATGCCAGCTCCATCGAGACGCCGAACTTCATGACTGCCGCCGAGGTGCAGCAGATGCACGACGCCGGGCATGAGTTCGCCGCGCACAGCTACGAACACGTCGATCTCACCTCGATCAGCGCTGACCGGTTGGATGAGCAGTTGCGAAAGAGTGAGGAGGCGCTGGCCGATGCCGGACTAAGCACTGACAATCTGGCAACCCCGTACGGGCGGTCCGATCCCCAGGTCGACTGGTATGCGAGCAAGTACTTCGACATCGTGCGCGGGACGGACGACGGAATCAACACCCGGCAAAACCTCAACCCACACGACCTGAAGGTGTTCTACGTCACCGACCAAACCACGCCGGAGGCCCTGACCGAAGCACTTGCGGAGACGTCCCGGTTGAACGGCTGGCTCATCCTCGTCTACCACCAGATCGCAACCCCTGAATCCACCGGCACTCAGGAAACCGGAACCATCGCGGCGGACCGGAGCACCATCACCAGCGATGTCCTCGACACTCAGTTGCAGATCATCGACCAAAGCCGCATTCAAGTCCTGCCCGTGACGCAGGCATTCAAGCAGTTGCAGGGTCAGTGATCACCATTCGGCTGTGTCCACTTGGCGCCGTCGGACATCCGAAAAGAACGGAGAATCTCATGAGCAGAGTCAGATCCGGCTGGGCACGCGGGCGTGCCCGGCTTGCGGCCATCGGGGCGGTGGGGGCCGTGGCCACCGCACTGCTGTCCCCCATGACCGCGAACGCCGCCATGGAAAACCCTGCCCCGACTCCTATGGTGTCCTTCACCTTCGATGACGGTATGGCCAGTGCGCTCACCCAGGCGGCACCCACGCTGCAGAAGTACGGGCTGACCGGCACCAACTATGTGATCACGGATTGCGTCGGCATGACAGAAGTGCCGAATACCTGCCGGGCCGGTGCGGAGGTTCCACATATGACGTGGGCTCAGATCGCGCAGTTGCAGAACGCCTACGGCTGGGAAATCGGATCGCACACCGTCGATCACCAGTGCCTGGTGAGTGTAGGTAACGATTGCCAAGCCACCAAGCTGACGGCCGCCGAGGTGGACGCCGAGTTGGCAGACAGCAGGGCCGCGCTCAAGGCCAATGGCTTCAACGCCACCGCGTTCGCCCCGCCGTACGGCGACTACGACATGTCGGCCGTCGCCCAGGTGGCCAAATATTACAGCTCCATGCGCGGCTTCGCCGATACAGGCAACAACGTCTGGCCGCTCGGCGATTACCTGCTCCGGGACGTCCCCGTCCAGGAGATCACCACACCGGTGGCCGCTCTGAAGGCCCAGGTGGACGCGGCGATCGCGAATAAGCAATGGGTCGTCTTTACCTTCCATGACATCAGGCCGGGTCCGAGCCAAGTTCCGGATGATTACCAGTACGGCACGGCTGAGCTTGACGAACTGGCGGCGTACGTGAAGACCAAGGTGACCGCCGGTCAGATCAAGAACGTCAACGTCAGCAAGGGCCTGGTGAACGGCACCCCTAACAAGATGCCGAACCCCACGTTCAACAACGGCCTCGGGGATGGCTGGCGGACCGACGCGCCGTCAACGATCACGGCCGACGCCGCCAACAACGGCAGCTTCCCCGACGCTGCCCGGTCCGTGAAGCTGGTCTCGGGTACTGCCACGGGTCACTTGTTCTCGCCCATCGTTCCCCTGACACCGAGGACGAACTACATGTTCAAGGCCTTCCTCAATGTCGCTGCGATCACCACGGGTGAGGTGGGGTTCTACGTGGACGAATACAACGCGGCCGGACAGTGGATCTCCGGGCAGTTCCGCAAGCGGGAAAATTCACGGTGGGTGGAGTCGATGAACTTCACCTACACGCCGAGCTCGACCGATGTGGCTTCGGCAAGCCTCCAGATCTGGGTCATCGGCACCGGCATCACTGCTTATGTGGACAACGTGCAGATGCTGGCGATCGGCGCGGATGCCACCCCGCCGGCAGCGTCCAACCTCCTCGCCAACGGCACGTTTGACGCCGGCATCAGCTCGGGCTGGACAACAGACTCCGCAACCACCATCGCGGCAGACGCGGCGAACCACGGTAGCCCGGCCAACCCGGTGAACTCGGTGAAGATGACAGCCACCACGGAGAACAAGCATCTGCTCTCCCCGCAGGTCGCGGTGACGGCCGGTAACTACAGCATCGCCGGCTACCTCAACGTCGCCGCACGAACCAGCGGGGAGGTGGGCTTCTACATTGACGAGTACAACGCGGCCGGGCAGTGGATCTCCGGGCAATACAAGCTCGGCGTGAATGCCGCCGGCGTGACCAATGTCGACCTGACGTACTCGCCTAGCACCACCGCCGTCGCGAAGGCGCGCCTGCAGGTTATCGTCCCAGGCAACTCGGGACTGCAGGGGTACTTCGACGACGTCCGCTGGACCAGGTCCTGACCGCGAGGGAAGAGGACAGGATGGCCGGACGCGCGCGCACAGTGCTGGTGGTGCTGGCGTCCGGCCTTCTTGTCATCCTCGGCGGCTGCTCCTCACCCCAACCCGATGTGACAATTGACCTGCTGCGCGAGAACTGGAAGGACGTCACGGGGGTAACGGCCGGCGGCGACGGCCTGCAGGTCACCGCCTCCGCCCGGAGCATCGTCGGGCAGGACGGCAGGGGAGGCCAGCCGGACCCGCCCCTCAATCTGGCCGGCACGCATCTGATGGTCGGCGGGGACTTCACGCTGAGCGCGACGTTCGCCGATATGACAGCTGACGCGTCCTGGGCGCTGTACGACAAGCCGCCCGTGATCGCGGACGAGTTCCGCGTCGAACCGGCGGGCCTGCGGCTCACACTCCAGGGCAAGGAACTGGACATCGCCGTCTTCGACGGCACACAGAACAAAGACCTGGCCCGGCCGGTCCCCATGCACGACGAACGGGTGACGCTGAACAACCCGGAAGCGCCGCTCACCGTGCACCGGTCCGGAGACACCCTGACCGTCGCCAGCGGCGGGGAGACCCTCACGTCGCTTGCCCTCGGAAAGGTGTTCTCCTCGGGGCGTCTTTGGCTCGGATTCTCGAGCGACTCCGGAGGCTTCGACGTCACCTCGCTGACGGCGGCTGCGCCCCGTAGCGCCGGCTTGCGCACATCAGGGGCCGCAGCCGCCGACGTCTGGCAATCGGAGGACGGCCTGCAGGCACTGGCGGCCAAAACCAGGCCGGACTTGCGGATCGGCGCGGCCGTGGCACTGGGCCCCCTGAGCAGCGACGAGGACTACGCGCGGGTGCTGGTGGGCAACTTTGGTTCCATCACGCCGGAGAACGCGATGAAACCCCAGTTCCTTTCCCCGAGGCAGGGCGTTTACACCTTCGAGGAGGCGGACGCGATCATCGCGATGGCGCAAAGCAAGGGCATGATCGTGCACGGACATACCATTGCGTTCACCGAGGCGATGCCGCGCTGGATGCGGGAACTGCCCAGCGGCACGGACGCAGAGCGCAAGTCCAGCGCCGCCGCCCTCCTCGACTACGTCACCACCGTGGTGACGCACTTCAAGGGACGGCTTGACTCGCTGGACGTCGTCAACGAACCGTTCGATGTGGACCAAGGAACCAGCTTCCAGCAGAACATCTGGTACCGCGTCTTCGGATCCGGGTACCCTGCGGTGGTCTCCAAAGCCGTGTACGCCGCTGATCCGGCCGTCAAGCAGTTCATCAACGAGAACGGGGCCGACGTACCGGGTCGCCGCCAGGACGCCCTGCGCAAGCTGGCCTCGGACACCAATGCCCAGGGCGGCCACCTCTACGGTGTCGGCCTCCAGGCACACGTCTATGACATCGGGACGGACGCCATCTCCGCGGGGGACCTCAGCAAGACGCTCGACGCCTTCGATGCCGCCGGCCTCCGCGTGCGCATCTCGGAGAACGACGTCACGGATGACCAAGGGACAGACACGCAGGCGCAGCAATACGCCACGGTACTGGCGGGCTGCCTGCGCTCGCGTGCCTGCGTCTCCTACACCACCTGGGGCGTGGACGACCGTTACGACTGGAGCATCGACCACGACGGCAACCTGCGGCAGGGCCACGACTTCCTGTTTCATGACGGGCAGCCCACGCCCGCGTACGACGCGATGAGGCAGGTTCTGGGCGGCTGACCGCCGCACCGTCAGTTCACCGCGTTGGCCTTGCCTGGGCGCGGCCGGTCAACGTTATGAGGCTTCATTGAGTCTTGCCCGCTTCCTCGCCGTCGAGTTCTTCCCCGCTGTGCGAAGCATGTCCACGGTCAGGACCAGCAGGGCCAGCCAGACCACGCCGAAACCGATCCAGCGGTCGGTGGTCATGGCCTCCTGGAAGATCACCAGCGCCACCACGAACTGGAGCATGGGCGCCACGTACTGCAGCAGCCCGATGGTGGTCAGCGGAAGCCGGCGGGCCGAGGCGCCGAAGAACAGCAGCGGCACGGCGGTGAGCACGCCGGACGCCGCCAGGAGCCAGAAGTGACCGGGACCCTGGGTGGCCAGAGTGGCCGTGCCGGTCGCGCCGAGGACCACCATGGTGACTCCGGCCAGGGGTGCGAGCACCATGGTTTCGACGCTGAGGCTTGTCACCGCATCCACTTTGGGGCCAACCCGGTTCTTCACGAACCCGTACAGGCCGAAGCTGAAGGCAAGCGTCAGGGCGATCCACGGCAGTTTGCCGTAGCTCACCGTCAGCACCGCCACGGCAACAAAACCGATTCCGACGGCGGCCCACTGCAGGGGCCGCAGCTTCTCCTTGAGGACAATGACGCCCAGGAGGACCGAGACAAGGGGGTTGATGAAGTAGCCCAGCGAGGCTTCAACAGCCTGCCCGGTGGTCACGCCGTACGTGTACGTCAGCCAGTTCACGGCAATGAGGGCACCGGCAATGGCCAGGGGGCCGAAAACCGAGCGGTCACGGAAGGCGGTGGCCAGTGTGGGCCAGGACCGGGTGACGGTGATCAGCAGGGCGCAGAAAAGCAGCGACCACACCACCCGGTTGGCGACGATCTCCACCGGTCCGGCGGGCAGGAGCGCAATGAAGTACAGCGGAAGCAGCCCCCAGAGCCCGTAGGCGCCGAAGCCGAACAGGATTCCCGCCGTCGTCTCTTTGTCCACGGCCTTCGGCCCTGCACCCTGCGGCCCTGCACCCTGTTTCCCCGCAGGCTTGACGGCGGTGGCTTTGGCGGCTGGGGTGGGACCGTGGGGAGTAGGCACGTTTCCCATAACATCACGGTCCCGGCGGGTATTCCGCCAATTCATCAGTAGGCTTGCCTTTATGGAATGGACGAACCGGCAGGATGCCACCCCGTGAGGCTCCGCCGCAGCAACGCCAACGGCCGCGGCTACCGGCGGGTGGCCGCGGGGACGGGCTTCAGCTTCCGCGACCTGGACGGCTCCACGCTGCCGCCCGGGCCGGTCCGGGACCGGTTGGAAAGCATCGGGATCCCGCCGGCGTGGAAGGACGTCTGGATCGCGCCGTTCGAGAACGGGCACATCCAGGCGACGGGTGTGGACGCCGTGGGGCGGCGGCAGTACATCTATCATCCGGCGTGGCGGGAGCGGAAGGACCGGCTGAAGTTCGACCGCGCGCTGCAGCTGGCCGAATCCCTGCCCTCCGCCCGCCGGCTGGTCACCCTGGACCTGCGCAGCGACGGCGTCAGCCGGGAACGCGTCCTTGCGGCGGCGTTCAGGATGCTGGACAGCGGATCCCTCCGGGTGGGCTCCGAACGGTACACCAACGAGAACGGCAGCCGCGGCCTGGCCACCCTGCTGTGCGCGCACGTCCACGTCCGCAAGGACTGCCTGGAACTGAAGTTTCCCGCCAAGAGCGGGAAGGACTGGGAATCGGAAATCCACGACGCCGACCTTGCCGCCCTGGTGCGGACGCTGAAGCGCCGCGGCGGCAACGCCCGTCTGCTGGCATATAAGGACGGGCGGAGCTGGCATCCGGTGACCAGCGCGGAGATCAACAGCTACGTCAAGGAGCGCACCGGCCAGGACTTCACCGCCAAGGACTTCAGGACACTGCGCGGCACCATCGCCGCCGCCCTCAGCCTGGCCCGCAGCGGGCCGCAGCAAAAGGTGGCGGCGCGGAAACGGGCCATCAGCCTGGCCATGGAGGAGGCGGCCGCGGTGTTGGGCAACACGCCGTCGATTGCCCGCAAAAGCTATGTTGATCCCCGGCTGCTGGACCACTATGCCGCGGGTGAAACCATCGATCCGCACCGGCCGCAGTCAGCCGAGTCCGAGCTCCGTGCGCTGCTGTACCGCGAGGGTGAGGTTGTGCCGCTGCAACGGAGCGGCTAGGCGGCGGCCCGGAAGCGGCGGCCAACCTTGCACCATCCGGGCCCAGGCACATTTAGAATAGGGGCACTGTGCGCAACCGTCGCTGTGCACAACCTGCTCGTGCGTAGGGTGCGCTGTACCGCGCGCCTTCGGCGCAACTCCTCCTTCCAGAAGGGCTCCCGGTGTCCCACCCAGGCGAAACCACCCCCAAGCGTCCACTGCGTGTTGCCATTGTGGGTGCGGGACCTGCCGGGGTGTATGCGGCGGACATCCTGACCAAGTCCAACGGCGTCAAGGACGGGGACTTCGAGGTCAGCATCGACCTGTTCGAGGCCTATCCGGCGCCGTACGGCCTGATCCGCTACGGCGTGGCACCGGACCATCCCCGCATCAAGGGCATCGTGAACGCCCTGCACAAGGTCCTGGACCGCGGCGATATCCGCTTCCTCGGCAATGTCACCTATGGCCGTGACCTCACCCTGCATGACTTCCGGGCCTTCTATGACGCCGTGATCTTTTCCACCGGTGCCATCAAGGACGCGGACCTGCCCATCCCCGGCATCGACCTGGCCGGCTCCTTTGGCGGGGCGGACTTTGTCTCCTGGTACGACGGCCACCCCGATGTACCCCGCGAGTGGCCGCTGGATGCCAAGGAAATCGCCGTGATCGGCAACGGCAATGTGGCCCTGGACGTGGCCCGGATGCTGGTCAAGCACGCCGACGAACTGCTCACCACGGAGATCCCGGACAACGTGTACGCCGGCCTGAAAAACTCGCCCGTCACGGATGTCCATGTCTTCGGCCGCCGCGGCCCCGCCCAGGTTAAGTTCACCCCGCTGGAACTGCGCGAACTGAGCCACATGAAGGACGTGGACATCGTGCTGTACCCGGAGGACTTCGAGTTCGACGAAGCCTCCGATGACGCCATCCGCAGCAACAACCAGATCAAAACCATGGTCAACACCCTCACCAACTGGCTGGTGGAGGAGCACGCCGAAGCGGAGGAACCATCCTCCCGCCGCCTGCACCTGCACTTCCTGCACAACCCGGTGGAGATATACGACGACGGCGGGTCCGGCCACGTGGCGGGCATCAAGTTCGAGCGGATGGAGCTGGACGGGACCGGCAACGTGAAGGGCACCGGCGAGTTCGTGGACTACCCGGTCCAGGCCGTGTACCGGGCCATCGGCTACCACGGCTCGCCGCTGGATGAACTGGAATACGACGCCAAACGCGGCGTGGTCCCCAACGAGGGCGGCCGCGTGCTGGACGCTGACGGCAACCCGGTCCCGGGAATCTACGCCACCGGCTGGATCAAACGGGGCCCGGTGGGACTGATCGGCCACACCAAGGGCGACGCCCTCGAGACCATCGGCTTCCTGCTGGAGGACCGGCTTTCGCTGCCCCCGGCCCGGAACCCGGATCCGCAGGCCATCATCGACCTCCTTCACGAGCGCGGCATCGAGTTCACCACCTGGGAGGGCTGGATCAAACTGGATGCGCACGAAGCAGCCCTCGGCGCCGAATGGGTAGGCGGCGACGGAACTGCCGACGTCGTCCGTGAACGCATCAAAGTGGTCCCGCGCGAGGACATGATCAACATCTCCCGCGCTTAGGCGCCCGGAGCGCTCCCGCGGCGAAGGCCGCACCGGGGGTCCCAAAGCGATCATTGACACCGGCGTTTCCAAACAGCCGGTACCCCACTAGACTGGAGCACCTGCCGGCCCGGTGCCGGCAGCCCCTGGAAGCGGCCGTGCCCGGCAGGAGTTCAAAGATGAATCCCCTTCACCCGTCAGCGTCTGGCGCGGAGACCATGGAGCAGGCCCAGAGGCATGCCCTGGCAGGCCATGAGTGGCTGACCGGTTCGGGCCCGCTGGACGCCGGCGTGGCCGAAAACCTGGTGGTCACCGGATTGCGGAGCCTGGTGGAGGAATCCTGGCAGCGATCCGCACAGTTGAAAGCCAACCCTGACAACCCTGAAGCGCCCCTCGCCCTGGACACCGACGAGCTCGAGGATTACCGGCGTCAGCACCCGCTGGCCAGCATTATGCCCGTGATCCATAAGCTCCTCGTGCTGCCCAGCCACGACAGCGGACTGCTCGTGGCCGTCGGGGATGAGGTGGGGCGGCTGCTCTGGGTGGAAGGTGATCCGGCGCTGCAGCGGCGTGCCGAAGGCATGATGTTCGTTCCGGGGGCCGACTGGTCGGAGGCCACTGTGGGCACCAGCGCCCCCGGAACTGCCCTCGCACTGGGCCGCGGCATTCAGATTTCCGGCGCGGAGCACTACCAGCGGTCCGTGCACGAGTGGAGCTGTACCGCCGTCCCGTTCCATGATCCGGATTCCGGCGCGCTGCTGGGCGTTGTGGACATCACGGGCAAGGCCAGCGCGGTGGCGCCCCATACGTTGTCGCTCGTGGAAGCCACGGTGGCCGCGGCACAGGCGCAGCTCCGGGTGGAGCGGCTGCAGCTGGCCGCAACCCTTGCCAGCCGGCCGGCCCGACGACGGAGCTCGGCGTCGGCGGCAGGGTCACGGGCGGCGGGCCCGGGTGCGGCGCGGGCCGGGGGAGCGGGCGCCGGTCTGAAGGAAGGCAGCCTTTACCGCAACAGCCTGCAGCTTCTGGGCCGTGACCAGGCGCTGCTCAGCATCGAAGGAAAAACGGTGGCGCTGTCAGCCCGGCATAGCGAAATCCTCACGCTCCTCAGCACCCACCCGGAAGGCCTGAACGCCGAGGAGCTGTGTGTCCTGCTCTATCCGGGCGACGGATCCACCATGACGCTCCGTGCCGAAATGGTGCGGCTGCGTAAAATCCTGCAGCAGCTCAACCCCGCCGCCGTCCCCGAATCCCGGCCCTACAAGCTCAGTATGGACCTGGTCCCGGACAGCGGACAGGTGTTGAACTGCCTGCAGCGCGGGGCCCACCGGATCGCGCTGGAAATCTACCGCGGCGCCGTCCTGCCGCGCTCCGAAGCGCCCGGCATTGTTGACCTGCGCCACCGGGTATCCTCGCTCATGCGCGAAGCGGTGCTCACCGACGGCAGCGCCGAGACCCTGCTCAAGTACGCGGCGCTTCCGGAGGCAAGGGACGACGTCGACGTCCGGACGGCGGCGCTGAAGCTGCTGCCGGCGCGCTCACCCAAGCGGGCCGCCGTCGTCGCCGATCTTGAACGGCTGGAAGCAGAACTGAGCGCCTAAGGCGCCCTGCAACCTTCCCTGTGAGCTGACTCACACGGTTGCAACCTGACTGCAACCTGCACACTCCTACGCTGGGTCCAACGGCGGCCGCCGGCCTCAAGGCACCGCCTCATGCACAGCAAAGGAGCTAGCAATGACTGTTTACGCACAGCCCGGTACCGAGGGTTCGAAGGTCACGTTCAAGGACCGCTATGAGAACTGGATCGGCGGCGAGTGGGTTGCCCCCGTCAAGGGCCAGTACTTCGAGAACATCACTCCGGTCACCGGCAGGGTCTTCTGCGAAGTGGCCCGCGGAACCGCTGAGGACATCGAACTCGCGCTGGACGCGGCACACAAGGCGGCACCCTCCTGGGGCAAAACCTCCGTTGCCGAGCGGGCCGCGGTCCTGAACAAAATCGCGGACCGGATCGACGAGAACCTGGAAATGCTGGCCGTCGCCGAGTCCTGGGACAACGGCAAGCCGATTCGAGAAACCCTTAACGCAGACATCCCGCTCGCCGCCGACCACTTCCGCTACTTCGCCTCGGCCGTCCGTGCCCAGGAAGGCCGGCTGTCCCAGCTCGACGACGACACCACCGCCTACCACTACCACGAACCGCTCGGCGTCGTGGGCCAGATCATCCCGTGGAACTTCCCCATCCTAATGGCCGTCTGGAAGCTGGCCCCCGCCCTCGCGGCAGGCAACGCCGTGGTCCTCAAGCCGGCCGAGCAGACGCCATCCTCCATCCTCGTCCTGATGGAACTCATCGGTGACCTCCTGCCCGCCGGTGTGCTGAACGTGGTCAACGGCTTCGGCGTCGAAGCGGGCAAGCCGCTGGCCTCCAGCCCCCGGATCCGCAAGATCGCCTTCACCGGCGAAACCACCACCGGCCGGCTGATCAGCCAGTACGCCAGCCAGAACCTCATCCCGGTCACGCTGGAACTCGGCGGCAAGAGCCCCAACATCTTCTTCAACGATGTTGCCGCGGACACGGGCGACGCGTTCTACGACAAGGCGCAGGAGGGCTTCGCGCTCTTCGCCTTCAACCAGGGCGAAGTCTGCACCTGCCCGTCCCGCGCCCTGATCCAGGAAGACATCTACGACTCCTTTATGGAGGACGCCATTGCCCGGGTGGGAAAGATGATCCAGGGCAACCCGCTGGACACCGAAACCCAGGTGGGCGCCCAGGCCTCCAACGACCAGCTCGAAAAGATCCTCTCCTACATCGACATCGGCAAGCAGGAAGGCGCCAAGGTGCTGATCGGCGGGGAGCGTGCCCAGCTCGAAGGCGACCTGGCCGGCGGCTACTACGTCCAGCCCACCGTCTTCGAGGGCCACAACAAGATGCGGATCTTCCAGGAGGAGATCTTCGGGCCCGTGGTTTCGGTGACGAAATTCAGTGACTACGACGACGCCATGGGCATCGCCAATGACACCCTCTACGGCCTCGGCGCCGGCGTCTGGTCCCGCAACGGCAACGTTGCCTACCGGGCAGGCCGCGAAATCCAGGCAGGCCGTGTGTGGGTCAACAACTACCACGCCTACCCGGCGGGTGCCGCGTTCGGCGGCTACAAGTCCTCAGGCATCGGGCGTGAAAACCACTCCATGATGCTGGACCACTACCAGCAGACCAAGAACCTGCTGGTCAGCTACAACGAAAACAAGCTGGGCTTCTTCTAAGCCCGTCCGGGCGGGTGGCCCCAGGGCCGCCCGCCCACCCTCATCACCTGCACTCAAACGCTAAGGATTTCGCCAATGACGACGACAATGCAAGCTGCAGTAGTAACCGAATTCGGCAGGGACCTCCAGATCAAGGACGTCACGCTTCCCGCTCCGGGTCCGGGGGAAGCCCTGGTCAAGGTTCTCACCACCGGCGTCTGCCACACTGACCTCCACGCGGCGGAGGGCGACTGGCCGGTCAAGCCGACCCCGCCGTTCATTCCGGGCCACGAGGGCGTGGGTGAAGTGGTGGCCCTCGGCGAGGGGGTCACCGACCTCGCCGTCGGGGACCTGGTGGGAAACGCGTGGCTGTGGTCCGCCTGCGGGGACTGCCAGTACTGCCGTACCGGTTGGGAAACGCTGTGTGAGGCGCAGAAGAACGCCGGCTACAGCGTGGACGGCTCCTTCGGCGAGTACATGCTGGTGGACTCGCGCTTCGCGGCGCGCATACCGGCGGGATCCGACCCCGTCGAGGTGGCGCCGGTGCTCTGTGCCGGCGTCACCGTCTACAAGGGGCTCAAAATGACCGAGGCCAGGCCCGGGCAGTGGGTCACCATTTCCGGCATCGGCGGCCTGGGCCACATCGCCGTCCAGTATGCCGTGGCCATGGGGCTGCGGGTGGCCGCGGTGGACATCGCGGACGACAAACTCGCCCTCGCCAAGGCCCATGGTGCCGAACTGACGGTCAACGCCCTGCACGAGGATCCTGTGGAAGTCATTCAGCGCGAAACCGGAGGTTGCCATGGAGTCCTTGTCACCGCAGTGCACCCGTCCGCTTTCGGACAGGCGATCGGCATGGCACGCCGGGGCGGGACGATTGTGTTCAACGGCCTGCCGCCGGGCGATTTCCCGGCGCCCATTTTCGAGATTGTGCTCAAGGGCCTGACCGTCCGCGGTTCGATCGTGGGCACGCGGCAGGACCTGGAGGAAGCGCTGGACTTCTACGCGCAGGGCAAAATTCACCCCACCGTGTCCGTGCGGGAGCTCGGGGAAATCAACGCAGTCCTTGACGAGATGAAGCACGCCAAGATCGATGGCCGCGTGGTGCTGAGGTTCTGATGCCCAACCAACGGCTCGACGCCGCGGTGACGCTGCCCGGGGAAAATTTCTCCCGGGTGGCGCTCACCCCGGAGGCGGTGGAACTGCTGCAGAAGCTCTGGCGCCAGCACGGGCCGCTGATGTTCCACCAGTCCGGCGGCTGCTGCGACGGCTCCTCGCCGATGTGCTTCCCCGCGGGTGAGTTCATCACGGGGGATTCGGACGTGCTGCTGGGACTGTTCGATATCTCGGACGGGCTCAAGCCGGAGCCGCTGGAGTTCTGGATGTCCCGGGAGCAGTTCGAATACTGGAGCCATACGCATCTGACGGTGGACGTGGTGGCAGGCCGGGGGAGCGGCTTCTCGGTCGAATCTCCCGAAGGCAAACGGTTCCTGATCCGGTCCACGCTGATGGACTGGCCCGTCTGAACCGGTTCGACAGGAAAGCCCTTGAGGGCCTCGAAAAGGAGGCTCTTGAGGGCTTTCCTGCATTATCTTCGGCGTCTGAGCTGTCTCACGATGCGGAACAATTGTGACCGTCCAATGGGCGGACGGTAAAGTCAATAAGTCTGTTTCCTACACTATTCAAGATTGTGGAACCACTTATGAACCTTCTCCGGACCAAATCCATCGAGCAGTCGATCGCCGACGCCGACGAACCCGGACGCAAGCTCAAGCGGTCGCTCAGCACCTGGGACCTGATGATCATGGGCGTTGCCGTTGCCGTCGGCGCCGGCATTTTCTCAGTTGGCGCCAAGGCCGCTGCCAACTTCTCCGGCCCGGCCGTGACTGTCTCCTTCGCCATCGCCGCCGTGACCTGTGCCCTGGCCATCATGTGCTACGCGGAGTTTGCTACCGCCATTCCCGTTGCCGGGTCCGCCTATGTGTTCACCTACGCCACCATGGGGGAAGTGCTGGCCTGGATCATCGGATGGAACCTGATCCTGGAACTCTTCACCGCGGCAGCCGTCATCGCCAAATACTGGGGCATCTACCTCAGCAAGGTCTTCGCGCTCATGGGCGCCGACGTCCCGCCCGCCCTCTCGGTCGGCGGCGTGGACCTCTACTGGGGCGCCTTCCTGATCGTTGCCATCTTCACGGTCCTGCTGGTGCTGGGCACCAAACTCTCCGCCCGCGTAGGCAACGTTTTCACCCTGATCAAGATCGCCGTGGTGCTCTTTGTGATCGTTGTGGGCTTCACCTATGTGAAGGTCGAGAACTACAGCCCGTTCGTCCCGGCAGCTGAGCCCACGGCCGGCGGCAGCGCGGACGTCCTCAAGCAGTCCTTCTTCGGATTCCTCACCGGCGCCGCGCCGGCGCAGTACGGCACGCTGGGCATCTTCGCCGGCGCTGCCCTGGTGTTCTTCGCCTTCATCGGCTTTGACGTGGTGGCCACCTCCGCGGAGGAAGTCAAGAACCCCCAGAAGACGCTGCCCCGCGGCATCTTCGGCGGCCTCGCCGTCGTCACCCTGCTTTACATCCTGGTGTCCCTCGCGCTGACCGGCATGGTGTCCTACACGGAACTCGCCGCGGCCAAGAACCCCACCCTCACCACCGCCTTCGAAGCTGTCGGCAACACCACCGCCGCCAAGGTCATCGCCTTCGGCTCCCTGATCGGCCTCACCACCGTCATCATGGTGCTCCTGATGGGGCTGTCCCGCGTGGTGCTGGCCATGAGCCGCGACGGACTGCTGCCCCGGAGCCTGTCCAAGACCAGTGACAAGCGTTCGACGCCGGTGCGCCTCCAGATCATCTGCGGTGCGGCAGTGGCACTTGTCGCGGGCCTGACCAACGTGGACCTGCTGGAAGAAATGATCAACATCGGTACGCTGTCCGCGTTCGTGATGGTCAGCCTTGGCATCCTGGTGCTGCGTAAAAAGCGCCCGGACCTGAAACCGTCCTTCCGCGTTCCGTTCGGCAAGGTCCTGCCCATTGTGTCCGCCCTGCTGTGCCTGTACCTGATGACGAACCTGGCCGTGGAAACCTGGATCTTCTTCGCCGGCTGGCTGGTAATCGGCCTCATCATCTACTTCGCGTACGGCCAGAAGCACTCGCGCCTGAACGAGAAGTTTGCCGAGGCTAAGTCCGCAGTCGACGGCGCCCCCGAAAAGGAACTTGCGTCCCGCGTGTAGCCGCTTCGGCCGCCCGCACGAAGGCTGTTCCCGGCAGTTCCGCCGGAATCTCCCGGGATTAGAGGCACCCGGTCCCTCAGGGGATCGGGTGCCTCTTCCGTCTGGGCCGGCACTGATTACGCTGCCGGTCTCTGGCCGACTGGTGCGCTTGCCCGGGTCACGGCGCAGCGTGCCTGCCCACCCAGTCAACGAGGGGCCGGAGCTGTTCCCAGAGGCTGGCGATCTCCTGAGCAGCCGCCGGCGACGAGACCCACTCCGGCTGGCCGAGGTCGGTGCCGGCCGAAAGCGATTTGTGCTTAAGCAGTTCTGCCCGGGGATGCGCCCGGTCATAACCGCGCGGCACGGTCTTCAGCTTCTCGCCTCCCACGGCAAAACCGGCCGCGGCGATGCCGTCCACGATGTGCCGCAGCGATTCACCGGTGCCCGAGGCGTCAACCGAATTCCGGAACCTTGCCAGCTGGGCCGGGGTGTGGGAATGATAGCCGCCTCCCACCAGCAGCCC
This sequence comes from Pseudarthrobacter naphthalenicus, assembly GCF_029076445.1. GTDB lineage: Bacteria > Actinomycetota > Actinomycetes > Actinomycetales > Micrococcaceae > Arthrobacter > Arthrobacter naphthalenicus. The sequence goes on from NZ_JARESG010000001.1 coordinate 60,294, forward strand.
GTCAGCGCTGACCTGAAGGTAATAACCCACACCTTCCTGGGCAGAGGCAAAGGCGCCCTGGGCGGTTTTGTAGGGCGACTTGTCCTGGGAGAACCTGACATCCCGGTTCGGCCGGAAGATCTTCGCCGGACCGAACCGTGGTTCCAGTTCAGCCAGCAGCGCCATGAGGGGTTCCCGGACCAGGCTCGCATAGCTGTCCTTATGCTCCAGCCACCACTCCCGATTGTTGTTGTCCTCAAGCTCGGCGTAGAACTCGAATGCCCCGGCGGGAATGCCTTCAAATGTGCTCATGCAGTGATCCTAGGCAGGGGGACCGGCCGCCAGCCATAGGTTACACAGGCTATGTGGAAAGCCTCGATTTCCTTCATAAACCTGCGAAGGTCAGGGACCCTGTCCACCATACGGTCGCTTACGTATCATGAGGGTAACAATGGGCCGATCTGGTTGACCCTTCAACGTCCGGTAGCAGAGACTTTCCTTGAACGTCTGTTCGGACTGCGAACAGAGTTGGTTTGGGGCGTTTGAGCACCCAATGCCCCTCACAAAGGAGTGAACATGAAACGTCGTAGCGTCATCGCTGTACTCGCCGCAGCATCCGTCCTGGGCCTGTCCGCCTGCGGGTCGGGCTCACCGAGTTCCACAGGCGGTGGAGCATCCTCCGCCGGAGCCGGGAATGCGAGTTTGACCAAGGTCAGCGTCGGAGTCATCCCCATTGTGGACTGCGCACCGATCTTCCTCGGCGACAAACAGGGGTTCTTTAAGGACGAGGGCATCCAGCTGGATATCCAGACGGCCTCCGGCGGAGCGGCAATCGTCCCCGGCGTGGTCAGCGGGAGCTTCGACTTTGCGTTTTCGAACCTGATCTCCGTCCTGGTGGCCAAGGACAAGGGCCTTGACCTGAAGTTCGTGGCCAACGGCGCGTCCACTACCGGTGAAAAGGGCAAGGACATTGGTGGTGTGGTGGTTCCCGCCGGGTCCCCCATCACGGCCGCCAAGGACCTGGCCGGCAAAACCGTTTCGGTGAACAACCTCTCCAACATCGGCGATACCACCATCAAATCGGTTATCGAAAAGGGCGGCGGTGACCCGAACAGCGTGAAGTTTGTTGAGGTGGCCTTCCCGGACGCCCCGGCCGCCTTGACCAACAAGCAGGTGGACGCAGCCTGGATCCTGGAACCGTTCCTCTCCAAGGCGGTGGCCGAGGGGGGCACCATCGTCTCCTCGAACTTTGTCGAGATGAGCCCGGAACTGGATATCGCCGGCTACTTCACGAAGGCTGACACCGTCAAGGGCAAGGCCGACCTCACGGGAAAGTTCACCCGTGCCATGAACAAGTCACTAGAGTACGCCCAGGGCCATCCCCAGGAAGTCCGGGACATCGTGGGAACATACACCAAGATCGATGAAGCCACCCGCGCCAAGATGATCCTGCCGCGCTATCGCGTGGAATTCAACAAGGACGCCTTCAAGACCCTCGGCGACGCCGCCGCCAAGTACGGCACGCTGAGCAAGGCTCCGAACGCAGGCGACCTTCTCCCGTGAGTGCAGACGCTGTCACCTCCGGCGGTCCCGTCTCCACTGCGGGACGGGACCGCCGGCCGGGCCGCAAGATGCCGGTAAAACAGCTGCTTGGCCTGGCGGGGATCATCGGATTCCTTGGCACGTGGGAGCTCATTCCGCGGCTGGGCATCATCAATGAACGCTTCCTCCCGCCCGCCAGCGAAGTTATCCTCGCCCTGGTGCGCGACTTCGGCCTGACAGCCTTCTGGATCTCGGTTGGTGAGACCATGATGGCCTGGTTCCTGGGCCTGGTCATCGCCGTCACCCTGGCCGTGCTGCTGGGCTTCGTCATCGGCTCCAGCGACTTCCTCCGGAAAGCCACGAACTCCACCGTGGAATTCCTGCGGCCCATCCCATCGGTGGCCCTGATTCCGCTGGCGGTGCTGCTCTTCGGCGTGAAGATCGAATCATCCCTGATGCTGATTACCTATGCCGCCTTCTGGCAGGTCCTGATCCAGGTCCTTTACGGCGTGGCAGACATCGACATGGTGGCCAACAACACCGCAAAGACCTATGGGCTGGGCCGGATGGCGAGGATCCGCTACGTCGTTTTCCCCACAGCCCTGCCCTACCTGATGACAGGCGTCCGTCTGGCCGCCACGGTGGCACTCGTCCTGGCCATCACCGCAGAACTGGTGATCGGCTCTCCCGGTCTCGGCCGGGAAATCGCGCTCGCCCAGTCCGGCGGCGCCATCTCGGGCATGTACGCCTTGGTACTGGCCACCGGCCTGATTGGCGTGCTGATCAACGCGGTGATGCGGTTCATCGAGAAGAAAACCCTGTCCTGGCACTCCTCCGTCCGCTCCGAGGTGATCGTGTGAAAAGTCTGAAAACCCTCGGCTACGTCCTGGCGCTGCCGGTCCTGCTGGTCCTGCTCTGGTGGGCCTCCACCCTCGGCACGGTGAACTTCTTCGTCCCCACTCCTGCAACCCTGGTCGCCAAGTTCGGCGAGGTCTGGTTCGGCCCCCGCTTCTTTAGCGACGTGCTGCCCAGCGTTGGGCGGCTCCTGGTGGGGGTTGTGGCGGCGATCATCATCGGCGTCGTCGGCGGCGTCCTGATCGGTTCCGTCAGATGGCTCCGGGCGCTGCTGGAACCCGCCCTGGAGTTCTTCCGCGCGATCCCGCCACCTGTCCTGGTTCCGGTTCTGATCCTGCTGATGGGCATCACGGACTCCATGAAGGTGGCGGTGATCATTTCCGGCTGTGTGTGGCCTGTCCTGTTGAACACCATCGAAGGTGTCCGGGCCGTGGACGGGGTCCTCTCGGATTCGGCCCACACCTACGGGATCGACGGCTGGGCCCGCGTCCGGTACCTGGTGCTGCCTTCAGCCAGCCCGCAGATCATGGCCGGCGTGCGCCAGTCCCTGTCCCTGGGGCTGATCCTGATGGTCATCTCCGAAATGTTCGCCTCGTCCTCGGGGCTTGGCTTCACCATCGTCCAGTTCCAGCGGTCCTTTGCCATTCCGGAAATGTGGTCCGGCATTGTGGTGCTTGGTCTGCTGGGTGTAGCCATGTCGTTCATCTTCCAGTGGGCCGAGCGGAACATCCTGCGCTGGTACCACGGCCAGAAAGAGGTAGAAAATGCAGCCTGAGGCAACCCCGGCACCAGCCGGGAAGACACAGCCAGCCGGGAAGACTCTGCCGGACGCGATGCTCTCCGTGCGCGGCCTGAAGAAGGTGTACCAGACCGACGGCGGCGACATTGAGGCGGTGCGCAACCTGACCTTTGACCTGCGCGCCGGCGAACTGGCCTGCCTCGTGGGTCCTTCCGGCTCCGGCAAGACCACCCTCCTGAAGTGCATTTCCGGGCTGATGGCGCCCACCGAGGGCGAGGTGCTTTTGGACGGCAAACGCGTCTCGGGTCCGCCGAAGAAGATGGCCGTTGTCTTCCAGGAATACGGCCGCTCCCTTTTCCCATGGATGCGCGTCCGTGAAAACGTGGAACTGCCGCTGAAGAACCAGGGTGTGCCCAAGGCCGAACGGGACAAGCTGGTGGACGAGGCCCTTGAGGCGGTGGGCCTGGCCCACGTTCCGCGCTCCTACCCGTGGCAGCTTTCCGGCGGCATGCAGCAGCGCGTGGCCATCGCCCGGGCCATCGCGTATCAGCCGGAGGTGCTGCTGATGGACGAGCCCTTCGCCGCCGTGGACGCACAGACCCGCGCGGATTTGGAGGACCTGATCCGCATGGTGTGGAAGAAGCTCGGAATCACGATCCTGTTCGTGACCCACGATATCGACGAATCCGTCTACCTTGGCGAGCGCGTCATCATCCTGTCTTCCTCGCCCACGGTGGTCCAGGAGGATATCCTCATCGACCTTCCGGTGGACCGCGACCAGTTGGAGACCCGGTCCCTGCCGCGCTTCACCGAGCTCCGCCACCACGTCTACGAGCAGATCCAGCTGGCCAAGAAAGGCCACCGCCCGGCGGCAGCGGGCGAGGTTTCGGCGGCCCCGACCCAGGCCTCCGCCAGCCGGACCGACGTGGCGTAGCCCCCTGCGCACAACAAAAACACCCCGCCACGGACAATCCGTGGCGGGGTGTTTCGGTTCTGCGGAAAGACCGAACTAGCCGATCTTGTTGGCAGCCTCAGCGTCGGAGTCAACGGCGCCGGCACCCAGGTTGGCGCGCAGCTTCGCGCCGAGGTCGGCGTCAACGTTCGTCCAGTACTGGATGGCGCGTTCCTTGATGTCGGCGGTCTTCACGCCGCCCACGGCGCCGGTGATGGTGTCCAGCAGGCGGGCCTTGGCGCCGTCGTCGAACACTTCGCGGTACAGCGTGCCGGCCTGACCGAAGTCGCCGTCTTCGGCACGGAGCGAGTGTGCGGAAAGCGTCAGCTCGCCGTCGTTCTCCCAGCCACCTGCCGGGGAAGCCGGCTCAACAGCGGCGGGGCCGCCTACGGAGTTCGGCGCGTACACCGGAACAGAGGGGGCGTTGAAGCTGAAGCGTCCCTGGCCGTCCTGGCTGTAGTTGTTGACCTGGCTCTTGGGCAGGTTCACGGGGAGCTGGGCGTGGTTGGTGCCCACGCGGTAACGGTGTGCGTCTGCGTAGGAGAAGATGCGGGCCTGCAGCATCTTGTCCGGCGAGGCTGCGATGCCCGGCACGAAGTTCGAGGGCGCGAAGGTGGCCTGCTCGATCTGCGCGAAGTAGTTCTCCGGGTTCTTGTTCAGCTCCATGGTGCCCACGTGGATCAGCGGGTAGTCAGAGTGCGGCCACACCTTGGTGAGGTCGAACGGGTTGAAGCGGTACGTCTTGGCATCCTCGTAGGGCATGACCTGGACGTGCAGTTCCCAGGACGGGAAGTTGCCGGCGGCGATGTTTTCCTGCAGGTCGCGGATATAGAAGTCCGCGTCCGAGCCGGCCAGTTCCTCGGCCTGATCGCCGGTCATGGCCTTGACGCCCTGGTTGGACTTGAAGTGGTACTTGACCCAGAAGCGCTCGCCTTCGGCGTTGATCCACTGGTAGGTGTGCGAGCCGTAGCCCTGCATTTCACGCCAGGAAGCCGGCAGGCCGCGGTCGCCCATGAGCCAGGTGACCTGGTGCGCGGACTCGGGGGACAGGGTCCAGAAGTCCCACTGCATGTCGGCGTCACGCAGGTGGGTGCCCGGGAGGCGCTTCTGGGAGTGGATGAAGTCCGGGAACTTGATGCCGTCGCGGATGAAGAAGACAGGGGTGTTGTTGCCCACGAGGTCGTAGTTGCCCTCGGTGGTGTAGAACTTGACGGCGAAGCCGCGGGGATCGCGCCAGGTGTCGGGGGAGCCGCTCTCGCCGGCCACTGAGGAGAAGCGGATCAGCATGTCCGTCTCAACACCCGGCTGCAGGAACGCAGCCTTGGTGTACTTGGAAACGTCCGAGGTGGTCTTGAAGGTACCGAAAGCACCGCCGCCCTTGGCGTGCACAACGCGCTCCGGCACGCGCTCGCGGTTGAACTGGGCGAGCTTTTCGATCAGGTAGTGGTCAGTCAGGATGATGGCACCGTCGGCACCAACTGACTGGGAGTGCGCGTCGGACGTGACGGGGGCACCTGACTGGGTGGTTGAAATGGCAGTCATTGTTCTCCTATTTCTCTATTACTTGGTTACGTTCAGAAGGAAGTTGTTGGGACTGCTGGCAGTCCTGGCAGATGCCCTGGTACATGACATCGGCAATCTGGATGGTCATGGGCTTGGCATTCTCATCCCAGTGCGGCGTCAGGCAGGGTGCGTGCCCGACGGCGCATTCCACGTCTTCCACGCGGCCGCAGCTGATGCAGATGGCGTGGTGGTGGTTGTCGCCTACGCGGGTCTCGTACAGGGCCGGGGAGTGCGGCGGCTCGAACCGGCGCAGCATGTGCAGGTCCGTGAGGTCGCCCAGGACCACGTAAACGGACTGCGCAGTGAGTTCCGGGAGCTCGGCCCGGGCGGCAGCGAGGATGCTCTCCGCCGGTGAATGCGGGTGGTGTTCGACGGCGGCAAGCACGGCCAGCCGCTGCCTGGTCACCCGGCGGCCGTGGGACCGCAGGGCGGCAGCCCATGCTTCATGGCCCTCAAAGTGTTCCGTCATGCCTTCAGTATGCCACTTATTATGATCTCGTCATAATAAGTGCGGGTTAACATCGGGCAAAGTTAAGGAACTCCTGGAGCGCGTTCACGGACTCGCCGGCCGAGCGGCCCAGGGCATGGACTTCCAGCCGCCCGGCCCGCACGGTGCGCGGCCGGTCCCATTAGGGTTGCGGGGTGGGGAAATTACTGGCAGACATCACGCCGCTGCGGGAGAGCCCGGCGTTCCGCCGCCTCTGGCTTGGCTCTGCCGTGGCCGCCGTGGGCAGTCAGCTCACCCTCGTGGCCGTCAGCCTCGAGGTCTACCGGCTCACGCAGGACAGCTTCTACGTAGGCCTCCTCAGTGTTTTCGCGCTGGTGCCGCTGGTGTTCGGCGGCCTGCTGGGCGGTTCCATCGCCGATGCCCACAACCGCCGCACGGTGGTGCTGCTGGCCAGCTCAGTCCTTTGGCTGACTACCGGCCTGATTGCGCTCCAGTCCTGGCTGCACCTGGGAAACGTCTGGATCCTCTACCTCCTGGTGGCCCTCCAAAGCGGCGCCCAGGCCATTAATCAGCCTGCGCGCAGCGCCATCATTCCCACACTCCTCCGCAAGGAACTGCTGCCCGCAGCCAACGCGCTCAACATGATCACCTTCGGGCTGGCCATGACCGTAGGCCCTCTGCTGGCCGGTGTCCTGGTGGCATGGGTGGGCTTCGCTTGGACGTACACCATCGACCTCATGTGCTTTGTGTTTGTCCTATGGGCGGTGTTCCGGCTGCCGTCGATTCCACCCTCGGGGAATGCCGGCAGGGCCGGGATCCGGTCCGTCATTGAAGGCTTCCGCTTCCTGGGTACGCGGCCCAACCTGCGGATGACCTTCATCATCGACCTCGTGGCCATGATCCTTTCCCAGCCCAGGGCGTTGATGCCGGCCATCGGTGCCCTGATGATCGGGGGCGGCGAATCAACGGTGGGCATCCTGCTCGCATCCACCGCCGTGGGCGCCTTCCTCGCCGGGCTCTTTTCCGGACCCCTGGGGCGGGTGCGGTGGCAGGGGAGCGCAGTGGTGTGGTCCGTGATGGGTTGGGGTGCGTCCATTGCCGGCTTCGGTCTGGTGGTGCTCCTGGCGGGACGGGCGCCCGACGGCGGCGCGACCTTGTGGCTGGTCCCCGCGGCGGTGTGCTGTGCCCTGGCCGGGATCGCCGACTCCATCAGTGCGGTATTCCGCAACACGATCCTGCAGGCGGCCGCACCTGACCACCTGCGGGGACGGCTCCAGGGCGTCTTCATTGTGGTGGTGGCCGGCGGTCCCCGGGTGGGCGACCTGCTGGCGGGCGGCGGGACTAAGATTTTAAGTGAGGGCTGGGTCCTGCTTCTGGGCGGGGCGTTGTGCGCTCTGGTGGCCTGGCTGGTCTCTCAGCTTCAGCCGGGCTTTCGAAAGTACGATGCCCATAGTCCGGTGCCGTAGGGTCCTGCCTCACCAGTGTGGCCTGAGTGCCGGCGTTGTCGGGGCGGCTGTGTTGGGGCGAGATCGAGGAGCGGGGACATGCACAGGCATTACAACGGACTGAAGACTGCGGCGCTCTTCGGAGTGCTCTGGGCCGTGCTTCTGGGGCTGGGCGGCCTGATCGGGCTGAACACCCGCAGCGCGGCACCCATCTGGATCATGGCCCTGGTGGGGGTGGGCACCACAGCTTACGGCTACTGGAACAGCGACAAGATCGCCATCCGCTCCATGCAGGCCTACCCCGTGACCGAAGCCCAGGCGCCCCAGCTGTACCAGATTGTGCGCGAACTTTCTGCCCGGGCCAACCAGCCGATGCCGCGCATCTACCTCTCACCCACCATGAACCCGAACGCCTTCGCCACGGGCCGGAACCCCCGGAACGCGGCCGTCTGCTGCACCGAAGGGATCCTGCAGCTGCTGGACGCCCGGGAGCTGCGCGGGGTACTGGGGCACGAACTGATGCACGTCTATAACCGGGACATCCTGACGTCCTCGGTGGCAGCCGCGGTGGCCGGCGTGATCACCTCAGTGGGCCAGATGCTGCTGTTCTTCGGCGGCGGTGACCGGCGGAACGCCAACCCGCTGGCCATGATCGTCATGGCGCTCCTGGCGCCCTTCGCAGCCTCCCTGATCCAGCTGGCCATCTCCCGGACCAGGGAGTACGACGCCGACGAGGACGGTTCGCAGCTCACCGGCGATCCGCTGGCGCTCGCCTCAGCCCTGCGCAAGATCGAACAGGGTGTTCGGATTGCGCCATTGCCGCAGGATCAGCGGCTGGTCAATACGTCTCACCTGATGATCGCCAACCCCTTCCGCGGCGGCGCCATGACCAAGCTGTTCGCGACCCACCCGCCCATGAGCGACCGCATCAACCGGCTGGAGCGGATGGCTGGCCGCCCCCTGCGGTGACAGCAGCCGGCAAGGCGGCCGCCCGCCGTCGTCCGCTAGCTGCGGAAGTTGACGAACTGCAGGTCTGCCTCGTCAAAGTCCTTCAGCAGCGCCATCACGGACTGCAGGTCGTCACGGGACTTCGAAGAAACGCGGAGCTCATCGCCCTGGATCTGGGACTTGACGCCCTTGGGCCCCTCATCCCGGATCAGCTTGTTGATTTTCTTGGCCAGGTCCTGCTCGATGCCTTCCTTGATGGTGGCTTCCAGCCGGAACTCCTTGCCGGACGCGTAGGGTTCACCGGTGTCCAGGGATTTCAGTGAGATGCCGCGGCGGATCAGCTTGGACTGCAGCACGTCCAGCACAGCCATGACCCGTTCCTCGGAATTGGCCTTCATCAGGATCTTCTCGCCGCTGAAATCAACCTCGGCGCCCACACCCTTGAAGTCGTAGCGCTGGACGAGTTCCTTCTGCGCCTGGTGCAGGGCGTTGGCCACTTCCTGCTTGTCCACTTTGCTTACGACGTCGAACGTTGACTCGCCTGCCATGACTCTCCTTGTGCTGATGGGTGCCCCCGCAATGGCTCCGGAGGGCGTTATTCTCTGCATTCCAGCCTAATACGGATCGGCTGTGACGCTACTGCGGACCGGCGCGGACGGATTCACAGTTCCCTCATAGCGGACGCCCGGCGGGAACGAAGCCATGCGAGGGAGAGTTGAACGAGTTGGAAGAAGCACGAAAGGGAAGCAATGAACAACAACGCCGTCCGTTACGTCACCCGGTCAACCGCCCTCGCCGCCGGAGCGGTTGCCACCGCCGCAACCTCCGTCGCGGCGGCCGCCCTGGCAGGTTACATCATGTTCAGCCCCGTTCCGGATGCCTCCGCCCGGATGAACGGCGTCAGCGAGGACCTGCGGCGGGCAGTCCAGCTGAACCAGATTACGGAAGAGCAGGCAGTGAAGTTCGAGGCAAAGCTGGCAGGACGCATTCTCGGCGAGGCCTGAGTGACCCGGTTTTCCCGCGGAACCGCGCGGCTTTCAGGGCCGGCTGCGATGGCGAACCGGCTCGATTCGATTCTTCGGCAGAAGTTCTGTAAAGTTGTCTTGCCCGCGGTTAGTGGAAGCGGAACGGCCCGGAAACGGACGTTCTGCAGACTGCAGCCGGGGGTGATCTTCTTTTGAAGTTCGGCAGATTACCCGAGCGGCCAAAGGGGGCTGACTGTAAATCAGCTGGCAACGCCTACGGGGGTTCGAATCCCTCATCTGCCACCCAAGGAAAAGCCTCCGGAACCACCAGGTTCCGGAGGCTTTTTTGTGCCTGGAAACCGGTGGGTCCGGCCCGTCCGCCTTTCCCCGCGGGACGGTCTATTCCCCTCGGCGTTACCGGGGGAATGGACCGTCAGCAGGGGAAAAGTCGCGGGCCAAGCCGGCTGAAAACACCGTCGACAGGTCCTCCGGGCCGGGCGTAGTCTGGCAGCATCGGCGCATGTGCCCCGGTGCCCTGCGTCGATACACAATCGATGAAGGAGGACCAATGAGTGCTGTACGTGAATTCATGACCACGGACGCCCGGTGCATCAAGGAAGGGCAGACGCTCGAAGATGCGGCACGGATGATGTTGGACCTGGATTGCGGATCATTGCCGATCTGCGGCGATGACGGCAAGCTGCAGGGCATGATCACAGACCGCGACATCGTGCTGAAATGTGTCGCCGCCGGCCGCAGCCCCCGCGAGATGATGGCCCGCGAACTCGCCTCGGGCAAGCCCTACTGGGTGGACGCTGATGCGAGCGTTGACGCTGCCATCGAGATGATGGAGACCCACCAGGTCCGGCGGCTCCCGGTGATTGCCGACCACAAACTGGTCGGCATCATCAGCCAGGGCGACATCGCCCGCAACTACACCGAAGACCGGGTGGGCGCCCTGGTGGAGCACATCTCCGAACGCCATCACATGTCGGCCTAGCAGACACGCCGCACTAATCAATTCCCTATAGCCTTGTTCGCGGCTCCCTGCCTTGCAGGTTCGGAACCGCGAACAAGTTTCTGCTCAGTTCAGGGCGATCAGCAGCATCTGGTTGGTGCCGGGGATGCATGTCTGCAGGATGGCCCGCGGGAAGCCGCCGAACACCCGGATGACGTCGTTTGTGGTGCCCGGGTTGGGCACCTGGCCCCTGGCTGTCACCTTGAAGGTGCCGTAGCCGGGAATGCTGACCGTTTCACCGACGCCGATTCCGGAGAAACGCGCCCAGCCGCCGCAGAAATCGTGCTCCGTGATGAAGAGTGAATACCCGTCATTTGGCGTGTAATGGATGGGCCCGATGCAGGCGTCAACCATGGACTGTCCACCGGCACCTGCCACATAGATGGTCCGGACCGCCGGTGCGGCAGGAACCAGGGCCCCGGCCGCGGGAACCGCAGCCGGGGCCGGTGCCGGTGCAGCTTGCGCCGGGGCGGCGGCCTGGGCGGGTGCGGGGGCGGGTGCTGAAACCACGACGGCGGGACCGGTCAGTTTCAGGGTCTGCCCCGGGACGATCAAGCTGTAAGCACCGAGTCCGTTGGCCGCGAGCATGGCGTTCATGTCCACGCCGTGACGGGCCGCGATCCCGCCTACGGTGTCTCCCGGGACCACGGTATAGACGTTGGTGTCGGTGGCCGGTGGCCGGTGGTGGTGCCGCAGCCGCCGGGGCCGGCGCTTCCGCCGGGGCGGCGGCTTCCGCTGGAATGGAAACGGGGTCAGCCGCAGCGGGGACGGCCGGGACCGCGGAGGGCGTCTCCGCGGGTGCCGCCACCACAGGTGCGGTGCCCTGCCCATCCGGTGCGTCCGCCGTCGTGATTGCTCCTGCGGCCGAAGGTGCCCCGGGCGCGGTTGCCGCTGGTCCTATCAGAGCAGCGATGCTGAGTGTGGCAACGACGGCGGCGCCCGCCATGCCTCCCCACAGTTTCTTGTTGACCCGTTTTGGGCCCGTCACGAGGTCGGCCCTGGGGGCGTCTGTTTCGAAGCTTCGGCTGGGTGTGTTGTCGTTAGCGGTCGGCTGGTTCATAGGTGGCCCATCAAGGGTCGGCCCGGCCGGGTTTCGCGGCAATGCCACCACCGGATGCGGGACGGAGCAACGTGTGATGCGCTGTGGGGTCCCGGCCACGGCTGGAACCCCTCACCGCACGATGGGGGCGCCCGCTTTCAGGAAAACGGGAGCTCCGCAACGAAGCGGCATCACCCACCCCAGCGTTGGAGGATGCGCCGGCAACTTTGTTCGGCCCTAGGAACTCCGAGTCTAGGAAGGCGGTGCCGTCCGGGCACGAGTAGGGGCTACCCTATTTTTTCCGCCGCCTACTTGGCCGGGCCGGCGCTTCCTACCCGGCACCGGTCCGGCCGCTACCGGGCTCCGACCCCCGCACCGCAAGCGGCGACCATGCCGGACGCCGAATTTGCCAGCTTGTTACTCGCGGGTAACAATTAGGCATGCACCTGCTTCTGCGCACCCTCCTGATGCTGTTCACGTCCGCCCGCCGCCCGGCGCTGACCATCTGGGGCACTTCGTCCCTGCCGCTGCGGGTCCTCCCGACCGACATCGACATTGCCATGCACGTCAATAACGGCATGTACTTCTCCCTGATGGACCTGGGCCGGTTCGACCTTATGGTCCGCAGCGGGGTCTGGAAGCGGATGCGCCAGCGCCGGTGGAGCCCCGTCGCGGCGGGGGAGACCATCGCGTTCCGGAAATCCCTGCAGCTGTGGCAGCAGTACACCATTGAAACGAAGATCATCGGCCTTGATGCCAAGGCCATCTATTTCGAGCAGCGCATGGTGGCCGACGGCGAAATTTACGCGCGTGCCTACATCGCCACCCGCCTGGTCAGCAAGGGAAAACCCGTCAGCCAGGAGGAAATCCTGCGCGAATTCGGCACTCCGCCGGCGGACCTGGTGCTGCCGGAGTGGATCCACGAATGGCGTGAGACCAATGCCCTCCCGGGCAGCCGCACCCCGGCGCCGCACCTGTGGGACGCCACGGTCTGACCGCCGCGGCGGCGAGCGCTAGGTGCCGACGTCGCGCCTGCTGACGGCCACGGCCGCCAGGGCGACCAGCGCCGCCGAGAGGCCCCACAGCCACCCGGCCGCAGCCCAGTCCGCTCCGTTGGCCACCGGGACGTTCCCGTACGCCCAGTGATAGGGGCTCAGGCCGAGCAGCCACTCGAGGTCCGGGCTCTGCCTGCCAACAGCATTGAAGACGTATCCCAGAACGCCGACGGCGGCACCCGCGGCCAGCCCGTAGGTCTTCCGGCCGGACACCGCACCGGCGCACAGCGCGGCGGTGCCGGTCAGCAGCGACAGACCGGCAAACAGTACGGACGCACCAAAGAGATCCTCCGGGCGGATGTTGAGTTGGGCTGAATCGTTAAGCAGCCGCACCAGCCCAAAGACCAGGGCCGAGAGAAGCAGGACCCGGACCGCCAGGGCCAGGGCACGTTCCAGCACCACCTGGACCCGGGTCACCCCGTGGGCGAGGGTCAGTTCCAGCTGGCCGGATTCCTCGTCGCCGCCCACCGCGGCAGCGCCCCACCCCACCGACGCGATGGTCATCAGCAGGAAGCCGATCAGCCCGAAGACCGTTGCCTGGGTGTAGCCGGGACCGCTGGCGATCTGATCGTAATTGAGGGCCTTCATCATTTCGGGCGGCAGGGCATCGATCATGTCCTGCATCTGCGCACTCCCGCCAATGGACGGGTACAGGGGCAGGTACAGAAATATCGCCGCAGCCAGGCCGGCCGCCCACGCCAGGGTGGAGCGCCAGCTGTCGAAGAACGAGCGGCGGAAGAGCGGCAGGGTGGTGCTCACTGCGCTCACTGCGCTCACTTGGCTCACTGTGCTCACTTGGCGGACTCCTGTTGAACTGGCTTCCGATGGGTTGAAGCCCGGTGGCCGGAAACCCGGGGGCCCGGAGGAGGGGAGCCGGGCTCTCCGGGGCTGGAATACATCTGCAGCACCGATTCCTCCAGGTCAGGCTCCTCCAGGACCAGGTCCTTCAACTGCAGCGTGCTTAGGGCCTTCACCAGAGGCTGGATGGCGCCCGCCAGCGTGGCGGAGAGCGTGACCGTCCCGTTGGACTCCAGTACCTCCACGTGCCCGACGCCGGGCACCGCACCCAGCAGCGCACCGGCGTCGTGCCCGGTGATCCCGGTGGCCGAGAACCGAAGGTGCCGGACGGCACCCTCCCGCAGCCCGCTGACAGATTCGACGGCGATGATCTTGCCGTCCCGCAGGATGGCGACGGTATCCGCGGTCTGCTGGACCTCGCTGAGCACATGCGAACTGAGGAAAATGGTCTGCCCCTGCTGCCGGGCCTCGCGGACCATGGCATGGAACTCCTGCTGGACCAGCGGATCCAGGCCGCTGGTGGGTTCGTCGAGGACCAGCAGTTCAGGGCTGTGCATAAACGCCTGGACCAGCCCGAGCTTCTGTTTGTTGCCCTTGGACAGCTTGCGGGTATGCCGGTCGAGGTCCAGGCCCAGCCGCTCGGCCAGCGCGTCGATCCTGCCGGGCGCCACCGGACCGCTGATGGCCTCGTAGTGGGAGAGAAGCTTGCGGCCTGTCACGCGGCCCTCGAGGAACAGCTCCCCGGGCAGGTAGCCGATCCGGCGCCGGAGCTCCGGTCCGCCCTGCCGCGGATCCTTGCCCAGCACCCGGACTTCCCCGGAGGTGGGGCGGATGATGTCCAGCAGGCAGCGCATGGTGGTGGTCTTGCCCGCGCCGTTCGGGCCGATGACCCCGAACACGGAGCCCGCCTCCACGCTGAAGTCCACGCCGTGCAGCACTTCCCGCCGGCCGAATTTCTTCGTGAGGGAACGGGTAGAGATTGCGTGGGCCATAACCCCTCCTATGTTCGGCAGTCAGCGCCTGATGCCCCAACGTTATGCCCCGGGCCGTTATGTGTATACGACCGCGCCGCCGAGATATTCCCGATGACGCGGGCAGCGAACAGGGCGCCTGCGGCCGGGACATCCGCCTGTGCCTCGCGTACCGTTGGAATCATGGCAACCGTAGATATCACAGGTGAACAGTTCGCATCGACCATCGAAGGCAACGATATTGTCCTGGTGGATTTCTGGGCTGAATGGTGCGGTCCCTGCAAGCAGTTCGGGCCCACGTACAGCGCTGTGTCGGAGAAGCACTCCGACGTCCTCTTCACCAAAGTGGACACCGAGGCCGAGCAGCAGCTTGCCGCCGAGGCCGGCATCACGTCCATCCCCACCCTGATGGCCTTCCGCGAAAAGGTCCTGGTCTTCTCCCAGCCCGGTGCGTTGAATGCCCAGCAGCTGGAGCAGGTTGTGGACGCCGTCAAGGCCCTGGACATGGACGAGGTCCACGCCCACGTGGCGCGCTCGCAGGCGGAAGCCGCGCAGGCCGCCGCCGACCCTGCCGGTCCCAAGAGCAGCGGTCCGCAGGACGGCACGCAGATCCCTGACTTCTAAGCCCCACTTAACAGCAACGCGGGGTCACATTTAGCCCGATATCCTCGGTTTTTCGGGCTGAATGTGACCCCGCGTTGTGGTTTGCGGCGAGTTAGAGCCGTTCGATCTTGACCGGCTCGGCCAGCAGCGCGCTCAGGGATTCGTTAAGGTCCTGAACGGCGATGCCCTTGGAATGCTTCGTGAGGTCCTCCTCGGACGCCCACTGCTCCGTCAGGACCAGCTTCTCCTCGGTGGCTTCGGTCAGCTCGTACCGGATACAGCCGGGCTCGTTCACCACCTCGTCGATGGCTATTTCAAGGGCGAGCTTCACGCGGAAGAACTCGCCGTTGTTGGGGATGAACGTTGCCTGCAGGTCGATGGGTGCACTCATGGATTTCACAATACCGGCCGGCGCGCGGATGCTTCTCCTCAGGTCCTGATGTTGGTAGCGTGCCAGCATGCGCGCTTACACAGCCGGGGACACTGACGTTCCGCTCCTTGAGGAAACCATCGGACAGAACTTCGAGCAGGTGGTGGCCCGTTTCCCTTTTCACGACGCGCTGATTGAGGCCGCGGCGGTCCCGGGCGGCGATGCCCGCCGCTGGAGCTACACGAAGATGAACGACGACGTCGATCGCCTGGCCCGTGCGCTCCTCGCCTCGGGCGTCGCCAAGGGTGACCGCGTGGGCATCTGGAGCCCGAACTGCGCCGAATGGACCCTGCTGCAGTACGCCACCGCCAAGGCCGGCGCCATCCTGGTCAACGTCAACCCGGCCTACCGCAGCCACGAACTCGAGTTTGTGGTGAAGCAGAACGGCATGCGGATGCTGGTCACGGCACCGTCGGACCGCAACAGCGATTATGTGGGCATGGCACGCCAGGCGCTGGGCGCCTGCCCGGCCTTGCAGGAACTCGTTTTCCTGCCGGCCCCCGATGCGGACGGGCTCGACGCCGGCGTCCCCCAGCGTGAGGCGGAGCTGACGTACGCCGAGCTGCTCAAGCGGGCTGACGGCGTCGGACATTCCGGCCTGAAGGCGCGGATGGCTGAACTGGATGCGCACGATCCCATTAACCTGCAATACACCTCAGGCACCACCGGGTTTCCTAAGGGTGCCACGCTGACCCACCACAACATCCTGAACAACGGCTATTCCATCGGCGAACTGCTGGGCTACACGGAGCATGACCGGGTGGTGATCCCGGTGCCGTTCTACCACTGCTTCGGGATGGTCATCGGGAACCTGGCCGCTCTCAGCCACGGCGCCGCCACCATCATTCCGGGGCGCGGGTTCACCCCGGCTGCCGCGCTGGAAGCCGTCCAGGACTTCGGCGGCACGTCCCTCTACGGGGTGCCCACCATGTTCATCGCCGAGCTCGCACTGCCCGACTTCGCCTCGTACGACCTCTCCACGCTGCGCACCGGCGTGATGGCGGGGTCGCTGTGCCCCATCGAGGTGATGAACCGGGTCATCACCGAGATGAACATGAAGGACGTGGCCATTTGCTACGGAATGACCGAAACCTCGCCGGTATCCACCATGACCCGCGGCGGGGACACGATGGAGCAGCGGACCGAAACCGTTGGCCGCACCATGCCGCGGCTGGAAAGCCAGATCGTCGATCCCGGCTCGGGGGAGGTCATGGAACGCGGGGAAATCGGCGAGCTCTGCACCCGCGGGTACGCCGTGATGCAGGGATACTGGGACCAGCCCGAGAAAACAGCCGAAGCCATCGACGCGGACGGCTGGATGCACACCGGCGACCTCGCCCGGATGGATGAGGACGGTTACGTGGTGATCGAGGGCCGGATCAAGGACATGGTGATCCGCGGCGGCGAAAACATCTATCCGCGCGAGATCGAGGAGTTCCTCTACACCCACCCGGCCATCCAGGACGTGCAGGTGATCGGGGTCCCGGATGACGCATACGGCGAGGAACTCATGGCCTGCATCATCCTCAAACCCGGTGCGGAGCGGTTGGACGAAGCCGCCATCGCCGAGTTCTGCCGCGGCAAGCTGGCGCACTACAAGATCCCCCGCTATGTGGACGTCCGCGAAAGCTTCCCGATGACCGTCTCCGGGAAGATCCGCAAGGTGGAGATGCGAGAGGAAGCCGTGGCCCGCCTGGGCCTCTAGTACACCTCCGGGACTTGCAGTTTGGCGGGTCAGTGCCGGCGGTGGTCCTGGATGGTCATCCGCGGACCATAGGTGGGTTTACGGAAGCCGCTCAGATACAGCATCCGCACCACGCGCTGCCGGTGCCCGGCCCACGGCTCCAACAGGGCCAGCATCCCGGCGTCGTCCGTCCGCCGGCTGGTCAGGGCGGCGCCCACGTAGGCGGCAAGGTGATAGTCGCCCACCGCAATCGAGTCCGGGCAGCCGTGGGTCCGCTGCACCACTTCGGCCGCGGTCCACACACCGATGCCGGGGATGACCCGCAGCTTTTCGGCCGCCTCCAAAGCCGGGAGGGCAGACAGGCGTTCAAGCGCGACGGCGGACTGCAGCGCCCGCATGACCGTCGCCGAGCGCTGCGGGCCGACTCCGGCCTGGTGCCACTCCCAGGAGGGGATGCGCAGCCACTGCTCCGGGGTGGGCTGAACGCGGAGACCTTCGGGTGCCGCCGCGCCGGCCGCAGGTGCGGCGGCGCCGAAGCGGTACATCAGGTACCGGTAGCCGCGGCGGGCTTCGATGACGGTGACCTTCTGCTCCAGGATGGTGGGCACGAGGCAGTCGACCATGCGCCCGGTGGAGGGCAGGCGGACCGCCGGGTTCCGGCGTCGGGCCTCACGGACCATGCGGGGAAGGGTGGCGTGGAAGGCCGGTTCGTCGAATGCCGTCCAATCGTCGCCCGCGCCCAGCAGCCGCGGCACGCCGGCGAGCCCGGCGGCTGCACCGGGGCCCCAGGCCTGGGCGTCAACGGCGCCGCCGTCAGCGCCGCCGCCCCCCGCGCCGCCGTCAGCGCCGGCATTGGTGAGGCGCAGCGTCACCGGGCCATCCGGCGTCGTAAAGGCGCTCCACATTCCGTCCGGGCGGAATGAAAACGACGGATCCCCCGTGCCCCGCAGGAGCGTGCCCAGGGTCTGGCGCAGGCTGTAGGGGCCGTCCGGATGCCACCGGAGGGACGCGTCCGCGGCGGCGGCCAGCCGGGCGGGAGCGTCAGCAATGGTCATGCCTTCATCGTCCCACGGCGGGCTGACAACAGAGCTCCGGGAGCCCCTTACGGACCCCGGGGACCGGGACTAGACTCCAAGTGGCGCGGGGCGTCCGCGCCTTCCCATTCGCATTCAAAGGAGCATGCAATGGCCGGAGTTGTGCATTTCGAGATTCCCACCGCCGACAAAGAACGGGCCAACACCTTCTACCAAAGCGCGTTCGGCTGGACCCTCGTCCCGATGCAGGGGATGGACTATACGAGCGCAATCACCACGCCCTCGGACGACCAGACAGGCATGCCCAGCGCGCCAGGGGCCATCAACGGGGCCCTGTTCCCGCGCACGGACAGCCTCACATCGCCCATCATCACCATTGATGTGGATGATGTTGACGCGGCACTGAAGCAGATTGAAACGGCCGGCGGCCAGGTGGCCCAGCCCAAAGCCGCCGTTCCGGGCATGGGCTGGTTCGCCTACTTCAAAGACACAGAGGGCAACATCATGGGCCTCTGGCAGACGGATTCCTCGGCCGCAATCTGACGGCGGGGCAGAGCCCGTCACGGCAGGCGGTAGCTTTGTATCTATGAAGTACGCGCAGTCCGTCCTGGACCTCATCGGAAACACGCCGCTCATCAAGCTCAACCACGTGACGGAAGGCATCAAAGCCACCGTCCTGGTCAAGCTGGAATACATCAATCCCGGCGGCTCCATCAAGGACCGCATCGCGGTGAAGATGATCGAGGAGGCCGAACGGACCGGCAAACTGCTGCCCGGCGGAACCATCGTGGAGCCCACGTCGGGCAACACCGGCGTGGGGCTGGCGCTCGTGGCCCAGCAAAAGGGCTACAAATGCATCTTTGTGGTGCCCGACAAAGTGGGCGAGGACAAGCGCGCCGTGCTTCAGGCCTACGGCGCCGAGGTAGTGGTCACGCCCACCTCCGTTCCCCCGGACAGCCCGCAGAGCTACTACGGCGTCTCGGACCGGCTCGTGCGCGAAATCCCCGGCGCTTACAAGCCCGACCAGTTCTCCAATCCGGCCGCGCCGCGCAGCCACTACGAGACCACCGGCCCGGAAATCTGGCGCGACACGGACGGCCGCATCACCCACTGCGTGATCGGCGCCGGCACCGGCGGCACCATCACCGGCACCGGCAGGTTCCTCAAAGAGGCTTCCGCGGACCGTGCCGAGGCCGACGGCGGCGTGGTCAGGATCATCGGGGCGGACCCCGCGGGTTCGGTCTACTCCGGCGGAACCGGACGCCCGTACTTCGTCGAAGGCGTGGGCGAGGACATGTGGCCGGACAACTACGACAAGTCCGTGCCGGACCAGGTGATTGCCGTCAGCGACGCCGACTCGTTCGAGATGACCCGCAGGCTGGCCCGCGAGGAAGGCCTGCTGGTGGGCGGCTCCTCGGGCATGGCCGTGGTGGCAGCCCTCCAGGCCGCGCGTGAGCTCCCCGAAAGCGCCGTCATGGTGGTCATCCTCCCGGACTCCGGCCGCGGCTACCTGGCCAAGATCTTCAACGACCAGTGGATGCGCTCCTACGGCTTCCTCTCCGCCGGCGAGGAAGCGTCCGTGGGCGAGGTCATCAAAACCAAGAACGGCGAATTGCCGGACCTGGTCCACATCCACCCGAACGAGACGGTCCGCGATGTCATCAACATCATGAACGAGTTCGGCGTCAGCCATATCCCGGTCCTCTCGCAGGAACCGCCCGTGGTGATGGGCGAGGTCCTCGGCGCCGTGGACGAGCGCACCCTGACATCCAAGCTGTTCCGCGGCGAGGCGAAGCTCACGGACAAGGTCTCCGAGCACATGGGGGAGCGGCTCCCGGTCATCGGTTCACTGGAAAGCATCTCCGCAGCCCGCGCGATGCTTTCCGACGCGGACACCCTGATGGTCACCTTCGTCGGCGCGCCCGTGGGTATCCTCACCCGCCACGACCTCCTCGCCTACCTCAGCAACTAACAGGCCAGGCGGGGCAACCTGCCGCCACCCCGCCACGAAAGGATTACCCATGTCTGCTTCTGAAAACCAGGGCTTCAACACCCGCGCCGTCCACGCCGGCCAGGCCTTCGAACCCCGCACCGGTGCTGTGGTGCCCCCCGTGCACTTCAGCTCCACCTACGCCCAGGACGGCATCGGCGGCCTCCGCGACGGCTACGAATACGGCCGCGGCACCAACCCCACGCGTGACGCCCTGCAGGAGCAGCTCGCGGCGCTCGAGGGCGGCACCCACGCCTATTCCTTCAGCTCCGGCCTCGCCGCGGAGGACTCCCTGATCCGGGCGCTGACCCGGCCCGGAGACCACATCGTTCTGGGCAACGACGCCTACGGCGGCACCTACCGGCTCATCAGCCGGGTCTTGGGCGACTGGGGGATCGGCAACACCCCCGTGGACATGGCGGACCTGGATGCGGTGAGCAAAGCCGTGGCCGCGAACAAGACCCGCTTCGTCTGGGTGGAGACCCCTTCCAACCCGCTGATGAAAATCACCGACATCGAGGCGCTCGCCAAGGTGGCGCACGACGCCGGTGCCCTCCTGGTGGTGGACAACACCTTCGCGTCGCCCTACCTGCAGAACCCGCTCGCCCTGGGTGCCGACGTCGTGGTGCACTCCACCACGAAGTACATCGGCGGCCACTCCGACGTGGTGGGCGGCGCCATTGTGGTCAAGGATGCGGAGCTCGCCGAGAAGATCGGCTTTGTGCAGTTCGCCGTGGGTGCCGTGTCCGGGCCCATGGATGCCTTCCTCACCACCCGCGGCCTGAAGACGCTCGGCGTGCGCATGGACCGGCACAGCGACAACGGCCAGGCCGTCGCCGAATGGCTGCTGCAGCGTCCCGAGGTGGAGGCGGTGCTGTACCCGGGCCTGCCTTCCCACCCCGGCCATGACCTGGCGAAGAAGCAGATGAAGAAGTTCGGCGGCATGGTGTCCGTCCAGTTCAAGGGCGGCGAGGCGGCGGCCCGGACCGTCGCGGAGAACACCTCGGTGTTTACGCTGGCGGAATCCCTCGGCGGCATCGAATCGCTGATGAACTACCCCTCGGAGATGACCCACGCCTCGGTCAAGGGCACCGAGTTGGCCGTCCCGGTCAACCTGATCCGACTTTCCTGCGGCATCGAAGACGTGGAGGACCTCATCGCGGACCTGGAGCACGCGTTTACGTTCCTGAAGTAACCCGCGAGAGAGCACTTCGCGCTAGTCGCGCAGCGAAACACCACCGCGAAGTGCTCACTCGCGTTCCCCGAAAGAAGCTGGCTTTCTTGAAGAAAGTTAGCTAGGGTGCCTTTATGGCACTCCGATCCGACTGGTCCCAACGCACCTGCAGCCTGGCACGGGGCCTCGATGTCCTCGGCGATCCGTGGACCCTGCTGGTGCTCCGCGAGGTCTTCTTTGGCAACGGGCGCTTCGACGCCATGAAGTCCCGGCTGGCGGTGGCCGACTCCGTGCTCACCAAGCGCCTGGCCACGCTCGTGGAATCCGGGCTGCTGGCCAAAAAGGCCTACGACGACGGCGGACGGCCGCGTCAGGAGTACGTCCTGACCACCAAGGGGGAGGACGCCCTCCCCGTCCTCAATGCCGTGGCCATCTGGTCCGAAAAGCATTTGCCCGCGCCTTCCGGGCAGGCCCACATGTATGTGGTCCACTCCGGCTGCGGCCGGCGGACCGGCTCCGCGGACACCTGCACCCACTGCGGGGAGCGGCTCACGGCCGCCAACACCAGCTGGCACAGCCTCACCCGGTCGGACGCTCCCGTGGAACTCGCCACGGCCGGCGCATGACTGCCACCGGATCGCGCCAGCGGCGCCGCCTGCACCCCGCTTGGACCGTTGCCACCGTGGCCTTCCTGGCACTGGTGGGTGCCGCCGGATTCCGGGCCGCCCCGGGCGTGCTGATGGTCCCGCTGCAGCAGGAATTCGGCTGGTCCACCACGGTCCTCTCCGCTGCCGTGAGCATCAACCTGGTGCTGTTCGGCCTGACTGCTCCGTTCGCCGCCGCCCTGATGGAGCGGTTCGGCATCCGCGCCGTCACGGCCACCGCCCTGGTGATGATCGGCGCCGGCAGCGCCCTGACCGTGCTGGTCAGCCAGTCCTGGCAGATCCTCCTGACCTGGGGGCTGCTGATCGGCCTGGGCACGGGCTCCATGGCCCTCGTCTTCGCGGCCACCATCGCCAACACCTGGTTCGCCAAAAGTCGGGGCCTCGTGATCGGGATCCTCACCGCCGGCAGTGCCGCAGGCCAGCTCGTCTTCCTGCCCTTCATCGCCATGCTGGCCCAGGATCCAGGCTGGCGTCAGGCCTCCCTGTTGATTGCCGCCGGCGCGCTCGCGGTGGTACCGCTGGTGCTGAAGTTCCTCAAAAACTCACCGGCCGACGTCGGCGCTTTGCCTTACGGCGCAACGGAGCCTGCGGAGGAAACGGCTGAGCCCGCTGCCGCGGCTGTGCCGGACAGCGGCCGCAGCAAAAACGCCGCGGTTCGCGCGCTCCAGGTCCTCAAACGGGCCAGCCGGGTGCGCACCTTCTGGGCGCTGGTTGCCGGCTTCGCGATCTGCGGCGCCACCACGAACGGCCTGATCGGCACCCACTTCATCCCCTCCGCGCACGACCACGGGATGCCGGAAACCACCGCGGCCGGGCTGCTCGCCGTCGTCGGGATCTTTGACATCCTGGGGACCATCGCCTCCGGCTGGCTGACCGACCGTTACAACCCCAAAGTCCTGCTGGCCGTTTATTACCAGTTCCGCGGGATCGGGCTGCTGGTGCTGCCGCTGCTGCTGAGCGCCACCGTCCAGCCGAGCATGATCGTGTTTGTGGTGATTTACGGCCTGGACTGGGTGGCCACGGTGCCGCCCACCGCAGCCATCTGCCGCAAGACGTTCGGGGCGGACGGCAGCGTGGTGTTCGGCTGGGTCTTCGCGGCCCATCAGCTCGGCGCGGCCGCGGCCGCCCTTGGCGCCGGTGCCATCCGGGACGCAACCGGGCAATACACCTACGCCTGGTTCGGCGCGGCGGCCATGTGCACCATCGCCGCCGTCATCAGCGCAACGATCCGCAGGGACAAGTCTGACAAGGATCCCGCACCCGTCCCGGTGGCCGCAGCCTGACCCTCCGCCGGCCCGGCGTCCCAACTAGGTAGCGCTAACTGTCGTTTCGGGCCCTCAAAACGACCGTTAGCGCTACCTACTTGGGGGAGTGGGCGGGGATTAGTTGGGGGAGCGGACGCTGGGTGGCGCGGCGGCGGGCTGACCCGTGAAGTACCCGCGCGTGGAGGGCAGGAACCGGCAGACAACGGCGAGGACCACTCCCAAAGCAAGCAGGACCACGCCGCTGACGAACGCCCCGCCCACACCGAAAATCTGTGTGTCGCCGTAGGCCGGATCCCACATCTGAACGGCCGAGATGAAAAACGCTGCAGTGAGGATCAGGGCGCCAATGAGGGGAAGGGCACCCCGGAACCAGAAGTTGCGGGCCGATGCGCGGAGCGTGCCCCGGAAATACCAGACGCAGGCGAAACCGGTCAGGGCGTAGTAGAAGGCGATGAACAGGCTGATGGCACTGATCGAATCGGCCAGCAGGTTTTCGCTCAGGATGCTCATGGCCACGTAGTACGCCACGGCGGCAACGCCCATGACCTGGGTGGAGAAGCCAGGGGTCTGGTTGCGGGGGTGGACTTCGCCGAACTTCGGCGGCAGCGCCCCGTGCACCCCCATGGAGAGCGTGCCGCGGGCCGTGGGCAGGATGGTGGTCTGCGTGGAGGACAGGACCGACGCCAGGACCGCCACGATGATCAGCCAGCCCCAGGGACCCAGGACCACGTCCTTCATGGCCAGGAACACATCGCTGTGGTTCGCCTCGTTGCCCAGGCCGATGCCCTCGGTGCCCACCGTCGCGTACATCATCACCAGCAGGGCCACCGAGACGTAGATGGCCACCAGGACAAAGGCGGAGATGACGGCGCCGCGGCCCGGCGTGGTGGCCGGGTTTTCGGTCTCCTCGTTCACCGCCAGGCAGGTGTCCCAGCCCCAGTAAATGAACAGCGCCAGCAGTGAGCCGTGCACCACCGCGCCGGGATCGGCGAAGGCGCCGGCCGGGTTGAACCACTCAAAATCAAAGGCCTGACCCTCAGGGGCACCGCCCGCGATCCTGGCAATGATGGCTAGCGCAAATATCCCCAGCGACACGTACTGCACGTAGGTCAGGACGCGCTGGACGTGCTCACCCAGCCTGATGCCCCGGTAGTTCACCAGGGTCATAAAGGCAATAAACAGCACCCCGGTGACCGTGACCACCAGCTTGTTCTGGGCCAGCGAACCGTCGCCGATCAGCAGCCACAGGTACTGCCCGGCCACCTGCGCCAGGTTGGCCAGGACCACGATGCCGGCCAGGGCAACGCCCCAGCCGCCCAGCCAGCCGGCCCAGGGCCCGAACGCCCGTCGGGACCAGGTGAACGTGGTGCCGCAGTCCGGCATGGCGCCGTTCAACTCGCGGAACGCATACGCGATGAAGAGGACCGGTACGAAGCCGAGGATCAGGATCAGGGGGGTGTAGTTGCCGTTCACGGCCACGATCAGGCCCAGGGTGGCCGCGAGCGAATACACGGGCGCCGTTGAAGCCAGGCCCAGCATGACCGAGTCGCCGAGGTCCAGGATTCCTGCCCGGAGCCCCTTCGCCGGGACGGCACCACCGGCTCCGCCGCCTGAACCGCCGCCCGCCGTCGTGGTTTCCGCGCTCATGGTGCCACCGGGCCGGGACGTGTCAGGGGGCTCATAGGGCGATACCTGTCTTAGTGGAGTGGGCGGCCGCCGAGAGCGGCGCCGGGGCGTCGATGGTGTTGGGCACAAAACGGCAGAAGTAGTCGGTGATGGGGCCATCTGATTCGCGGATTCCGCAACCAACGGACTCGCCGTCCACCACCCAGAGGCCCAGGACGGGGTGGTTGCCGTCGAAGTCCGGCAGGGCATGAAACTGCTGGTAGCACCAGCCTTCGCGGCCGTAGCCGCCCGGCTGCTCCAGGTTGATCCCGGCCGCGTGGATTTTGATGTTGTCACCCTCGCGGCCGTGCAACGGCTTCGCCACCCACTCCTTCAGCGGCCCGCGTTCGTTGAGATAGGCCGGCAGGAGGTTGGGGTGGTCCGGATAGAGGTGCCACAGCGCGGCGAGCAGGGCCTTGTTGGAGAGCAGCATCTTCCAGGCGGGCTCCACCCAGCGGGGATTGTGTGCCCGCTCCAGGAGGCGGTGCCCGAACGGCTCCTTCATCATCAGTTCCCACGGGTACAGCTTGAACATGGTGCTGATCATGTAGTTGTCCAGGTCCACAAAGCGGTTGAGGTTCGGATCCCAGCCGATGTCGGACATGTTGATGCCGATGGTGGTCCAGCCAGCCTGGCTGGCCACGTCGCGCATGTAGGCGGCTGTCATCCAGTCCTCGCCTGATTCCTCAGCCTCGGAATGGGCAACGTGCAGGGTGCTCATCCCGGTGCGGTACTGCATTTTCTTCCACTGCCGGATCAGGGCCTCATGGATCCCGTTCCACTGATCCTTCTCCGGGAATACGTCCTGCAGCCAGAACCACTGGGCGACGGCGGCCTCGATCAGCCCCGTGGGGGTGTCAGCGTTGTACTCCAGCATCTTGGCCGGGCCGCCCTGACCGTCGTAGATGAAGTCGAAGCGCCCATAGATGTCCATATCCCCGGCCTGCAGCGATTCGGCGGCGAGCTCCAGGGCCTGAGGGCCTATGCCGATGTTCCCCATGGCGCCGGTGGCCAGGAACTTCGCGGCCTCCAGGCACATCCGGTGCATGTCCTCGGCCTGGATCTCCAGGGACTCCACTTCATCGACGGTGAATTCGTAATAGGCGGATTCGTTCCAGTACTCGATCTTCCGGCCGTCCGGCATGGTGGTGGTGGAGAAAACCAGGCCCTGCTCTTCGATCTTCTGCTTCCAGTCAGGCCTGGGCTCCGATATCAACCGCTTCACGCCTAGCCCCCCGTGCTTCCGCCCTTGGAGCTGCTGCCAAAGCCGCCCCTGCTGACCGTTCCGCCCTTGCTGCTGTACCCGGTGGAGGCTTTGGCTCCGCTTGGCACCGTCCTGGTGAAGTTGGGCGCCGTTGACCGGTTCTGGCCCACCGCGGGCACGCTGGCGCCGCGGGAGTAGAAGTACCAGGCATAGAGTGCCCCGCTGCGGCCCGCCGAGCTGTTGCACTGGGCATCTTCCACGCGCTCGCCGGTCTCATCGTTAAAGCAGACCTGCGCGTACTCGGGCTCATCCTCGTTGCTGGCCACGATGGCGGTGATGGTTCCGGCGAGGAGTGCGGTCACACCAAGACCCACGACGACGGTGCGGCGCTGGGACCGCTTCTTGCGGGCGGCCATCTCCTGCACCTGGCGCTCGCGGTCACGAGCGAACGGATCCACCGGTGTGACAGGTTCGTTCAGGAGTTCGGGGCGCAGTTCCGGCTTGGGCACCTGCCACGGCGGGGGCTTGGGCGCATCCTTGGCGTTGTCCCCACCGCCGGCTTGGTCCGCGCCGTCGGTATGATCTTTACCTTCGTCCATGACATCCCCCCTCGGTAGTCGATGATGAAAATCGGGCTGAAAGTGGGCGCCACGGTGCGCCGCCAATCCTGAAGTCAGCCTAGCCGCTGCCCCGCCCGGCTGCGACACTCCGGCCGGGCGGAAGTCCCCGCCCGGCCCGCCACCTGAACACTGGGCCGGGAACTTACACTGGAGCCATGGAAACCGCGTCAGTGCTTGCCGTTTGCCGGGTCTACCAGCTCCTCCCCGACGAGGGACCAGTCGGGGTGACTGCCATCGACAAGCGCCCGGTGGAGGGCCCGGTTCGTGTCCATTCCCTGGGTGTCCACGGGGACGTCCAGGCGGACAGGATCAACCACGGCGGCGAGGACCAGGCCGTCTACGCCTACTCCCAGGCAGACGCCGAGTACTGGGCCGGTGAGCTCCAGCGCGACCTTCCGCCCGGTTTCTTCGGCGAAAACCTGCGCGTGGCGGGCATCGAAACCACCGGCGCCGTCATCGGCGAACGCTGGAAGATCGGACTCGACGTCGAACTGGAAGTCACGTCACCGCGCACGCCATGCGCTGCATTCCAGCGGCGCATGGGCGAGCCAAGGTTCGTCAAACGCTTCACCGAGGCAGGACGAGTGGGCGCATACCTCCGGGTAGTGCGGCCCGGGACCATCCAGGCCGGCGACCACATCCACCGCCTGTTCGTTCCACGGCACGGCATCACGATCGGAAAGTGGTTCAGCGCACCCGACCTCGAATCGATGGAGGCGTTGCGGGACGCCGAGGCGGACGGCGAGATCCGGCTGCAGCCCGAGTATCAGGAGAAATTCGAGCGTTTGCAGCGGCAACTGGCACGGTAGCAGCCCGCTGAAACCCCCTCCCGCGGCACCCGCAAAAGCGGTGTGCGCAAGCTCACCGCCGCCGTCGTGCGTTCAAATTAGCACCCCGGCGCCTGCGTACCCTACACTTGAAATATCCCCCACTCCGGAAATCCCTTATTCCTGCCCAATTTTTGAGGCAGGACTGGCAAGTGTTGGGGCCCGCACAAGCGATGCGGGCATTTTCATAGGGAGAGCCGGCTAAAGAAAACGCTGTACAGACTGCTGGGATAGCAGCCAAGAGATGCAGCGGGAAGTCCTGCCACGGGATTGCGAAAGCGCCGGACTTCCAGTGACCGGCCGGTCAATGTATGCCCGGCACCCACGGCACACGTACTGCGGCTCCGCTCACCTCGGGTTGTGCCGCCTGGCCCCCTATGGATGAGGAAATTTCCCTATGCCCGAAAATCAGAATGACGCTGCTACCGAAACGGTAAGCGCCGACACCGCCGCCGTCGAGTTCACTGAGGCCGCTGTTCCCGCAGCAGAGCCCGCCGCTGACGAAGCGCCCGTGACCGAAGCGCCGGTTGCCGAAGAAGCGCCCGTGACCGAAGCGCCGGTTGCCGAAGAAGCGTCCGCCGCTGAAGCCGCTCCCGCCAAGGCCGAAGAAGCGCCCGCCGCTGAAGCTGCCCCCGCCAAGGCCGAAGATGACGACGAAAACGCCATCAAGTTCGCCGACCTCGGCATTGACGGCCGTGTCCTGGCCGCCCTGCAGGATGTCGGCTACGAAAAGCCTTCCCCCATCCAGGCAGCAACCATCCCGCTGCTGCTTGAAGGCCGCGACGTCGTGGGCCTCGCCCAGACCGGCACCGGTAAGACTGCAGCATTCGCAGTACCGGCACTGTCCCGCCTGGCCGAGCTCCACGACCTCAACGGCCCGTCCCGCAAGACCCAGGCCCTGGTCCTGGCTCCCACCCGCGAGCTGGCGCTTCAGGTTGCCGAGGCTTTCACCTCGTACGCCAAGCACATCGATGACTTCACCGTCCTCCCCGTCTACGGCGGTTCCGCCTACGGCCCCCAGCTTGCCGGCCTGCGCCGCGGCGCCCAGGTTGTTGTCGGTACCCCGGGCCGTGTGATCGACCACATTTCCAAGGGTTCCCTGGACCTGTCCGAGCTTCAGTACCTGGTGCTGGACGAGGCTGACGAGATGCTGCGCATGGGCTTCGCCGAAGACGTGGAGCAGATCTTCCAGCAGACCCCCTCGGACCGCCAGGTGGCACTGTTCTCCGCCACCATGCCGAGCCAGATCCGCCGCATGTCCAAGCAGTACCTGAACAACCCGGCCGAGATCTCGGTGAAGTCCAAGACCACCACCGGCGCCAACACCCGCCAGCGGTACCTGCAGGTCATGGGCCCGCACAAGCTGGACGCGCTGACCCGCATCCTTGAGGTTGAAGAGTTCGACGGCGTCATCGCCTTCGTCCGCACCAAGATGGCTACCGAGGACCTGGCTGACAAGCTGAAGTCCCGCGGTTTCCTGGCCGCCGCCATCAACGGCGACATCCCGCAGCAGCAGCGCGAGCGCACTGTTGACGCGCTGAAGGAAGGCCGCATCGACATCCTGGTGGCCACCGACGTCGCCGCCCGTGGCCTTGACGTGGAGCGCATCAGCCACGTGGTCAACTACGACATCCCGCACGACACCGAGTCCTACGTCCACCGCATCGGCCGCACCGGCCGGGCAGGCCGTTCCGGCGACGCCATCCTGTTCATGACGCCGCGGGAGAAGTACCTGCTGCGTTCCATCGAGAAGGCAACCCGGCAGCCGGTGGAGCAGATGCACCTGCCCACCGCCGAGACCGTGAACACGCTGCGCCTGGGCAAGTTCGCCGAGAAGATCACCGAGACCCTCGAATCAGAGGACGTCTCGGCGTTCCGCGACCTCATCGCGTCCTACGAGCAGGAGCACAACGTTCCGGCCGCGGAGATCGCCGCCGCACTGGCCGTTATGGCCCAGGGCGGACAGCCGCTGCTGGTCAAGGAACTGCCAGCAGCTCCTGAGTACCAGAAGCGCGAGCGCGCCAAGGACGGCTTCGGCTCACGTGGCCCGACCCGCACGCTCACCGAGGGCAACGCCACCTACCGGATCGCCGTCGGACGCCGTCAGCGTGTGATGCCGGGCTCCATCGTCGGTGCCATTGCCAACGAAGGCGGCATTTCCTCGGCCCAGATCGGCGGCATCGACATCCGCTCGGATCACTCCCTCGTGGAGCTCCCGGCGGACCTGAGCCCCGAGCAGCTGCGCGCCCTGTCCCGCACCCGGATCGGCGGCGAGCTGATTCACCTCGAGCTGGACAACGGCCGCAAGCCCTCCGGTGGCGGCGAGCGTGGCGGCTACCAGGGCAGCCGTGGCGGCGACCGCGGCGGTTACTCCGGTGGCGGCGGAGGCAACTTCAAAGGCAACGGCGGGTTCAAGAAGGACTTCCGCAAGAACGACGGCGAGCGTTCCTCCGCTGACCGTGGTGGCCGCTCGTACAGCGACCGTTCCGAGCGCAGCGTTGGTGCCGACAGCGGCTCCAGCCGCGGCCAGGCCAGCGATTCCCGCTTCGGCGGCCACGGCGACGGCTCACGCAAGCCCCGCACCGAAGGCAGCCAGGGCGGTTTTAACCGCAAGGGCAAGTGGTAAACGCCTAGTTTGACGCGATTCCCCGAGGGGCCGGCTTTCGAGCCGGCCCCTCGGTGTTTAAGACCGACGGCGGCTTGTTGTGTTCGCTTCGTCACACGTGTTCGCGAACGCGGGCTCCGCCGGTCCCCGAGCAGGTCCCAGGGGGCTGTTTGGCGCCCGAATCCGGGGGTTTTTCCGGCCTTTGGCCGCGCGTGGACCCCGATTTGTTGGTGGCCAAATCTTCCGGTAGAGTATTTACTCGTTGCCCCCCTAGCTCAGTGGTAGAGCGCGTTCTTGGTAAGAACGAGGTCACCGGATCGATTCCGGTGGGGGGCTCTGAATGAGGGCCTGTGTCAAGGCGGTTTTGACCGGCTTGATGCAGGTTTTTCTCATTCGTGGCGGTGTAGCTCAGTTGGTTAGAGCGCACGACTCATAATCGTGAGGTCGGGAGATCGAGCCTCCCCACCGCTACAGGCTAAGCCCCCGGAATCCTTCAGATTCCGGGGGCTTTCTTGTTGGCGGGACGGGGCATCCTCACCAACGAACCCTGCAGGTCCCGGGGTCGGTGACGTGGGCTGGGTCCCGGTTGCCCGCGGCCAGAAGCAGGGTGAAGGA
The DNA here is from genome assembly GCF_029076445.1 of Pseudarthrobacter naphthalenicus. GTDB lineage: Bacteria > Actinomycetota > Actinomycetes > Actinomycetales > Micrococcaceae > Arthrobacter > Arthrobacter naphthalenicus. The sequence goes on from NZ_JARESG010000001.1 coordinate 90,992, forward strand.
GGCGCCTTCGCGGCTGGGCGTAGAAATCCGGGTCCATGGCTGCGACGGTTGGACGTGACAAGTGTGGCTTTTCGCCGTAGCTTGGCAGCATCCGGCGAGGGGGTGGCAGTGGACGTCCTGGCAGAGGTGCTGGCTCCGTTCAAGTGGCTGGTGTCCGCCCTGATGGTCTGGTTCCACGATGCCCTAAGCGGCCTCGGCCTGCCCGCTGCCAACGGCTGGACCTGGACCCTCGCCATCATCGGGCTGGTCCTGGTCATCCGTGCCGCCTTGATTCCCGTGTTCCTGAGACAGGTCGACGCCCAACGCCGGATGCGGCGCCTGCAGCCGGACCTGAAAAAGTTACAGGACAAGTACAAGGGCAAAACGGATCAGCTTTCCCGGCAGGCCATGGCCCAGGAGCAGATGGCCCTGTACAAGGAGCATGGCACCAATCCGTTCTCCGCCTGCCTGCCGATGCTTATCCAGGTGCCGTTCTTCCTGGCCCTCTTCCAGGTCCTGTCCGGCATCACCTCCGCGGCCAGACAGGACCAGGGCATCGGCGCGATGAGCCATCAGCAGGTGGTGCAGTTCGACGCGTCGAGCATTCACGGCGCCCCGCTGTCAGCATCGGTCCTGCACCAGGTCGGGGGTGATCAGGCGGCGGTCACAGTCCTCACCGTGGTGATGATCCTGGTCATGACGGCCGCACAGTTCCTGACCCAGCGACGGATCATGGCCAGAAGCCTGCCCGACGAGTCCGCAGATAATCCCTTGCTCCGGCAGCAGAGGATGTTCCTGTACGTCCTGCCGCTCATCTTCGGAGTGGGCGGCATCCTCTTCCCGATCGGCGTCCTGGTCTACTGGACCACCACCAACCTTTGGACCTTGGCGCAGCAGTTCTTCGTGAAGTGAGTGGCGGGCTCTCGGCGTTATGGACGGAGCTTAGCGCGGAGAGCCCGCCACTCAGCGCGCGCCAAACCTGTCCAGCACCGCAAACCTATCCAACACCGCACGACGGCGGCACAATAGGCGGATGGGCCAGCTCATCTACACAGGAATCGCCTCCCTCGATGGTTACGTGGCGGACCGGGACGGCAACTTCAGCTGGAGCGAACCTGACCGGGAAGTCCACACCTTCGTCAACGACCTCGAGCGGGACGTGGACACGTACCTGTTCGGCCGCCGGATGTACGAGGTCATGGCGGTCTGGGAAACCTTCGGCAGCACGCCGGGTGCGCCGGAGTACATCCAGGACTACGGCCGGATCTGGCTGGGGGCAGACAAAGTTGTCTACTCTTCAACCCTCGAAACCGTCACCACGGCCCGGACCAGGATCGAGCGGACCTTCGATGCCGGCGCGGTCCGGAAACTGAAGGACGGTACTGACGGAAAGATCAGCGTCGGCGGATCCACCCTCGCCGCGGCGGCCCTGCAGGCCGGGCTCGTGGACGAGTGCCAGCTGTTCCTCAACCCGGTGGCCGTTGGCGGCGGCCTGAGGTTCCTGCCCGACGGCCTGACCCTCAAGCTTGAACTGCTGGAGGAACGCCGGTTCGGCAACGGCGTGGTCTATCTGAGATACCGCACCCTCGCCTGACTGCGTGGAACGCCGCATGGGGGCAGAATGGGGGCATGACCCGCATCGTTATCATCGGCGGCCACGGCAAAGTGGCCCTCCACCTGTCCACGCTCCTCGCCACCGAAGGCCACAGCGTCACCTCCATCATCCGGAACCCGGAGCACGCCGCGGACGTCGCGGCCACGGGAGCAACGCCGTCGGTCCTGGACGTTGAAAACTCGACGACGGCGGAGATCGCCGATGCGATCAGCGGCCACGACGCCGTGGTCTGGTCCGCCGGGGCCGGGGGAGGCAACCCGGAGCGCACCTACGCGGTGGACCGGGACGCGGCCATCCGGTCCATGGACGCGGCGGTGAAGGCCGGCGTGCAGCGTTACGTCATGGTGTCCTACCTGGGCGCCGGCCCGGACCACGGCGTCCCGGCGGACAACCCCTTCTTCGCCTACGCCGAGGCCAAGGCGGCGGCGGATGAATACCTGCGCGGCACACCCCTTGCCTGGACCATCCTGGGCCCGGGCAGCCTGACGGACCAGCCGGCCAGCGGCCTGATTGAAGTCAACCCGCCGCGGGACGGGAACGGGGCCACCTCCCGCAGCAACACGGCCAGCGTGGCAGCCGCGGTCCTGGACCTGCGCCAAACGGCCGGGCGGACCATTGAGTTCCGCGACGGCACCCTGCCCATCGCAGCGGCACTGGGGCCGCTACCGTAGCCCGAATCCGCCGCAGAGGAGCGCTGGTGATTCCGCCACGGACAGGTGCCGGGCGGATAAACTGAGGCGGGCGGCAGGCGCCTCCGGCCAGGTGGCGGGACAGGCCGCCCCGCCGGGGAAGCAGGCACATGGATCAGTTGGCACTCATCATCGGACTCCTCCTGGCCACGGTGGTGGCCGTCGGCGTGGGGGACCGCCTCCGGCTGCCGTACCCGGTGCTGATGCTGATTCTGGCGGCTGCCCTCACCTTCATTCCGGGGTTCCCGGACCTGGAGATCTCCCCTGAGCTGATCCTGCCCCTCTTCCTGCCGCCGCTGCTCTTCGCCACCGCCCAGCGCAGCTCGTGGGCCGTTTTCCGGGTCCGCTGGCGGACGCTGCTTTTGCTGGCCGTCGCGCTTGTGGTCATCACCACGGCCGTCGTGGCGGGGGCTGCCTGGCTGATGATTCCGGGCATCGGCATTCCGGCGGCGATAGCCCTGGGCTCCATGGTGGCCCCGCCGGACCCGGTTGCCGTTGAATCCGTGGCGGGCCGGGTGCACATGCCGCGCCGGCTGATCACCGTGCTCCAGAGCGAGGGCCTCTTCAACGATGCTGCCGCCATTGTCATCTTCCAGGCGGCGGTGGCTGCGGCGGTGGGCGGCACGGAGCTGGGGCCCGACGTCGTCCTGAAGTTTGTCATTGGAGCCGCTGTAGCCGTGCTGGTTGGCATCGGCATGGGCTGGCTCACTGCCCTGATCACCCGCCTGGTGGGCTCGATGGTGGCGCGCAGTGCCGTGACGCTCGTGGTTCCGTTCGCCGCGTACATCCTGGCCGAGGAGGTCCACGCCTCCGGCGTGATCGCAGTTGTGGTCACCGCCTTGGAGATCAAGCGCCATTCCCGGCCGGAGGACGCAGCCGAACGGATCACCCGGACCGCCTTCTGGGACGTGGTGGAACTGCTGGTGACCGGACTGGCTTTCGGACTGGTGGGACTCGAAATCCGGCACGTCATCCAGGACGAAGGCAAGGATATGTGGGGCATGCTGGGTGTGGCGGCGCTCGTCTGCGTCCTGGTGTTCGCGGTGCGGTTCCTCTGGCTGGGCGTACTCGCGTTGGGCGCAGGAAACGGGAGAACCTCCTGCAGCCCAGCTCCGCCAAGGAAGTCCTGATCCTGACCTGGTGCGGCATGCGCGGACTGGCCACCCTGGCCCTCGCACTGGCACTGCCCCTGACGCTGGCTGATGGAACACCGTTCCCGGCGCGGGACTACATGCTGGTGATCGCCTGCGCCGTGCTCCTGGCCACGCTGGTCCTGCCCGGCCTGACGCTGCCGTGGCTGATGCGGGCGCTCAATGCCTCAAACGACGGGTCCGAGGAGCGTGATGCAGCCCGCCTCCTGGCCCAACGAGCCCAGTCCGCCGCCGTGTCCGCACTGAGGCAGCATGACCTGATGAAGGACCTGCCGCCCGAAAAAGTAGCCCTGGTCAAGGCAAAAATGAGCCGCCTGCACGCTGAACTCCTCGACGGCAGCCTCCCGAACGAATCCGTGGCCGACCTTAGGGTCCGTGGCCGCGGGCTGGCCATCGCCGTCCAGACCATTGCCCTGGATGCTGCCCGGCAGGAAGTGGTTCAGGCACGCAACGAGCCTGACATGGACCCCGAGGTGGCGGACAGGGTGCTGCGCCAACTGGACCTGCGGACCATGATCATGCCTGAATGAGGGTGCAGAAATAAGGGTGCAGAGCCGCCGTGAGGGCTGACGCGTCAGGAACGCCGGGCCGCGAGCACCAGGTCCAGCGCATTGGCCTCAACAAAGTCCAGCGCATGCCGGACCGCCCCGATGGTCACAATCGCGTCGCCCAGCGGGGACACGGTGACGCGGGGGACTGTCGCGGTGAAACGCGGAAGCCACGCCGCGATGCCGGGGACCAGGGCCCCGGCCGAACCGGCCACGGCCCCGCCGATCACCACCTGCTCCGGGTTCAGCAGGACAGCCAGCGACGCCACAACCCGCGCCATCCGCTCGGCAAGCCGGCCCAGGACTGCCGCCGCGGCGGGGTCGCCCCCGGCGGCGGCAGCGAAGACCTCCGGCGCCTCAAGCGGGCGCCCCGTGGCGGCCAGATACCACTCCCGGGCCAGCACTGCCATGCCGGCTGAGCTGCCCACCCCTTCCACCAGGTCCAGGTAGCCCATTTCGCCTGCAGCGCCGGAGAGCCCGTGCAGGAGCCGTCCGGATTCGATGATCCCGGCACCGATGCGCTCGCTGGCGAGCAGCACCACCAGGTCGTCCACGCCGGACCCGGTGCCGCGCCAGCGTTCGCCCAGGGCCGCGAGGTTGGCATCGTTCTCCAGCAGCACCGTCCACCCGTGCAGGTCCTTCAGGGCGGCCCGGAGGCCGACGTCGAACAAGCGCCAGAAAGGCCGTGTCACCAGGACATTGCCGGCCCGGTCCACCGGCGCCGCCAGGCCGGCACTTACTGCCAGGACGTCCCCGGAAGCCGCGCCCGCTTCTGCCAGGGCGGCCCGGCAGGCCTGATCCACAATCTCGATGCGCTCCGCCGCCGGAATCTCGGGGATCCGGAAGCTCCTGCTTGCCCTTGCGATGATGTTTCCACGAAGGTCGGCAACGGCGGCCGTGGTGGTGGCCGCCCCGATGTCGATCCCCAGGACAACGCCCGCCCGCGGATTCAGCTCGAACCGGCGGGCGGGCCGGCCCTTCTGCTGGCCGGACTGGCGGTCAGCTTCCAGTTCCCTGATCCAGCCCCGCTGGATCAGGTCCTCACAGACCGCGATGACCGAGGCCCGGGTCAGTCCTGTCCACGCCATCAGGTCTGAACCCGTGCCCACGTCCGCGGCGCGCAGGTAGGACAGGACGGCGTTCGCATTGAGGCGTCGCAGCAGTCGGGGGCTGGGTGCGCCGGTGTGCCTCATGCGTCCTTGACCTCCAGATTCAGCCGTCCCATAATTGGTAAGGGAGTATATTTAGTAACTATCTAAATTGTACCCACCCTACCCGGAACCATCACCCCAAGATGAAAAGGATCATCCCCTTGCCCACCACTGCCACGCTGGCAACCCTGTCCGAATCTGACCTTCCGGCCGATCCCAACTGGTGGCGCCAAGCCGCCGTGTACCAGATCTACCCGCGCAGCTTTTCTGATTCCAACGGTGACGGCCTGGGGGACATCAAGGGCATTACCGCCAAGGTCCCGTACTTGAAAGCCTTGGGCATCGACGCCGTATGGCTCAGCCCGTTCTACCCGTCAGCACTGGCGGACGGCGGCTATGACGTGGACGACTACCGCGACGTTGATCCCAAGCTCGGCACCCTGGCGGACTTTGATGAGATGGCCAAGGCCCTGCACAGCGCAGGCATCAAACTGATCGCCGATATCGTCCCCAACCACTCGTCCAACCGGCACGAATGGTTCCGCGAGGCGCTGGCCTCCCCGAAGGGGTCCGCCGCCCGCGACCGCTACATCTTCCGCGACGGCCTCGGCGAGAACGGTGAGCTGCCGCCGTCGGACTGGGACTCGGTCTTTGGCGGACCCGCCTGGGAGCGCATCACCGAACCCGACGGCACGCCCGGCCAGTGGTACATGCACATCTTCGCCAAGGAACAGCCGGACCTGAACTGGTCCAACCGCGAGGTCCGCGACGACTTCCTGAAGACGCTGCGCTTCTGGTCCGACCGCGGTGTGGACGGCTTCCGCGTGGACGTGGCCCATGCGCTCACCAAGGACCTGACCGAGCCGCTGCTGTCCAAGCTGGAACTGACCCGTGAAGGCCAGCTGGAGGACGGCTTCGAAGACGGTTCCCATCCGTTCTGGGACCGCGACGACGTTCACGACATCTACGCCGAATGGCGCGAAGTGTTCAACGAATACAATCCGCCCCGCACCGCCGTCGCCGAGGCCTGGGTCCACGCCACCCGCCGCGCCCGCTACGCCAGCCCGCAGGGCCTGGGCCAGGCGTTCAACTTCGACCTCCTCCAGGCCGACTTCGACGCCGAGGAATTCCGCGAAATCATCACCCGCAACCTGGCCGAGGCCAAGGAGAGCGGGGCGTCCTCCACCTGGGTTTTCTCCAACCACGACGTGGTCCGGCATGCCACCCGCTACGGGCTGCCCAAGCCGGCAAAGGGCCCCGAAGGTAAAGAGATGGCCACTCAGGACGGGAAGGCCTGGCTGTTGGCCGGCGGCCCCAAGGACCAGCTGGACACGGAGCTCGGCGAGCGGCGCGCGCGGGCTGCGACCCTGCTGATGCTTGCCGTGCCCGGCTCCGCCTACCTGTACCAGGGCGAGGAGCTCGGCCTGCAGGAAGTGGCGGAGATCCCGGATTCCGAACGCCAGGACCCCACGTTCTTCCGGAACAAGGGTGTGGAGGTGGGCCGCGACGGCTGCCGGGTTCCGCTGCCGTGGACGGTTGAGGGGACCTCGTTCGGCTTCGGCGAGGACGGCGCGCACCTGCCGCAGCCGGACTGGTTCAGCCGGTACGCCGTCGAGGCGCAGGACGGCACGGAGAATTCCACGCTGGAGCTGTACCGCAGGGCGCTGAAGCTCCGCCGGGAACTGCAGTCGGCGGAAGAACTGGAATGGCTGGACACCGGTAATCCCGACGTCCTGCACTTCAGCCGGCCCAGCGGCTGGCAGTCCGTGACCAACTTCGGGGACACCGCCGTCGAGCTTCCCGCCGGCAACGTCCTGGTCAGCAGTTCCCCGCTGGAGGACGGCAAACTGCCGGGCAACACCACCGTGTGGCTGCGCTGATGCCGGTTCCGGATCCGGCAGCGGTGCGGGGCAGGGGCGCCGCCTGATGCAGGAGCTCATTTACGGCTGCATGGGCCTGGGCGGCAGCTGGTCCGACGAGCCGCACGGCGCCAGCCATGTGGACGAGGCCGCTGCCGCCGTCGGGGCCGCCCTGGCCGCGGGGATCACCCTGTTCGACCATGCGGACATTTACCGCGGCGGCAAGTCCGAGGCCGTGTTCGGTGAGGTCCTGGCGTCGGACGCGGGGCTCCGCGACCGGATCCGGCTGCAGACCAAATGCGGGATCCGGCTCAATGAACGCGGGCTGGCCACGCACTATGACCTCAGCCGGGACGCCATCCTGGAGCGGGTGCGCGGCAGCCTGAAGCGGCTGCAGACGGAGTACGTGGACGTCCTGCTGCTGCACCGCCCCGACCCGCTGACGGACCTCGGGGAGGTGGCTGCCGCCGTCGGGCAGTTGCTCGCCGAAGGCAAAGTCCGGCAGGTGGGCGTGTCCAACATGTCCGGCGCGCAGATACGGGCACTGCAGGACCGGCTGGACGTGCCCGTGGTGGCCAACCAGCTCGAGATGAGCCTGCTCAAGCGGGCCTGGCTGGAGAGCCAGGTCCTGGTCAACCATCCGGACTCGCTGGATTACAGCTTTCCGCACGGCACCCTGGAGTACTGCGCCGGCAACGGGGTAACGCTCCAGGCGTACGGCGCGCTGGCGCGGGGGCTGTACACGGGCGCGGCAGCGGAAGACCCGACGTCGGCCGAGACTTCCACGGCGGTCCTCATCCGGGAGCTGGCCGGCACCTACGCCACCACGGGGGAGTCCGTCCTCCTGGGCTGGCTGATGAAGCATCCGGCCGGGATCGCGCCCGTTATCGGCACCGTGAATCCTGCCCGGATCGCCGCCTGCGCCGACGCTGCCCGCGTGGCGCAGGCCATGACCCGGGCCGACTGGTACGGGCTGTGGATCGCAGCCCGGGGAACCAACCTCCCCTAACCCCAACTAGGTAGCGCTAACTGTCGTTTTGAAGGTCCATAACGACAGTTAGCGCTACCTACATTTCAACGGCCGGGACGCTATTGTTCGTATTGGTCATCACACGGGCCGGTCCTGCTTAGCGCTCGCGGGGCCCGGCCGGATACGGTAGAAGCATGACGTCTACCATCGCCGCCGAGACCATCCGGCCCGAACGCAACATCCCCGCAGAGATCGCCCGTTCGTGGCTCCTGGTCAATGCCATGAAGCCCGAACTGTTCGACCAGTCGGCTGTCTCCCGCGCCGACTCGATCATCCTGGACATTGAAGACGCGGTGGACCCCTCGCAGAAGGACCAGGCGCGCGGGCACGTCATTGACTGGCTGACCGGCGGCGGGAAGGCCTGGGTCCGCATCAATGACGCCACCAGCCCGTTCTGGGCCGACGACCTCGCCGGACTGCGCGGCACCCCCGGCCTGCTCGGCGTGATGCTCGCCAAGACCGAGTCCGCTGACCAGGTGACCGAAAGCTTCCACCGGATGGACGGCAAGATCCCCGTCATTCCGCTGGTGGAATCCGCCGTGGGCATCGAGGAAGCCAACAACATCGCCAAGGCCCAGGGAGCATTCCGCCTCGCCTTCGGCTCCGGTGACTTCCGCCGTGACACCGGCATGGCGGCCACCGCCGAGGCCATGGCCTACCCCCGTGCCAAGCTGGTCGTGGCCAGCCGCGTGGGTAACCTGCCGGGCCCCATCGACGGTCCCACCGTCGGCACCAACCACCCCATCCTGCGCGAGCAGACCGGCATCACGGTGATGATGGGCATGACCGGCAAGCTGTGCCTGGCCATCGACCAGACCCCGGTGATCAACGAGGTCATCAGCCCCACACCGTCCGACGTTGCCTGGGCCACGGACTTCATGAACGACTTCGAGGCCAACGGCCGGGTCATCCGCGACGGCTCGGACCTGCCCCGCCTGGGCCGCGCCGAAAAGATCATGAAGCTCGCCGTGGCGTTTGGCGTTCAGCCCGCGCTGTGACGAGTTGCGTGAGGCCCGCGCCACGTCCTTCCGCGCCCGCGGCGGAACGTGGAGCGGGCCTCACTGCATCCTGGGTCTGTCCCCACGCTCGGTAGACTGGCACGGTGCTGAACGAATTCTGGAACACCGCGCCCACCGCCTACAAGGTCACCGTCTTCTGTGCCATGGGGCTGATCGGCGTCGGAATCATCCTGAACCTGATCGGCAACACGTCCGGAAACCAGGGCCTGGCCACAGCCTCGCTGCCGGTCATCGGTGCCGGGCTGGTCCTGCACATCGTGGGAATTGTGGTGCGCGGCCAGACGATCCGCAAGAACCTTAAGCGGTAGCTGCCGCTGCGTTCCGAAGGACATGGCTGCGGGCGTGTTCCACGGCGGCCGGCAAGTCCTCGAACAGGTGCTTGTGGTGGCGCAGGGAACGGATCACGCCAACATTTGTCACCAGGGCAAGATGATCCGGCCGGACGCCCTTCAGCAACACCGTGATGCCGCGCAGTTCCAGGGCGGAGATGACTTCCACGAGGGCGTGCGCACCGGTTGCGTCGAGCATCCGTAGCTGGGAGAGCCTGATGATGGCCACCTGCACGTCCCTGACCTGGCTGATTTCCTGAAGAATGCGCTCCGCGGCGCCGAAGAACATGGCCCCGTCCAGCCGGAAGACGGCAATGTGTTCATCCCCTGCAGCGGGTGGCCCGGCAATGTCCTCACGCTGCACACTGCTGAGGGACGCGAACTTCCGCAGCGTGAAAAGTGCCGCCGCGGCCAGCCCGATCTGGATCGCCACGATCAGGTCGAACGCCACGGTGATGATTGCCGTCAGGACGAAGACGGCCGCATCCGAGCGGGTGGAGCGCAGGATCGCGGCCACCGTGCGTTGGGACACCATCCGCGTTGCCGTGACCATCAGCACGCCGCCCAGGGCCGCGAGCGGGATGCTGCCCACCAGCCCGGCAGCCAGGTAGACAATGCCCAGCAGGACCACGGCATGGACCGCGGCGGACAGGCGCGTCTTCGCCCCTGAGCGCACATTCACGGCGGTCCGGGCGATGGCCCCGGTGGCCGGCATCCCGCCGAACAGTCCGGCAGCGATGGAGGCCAGGCCCTGGCCGGTCAGTTCGCGGTCCGGGATGTAGGCCCCGCTCGGCGTCCCGTCCGGACCGGCCATCCCGCCGGCGACGCGGGCCGAGAGCAAAGATTCAATCGCGGCAAGGGCAGCGATGGCGACGGCGGGCATCGCCAAGGCACCGAGGGATGCCGGGTCCATGGCCGGCAGTGAGGGGGAGGGCAGGGAGTGCGGCAGCGCACCGATCCGGGGCACGTCCAGCCGCAGAAGTTCGGCAGCCGCCGTCGCCAGGAGCACCGCGAGCAGGCTTGCCGGCAGGGCCCGGAAGTATTTCTGCACCAGCACCATTACGACGGCGACTCCCGCCACGAGTGCGAGGGTCAGCAGGACGGTGGGTGCTTCAGCCCGGGATGCGGCCTCGATGGCCGCCAGCAGGGTGTTGTGACCCGGAGTCCCGGCGGTTCCGGTGGCCAGGGGCACCTGCTGGAGGAAGATGATGGCGGCGATGCCCAGCGTGAAGCCTTCCACCACCGGCCAGGGGATGAAGGCCACGGCTTTCCCGAGGCCGCTGATGCCGAGCAGGCAGACCATGACCCCGGCCATCAGGGACAGCAGGGCCACACTCCCGGTGCCGTGGACTGCCACCACCGGCGCCAGGACCACCACCATGGCCCCGGTCGGTCCCGAGACCTGGACGTGGGAGCCGCCCATGACGGCGGCCACCAGCCCGGCCACGATCGCCGTGATCAGTCCTGCTTCAGCACCCACCCCGGAGCTGACTCCGAAGGCCAGGGCCAGGGGGAGCGCCACGATCCCCACGGTGATCCCGGCGAATACGTCAGTCCGCCATGACTGCCGGAGACCGGCATAGTCCGCCCTGGACGGCAGGAAGCGGGCGAGCCCGGTTGCACTCCGGCGCAGGTCGGTGCTCACGAGGCCGACTCGGAGGAGAGGTGGCCGCCGGGCAGTTGCTGTGCCAGCCGGAGTTGTTCGTTGGAGTCGGCGAGGCCGTCCAGCAGGAACGTGCGGGCGATGGCCAGCAGTTGCGAAACACCCGGGTGCGCCAGCCTGTAGGTCACCGCATTGGCGCTCCGTACCGACGTCACCACCTTGTGCCTGCGCAGCGTGGCCAGGTGCTGGGACAGGTGGGAGGCCTCCAGCCCGGTTTCACTCAGGAGGTAGCTCACCGCGGCGGTGTTTTCCGGCGCGGCGGCGAGGAGCTCCAAAATGCGGATTCTGGCAGGGTGGGCCAGCGCCTTGAACAGGTTGGCCTTGATCTCGTACAGCGGAGCCTGGGCGGGAGACAACATGGGCAGTTCTCCTCTGTGACCCTGCAAGAGGCCACTTGATGGAATGATGAATCCATCATATCAGGGGGGCGCAAGACCTCGCCGGGATGCAGGGGAACGATAGGCTTGAGGCCATGACTATCAATCCGGACCTGCAGGGCCGCAGCTACCCTGCCGCAGAGGTGTACGACGTCGGCCGCGAGAAAATCCGCGAGTTCGCCCGGGCCGTCAAGGCAACGCACCCAGCCCACTTCGACGTCGAGGCCGCCAAGGCCCTCGGCCACACCGACCTGGTGGCGCCCCCCACCTTCGCCATCATCATCGCGCAGCGCGCCGACGCACAGCTGATCGAGGACCCGGACGCCGGCATCGACTTCACCCGCGTGGTCCACGCCGACCAGCGCTTCATCCACCACCGCCCGATTTTCGCCGGGGACAGGCTGGTGGCGGAACTGCACGTGGACGGCGTGCGCGCCATGGGCGGCGGCGCCATGATCACCACCCGCGCGGAAATCTTCGCGCTGACGGATGGTGGAGCCGAGCCGCGCGAAGCCGTCGCCACCACCACTTCATCCATCCTGGTCCGCGGAGAGGGACAATAACCATGAGCCCCAGCTTCCACGAACTCAGCGCCGGCCAGGACATCGGCAGCCGCACTATCGCCGTCACCCGCACGGACCTCGTCAAGTACGCCGGCGCGTCCGGCGACTTCAACCCCATCCACTGGAACGAAGCCTTCGCCACCGGAGTGGAACTGCCCGGCGTCATCGCCCACGGTATGTTCACCATGGGGGCCGCAGTGCAGCTGGTGACCGACTGGGCAGGTGACCCTGCCGCCGTCGTGGACTTCCAGACCCGCTTCACCAAACCGGTCCTGGTCACCGACACCACGGGCACCGACGAGCCCGGTGCCACCATCGAGGTGAGCGGCGCCATTGGAAAGCTCGACGCCGATGCGGGAACCGCGCGCGTGGACCTCACCGTCGTTTCCGCGGGGCAGAAAGTCCTGATGAAGGCCCAGGCCGTCGTTCGGCTGTCCTGACCGTACCCCGGGGGTTCGCCGGAATTCCCGATAGTGTGGACGCGTGACTTCCATTCTGCTCTCCCACCTGACCACGGCCGCCGTCGGGGGCCCTGCCGGCAAATATGTTGAAGCCCGGACCGAGGCCGAGATCATCGACGCAGTCCGCACCGCCGACGCCGCGGGGGAGCCGCTCCTGATCATCGGGGGCGGCTCCAACCTGCTGATTTCCGACGACGGGTTCCCCGGCACCGTGGTAAAGATCGCCTCGGAGGGGTTCGCTGTCAACGCCGAGGACTCCTGCGGCGGTGTGGCCGTGGTGGTGCAGGCGGGGCACAACTGGGACGCCCTGGTGCAGCACGCTGTCCTGCACGCCTGGTCCGGGATCGAGGCGCTCTCCGGAATCCCCGGCGCCACCGGGGCCACGCCCGTGCAGAACGTTGGCGCCTACGGCTCGGACGTTTCGCAGACCATCGCCGCGGTCCGCACGTGGGACCGGACCCGGAATGCGGTGCAGACCTTCACCAACTCGGAGCTGAAGTTTGGCTACCGCGATTCCCTTCTGAAGCAGACCACCGTGGACGGCTCACCGCGCTACGTGGTGCTGACCGTTGAGTTCCAGCTGCCCATTGGCCGGATGAGTGCGCCCATCCGCTACGCCGAACTGGCCCGATCCCTGGGCGTTGAACCCGGCAAGCGGGCCTACTCCAATGATGTCCGGCGTGAAGTGCTGCGACTGCGCGCCTCCAAGGGCATGGTGCTGGACCCTGGGGACCGGGACACCTATTCCACCGGTTCCTTCTTCACCAACCCGGTCGTTCCCGTTGACGTGGCCGCCACCCTGCCTGACTCGGCGCCGCAGTATCCTGCCGGTGTTGACGGGATGGTCAAGCTCTCCGCGGCCTGGCTGATCGACCAGGCGGGATTCGGAAAGGGCTACGGCCTGGAACCGGACAGTGCCTCGGGCGGCCGGGCCGCGTTGTCCACGAAGCACACCCTGGCCATCACCAACCGCGGCTCAGCCAGCGCCAAGGACATGCTGGCGATCGCACGCGAGGTGCGGGGCGGCGTCGTCGAACGCTTTGGCATTGAACTGCACCCCGAACCGCTGCTGATCGGGCTGACGCTCTAATCCCGGAGCAGCCGGCGGCCAGCCGGACTCCAGCCCATAGCCGGCGGCATTTAGGATGAGGGCATGGCAGCGAACCGGGTAAGCCGCAAGGTCATGGGCAGGCTCCGGCTGGCCTCGCAGGGTCTGCTTGGGCCCGGGCTGGGGTCGGTAGCGGAGGCTGTCCGCTGGATGACCGCCACCCAGGCGCAGGACCTGCAGGCGTCGCTGCTCGCCATCGGCCTCCGGGTGCCCGGCGCCGGGCTCTCTGATGTTCGGGCCGCCCTCGACGCCGGGAGTATTGTCCGGTCCTGGCCGATGCGCGGCACGCTGCACCTGGTGGCCCCGGAGGATCTGCGGTGGATGCTGGACCTCACCGCGGAACGTCTTCACCGCGTGGTCGCCGGCAGGCACCGGGAATTGGACATCACGTGGGCGGACATCGAGAAGTGCCGCGATGTGGCGTTGGAGCATTTGGCCGGCGGCGGTTCAGTCAGCCGCAACGAACTCTTTGCCATCCTTGAGGCCGCAGGGCAGCCCACCACAGGCCAGCGGGGTTACCACATCCTGGGGTCGCTGTGCCGTCACGCATGGCTGGTCCAGGGCCCGCTCGCGGGAAACCAGCAACTCCTGGTGGCGTTCGATGAGTGGATACCGGTTTCGCGGACGCTCGAGCGGCAGGAGGCCATCGCCGAGTTCGTACTGCGCTATTTCCACAGTCACGGGCCCGCCACTGTCCGTGATTTTGCCTGGTGGACGCAGCTTCCCCTCCCGGAGGTGCGGGCGGCGTTGGAACAGGTCGGAGGTCAGCTGGTGGACCTTGAGTTCGCCGGGGCCACCTACTGGATGTCGCCGAAGACCGCGTCACTGCTCGACGACGGCGTGCCCGGCCAACGGTCCGTGCTCCTGCTGCCCGGCTTTGATGAGTTCCTCCTCGGTTACCAGGACCGGAGCCTGGTCCTGGCGCCGGAGCACGCCGACGCGATCGTCCCCGGCGGCAACGGCGTGTTCAAGAAGACCATCGTGGCCGGGGGAGAAGTGATCGGCACCTGGGCTATGGCCGGCACGGGCAGAAGCGCCGCCGTCGTGCCTGAACTCTTCGACGAAAGCGCGCCGCTCGGTGCCGCTGCGGAGCTGGCGTTGGCCAAGGCCGCCGAACGTTACCTCACCTTCCTCAACACCTGACGCCGGAACGGCCGGGAGCCCGCCGCCGCACGGACGTCACCATAACAACGCAGCCGAGGCGCACCTCTCCGGGCTAGCCGCGCCGGTGCTGCCACTGCCAGGCATGCCAGAACATGAGGCCCATGAAGGTCAAGAGTCCGACGAATACACCCGGCTCGGCAAATGAAAACAGGAAGTAAGCCATGCTGACGCGGTCAGTCATTGAAACAGACAAAGGAGCGTTCAAAAGGACTGCGACTCCACCGACAACCAGCACTGTGACCACCAGCCACAGCACCCCGATGAACGGGTTCAACTTCAGGCTGGATCTGACAACACCTTCAACTGGTCCCTCGTCCGCTGCCGCCAGCGGGTTGCCATCCCCGTCCACTTCGTGAAATCCAACTAGTCCAGACTGGTTCTGGTTCATGCGTTCCCCCTCCGCTGTCCAGCAGCCTAGTTAGGCTGTGAAAGCACCAGCCTAACTGCCTTCACGAGCGAAAACGCGGGACGTTCAACGAACCTCGACCTTAATTGACGCGTGATCTGTTGGAGCAGGAAAGCGGCCCTTACCCGCATGAGCGGTGCCGGGTAGCACCGTTCCTGCGGGTCAGGGCCGCTGGTGAGCCGGTGGGGCGTTACAGGTTCCCGGTGGCGATGTTGAGCATGCGGCGCAGCGGCTCGGCGGCACCCCACAGGAGCTGGTCGCCCACGGTGAACGCGCTGATGTATTCCGGGCCCATCTCCATCTTGCGGATGCGGCCCACGGGGATGTCCAGGGTGCCGGAGGCGGCCACGGGGGTCAGGCCGGCCATGGAGTCTTCCTTGGTGTTCGGGATGACCTTGGCCCACTCGTTGTCATTGGCGAGGAGCGTTTCGATCTCGGCCACGGACAGGTCTTCGCGGAGCTTGAGGGTCAGGGCCTGGGAGTGGGAGCGCATGGCACCGATCCGGATGCAGAGTCCGTCCATGATGATCCGGTTCTCATCGGAAGTGCCCAGGATCTTGTTGGTCTCAACCCCGGCCTTCCACTCTTCCTTGGACTGTCCATTGCCCAGGTCCGCGTCGATCCAGGGGATCAGGGAGCCGGCCAGCGGCACGCCGAACTGGGTGGCGTCGATGTCGGTGCGCTGGTGGGCCAGGACTTTGCGGTCTATTTCGAGGATGGCCGACGCCGGGTCGTCCAGTTCCGAGCTGACCTCGGCGTTGAGCGTGCCGAACTGGCTGAGCAGCTCACGCATGTGCCGGGCGCCGCCGCCGGAGGCTGCCTGGTAGGTCATCGAGGTGCCCCATTCGACCAGGCCGTTCTTGAACAGCCCGCCCAGGCCCATGAGCATGCAGGAGACGGTGCAGTTGCCGCCGATGAAGTCCTTGGTGCCGTTGACCAGGCCCTTGTCGATGACGTCGCGGTTGATCGGGTCCAGAACGATGATGGAGTCGTCGTTCATGCGCAGGGTGGAGGCGGCGTCGATCCAGAGGCCGTCCCAGCCGCGGCCGCGCAGTTCGGTGTGCACGCGCTTGGTGTAGTCGCCGCCCTGGGCGGTGACGATAATGGGCAGCTTGGCCAGCGCGTCGACGTCGTACGCGTCCTCAAGCTTGCCGGCGCTGCCTTCTGCTGTTCCAGCCAGTGAGGGGGCGGCACCTCCCGCGTTGGACGTGGAGAAGAACACCGGGTTGATGTTGGCGAAGTCGCCCTCGTCCTGCATGCGCTGCATGAGGACGGAGCCGACCATGCCGCGCCATCCGACCAGGCCGACGGAGGGGGTAGCTGCTGTAGTCATTCGTACAGTTTAGACTTCGGGACCGGCACCGCGCAGTCGGTTACGTCACGGACGCCGGTAGCCGCGCACCGGGACCTTGGCCCGCTCCTGGTTCGGGCGGAACGCCGTTCTTGCCGCTACCCCCGGTTGGACTCCTCAAGCACGGCAGCCTTCCGCGCCCGCAGCGCAAAGAAGGCGCCGAATGTGAAGACCTGCGTCACCACAACCAGCACAATGGCCCCGGCGATCTTGTTGCCGCCCAGGATCATGGTCAGGCCAACAATGGCGGAGAGCAGCGCGAGCAGCGGCAGGAGCATGTAGCCCAGCACAAACAGTGTTTCCGGTTTTTTCAACATCTCAGCCCTGCGTCCTAACCCATTTGGTAAACCTGTACCGCGTCCCGTTCGCTGCCGTGAGCCACCCGTCCGGCGGGACGGAGGCGGCCGCCTCCCACGTCTCGTCGAGCTCGGGAGCGTAGGTGTCGCCGGTGGCCTCCATATCGATGGTGGTGACCACGGCGACGTTGGCGAGTTCGGTGGACTGGCGGAACACTTCGCCGCCGCCCAGGATCCAGACTGTCTCGCCGCCGTCGACGAACTGCGACTCCAGGAGCGCATCATCCAGGGAGGGAACCACGACGGCGCCCTCCGCCTCAGGTGATTCGCCCCAGGTCTTCTGCCGGGTGATCACAATGTTCGTGCGGCCGGGCAGCGGGCGGTACTTGTCCGGGAAGGACAGCCATGTCTTGCGGCCCATGATCACCGGATGCCCGGTGGTGAGCCGGGTGAAATGCTTCATATCTTCGGGCAGGTTCCACGGCATGTCGCCGTCCTTGCCTATCACGCCGCCGGAGGTCTGGGCCCAGACGAGGCCGACGCCGGTGACGGTACCGGCCAGCTCCTCGGTGAAGGCCTGCGGGTCTGCTGTGTTCTCGGTGCTCATACGGCGATCGGGGCCTTGATTGTGGGGTGGTGCCGGTAGCCCACCACTTCGAAATCGTCCAGGGTGTAGTCGAAGATCGACGCCGGCTTCCGGGTGATCTTCAGCTGCGGGTACTCATACGGGTCACGGTCCAACTGCTTCAAAACCTGGTCCATGTGGTTCTCATAGATGTGGACGTCACCGCCGGTCCAGACAAACTCGCCAGGTTCCAGGCCAACCTGCTGCGCAACCATGCAGGTCAGCAGTGCGTAGGAGGCAATGTTGAAGGGCACACCCAGGAACATGTCAGCGGAGCGCTGGTACAGCTGGCAGGACAGTTTGCCGTCCGCCACGTAGAACTGGAAGAACGCGTGGCACGGCGGCAGCGCCATGTCCTTGAGCTCGGAGACATTCCAGGCGGAGACGATGTGCCGGCGCGAATCCGGGTTGGATTTCAGGTTCTCCACCAGTTCGGCGATCTGATCGATGTGTCCGCCGTCAGGGGTGGGCCAGCTGCGCCACTGGACTCCGTACACGGGGCCAAGTTCGCCCTCGGCGTCGGCCCATTCGTTCCAAATGGTCACACCCTGGTCCTGCATCCACTTCACGTTCGACTCGCCGCGCAGGAACCACAGGAGTTCCACCGCGACGGACTTGAAATGTACCCGCTTGGTGGTGATCAGCGGGAAGCTTTGGCTGAGGTCGAAGCGGATTTGGCGGCCAAAAACGCTGGTGGTTCCGGTGCCCGTCCGGTCCGATTTGTGGGTGCCATGGGCCAGGACGTCACGGAGGAGGTCTTCATAGGGCGTCGGGATGCTCACGGCTAAAGTCTACCGGGACGGCCGGCGCGACGGGTGTGGGCTTGCATCGCCCCGGTGAACTAGGCCGACGTCAGCCCATACGTTTCAGTCGTCGAACGGCTTGAACTGTTCCACTGCCACAATGCGTTGCTTGTGGTTGGTTGCCACGTGGCAGATCACCAGTTCGCCGGGGGACAGGTAGGGGTCCGCGTCCGGCAGGAGGGCGCGCAGCCGCCCCGGCATGTGCTTTCCCAGCTGGGCCAGGACGGTGGGAAGGGCCGGCCGGTGGGTGCAGACGGCCACCGGCTGCTGCTTTTCCAGAAGGGACTCAATGACGGCGCCCGTCTTCTTGGGCGTGCGGGCATGACGGTGCTCCGTCAGCGCATCCACCAGCTTGACTTTGGCCCCGGACGCCCTCAGGTACGGCGCTACCGTGGACACGCAGCGCCGCCAGGGGCTGGTGACCACGCGGGGCGGCTGCCAGGCCTGCAGCAGCCGGCCCACCGCCTGCGCCTGCCGGACGCCGGTGGCCGCCAAGGGCCGCTCGCCCTCCGCCTTCGTCCAGGATGAGCGCGGCTTGGCCTTGGCATGACGCACCACAATGAGGGGCCAGGTATCCAGCTGGTCGTTTTTGTGGGCGGCCCTCAAATGGTCCAGCGGGACCACGTCGGACGGGTTGGACAGCATTCCCGCGGCGGTTTCCGGGGCACACCAGACGACCCGGTCCACCTCCTTGCCGTCCGGGACGAGCTTGGCCCCGTTGACTTTGACCGCCCAGTAATGGACCACCTTAAGGCCGGAGGGAACGTGGTAGTGGATGGGCGGCAGGGGAATGCCCAACGGTGCTGACAGCCCGATCTCCTCGCGCACCTCACGTGCGGCGCACTCGGGAATAGTCTCCCCGGCGTCGATCTTGCCCTTTGGCCAGGACCAATCGTCGTACCGGGGCCGGTGGATCAGGAGGACCTCAAGGCCGTTCGAGTTGATCCGCCAGGGAATGGCCCCGGCCGCGACCACCGCGACTGCTTCGCCGGGATGGTCAGTCTGGTCTGCTACGAGGATGTCGCTCGACAACGCCGGCCCTACCGCCGGCTCAGGCTGCGCTGGCGGTCACGCGATGCCAGCAGCCACGACTGGATGTCCTCGAGGGGCGTTCCGTCCTCGGAGATGTGGTGACGGTTCCACTGGCCCTCGTTGTCCAGGTGCCAGCTGGCCGTCTCCGGATCCATGTACCGCCGCAGCAGGTCAAGGACGTAGGTGATGTCGTCCGCGTTGGCCAGCTGGACCAGGGCCTCCACCCTGCGGTCCAGGTTGCGGTGCATCATGTCGGCGGAGCCGATGTAAACCACCGGGTCACCGCCGTTGGCGAACGCGAACACCCGCGAGTGCTCCAGGAAACGGCCCAGTACTGAACGCACCGTGATGTTCTCGCTGAGGCCCGGAACGCCGGGGCGCAGGGAGCAGATGCCGCGCACAATGATGTCCACCATCACGCCGGCCTGGGAGGCCCGGTAGAGGGAGTCGATAATGGCCTCGTCCACCATGGAGTTGACCTTGATTTGGACCCTGGCTGCCAGCCCGGCGCGTGCGTTCCGGATCTCGGTTTCGATCCGGTCGATCAGCCCGGAACGGACGGAGCGCGGGGCCACGAGCAGGCGCTTGAACGTGGACTTGGGCGCGTAGCCGGACAGCTGGTTGAACAGCTTGGACAGGTCCTCGCCCACCTGCTCATTGGCGGTCAGCAGGCCAAGGTCCTCGTAGTAGCGGGCGGTGCGGGGGTGATAGTTGCCGGTGCCGATGTGGCAGTAGCGGCGAAGCCCGTCCACTTCCTGCCGGACCACGAGCGATAACTTGCAGTGCGTTTTCAATCCCACGATGCCGTAGACCACGTGGACACCGGCCTGTTCAAGCTTGCGCGCCCAGGAGATGTTGGCCTGTTCATCGAACCTGGCCTTGATCTCCACCAGCGCCAGCACCTGCTTGCCTGCCTCGGCTGCGTCGATCAGGGCGTCAACGATGGGGGAGTCCCCGGACGTGCGGTACAGGGTCTGCTTGATGGCCTGGACCTTGGGGTCCGCTGCCGCCTGTTCCAGGAACGCCTGCACCGAGGTGGAGAAGGAGTCGTACGGGTGGTGGAGCAGGATGTCGCGCCGGCGCATGGCCGAGAAGACGTTGGCGGCCTTGGACGTCTCAGACTCGTTGAGGAACCGGGACGTGTGGGGCATGTGCTTCGGGTAATGAAGGTCCGCACGGTCAATTCCGGCGATGACGGACAGCCCGCGGAGGTCCAGCGGTGCGGGAAGCGAATAGACCTCCGACTCCTCCACACCGAGTTCGCGGATCAGCAGCGCACGGATGTTCGGGTTGATGTCGTTGCTGACCTCGAGGCGGACCGGCGGCCCGAAACGGCGGCGCAGCAGTTCCTTTTCGAGGGCCTGCAGCAGGTTCTCGGCATCGTCCTCTTCGACTTCGAGGTCCTCGTTGCGGGTGACTCGGAAGATGTGGTGCTCCAACACCTCCATGCCGGCGAACAGCTTGTCCAGGTGGACGGCGATGACCTCTTCGAGGGCGATGAAGCGTGCCACGCGCCCGGCAATGGCACCGGCGCGCGGCCCGTCGATGGAAATCAGGCGCGGAAGCTGGTCCGGAACCTTCAGCCGGGCGAAGAGCTCCTTATCGCTGACCGGGTTGCGCACCACCACGGCGAGGTTCAGGGACAGCCCCGAAATGTAAGGGAAGGGGTGGGCGGGATCGACGGCGAGCGGCGTCAGGATGGGGAAGACCTTCTCGGCGAACATGGCGCTGAGCTGCTGCTTGGCGGCGTCGTCGAGTTCATCCCAGTGCATCAGGTGGATGTGCTCGTAGGCGAGGGCCGGCCGGATCTGCTCCGCGTAGACCTGGGCGTGGCGCTGTTGGAGGCGGTGTGCTTCGTCGCCGATCTTTTCCAGGACCTCCACGGGGCTGAGGCCGGCAGGGGACGGCACCGCGAGGCCGGTGGCGATGCGCCGCTTAAGGCCGGCCACCCGGACCATGAAAAATTCGTCCAGGTTGGACGCGAAGATGGACAGGAACGCAACGCGTTCCAGAAGGTGGAGGGTGGGGTCCTCGGCCAGCTCCAGGACACGGGAGTTGAAGGCCAGCCAGCTCAGCTCGCGGTCCAGGAAACGGTCCGGCCGGATGTCTCCTTCCGGCACCAGGCTGGGCGCAAACTCGGGAATGTCGATCCGGTCCTGCGTGGCGCGCGAAGCCGGCACCTCGGATGAGCCAAAGCGGGCCCGTGCCGGTGCTGACGCGCCCTCAGACGTGGCTGTTCCCACGGGTTCCGGTTTCATGGTGTCTCCTCTTACCTGGCGCTTAATGCTGGCCCACGGCCGGCGCGGTTCCCTACCAACCTTACAAGCAATCAGGGCCCGCGGACCCGGCACTTCGGGCAAGCGGGGGCCTTTCGTCCGGCGAGTGGGATAACTCGGCCTTGGGGGCCTAGGGGGTGGTTACCGGCCCGTACTGGACGTCCATGTCCCAACGCGTGAAACCCAAGCCGCGGTAGAGCGAGACGGCCGGCGCATTGTCCGCGTCCGTGTACAACATAACGGCGTGCAGTCCCAGGCCCTGAAGGTACCTGATTCCGGCGACGGTGAGCGCCTTGCCCAGACCCAGGCCCTGCGCGGCCGGGGTCACGCCCACCGCGTACACTTCACCGATCGCCGGGTGTGCGCCGTGCCGCGGGTGGACCTTAGTCCAATGGAAGCCCAGCAGCTGGCCGTCCCCGTCCACGGCGAGCAGGAAGCCGGCGGGATCAAACCAGTCCTCTGCCATCCGGGCCTCCAGGTCCCCGCGGGTCAACGAACCCTGTTCAGGGTGATGGGCAAACGCCGCGCGGTTCGCCGCCAGCCAGCCCTCCTCATCCTGGCCGGGCACGAAGGCGCGGAGCGTGACGCCGTCCGGAAGGCCGACGTCGGGCAGTTCGGCGGTGGCAGTGGTCAGCCTCATCTTCCAAAGCTCCCGCACGGGCCCGTAGCCGTACCGGGCGGCGAGGTCCGCCGCCGCCTCATGGTTGCCGTGCGACCACGCCTTCAGGCCAGTCAGGCCCCGCTCGGACTTCAGCGCGCCCACCAGCCGGTCCGCCACCCCTTTGTTGCGGTAGCTGGGGTGGACGGCAATCTCCAGGACGCCGCTGCCGTCGGCTTCCTCCACCACCACGGCGAACCCGGCCAAGTCCTGGCCGGAGGAAGGGTCCGAGTCCTCATCCGGGGCGTAGAGGGCGAGGGTCAGCAGGGAATGCTCGGCCGAATCCGCGGCGCGGAGCGTCATCACGGTCTGCTCCGAAAGTGACGGGTTGCCGTCGGATTCCTCGGCGGCTGTAAGGAGCCCCAGGCAATCATTCAGCAATTGCTTGTCCACGGGGCCGTGGACAACAAGGACGGGCCATTTCTCCGGGTGCGCAGGACTCATGAAGCTAGGCTATACGGCCGGACCGGAACGTGCCCCGATTTGATGGCGCCCCGGCCGTTACGTATAATCGTTACCTCACCCGTCGGGAGACCGGCGGATGCGAGGGGGATCCACCAGTGGGGTGGCCTCGATACGTTCGACCCGTATGTCCTCCACAAGCAGGCAAAAACTAAAGCCCCGGACCACCTGATGTGGTCCGGGGCTTTTGCGTTAAAGCTCGACGGCGGCGCTCAGGCTTCCGTCAGTTCGTCCTCTTGCTGGCGTACCAGGGTGAGTCGGTACCCCACGTTCCGGACAGTGCTGATCAGGTTTTCGTGGTCGGCGCCGAGTTTGGCGCGGAGGCGGCGGACATGGACGTCGACGGTGCGGGTGCCGCCGTAATAGTCGTAGCCCCACACCTCCGTGAGCAGTTGCTGGCGGGTGAACACCCGGCCGGGGTGCTGGGCCAGGTATTTGAGGAGTTCGAACTCCTTGAAGGTCAGGTTCAGCGGCGCACCGTTCACGCGGGCCGTGTAGCTGGCCTCGTCGATAACCACGCCTGCTGCCCGGATCTCCGTGGGGGCATCGGCCTGTTCCGGGACAGCCCGTGCCACGGAAAGCCTGATGCGCGCCTCCACCTCGGCCGGCCCGGCGGAGTCGAGCACAATATCGTCCACCGCCCAGGCCGACGAAACGGCAGCCATGCCGCCTTCGGTCAGGATCAGTACCAGCGGGGCGCTCAGTCCGGTGGCTTTGAGCAACTGGGTGAGCGAACGGGCACCCACCAGGTCCTTGCGGGCATCGAGCAGCACGATGTCGCAGGGGTCGGTTTCCAGCAGGGCGGTCGGCTCAGCGGCGAGGATATGCACGCGGTGATTCAGTAATTCGAGGGCAGGCAGAATGTCCACCGATGACCCGGTGCTGTTCGTCAATAGCAGGATGTGCGACATTGTTCCTCCAAGGGGCGTCCGCGCATCTTCGGGCGACTGAACCGGGTTCTCACCGGCCGGAACCAGCTCCCTGCCACGATTTAGTCCGCCGAAGATCTGTCCGGCCGGCAACCGTTGCTGGAAGCGTAGCTGAACTTTGAGTATACCGAACGGCGTTCCCGCGAACAGGGATTCCTTCGCTGCGGACCTTCGTTTTGCGACATATCCGAGTCACATAAGGCAGGATTGTGCCGTGGGGCAGAACGCCCTCCCGCGGAGGGCAAGGCCGCCGGGTTATAGCCAGAATGGGAATGCAACCAATTGAGTGCAGAGTCGAAGCGGCGGACCGGGATCAGCGCGGACGGGGACGAACACGCGCCGGCGCGGTCACTGGGCTCGTGGGTTATTGGCCTGATAGGCATTGCGGGGCTAGCAGCCCTCATCGCCGGTGTGTACATCTCGCGGGAGGCCCTGGTCGGCGTCGCGAGTGCCATCGCCGTGGCGGTAGGAATCGGCTGGCCGCACTTCCTCCGCATCCCGGCCAAGAAGACGCTCGCCACGGTCATCGCCCTGCCCGGCGTAGGGTCCGCGATGGCCGCCGGCCTGGTCCCGGCACCGGGATACCTTGACTGGACGCCGGCCTTCATCGCGCTGGGAATGATGGCCGTGTTTGTGGTGCAGCTGATCCGCGGGACCGGCCAGGCCCAGCGGCTGGAGTCCACGCTGGGCTGCTGCGCCGGCGTGCTCCTGTCCTGCCTTGGCGCGGGATGGATTGCCGGTGCCCGCTTCAACGGGGTCCGCGAAATGATGCTGGTGGCGGCCGTCAGTGCAGCGGTCGCCCTGTGCGCCGGCCTGATCCGCTGGCCGGACCGGGTGGTTGCTCCACTGGGGATCGTCCTCGCGGGCCTGGCGGGCCCGCTTGCCGGGCTGGTCTTTTCCGATCTTGCCGTGCTGCCCGCCGCGATCTTCGGGGTGGTGGTCGGCGCGGTCCTGGTCAGTTTCCGCCGGCTCGTCACACTCCGCGGTGCTCCGCTGAATCTCGCCGCGGCCCTTAGCATGGGTCTGGCGCCTGTGTCCGCTGTGGGCTCCCTTGCTTACTTCATAGACAAACTACTTATCTACTAACGGTTAGGATGGCATCATGTCCGTACTTGCATTTGAAATTTTCTTCCTTGTCCTGCTCGGCGTCGCGAGCCTTTCCATGGCCTGGTTTGCCGGCTTTGTTGTTTACCGTCTTTTCAAAGGCCAGAAGTAAACCGTCCCTCCGTTAGCGATTTCCTGAGGTAATTGTTGTGCCGATTGAGATTCCTACAGATCTGACTCCGGAACTTGTTCCGCTGTCCTGGCTCATTGGTGAGTGGGAAGGCAGCGGCCGGCTTGGCACCGGTGATGAGGATTCCGAACACTTCGTCCAGCACGTTTCCTTCACACACAACGGCTTGCCGTACCTGCAGTACCGTGCGGAGAGCTGGCTGGCGGACGAGGACGGAACGCGTTTGCGTCCCCTCACTGTCGAGACCGGTTTCTGGGCGCTTGAGCGCAAGCAGCTGGACGCCGACGGCGGCCCGGGCCTGGTCCCGGCGGACATTGTTCCGGCGCTTAAGAGCGCTGACGAGGTTGAGGCCCTGCGCAATAAGGACGGCGGCTTCGATATCTCTGTGTCCATCGCGCATCCCGGCGGTATCTCCGAGCTGTACTACGGTCAGATCAAGGGCCCGCAGATCCAGCTCACCACCGACATGGTGATGCGGGGAGGCCACTCGAAGGAGTACAGCGCCGCGACGCGCATCTTCGGCTTGGTCGACGGCAACCTGCTCTGGCGCTGGGACGTCGCCGCCGGCGGGGCCGAGGGCGCGGCAGCCAAGCCCGGCAGCGGCCTCGAGGCCCACGCATCGGCGTTCCTGAAGAAAGTCTCCTGACCGGGCCACAGTCGCACTGGCCATCAGTAGACTTAGCTTCCTCAGTCCCGTCTCACGGCTCCGGCCGTGCCAGTGAACCAGGGAGCATCATGGCGGCACCGCAGAACACCACTGACTACAGCGACCTGAAGGCCGTGTTCTTCAACGGAACGCTTAAGAGGTCGCCGGAAACCAGCAACACCGGAGGCCTGATTGAGGTCAGCCGCCGCATCATGGAAAAGCACGGCGTCAGCACACAGGTGATCAGGACCGTGGATCACGACATCGCCAGCGGCGTGTACCCGGACATGACCGATCACGGCTGGGCAACCGACGAGTGGCCGGCTCTGTACCCTGCCGTTCAAGAAGCGGACATCGTGGTGGTGGCCGGACCCATCTGGCTCGGCGATAACTCCTCGCAGACCAAAAAGCTCATAGAGCGGCTCTATGCCCACTCCGGCCAGCTCAACAGCAAGGGCCAGTGGGCGTTCTACCCCAAGGTCGGCGGCTGCCTCATCACCGGCAACGAGGACGGCATCAAGCACTGTTCCATGAACGTCCTTTACAGCCTGCAGCACATCGGCTTCACCATCCCGCCGCAAGCGGACGCCGGCTGGATCGGCCCCGTGGGCCCCGGCCCCAGCTACCTGGACGAGGGTTCCGGCGGTCCGGAGTCAGACTTCACCAACCGCAACACCACCTTCATGACCTGGAACCTGCTGCATCTTGCCCGGATGCTCAAAGATGCCGGCGGGATTCCCGCATACGGCAACCTGCCCGAAGAATGGACGGCCGGCACCCGTTTCGATTTCGAAAACCCGGAATACCGCTAATCCCCACCCGCACCCTGACCTCGCAAGCTCGGCCAGGGAACCCGGCGGGCGTGGCCCCAACCCGCACCCTGACCTCGCAAGCTCGGCCAGGGAACCCGGCGGGCGTGGCCTTAACCCGGAATACTCACTGACTAAAGGACGTTGCCCCCAGTATGACTACCCCCAGCCCATTCCTGTCGCGCCCCGGCGCCGTCGAGGCCGCCGGCGCGGACGCCGGAGTTGCCGATCACTACGGTGAGCCGCTCCGCGAGCAGCGCGCCCTCGCAGCCGGAACCGCCGTCGTCGATCTCTCCCATCGCGGTGTGGTGACCGTCAGCGGTCCGGACCGGCTGTCGTGGCTGAACACACTTTCCTCCCAGCAGGTCACCGGCCTGCAGCCGCGGGAATCCACCGAACTGCTCCTGCTGAGCGTTCAGGGCCGCATCGAGTTTGATGCCCGGGTAGTGGACGACGGCGGGACCACCTGGCTGATCGTTGAGGCCGCCGAGGCTGCGCCGCTGGCTGAGTGGCTGAACAGGATGAAGTTCATGCTCCGCGTGGAAGTTGCCGATGTCTCCGACGAATGGGCTGTGCTCGGGTCCACCAAGGAGGTGGCGGAGTGGTCCGGTCTGCTCGCCTGGCGCGATCCGTGGCCGCACGTGGGTGCCGGTGGCTACTCGTATTCTGTGGTTCCCGAAGAAGGGCACCCCGGACTGGAACGGCCGTGGATCGAATACCTGGTGCCCGCCGCTGAGCTGGAGCGGACTGTAGGGGACCGCCCGCTGGCCGGGATGCTGGCCGCCGAAGCCCTCCGCATCGCTGCCTGGCGGCCCCGCCTGGGCGCTGAAACCGACGACAAAACCATTCCGCACGAACTGGACCTCCTCCGTACAGCCGTGCACCTGGCGAAGGGCTGCTACAAGGGCCAGGAGACCATCGCACGGGTCCACAACCTGGGCCACCCGCCGCGGCGGCTGGTGTTCCTGCAGCTGGACGGCTCACAACACACCATGCCTGCGCCGGGCAGCCAGGTCCTCCTGGGTGAGCGGAAAGTAGGCACCGTCACCTCCGTGGCGCAGCACTACGAAATGGGACCCATTGCCCTGGCGGTCATCAAACGTTCCGTAGCTCCGGACGAAATACTGACCGTCCTGGACGGTGAAGAGCCCTACACCGCCGCGCAGGAAGTGATTGTTGCCCCCGACGCCGGCCAGGTAGTCGGGCGGCAGACCGGATTCCTGAGGGGGACCCGCTGATGACTGAAAACCCCGTGCCCGACGAGGAAACCCTCGCGCTGGCAGAGAAACTGTTCCAGGCCGCCCGGGACGGGGACACCGTGCTGCTGGCTGCCTACCTTGATGTCGGCGCCCCGGCATCCATGACAAACTCGGCCGGGGACTCGCTCCTGATGCTCGCTGCCTACCACGGGCATGCCGAGACGGTGCAGCTGCTCCTTCGGCACGGGGCGGACGCCGACACCGCCAACGACCGCGGCCAGACGCCGCTGGCCGGCGCAGCATTTAAGGGCTACCCGGATGTTGCCAAAGTCCTTCTGGCGGCCGGCGCTGATCCGGACGCCGGTACACCCTCGGCCCGCGCAGCGGCCCACATGTTCGCCCGGACTGAAATACTCGACCTGTTG
Organism: Pseudarthrobacter naphthalenicus; assembly: GCF_029076445.1. GTDB lineage: Bacteria > Actinomycetota > Actinomycetes > Actinomycetales > Micrococcaceae > Arthrobacter > Arthrobacter naphthalenicus. Next base: position 118,849 of record NZ_JARESG010000001.1, read on the forward strand.
GGAGCCTGACGCTTGGAAAATGTAGCAAGGCCGTGGCCAGCACTCTGGTCCCTCGTGATCGGGTTCTTCATGATCCTGATCGACACCACCATCGTCTCCGTGGCGAATCCCCGGATCATGGAAGGCCTCAACGCGGACATCAATTCCGTCATCTGGGTAACCAGCGCGTACCTTCTTGCTTACGCCGTCCCCCTGCTTATCACGGGCAGGCTGGGCGACCGCTTCGGGCCCAAGAAGCTTTACCTTTCAGGGCTGGTGCTCTTCACCCTCGCCTCGCTCTGGTGCGGCCTGTCGGGTGACATCAGTACCCTGATCATGGCCCGCGTCCTGCAGGGCCTCGGCGCGGCCATCATGACGCCGCAGACCATGGCAGTCATTACCCGGATCTTTCCGCCGGACCGCCGCGGCGCAGCCATGGGCATCTGGGGAGCCACGGCAGGTGTAGCCACCTTGGTGGGACCCATCCTGGGCGGCGTCCTGGTGGACGGCCTGGGCTGGGAGTGGATCTTCTTCATCAACATTCCGGTCGGCGTCGTCGGCTTCATCCTTGCGTGGCGCTTCGTTCCCTCGCTGACAACCCACCCGCACAAGTTCGACATCCCGGGTGTTCTGCTCAGCGCCGCCGGCCTGTTTCTGCTGGTCTTCGGCATCCAGGAGGGCGAGACCTACAACTGGGGCACCATCACCGGGCCCATCACAGTCTGGGGCCTGATCATCAGCGGCATAGCCGTGCTGGTGGTTTTCGTGCTGTGGCAGCGGTTCAACAAGGGCGAACCCCTCCTGCCGCTGGGACTCTTCAAGGACCGCAACTTCTCCCTGGCCAACATCGGCATCACCACGGTGGGGTTCGCCATCACGTCCTTCACCCTCCCGCTGATCTTCTACTACCAGGTGGTCCGCGGCCTGACGCCCACCCAGTCCGCGTTGATGATGGTCCCCATGGCCGTTATTTCAGGCGGCCTGGCACCCGTCGTGGGAAAGATCATCGACCGTGTCAATCCGAAGTTCATCACCGCCACGGGCCTGGTCCTGATGTCGGTGGCCCTCTTCTGGAACTCGGCACTCATGCACCCGGACACCCCCATCTGGCTGTTCCTGCTGCCGAGCGCCGTCCTCGGGTTCGCCAACGCCGGCATCTGGGCCCCGCTGAGCACTACGGCCACCCGGAACCTTCCGCCGCGGCAGGCCGGTGCCGGCTCAGGCGTCTATAACACCACCCGGCAGATCGGCGCGGTCCTGGGCAGCGCCGCGATAGCCGTGCTGATCCAGGCAAGGCTTGCAGCCGAGCTGCCACCGGCACCCGGAGCCCCTGGCGGCGCCAGCCCCATGTCGTTCGGCGGGACGCTGCCCGAAGCACTGCACGACGGATTCTCCACCGCCATGGGCCAGTCAATCCTGCTTCCCGCGGCCGTTATCCTGCTGGGCGCGGCTGTGGCACTGTTCTTCGCCAAGCCCCAGGCCGTGAACGGCTGGACCGGGCAGGCTGCGGCCCCCAGGGCAGAGGCGACGGCGGACGGCGGCCGCCGGGCGGATTAGCCCGGCGGCGGCCCTGCCGGGGGCGGCCCTGCCCGGCGGCGGTGGTAGCGCCGTGCGGTGGTAGCGCCGGGGGCTTCAGCCCAGTTGGACGCTGGTGTGGATGCCGCCGGCGGTCAGGCCAAGTTGTCGGGCCAGCGCTACGGCGCCGGTGTTGCTGACTTCCGCCCGCCACTGGATGGTCAGGCCGGCGGCAAGTGCTTCGTGGGCGGCGATCGAGGCTGCCAGGGACCCCAGCCCGCGGCGCCTCCACTCGGGGTCCACCAGAACTCCCAAGTGGGCCAGCAGGCCCTCCCATTCGGCGTAGGCACCGCACGCCACCGGGACCCGCCGGCCGTCCACCTCATGCACAATGGTGTACCGGTTTTCCAGCTCGGACAGGCCCACCTCGTTGACGTCATCCGGCGGGCACAGCCCTTCCAGCTCGATCGCCTCGGGATTGCCGTGGGAAACAGTCAGCTCCTCGGACGGCTGGCGGAGCGGCAGGTCGTCGGCGAAGAACAGGGCCGCGGCACCCAGTCCGTGGCCTCCGTGGGACCGCGTCAGGGTCAGGAGGGTCACGTGCTGGGCCATCTCGTCATCCGGAATACCGGCTGCGGCATCAATGAGCCATTGCGGACCCACCAGGGCGGAGCTGCCGAAGAGCCTGATGAACTCCACCGTCCTGACCGCTTCGTCGGCCCGGACCACCCGCTCGCCGGAGGCCAGGGACGTACCGAAAGCCTCGTCGTCGAGCCCCAGGTGCCGGGCCCACGCGAGCTGGATAATGGCGGCGGAACCGGGGTCAAGAGTCATATTCCCAGCCTAGGCGGTTGTGCGGCTCAGCCGAACAGGACCGCCGCCTCGTCATAGCGGTTCTGGGGGACGGTTTTGAGCTGGCCCAGGGCCTTCTCGAAGCCGACGTGCTCGATGTCTGTGCCCTTGAGCGCCACCATGGTCCCCCAGTAACCCTCCACCACCGAATCAATGGCGGCCATGCCCAGCCGGGTGGCCAGGACGCGGTCGAACGCGGAGGGAACGCCGCCGCGCTGGATGTGGCCGAGGATGGTGGCCCTGGTTTCGATGCCGGTGCGGGCTTCGAGTTCGGGGGCGAGCTGGTCCGCGATGCCGCCCAGGCGGGGCCGGCCGAAGGTGTCCAGGCCGCGCTCGGAGTGGGGGGTTTCCATGTGTTCGGGAACGAAGCCTTCGGCCACCACCACCAGGGGCGCGCGGCCGCGGTCATGGGCTTCCTGGACCCACTCCGTGATCTGTTCGATGCTGACTTTTTGTTCCGGGATCAGGATGGCGTGCGCGCCGGCGGCCATGCCTGCGTGCAGGGCGATCCAGCCCACGTGGCGGCCCATGACTTCTGCGATCATGCAGCGGTGGTGGGACTCGCCGGTGGTGCGGAGCCGGTCGATGGCTTCGGTGGCGATCTGGACGGCGGTGTCGAAGCCAAAGGTGTAGTCGGTGGCGTCGAGATCGTTGTCCACGGTTTTGGGAACGCCCACGATTTTGAGCCCGGCGTCGGTGAGGCGTTTCGCGGCGGCCAGGGTTCCTTCGCCGCCGATAGCGATGATGGCGTCGATGCCGAGGCGGTCCATGTGGGCCTTGATGACCTCCGGGCCGCCGCCGTTTTCGAAGGGGTTGGTGCGGGAGGTGCCCAAGATGGTGCCGCCCTGCTTGGCGATGCCGCGGACCATGGTGCGGGGGATGTTGATGATGTCGCCTTCAACCACGCCGCGCCAGCCGTCCAGGAAGCCCACGAATTCGTGGCCGTGGATGGCGATGCCTTTGAGGACCGCGCCGCGGATCACGGCGTTCAGCCCGGGGCAGTCCCCACCGCTGGTGAGAATTCCAATTTTCATGTCTCTGCTCAAATCCTGGTGTGAAGGGGGTAACGGGCAGAGCGCCACGCTGAGCTCACCTAGATTGTAGTCGGCCGTGTGCGTTACGACACAAACCGGTGACAATCGGTAACTACTTCGGGCGATGTGCCGAAGCCCCCGTCCGGGAGGGGTTCTCCGGAACGGGGGCCAGCTTTGAAGGGGGAGATGAAGATGCCTGGTCAGCTGATGGAGCGGCGGTCCAGGAATTTCTCCAAGAGGATGGCGTTGCCCTGGTCCGGGAGGACCAGCCACGCCGCAAGGTAGAACACGACGGCGGGCCCCGGCAGGAGGCAGAAGACCAGGAAAGCGATCCGCACGAAGGCCACATCCACGTTGAGCTTGGCCGCGACGCCGCCGCACACGCCGCCCAGCCACCGTTCGGGACCGCGTTTCAGGCCGAAGCCCCTGACGATGCTGAAGAACTTATCCATGGTTCAAGACTTCCGTGTTGTGGGATGGTTGTCACGTTTACGGGCCGAGAGCAGGCCGCCGATGACGAGCGCCGCACCCGCCCCGATCATGAGCCCGATCAGCACATAGGTGCCGTTCAGGGTCACAACACCCAGCTGGGCCACGATGATCAGGGCCGCAAGTGCCAGGACTATGAGGCTCCAAACGATGGTGCCCACGCGGGCGGAGGGCTGCTGCGGCGCGTCGGCCGCGGAGGAGGTTCCCGGCGTCGTGCTTTCCGGGCTGGACGAATCCGGTGCCGGATCAAAGCTGCTCATGTCAGTTTCCTTCCTGAATCGTGATGTTGCTGAAGGTGCCGTCAATCTGAACGATCAGGCTGGCTCCGCCTTTATCGGTGTTGTACTTGCTTTCGCGGGCGGTGACGCCGCTGTGGCTCTGGGTGCCTTCGTGGACGTTGCCCATGGTCATATCGGCCCGGACCGTTACGGGGACGTTGGCCGGGATGACCACGGTGACGTTGCTGGCTGTGACGTCAAGGGGAACCACGACGTCGGAAGGCAGGGGCGCGGTGACGTTCAGGTCGGTGAGGTCAAGGGTGCCGCGCCCTGCGGTGACGTTGTAGCCGTCCTTGGCCTGTTCGATGCTGACCGGTGTCCAGCTGACGTCGGTGAAGCGGACCCGGTCGCCATTGCCCACCACGTTGTAGACGCCCCCGGTGATCAGGGCAATCACCGCGAAGAGGCTGAGGATGCCGGCCGTCCTTCCGCGGAGGCCCGCGATGAGGATGCCCAGGCCCACCACGGCGGCGCCGCTGGCCCAGACGACGGCGTTGGCGGAGGGGCCCAGGTCAATCACGTTGACAGCATCCAGGGCTTTCAGGCCGCCACCCACCAGGAGCGCTGCTCCGGCGGTAACCGCCACGGCGGGGGCGCCGGGGCCGGAGGGACGCGGGCGGGGAGCCCGGGCAGGGCCCTGCGGCTGGTAGCCGCCGTAGCCGCCGCCCCCGTAGCTGCCGCCGTCGTAATTGCTGCCGCCGTAGCTGCCGGCGCCGTACGTGTCGCCGCCTGGGAACGTGGCACCCGTGGCTGGTGTGGTCCCCCCGGTCGAGGTGGGGGTGTACGGCGCATTTGCTGCCGAGCCCGTATCTGTCCCGGCATAGGAAGACGTGTAGGGGCTCGCGGGGTACTGCGGGGAGTATGGGCCTGCGTAGGCAGCATCGCCGCCGGCCGACCGGGGTGTGGCATTCATGGGAGCTCCGTTCCGGGCCTTGTTCCTTTGGGTCAGGTAGTAGATGAGGTAGATGGCGCCGCCCACCCAGAAAACGGTCCAGAGGAATCCGCCGAAGCCGTTATGGCTCCAGCCCCAGAATCCGCCGCCGAGGCCGGTGAGTCCGAGCACCGTAGTGATCAGTGCGCCGGTCATGCCGCTGGACCAGCGGCCGGCGCCGGCTTCCTGGACGTGGATGCGGCCGTCGGGTTCGGGCAGGAGTGCCCAGGCCAGGCCGTAGAGCAGGACGCCGATTCCGGCGAAGACGGTCAGGACGATGAAGATGCCGCGGACGATCAGCGGGTCGATGCCCATCCGGTGTGCGATGCCGCTCGCAACGCCGCCAATCCAGCGGTCGCGGCCGCGGTAGATGCCGTGGCTGCGGATCCAGGGGAAGAAGTCGGTTGGCTGGCCGGGTGCCTGCGGGCCGGCCTGCTGGGCTGCCGGGGGCGGCGGGAGGAGGGGCTCGGTGGGCTGGTCCTGTCCGCGGGGCGGGAGGGGCTCGGTGGGTTGGTCCTGTCCGCGGGGCGGGAGGGGCTCGGTGGGCTGGTTCTGTCCGCGGGGCGGAACAGGTTCGGCGGGTTGGTCGTCGTCGGGGGTGGGGGTCTGCGAGTTCATACTTCGATCCTGCCGCGAGCGGCGGGCGGCCTCTATTGGGGACCACCCTGACTCGTCCCTGAGTCGCCCCCGGTTCCAGCCGCAACCGGGTCCGGGGGCCCCTGATCCGTGCTTGGATTGACTCATGACCACCGCACTTACCCGCCCTCCGCTGGTCCGCAGCCCCGACCGCGTCATCGCGGGCGTCTGCGCCGGCCTGGCGGATCATCTGGGCTGGCCCGTGCGAAGCGTCAGGATCGGCATGGTCCTCGCCTCGCTCGCCGGCGGTGCGGGGCTGGCTTTCTACGCGTGGCTGTGGATCATGGTTCCCACCGCGGACGAAAACGCCCGGCGCAACGCCCGTCGCCCGGCGTCGCCCATTGCTCCCGCCGTGAGCCTCATGCCCCCGGCCGCGACGGCACCGCCGTTTACCGGCCGTGCGCCGTCTGCTCCGTTGTGGGGAACGCCCGACGCCGGTGCTTCCGCGGCGGGGGTGCCGTCCGGTCCGAACGCTGCCGGTGCTGTTCTCCCGTCCGCAGCCGCACAGCCCGGACCTGTTCCACTGCCGGGCCCGCTTCCGCCTGCCGACGGCCGCGCTGCCGGCAGCAATCCGCCGTGGTTCAGCACCCGCGGAGTGCGCTATGGCAAGGAGATCCTGCTGGGAGCCGGCCTGCTGCTCGTGGCCGGCATCATGATCGCCCAGCTTCTGGGCGTGGACGTGCCGCTGGGGACCCTTATTCCTGCGGCCGCCGTGCTCAGCGGTGCGGCCATCGCCTGGATGCAACTCGACGAAAACCGCCGGGCCGGTCTGGTGGACAAAACCAAGGCCGACCAGGCCGGAGGCTGGGGTCGCGTGGCCGCCGGCCTGGCGCTGGTGGTGGCCGGTGTGCTGGTCATGGTGTCCGGCTCCGGATCCTGGGAGCAGACCTGGGTGGCGCTGCTGGCATCGGTGGCCGTCCTGGGCGGCGTGGTGGTGGTGCTGTTGCCTTGGGCACTGAAATTCTGGCGGGACCTGGAAGCCGAGCGCTCGGGCCGGATCCGCGAAACAGAGCGTGCCGAGATCGCGGCCCACCTGCACGACTCCGTCCTGCAGACCCTTGCCCTGATCCAGCGGCGTGCAGGTAATGAGCACGACGTAGTCCGTCTGGCCAGGGCCCAGGAGCGTGAACTGCGGGGCTGGCTGTTCCAAGACCCGGGCAAGGAAGCGGGCCAGCTTTCAGACCGGATCAAGGCCACTGCTGCCGAAGTGGAGGACCTCCTGGGCAACGCCGTGGAGGTGGTCAGCGTGGGGGACGCCGCCATGACAGAAGCCCATGAAGCACTCGTCCAGGCCAGCCGGGAGGCCATGCTGAACGCGTCCCGGCACGGCGGCGGAACCGTCTCCGTCTACCTGGAAGTATCGGATGGCCGGGCCGACGTCTTCGTCAAGGACCGGGGCCCGGGCTTCGATCTCAGCGAGGTGCCCGAGGACCGCCTGGGCGTCAGGGAATCGATCATCGGACGTATGAAGCGCCACGGCGGAACAGCCGTAATTACCAGCACCCCGGACGGCACGGAAGTCCGGTTGGGCCTCCCGGCCCGCCCGGTAGACAAGGTGCTTCGGCCGGACAATGCAGAAGGAAGAATATGAGCAACCCCCAGGGCGCCGGACCCGGCCGCCCCGCAGCCTCCGTCCGCGTCGTTATTGTGGACGACCACGCCATTTTCCGCTCCGGCCTCAAAGCCGACCTCGACGCCAGCATCCAGGTGGTGGGTGAAGCCGCCACCGTGGAGCAGGCCATCGCGGTGATAGCCCGGGAACAGCCGGAGGTGGTGCTGCTCGACGTCCACTTGCCAGGCGGCCTGGGCGGCGGCGGACGCGAAGTCATCGCCGGTTCCGCAGCGCTCCTGGGGACCACCAAGTTCCTGGCACTCAGTGTCTCGGACGCGGCCGAGGACGTGGTGGCGGTCATTCGCGCCGGGGCCAGGGGCTATGTCACCAAGACCATTTCCGGCGCCGAGATCACTGACGCCGTGTTCCGGGTTGCAGGCGGCGACGCCGTGTTCTCGCCCCGGCTGGCCGGCTTTGTGCTGGACGCCTTCGGTACGGCTCCGGCCGACATCGCCGACGACGAACTCGACAAGCTGTCCGCCCGCGAACTGGAGGTAATGCGCCTGATCGCCCGGGGTTACAGCTATAAGGAAGTGGCCAAGGAACTGTTCATCAGCATCAAGACCGTGGAGACCCACGTGTCCGCAGTGCTGCGCAAGCTCCAGCTTTCCAGCCGCCACGAACTGACCAAGTGGGCCGCGGAGCGCCGCCTGCTCTAACCACCCGCCCCACCCAACTAACCCCACCCCCACCGGGACGCTCTCTCACTTAACGTGCGTTTTTTACTGACGCTCTCTCACTTAATGCGGCTTAAACGGAAACCCTCTCTCACTTCCCTAAAGAAAGTGAGAGAGGGTTTCCGATTTTCCTGCGTTAAGTGAGAGAGCGTCCTACTGGGCTTTGCCGAGGAACTCCTGGAGCCGGGCGACGCCGGTGGCCAGGTCGTCGTCCCCGAGGGCGTAGGAGAGCCGCAGGAACCCGGAGGGGCCGAATGCCTCGCCCGGAACCACGGCAACCTCCACTTCATCGAGGATCAGAGCAGCCAGTTCGGCGGAGGTGGACGGCGTAGCGGAGCCTCCCGCCGTCGGGAATTCCTTCCCCAGCAACGCGCGGACGTCCGCGTAGACGTAGAAGGCACCCTTCGGCGTCGGGCATTCCACCCCGTCGATGGCGTTCAGGCCGGCGACGATGGCCTTGCGGCGGCGGTCGAAGGCCACCTTCATCTCGTCCACGGCGGTCAGCGGCCCGGAGACGGCGGCGAGGGCTGCGATCTGCATGATGTTGGACACGTTGGAGGTGGCGTGGGACTGCAGGTTGGTGGCGGCCTTGATGACATCGGCCGGACCGATCATCCAGCCCACGCGCCAGCCGGTCATCGCGTAGGTCTTGGCCACGCCGTTAAGGATGACCACCTTGTCGCCCAGCTCCGGGGCTGCGGTGGCGATGGAGGTGAACGGAACACCGTCGTACGTCAGGTGCTCGTAAATCTCGTCCGTCACCACCCACAGGCCCTTGGACGCGGCCCATTTGCCTATTTCGGCAACCTGCTCGGGGGAGTACACGGCACCGGTGGGGTTGGACGGCGACACAAAGAGCAGGATTTTGGACTTCTCGGTGAGTGCTGCCTCGAGCTGCTCAACGGTGACCAGGTAGTCCTGCTCCGGACCGGCGAAGACCTCGACCGGAACGCCGCCGGCGAGCCGGATGGCCTCCGGGTACGTGGTCCAGAAGGGGGTGGGAACGATGACCTCGTCACCCGGATCCACCAGCGTGGCGAACGTGTTGTACACAGCTTGCTTGCCGCCGTTGGTCACCAGGACCTGGGACGGGTCAACGGAGTAGCCGGAATCGCGCAGGGTCTTATCCGCAATCGCCTTCTTCAGCTCCGGCAAGCCACTGGCCGGGGAGTAGCGGTGGTACTTGGGCTGGCCGGCTGCCTCAATGGCGGCCTTCACGATGTAGTCCGGGGTGGGGAAGTCCGGTTCGCCCGCGCCGAAACCTATAACCGGCCGGCCGGCTGCCTTCAGCGCCTTCGCCTTGGCGTCAACAGCCAAGGTTGCGGATTCGGCAATGGCGGATATGCGTTGGGAAACGCGGGCGGAAGACATGGCGGGTCCGTTCTTCGCTTGCAGCCCGGAGGCTGAATGATGGAATTCGACGAGAACTACTCTATGCTGTTCACCGGATCGTTCGGATTGCCGGCGCGTATGTGACTGCAGGCCAGGGGCACAAACGGGCGCGGCATGAAAGATCCGAAAAGAGGCTGGTTCGACGTAGACGAAGTTGTTGCGTAGACTTGTTCTCCGGTGTTGAAACACGGATGATGGCGTGCGCCTCAGTGAAAACTGGCAATCGCGGCATGAGTTCGTTTTCGTCCCAAAGGGTAGTGGCGCAATTGGTAGCGCAGCGGTCTCCAAAACCGCAGGTTGCAGGTTCGAGTCCTGTCTGCCCTGCGCAAGCTGTTCCGGCGTAAAGCCGGAGCACGCGCAGTAACCATGGTTCTGATCTGGACCGGGTAATCCAACATTGCAAAGACGAGCGAGGACCAGGTGACCGAAACAGCTGCCAGCAGCTCCAAGGGCCGCCCAGCTAAGAAGGCCGCCAAGGCAGGCTTCTTCGCTCGCATTGCACTCTTCGTTCGCCAGGTCATCGGTGAACTGAAGAAGGTTGTTGCACCAACCCGCAAGGAACTGATCAATTACACGCTCGTGGTGCTGGTGTTCGTGGCCATCATGATGGTCATCGTCAGCCTGCTGGATCTCGGTTTTGGTACCGCGGTCAGCTGGGTCTTTGGCGGTATTGCTCCCGGTGACCGCTAGGGCGCACCGTCCGCAGGCCGCGTGGCACTGACCGGGAATCCGGTAAGAATCCACGGGGTGTGCGGAATTGAGCCATTTAAATAGGCATGTTAGGCAATGAGGAAGCAGGAGACCAAGTGTCTGAGCAGGAGCTCGAGGTAACCGAGACTGAGCTGGAAGAGTCCACGGACAACACGGCGGCCCCCACGGTCGAAGCCGGTGAAGAGTCCGAGGTCGAGTCCGCTGCGCCCGAATCTGCCGACGCCGATTCCGACGCCGACACTCAGGTAGCGGACGCCGCTGAAGAGGGTTCCGATGCAGAGGCCGAAGGTGACGACGCTGAGGCAGACGCCCTGGCAGCCGCTGCCGCCAAGGCCGAGGTCGACCCCGCCGACGAATTCAAAGCCAAGCTGCGCCGCCAGGAGGGTGACTGGTACGTCATTCACTCCTACGCCGGTTACGAAAACCGCGTCAAGGCCAACCTTGAGACCCGCATCCAGACCCTGGACATGGAAGATTACATCTTCGAAATCCAGGTGCCGATGGAAGAAGTCGTTGAGATCAAGAACGCCCAGCGGAAGATCATCAACCGCGTCCGCATCCCCGGCTACGTCCTGGTCCGCATGGATCTGACGGATGCCTCCTGGGGCGCCGTCCGCCACACTCCCGGTGTCACCGGCTTCGTGGGCAACGCCCACAACCCGGTGCCGCTGCGCCTTGACGAAGTCTTCTCCATGCTCGCGCCCGTCTTCGAAGAAGAGCAGGCCGAAAAGGGCAAGCCGGTCAACAAGCAGTCGCAGACCCCGGTGGACGTCGACTTCGAGGTCGGCGAGTCCGTTATCGTCAAGGAAGGTCCGTTCGAGACCCTCCCCGCCACGATCTCCGAGATCAAGGTTGAATCCCAGACCTTGGTGGTCCTCGTCTCCATCTTCGAGCGTGAGACCCCGGTCACCCTGGCGTTCAACCAGGTCAGCAAGATCTAGCACACCCGCACAGAATTCGTTCCGGACTGCCCGCTTAGCAGCCCCGGAACGGCCGGCCGCCTCGCCATGGCGGCCACCAACCTGAGGCACGCTCCTGTGTCCCAGGAAGATATTGAGAGAAGGACCTTACATTGGCTCCCAAGAAGAAGGTCACCGGCCTCATCAAGCTGCAGATCCAGGCAGGCGCCGCTAACCCGGCTCCGCCGATCGGTCCTGCACTTGGCCAGCACGGTGTCAACATCATGGAATTCTGCAAGGCGTACAACGCTGCCACAGAAGCCCAGCGCGGAAACGTTATCCCCGTGGAAATCACGGTCTACGAAGACCGTTCCTTCACGTTCATCACCAAGACCCCGCCGGCTGCAGAGCTCATCAAGAAGGCTGCAGGCGTTGCCAAGGGTTCACCCACCCCGCACACCGTCAAGGTTGCAAAGCTGACTCAGGCCCAGGTCAACGAGATCGCCACCACCAAGATGGAAGACCTCAACGCCACGAGCCTCGAAGGCGCAGCGAAGATCATCGCCGGTACCGCCCGCTCCATGGGTATCACCGTCGAGGGCTAGTCCCTTCCGCCACCCTGGTTCGGGCAGTTGACGACGACGGGCGGCACCGCCGGGGAACCGGCACCACCGAAATTGAAATGTTGGGAACCGGGCACGTATAGCGAGCCCGTTCACCGACTGTGGCAGGGCCCAGCGCGGTCCGCAGACCACAACTGCACAAGGAGAAATAGCAGCATGGCAAAGCGCAGCAAAGCATATGAGGCAGCAGCCGCCAAGATCGACGCGGAGAAGTTCTACGCGCCGTTCGAGGCAGTAACCCTCGCCAAGGACACCAACCCGTCCAAGTTCGACGCCACCGTTGAGGTTGCTTTCCGCCTGGGCGTAGACCCGCGTAAGGCTGATCAGATGGTCCGCGGCACCGTTATCCTGCCGCACGGCACCGGTAAGACCGCCCGCGTTCTCGTCTTCGCAACGGGCGACAAGGCTGAGGCAGCAATCGCTGCCGGCGCCGACTTCGTTGGTTCCGATGACCTGATCGAAAAGATCCAGGGCGGCTGGACCGACTTCGACGCAGCCGTTGCCACCCCTGACCTCATGGGCAAGGTTGGCCGCCTCGGTAAGGTCCTGGGTCCGCGTAACCTGATGCCGAACCCGAAGACCGGCACCGTGACCGCAGATGTCGCGAAGGCTGTCAATGACATCAAGGGCGGCAAGATCGACTTCCGCGTCGACAAGCACTCGAACCTGCACTTCATCATTGGCAAGGTTTCCTTCGACGCCCTCAAGCTGGCCGAGAACTACGCGGCAGCACTGGAAGAGGTCCTTCGCCTGAAGCCGTCCGCTTCCAAGGGCCGCTACATCCAGAAGGCCACCGTGGCCACCACGTTCGGTCCCGGCATTTCCGTTGACCCCAACGTCACCAAGGTCCTGACCGAGGTCTAATCCTCAGCAGGGACTCCGCCGGAAGCGTCCGGCACACCGAAGAAGCCGCCCGGCACTGCGCCGGGCGGCTTTTTTGCCTTAAGTTTCAGTCGACTAACCCGGCCGCATAGCTAGGCTGGGGTGATGACAGCGCTGGCGATCACCCGAGTCGACATCCAGCCAACGCCCGACGGCGGCAATCCCCTCAGCGACCAGGTCCGGGACAGTGCCGCGGATTTCCGGGAGTGCCATGCGCTGCTCGAATCCACCGAACTGGAGAAGTGGGGCAACCTGGACCGGTGCCCGACTCTTGCGGAGGCCCTCGAGTATTGGCGCGGGAGCGAGTACACGGAGCGGCAGCTCTTCATGGCCAGGCAGGGCACCGACCTGGTGGGCACATGCTCGGTGACACTGCCCCTGCGCGAAAACACCACCACGGCGGGCGTCAACGTCCTGGTGTCACCCGCCTTCCGGCAGCAGGGCTGGGGACGCCGGCTGCTGGAACACGTGGAAGCCGTGGCCATACGGAAGGGCAGGACGTCGCTGGACGGCTACTGTGAAGTGCCGCCGGAACGGGTGGACCGGGCCGGACAGCTCGTGCCGGCACAGTCCGGAGCCGGGGGACTCCCGGCCGCTGACCCCGCAGTCGCTTTTGCCGTAGCTGCCGGCTATAGCCTGGAGCAGGTCGAACGGGCCAGCCGCCTGGCGCTTCCCGTCCCTCCGGACCATCTGACGAATCTGGCAGCAGTGGCGTCCCGGCAGGCGGCCGGCTACAGCGTGGTGGCCTGGGCTGACAGGTGCCCGGACGAACTCGTGGCTCAATACGCGGTCCTCAGGAACCGGATGAGCACGGATGTGCCCACGGCCGGACTCGGCTGGGAAGCTGAGGACTGGGACCCGGCAAGGGTGCGGCATGACGAACAGTCGAACAGCCGCGGCGGGGTCCAGGCGCAGGTCGCAGCCGCCCTGCATCAAGATACCGGCCAGCTGGTGGCCTATACGGTCCTGACCTGGCGGCCGGCCGCCCCCGCGAGCATCCTCCAGGAGGACACGCTGGTGGCCGCGGAACATCGCGGAAGAAAGCTCGGGCTGCTGACCAAAGCCGCGAACCTCACGGCTGCCCAGGAGCGGTGGCCGGCGGCGCGGTCGGTGCTGACGTGGAATGCCATGGAAAACGGGCATATGCTGGCGATCAATACTTTGCTTGGTTTCAAGCCTGCTGGTTATGAGGGTGAATGGCAGAAACGGCTGGGATAATGCCCTTTATGGCTAAAGACGTGCGGATCGAGCAATTGTGGATCCCGGATAGCCTTGATGCGCCGGACGCAGCGGATTTCCTGGCGGCCGTGGAGGTGGGCCGCAAAGTCAGGATGCAGACCTGGGGGAGTGATGACCTCGCCTACACCCCGTTGGAAAAGCTTCTGGAGCTGGCCGATCCCTACGAACGGCAGGTCATCCTGGTGGCCAAGGTTGACGGCGAGATCGTTGGTGCCGTGGACATCGCCCTGCCGTTGACGGACAACCTGGACCTGGCGGAGTTCACCCTGGATATCCTGCCTGAATTCCAGCGGCAGGGTGTGGGCCGCCAGCTGCTTCAGGCCGCCGAGCACCTTGCCCGCAGCGAGGGCCGCACGCTCATCCTCGTGGACACCAACCATCCGGGGGCGTCACTGCACGAGTTCGAGAAGGCGCAGCTGGTGCCGGGTTCGGGCCAGGGCTTTGTGCCGCTCGAAAGCCGCGAAGTCGAGTTTGCCCGCAAGACCGGATACACCCTGCAGCACATCGAGCAATTCAGTTCCTGCGCACTTCCGCTGGACACGAAGCTCGTCGCCGATCTGCAGGCCGAAGCCGAGGAAGCCAACAACGGCCGCTACCGGCTCCACCACTGGACCGATCGCTGCCCGGATGAGTGGCTCGAAGCGGTGGCCGTGCTCGAGAACCTGGCGGGCGCCGCCGTCGACCCTTCCCTGGAGACTCCCATTGAACAGGGCATGGTGTTCGACGGCGGAATCCTCCGGGAAGCGGAAGAGGTCACCATCGCGCAGGGGCGGCGCACGGTGGTCACCGCCGTCGAGCACCTCGCCAGCGGATCGCTGGTGGGCCTGACGACGATCAGTGTCCTGGCCCACCGGCCGGATGTGGTGTTCCAGGACGACACCCTGGTGCTGCAGGAGCACCGTGGCAACAAGCTCGGCCTGCTTATCAAGGTGGCCAATATGGAGCGGCTTACCGAACAGTTTCCGGACGCCCGCGTCATCTACACCTGGAACGCGCCGGAGAACCGGTACCTGCTGACGGTCAACCAGCAGCTCGGTTTCACCACGGCGGGAGTGACGGGCATCTGGCAGAAGGAACTGCCGAGTCTGAAGGCAAGCGTCAGCTGAGGCGATTTGGTGGAGCGGCCGGGCGTCCCGTAAGCTTGAACTACCAAAGACCGTCGGTTGTTGGAAATCCATTCTCCTGAGCGCAGCTCAACTCTGCAGTTGTGCGCGGGAGGCCAAGTGGGTTTCTGGACGAAGGACCCTGACATAGGGCGGCCGGCGCAGGTGAACGAAGCAAACGCTCCACGGCATAAGCCATGTTGAGCCAAGCCCCGTGCATCTGCGCGGGGCGTTTTTAGTTTTAGCTCACCTGAGCGGGGACCGTCGCATACCGGCACTATCCCCGGAAGGAGGGTTATGGCAACGCCTACAAAGGTTTCAGCAGTAGCTGAGATCACTAACGATTTCAAGGAATCGAACGCCGCTGTCCTGACCGAATACCGTGGGCTCACCGTTGCACAGCTCAAGCAGCTGCGTGTTTCTCTCGGCCAGGACACCAAGTTCTCGGTCGTCAAGAACACCCTGACCGCCATTGCAGCGAAGGAAGCCGGCGTTGAAGCATTCAACGACCAGCTCTCCGGCCCCACTGCAATCGCGTTCATCAAGGGTGACGCAGTTGCCGCTGCCAAGAGCCTGACGGATTTTGCCAAGGCCAACAAGCAGCTGGTCATCAAGACCGGTTACTTCGAGGGCAAGGCACTGAACGCCGCCGAAGTTACTGCTCTGGCTGCGCTCGAGTCCCGCGAGCTGCAGCTCGCCAAGGTTGCAGGCATCCTCAAGGCTCCTGCTGCCGCCGCTGCACGCATCATTGACGCACTGCGCCTCAAGCTTGAAGAAGAGAACGGTGCACCGGCAGCTGCCGAGGCTCCCGCCGCTGAAGAAGCTCCTGCAGCTGAAGAAGCAACTGACGTTGTAGCAGAAGACGGTGCAGAGGCTCCCGCCGAAGCACCCGCTGCCGAAGAGAACTAGTTTCTCTTTACCCACCAGACTCCGGTGCGATGGCAACGGCCCAGGCCGCCAGGCACCACCTATAGGAAGGACGCCACACCATGGCGAAGCTCACCAACGAAGAGCTCATTGAAGCTTTCAAGGAACTGACCATCATCGAGCTCTCCGAGTTCGTCAAGCTCTTCGAAGAGACCTTCGAAGTAACTGCAGCTGCTGTTGCTGTTGCCGGCCCCGCCGGTGGCGGCGCTGCTGAAGAAGCAGAAGAGAAGACCGAATTCGACGTCGTTCTCGAATCTGCTGGCGAAAAGAAGATCGCAGTGATCAAGGAAGTTCGCGCCATCACTTCCCTCGGTCTCAAGGAAGCCAAGGACGTTGTCGACAGCGCTCCGAAGGCTGTTCTCGAAGGCGTCACCAAGGAAGCTGCCGAAAAGGCAAAGGAGCAGCTTGAGGCTGCCGGCGCTACCGTTACCCTCAAGTAACTCACGCTGCTTCACGGAAAACCCCGCCCCACTGCCAGCCAGTTGGGCGGGGTTTTCCTGCGTCTGAGCCCAACTGGGTAGCGCGAACTGTCGTTTTGAGCGCTCAAAACGACAGTTCGCGCTACCTACATGGGGTTGGGATCCGAAATATCGGCGACGACGGCGCCCAGGGCGGCGGTAAGCTGGTCGGCTTCAACGAAGGCGCTGTAGCCGTGTTCCCCGGCGCCCATGGAGATCCGCCGGCCCGTGATGGTCGCGTCCGCGTAGACAGGCCAGGCCGTGGTGCTGCCGAGCGGCGTGATGGTGCCGCGCTCGTACCCCGTGGCGTCCAGGGCCACATCCGCGGCCGGCAGCGACAACTTGTTCACGCCCACCAGCGCCCGCAGTTTGGGCCAGGAGATCTGCCGGTCGCCCGGAATCAGCGCAAACAGGAACGTGCCGTCCTTGTGTTTGACCACCAGCGACTTCACGATGTCGGCCGGGGTGATGCCCAGAATCCCGGCCGCCTCCTCCAGGCTGCGGGCCGCCATCCGCTCCACGATGCGGACGTCCACACCGCGCGCCGCGGCGTCTGCCAGGAAGCGCTGACGTCCGACGGCGGCGCTCCCGCTTTCGAGTTGCCCTGCCACTGGTCCCGCCCAGCCTTAGTCGCGGTACAGCAGGAGGGCTTCGCCCTGGCCGCCGCCGCCGCAGAGGGACACGGCGGCCTTGCCGCGGCCGCGCCGCTTCAGTTCATGCGCCGCATGCAGGGCCAGCCTTGCGCCGGACGCTCCGATGGGGTGGCCCAGGGCGATGGCGCCGCCGTGGATGTTGCACTGGTCCAGGGGGTACTCCAGGTCTTTCAGGGACTGCACCGCCACCGACCCGAACGCTTCGTTGATCTCGATGAAGTCCAGGTCCTTGGTGGTCCAACCGGCCCGCTCGAGGGCACTCTTGATCGCGTTTGACGGCTGGGAATGCAGGGAGTTGTCAGGGCCCGCCACCTGGCCCGGCTTGCCCACCACGGCCAGGTATTCGAGCCCGTTGTCCTCGGCGAACTGTCGTGATGTAAGCACCAGGGCCGCGGCGCCGTCGGATAGGGGAGAGGAGTTTCCGGCGGTGATGGTCCCGTCCGTGACGAAGGCCGCCCGCAGGCCGGCGAGCGTCTCGATGGACGTGTTGGGCCGGACGCCTTCGTCCGTGGCCACAACCAGGGGGTCACCCTTGCGCTGCTTGACGCTGATGGGCGCTATCTCGTCGTCGAAAACGCCGTTCTTCGCAGCCAGAGCGGCACGCTGATGGGATTGTGCCGCCACGTCGTCCTGCGAAGTCCGGCTGATGCCGAGGGTCAGGTTTTTGGTCTCGGTGGACAGACCCATGGACTGGCCGTCGAAGGCGTCCGTCAGGCCGTCGTGGGCGGCAGCGTCCAAGGCCTGGATGGCGCCGTACGTCCAGCCTTGGCGGGAACCGGGCAGCAGATGGGGTGCCCGGGTCATGGATTCCTGGCCGCCCGCCACCACTACCGTTGCGTCACCGCTGCGGATCATGCGGGCGGCGTCGATCACCGCGGTCAGCCCGGACAGGCACACCTTGTTGATGGTGACGCTCGGGACGTTCCAGCCGATGCCGGCACCAATGGCGCTCTGCCGTGCCGCGTTCTGACCTGCACCGGCCTGCAGCACCTGGCCCATGATGACCGCGTCCACTTTGCCCGCGTCCACACCGCTCGCCGTGAGCGCGGCCTTGATGGCATGTGCGCCGAGTTCGACGGCGGTAAAGCTGGCCAGCTGCCCGTTCAGGCGGCCCTGCGGGGTCCGCGCTGCCGCCAGGATAACAACGTCAGTGTTGTTCATGGAGTTGCCCATTATGATCTCTTCCGCTCTCTAACGTGTAAGCCCGTACCGTATAGGCCAAGGCTATCGTGAGCCTCCTCACACGTTAATCAAAACGCAGAAAAGGCCGCCGGGATTCCGCGGCGTGGGGAGAGGCGTGGGGAGAACTGCCCATCTGCCTGACGTGCAGCCTCCCGCCACGATGCGTAGGGTGGACGGCGGAGGCAAAGCCTCGTGCCACGCAATGGCCTCGGGCAACGCAACAACAGGGAGCAAAATCTTGAAGCACATCCTCGCCGCAGCGGCTGTCGTCTGCCTTGCCGGCCTCACGGCCTGCAGCGTTACCGCTCCTGCTCCGGAGGGCTCCGCTTCGCCGACCACCGCAGTGACCTCCAGCTCCGCACCCGCCCAGGCAACGCCGTCGCGCTCCACGGGCAGCACAGGTGCCGCCACGCCCCAGGCTGCGCAGGTCAAGGAAGGCTGCGAGCAGTTCAATTCGCTCTTCGCCGAGTACCGGGCGAGCGAGCCGACCTCCAACGCCTACGAAGACATTTACACCAAGGCAGCGAAAGCAAGGACCGCGTATACGGGGAACCTGAGGGCACTGTTTTCCTCGCTGGCTGCCATGGCGATCAGCCATTCCTCCGTCGTCGAGAAGGGCGGCGAGCCGGACCAGGCAACCAAGGATGCCGTGCGGGACGCGGTTTTTGCGAATGCCGAAGCCTGCACGGCCCAGGGCGTGACGCTGACCCTCTGACTCGGAGTTGCACGAAAGCTGCCGTGTTTGCGCCGAAAAAATCGGTGCTTGCAAAACATGCGGTTGTGGGGTAGACACGTAATTGGTTTTGCCGTATCGTAGATATTTGCGTCTTCCCTGTTTACCTTCAGCCTTCATATAGCGGTGGGCTTTGCCTGGCAGCTGACCATCAACGTGCCGTCAACAACGTCATTGTATGGTCGGCCCCGGCCCCGGGTCATATAGCGGAACCGGATGGTAGCACTGCGGAGTCATTTCGCAGGGTGCACAGCGGGGGAGATCTGAAAACGCCTGAAGGTCTGTGGAAGGATCCCTCTTGGTCGCCTCGAGCACCTCTAATAACCAAACCGCTAACACCGCCGACAGCACTGATGGTGCCACTCGCCGGCTCTCATTCGCAAAGATTCACGAACCGCTTGACGTTCCGAATCTCCTTGCCCTGCAGACGGACAGCTTCGACTGGCTGGTCGGAAACGAACGCTGGCAGGCACGCGTAGCGAAAGCCGTCGAAGAAAACGACCTCAGCGTCGCCACCTCGTCCGGACTGTCGGACATCTTCGAAGAGATCTCACCGATCGAGGACTTCCAGGGCACCATGTCCCTGAGCTTCTCCGATCCGGAGTTCGCTGATCCCAAGTACACCATGGCCGAGTGCAAGGACCGGGACGCAACTTACTCGGCTCCGCTGTACGTCAAGGCCGAGTTCATGAACAACAACACGGGCGAAATCAAGCAGCAGACCGTGTTCATGGGCGACTTCCCGCTGATGACCGAGAAGGGCACCTTCGTCGTCAACGGCACCGAGCGTGTGGTCGTCTCCCAGTTGGTCCGTTCACCGGGCGCTTACTTTGAGCGTACCGCTGACAAGACCAGTGACAAGGACATCTTCACTGCCAAGATCATCCCGTCCCGCGGCGCATGGTTTGAACTCGAAATCGACAAGCGCGATCAGGTCGGCGTCCGCCTCGACCGCAAGCGCAAGCAGTCGGTCACCGTTCTGCTGAAGGCCCTCGGCTGGACCGAAGGCCAGATCCTCGAAGAGTTCGGCCAGTACGACTCCATGCGTGCAACGCTGGAGAAGGATGCCACCGAAACCCGCGAAGACGCGTTGCTGGACATCTACAGGAAGCTGCGACCGGGCGAGCCGCCCACAGTCGAGGCTGCCCAGTCCCTGCTGGACAACCTGTACTTCAACTCCAAGCGCTACGATCTGGCCAAGGTTGGTCGCTACAAGATCAACCGCAAGCTTGGCATCGACCGCTCCCTTGGTGACAAGGAAGCTTCGGTCCTGCACGTTGAAGACATCGTGGCCATGATCAAGTTCCTGGTTGCCCTGCACGCCGGCGAGAAGACCCTCACGGGCAAGCGCGACGGCCAGGACCACGAGCTGCGCGTCGAGATCGATGACATCGACCACTTCGGCAACCGCCGTATCCGCGCCGTCGGCGAGCTCATCGAGAACCAGGTCCGCACCGGCCTGTCCCGTATGGAGCGCGTTGTCCGCGAGCGTATGACCACCCAGGACGTCGAAGCGATTACGCCGCAGACCCTGATCAACATCCGCCCGGTTGTCGCAGCCATCAAGGAGTTCTTCGGAACCTCCCAGCTGTCGCAGTTCATGGACCAGAACAACCCGCTTTCGGGTTTGACCCACAAGCGCCGTCTGTCCGCGCTTGGCCCGGGTGGTCTGTCCCGTGACCGCGCAGGCATGGAAGTTCGAGACGTTCACCCGTCCCACTACGGACGTATGTGCCCCATCGAAACCCCTGAAGGCCCGAACATTGGCCTGATCGGTTCGCTGGCATCCTACGGCCGCATCAACCCGTTCGGTTTCATCGAGACTCCTTACCGCCTCGTTTCCGAAGGCGTTGTCTCCGATGAGGTCCAGTACCTCACGGCCGACGACGAAGCAGAGGTCCTGATCGCACAGGCCAACGCTCCGCTGGACGAGAACAAGAAGTTTGCCGAAGAGACCGTCCTGGTCCGCGCCCGTGGTGGTGGAGGCGAGCCCGTGCTGGTTCCCGCCGCCGAGGTCGAGTTCATGGACGTTTCCCCGCGCCAGATGGTGTCCGTGGCTACGGCCCTGATCCCGTTCCTCGAGCATGACGATGCCAACCGCGCACTCATGGGTGCCAACATGCAGCGCCAGGCCGTGCCGCTGGTCCGTTCCGAGGCCCCGTTTGTGGGTACCGGCATGGAACGTGCAGCCGCTGTCGACGCCGGTGACGTCACCATCGCGAAGAAGGCAGGTGTGGTTACCGAGGTCTCCGCTGAGCTGGTCATCATGCTCAACGACGACGGTACGGAAACGAACTACCGCATCAACAAGTTCGCACGCTCCAACCAGGGCAACTGCTACAACAACCGCGTCCTGGTCAACGAAGGCCAGCGCCTGGAAGTTGGCGGCATCATCGCCGACGGCCCGGCAACGGACCAGGGCGAACTCGCACTGGGTAAGAACCTGCTCGTGGCGTTCATGTCATGGGAAGGCCACAACTTCGAGGACGCCATCATCCTCTCGCAGCGCATTGTTGCCGAGGACGTTCTTTCCTCCATCCACATCGAGGAGCACGAGATCGATGCCCGCGACACCAAGCTTGGTGCCGAGGAAATCACCCGTGACATCCCCAACGTGTCCGAGGAAGTCCTGGCGGGCCTGGACGAGCGCGGCATCATCCACATCGGTGCCGAGGTTGAAGCCGGCGACATCCTGGTCGGAAAGGTCACCCCGAAGGGTGAAACCGAGCTGACCCCGGAAGAGCGCCTGCTGCGCGCCATCTTCGGTGAGAAGTCCCGCGAAGTGCGCGACACCTCCCTGAAGGTTCCGCACGGCGAGTCCGGCACCGTCATCGGTGTCCGCGTCTTCGACCGCGACAACGACGACGAGCTGCCCCCGGGCGTGAACCAGCTGGTCCGCGTTTACGTGGCTGCCAAGCGCAAGATCACCGACGGCGACAAGCTCGCCGGCCGTCACGGCAACAAGGGCGTCATCTCCAAGATCCTCCCGATCGAGGACATGCCCTTCCTTGCCGACGGTACCCCCGTTGATATTGTCCTGAACCCGCTGGGTGTTCCGGGCCGTATGAACGTCGGCCAGGTGCTCGAAACGCACCTCGGCTGGGTTGCCAAGACCGGTTGGAAGATCGAGGGCGAGCCCGAGTGGGTCAAGCAGCTGCCGAACCTGCCGCGCGAGAGTGGCCAGACCACTGTTGCAACGCCGGTGTTCGACGGCGCCCGTGAAGAGGAAATCACCGGCCTGCTGGACTCCACCAACGTGACCCGCGACGGCGACCGCCTGATCAACTCCTCAGGCAAGACCCGCTTGTTCGACGGCCGCTCCGGCGAGCCGTTCCCGGATCCGATCTCGGTCGGCTACATGTACATCCTGAAGCTCCACCACCTGGTGGACGACAAGATCCACGCGCGCTCCACCGGCCCGTACTCCATGATCACGCAGCAGCCGCTGGGTGGTAAGGCACAGTTCGGTGGCCAGCGCTTCGGTGAAATGGAAGTGTGGGCGCTCGAAGCTTACGGCGCCGCCTACACGCTCCAGGAGCTCCTCACGATCAAGTCGGATGATATCCACGGTCGTGTGAAGGTCTACGAAGCGATCGTCAAGGGCGAGAACATCCCCGAACCGGGCGTTCCTGAGTCCTTCAAGGTCTTGATCAAGGAAATGCAGTCGCTGTGCCTGAACGTGGAAGTGCTTTCCACGGACGGAACCACAATTGAAATGCGTGACTCTGATGACGCAGTCTTCACGGCTGCGGAAGAACTGGGCATCGATCTGTCTCGTGCAGAGCCCAGTTCCGTAGAAGAGGTCTAGTTAGGTGAGGGTACCGGGAAAAGCAAGCGGCCCCGCCGCGCTGACTTTTCCCGGTGCACCACCTCCCTCCTCCCGCACCCAAGACTTCAGAATTTAGAGAACAAGAGAGAACAGGGACCATATGTCCAGCGAATCCTCCTTCGGCCTCATGCAGATCGGCCTCGCCACCGCGGATGACATCCGTGGCTGGTCTTACGGCGAGGTTAAGAAGCCGGAAACCATCAACTACCGCACGCTCAAGCCCGAGAAGGACGGCCTCTTCTGCGAGAAGATCTTCGGCCCGTCGCGCGACTGGGAATGCTACTGCGGTAAGTACAAGCGCGTGCGCTTCAAGGGCATCATCTGCGAGCGGTGTGGCGTTGAAGTCACCCGCGCAAAGGTCCGCCGTGAGCGCATGGGCCACATCGAGCTGGCCGCCCCCGTCACGCACATCTGGTACTTCAAGGGTGTTCCGTCCCGTCTGGGCTACCTCCTTGACCTGGCACCGAAGGACCTCGAAAAGGTCATCTACTTCGCTGCCTACATGATCACCAGCGTTGACGCTGACGCCCGTCACGAGGAACTGCCCAACCTCCAGGTTGAGCACGACATCGAGAAGAAGCAGCTGATCGACAACCGCGACTCCGATATCGCCACGATCGCCCGCGACCTCGAAAACGAGATCGCGCGCCTCGAAGGTGAAGGTGCCAAGGCTGCCGACAAGAAGAAGGCCCGCGACTCCGCCGACCGCCAGATGGCGAACGTGCGCAAGCGCGCCGACGCCGAAATCGAGCGCCTCGAGCAGGTCTGGGACCGCTTCAAGAACCTGAAGGTCGCTGACCTCGAAGGCGACGAGGGCCTCTACCGCGAACTGCGCGACCGCTACGGCATGTACTTCGAAGGCTCCATGGGTGCCGAAGCCATCAAGAAGCGTCTTGAGAACTTCGACATGCAGGCCGAGTCGGACCTGCTGCGCGACATCATCGCCAACGGCAAGGGCCAGCGCAAGACCCGCGCCCTGAAGCGCCTGAAGGTGGTCAACGCGTTCCTGACCACCAACAACAGCCCGCTGGGCATGGTTCTCGACGCCGTCCCGGTGATCCCGCCGGAACTGCGCCCGATGGTCCAGCTGGACGGTGGCCGCTTTGCGACCTCCGACCTCAACGACCTCTACCGTCGCGTGATCAACCGCAACAACCGCCTCAAGCGCCTGCTTGACCTCGGCGCGCCGGAGATCATCGTCAACAACGAGAAGCGCATGCTTCAGGAAGCTGTTGACAGCCTCTTCGACAACGGCCGCCGCGGCCGTCCGGTCACCGGACCGGGCAACCGTCCGCTGAAGTCCCTGAGCGACATGCTCAAGGGCAAGCAGGGCCGTTTCCGCCAGAACCTCCTCGGCAAGCGCGTGGACTACTCGGGCCGTTCGGTCATCGTGGTCGGCCCGCAGCTGAAGCTGCACCAGTGCGGTCTGCCCAAGCAGATGGCGCTGGAGCTCTTCAAGCCGTTCGTGATGAAGCGCCTGGTTGACCTCAACCACGCCCAGAACATCAAGTCGGCCAAGCGCATGGTGGAGCGTTACCGTCCGCAGGTCTGGGACGTGCTCGAAGAGATCATCACCGAACACCCGGTGCTGCTCAACCGTGCACCTACCCTGCACCGCCTCGGCATCCAGGCGTTCGAACCGCAGCTTGTTGAAGGTAAGGCAATCCAGCTTCACCCGCTGGTCTGTGGCGCCTTCAACGCTGACTTCGATGGCGACCAGATGGCAGTGCACCTGCCGCTGAGCCCGGAAGCCCAGGCTGAGGCGCGCATCCTGATGCTGTCCTCGAACAACATCCTGAAGCCGTCCGACGGCCGTCCGGTCACCCTGCCCTCGCAGGATATGATCATCGGTCTCTACCACCTGACCACCAAGCGTGTCGGTTCAGCTGGCGAAGGCCGCGTCTTCTCCTCGGTTGCCGAAGCCATCATGGCCTACGACCTCCGCGAGCTGCACCTGAACTCGCAGGTCAAGATCCGCCTCGAAGGCTTCGTTCCGTACGCGGGCTGGGAAGCTCCGGAAGGCTGGGAGCCCGGCCAGCCGGTGCTCGTCCAGACCTCCCTGGGCCAGGTCATCTTCAACCAGACCCTGCCCGAGGACTACCCCTGGGTTGAGAACGTTGCGGACAAGGGCGAACTGTCCACGATCGTCAACGATCTCGCCGAGCGCTACCCGAAGGTCATCACGGCGGCAACGCTGGACAACCTGAAGGACGCCGGTTTCTACTGGGCCACCCGCTCGGGCGTTACCGTCGCCATCTCGGACATTGAGGTGCCCAAGGACAAGCCGCAGATCCTTGCCGGCTACGAAACCATGGCCGCCAAGATCCAGGGCCAGTACGACAAGGGCCTGATCGATGACGACGAGCGTCGCCAGGAACTGATCGAGATCTGGAACAAGGCAACGAACGAAATCGCCCAGGCAATGCGTGACAGCCTGTCCCCGATGAACACCATCAACCGCATGGTGTCCTCCGGTGCCCGTGGTAACTGGATGCAGGTCCGTCAGATCGCGGGTATCCGTGGCCTGGTGGCCAACCCTAAGGGTGAAATCATCCCGCGTCCCATCAAGTCCTCCTACCGCGAGGGCCTGTCGGTGCTGGAATACTTCATCGCCACGCACGGTGCCCGTAAGGGTCTGGCTGACACCGCGCTGCGTACCGCCAACTCGGGCTACCTGACCCGCCGTCTGGTGGACGTTTCGCAGGACGTCATCGTCCGTGAAGAGGACTGCGGCACCGAACGCGGCCTCGTCACGCCGATTGCCGTGCCGGACGCCAACGGCGAGCTGGTCCTGGACGAGAACGTCGAGAACAGCGCCTACGCCCGTACGCTCGCTGTCGATGTTGTGGACTCCAAGGGCAACGTCCTTGCAGCCGGCGGCACCGACTGCGGCGACGTCGTTATCGCCGAACTGTTCGCAGCCGGCATCACCGAGGTCAAGGTCCGCTCCGTACTCACTTGTGAGTCCAGCGTCGGCACCTGCGCCCTGTGCTACGGCCGTTCACTGGCCACCGGCAAGACCGTGGACATCGGTGAGGCCGTTGGCATCATCGCGGCCCAGTCCATCGGTGAGCCCGGTACCCAGCTGACCATGCGTACGTTCCACACCGGTGGTGCTGTTTCCGCCAGCGGTGGCGACGACATCACCCAGGGTCTGCCCCGTATCCAGGAGCTCTTCGAAGCCCGTACTCCGAAGGGTGTCGCACCGATTGCTGAAGCAGCCGGCCGCATCGCCATCGAAGAGTCCGAGCGCCAGATGCGCCTGGTCATCACCCCGGATGACGGATCTGAAGAGATCGCGTACCCGGTACTGCGCCGTTCACGCCTCCTCATTGAGGACGGCGAGCACGTCACGGTAGGCCAGAAGCTCATCAACGGCCCGGTCGATCCCAAGCAGGTTCTGCGCATCATGGGTCCCCGTGCCGCGCAGAAGTTCCTGGTGGACGAGGTCCAGGGCGTGTACCGCAGCCAGGGCATCGGTATCCACGACAAGCACGTCGAGGTTATCGTCCGCCAGATGCTGCGCCGCGTCACGGTCATTGAGTCCGGTGAATCGGATCTGCTGCCCGGCGAGCTCGCCGAGCGCAGCCGCTTCGAGGAGGCCAACCGCCGCGTTGTGTCCGAGGGCAAGGCGCCGGCTTCCGGCCGTCCCGAGCTCATGGGCATCACCAAGGCGTCCCTGGCCACCGAGTCCTGGCTGTCCGCAGCTTCCTTCCAGGAAACCACCCGCGTCCTGACGCAGGCGGCCATGGAAGGCAAGAGCGATCCGCTGCTCGGCCTCAAGGAGAACGTCATCATCGGTAAGCTGATCCCGGCCGGCACGGGTCTCCCGCGCTACACCGAGGTCACCGTGGAGCCCACTGAAGAAGCAAAGGCCAACCTGTTCACCGGCCCCAGCGCATTCAGTGACTTCTCGTACGACTCCCTGGGCGGCGACGGAGCTCCTGAGTTCCACGCCATCCCGCTGGATGACTACGACCTCGGCAACGATTTCCGCTAGCCGCTAAAGCAACGCGGGGTCACTTACGGCCCGATCCACACCTCGGATTGGGCTCAAAGTGACCCCGCGTTGCTGTTTAAGCCGTGCGCTCCTCTTTAGGGGCGGACGACGTCGGCACCCGGCTTCCGCCGTCGTCCTCCATACACCCGATTAAGGCTCAGGAGCAAGCCGTGCTAGAATTTTGGTAATTGTTCTGTGTGGCAGTGGATGAAGGCCGCCGCAGCATCATTTTGGTTTTGTTCTCATGATGCTGGGTGTGAGCTTGTTTCCGGGTTGCGGGCTAGGTGCGCGACGAATGCCACTCTTTTGCACGCCTAGGTACGTTTCAAGACACCGAGGCTGCAGGGACAACGCCAAAACCGATGCAGAGACGGCTG
Source organism: Pseudarthrobacter naphthalenicus (assembly GCF_029076445.1). Classification (GTDB taxonomy): domain Bacteria; phylum Actinomycetota; class Actinomycetes; order Actinomycetales; family Micrococcaceae; genus Arthrobacter; species Arthrobacter naphthalenicus. Next base: position 145,860 of record NZ_JARESG010000001.1, read on the forward strand.
ACGCCTGAATGTGCCGGTAGAGATCAAACCAACGGAGAACACGAGAGTGCCTACGATTAACCAGCTGGTCCGCAAGGGCCGCACGCCTAAGGTCAAAAAGACCAAGGCTCCTGCCCTTAACGGCAGCCCGATGCGCCGCGGTGTTTGCACCCGCGTTTACACCACCACCCCCAAGAAGCCGAACTCGGCTCTGCGTAAGGTTGCACGTGTGCGCCTCAACGGTGGCGTTGAAGTTACTGCTTACATCCCCGGTGTAGGCCACAACCTGCAGGAGCACTCCATTGTGCTCGTTCGCGGCGGTCGTGTTAAGGACCTTCCGGGTGTCCGCTACAAGATCGTCCGTGGCGCCCTCGATACCCAGGGTGTGAAGAACCGTAAGCAGGCACGCAGCCGCTACGGCGCAAAGATGGAGAAGAAGTAATATGCCTCGCAAGGGTCCGGCCCCGAAGCGGCCGCTCGTACTAGATCCCGTTTACGGCTCCCCGTTGGTCACCCAGCTGATCAACAAGGTGCTGGTTGACGGCAAGAAGTCCACCGCAGAGCGCATCGTTTACGGTGCCCTCGAAGGCGCCCGCGCCAAGTCCGGCGGCGACCCCGTAGCAGCCCTCAAGAAGGCCATGGAGAACGTCAAGCCTTCCCTCGAGGTCCGCTCACGCCGCGTTGGTGGCGCAACCTACCAGGTTCCGGTTGAGGTCAAGCCGGGTCGCTCGACCGCCCTCGCCCTGCGCTGGCTGGTTGGCTACTCCAAGGCCCGCCGCGAAAAGACCATGACCGAGCGCCTCCAGAACGAAATCCTGGATGCCTCCAACGGTCTCGGTGCCGCTGTGAAGCGTCGCGAAGACACCCACAAGATGGCCGAGTCCAACAAGGCCTTCGCACACTACCGCTGGTAATACTTCCCGGACGCCGCCGGCTCAGCTGAGCCGGCGGCGAACGTGCAGTCCATCCGAAAGGGAGACACCGTGGCACAGGACGTGCTTACCGACCTTAGTAAGGTCCGCAACATCGGCATCATGGCCCACATTGATGCCGGCAAGACCACCACCACCGAGCGCATCCTGTTTTACACGGGTGTGAACCACAAGATTGGCGAAACGCACGACGGCGCTTCGACCACCGACTGGATGGAACAGGAAAAGGAACGCGGCATCACCATCACGTCTGCCGCCGTGACCTGCTTCTGGGAAAACAACCAGATCAACATCATTGACACCCCGGGTCACGTTGACTTCACCGTTGAGGTTGAGCGCTCACTGCGCGTCCTCGATGGTGCTGTCGCCGTTTTTGATGGCAAGGAAGGCGTTGAGCCGCAGTCTGAGACCGTTTGGCGCCAGGCTGACAAGTACAACGTTCCGCGCATCTGCTTCGTCAACAAGATGGACAAGCTCGGCGCTGACTTCTACTTCACCGTAGACACCATCATCAGCCGCCTCGGCGCCAAGCCGCTGGTTATGCAGCTGCCCATCGGTGCCGAGAACGACTTCATCGGCGTCGTAGACCTGCTGTACATGCGTGCACTGGTCTGGCCCGGCGACTCCAAGGGTGACGTCACCATGGGTGCCAAGTACGAGATCCAGGAGATCCCGGCTGACCTCAAGGAAAAGGCTGAAGAGTACCGCGCACACCTCATTGAGGCCGTTGCGGAGTCCTCCGAAGAGCTCATGGAGAAGTACCTCGAAGGCGAAGAAATTTCCGTCGACGAGCTCAAGGCCGGCATCCGCAAGATGACCATCAACTCTGAGCTCTACCCGGTCTTCTGTGGCTCCGCGTTCAAGAACCGTGGCGTTCAGCCGATGCTCGATGCTGTCATCGACTACCTGCCGAACCCGCTCGACGTCCCCCCGATGGTCGGTCACGATCCCCGGGACGAAGAGAAGGAACTGACCCGTAAGCCGTCTGCTGATGAGCCGTTCTCGGCTCTGGCGTTCAAGATTGCCGCGCACCCGTTCTTCGGCCAGCTCACCTTCATCCGCGTGTACTCCGGTCACGTGGAAGCAGGCGCCCAGGTGGTCAACTCCACCAAGGGCAAGAAGGAGCGCATCGGCAAGCTGTTCCAGATGCACGCCAACAAGGAAATGCCCGTCGAGGGCGCTACCGCCGGCCACATCTACGCAGCGATCGGTCTGAAGGACACCACCACGGGTGACACCCTGTGTGATTCCGCCAACCAGATCGTCCTCGAGTCCATGAGCTTCCCGGAGCCCGTGATCTCGGTTGCCATCGAGCCGAACACCAAGGGTGACCAGGAGAAGCTCTCCACGGCCATCCAGAAGCTCTCCGCTGAGGACCCGACCTTCCAGGTCTCCCTCAACGAAGACACCGGTCAGACCATCATCGCCGGCATGGGCGAGCTTCACCTGGACATCCTGGTGGACCGCATGCGCCGCGAATTCAAGGTCGAGGCAAACGTCGGCAAGCCGCAGGTTGCTTACCGCGAAACCATCAAGCGTGCTGTAGAGCGTCACGACTACACGCACAAGAAGCAGACCGGTGGTTCGGGTCAGTTCGCAAAGATCCAGATCGCGATCGAGCCGATGGACACTGCCGACGGCGAGCTGTACGCGTTTGAGAACAAGGTCACCGGTGGCCGCGTTCCGCGCGAATACATCCCGTCCGTTGATGCGGGTATCCAGGATGCGCTGAACGACGGCGTCCTGGCCGGTTACCCGGTTGTTGGCATCAAGGCAACGCTGATTGACGGCGCCTACCACGATGTTGACTCCTCGGAAATGGCGTTCAAGATCGCCGGCCGTATGGCTTTCAAGGAAGCCGCACGCAAGGCGAACCCTGTCCTGCTTGAACCGCTGATGGATGTCGAAGTCCGCACCCCTGAGGAATACATGGGTGAAGTTATCGGCGACATCAACTCACGCCGTGGCCAGATGCAGTCCATGGAAGATGCACAGGGTGTCAAGGTCATCCGTGCGCACGTCCCGCTGTCCGGCATGTTCGGATACATCGGTGACCTGCGTTCGAAGACCCAGGGCCGCGCTGTGTACTCCATGACCTTCAACAGCTACGCCGAGGTCCCGAAGGCAGTTGCCGACGAGATCATCCAGAAGACCCGCGGCGAATAGTCTTCGGACTTTCACAGCGACAAACTCGGGTGTGCTTCCGCTAGACGGAGGCTCGCCTGGTGCAGATGGCCGGAACACGGCCGGATGCAGTCCGGTCCAGCCGGGTTGCGGCCATCTGCACGAACAGGCTCTAGGCACTAGTATTAGTTCCTGAATCTGCAATTTCACCAATCCAAAGCCCCCCAAGTAGACTTACCTGAGTTTCTGCCGCGATAAGCGCGGTTGAAGGGTAAGTCATTTGAAAACGTTCTAGGAGGAACCTGTGGCAAAGGCAAAGTTCGAGCGGACTAAGCCGCACGTTAACATCGGCACCATTGGTCACGTTGACCACGGTAAGACGACGTTGACGGCCGCCATTTCCAAGGTGCTGTACGACAAGTACCCGACTCTCAACGAGAAGCGTGACTTCGCGTCCATTGACTCTGCTCCCGAAGAGCGTCAGCGCGGCATTACCATCAACATCTCCCACGTTGAGTACCAGACCGAGAAGCGCCACTACGCACACGTAGACGCTCCGGGTCACGCTGACTACATCAAGAACATGATCACCGGTGCTGCGCAGATGGACGGTGCAATCCTCGTGGTTGCCGCCACTGACGGCCCGATGGCACAGACCCGCGAGCACGTTCTGCTCGCCCGCCAGGTTGGCGTTCCCTACCTGCTGGTCGCGCTGAACAAGTCGGACATGGTTGACGATGAGGAACTGCTGGACCTCGTTGAAATGGAAGTTCGTGAGCTCCTGAGCTCGCAGGGCTTCGATGGCGACGAAGCACCGGTTGTTCGCGTTTCCGGCCTCAAGGCTCTGGAAGGCGACCCCGAGTGGGTCAAGTCTGTTGAGGACCTCATGGAGGCCGTGGACAACTCTGTTCCGGACCCCATCCGCGACCGCGACAAGCCGTTCCTGATGCCGATCGAAGACGTCTTCACGATCACCGGCCGTGGCACCGTTGTAACGGGCCGCGCCGAGCGTGGAACCCTCGCCATCAACTCTGAGGTCGAGATCGTCGGCATCCGCCCGGTCCAGAAGACCACGGTTACCGGTATCGAGATGTTCCACAAGCAGCTCGACGAAGCATGGGCCGGCGAGAACTGCGGCCTCCTGCTCCGCGGTCTGAAGCGTGATGACGTAGAGCGTGGCCAGGTTGTCGTCAAGCCGGGTTCCATCACCCCGCACACCGACTTCGAGGCCAACGTCTACATCCTTTCCAAGGACGAAGGCGGACGTCACAACCCGTTCTACTCCAACTACCGCCCGCAGTTCTACTTCCGCACCACGGACGTAACCGGCGTTATCACCCTGCCCGAGGGCACGGAAATGGTTATGCCTGGCGACAACACTGAGATGACCGTTGCGCTCATCCAGCCCATCGCCATGGAAGAGGGCCTCGGCTTCGCTATCCGCGAAGGCGGCCGCACCGTTGGTTCAGGACGCGTTACCAAGATCATCAAGTAATTACTTGCTGACCTAGTGTTGGCGGCCCGCTGGACGGTCCGCTAAGACTTATCAACAGCCCCGCTGCGTCTCTACGCGGCGGGGCTGTTGTTTGCTATCATTAATCCAGTCATTGGATTAATGGGCTGTGGTCTGCGCTGGAGGTATTACTGTGTCGGACGGGTTGTATGAGGCGGGCTACCGGGCAGGGCATCTGCAAGGGTGGCTTGACGCCATGGCCAAGGTGCAGGCCGCTGGGGGACAGGAACCTGATGCCCGCGTGGCTCCGCGGCCGGTTCAGGACGCGAGGCCGTCAACGCCATCCGCCGCTGCGTTGCCTTCGCGGCCGGCGCCGGTGACGCCGTCCCCGGCCCCTTCCCCGGCCCCTTCCTTGGCCCCTTCTTTGGCCCCGGGCTCACCACCGGTGCCACCGCGATCTCCGGCCGCGTCCTTCCGGGACTACCCGGAGACCCCTGCCGAACGCCAGGCGCGGCGTGAAAAGCGTGACCGCCAAAACATCAACATCACCCTGTACGTTGCCAGCCTCCTCCTCGTGGCCGCCGCGGCATTATTCATTGGCACCAGCCTCCCGCCCACCATGCGGTTTGCCGGCGTCGTCAGTGTTACGGCGCTGTTCTACGGCGCGGGCTTTGTACTCCATGCAAGGGTGCCGCGGCTCAGGCCGGCCGCCGTGGCGTTTACCGGCACCGGCCTTGCCCTGGTTCCGGTGGCCGGTCTGGCGCTGTACAACTTTGCCCTGCCGAACGGTCCAGCTGCCTGGCTCTTGACGTCGCTGGTGGGCACCGTCGCCTACGTGGCGGCGGCCGTCAGGCTTGAGAGCCGGGTGCTGGTGTACCTCTCGCTGACCTTCGTCGCCTCCACTGCTTTCTCCGGCGTCTCCGTCCTGGGCGGCGCCCTGGTCTGGTACTTCGCATCGCTGATAGGTGTTGCTGCAGCTCTCACGGCACTGACCCTGGCTCGGCCCCGGTGGCTGCCGCCTGTGTATGTCAGGCCGCTCATGATCCTGCACCCCTACGTGGTTCCGGCCGTGGCCGCGGCTGCCACGTGCGTCCCTTTGTACTTGGAGAAGGCGGAGTACGCGTTGATCCTGTCGCTCTGCGGGGTCTACTTTGCCTTGATGTCCGTGCTCCCGGGGCCGTGGCGCCTGCGTAACTTCTATGCGGCACGGGCTGCCCTGACTGTTGCGGCCGCCGTCGGCCTCTGGGCTTTGACCGGCCGGGGGAGTGACGCCTTGCTGACAGCCAGCATCCTGCTTGCCGTCCAGGTATTTGGCGTTGCATACCTGTCCGCCCGGCGGGCAGCGGTATTTGCCGCCGTGAAAAGTGACGGCCACAGCGCCGCAACTCAGCCGGCTTCCCAGGGTCCTGCGATAGGTCCCGTCTCCGGAAACGGGGCGGCCGCACGCTGGCGGACCGATGCCATCATCACGTTTGGGCTTCAACTGGTGGCCACGGCGGCCTTCGGGGTGGCCCGCGAGGTCGCCGGCTTTGTCCAGGGATTTGTGCACGAAAATCTCGCGGCCAGGGAGCTGGCAGTACCGCTGTGGATTCCGGTGGCCTGCTCACTGCTGGCGGGTATGGTGCTTGCAGCCAGATGGCACGGCCGCACCGAGTGGGCGCCCGTAGCTGCCCTTGGCCTGGCGGGGCTGGCGAGCGGCTCCATGGGCATGTGGCCGCTGACCGTGATGCTTTTTCTCGGCTCGGGTTACTGGGCAGCCCGCGCAGCCTTCTCGGCGGGGATGACCCGCGGACGTCATGTTCTCGGCGCCCGGGCGGCCCTCACCCTGGCTGTACCCGTGACGGTGGCGGCCGTGATGGGGCAGGTACCGGGGCGGGATGAAGCCTCGGCGTTCGCCCTCTTAGTAGCACTGGTGTGCCAGCAAGTCTTCACCGCCCTCCTGCAACGTTCCGGGGTGGCAGCCTTTGCCCCGCAGGCGAGCCTCGGGGCATTCGGTGCCGCCGGAGCACTGGTCCTGACCGGCTTGCCGTTGCTGGAAGCGTCACCGGGCCACCCCCTGACGGCCGTCGCCGTGGGGGTCCAACTGCTGGCGGCGTGCGGCGTCGGGGCCATGATGCTTCCCCGGCCTGCAATGGAGAAGGACTGGCACGCGACCATATGGGAGGCTCTGCCGCTTGCCTCGTCCGCGGGAGCTGTTGCTGTTGCCTTCCAGTCCGTTTCGCAGACTGCCGGAAACGTAACGCTGCTGTTGCTGGTGGCATATCTGGCGGTGACAGCGGTGCGCCTGCCGCTGCGTCAGCACCGCTGGGTTTACTGGTGGCTCGCCCGGGCGGCGGGAACGGTCCTGGCCCTGACGGCCTTTCACCAGCTCCAACGGGACGCCGGCCCCGTGGTCATCGCCGGCGAGGTGGTGGTCCCGGCCATGGTCCTCGTGACGGTCCTGGCACTGCAGCTGTGCCTGCCGCTGGTGGCGGCAGGCCGACGTCGTGCTCCCCGCGGGATTGCCGCAGATGCTGCCGGAGTGATCCTCCTGCAGCTGGTGGCCGCAGCCACCCTGGCTCAGGCCGGGACGGCAGAATGGCAGCCCGCGGCCGCTGCAGTGCTCGCGGGCCTGGGCGCCGCCGGGTCGGGATACGTCCTGCGCGGTGAGGCGGCGGCGGTCTGGCTGGCGCCCTTCACCCTCGGCTCCCTGCTGGCTTTCAGCGGCGAAAGCCTCCTGACGGTCGAACTGGTCCTGGGCATTTTCGCGGTGTATGCCGCCCTGATGGTGGTGGCTGAGCCGCGGCGTGCCTGGAAGGGCTGGTATTTCGTTGCAGCCCGGGTGCTGACCGCCGGCTTGGCCTTGGTGCTGAGCTACGACATCGGGGCCTCCGTCACTGCGGTCTCGGTGACCTTTGCCCTCGTACTTGCCGCCCAGCATGGTATCCGGTGGGTGATGCGCAAGCGGCTGGCTGAAGTTCCCTTCCAGCAGGCCGCGGTCTGGATCACGCTGGCAGGGCAGGCGATCCTGCCGCTCGTGTACGTGGCGGGTCAACGGACCGCCGCGCTGCGGGCGGTGGATGACGACGGCGGCCGCTGGGTAGCGCTGCTTGAGCTGCTCCTGCTTTTTGTCTCCGCAGCCGTGGCCCGCAGACTGTTCGCGGCCCGGGGGTCCCTTTACTTCGCCGTGTACGCGGCACTGTTCGGCGTGCTCGCCCTGGGTCCGCTGATCACGTTTGGGGGGACCTTCCTGGTCTCAGCCGTGCTGAGCCACGCCGGGACCGCAATGGTGCTGCTCTCTGTGGCCTTGCTGGCGGTCGTGGCCGGAGTTCTGGAGCGCGCGCGGAAGGTGGACCCCGGGGATATTGAGCATTGGTTGTGGCTGGTTTCGGCGGGGGCCTTCGCAGGCGCAGGCCTGCTCGTGTCCCCGTTGGCGGCGGCCTGGGTGACAGCTGCTGCGGTTCTGGTTCTTGCCGTGGTGTTGTTTGCGGCGTCGCACCTCGCAAACCAGGCGTTGCTGTACGCGCCGGCAGCACTGGCCACCCAGTGGGGCGCCATTGCGCTGGCGGGGGAGATCCTCCCGCACTCCGGCGGTACGTGGGCTGAGTTCCTGCCCTGGTTGGCGGGTGCGGGCGCGGCTTCAGCCGCGCTCTATGCGGGGCGGCTGATTCGCGCCAATGCACTGGACGCTTACCCAACAGGTGCGGTCTCCTCCGACGCCGGGCCATGGCAAGGTGACCCGGTGCGGCGCTGGTCGCTTGCCGGCGGCGCCTTCCTTGGCCTGGTTCTGGCGGCCGTGGCCGGAATAAGGCACGACGCCACTTCCTGGACGGCCGCAGCGGTCCTGGCTGCCGCCGTCGTCATTGCTTACCGGGAGGCACCCGCCAAGGCGCGGCGGATCTCCCTGGAGCTGGGCGCTTTGGTGCTGACTGCGGCGGTCCAGCGTGCCGCCCTCTTTGCGCTCGATATGCCGGACGCGCCTGATACGCCGGCCACGCTCAGCGGTCGGTGGCCTGCCGGCATGCCGGATCCGTTCTGGGCGGCTCAATGGTATGTGGTCCTGGGCGCCGTCCTCGGCGGATTCCGGTACGTCTCCGGACATAGGCGGGCCGGGCGGTTTGTGGTGGGTGCCGCCGCCGCGTTGTTGTCAGCGGGTGCCTTGGCCGTCGTGTTCGGGGGAACGGGTGCGCAACAGTTGTGGGTGCTGGTCATGCTGGCGCTGCTGCTGGTGGCCGGGCTCATGGCCGGTGACCGGCTGTTTGTCTGGTGGGGTGCGGCCGGGGTGGCGGCGTGCATCCTCTGGGCGATGAGGCATTACACGTTCCTGCTGCTGGCAGTGATTGCCGTGGGACTTATCGCCTTTGCCGTCTGGCGCCTGAACCGCGGCACGGCAGCCGGGGCAACCGATGCCGGACCGGAAGCGGGGCCGGATCCCGCGGATACCACCCGCTCCGGGGACCACAAGGAACCCTCCGGCCGGCACTGATACTGTTGCTAGCAGCGAGAGGAGTTCATCATGGGATGGCTGATTTTTCTGATCATCGCGGCTGCCGTTGTTGCGGGAGTGTTCTGGGCCAAAAAGCATTTCCGCAACGAGATCGACCGCGCCAAACGCATCAACCGCGCCAACAAGAACCAGTAGGCGGGCCTCAGCCGGCCAGCGGTTTCCGGGCCAGGCTGAGTGCCTTGTACCAATAGAAGGACTCCTTCGGGGTCCGCTCCTGCGTGTCAAAATCCACGTGGACCAGGCCAAAACGCTGCGAATACCCGGCCGCCCATTCAAAGTTGTCCATCAGCGTCCAGACGTAGTAGCCGCGTAGGTCGACATCTTCAGCGATGCCCCCGGGTGCGGTTGCCTCCATCGCGTGGTGTAGATGTCCGGCGATGTAATCGATCCGCGGCTGGTCCGGCACGGGGCCCGTGACGTGGTCCGGCTCAGGGAAGCTGGCACCGCTTTCCGTGATGTAGATGGGCGGCAGGGCCTCTTTGTAGCGGTCTTTCAGTTCCCGCAGAAGGATCCCCAGATGGTCCGGAGCGACAGGCCAACCGAAGCCCGTTGTCTCGTACTCTTCAAACGGCACCTGATGCGCGGGGATCCTGGTCATCGCTTCGGCCGGCACCGTCAGGTCATCGCCAGTGCCCTGCCCGGCGGCGACCTTCACCGGCTGGTAGTAGTTCACACCATAGAAGTCCACAGGCTGCTGGATGGTGCGCAGGTCGGCGTCGGAAATCCTGGGCAGCGAACGCACCCATGGCTTCGTGAACCGTAGCGCGAAGGGGTAGCGGCCCAAAAGGATGGGGTCGGCATAGATCCGGTTCAGCATCAGGTCGAACACCTTGGCGGCAACCCTGTCGGCAATCTTTCCGGTGGCGGCCCTGACAGGGGAGTGCAGGTTCGTCACGCCTATCCCGCCCCGGACACCTTCGGCCCGGAGCGCCTGAGTGGCCAGCCCGTGGGCCAGGAGCTGGTGGTGCACGGCGGGAAAGGCGTCGAAGAGAAGATAGCGCCCGGGTGCGTGGGTACCCAGGGCATAGCCGTTCAGCACAACGGAGGCCGGTTCGTTGAGCGTGACCCACTGGTCCACCCGATCCCCAAAACGCTCGCCGGCCGCCGCTGCGTACTCGGCGAACCGTTCCGCGGTGACCCTGTTCATCCAGCCCCCGCCGTGCTCCAAGGGCAGGGGCGTGTCCCAGTGGTACAACGTGGCCATGGGGGAGATGCCGGCTTCAAGGAGTTGGTCGATCAGGCGGTCGTAGAAGTCAAGGCCCTGCGTGTTGAAAGCACCGCGGCCGTCCGGCTGGATCCGCGGCCAGGAAATGGAAAAGCGGTAGGAATCGACGCCGAGTTCCCGCATGAGCGTTACATCTTCAGCCGAGCGGTTGTAATGGTCGCAGGCCACCGCCGGTGAGTGACCGTCACGGATGGCCCCGGGCTTTTCCACGAAGGCGTCCCAGCCGGAAGGGCCCCGGCCGCCGGCGGCCAGGCCGCCCTCGATCTGGAACGCGGCCGCCGCCACTCCCAGAGTGAAGGTCCGGGGCAGGCGGCCGGCCAAATCCTGGATGGAAACGCCATCTTCGACGGTCATCCCCCCATCATCCATTCGGAAGTTGACGAAGGCAATGACCTCAACTGGGTAGCACTAACTGTCGTTTTGACGCCCCATAGCGACAGTTAGCGCTACCTACTTGGGGGAGCGGGCCGCAGATTCGCTTCTGCAGATAATATCCGGCATACTAGATGAGTTGTTCAAGCGCTTCTTCGTGTCCCGATCCGGATAATGCCGGGTGTCAGGGTCCAAGTGGAAGCCCAAACATAACCCACTCCCCATGGAACTGCGGATTTGTATGCGTGCTAAACGCGACACGCCCGACCGCGGGGGTCGGGTTACGTCGGCAGGTTGAGGAACCCGGATTCATCCGGATTCAGCTTGTGCGGCGGGTGGTAGTTCAGACTTCAAATGCTTCGGCAGCCACATGCAACACGAATAGTGAACAGAGCAGCCCTACTCAGAGCAGCACTAACTGAAAGAGAGTCAGGCGACATGGCGGGACAAAAAATCCGCATCCGGCTGAAGTCATATGACCACGAGGTCATTGACGTTTCAGCACGGAAGATCGTTGAGACGGTCACGCGCGCAGGCGCAACGGTAGTTGGCCCTGTGCCGCTGCCTACGGAGAAGAACATCTACTGCGTAATCCGCTCTCCGCACAAGTACAAGGACAGCCGCGAGCACTTTGAAATGCGCACGCACAAGCGTCTTATCGACATCATCGATCCCACGCCGAAGGCTGTTGACTCGCTTATGCGTCTCGACCTGCCGGCCGACGTGAACATCGAAATCAAGCTGTAGGGAGGTGCTGAGAGACTATGACCGCAACCCGTAACGTAAAGGGCCTGCTGGGCACGAAGCTCGGCATGACCCAGGTCTGGGACGAGAACAACAAGCTCATCCCCGTCACTGTGGTCCAGGCAGATTCGAACGTCATCACCCAGCTGCGCAACGCAGACACTGATGGCTACGTCGCTGTACAGATTGGCTACGGCCAGATCGATCCCCGCAAGGTTACCAAGCCGCTGGCTGGTCACTTTGAAAAGGCAGGCGTCACGCCTCGCCGCCACGTCGTCGAACTGCGCACTGCAGATGCTGACACTTACGAGCTGGGCCAGGAGCTGTCTGTTGAGCTCTTCGAAGCCGGCCAGAAGATCGACGTTATTGGCACCACCAAGGGTAAGGGCTTCGCCGGTGTTATGAAGCGTCACGGCTTCCACGGCGTTGGAGCTTCCCACGGTGCCCACAAGAACCACCGTAAGCCCGGTTCCATCGGTGGCGCATCCACCCCGAGCCGCGTCTTCAAGGGCATGAAAATGGCCGGCCGCATGGGCGCCGTTCGTCACACCACGCTGAACCTCACGGTTCACGCAGTTGACGTCGAGAAGTCGCTGCTCCTGATCAAGGGTGCCGTCCCCGGCGCCCGCGGCCAGGTCGTACTCGTACGCACCGCCGTGAAGGGAGCCTAGTTCAATGACTAGCACTGTCAAGGTTGACCTGCCTGCAGAGATCTTCGACGTTCAGACCAACGTGCCGCTGCTGCACCAGGTCGTCGTTGCCCAGCTCGCTGCTGCTCGCCAGGGTACCCACAAGACCAAGACCCGCGCCGAAGTTTCAGGTGCAGGTCGCAAGCCGTTCAAGCAGAAGGGCACCGGCCGCGCCCGTCAGGGTTCAATCCGTGCTCCTCACATGACCGGTGGTGGCGTTGTCCACGGTCCCACACCGCGGGACTACAGCCAGCGCACCCCCAAGAAGATGATTGCTGCTGCACTGCGCGGCGCACTGTCTGACCGGGCACGCAACGGTCGCATCCACGTTGTCGCTGAACTGGTGGAGGGCACCAAGCCGTCCGTCAAGACCGCACTGGCAACGCTGCGCGGAGTTTCCGAGCGCAAGAACCTGCTGGTTGTCATCGAGCGCGCCAACGACGTTGCAGCACTTTCCGTGCGCAACCTCGCCGGTGTTCACGTTCTGTACGCAGACCAGCTGAACACCTACGACGTACTCGTCTCTGACGACGTTGTCTTCACCAAGGCTGCCTACGAAGCATTCGTTGCTGACAAGGCAGTAGCAAAGAACGAGGAGGATGCCAAGTGAGTGCAGCCACCATCAAAGACCCGCGCGACGTCGTGCTTGCACCCGTCGTATCGGAAAAAAGCTACGGCCTGATCGATGAGGGCAAGTACACCTTCCTGGTGGACCCCCGCTCGAACAAGACCGAGATCAAGCTGGCCGTGGAGAAGATTTTCTCCGTCAAGGTCGAATCGATCAACACCATCAACCGTGCCGGTAAGCGCAAGCGCACCAAATTCGGATGGGGTACCCGCAAGAGCACCAAGCGTGCAATTGTGAGCCTCAAAGAAGGCACCATCGACATCTTCGGCGGTCCGCTCTCGTAGCGGAGACCACTTTAACGAGGAAATAAACTATGGGAATCCGTAAGTACAAGCCGACTACACCGGGCCGTCGTGGCTCGAGCGTAGCGGACTTCACCGAAATCACGCGGTCGACTCCGGAAAAGTCGTTGGTACGTCCGCTGCCCAAAAAGGGCGGCCGTAACAACACCGGTAAGATCACCACTCGTCACAAGGGTGGTGGACACAAGCGCCAGTACCGTCTGATCGACTTCCGTCGCCACGACAAGGACGGCGTCAACGCCCGCGTTGCCGAAATCGAGTACGATCCGAACCGCACGGCTCGTATCGCCCTCCTGCACTACGTTGATGGCACCAAGCGTTACATCATCGCCCCTAACAAGCTCTCCCAGGGTGACGTTGTTGAGGCAGGTTCCGGTGCTGACATCAAGCCCGGTAACAACCTGCCCCTGCTCAACATCCCGGTGGGTACCGTAATCCACGCAGTTGAACTGCGTCCGGGTGGCGGCGCCAAGATGGGCCGCTCCGCCGGCGCATCGATCCAGCTTGTTGCCAAGGAAGGCCGCTTCGCCCAGCTGCGTCTGCCTTCCGGCGAAATCCGCAACGTTGATGTGCGCTGCCGCGCAACCATCGGCGAGGTCGGCAACGCCGAGCAGTCGAACGTCAACTGGGGCAAGGCCGGCCGCATGCGGTGGAAGGGCGTTCGCCCGACCGTCCGTGGTGTCGCCATGAACCCGGTTGATCACCCGCACGGTGGTGGCGAGGGTAAGACGTCCGGTGGACGTCACCCCGTCAACCCGAACGGTAAGCGTGAGGGCCGCACCCGCCGCCCGAACAAAGAGAGCGACAAGCTTATTGTGCGTCGTCGTCGTACTGGCAAGAACAAGCGATAGGAGCCTGGACACATGCCACGCAGCCTGAAAAAAGGTCCTTTCGTTGACCAGCACCTCTTTGTGAAGGTGGACAGGGAAAACGAAAAGGGCACCAAGAACGTCATTAAGACCTGGTCCCGCCGTTCGATGATCATCCCCGACATGCTCGGGCACACGATCGCCGTACACGACGGACGCAAGCACATTCCGGTGTTTGTCACTGAGTCGATGGTCGGGCACAAGCTCGGCGAATTCGCTCCCACGCGGACATTCCGCGGCCATGTCAAGGACGACCGTAAGGGCAAGCGCCGCTAGGCGCCTGCACTTACGTCAAAGACGAGAGAAGGAAAGCAATGGAAGCCAAGGCAATTGCGCGTCACATCCGCGTAACGCCTATGAAGGCCCGGCGCGTCGTCAACCTTGTTCGTGGTAAGCAAGCGAATGAGGCTCTGGCAATTCTGAAGTTTGCCCCCCAGGCAGCTTCAGAGCCGGTATTCAAGGTAGTTCAGTCGGCAATCTCCAACGCCCGGGTCCTCGCGGACCGCGACGGCGTGGCGTTTGACGAAGGTGACCTCATCATCAGCGAAGCGTTTGTTGATGAAGGCCCGACCATGAAGCGGTTTCAGCCGCGAGCCCAGGGTCGTGCATTTCAGATCAAGAAGCGCACGAGCCACATCACCGTGGTAGTCGCTACCCCGGAGAAAGAGGAGGCTCGCTAAGTGGGACAGAAAGTTAACCCGCACGGGTTCCGACTCGGCATCACCACCGATCACGTATCGCACTGGTTTGCTGACAGCACCAAGGCCGGACAGCGGTACAAGGACTTCGTTCGCGAAGACATCCGTATCCGCCAGCTCATGTCCACGGGCATGGAGCGCGCCGGTATCGCCAAGGTCGAAATCGAGCGCACCCGTGACCGTGTCCGCGTGGATATCCACACGGCACGTCCCGGCATCGTTATCGGCCGCCGCGGCGCTGAAGCAGACCGCATCCGCGGCGAGCTTGAGAAGCTCACGGGCAAGCAGGTTCAGCTGAACATCCTCGAGGTCAAGAACCCCGAGATGGAAGCTCAGCTTGTTGCCCAGGGCGTTGCTGAGCAGCTGACTTCCCGCGTGGCTTTCCGCCGTGCGATGAAGAAGGCCATGCAGTCCGCACAGCGTGCAGGTGCCAAGGGCATCCGTATCGCTTGCTCCGGTCGACTGGGCGGCGCTGAAATGTCCCGCTCGGAGTTCTACCGCGAAGGCCGTGTGCCCCTGCACACCCTCCGTGCGAACATCGACTACGGCTTCTACGAGGCCAAGACCACTTTCGGCCGCATCGGCGTGAAGGTCTGGATCTACAAGGGCGACGTCACCGCCAAGGAACTGGCTCAGCAGGCAGCTGCTGCTCCGTCCCGCGGCCGCGGCCCCAGCGATCGTCCGGGCCGCCCGGGTGGCGCTGACCGTGGTGACCGCCGTCGTCGTACCGACCGTCCGGCAGCAGAGGCAGCTCCGGCTGCCGAGGCTCCGGCAGTTGAGGCTGCACCCGCTGCAGTAGAAGGAGGACAGGCTTAAATGCTTATCCCACGTCGAGTCAAGCACCGTAAGCAGCACCACCCGGGTCGTTCCGGCGCTGCTACGGGCGGCACCAAGGTCTCCTTCGGTGAGTACGGCATCCAGGCCCTGAGCCCGGCATACGTCACGAACCGTCAGATCGAGTCTGCCCGTATCGCGATGACCCGCCACATCAAGCGTGGCGGCAAGGTCTGGATCAACATTTACCCGGACCGTCCGATCACGAAGAAGCCGGCCGAAACCCGCATGGGTTCCGGTAAGGGTTCACCGGAGTGGTGGGTCGCTAACGTCAAGCCGGGACGGGTTCTCTTTGAGATCTCCGGCGTCGAAGAATCGGTAGCTCGCGAGGCCCTGCGCCTGGCAATCCACAAGCTCCCGTTGAAGGCACGCATTTTGCGTCGCGAAGGTGGTGAATAGAAATGGCAGTAGGATCCAAGGAACTTGCATCCGCACAGCTGGACACGTTCGACAACGAGCGCCTCGTTGAAGAGCTCCGTAAGGCTAAGGAAGAGCTGTTCAACCTGCGTTTCCAGTCCGCCACCGGTCAGCTGGAGAACCACGGTCGTCTGCGCGCGGTAAAGAAGGACATCGCACGCATCTACACCGTTCTCCGTGAGCGCGAGCTGGGCATTCGTGCCGAGGTTGCCGCACCCGTTGTGGAAGCCAAGGAAGAGAAGAAGTCCAAGAAGGCTGCAACCAAGAAGGCCGACAAGGCTGAAACGGTTGAGACCGAGGAGGATGCCAAGTGAGTGAAAAGGACGAGAACGTGACGGAAACTGTTTCCGCGGCAGCTACCGCTGCCGAGCGCGGTGACCGTAAGACGAAGCGCGGCTACGTGGTCTCGGACAAGATGGAAAAAACCATCGTTGTCCAGGTTGAGGACCGCGTAAAGCACGCCCTTTACGGCAAGGTCATCCGCCGCAACACCAAGATCAAGGCTCACGACGAAGAGAACAGCGCCGGCATCGGCGACCTCGTTCTCCTCGCCGAGACCCGCCCGCTGTCCGCTACTAAGCGGTGGCGCCTGGTCGAGATCCTCGAAAAGGCCAAGTAACACCCGCAGCCTGCTTGCAGGTCCTGCACCGGAAACCCCCGTTCCCTTTTGGGAGCGGGGGTTTCCTCGCATTCCGGGGGGCACCCAAGCTACGCCAAAAGCGTGCCGTGCGTGACGCCGTCGCCGCGCCGCCCCGGTTCCCACGCCTCCCCGCCGCCCGCCTCCCCGCCGCCCGCCTCCCAGATCCGGGACCCTCTCTCACTTAATGCGGGTTTTTGGCGGACGCTCGCTCACTTTCCTGAAGAGAGTGAGCGAGCGTTGCCCGAAAAGGCACATTAAGTGAGAGAGCGTCCGACGGCGGCGGGCCGCGTTGGCCGGGAACGGCACCTGCGGGGGGCGGGGCTGCGCAGCGGGCACCGCCGTCGAACGTCCACCCGCATGGCTGGCAGGGACTGCCTGGGGTGTGATATGGGAGCTGGCCCGATCTGTGCTAAGATTTTGAGTTTGTATGGCGCCGTTCGTGCGCCGACATCAACCTCGTAAACAATCGTGCCACGGCATAGTGCCCCCTAGCGCTTCGGACCTGTCCGAAACCGCCTGGGAAGCAAATGTTTTTGGCACGGGAGTTTAGGCCTGGTCTGGCAAAATCCAGGCAGGTCAAGAGACACCCCGATCAACCGTTCCGCAAGGCTCATTCCGTAGCAAGACCTCGGCCTGAGAACCGGCGCGACGCAAGGAGTAAATAGTGATTCAGCAGGAGTCGCGACTCAAGGTCGCCGACAACACGGGTGCTAAGGAAATCCTTACCATTCGCGTTCTCGGTGGATCTGGCCGTCGCTACGCAGGCATTGGCGACGTCATCGTCGCTACCGTCAAGGACGCAATTCCGGGCGGCAACGTAAAGAAGGGCGATGTTGTTAAGGCAGTCATCGTCCGTACCAAGAAGGAACGCCGCCGTGCGGATGGTTCCTACATCAAGTTTGACGAGAACGCAGCTGTGATCCTGAAGGCTGACGGTGACCCCCGCGGTACCCGCATCTTCGGACCGGTTGGTCGTGAACTCCGTGACAAGAAGTTCATGAAGATCGTTTCTCTGGCTCCGGAGGTGCTCTAGTCCATGGCTAAGATCAAAAAGGGTGACCTCGTTCAGGTCATCACTGGCGCCAAGGCTGAGCGCGGCGGCGACAAGGGTAAGCAGGGCAAGGTTCTGCGCGTATTCCCCGAGACCAACCGCGTGTTGGTTGAAGGCATTAACCGCGTAACCAAGCACACCAAGGTCGGTCAGTCGCAGCGCGGCACCAAGACCGGTGGCATCGAGGTTGTTGAAGCTTCGATCCACATCTCCAACGTGGCTCTGGTTGACCCGTCCACCAAGAAGCCCACCCGCGTCGGTTTCCGCACCGAGACCGTTGAGCGCGATGGCGTGAAGCGCGAAGTGCGTGTACGCGTGGCCAAGAGCTCCGGGAAGGACATCTAATGACTGAGACTCTCGAGACTCCGGCAGCGAAGATCGTTCCTCGTCTGAAGACCAAGTACGCCGAATCCATCAAGAGCACGCTCGTTGAGGAATTCAAGTACACCAACGTCAACCAGGTTCCCCGCCTGGTGAAGGTCGTTGTGAACATGGGTGTTGGAGATGCCGCCAAGGACTCCAAGCTGATCGACGGCGCTGTCCGCGATCTCACCGCGATCACCGGCCAGAAGCCGCAGGTAACCAAGGCCCGCAAGTCGATCGCACAGTTCAAGCTGCGCGAAGGCATGCCCATCGGCGCACACGCAACTCTGCGTGGAGACCGCATGTGGGAATTCCTGGATCGTCTGGTCACGCTGGCTCTGCCCCGTATCCGCGACTTCCGCGGCCTCAGTGGCAAGCAGTTCGACGGCAACGGCAACTACACCTTCGGTCTGACCGAGCAGGTTATGTTCCACGAAATCGACCAGGATTCCATCGACCGCACCCGCGGCATGGACATCACGGTTGTCACCACTGCCAAGACCGATGACGAAGGCCGCGCGCTGCTGAAGGCGCTTGGTTTCCCGTTCAAGGCCGAAGACTAATCTAACTACGTAACAGGTCCTTCGGTGCAGCCCTGCAGTTCCTGCAGAGGCCGGACCGAGGAAACCGTTATGAGGAAGGGCACGAGCCCACCATGACAATGACAGATCCTGTCGCAGACATGCTTACGCGTCTGCGCAATGCAAACTCGGCATACCACGATTCCGTGACCATGCCGTACAGCAAGCTCAAGGCACGCGTTGCCGACATCCTGAAGGCCGAAGGTTACATCGCCTCCTGGAAAGAAGAAGACGCTGAAGTCGGCAAGAAGCTGACCCTCGAGCTCAAGTTCGGTCCGAACCGTGAGCGTTCAATCGCTGGTGTTCGCCGTATTTCCAAGCCGGGCCTGCGTGTTTACGCAAAGTCCACCAACCTCCCGCACGTGCTCGGTGGCCTGGGTGTCGCAATCCTGTCCACCTCTTCCGGCCTCTTGACTGATAAGCAAGCCGGCAAGAAGGGCGTGGGCGGCGAAGTCCTCGCCTACGTCTGGTAACGGGAAAGGAAGAGAATAATGTCACGTATTGGACGTCTCCCCATCACCGTTCCCGCCGGCGTTGAGGTCAAGGTTGACGGCTCTGTCGTCAGCGTCAAGGGTGCCAAAGGCGAGCTGAACCACACTGTGGCCAGCCCGATCGAGGTTTCCCTGGAAGCAGAGACCCTGACCGTCGCCCGCCCGAACGACGAGCGCGCCTCCCGTTCACTCCACGGCCTGACCCGCACCCTGATCTCGAACATGATCGAGGGCGTAACCAAGGGCTACGAGAAGAAGCTTGAAATCGTTGGTACTGGTTACCGCGTTCAGGCCAAGGGATCTGACCTTGAGTTCGCTCTCGGCTACAGCCACCCGGTCAATGTCATCGCACCGGACGGCATCACCTTTGCAGTTGAGACCCCGACCAAGCTCTCTGTTTCAGGTATCAACAAGCAGCAGGTCGGCGAGGTTGCTGCCAACATTCGCAAGCTGCGGAAGCCGGACCCCTATAAGGGCAAGGGCATTCGCTACGCAGGCGAAGTCATCCGCCGCAAGGTCGGAAAGGCTGGTAAGTAACCATGGCCATCTCAATTAATAAGAAGCGTACGAACAAGAGCAAGTCTGCTTCGCGCAGCCGCCGCCAGCTTCGTATCCGCAAGCGCATCTCCGGCACGGCTGTTCGTCCTCGTCTGGTCGTCAACCGTTCCGCACGCCACGTATTCGTCCAGGTTGTCGATGACACCAAGGGCCTGACCGTAGCGAGCGCGTCCACTCTGGAAGCCGACCTTCGTGCATTCGAAGGCGACAAGACCGCCAAGGCCAAGCGCGTTGGCGAGCTCGTCGCCGAGCGTGCGAAGGCTGCCGGTATCGAAGCAGTTGTCTTCGACCGCGGTGGTAACAAGTACCACGGCCGGATTGCTGCTGTCGCTGACGGCGCACGTGAAGGTGGGCTGTCACTGTGACGGAAGCAAACAAGGAAAAGGACACTGTGTCTGCAGATCAGAAGGCGACTGAAGCCGTAGCTGCTCCGGCCACTGAGACCACTGCTCCCGCAGCCGCTGCCGACGACCGCCGTGGTGGCGCTCGTCGTGGCGAGCGTGGAGACCGTGGCCAGGGCCGCGGCGACCGTGGTGGCCGTGGCGGCCGCGACGGCGGCCGTGAAGCTGAGAAGAGCCAGTTCATCGAACGCGTTGTCACCATCAACCGCGTTTCCAAGGTGGTCAAGGGTGGTCGTCGCTTCAGCTTCACCGCCCTGGTCGTCGTTGGTGACGGTAACGGCATGGTCGGCGTTGGCTACGGCAAGGCTAAAGAAGTTCCTGCCGCAATCGCGAAGGGCGTCGAAGAGGCCAAGAAGTCCTTCTTCCGCGTTCCCCGCATCGGCAACACCATCCCGCACCGCGTTCAGGGTGAGGCTGCCGCAGGCGTCGTAATGCTGCGTCCGGCTTCCGCCGGTACCGGTGTTATCGCCGGTGGCCCGGTCCGTGCAGTACTGGAGTGCGTGGGCATCCACGACATCCTCTCCAAGTCGCTCGGTTCCGCAAACGCCATCAACATCGTTCACGCGACCGTTGATGCCCTGAAGCGCCTCGAAGAGCCGGCAGCAGTGGCAGCACGCCGCGGCCTGCCCCTCGACGAGGTTGCTCCGCCGGCAATGGTGAAGGCAATCCTGAACCAGAAGGCGGGTGTCTAAGTCATGGCTAAGAACCTGATTCCCTCCGACTCCCAGTTGGAGATCACTCAGATCAAGTCCGTCATTGGCGGCAAGCAGAACCAGCGCGACACCCTTCGGTCCCTCGGCCTGAAGCGGATCGGACACACCGTTGTCCGCACCGCCGACGCCGTGACCGTTGGAATGCTCAACACGGTTCCGCACCTGGTAAAGGTAGAGGAGGCGAAGTAAATGGCAGAGAAGAACACTGCTGAGAAGGCACAGGGCGCCGCTGCTGAGAAGCAGAACGCTCTGAAGGTCCACCACCTGCGTCCCGCTCCGGGTGCCAAGACCGCCAAGACCCGCGTTGGTCGTGGTGAAGGTTCCAAGGGTAAGACCGCCGGTCGCGGTACCAAGGGTACGAAGGCCCGCTACCAGATCAAGGCTGGCTTTGCCGGCGGCCAGCTGCCGCTGCACATGCGCCTGCCGAAGCTGCGCGGTTTCAAGAACCCGTTCCGCGTTGAGTTCCAGGTTGTAAACCTGGACAAGCTCAACGAGCTGTTCCCCGAAGGTGGCACTGTCACCGTGGAGAACCTGGTCGAAAAGGGTGCCGTTCGCAAGAACCAGCCCGTCAAGGTGCTGGGCACCGGCGACATCACCGTCAAGGTTGACGTCACCGCCCACGCTTTCTCGGCCAGCGCCGCGGACAAGATTGCTGCAGCAGGCGGAAGCACCACCGCTCTCTAGAGCCGGTGGGCTGACGCCCGTTGTGAACTCCCGGCGTGCAGGACCTCAGGGCCCTGCACGCCGGGAGTTTTTTCACATCCGCCCGCCGAATATTTCCCGCCGCCCGTCGCCCGGGCGCCCCTAAGGATTATTCGCAGGACCCATCCACCCGTTAGACTCGGTTGTTGGGATTATTGAGACCCATCACACCACCCCCTATACAACACAGGAGGACGCTTGCTTAGCGCATTTGGCCGGGCCTTTCGCACGCCTGATCTGCGACGCAAGTTGTTGTTCACGCTGGGAATCATCACAATCTTCCGCTTGGGTGCCTTCATTCCCTCGCCTGGTGTGAACTACCAGAATGTCCAGCAATGCTTGCAGAACGGTCAGACGGCAGGCGGGCTCTACCAGCTCGTCAACCTGTTCAGCGGCGGTGCCTTGCTTCAGGTGTCCATCTTCGCCCTGGGCATCATGCCGTACATTACGGCCAGCATCATTGTGCAGCTGCTCCGGGTGGTTATTCCCCGCTTCCAGCAGCTGTACGAGGAGGGCGCCTCCGGGCAGTCCAAACTCACCCAGTACACCCGGTACCTCACCATTGCCCTCGGCCTGCTGAACGCAACGACGCTGGTGTCGCTGGCGCGTTCAGGCCAGCTGCTGCCGGGCTGTGCGCTGCCTATCATTCCTGATAGCAGCATCATCACCACGATCCTGATCATCATCACCCTCACCGCGGGCACCGGACTCATCATGTGGATGGGCGAGCTGGTCACGGAAAAGGGTGTGGGCAACGGTATGTCGCTGCTCATCTTCACCTCCATCGCGGCCCAGTTCCCCACCTCGCTCGGTGCCATCTGGACCTCGCAGGGACCCGGAACCTTCTTCCTGGTTCTGGCCATCGGCCTGGTGACAGTGGCCCTGGTGGTATTCGTGGAGCAGTCCCAGCGCCGCGTCCCGGTGCAGTATGCCAAGCGCATGATCGGACGCCGCACGGTGGGTGGAACCAGCACCTACATCCCCATCAAGGTGAACATGGCGGGCGTGATCCCCGTGATCTTCGCGTCCTCCATGCTGTACCTGCCGGGGCTGATTTCACAGTTCAACCAGCCCAAGGCCGGCGAGCAGATGCAGCCGTGGGTTGAGTGGATCAACAACAACCTGACCCGAGGAGACCACCCGATCTACATGGCGCTGTACTTCGCCATGATCGTGTTCTTCACCTACTTCTACGTCGCGATCACCTTCAACCCTGAAGAGGTCTCCGACAATATGAAAAAGTACGGCGGTTTCATTCCGGGTATCCGTGCCGGTAAACCGACCGCGGACTACCTGCAGTACGTACTCTCACGAATCACGCTTCCCGGTGCCATCTACCTGGGCTTCGTGGCGCTGATTCCGTTGATTGCACTGGTACTGATCAACGCGAACCAGAACTTCCCGTTCGGTGGCACCTCGATCCTGATCATGGTGGGCGTTGGCCTTGAAACTGTCAAGCAAATAGATGCGCAACTACAGCAACGTCACTACGAAGGGCTATTGCGATGACAAAAATGTTGATTATTGGGCCGCCCGGCTCCGGTAAAGGAACCCAAGCGGAACGTATCTCCGAACGCCTCGGTGTTGTGGCGATCTCCACCGGTGATATCTTCCGCGCCAATGTGAAGGGCGAAACCCCCCTTGGCATTGAAGCGAAGAAGTACATGGATGCCGGCGACTTCGTTCCGGACAGCGTGACCAACAAGATGGTCCGCGACCGCCTCAGCGAGTCCGACGTCGACAACGGCTTCCTCCTGGACGGCTACCCGCGCACCACCGCGCAGGTGGATTACCTCGACGAAATCCTGGCCGCCAGCGCGGACAAGCTCGACGTCGTCCTCCAGCTCACCGCCGACGATGAAGAACTCGTGGCGCGCCTTCTGGGCCGGGCCAAGGAAACCGGCCGGAGCGACGACAACGAAGCCGTGATCCGCCACCGCCTGGACCTCTACCACGAGCAGACCGAAGCGGTTGTGGCGAAGTATGCCGAGCGCGGCATCCTGACCCGGGTTGACGGCATCGGCGGCATCGACGAGGTCACCGACCGCGTCATGGAAGCCATCAAGGCGGCTCAGGCCGCCTGAACAGGCCACTAAGTTATTCGAGGCTCCTCCCGGATTCCGGGAGGAGCCTCAGCCATTGAAAGGACACACCATGGCCTTCGGCCAGCCCCGTATCGAATACAAAACCAATGCCCAGATGCGCACCATGCACGAGGCAGGCCTGGTCCTGAGCCGCGCGCTGGATGCCGCTGTGGCCGCCGCCGTGCCGGGCGTCACCACCAAGCACCTGGACGACGTCTTCGCCGCGGTGCTGAACCAGGCCGGTGCCAAGTCCAACTTCCTGGGCTACCATGGCTTCCCGGCAACCGTCTGCACCTCCGTGAACGAGGAAGTTGTCCACGGCATCCCCGGCAGCAAGGTCCTCAAGGACGGCGACATCATCTCGATCGACGGCGGCGCGATTGTTGACGGCTGGCATTCGGACTCGGCCCGGACCGTGATCGTGGGCAACGCTGATCCCGAAGACCAGCGCCTGTCCGACGTCACGCAGGCGGCCATGTGGCACGGCATCGCGGCGCTGGCCAAGCGTGGCCATGTGGGCGACGTCGGCGCGGCCATCGACGACTACGTCTCCTCGGTCCCCGGAAAGCCGCTGGGCATCCTGGAGGACTATGTGGGCCACGGCATCGGCTCCGAGATGCACATGGCCCCGGACGTCCTGAACTACCGGACCAGCCACCGCGGCCCCAAGGTCAAGGCCGGCCTGTGCCTGGCCATTGAGCCCATGCTGGTCCGCGGCAGCATCGACACCGCAGTGCTGAGCGATGACTGGACCGTGGTCACCACCGACGGCCAGCGCTCGTGCCAGTGGGAGCACTCCGTGGCTGTGCATGACCGGGGCATCTGGGTCCTGTCAGCGCCCGACGGCGGCGCGGAGCACCTGGTGCCGCTCGGCGTCACCCCGGTGCCGATCCCGTAAGCCAAGCCGATTAACTCAAAGTAGGTAGCGCTAACTGTCGTTATGAGGGGTCAAAACGACAGTTGGCGCTACCTAGTTGGGTTTAAAGCCACGAAAGTGACTTACCCGCTATTGCCGACCGGCACGGCCGGCAATAGAGGGTCAGGCCTTGAGCTTGGGCTTGACGTCCTTGGTGTAGATTCCCTCGAGCGTGGCCTTCAGCTCGGTCATGGTGGCCTTCACGTCGCCCTGCTGGGTGAGGATCTTGGCGGCGGCCTTGGCCATCTCCTGATCGGCCCCGGGCAGGAACGCGCGGGCATTGTCCTGGACCCTGGTGACGGCCAGTTGGTCCATGGCGATCTTGATCTGCGGGGTCTGCGCCAGCACCGTGGTCATGTCCGCCGAGGTCCGGGTGGGCATGTAGCCGGTGGCGGCCGAGAACGCGGCGGTGTTCTCCGGCTCGGTCATGAACTGCAGGAACATCGCCGCGGCGAGCTGCTCTTCCTTGGTGACACCGCTGGGGATGCCCAGGCCGGCGCCGCCGGTGGGGCAGACGCCGGTCTTCTCCTTGGAGCCGCCCGGCAGGAAGCCCACGCCCACATTGAACTTGGCGGACTTCAGGATGCCGATGAGGGAGCCGGTAGAGGACAGCGTGGCCGAAGCCAGCCCTGCGGCGAAGTCGTCGGCCGATTCCTTGGAGGAGACGCCGGCCCAGGCGTCCTTGTACACGGAATCCTGGGCTGCCTGCAGGGCGGCCACGGACTCGGCGGAGTCGCAGGTGATGTCCCAGCCCTTGGACCAGCTGCCGCCCTCGCCCCACAGGTTGTTCTGCAGGGTCCAGCCCGCGTAGCCGGCCAGGGCGGGGTGCATAAACGCGTACTGGGTGCCCGAGGCCGCCTTGAGCTTGGGTGCCCAGCCGGCGAACTCCTGCCAGGTGGCGGGGGCGCGGTCCGGCAGGCCGGCCGCGGCGAAGTGGTCCTTGTTGTAGTAGAACAGCGGGGTGGACCGGCCGTAGGGGAGTGCCCACTGCTTGCCGGCGTACTTGTAGTCGTCCACCAGGGAGGTGCGGAAATCGGCCAGGTTGATGTCCAGCTGCTTGACCAGGGAGTCGATGGAAATGATGCTCTCGTTCAGGTAGTAGCGGAACCACCAGACGTCGGAGAGGACCACCAGGGAGGGCAGGCCGGACTTGGCAGCCTGGGCGGTCTGGAACTTCTGCGCGATTTCCTCGTAGTTCGCGCCCGCGGTCACCAGGTTCACCTTGATGTCCGGGTACTTGGCGTGGAACTTCTCGATGATGCTCTTCTCCACGTCCTGTGACTTGCCGGGGTGGTTGGACCAGAAGTCGATGGACGCGGCCGGCTTGACGCCGCTGAAGTCGATGTCGGCAGCGGTGGCGGTGGCCGCGCCGGGCGTGGTGGACGGGCCGCCGCAGGCTGCCAGCGCTGCGGCTCCTGTTCCGGCCCCGGCAAGGGTGAGGAAAAACCGTCGATCAAGGGTGAACGTCATGGTGCTGCCTTTCGGTGGGTGCCTTGGTGATGCGGATGCGATGGATGGATGGTGGGAGGGGCCGACGGCGGTACTCGCCTGGCCGCTAGCCGGTGACGCTGCCCTGGGTGAGGCCGGCGACGATGTAGCGCTGGAGCATGGCGAAGATGATCAGGATGGGGATGATCACCAGGACGGCGCCGGCCATCATGATGCCCCAGCCGGCTCCGTTGCCCTCGGAGTTCTGCAGCAGTGTCAGGCCGACGGGGAGCGTCATGCTTTCGGGTTTGTCCGTGATGATCAGCGGCCAGATGTATTCGTTCCATTCGCTGACCACGGTGACCAGGGCAACCGTGGCGATCGAGGGGACCGACACCGGCACCACGATCTGCCACAGCCGCCGCCAGTGGCCCGCGCCGTCGATCTCGGCCGATTCGAGGATGGAACCGGGCAGGGTAAGGAAGTGCTGGCGCAGCAGGAACGTGCCGAAGGCGGTGCCCAGGCCGGGCAGGATGATCCCCCAGAGCGTGTTCTTCCCGCCCATCCCGGCGATCAGGATGTAATTGGGCAGGATGGACACCTGCGGCGGGACCATCAGGGCCACCAGGATCAGGATGAAGATCAGGTTCTTGAAAGGGAAGCGCACGAACACCAGCGCGTAGGCGGTCAGCAGGGCAAGGATCACCTTGATGCCGGACCCAACCACGGTGACGATGGTGCTGTTGAGGAAGAACAGCCCGAACGGCACCGTGGTCATGGCCACCCGGTAGTTCTCCGGGTCCAGGGCTGCCGGGAGCACCTGCAGGTTCATGGTGACGATTTCGCCCGGCTGTTTGAACGAGCTCAGCACCATCCAGAGCAACGGCAGGAAGACCACCAGGACGGCGATGACCAGCGGCACATAGCCGCCAACCACGGTCTGCAGCAGATTGGCACGGGAGAACGGCCGCTCGCGGCGGGGAACGGCGTCGGGCGTTGAACCGGGCGTTGAAGACGCGGCGGAGGAATCGCGGACGACGGCGGGGGCGGGAGCCTTCACGAGTAATGCACCTTCTTTTCGACGAACCGCAGCTGCAGCACCGTGATGACCAGCAGAATGACAAACAGGATCACGGAGATCGCGGCCGAGTAGCCTGCGCGGTTGTACGCGCCGAAGGCCTGCAGGTACGCCTCGTAGATGAGGGTGCTGGTGCCGGCGCCGAGGGGCGTCATGATCCGGATGAGGTCGAACGCCTGCAGCGAGCTGAGCATGGTGGTGATCAGCAGGAAGAAGGTGGTGGGGGAGAGCAGCGGCAGGGACATGCTGACAAAGCGGCGGAAACTGCCGGCCCCGTCCAGCGAGGCCGCCTCCATCACGTCCTGCGGCAGCGACTGCAGGCCGGCGAGGAACACCACGGCGCAGTAGCCAAGGTTCTTCCAGACATACACGATGATGACCATGACCAGGGAGAGCTGCGGATCGTTGATCCACTGCGGGCTCTGCTGCCCTAGGCCCCGGAGGAGCCAGGCCAGCACGCCGTAGCCGGGATCGAAGATGAACAGCCACACCAGGCCGACACCCACGCCGGACAAGACGTAGGGCGCAAATACAGCCGACCTGGCGAACGTGGTGCCGCGGACCTTCGAGTTCAGCACCAGGGCAATGAGCAGGCCCAGCACCATGGAGCCGCCCACGGTTGCGGCCGTGAAGATGGCGGTGGTGCCCAGCACCCTGGCGGCATCCGCGCCGGTGAAGAACGTGACGTAGTTTTCGAGCCCGACGACGGCAGCTGAGGCTGATCCGAGCGTCCAGTTCAGCGTGGAGTAGTAGATGTTGTTGATCAGCGGGAGGTACGTGAAGACGGCGATGAGCAGCAGGTTGGGCAGGGCAAGCGCGAGGAAAACGAAGAAGTCGCGGCGGGACCGGTTCGACCAGCGCTGCCGGTTTTTTGTGCCGGGGATGCCGTGCCTGGCTCTGCCTGTGGGCGCCGCGGAACTGCCGGGCTTGGCCGTGAGCTGTGGAGTCATGGATCTCAATCGGGAGGCCTGCGGGGGCAGGGCTTGGGAGGATTTGAGATCACTCCATCACATCGCCGGCTCCGGTCAGGGCCAGATCCGGTCCCCGCGCTGATTGTTAGCCGAGGCTTCGAAAAGCGTTCACGAACAGTTCGGCTTGAGCGCTCTCCGACGCCCATGCGCGTTGCCAACAGTTTCGTGCGTCATGAAGCGGGCAGAATGGGGCGTATGGGAGCCATTACCGATGTACCCGGAATCCGGGTGGGGCACGTGCAGAGGAACGACGACGGCTGGCTGACGGGGGTGACCGTGGTCCTGCCGCCGCCGGGAACGGTGGGGTCCGTGGACGTCCGCGGCGGCGGCCCCGCGACGTCGGAGACGGATTCCCTGGACCCCACCACCCTGTCCCAGCAGGTGGACGCGGTGGTGCTCACCGGCGGAAGCGCCTACGGCCTGGTCACCGCACGCGGCGCCCAGCGCTGGTGCGAGGAAGCCGGCCGGGGCTTCGCGGTGCCCGGCGGGCTGGTCCCGATCGTGCCGGCCGCCGCCATCTTCGACCTGGGCCGCGGCGGCGACTTTTCGGCCCGGCCCGATGAGGAGATGGGCTACGCGGCAACTGCCGCCGCTGCCGCGCAGCCGGAACGGCACGACGTCGAACGCGGCAACGTAGGCGCCGGCGCCGGAGCCGTCCTCGGCCGGGGGAGATACAAAGGAGGAGTGGGGACTGCCTCCATCACCTTAGACAACGGGGTTGTGATCGGAGCGATCGCCGTGGTCAACGCAGTGGGACTGCCTGTTGGCACATCGCCGGAGCGGGCGGAACCCGGCAGCGTGCGTCTAAGCGACGAAGGAGCGAGCACGCCGAGGGTTCCGGCTGCCCCGGCGGAAGCCGGGCACGGCACCGATTCGGCAGCCCCGCCGCTCAACACAACCCTCGTCGTCGTTGCTACCAATGCCATCCTGAGCAAGGCCGACTGCAAGAGGACCGCTTCTGCTGCCCACGCGGGACTGGCCAGGGCGCTGAACCCGAGCCACACGCTGGCTGACGGGGACACGATATTCGCGCTGGCCACCGGCGCCGTCGAACTGGACAGCACCGAAGCCCCCCGGCAGTTCAGTCTCATCACGCTGCAGAGTGCGGCAGCCGACGTCGTACGTTTGGCCATCCTGGATGGCGTGCAGAGCGCCGAGGCGGTGAGCACGCCTGCCGGTGAATATGGTGCATACCGGGCGGAGTAGGTTAGTATGCTCGATTTAACATTTGCCGGGAAAAAGGGTAGTGTTGCTTGTTGGTTGTCTGCCCTGCTGTGCCCTGTTTGGGGCCTGAGGTGATAACCGATCCAACAAAAACGTTCGTGGTCATGTCCGGTGCAATCCGGCAGGGCCGCGGCAACAACAGTTAGCGGAGGGTATGGCCAAGAAGGACGGGGTCATTGAGATCGAAGGCGTTGTGACTGAGGCGCTGCCTAACGCGATGTTTCGCGTTGAGCTGACCAACAAGCACATCGTACTCGCGCACATCTCAGGCAAGATGCGCCAGCACTACATCAGGATTCTCCCTGAGGACCGGGTAGTGGTGGAACTGAGCCCTTATGACCTCACTCGGGGTCGTATCGTCTACCGCTACAAGTAAATTCTGGGCGGCCGCGGCATGAGCTGACGGCTGCTCCAGTTGACCAACTGCCACACGCAAAGGAATGCCATGAAGGTCAAGCCGAGCGTCAAGCAGATCTGCGAAAAGTGCAAAGTGATCCGCCGTAATGGCCGGGTCATGGTGATCTGCGAGAACCCGCGCCACAAGCAGCGCCAGGGCTAATTTCCTTCTTCTGAAGGAAATCCTGGGTTGCTAACCCACGCAAGTAAATAATAAGGCAGCACAAGCTGAATTGGGACGCATGAGCCCGGACAGCTAACCCCCGGTCGGAGGCTGGGGCCGCACGGAACGTGCGGGTGTACTGCCTAGGACCTCCGGTTTATTCAAGGAGCACTGCCTCTATGGCTCGTCTCGCTGGCGTAGACATTCCCCGCGAAAAGCGGTTGGAAATTGCGCTTACTTACATCTACGGCGTGGGCAAGACCCGTGCACACGAAACCCTGGCTGCCACTGGCATCAGTGCTGACGTCCGCGTTAAGGACCTCACCGATACCCAGCTGGTTGAGCTGCGTGATTACATCGAAGGCAACTACAAGGTTGAGGGTGACCTTCGCCGCGAAGTAGCAGCTGATATCCGCCGCAAGGTTGAAATCGGCAGCTACGAAGGTATTCGCCACCGTAAGGGCCTGCCGGTCCACGGGCAGCGTACCAAGACCAACGCCCGTACCCGCAAGGGTCCGAAGCGCACCGTCGCAGGCAAGAAGAAGGCCCGTTAAATCCTCCCGGATTTACACGGCTTTCCCCGATAACTTTCTGTAGGAGAAAAAAATGCCCCCAAAGACTCGTGGCGCGGTTCGCAAGCCGCGTAAGAAGGACAAAAAGAATATCGCGCTGGGCCAGGCGCACATCAAGAGCACTTTTAACAACACCATCGTGTCCATCACGGACCCGAACGGCGCTGTTATCTCTTGGGCTTCCTCAGGTGAGGTCGGCTTCAAGGGCTCACGTAAGTCCACCCCGTTCGCAGCCCAGATGGCTGCCGAAGCTGCTGCCAAGCGTGCGCAGGAGCACGGCATGCGCAAGGTTGACGTTTTCGTCAAGGGACCGGGTTCAGGACGCGAGACTGCAATCCGCTCGCTGCAGGCCGCAGGCCTCGAGGTTGGCTCCATCCAGGACGTCACCCCCGCAGCGCACAACGGCTGCCGTCCGCCGAAGCGCCGCCGCGTCTAAGCCTTTCGCGCAGTTTGAGCTTGCCCGGACCGTTCTGGTCCGGGCAAGCCCAGCCGCGTTAAGTCTTCAGACCGAATTTCCACCACCTGTGTTGCGTCATATAGCGGATGCTCGCCGAAAGGAAACCTAAGTGCTCATTGCACAGCGCCCCACCCTCTCCGAAGAGGTAGTCTCCGAAAACCGCTCGCGTTTCATCATTGAACCGCTGGAACCGGGCTTTGGCTACACCCTCGGAAACTCCCTCCGCCGTACCCTGCTCTCCTCCATCCCCGGTGCCGCTGTAACCAGCATCCGGATCGATGGCGTGCTGCACGAGTTCACCACGGTTCCGGGTGTCAAGGAAGATGTCACTGAGATCATCCTGAACATCAAGAGCCTGTCGGTCTCCTCCGAGCACGACGAGCCGGTTGTTGCCTACCTGCGCAAGCAGGGCCCCGGAGTCGTCACCGCCGCGGACATCGCTCCGCCGGCCGGCGTCGAATTCCACAACCCGGATCTGCACATTGCCACGCTGAACTCGAAGGGCAAGTTCGAACTCGAACTGACCATCGAGCGCGGCCGCGGCTACGTGTCGGCAGCTCAGAACAAGTCCGGCGACGCCGAGATCGGCCGTATCCCGGTTGACTCGATCTACTCGCCGGTGCTGAAGGTTACTTTCCGCGTGGAAGCAACCCGTGTTGAGCAGCGCACTGACTTCGACAAGCTCATTGTCGACGTCGAGACCAAGCAGGCCATCGCCCCGCGCGATGCTGTTGCTTCCGCTGGTACCACCCTGGTGGAACTCTTCGGTCTGGCACGCGAGCTGAACACCGCAGCTGAAGGTATCGAGATTGGCCCGTCGCCGACGGACGCTGCCCTGGCCGCGGACATGGCACTGCCGATCGAGGACCTGGACCTCACCGTCCGGTCCTACAACTGCCTCAAGCGTGAGGGCATCCACACCGTGGGTGAACTCGTTGCCCGCTCCGAGGCTGACCTGATGGACATCCGTAACTTCGGTGCGAAGTCCATTGACGAGGTCAAGGCAAAGCTGGTTGAACTGGGCCTGTCCCTCAAGGACTCGCCTCCCGGTTTTGACCTCGCAGCACGCGCAGCAGCAATTGAAGAGGACGACGCCGCCTTCGGCGACGACGAACTCTAAAACAGATCTTGGCCGGCGGGCACCATGGTGTGCCCACCGCCGGCTTCCATATGAGGAGAAACAATTATGCCTACCCCCACTAAGGGTCCGCGCCTCGGAGGCGGCCCGGCTCACGAGCGTCTCATGCTCGCGAACCTGGCAGCAGCACTGTTCGAGCACAAGCGGATCACCACCACGGTGACCAAGGCCAAGCGCCTGAAGCCGTACGCAGAGCGTCTGGTGACTTTCGCCAAGCGCGGCGACCTGGCTTCCCGCCGCCGTGTCCTCGGCCTGATCAGCAACAAGGGCGTCGTCCACGAGCTGTTCACCGAAATTGCCACGGCAGTGGAGAACCGCGACGGCGGCTACACCCGCATCACCAAGATCGGCAACCGCAAGGGCGACAACGCTCCCATGGCTGTCATCGAGCTCGTTCTCGAGCCGGTTTCCGCCAAGCAGGCTGTTGTGGCTGAGGCTACTTCCGCTGCCAAGCGCGACGCTGAGAAGGCTGCTCCGGCCGCCGAGGAAGCTCCCGCCGAAGCCGAGGCCGAGGTTGTTGAGACCGAAGCTGCCGCTGCTCCCGAAGCTGAAGCCAAGTACGCCGGCTCCAAGCCGGCCACCGCTGACAAGGAAGCCCCCGAAGGCTTCGCCGTCAAGGGCAACGAGGACTCCATGAAGTACCACGTTCCCGGCTCACGCTGGTACGACTCCACCACCGCTGAAGTTTGGTTCGACTCCGCGGAATCCGCTGCAGCCGCAGGCTTCGCGCCTGCCGGTGGCGAAGCTGCCCAGGCAGTCGAAGCTGAGTAATCAGCCTCTGTCGCTCCAGTAGACTTAGGTCTATGAACGACCAAAAACCCGCGGCCCCCGTTACAGGGGGCGGCGGGTTTTTGCGTATCCGCCTTGATCTGTCATACGACGGCGGCCCCTTCAGCGGGTGGGCGCTCCAGCCCGGCCTGCGCACCGTACAGGGAGTCCTGGAGGAGGCGCTGGCCTTACTGGTCCGGCGCCCCATCCGGGTCACCGTGGCAGGGCGGACCGACGCGGGCGTGCACGCCCGCGGCCAGGTGGTCCACCTTGACCTCACCGAAGCCGAGTGGCTGGGACTGCCGCGCGGGCACGAACTGGATCCCGGCGTCGCGCTGGTGCGCCGTCTCCGGGGTGCGTTGAGCCGGGGCCTCGGCGACCTGTCCGGAGCCATTGAAGTCCATCAGGTGCAGCTGGCGCCGGTCGGTTTCGACGCCCGCTTCTCCGCCCTGTGGCGCCGCTACAGCTACCGCATTGCCGACGGCCCGGCCCTGTGGGACCCGCTGGAACGCTACTTCACGCTCTGGCACAAGAGCCCCCTGGACGTTTCGCTGTTGAACGAGGGTGCGTCCAAGCTGCTGGGGCTGCAGAACTTCCTGTCCTACTGCAAGCCGCGGGAAGGCGCCACCACCATCCGTGAGCTGCAGCGCTTCGAGTTCCGCCGCGGCGAGGACGGGGTCATTGTGGCCACCGTCCAGGCGGATGCGTTCTGCCACAACATGGTCCGTTCCCTGGTGGGCTTGGCGCTGTTCGTGGGCGAGGGCGTGGAGGAGCCGGGCTGGCTGTACGAAAGGCTCCTGGCGAAGAAGCGGGACGCCAAGTCAGTCCTGGCCGCGCCGCACCCGCTGGTCCTCGAGGAAGTGGCCTACCCGTCCGACGACGAGATGCTGGCCCGCGCGGAGCTGACCCGGGCCGTGCGGAAGCACTGACCTTTTCCGGACACACAAGCGGACCCCCTCGGTTCTGGGTGCCGAGAGGGTCCGGTTCTTGGGGCGCCGATGGCGCGGTGGGGGTGGCGTCCTTTGCACCTACATGCCGGAGAAGGCCGCGATGATATTGATGACGGCCGGCCCTAGAATGACGATGAACAGTACGGGCAAGATGCATAGCATCAGCGGGAACAATACCTTGATGGGGAGCTTCATTGCCTTCTCTTCGGCGCGCTGTTTCCTCTTGATTCTCATCTGCTTGGCCTGCGTCCGCAGGACGCTTGCTATCGCTATACCGTAGACGTCCGCCTGGACAACGGCTCGCACGAAGCTCCGTAGGTCTGGTGCTCCCGTGCGTTGTCCCATGGCCAGGTAGGCTTCCCGGCGGCTCCTGCCAACCTGCATATCCTGGAGCGTCCTGAGGAGTTCCGCGGCGAGAGGGCCCTTGCCGTTCTGGCCAGCGCGCGCCATGGCTGACTCGAAGCCGAGCCCTGCCTCGACCGAGATCAGCATCTGATCCAGTGTGCTGGGCAACTCCAGTTCGATCGCTTCCTGGCGCTTCGCGCCTTGGCTGCGCAGGAGGAGGTCCGGAACGAAATATGCGAGCACGGTCACGAATAAAGTCAAGAGAAAGCTCGTGCCCGTGGGGGTCTTGAGCATCAATAAGATGCCGACTACTCCGGCCACCAAAGCGAGAGCTGGCTTGATGACCAGTAGCCGGTCCAGAGGCATGGCCGCCGGCCGGCCCGCCTTCGCGAGCAGCTTGTCCAGCCACGCCGGGTACCCCTTCGGCGTCAGGCGCTGGCCCAACTGCACTAGCCAGGGAGCTTCGACTCCTTGTGAATCGTCGGCTGCCTTTCCCCGTCCTCGTCCCAGGTTGCTTCGGACGGCAGCCAAGCCGGGGCGGTCCACTGAGATTACTGCCCAAACCATCACCGAGCACGGAACGATAATTATTGCGACGATGAACCAGGCCATTGCGCTCATGCTTCCACCTCCTAGAACTTGATCTTGACGACGCGGCTCAGCCAGAAGGACCCAAGAGCCAGCAGTACAACTCCGAACCCGAGCATGACCCACCCCAATACGTTGGTGTACAGCACGCCGAGGTAGCCGGGGTTGGAGAAGCTGAGGAACAGGAAGATCCCGATCGGGAGGGCAATGAGGATGTAGGCCGAGAGCTTGCCCTCTGCGCTGAGGGATTGCACTTGGCCCTTGATCTGCATGCGCTCCCGGATGGTCTCTCCCACGTGGTCGAGAACCTCAGCCAGGTCTCCGCCGACTTCCCGGTGGATCTCGATGGCCTGGGCCATCCAGTCAAAGTCCTCGCTCCGCATGCGCCGAGCCGAGTCGGCCATGGAGTCCTTCAGGTCCCGGCCCAACCTGGTCTCGTTGACCAGCCGTGCGAATTCCTCGGACGTCGGCGCGTCAGATTCCTGTGCCACTGCGTCAACCGCCCGCAGCAGACTATGGCCAGCTCGCAGCCCTCCTGAGAGCATTTGCAGAGTGTCGCCGAGCTGTGATTCGAACTTGGCGCGTCGCTTGCCGGCCATGATGTTCAGGAACAGCATGCCTCCGAAAGGCGTCAGCAGGGCGAACACCAGTGCCAGCCCGAGGCCGCCAAGAACAAAGCCCACAACTCCCATTGTTACTACCGCGCATCCGAGTAAAAGGATGAAGTCTGCCTGGCGAAGGTGCAGTCCTGCTTCCTCCAGAGATGAGGCGGAACCGAACCTGGCATTACGGCTGAGATTGCGTTCGACAAAGGACGTCGCCGATGCGGCAACTCGGGTGAGGGCAGACGGTTGTTCGGCGACGCCAGGTCGCCTGCGCGCCAATTCGATATTTGCCTCACGGCCACGGAGGGTCACGACGAAGAGGAATACCAGCGAGGCCAGGCACAGAAGGACGCCCAGAATCAGCAGGATTGGGCTGGTGGCACTCACCGGTAACCGCCCCCAATCGGTGATTTCCCGAAGACGGCCGGCGATAGGGCAATTCCCAGGTCGGCGAAGTGATCTGCGAAACGAGGCCGGACGCCGGTGGGGACAGGCTTTCCGAGGAACCTTCCGTGGGCGTCAACTCCGGCGCTGTAATCGAATGTAAAGGCGTCCTGGAGCGTGACAATGTCACCTTCCATCCCTTGAACTTCCGTGACATGTGTCACTCGCCTAGTGCCGTCGCGAAGGCGCGAAATGTGAACGATGAGATTGACCGCCGAAGCGATTTGTTCGCGGATGGCACGAAGCGGGAGGTCCATGCCTGCCATCAGCACCAAGGTCTCCAATCGGGCGATAGCATCTCGGGGTGAGTTGGCATGCACCGTCGAGATGGACCCGTCATGGCCTGTGTTCATGGCCTGGAGCATGTCCAGCGACTCACCGCCACGGACTTCGCCGATAACGATTCTGTCCGGGCGCATGCGCAGGGAGTTACGAACGAGGTCCCGGATGCTGATCTCACCCTTGCCCTCAATGTTCCTCGGCCGACTTTCGAGTCGCACAACGTGTTCCTGCTGGAGTTGAAGTTCCACCGCGTCCTCAATGGTGACGATCCGCTCGTCCGGAGGAATGAAGGACGACAAGACGTTGAGCAGCGTCGTCTTACCGGTGCCGGTGCCCCCGGAGACGATGATATTGAGCCGCGCGTGGACGCAAGCGTTCAGGAGTTCGGCGATTTCCGGGGAGATGGTGCCAAACGAGATGAGATCGTTGACAGTCAGCGGCGCCTGGCCGAACTTTCGAATCGTCAGCGACGAGCCGTTGACGGCTAACGGCGGAATGATCGCGTTGACGCGCGATCCGTCGGCGAGCCGGGCATCCACCAACGGAGATGATTCATCGATTCTCCTACCGACCTTGGTGACGATCCGCTCGATGATCCGTCGCAGATGATCCTCGGACTTAAAGCGAGACCCCGTGAGGAAGAGTTTGCCTCCCCGTTCCACGTAGATCTTATCCGGACCATTGACCATCACTTCGGTCACGGCATCATCCGCAATGAACTTTTGCAGCGGTCCAAGACCAATGACATCATCAAGGATGTCCTGGACCAGGCGCTGCCGCTCCGCGGAGGACAGCGGGATTTCATCCTCTTCGATGATTGTCCGTAGCTCATCTTTGGCGTACTCGTGCAGCTCAGCCTCGTCCAGGGACGCGTCTGAGATGCGGCTTCCCATGCGCTCATAAAGTGCAGCGCCGGCGCGGTCCTTGACCGCAGTCAAGGCGTCGTTTGCTTCTGCGCTGTGATCGTTGGAGGCGGGTTCATTCCAAGCGGACTCATTCTGACTTTTCCCTGCCCACGGGATCTCAGTTCGGGTTTCAGCCGGCTGCTGGCTCGCCTGGTTGCGAACAGATTGAAAGCGATCTGCAAGTGTCATTGGACTACGGCCCTTCGGTGAAGTTTCTTGTGAGTGCGCTGCTCCCACGCCGGATCAAACCGTTGGACGAGCTGACGCAAGCCCTTCGCGACAGCATCCCTCGACGTCTCCTGTAGAAGGGGGACCCCCTTGTTTGTGGAATATGGCACCGCATGTGACCGGGGGAGCACCACATCCACAGGGCAACCGATGGTTGCCTCGACGTCCTTCAATGTCAGTCCGCTTCGGCGGTCACCAAAGTTGAGGACCACGTGCCTGTTCGGTGGGAGCAAGCCAAGCTCGGTCAGGATGGAGAATCCTGTCCGAAGACCCTTGATGCTCGGTATGTCCATACCGCAGACCCAGACGCCGTCGGTGGCCTGCTCGAGGCTCGCGAGCACATGTTCCCCGAGCCCTGGGGCCGTGTCCACCACAACGAATTTGAATTCGCTGGCCAGCTGCACGAGCAATCGGCCCACCTGTTCCCCGGATATTTGGTCGGCCTCCACGGGGTTAAGTGGTGCACACAGCGCGTACATGCCGGACGGATGCAGTGTGAGGTACGACTTGAGTACCAGGCTGTCACCTGCTGCCGCCCCCTTCACAGCGTCAGCGATGGTCTTCTCGGGTTCGAGCCTGAGCCCGGAGGCTACGTCGCCGAATTGCAGGTCTAAATCGACAACTACAACGCTCATCGGTGCCAGCTTTGCGAGGCCGACGGCGAGGTTAGTGGTCACGGTCGTCTTTCCCACACCGCCCTTGGGAGACATCACTGCAATGATCCGTCCGTTGCCACTCGGCGGTTCAACGATGTTTCCGAGGCCGCGACGGCGCCCTGCCGCTGCAAGGCTGGCGCGTTCCAGCATGACGTGGATGGCGTCGACGTCGGCCCCCGGATCTAGGAGGTCCCTTATGCCGGCCCGCATCGCGGGCAACGCGACGTCGGAGTCACTTTCGGTGACAAGCACCACGCTGATCTCCGGATATTGGAGGTCAAACAGACTGGCAAGCCTGATTGAGTCCTCGACCGGAAGCCCCGGTCCGAGCAAAATCACTTCCAGCTGGTCGCCGGAGAGTGTACGCAGCACGTCGTCCGGGCCAGCGGGCAGGAAGTTGGCAACGATTCCGTGAAATGTTCCGTGCAGGCGGGAAGCTGCCTGCCTGGCCCGGGTTTCGAAATCGGAGTCGGCCGTGATGGCTACGAACCTGCTCACCGGTACAGCTCGGGCTTCTTGACAATCAGCGGTGATCCTTCGGTGGCGGCCGACGGTTCCTTGGTTAGCCACAGGGATCCGAAGTTGGCCCCGAAAGCAATCTTTGCGGCGTCTGCATCATTCCGGGCGAAGGTAACGAGCAGCTGTCCGGTGGGCAGCTCTGTATTGGCCTGTTCCTCGGCAGTGGCACCTCCCGTGGCCGCGCCTGATGTCTTCGCCATCGAGCGCTGGACGCTCGTAACCAAGACTTTGTGAAAGATCTGCTGTCCGGATTCGACATCAGGGGAGTCCTTGACGGCTCCCTTGTCGAAGAGGACCACGATGCCAACGGTGTCGCCGGCTGCGATACGGCCGCCCACTACGCGTTGGGCCTCAAGTTGAACGGAGATTTCCTGCATTCCGTCGGGAACCGGGACGGAGCCCGGGGCGGACAAGCTCTCAGGATCGGCCAGCCGCGCACCCAGCAGGGCTTCGCCAGGAAGCAAATCGACAGCGGCGACTTTCCCGTCAAGCCCGTCCAGGCTCTTCAGGGCGCCATTGGGTACTGAAGCCGAAGGCAGTGAGGTCAGCTTGACCGATGCTTTCAGCTTTTGCAGGTCAGCCCCTTTGGCTACCTGCTGTTGGACAACGAGTACATCGACCGGCTGCAAATCCTTTTG
This sequence comes from Pseudarthrobacter naphthalenicus, assembly GCF_029076445.1. Taxonomy (GTDB): domain Bacteria; phylum Actinomycetota; class Actinomycetes; order Actinomycetales; family Micrococcaceae; genus Arthrobacter; species Arthrobacter naphthalenicus. The sequence goes on from NZ_JARESG010000001.1 coordinate 184,467, forward strand.
GGCCCGTGCCTCGGACGCTGAAACATACGAGACAAGTAGGACAGTGCCGGCGATGGCCAGCACAAATGCGACTATGCCTCCCAGTAGGCGTGTTTTCAATTTTCAGTCTCCTCTCGAAATTTGGAGCTAGTTTTGGTTCTTGAAGGAATATCTAGTTAGTGATTTTCACGCCCGTTGAGCCGTAAATGGTAGATCCGTCGAGCTTCGCGGCTTCATCAAGAGAAACCGCGCGCACAAATCGCCCAAATAGTCCTAGATCGGAGTTCTTCAGCCCAAGCTTGGTGGAGAGATCTTTGGCAGCTGACGTCAGATACGTTTCTGGTGGATGGTTTGTTTTGCTAGTCCCACTCAGATGCCAACTGTCGATGCTCAGCTCTGCAAAGGCTTGAATGTGGAATTGACCATGCTTCCCGCGCTTCGGGTCGTTATCATCAAAGATCGGGACAAGAATCTTGACCTCTTCAGAGGGGGTCTTGTTCTTCGCAGCCCACCAAGCCAGCATTGTGTCGGTACACGGCGATTCGTAAGCTGCTCCTGGTCGAGAGTCGACCCAAGGATTTTTAGTGTCGACGTAGACAGAGCATTTAGCGAGCGGGTCCACGAGCCATCCGAAACCCCCTGGCATTTCTTGCCCAGATGAGTTACCTGGACATGGGTAGGGTTCATTCTTGTCCCGGCTAGCGCTTCCATGTGCCGGGAAAAAACGGAAATCTCCGTCTTTCAGTAACGTTGAGTCAGCCTCACACTTAGAGAAAGCCATCGGCAGACTGTTATAGGCAGAGACTCCTCCAAAGACGGCCTGGGCTGATGCTTGGATTTCAACGGAGTTTATGCCGAGGGCCCTCGCCAGGTATAGGGAGAAGTGCTCACCATTAGCGCCGGCAGGTGTCGCCGTGGTGACGTTGACCGTTCCTGCGTTTACAGTGGCTGAAACAACGTCACTTGAACCATCAAGGGCGTTAGCGTTGGCGTATTCCGTTGCTTTGGCCTTTTGGTTTGAACCGCAGGGAGAGGTCGTCATCGTGGCTTTGGCACACGCCTGAGCGACTGCGAGCGCGGCCGAGTCCGCGCCGTTCTGCAACTGAGCCTTCTCCGAGTACATGGCGCCGACGTCAACGGCGAGGGCGCCAAAGCCTAGCAGGACAACCATAAGGAGCGCCGCGAGCGGGGCCACCACTCCTCGTTCGTTCCCATCAGAGTTGGCTGTGTTGACCGGCCTCCAAATTATCCTCCACATCGCATGACGCCCTTTGCTGAGATGTTCATGATGTCGGGCAGGAAGGGGACCAGCGTCGGAAGGCCGGTGAGGTATTTTGTCGCCACGCTGATGGTGACAATCGAATCCTCGTTGGGAGCGCATGCGCTGATGTCGACGTCGGTGAGCTTCAGATTGGCGATAGGGGCTGCGTCAACCGCTTTCTGCTGTGCAGTGGACTTCGCATAGCCAGTGTCTGAGTAGTGGATAGCCGAATACCTTGCTGCTTCGCGGGCACCTTCCGCCATAGATACCTGGATACTGAAGGCGCGCCCATATTCCACGATTCCAAGAATGAGTGCTAGAAAAATTGGCAGAATCAAGGCGAACTCGACGGCAACAGCCCCAATTTCCTTAGACCTTCTTGTGCTGCAATGCTTGCCAAGGCGCTTCACCCTCGGCCAGTCTTTCTGTCTGCGAGGGCGGCATTTTGCCAGAATCGCATCGACTCACAAGCGTCAACCATGCACGACCGAAAGGCTTTTCCCTGAGATGTTGGACCTTCCATGACCCCTCCTGACTTCAGATAGCCTGACTTTGGATGTTAGGACGACGGAAAGCCCAGTGGCGGGAACGGCGGCAGCGATAGGCTCGCCGCCGCGCCCCGCCCCTGGGCTTCGACGCTAAAGCGGGGTTTCTTAGCCGACGGATGGGATCTTGCCGGCCACGGTGTTGAACAGCGTTGATAGGTTCGTACCAAGAAGGGTGACGGCGACGATGACGGCAACGGCGATAAGTGCGACCATCAGACCGTACTCCACAGCCGTGGCTCCCTTTTCAGATTCGAGCTTGTCTTTGATGCCTGTAAGGTGCGCGAGCAATGACACAATTACGTTAGTCATCAGGAAACCTTGGGGAGTTTCTTGGCGACGCCGTCGAACAGCGTTGACAGATTGGTTCCCAGGAGTGTCACGGCGACGATGACGGCGACCGCGATGAGGGCGACCATAAGACCGTATTCGACGGCGGTTGCACCCTTCTCGGATGCCAGGCGGTGTTTTAGGCCCGTTACGTAAGCCATCATGGAGACCATAAGAGAAGTCATTGTATTTCCTTTAATTCGGTGAAATGGATTTGAATTGATTCCAACGAATTTCCAGCTGCCCCATTTTTTGGCGGTTGCTGGACTTCGCTAAGAAGAGATTGTCAGTAGCGACTTCCGGCAACAATGCGTAGGGGTACTCGACTTTTTCCAGGCCGTTTATATGGCGTACTCGAAGCACCATCCTGGGTACTCGCATCAGGGATGTATGTACGCACGCCACTACTTGGATATATGGCGGCGGAAGCGATCGCCTGCTGCACTGAGGTTGGGTAACCGCTCAGGAAAAAAGGAACGCAACGCCGATAACGGCGGCAAGCATCGACGGCCCGTGGGGCACCTCAGACGCACGGTCTGAGCGAGTCTTGCGCAAAACCAGGACCGTGACGATTCCGTTCAGGATGAAGCCCAGGAGGCCGCCATACAGAAGCTGGCTCCAGCCTAGGTATCCCAAGTAGAGGCCGATGGGTGCCGCGAACTTCACGTCGCCCATCCCCATGCCCCTCGGCGAAATAATTGCCAAAATGAGGTAAGTGACGAAGAGAATCGCCGCTCCGGCTACCGCGCGAAGCACGTCTCCCCACTGCGATCCACCGAAAACCGCCGCCAGGAGGAAACCGACCCCTCCTATAAGGAGGGACAAAACCAGGGGGTTGGGCAGAAGATGCAGCGAAACATCAATCCTGGCCAGCTGTACACCAAGAACGGCCAGCAGGACGAAAGCCGGCAGCCCTGCGTCTGCTCCAAAGCGCCAAGCAAAGGCGGCGCAGAGGGCGCCGGTGATCACTGACGTCGTAATCCGGAGGCGCGTGGACGGCAGTCCGCCGATGCGGGGGAGGAGCCTGGCGATGAGAAGCTCGGCGACAGGCGAGAGGATGAGTCCTAGGACTCCGATCGCGGCCACAAACAGCGGCATTGTTGAACCGGCGTAGCCCAAAGAAGTCATCGAGTCCCCCTGCTTGAGTCTGACCGGCGCGCTGCGAAGACTGTCCGGCTCACCCATTTTGACCCTGGGGCCGGGTTCAAGCTAACATTGGTAGTCGTTGTGCGTGTCCTTTCTCGATGATGCGTGCCCGCTTGAGAATCCGGTTGCAGGATAACTACTCAACGAGCACATTCGAGACTTTTGGATGACTGGTTACATAGAGCCCTCACCTCTGTTCCGGTAGCGCATAGATAGTAGGTGCACACGCTTGAGTGGCACCTAAACAAGAACGCCAGAACAAGAACGAGGCAAAAACCGTGCGTACGTACACCCCGAAGCCCGGCGATATCAACCGCCAGTGGCACGTCATTGACGCCACAGACGTTGTCCTTGGTCGTCTTGCCAGCCAGACCGCAATCCTGCTGCGCGGCAAGCACAAGGCCACCTTTGCGTCCCACATGGACATGGGCGACTTCGTCATCATCATCAACGCTGAAAAGGTAGCCCTGACCGGCGCCAAGCTGGAGCAGAAGCGCGCATACCGCCACTCCGGCTACCCGGGCGGCCTGACCTCCGTCAACTACGCGGAACTCCTGGAGTCAAACCCGGTCCGCGCCGTTGAGAAGGCCATTAAGGGCATGCTCCCCAAGAACTCTCTCGCTGCACAGCAGCTGGGCAAGCTGAAGGTGTACCGCGGTGCAGAGCACCCCCACGCCGCCCAGCAGCCCAAGACTTTCGAAATTACCCAGGTCGCCCAGTAGTCCTGGCCACCAAACAACTTATCTATACAAGGAGAATCGTGGCTCAGAACGAAGAGACCACCGAAGCCGTTGAGGCTGAGGAAACCCTGACCAGCTACACCTCTGAAAGCGGAGCCGCTGAAGCTGCTGCGCCGAAGAAGGAGCGCCCGGCACTGACCGTTGCCGGCGCTGCTGTTGGCCGCCGGAAGGAAGCCGTTGCCCGCGTCCGCGTTGTACCGGGTTCCGGTAGGTGGACCATCAACGGCCGTGCGCTGGACAACTACTTCCCGAACAAGCTGCACCAGCAGGACGTCAACGAGCCCTTCAAGATCCTGGATCTTGAAGGCGCCTACGACGTCATCGCCCGCATCCACGGCGGTGGCATCTCCGGCCAGGCCGGCGCCCTGCGCCTCGGCATTGCCCGTTCATTGAACGAGATCGATGTCGACAACAACCGCGCCACCCTTAAGAAGGCCGGTTACCTGCGTCGTGACGCCCGTATCATCGAGCGCAAGAAGGCCGGCCTCAAGAAGGCCCGCAAGGCTCAGCAGTACTCCAAGCGCTAGATCCGCTTGCAGAGAAGCCCGTCCCGCCATTCGGCGGGGCGGGCTTCTCGGTTTTTTGAAGCATGAACGGTATACGACTGGGCGGTGGCGGTTGACCATGCTGTTCGGGAGAGGGGCGCAGTAGATAGGAAATGTGATCATCGTTGGTATCCTCCGCGCCGATCGCTACCGAGCCGGGGTCAGAAACCTTTAGTCATATGCCTGCCGCGGGGTAGTGACGGCCCGGAAAGATTAGCGTCTAACCTTGCCAGCCGGTTGAGCCTCGGGATCGCAGCCAGCATCGTGAGCGGTATAAGACCGACAAGTACTGGTGAAGCCAGAACCATGGCAGGAGCAATCAGCCAAGGCCGTTGTTTCCAGGCTCCGATTGCCACTAGCAAAGCGGCGAGTAAACAACGCAATACAAAACTGGTTTGACTGTCCGGTGTTCCATCCCTCTGCTCGAAGAGGAACTGCATCCAAGCCTGCCACTGGGTGGGTTCAAGAGCGTACAAAACTATGACAACAAGGGTGAGCCCACCGATACCCTCAATAAACCGGCTCCACTCGCCACGTGCGGCAAACCAGAGAAGTCCAACTCCTGCTGTTAGCTTTGTCAGGATCGGAAACCCCCACGCGGCGGGCCTGTACATACCGACTACAGCGGAGCCAGCCAGCAAGATGTATATGTTGCCGACCATTAGCTCTGGCAAACAGAGCAGGAAAATAGGCGCAGACCATCTTAATTGCAGTGGCTTCACAAGCCAGATCAGTATTGCAGCCTCGAGACAGATCCATATCACCAGGAAGAACGGCCAGGAAAGTGTGGCGAGGGGCTTTATCGCAGCGACGAAAGCTGGCGAATATAGATACGCATCTCTCTGGCCGGGCGCTCTGTCATACACCAGCTCGCTCTGTGCTGCCAGCCAATACGCATGAGCGTCTTGCCCCAGTATGGTTCCGACGACGGCGCCTCGTATGGACAAATATGCGGTGAGGATGCCCAAGAGCCATAGAAGTACAACCGCCAAACGTGTCGCCGATGGGTACTTGCAGGTGAAACCATTCATGAAACCCCATGGTGCATCCGCGATTTTGGCTCTTGGGTCAGAAAATTTCGACATGCTCCGATGGTGCCATGGAGAACCTGCGATACCGTGTTTTATTCTAGGTCAGTCTAATGAGATGTAGCCTGTTCCGAATCAAAAGCATCAACTTCCGCTATCTCAAGATCTGAAGCGGACGGCACATGCGTGACCCGGCTATCCTCTAGACTTGACCCCGATGTCTAGATTATTTGGAACAGATGGAGTCCGGGGCCTTGCTAACGGCCTGTTGACGGCGGAGCTTGCCATGCAGCTCGCCCAGGCAGCCGCCGTGGTGCTGGGGCATGACCGCAACACCAACGGCACGCGGCCCCGCGCCGTGGTGGCTCGCGACCCGCGCGCCAGCGGTGAATTCATCGCCGCCGCCGTTGAGGCCGGGCTCTCCAGCTCCGGCATTGACGTCTACGACGCAGGAGTCCTTCCCACGCCGGCCGCTGCCTACCTTGTGGCCGATCTTGACGCGGACTTCGGCGTCATGATCTCCGCGTCGCACAACCCGGCACCGGACAACGGCATCAAGTTCTTCGCACGCGGCGGCCAGAAGCTCCCTGACGACGTTGAAGACGCCATCGAGCAGCAGATGAGCAAGGAGCCCACCCGTCCCGTCGGCGCCGACGTGGGACGCATCCAGCGCTTCTCCGACGCCGAAGACCGCTACGTGGTCCACCTCCTGAGCACCCTGCCGCACCGCCTCGACGGCCTCAAAGTGGTTCTGGACTGCGCCCATGGCGCTGCCAGCGGCTGCTCACCCCAGGTCTTCAAGGACGCCGGTGCCGACGTTCTGGTCATCGGCGCGGAACCGGACGGCCACAACATCAACGACGGCGTCGGCTCCACCCACCTCGGCCAGCTCAAGGCCGCCGTCGTAGAGCATGGCGCGGACCTCGGCATCGCCCACGACGGCGATGCCGACCGCTGCCTCGCCGTAGACCACGAAGGCAACGAAGTGGACGGCGACCAGATCATGGCGATCCTGGCCGTTGCCCTCAAAGCGTCCGGCAAGCTGGTGGATGAGGTGCTGGTCGCTACTGTCATGAGCAACCTCGGGCTCAAGATCGCACTTCGCGAAGCCGGCATCAGCATCCGCGAAACCGCAGTCGGAGACCGCTACGTCCTCGAAAGCATGCGCGAAGGCGGCTACAACCTGGGCGGCGAACAGTCCGGGCACGTCATCTTCTCCGACTATGCCACTACCGGCGACGGCGTCCTGACCGGCCTGCAGCTGGCCGCGCAGGTCGCGCTGACCGGCAAGCCGCTCAAGGAACTGGCCGCCGTGATGACCAAGCTCCCGCAGGTCCTTATCAATGTCAGGGGCGTTGACCGCAGCCGCGTGGGCAGCTCGGAAGTTCTGCAGCAGGCCGTGGCCGTGGCTGAAGCCGGACTGGGCGACACCGGACGTGTCCTGCTCCGCCCGTCAGGCACGGAGCCCGTGGTCCGTGTCATGGTGGAGGCCGGCGATGAAGCCACCGCCGAGTCCATCGCCGAGCGACTCGCCCAGGTGGTCCGCACCGAACTCGCGCTCGAACTCGTCACCGACTAACCAAGTTCAAACCAGTGTGGCCCGCCTCCGTCAGGAGGCGGGCCACAGTTCGTTGGGCTACGGGCTAGCTAGAGGGACCGTTCCCGCAGCGAGTCGCGGATTTCGGTAAGCAGGGCGATCTGCGGGTCTTCGGCAGATTCTTCCTTGACATCGGGATCGATGCCGAGCCGGCGGTTGCGGCGCTCGATCATGTGGTTCATGGGCATGACCACCACAAAGTAGATGGCGGCAGCGATAAGCAGGAAGTTGACGATGGCGGTCAGCAGAACGCCAAATTCCATGGCGTTGCCGTTGAAGTCAACCTTGGCAAAGCTATCGAAGTTCGGAGATCCAACGAGTCCTGCAATGAATGGCATGAGTACCTTGTTCACCAGTGCGGTGACGACCGCCCCGAAAGCTGTACCCATGACAACGGCGACGGCAAGGTCTACGACGTTGCCCTTCATGATGAAATTCTTGAATCCTGTCAACATAAAGACCAAGCTAGCGCACTAAAGCGACGCTACACATGACGGCAAAGTAAACTTTTCGCCCGTGTCGGGAACCAAACAGGCCCCTCAGACGTACCCCGGCGCCGCTTCCAACCCGAAGTAGTCCTCCACCGTGTTGATGCCCCGGTTGGCCATATCCGTGGCGGCCTCCACCCCGATGTACCGCAGGTGCCACGGCTCGTAGTAGTAGCCCGTGATCGGGTGGAACATCCACGGGTACCGCACCACAAAGCCGAAGCGGTGGCCGTTCGCCTTCGCCCATACGGCCGCCGGCTGGTCCGCGAAGCAGGGCTGGAAGCCGCACGCCCCGCCCCCGTCGCCGATGTCGAACGCCCACCCGGTCTGATGCTCCGAGTAGCCGGGACGGGCGCTGGCGGTGTCGGCATCCGCCTGGCCGCGCGCCGCCACATACCCGTTGTAGGTCATCACCTGGGTGGCGTACGAGCGGTAGCCGCTCGCCAGCACCATGGTCACGCCGTCCCGCGCGGCCGCCGTGAACATCGCTTCCGCCGCAGCCGCCGTGGTGCTGTTCAGCAACGAAGCCTCACCGGACACGGCCAGCGGCACATTCGGCTGGACCAGGTCCGTCGGCGCATAGTCCGGCGGCTGCAGCGGGCGGTGCTTGTTCACCACCACCCAGGGGCTCGCCGGGTCCGTCAGCGAGAACTGCCCCGGCAGGGACGCAGCCGCCGACGGCGGGACGGGAGCCTGCGACGGCGGCTCAGCTGCCGCCGTCGTACTTTCCGCCGCAGTGGGGGAGGGAGCCGCAGGGGTGACGGAGGGGGCGGACGACGACGGCGGCGCCACCGCCGTGGGTGCCTGCGGTGTGCACGCGGTCAACACCGTCAGCCCCGCCCCGGCGGCGAGGAAGCGGGCGAAGGACCGCCGGCTGGCGCCGGGCGCAAGAGCCCCGGCCACGCAGTGGTGGCACACCTGGGTTAAACCTTCCGCAGGAGCATGCGGCGGATGGAGTGGTCCGCATCCTTGGTCAGCACCAGCTGGGCCCGGCCGCGGGTGGGGAGGACGTTTTCCTCCAGGTTGGGCTCGTTGATCCGCTTCCAGATGTCCCGGGCCGTGCTCTCCGCCTCGCTGGGGGACAGCGACGCGTACCGGTGGAAGTAGGACTCGGGCTGCGCGAACGCCGTGCTCTGGAGCCGGCGGAACCGCTCCACGTACCACTCCTCGATGTAGGCGGTCTTGGCGTCCACGTAAATGGAGAAGTCGAAGAAGTCGCTCACGGCCAGCCCCTGCCTGCCGTCCTGGCGCGGGCGGGCCGGGGCGAGCACGTTCAGGCCTTCCACGATGAGCACGTCGGGGCGGCGGACCACCACTTCCTTTTCGGGAACGATGTCGTAGGTGACGTGGGAGTACCAGGGCGCCCGGACCTCCTCCGCGCCGCCCTTTACCTCGCTCACAAAACGCAGCAGCGCACGCCGGTCGTAGGACTCGGGGAAGCCTTTGCGTTCCAGCAGCTGCCGCCGCTTGAGCTCGGCCAGCGGGTAGAGGAAGCCGTCGGTAGTGATCAGCTCCACGTTCGGGGTGCCGGGCCAGCGCCGCAGCATCTCCCGGAGCACACGCGCAATTGTGGACTTCCCCACAGCCACCGAGCCGGCCACGCCAATCACAAAGGGGGTGCGCTGGGTCTTCTCACCCAGGAAGGTGGTGGTGGCCGAATGCAGCTGGCCCGCGGCCTCGACATAGAGGTGCAGGAGCCGGGACAGCGGCAGGTAGACCTCGCGGATCTCCTTCATATCCAGGGGATCGCCGAGGCCACGCAGACGGACAATGTCCTCTTCGTTAAGGGGTTGCTCCATCTGGGCGGCGAGCCGGGACCAGGTCTGACGGTCCAGCTCAACGAACGGAGAGACACCCTCCCCGTTCGCTTCGTTGCGTTGCAAAGTCACTTTAGAGATTCTGCCCCGCGCAGGGCTGAGAGCGAAATGCGGCCCCGGAAGTTTAAAACTCAACCCGCCTGCCGATAAGCTTTAGCGCATGTGTGGAATCGTTGGATATGTGGGTCATGCTGATGGCCGTGGCAATGCCGGTCATAGCGCGTTGGATGTGGTCCTGGAGGGGTTGCGCCGTCTGGAGTACCGCGGCTATGACTCCGCAGGCGTTGCGGTGGTCTCGGACGGGGCCATCGAGTCCCGGAAGAAGTCGGGCAAGCTGAGCAACCTCCGGGCCGAGCTGGAGGAGCACCCGCTGCCCGAGACCCTGACCGGCATCGGCCACACCCGCTGGGCCACGCACGGCGGCCCCACGGACCAGAACGCGCACCCGCACCTGGCCGACGACGGGAAGCTGGCCCTGATCCACAACGGCATCATCGAAAACTTCGCCGAGCTCAAGCTGGACCTGGTGGACAAGGGCTACAAGTTCGCGTCCGAAACCGACACCGAGGTCGCCGCCGTGCTCCTGGGCGACATCTTCCGCAACCAGTTGAACGGCAATGCCGACGGCGGCCTGGCCGTCGCCATGCAGCTCGCCTGCCAGCAGCTCGAGGGTGCGTTCACCCTCCTCGCCGTGCACGCTGACCAGCCCGACGTGGTGGTCGCTGCCCGCCGCAACTCCCCGCTGGTGGTTGGCCTGGGCGAGGGCGAGAACTTCCTCGGCTCGGACGTCTCCGGGTTCATCGACTACACCCGCCGCGCCGTGGAGCTCGGCCAGGACCAGATTGTCACCATCACCGCGGACACCGTGGAGATCACGGACTTCTTCGGCGCCCCGGCCCAGGGCAAGGAATACCACGTTGACTGGGATCCCGAAGCGGCCACCAAGGGCGGCTTCAGCTCCTTCATGGAGAAGGAAATCCACGATCAGCCGGACGCTGTCCGCCAGACCCTGCTGGGCCGCTCGGACCTGAACGGCAACCTGACCCTGGATGAGCTCCGCATCGATCCGGAGGAGCTCAAGAAGGTCAACAAGATCATCGTGCTGGCCTGCGGCACCGCAGCCTACGCCGGGACCGTGGCGAAGTACGCCATCGAGAACTGGTGCCGGATCCCCACCGAGGTGGAACTCGCGCACGAGTTCCGCTACCGCGACCCGATCCTGGACGAGAACACCCTGGTGGTCTCCATCAGCCAGTCCGGCGAAACCATGGACACCCTGATGGCCGTCCGGTACGCCCGCGAACAGGGCGCAAAGGCCATCTCCATCTGCAACACCAACGGCTCCACGATTCCCCGCGAGTCCGACGCCGTGCTCTACACGCACGCCGGCCCGGAGATCGCCGTCGCCTCCACCAAGGCCTTCCTGGCGCAGATCACCGCCGCCTACCTGCTGGGCCTGTACCTGGCGCAGCTGCGCGGGAACATGTTCTCAGGGCAGATCAAGGACGTCCTGGCTGACCTGGGCAAGATCCCGGACAAGATCCAGACCATCCTCGACGGCGCCGGCCCTCTCCGCGAACTGGCCCGCAGCATGGCCAACGAGCAGTCCGTCCTGTTCCTGGGCCGGCACGTGGGCTACCCCGTGGCACTCGAAGGCGCGCTGAAGCTCAAGGAAATCGCCTACATCCACGCCGAAGGCTTCGCCGCCGGCGAGCTGAAGCACGGCCCCATCGCGCTGGTCGAGGAAGGCAAGCCCGTGTTCGTGATTGTCCCGTCCCCGCGCGGCCGCGACTCGCTGCACGCCAAGGTGGTCTCCAACATCCAGGAAGTCCGCGCCCGCGGCGCCCGCACCCTGGTCATCGCCGAGGAAGGCGACGAAGCCGTGAAGGCCTACGCCGAGCACGTCTTCTACGTCCCGGAAACCCCGACGCTGCTGATGCCGCTGCTGACCACCGTCCCGCTGCAGATCTTCGCCGCCGAACTCGCCGCGGCCAAGGGCTACGACGTTGACCAGCCGCGCAACCTCGCCAAGAGCGTCACGGTCGAGTAACACAGAAGCACCTGCTGCCTGTCCGGAAGCCCCGGCCCTTTCAAAGGGCCGGGGCTTCCGTCTAGTGCTGGGCCACGCCGTTCACGGCGCCACGCCGGTCACGTCGCTGGACGCGGCCCTATCGGCACGCCACCGCTCCTCCTTGGCCCGTGCGGTCGCCACGGCGTCATCGATGACGAGCGGGACAGCCGGGTCGAGCTCAGTGTGGGATTCCACCGAGTAGAAGCGAACCTCGTGACCGTCCGGGTCATGCAGCATCGGCAGAATCCATCCGATCGTTGCGAAATGCACCCCGGCATGGGCCTCGCCGAGGCCGCTCAGGTGGGCCGCCAACGCCTGGATCCCTTCCCGGTCCGGCACGCCGATGGAGAAGTAGTCGAAGCCGGCTGACGCCTTCGCCCGGTCCGGGTTGAAGTTCAGCGCAAGGTCGGGGCCGCCGTCGGGATGGGTCATGGCAACGCCGGTAAGGCGGCCGTGTTCGCGGAACTCGATGACGACCTGATAGCCGAGCCGGGTGCCGTACCACCGGATTGACCGGTCCAGGTCTGAGACGGGCAGCTTGAGGTGGTGAACCCCGGCCAGTGTCGGAATCATCGGAATCTCCAATTGCAGTCTGACTGTATCTATGCAGCTATACTGCATCTCATGAGCAAGGACGTCAAGCAAAAATCCCTTACCGCCCCTGACCTCAGGGCCAAACGGGTGGCCCGAACAGAGGCCCAGCTCATCGAGGCGGCGAGCATGCTTTTCTGCGATCAGGGCTACGTAGCAACAACTCTGGCCCAGATCGCAGAGCGCGCCGGTGTCGCTGCTCGCACTGTCTACGTCCGCTTCGGGACGAAGGCAGCCCTGTTCAGGCGTGTCATCGACCAGGCGCTTGTGGGTGACGCAGAGCCGGTTGATGTCGCCCACCGCCCTCGGATCCAGGACGCGATGACCGCCGCCACCCTGGCCGAACGAATCGAGGCCCTCGCCGACGTCTCGGTCGGTATCGCGGAGCGGGCGGCCCCACTGTTCGAGGTTGCTGCCCAGTCCGAGGGTCTTGAGCCGGAGCTCGCAGAAGCCGCCCAGGCCGGACGCCATTCCACCACCCAACTGTGCCGCTCGTTCTGGGACCAGGCCGCAGCCGATGGCCACCTCGCAGAGGGGCTGAATCCTGAACACCTCACCGTCGTCACCGACGTTCTGCTCTGCGCCGACACGATCGTGCACATCCGAAGGACCCACGGCTGGTCTGCGGCCCTGCACCGGTCGCTCATCGTCGACACCCTGACTGCCCTCACTCGCCGTCGCGCATGACAGGTAGTGGTCCTGTTGATGTGAATCCGGATGTGCCGGCCCGGTTCAAAAGTGACTCATTTGCGTTGATGAACAGCCCGGCCGCGGGCGTCACCGTAGAGTAGAGCCATGATTGTTGGCATTGGGGTAGACGTTGTAGACATCGAGCGGTTCGGCCGCCAGCTTGAACGGACGCCGGGTCTCCGGGACCGGCTGTTCGTCCCGGCCGAACGCGAGCTCAACACCCGGTCCCTCGCGGCCCGGTTCGCAGCCAAGGAAGCCGTGGCCAAGGTGCTCGGCGCGCCGGCCGGCATGAACTGGCAGGACTGCTGGATCGGCCTGGACCAGCATGGCCCCACCATCCAGGTGAAGGACACCGTCCTGGCGGTGGCCGAGGCCAAGGGCGTCAAACGCTGGCACGTGTCCATCAGCCACGACGGCGGGATTGCCACCGCCACGGTCCTCGCCGAAGGCTGAGCGCCCCTCCGCCGGGACGCCCACGCACCTGACACCATGATCAGCGCCTACACCGGAACCCAGATCAGAGCCGCAGAACAGCCGCTCCTGGCCGCGGGGATGGGTGCCGTCCTGATGCAGCGCGCCTCCTACGGGCTCGCCAACGCCGTGGTCCACGAGCTGCGGGCCCGCGGCCGGCGGCTCTACGGCGCCAGCGTGGCGGTCCTTGCCGGCAAGGGCAACAACGGCGGCGACGGCCTCTTCGCCGCGTCGTTCCTGGCCGCGCGGGGAATGCGTACGACGGCGGTCCTCACCGGGGACGCCGCCCACCCCGAGGCGCTGGCTGCTTTTGAGCGCGCGGGCGGCCGCGTGCATGTCCTCACCGAGGCGAATGCCGGCGAGCTCGCAGCGCACGTGGCGGGTGCCGACGTCGTACTTGACGCCATCCTGGGAACGGGTGCCCAAGGCGGCCTGCGGGGAGCGGCTGCCGCCCTGGTGAGCGGACTTTCGAACGAGCTGCCGGGACTCGTGGTCGCCTGCGACATTCCCAGCGGCGTGGACGCCGACACCGGCGAGGCGCATGCCCCGGTCCTGTCCGCGGACCTGACCGTAACGTTCGGCGCCGCCAAAGCCGGCCTGCTGGCCGATCCCGGGGCCGACCACGCCGGCCGCGTCCAGGTGGTCCCCATCGGCATCGAAGAACACCTGCCCTGGCCGTCGCTGCGCCGCCTCGAGCCCGCGGACCTTGGGCGGCTGCTGCCCAGACCGGGGAGGCGTTCGCACAAGTACTCACGCGGGGTGCTGGGCGTGGTGGCCGGCTCGGAGGACTACCCCGGAGCCGCGGTGCTGGCCTGCCGCGGGGCGCTGTCCGCCGGGGCGGGCATGGTCCGCTACCTCGGGCCGCCCGCGGTGGCAGACCTGGTCCGCCAATCCTGCCCTGAAGTGGTCTGCAGTACCGGCTCCGTGGCGGACAACCGCGTCCAGGCCTGGCTGGTCGGCTCGGGCATGGGGCCCGGCGACTCGGAGCAGCTCCAGCGCGCCCGCGACGCGGTCGAATCGGGCCTGCCGGTGATCGCCGACGCCGGTGCGCTGCCGGCCCTTCCCGACGTCCTGGCGCCGCAGGTGGTGCTGACCCCGCATGCCGGCGAACTCGCAGCGCTCCTGGACCGGCTCGGGGCGGACTACGACCGTTCCGCAGTGGAGGCAAACACGTTGGGCGCCGTCCGGCAGGCGGCCGTCCTGACCGAGGCCACCGTGCTGCTCAAGGGCCCCAGCACCCTGGTCGCTTCGCCCTTCCAGGACTTCTACAGCCAGGCGGACGGCACGCCGTGGCTCGCCACCGCGGGCAGCGGCGACGTCCTGGCCGGAATCATCGGCGCGCTGCTCGCCCAGGTGGGGTCCGACGTCGGGCGCTTCCGGAACGCAGGCATCGATCCGGACGAGCGCTGGGCAGCGATCGCGGCGCTGGGCGCCAGCCTCCACGGCCGGGCCGGGACCGCCGCAGCCGAGGGGGGACCGTTCACCGCGGGCCGCATTGCGGACGCCGTTCCGGCGGTCTGGGGGCGGCTCGCGGGCTGACCGGTCTGTGGACCCCTGATTTCCCGGGCGTAACATTTGGCTACCAGCCGCTGCTGGCCGCCGAAATTTGGGGGGAGACACCGTGGTCGAATCATCAGCGCAGAAGGTCGTCAGCGGGGCACCCCAGGCAGGAGGTCCACGGGTTCTGGAACTCCGCATCCACGGCATCAAAAACACGGCCCCGCACGACCTCATCGGCTGCAGGGCGGACCAGATTGAGCCTGTGGGCGACGGGGACGCCCTCAGCGGCTTCTGGACCGAAAAGGACCCGCCGGCCGGGCAGCCCACCCGGGTCGAGGCCTACAGTTGGGGCAATCTGGCACGGACTTCCCCGTCTTCATCGTTTCTGAAGGGCGTGGCACGCGTGCTCGGCCAGTCCTTCTGGTTCCTCGTGGTCCCGTTCGCCCTGGCCAACGCGGCTTACTGGGCCCGGCGGCTGCCGGCCCCGGGTACAGGGGCCCGGCCCCTCGCGGCTGGACCAGGCGCCGGGACGGTCAGGCTCTTCGCGTTACTGCTAAGCCTCGTGTTCACCACCACCTTCTGCGCGGTGGCTTTCGGCCTGCTTGCGGTGGAATGTTTTCCTTCGACGGGGCCCGGCCAGCCAACAGCCATGTGCCGGCAACTGCCGGAAGCCCTGGATTTCTTGACGGGCTGGTCGCGCGGCCAGCGCCTGGCCCTGGCCGCTCTGGTGCCGGTGGCAGCGATCCTTGCCGTGTTTGTCACGGCGAAACTTGCCACCGTGCGGAACCTCGCGCCGGTCCGGGTCAGCTGGAATGAAGAGCCGCCACAAGGTGCCGCCCAAGCTTCGGACGGCGGCCCTTTCCTCGCTTCCCCCGGATTGTGGACCCGCCCCCACGTTTCCACGGTGACCGGCAGGGCGCACATTGCCGCCTGCCTCGCGCTGGTGTGCATCTTGCTCCTGTCCGACAGCATGGGAGCGTTGTGGCGGCGCGACTGCCAGACACCCCTTCGGATGCTCGGCAGCGACTGCCTCCGGGACTTGGGTACGGCGATAGGCCGGGACGGCCTGGCCGCGCCGTTCCTGGCTCTCTCGGTGCTGCTGCTGCTGGCAACGATGGTCACGGTGGCGTTCTTCTATCCAGAAGTTCGCGCACCGGAAGAAGATGCCGCCGGCACCAAGTGGTCCAACGCCCTCTGGACCGGCGGGGCGGCCCTGGTGCTCCTGACGATCGGCCAGCTGATACTCGTTCCCACCCCGGACGCGGTTCCCAGCCTGCCGTTCGCCGGAACATGGGTGGCGTCCCTGCTCCTGCTCACTGCGTTGGTGGTCCTGGCTGTCGCAGGCCTGTTCATGCGCAGCGGACGCGGTTTTCAGCTCGCTATCGCGGGGGCCTCGGTGAGCTCTGCAGTGCTCATTCTCTGGGCGGGCGGCCTGTGGGATGACTCGGTGTTGTGGATCCCGGCCGCCATCACGGCTGTCTTCATCGCCTTCTACGTGGGCCTCCAGACGCGGGATGGCGGCACTGACGAAGGCTGGCGCGGCGGGGGTCCCGCCGTCTTTATGTTCGCCGCGATCCTCACGGCCCATTTTCTTTCCAGCGCGCTGGTCCTGGGACTGCGGAAACTCCTTCAGTGGCCCATGGACAAAGAGCTGCCAGCCCGGCCCGAGGAACTCTGGCGGGGCGCCGGCGGGTCCGAGGTTGACCTTCATGATGTGCTGGACGTCCCTTCCGTCTACGCACTCACGGGAGGCCTGCTGCTCGTCGGCATTGTTTTGGCGCTGGTCGGTTTTGTGCCCGCCTGCTCCTGGCTGATCCTCAAAGGCGGCCTCACGCCCATGCAGCCGCCCGCACCTGCCGGAACCGGACCGCCGCCGGTGCAGCCGCCGTCGTATTTCAGCGACATCGACGTGGATCCCCTTTCGGGGGCCGAAAGCCCTGGTTCCGAACGCCGGAACCTGACCTACCGTCGTCGCCGGCTCTCGGCTCTGACGCAGCGCGGGGAAGCAGCCTTTGGTCTCCTCACCCTGCTGATTTGGGGTGCCGCCGTCTTGGCGATCGCGGCCAGCGCCCTCCGCAACGGCAGCGGCGCGACGCGTTATCGCGTCCTTCTGAAAGGCCCCATGGACGTCATCCAGGAAGACTTCGCCGGCTGGGGAATCGTCCTGGCGGCAACCGTTATTCTCGCCTTCATGGTGCTGAACGCCGCAACGTCAAAGGAAGAAAGGCCTCTTGCCATCCTCTGGGACGTGATGTGCTTCCTTCCCAATGCCGCCCATCCGTTCGGTGCCCCGAGCTACTCCAACCGCGTAGTCCCTGAGCTTGCCCGGCGCATCAACGACTGGCTGGAGGCGCCCTCCCCGGGGCCGGCTCCGGAGACCGGCGAGCACCACCACACCGTCCTGCTGTCCGCCCACAGCCTGGGCGCTGTGGTGGCGATTGCCGCGCTCTTCCATCTCAAGGCGAGCAAACCTGGGTTGGACTTCAAACGCATCAGGCTCCTCACCTACGGCGTCCAACTGCGGCCCTACTTCGGCCGGTTCTTCCCCGAGCTGTTTGGCCCGGCAGTCCTTGGAACCTGGCCAACGCGGGGACCCGGCCTCTTCTCCGCGGACCCATGGAAGGCGGCCCGGCTGAACGAGGCCCCAGGGAACGGTTCGGAGGGCAACGGTCCGGAGGGCCTGACTCTCGTGAAGCTCCTGAGGGCCGGGCAGGAAGCGGAGACGCCGGTATGGAGGAATATTTGGCGCCGGTCCGATTTCCTGGGATTCCCTGCCTGCGCCCACACCCCACACGGCAACCACCTGGACGTTTACGGCGTGGAGACGGAGCCGGGGCATTCCCAGTTCGTTGTGGCGACGCACGGCAACTACACGGCCACCACCACATACGCAATGGTCCGCCAGGACATGCTTGAGCACTGGCCGGCCCGAGGATTGCGGCCATAGCAGAGGTGTGAGGTAAAGTCAGCATGCTTAGTACACACGGGGCCTGGAAACGTAATAGTCGCACCCACCCGCTACCGTAGCTATAGGTTCTGCACCGGCTGGGTGGCGCGGCGATGACTTCGCCCGCCCCGATGTCGAACAACAATGAGGAGCACGCATGGAAATCTGGCCCGGATCGGCTTACCCGCTTGGCGCCACTTATGACGGGACTGGCACAAACTTCGCGCTGTTCAGCGAACGCGCGGAGAAGGTGGAACTGTGCCTCTTCGACGACGACGGTGTTGAGACGCGGTTCAGCCTCGATGAAGTGGACGGCTACGTGTGGCACGGCTACGTCCCGCAGGTGCAGCCCGGGCAGAAGTATGGCTACCGTGTCCACGGCCCGTACGACCCCCAGTCCGGCAACCGGTTCAACCCGAACAAGCTGCTCCTGGACCCTTACGCCAAGGCCGTGCACGGCCAGATCGACTGGGATCCTTCCCTGTTCACGTACAACCTGGGCGAAGAGCCGGACACCATCAACAATGACGACTCCGCCCCGCACATGATGATGGGCGTGGTCATCAACCCGTTCTTCGACTGGGACGGCGACCACCTGCCCCGCGTCCCGTACCACAAGTCGGTCATTTACGAAGCCCACGTCAAGGGCCTCACCCAGCTGCACCCCGAGATCCCCGAGGAACAGCGCGGCACCTACGCCGGCGTGGCGCACCCGTCCGTCATCTCGCACCTGCAGAAGCTGGGGATCACCGCCATCGAACTGATGCCGGTGCACCAGTTCGTCAATGACGGAACGCTGCAGGACAAGGGCCTGAACAACTACTGGGGCTACAACACCATCGGCTTCTTCGCCCCGCAGAACACCTACAGCTCCACCGGCGACACCGGCCAGCAGGTCCAGGACTTCAAAGCCATGGTCCGGTCGCTGCACCGCGCAGGCATCGAAGTGATCCTGGACGTGGTGTACAACCACACCGCCGAAGGCAACCACCTGGGCCCCACCCTGTCCTTCAAGGGCATCGACAACCAGTCCTACTACCGCCTCATGGAGGGCGACGAGAAGCACTACATGGACTACACGGGCACGGGCAACTCGCTCAACGTCCGCCAGCCCCACTCCCTGCAGCTGCTTATGGACTCGCTGCGTTACTGGGTCACCGAAATGCACGTGGACGGCTTCCGGTTCGACCTCGCCTCCACCCTGGCCCGCGAATTCTATGACGTGGACAAGCTGTCCACCTTCTTCGAACTCATCCAGCAGGACCCGGTAGTCTCCCAGGTCAAACTGATCGCCGAGCCGTGGGACGTTGGCCCCGGCGGCTACCAGGTGGGCAACTTCCCGCCGCAGTGGACGGAATGGAACGGCAAATACCGCGACACCGTCCGGGACTTCTGGCGCGGCGAGCCGGCCACCCTGGGCGAATTCGCCTCCCGCATCACCGGCTCCGCGGACTTGTACGAACACTCCGGCCGCCGGCCCGTGGCGTCCATCAACTTCGTCACCGCCCACGACGGCTTCACCCTCGCGGACCTGGTGTCCTACAACGAGAAGCACAACGACGCCAACGGCGAGGACAACAACGACGGCGAATCCCACAACCGCTCCTGGAACTGCGGCGCCGAAGGCCCCACCGATGATCCCGCGGTCCTGGGGCTGCGCGCCCGCCAGCAGCGGAACTTCATCGCCTCGCTGCTGCTCTCCCAGGGCGTGCCCATGCTGCTGCACGGCGACGAACTCGGCCGCACCCAGCAGGGCAACAACAACGGCTACTGCCAGGACTCAGAACTGACCTGGATCAACTGGGAAAGCATCGATCAGCCCCTCATCGAGTTCACGGCCGCCGTCAACGCGCTGCGCGCCAAGCACCCCACGTTCCGCCGGAGCCGGTTCTTCGACGGGCGTCCCGTGCTGCGAGGAGAAGGCGAGCGGCTGCCGGACATCGTATGGCTGGACCCCTCGGGCGAGACCATGAAGCCGGACGCCTGGGACAGCGGCTTCGGCCGTTCGGTGGGCGTGTTCCTCAACGGCGACGGTATTCAGGGCAAGGACGACCGCGGCCGCCGGATCACGGACGTGAACTTCGTCCTGTACTTCAACGCCCACGACGACATCGTGAACTTCACCCTCCCGAACGATGAATACGCGCCCGCCTGGGACATCATCATCGACACCGCCGGCCACAACGCGGACACCGAACCGGTCAAGGCCGGCGAAGCCCTGCCCGTGGCGGCGAAGTCCCTGGTGGTGCTCCGTGCGCACACCATTGAGGAGACCGAACCGGACCACTCCGTGGCCGCGTCGCTCGCCGCTCTGTCGCAGACGGCCACCGCGGAAACCGCCGCCCTGAGCACCCCCACGGTGCCGGAGCCCGCAAAAACGAAAAAGATCACCGAACCGAAGGGTCCCGCTAAGTGAAGTCCCCGGCGTCCACCTACCGGCTCCAGATCCGCAGCAGCTTCACGCTCTTTGATGCAGCTGAAACGGTGCCCTACCTGAAGTCACTGGGCGTCGACTGGGTCTACCTCTCTCCGATCCTGACCGCTGAGCGCGGGTCCGATCACGGCTATGACGTGACCGATCCGTCCTCAGTGGACCCGGACCGGGGCGGGCCCGAAGGGCTGCTCGCGCTGTCCAAGGCTGCCCGCGCCCATGGCATGGGCGTGCTGGTGGACATTGTCCCCAACCATGTGGGAGTGGCCTCACCTGCACAGAACCCCTGGTGGTGGTCGCTGCTGCGGGAGGGCCGCGGCTCACCATACGCGGAAGCGTTCGACGTCGACTGGGAGCTTGGCGGCAAGGTGCGGCTGCCGATGCTGGGCTCGGACGGGGACCTGGACCAGCTCGAAATCAAGGACGGGGAGCTCCGGTACTACGACCACCGCTTCCCGCTCGCCCCGGGCACATATTCCGACGGCGATTCCCCGCAGGAGGTCCACGGCCGGCAGCACTACGAGCTGATGGACTGGCGCCGCGCCGACGCCGAGCTGAACTACCGGCGCTTCTTCGCGGTCACCACGCTGGCGGGCATCCGGGTTGAGGACCGCAGGGTCTTTGACGAGGCCCATGCCGAGGTGAATCGCTGGTTCGACGACGGCCTGGTGGACGGGCTGCGGGTGGATCACCCGGACGGCCTGGCCGATCCTGCCGGGTACCTGCGCTGGCTCAAGGAAATCAGCGGCGGCGCTTACGTGCTGGTGGAGAAGATCCTGGAGCCGGGGGAGGAGCTTCCCGGTGACTTCGCCTGCGAGGGCACCACCGGCTACGACGCCCTGGCGGACGTGGACCGCGTCCTGGTGGACCCCTCGGGCCAGCCAGGGCTCGATGCGCTGGACACCGCCCTGCGCGGTGCGGGCGCTCCGGCCGACTACGCGGAGATGATCCGTGGCACCAAACGGATGATTGCCGACGGCATCCTGCGGGCCGAGGTGCTGCGGCTGGCCCGCCTGGTCCCCGCTTCGGCCGGGCTCGAGCTGGAGCCGGCCGCGGACGCCATTGCCGAAATTATCGCCTCCTTCCCCGTCTACCGCACCTACCTGCCCACGGGCGCGGAGACCCTGAAGGAGGCCTGCGGATCGGCGGCAGAGCACCGTCCCGAGCTGGCATCGGCTGTGGGCGCCCTGTTGCCGTTGCTGCTCGATCCCGCCAACCCCATTGCAGTGCGCTTCCAGCAGACGTCGGGCATGGTGATGGCCAAGGGGGTGGAGGACACGGCGTTCTACCGCTACACCCGGCTCGGCACGCTGACTGAGGTGGGCGCCGAGCCCACCGAGTTCTCCGTTTCCGCCGAGGAGTTCCATCACCGGATGCGGCGCCGGCAGGAGGAGCTGCCCCTCTCCATGACCACCCTGTCCACGCACGACACCAAGCGCAGCGAGGACGCCCGGGCCCGGATCTCGGTGATCGCCGAACTGCCGGACGAGTGGACGGCAACCCTGAACACCCTCCGCGAACTGGCCCCGGTGCCGGACGGCCCGTTCGAGAACCTGCTGTGGCAGGCCGTCATCGGTGCGTGGCCGGCGTCGCGGGAGCGTCTGCAGGGCTACGCGCAGAAGGCGGCCCGTGAAGCCGGCAACTCCACCACGTGGACGGACCCGGACGAAACGTTCGAAGCAAGCGTCACCGCGGCCGTGGACGTGGCATTCGACGACGCCCGGGTCACCCGGGTGGTGCAGGATTTCGTGGCACGGATCGACTCCGCCGCCGCGTCCAACTCCCTGGCGGCCAAGCTCATCCAGCTGACCATGCCCGGCGTGCCGGACGTGTACCAGGGGTCCGAGTTCTGGGAGCGGTCGCTGACCGACCCGGACAACCGGCGGCCGGTCGACTTCGCCCAGCGGGTCACCGAGCTGGCAGCCATCGACGCCGGCACCCTCCCCGCCGCGGGGACCGAAGCAAGCAAGCTGCTGGTCACCTCCCGGGCCCTGAGGCTGCGCCGCGACCGGCCCGACCTCTTCCAGGACTACCACCCGCTGACCGCATCCGGGGCGGCGGCGCAGCATCTGCTGGCGTTCCAGCGCGGCGCCTCCGGGGCCATCACCCTCGCCACCCGGCTCCCCGTGGGCCTGGAGCGCGAGGGCGGGTGGCGGGACACCGCCGTCGGCCTTCCCACGGCGGTGCGGGACGAACTCACCGGCGCACAGTACCCCGCCGGGACCGTTTCGGTGGCCGCCGTCCTGGGTACCTACCCGGTGGCTTTGCTGGTACCGGTGGACGGAGAAAACGCATGACCCTGGTCAACGCCGGATCCGAGCGGTTCGATGTCTGGGCGCCCAACGCCTCCGCGGTGGTCCTGCTCGCCAACGGACAGCAGTACCCCATGAAGCAGGTGGCCGCAGCCCCGGGCGCGGAAGGCTGGTGGTCCGCACCCGACGCCCCCGCGGAGGCCGAGGTGGACTACGGCTACCTGCTCGACGGCGAAACCCGCCCGCTGCCGGATCCGCGGTCGCGGCGGGCCCCGGACGGCGTGCATGCCCTGTCCCGGACCTACGATCCCGCCTCCCACGCCTGGCAGGACGCGGGCTGGCAAGGGAAGGACCTGCGCGGCTCGGTCATCTACGAACTCCACGTGGGGACCTTCACCCCGGACGGCACCCTGGAGGCGGCGGCCGGCAAGCTCGAATACCTCGCGGACCTCGGCATCGATTTTGTGGAACTGCTCCCGGTCAACGCGTTCAACGGCACCCACAACTGGGGCTACGACGGCGTGCAGTGGTACGCGGTGCACGAAGGCTACGGCGGGCCGGAGGCCTACCAGCGCTTTGTGGACGCCGCGCACGCTGCCGGGCTGGGTGTCATCCAGGACGTGGTCTACAACCACCTGGGCCCCAGCGGAAACTACCTGCCGCAGTTCGGCCCGTATCTGAAGCAGGGCGACGCCAACACCTGGGGCGACTCGGTCAACCTCGATGGCCCAGGCTCCGACGTCGTCCGTGAATACATCCTGGACAACGCCGCACTCTGGCTCCGCGACTACCATGTGGACGGCTTGCGGCTGGATGCCGTCCACGCCTTCCGTGACGAGCGGGCCGTGCCGCTCCTGGAGGATCTGGGTGCGCTGGGGGCGGCCATTTCGGCGGAGACCGGGCTGCCCAAGACGCTCATTGCGGAGTCGGACCTGAACGATCCGCGGCTGATCTACCCCCGCGAGGCCAACGGCTACGGGCTCGCCGGGCAGTGGAGCGACGACTTCCACCACGCCGTGCACGTCAGCGTCACCGGCGAGACCACCGGGTACTACGCCGACTTTGCATCCCTCGGCGTGCTGGCCAAGGTCCTCAAGGACGGCTTCCTGCACGACGGCACTTACTCCAGTTTCCGCGGACGCCACCACGGCCGGCCCATCAACACGTCGCTGGTCCACCCGTCGGCCCTGGTGGTCTGCAACCAGAACCACGACCAGATCGGCAACCGGGCGGTGGGGGACCGGCTGTCGCAGTCGCTGGCCTACGGCCCGCTGGCTGTTGCTGCCGTGCTGACCCTGACCTCGCCGTTCACGCCCATGCTGTTCATGGGGGAGGAATACGCGGCGTCCACGCCGTGGCAGTTCTTCACCTCACACCCCGAACCGGACTTGGGCAAGGCGACGGCGGAGGGCAGGATCCGCGAGTTCGAACGCATGGGGTGGGATCCCGCCGTCGTACCCGACCCGCAGGATCCCGAGACGTTCCGCCGCTCCAAGCTCAACTGGGCTGAGGCTTCCACGGGAGACCACGCGAAGCTGCTGGCGCTCTACCGGTCCCTGACCGCACTGCGGCGCGAACACCCGGACCTCGCCGGGCTGGGATTCGCGGCCACTGACGTGACCTACAACGACGACGCCGGCTGGCTGCGTTTCCGGCGCGGGTCCGTGGAGGTACTGCTGAACTTCTCCCCGGAGCCGGTCCGGCTCGACGCGGTGCGGGGCGCTGTGCTGCTCGCCACAGACGATGCGTCTGCCGCGGACGGCGACACCTTTGTTCTGGCTGCGCACAGCGCTGCGGTTCTGACCGACGCGGCATAAGTTGCCCGGCGGGCGCTCCACTGCGTCCGCCACCAAATGACAGGATTGGACGCATGACCTATTCAGCCGCGGAAAACCGCTACGACTCCATGCCCTACCGCCGCGTCGGACGCAGCGGCCTGAGGCTTCCGGCCATCTCGTTGGGACTCTGGCACAACTTCGGCGACGACAAGCCGTTTGAGACCCAGCGCGCCATCCTGCGCCGGGCCTTCGACCTGGGCGTCACCCACTTCGACCTCGCCAACAACTACGGGCCGCCCTACGGCAGTGCCGAGACCAACTTCGGCCGCCACTTCAAGGACGACTTCAAGCCGTACCGGGACCAGCTCATCATCTCCAGCAAGGCCGGCTACGACATGTGGCCCGGACCCTACGGCAACTGGGGCTCGCGCAAGTACCTGCTGGCCAGCCTCGATCAGTCGCTGGAGCGCATGGGCCTGGACTACGTGGACATTTTCTACAGCCACCGTCCCGACCCCCAGACGCCGCTGGAAGAGACCATGGGTGCGCTGGATTCCGCCGTCCGCTCGGGGAAGGCCCTGTACGCGGGCATCTCCTCCTACACCCCGGAGCAGACCCTGGAGGCAGCCCGGATCCTGAAGGAACTCGGCACTCCGCTGCTGATCCACCAGCCGAGCTACTCCATGCTGAACCGCTGGACCGAGAACGGTTCACCGAACCTGTATGAGGTGCTCGACCAGGTGGGTGCCGGATCCATCGCGTTCTCACCGCTCGCCCAGGGAATGCTCACGGACCGGTACCTGAACGGCGTGCCCGCTGATTCGCGCGCCGCCCAGCACAAGTCCCTGGACCAGGGCATGATCTCCGACGAGAACCTGGGCCGGATCCGCGGGCTCAACGCCATCGCCGAGGGCCGCGGCCAGACGCTGGCGCAGATGGCCATCGCCTGGATCCTCCGCGAACAGGGCAAGGGCTCCGCCGTGACCTCCGCCCTGGTGGGCGCGTCCAGCGTCCGGCAGCTCGAAGACAGCCTCGCCGCCATCAACAACCTTGAGTTCGCGGACGATGAGCTGCGGGCCATCGATGAGTTCGCCGTGGAGTCGGACATCAACCTGTGGAAGCAGAAGTAACTTAACTGCACCTTTCACGTTGCGGGGGCCGGGAACAATCCCGGCCCCCGCTTGGTTGGGTAAGATGGTAAAGCGCCATTTGGTGCACTGCCAGCGCGCCGCCGTCGTAATTCCGGCATGGACCGCACTGGCGGCTGAGGTTGTCTTCAAAGGAGTTCCGTGTCTGCAAATCCGATTCGTGTTGCCATTGTTGGTGTGGGTAACTGCGCCGCCTCGCTCGTCCAAGGTGTGCAGTACTACCGCGACGCCGATCCCCAGGCCACGATCCCGGGTCTGATGCACGTTGAGTTCGGCAAGTACCACGTCAACGACGTCCAGTTTGTTGCCGCGTTTGATGTGGACGGCAAGAAGGTCGGCGTTGACCTGGCCGATGCCATCCTCGCCAGCGAAAACAACACCATCAAGATCGCCGAAGTTCCCCCCACCGGCGTGACCGTCCAGCGCGGCCACACCCTGGACGGCCTCGGCAAGTACTACCTCGAGACCATCGAGCAGTCCACCGAGGAACCCGTTGACGTGGTTCAGGCCCTCAAGGACGCCAAGGCCGACGTCATGGTCTGCTACCTGCCCGTCGGGTCCCAGGAAGCGGCCGAGTTCTACGCCCAGGCCGCCATCGACGCCGGCGTTGCCTTCGTCAACGCCCTGCCCGTCTTCATCGCCGGCACCAAGGCCTGGGCCGACAAGTTCACCGCCGCCGGCGTGCCCATCGTGGGCGACGACATCAAGAGCCAGATCGGTGCCACCATCACGCACCGTGTCATGGCCAAGCTGTTCGAAGACCGCGGCGTGACCCTGGACCGCACGTACCAGCTGAACGTCGGCGGCAACATGGACTTCAAGAACATGCTGGAGCGCGACCGCCTCGAGTCCAAGAAGATCTCCAAGACCCAGGCCGTGACCTCCAACGTCGAGGCCGACATCGCCCCGCGCGACGTCCACATCGGCCCGTCCGATTACGTCCAGTGGCTCGACGACCGCAAGTGGGCGTTCGTCCGCCTCGAGGGCCGCAACTTCGGCGACGCGCCCGTGTCCCTTGAGTACAAGCTGGAGGTCTGGGACTCACCGAACTCCGCCGGCGTGATCATCGACGCCATCCGCGCCGCCAAGATCGGCCTGGACCGCGGCATCGGCGGCCCGCTGCTCTCCGCTTCCAGCTACTTCATGAAGTCTCCGCCGGAGCAGTTCAACGACGACCTCGCCCGTGAAAAGGTCGAGGCCTTCATCCGCGGCGACCTGGAGCGCTAACCCGCCCCCTCGCGCCGCCCCCCCTCGGCCTCGGGACGCTCTCTCACTTAATGTGGGTTTTTCCCGGACGCTCTCTCAGTTAATGCGGGGTTTTGCCGGACGCTCTCTCACCAAAAGGTGGGGGAGCGTCCTGGCTTTAACAGCCTTCAACGGCCGACGGCGGCACCCGGCGGCGTGGTGACCGTCCTCAGCGGCGGCGGCTGCCCGGGGAGTGCGAGAGGGTTGCCGGAAAACCCGCATTAAGTGAGAGAGGGTTGCCGGAAAACCCACATTAAGTGAGAGAGCGTCGGGTTAGGTGAGGCCTACCGGGTTGCCGGCGTCGTCCACGTCCATGCGCATGGCGGCGGGGGCGGCGGGCAGGCCCGGCATGGTCATCACCGCTCCGGTCAACGCCACGATAAAGCCGGCCCCGGTCTTGGGGATGAGGTCGCGGACGTGGATGGTGAAGCCCTTCGGCGCGCCGAGCCGGGACGCGTCGTCGCTGAAGGAGTACTGGGTCTTGGCCATGCAGACGGGCAGCCCGGTCCAGCCGTTCTTTTCGATGTCGGCCAGCCGCTTCAGGGCCGGGACGGAGAAGTCCACGCCGTCGGCCCCGTAGATCTCCTGCGCGATGGTCCGGATCTTCTCTTCTACAGGCAGCTCCAGCGGATACAGGTGCCGGAAACTGCTCGGCGCGGAAACCGCCGCCGCCACCTTCGCGGCGAGCTCGTCACCGCCGTCGCCGCCCCCGCCGCGCCCCCAGACGTCGGCGACGGCGGCCTGCACACCTTCGGCCGCGCACCACTCCAGGAGCCAGTCGAGTTCCTCGGCGGTGTCGGAGGAGAACTGGTTGATGGCCACCACCGGGGTGACACCGAACTTCTCCACGTTATGGATGTGCCGCCGGAGATTCACGACGCCGGCCTGCAGCGCCTCGAGGTCGGGCACCGTGAGCCGGTCCTTGGGCACGCCGCCGTGCATCTTGAGCGCGCGCACAGTTGCCACAAGCACAACGGCGGCGGGGGCCAGATCAGCCACCCGCGCCTTGATGTCCATGAACTTCTCCGCACCCAGGTCGGCGCCGAAGCCCGCTTCGGTGACCACAATGTCCGCGAGCCGCCGGGCCGTCTGGGTGGCGATCAGCGAATTGCAGCCGTGCGCAATGTTGGCGAACGGACCGCCGTGAACCAGCGCGGGCGTGCCGGCAATGGTCTGGACGAGGTTGGGCTTGATGGCTTCCTTCAACAGCAACGTGAGCGCACCCTGGACACCGAGGTCCGCGACCGTGACAGGGGTCCGGGAGTATGTGTAGCCGAACGTGATCCGGCCCAGCCGCTCGCGGAGGTCCGCCAGGTTCGCGGCCAGGCAGAAGACCGCCATGATTTCCGAGGCCACCGTAATGTCGAACCCGTCCTGGCGCGGGACTCCCTGGGTAGGTCCGCCAAGGCCGATGATCACTTCGCGGAGGGCGCGGTCATTCATGTCCAGCACCCGTTTGAACGTCATTCGCCGGGGGTCGATGTTCAGCTCGTTGCCCTGGTAGATGTGGTTGTCCACGAGGGCCATCAAGGCGTTGTTCGCTGAGGTCACCGCGTGGAAGTCGCCGGTGAAGTGCAGGTTGATCTCGTCCATCGGCAGCACCTGGGAGTAGCCGCCGCCGGTGGCCCCGCCCTTCATGCCCAGCACCGGCCCCAGCGAGGGCTCCCGCAGCGCGATCATCACCTTGTGCCCTGCCCGGGCCAGCGAATCGGCCAGCCCCACCGTGGTGGTGGACTTTCCCTCCCCGGCGGGCGTGGGTGACATGGCGGAGACCAGCACCACCCGCCCGGCCGGCCGGGGGGCCGTAAGCAGGGCCGGGTCAACCTTGGCTTTGTACCGGCCGTAGAGTTCCAGAGCCTCGCCGTTGATGCCCGCCGCCGCCGCAATTTCCTCGATCGGCCGGATGATGGCCTGCCTCGCGATCTCGAGGTCGCTCAGGGGTTTCAGGCCAGTCATGGGTTCTCCTTAGTGCACCGCGACGGCGGGGGCCGCCGCACTCGCGGAAACGGCCGGTGCCGGACGGCCCGCCAGTTTGTCCTCGACGGCGGCATGGTAAGTCTCCAGCGTGATGGCCGCAGTACGGTTCCAGCCCAGGTTCTCCGCCCCGATGGAGGCTGCCCGGCCCATGTCGGCGCGGGTGTCCGGATCGTCATACATCGCTTCGAGCGCGTCAGCCCAGTCCTTGGCATGGTGCCCGTCCACCAGGAGCCCGGTCCGGCCATGGTGGATGGCCCGCTGCAGGCCGCCCACCCGCGTTCCCACCACCGGGGTCCCGCACGCCTGCGCTTCGATGGCCACCAGCCCGAAGGACTCACTGTAGGAAGGCATCACCACAACGTCCGCCGCACGGAACCAGGACGCCAGCTCGGCCGCGTTCACGGGCGGAAGGTGCGTCACGACGTCGTCCATTCCGGACTCGGTGATCAGCTGCCGGAGGTTGAAGTCCTTGTTGCCGCTCAGCGCGCCGAGGATGGTGACCCGGAGGTCGATTCCCGGCCGCCGCTTCCGCAGCAGGGCCGCGGCCTTGAGCAGGACCTGCGGACCTTTGAGGCGCTGGATGCGGCCGGCGAAGACCAGGTGGAAGGTCTCCGGCGGGACCCCGTGCTCCGCCCGGGAGCGCGCGCGGAAGGCGGGCGTGAACGTGCTGAGGTCCACGCCGGGCGGCGCCACATCGATGCGGTCGGGGTCGGCGCCGTAATGCGAGACCAGTTCCGTGGCTTCGGCGCTGGTGTTGGCGATCAGGCGTGTTGCGCCGTCGACGATCCGGTGTTCACCGTCTTCGCGCCGGCGGGGCTCGGGCTGCTCGCCGGACTGCAGCAGGAGGTTTTTGACCTTGGCCATGGTGTGCATCGTGTGGACCAGCGGCACGCCCCAGAGATCGGCGAGTTCCAGGCCGGCGATCCCGGACACCCAGTAATGCGAATGGATGAGGTCGTAACGGCCGTGCGGCTGGCGCTGCCGGATCTGTTCGATCTCCGCCACCATGGTGTGCAGCAGCGCCGGCAGTTCCTCCTTGGGGATCTTCCGCTGCGGCCCCGCGAACACGTTGTGGACGCACACGCCGGGGTCGGGGTGCTCGACGGCGGGCTGCTTGGCCGAGGTGGACCGCGTAAAGATCTCCACTTCGACGCCGGCCTCGGCCAGCGCCGACGCCAGTTCGCGGATGTAAACGTTCATGCCGCCGGCATCGCCGGAGCCGGGCTGCTCCATGGGGGAGGTGTGGAGGGACAGCAGCGCGACCCTGCGGATCGGTGTCATGGCCCCTCCTTCCCCTTCCGGCGCGGATCCCCGGGCCGGCTCTTGTCCATTCGGTAAAACACTACTCCTGCCGCCAGAGTGCACCCAGCCCGGGGAAGGCGCGCTCGTAGCCCTCCAGCAGCGCCGCCCCGAGCACGGCCGAATCCACCAGCGGATGCCGGCTGAAAGCGTCGACGGCGGCAGCCCGGTCGCCCTGCGTCGCGGCCCGCACCGTGAGCTGCTCCACCCGCTTGACCCGCTGCAGCAGGGCGAGTTGATCATGGCCCGGCGCCGACTGGGGAAGCGGCAGCGCGCCGTCCGGCGTTACCGTGCAGGGGACCTCGACGACGGCGTCCGCGGGCAGTCCCGGGATGGCGGGTTGCGGAGGGGTGCCTGCGGCGGTGGCGGCCTGGGTGTCCGCCTGTGTGTCCGCCTGTGCAGGAGCAGTGGGCAGGGTGTTGGGGGTGTTGAGGATCAGTTGGGTGGCGCGCCCGCCGGAGGCGGTGCCGGGGCCGCCGGACCCGTCAGCGGTGCCGCCAGCCAGCGCGCGCATCACGGCCAGGGCGACCCGTTCGTAGCCGCCGCCGGCGAGGTCGGCTTCGTCGCGCTGCTCACCGTGGGTCCGGGCCTCGGCCAGGTAGCCTTCCTCGCGGGAACGCCGGGCCGCGTCCCACAGCCGGTACGCGTCCGCGCCGGAGGCGGCAAGCCGGGGATACAGTTCGGCCTGCTGGTGGTGGATGGATTCCCCGCGGGTGACGGGCATGGTGCGCATGGCCGCCGCAGCAGCGTCCCGCTGGTAGTAGTAATAGAGGTATTCATTGGGCAGAGCGCCGAGCTCCGCCAGGAACGGCTGGGGAAAGAGCCGGCCTTCCTCAAACGACGCGAGGGCGGCCGGATCGGCCAGCAGCCCGGGTAACAGGTCGCGGCCTCCGGACTCCAGCCGGTACAGCCAGCCGAGGTGGTTCAGCCCGCAGTAGCCCACGCCGTCGAGCCTCCCGTCCGGCAAGGAAACGCCGGCAGCCCGGGCGGCCCGGTGCACCAGGCCGCCCGCGGAATCGCAGATCCCGATGACCTTGCGGCCCAGGACCGGCACGAGGGCTTCGGTGACCATGCCGGCGGGGTTGGTGAAGTTGATGAGCCAGGCGTCCGGGCAGAGGTCCCGCATCTGCCGGGCCAGGTGCAGCATTTCCGGGATGGTCCGCAGGGCGTAGGAGATGCCGCCTGGGCCCGTGGTTTCCTGGCCCATCAGGCCGAGGTCCCGGGCGACGCGTTCGTCCGCAATCCGGCCGGCGGTGCCGCCGGGCCGGATGGCCGCAAACACGAGGTCCGTCCCGCGCAGGGCGTCCGGCAGGGACGTGGTGGTGCGGACGGCAGGAGGCGGCGCACCCGCAGGAGCACCGCCGTCGGACGCTGGCTTGTCAGGCAAGGGCATGGCCCGCAGGACCGCGGCGATGGCACTGAGCCGGGCGGGATCGACGTCGAACAGCACCAGTTCGCTGACCAGCCCCGCGAAGGGGCCCGAAGCCAGCGCCCGGTACACGAGGGGCACGCGGAATCCGCCGCCACCGGCAATCATGAGCCGCATAGTCAGCAGTCTAGGCGGCTTCATCAAACTGCTGCCGTGCCCCTACCGCGGCGCGGCGGCAGGGCGTAGTCTGCCGAACATGGACGCCACACCGGACCGCCGTTTCGATCCTCTTTCGTCCGTACGCAACCAGGCCGACGGAGGCTTCGACCTGATCCTGGCCGGCACAGTTTTCCAGGACATCATCTTCACCGGCCTGCCGCACGCGCCCGAGCCCGGCACCGAAATCTGGAGCGAAGGCATGGGCAGCTGCCCCGGCGGGGTGGCGAACCAGGCCATTGCCGCGGCGAGGCTGGGCCTGAAAACGGGGCTCGCTGCCGCCTTCGGGGACGACGGTTACGGGGACTACAACTGGAAGATCCTGGCCGGGCAGGAGCACGTGGACCTGAGCCTGTCGCGCCGCGTGGCCGGGTGGCATTCGCCGGTCACCGTCTCGCTCAGCGTCGACCATGACCGTTCGCTGGTGACGCACGGCCACCCGGCGCCCGTCACGGCCTCCGAACTGATCGGACAGCCGCCGCCGGCGATCGCCGGCATCGCCGAACTCGGCCTCGAAATCGAACCGTGGGCCAAGGCCGCGCACCAGGCCGGGGTCAAGCTGTTCGGGGATGTGGGCTGGGACCCCAGCGGGGAATGGGCTCCGGTCCGGCTGGAGAACCTGCAGTACTTCCACGCGTTCCTGCCCAACCAGCGCGAGGCGATGGCCTTCACCGGGAAGGACAACCCGTGGTCCGCGCTGTACGCCTTGGCCGACCGGGTGCCCGTGGCGGTGGTGACGCTCGGCGCGCAGGGTGCCATGGCGGTGGACTCCGAAACGGGGGAGGAGGAGTGGGTGCCGTCGCTGCCCGTGACCGCCTTTGACCCCACCGGCGCCGGCGACTGCTTCGACGCGGCGTTCATCATGGGCAGCCTGGCCGGCTGGCCGCTGGGAAACCGGCTCCGGTTCGCGAACCTCTGCGCCTCCCTGGCCGTCCAGGAGGTGGGCGGCTCGCTGGCGGCGCCCGGCTGGGGCGACATCGCCGACTGGTGGAAACGCGCCAACGCCCGGCCGGAACGCCAGAGCAGCCAGTGGCTGCGCCGCTTCGGCTTCCTTGAGGAGATCGTCGCCGACGTCCCGGTGGCGGCGCAGCGCCGGGCCGGTGCCACCATCGCGCACCTCTCGGATGCGTGAGGGCCGACGGCGATGACCGCTCCGGAATTTGCTGCCGGGCCGCTCGCACTAGAATCACTAGGGTGACTTACCCCGCAGCAACCGGTGACTTCAGCGCGTCCTCAGGAAAGGATCCGCTGTACGAGCGGTCCGCCGTAATCGACCTGGACGCCATCCGCCACAATGTCCGCCGGCTGGCCGGCGCGGCTTCACCCGCCAAGGTCATGGCCGTGGTCAAGGCCGACGCCTACGGGCACGGGGCCGTCCCGGTGGCCCGGGCCGCCCTCGAAGCCGGCGCCTCCTGGCTGGGCGTGGCGCACATCTCCGAAGCCCTCGCACTGCGGGCCGCAGGCATCGACGCCCCGCTTCTGGCCTGGCTGCACACCACCGAAAGCAACTTCGCCGCGGCCGTGGCTGCCGGCGTCGATATCGGGTGCTCCGGCTGGGAGCTCGAACGCATCGTCGCAGCCGCCCGCGACCAGGAACGCCCCGCCCGGATCCACCTGAAAGTGGACACGGGCCTGGGCCGGAACGGCGCCACCCTCGCGTCCTGGGACCAGCTGGTGGGCGAGGCCATGGAGTACCAGGACCAGGGGCTCCTGCGGGTGGTGGGCATCTTCTCGCACCTCTCCGTGGCCGATGAGCCCGAGCGGCCCGAAACCGACGAGCAGCTGGCCGCTTTCCGCGAGGTGCTCGCCATAGCCGAAGACGCCGGCGTGGACCCCGAAGTGCGGCACCTGGCCAACACCCCCGCCACCCTGTCCCGCCCGGACACCCACTTCGACCTGGTCCGTGTGGGCCTGGGCATTTACGGGCTGTCCCCCTTTGAAGGCCAGACCTCCGCCGAACTGGGACTCCGGCCCGCCATGACGCTGAGGACGCTGGTTTCCCAGTGCAAGGACGTCCCCGACGGGCAGGGCGTCTCCTACGGCCTGCGCTACCGCACCAGCGGGCCCAGCAGCCTGGCCCTGATCCCGCTTGGCTACGCGGACGGCGTGCCGCGGGTGGCCACCGGCGGCCCCGTCCGGGTGGCCGGGCGGACCTACCCGGTGGTGGGCCGGATCGCGATGGACCAGATGGTGATCGACGTCGGCAACATCGGCGCCGCCGGGGCGGACCTGTTCGGTGCCGAGGCGGTGCTGTTCGGCAACGCGGACGACGACGGACCCACGGCCGACGACTGGGCGGCCGCCGCCGGAACCAACAACTACGAGATCGTGACCCGGATCAGCCCCCGGGTGCCGCGCCGGTTCATCAACGAAAGCCCCGCCGTCGGGGATTCACCCGCTCCGCACTCAGCCCCGAAGGCCACGCCGTGAGCGTGTCCCCGCAAGCAGAGCTTCCCGGCTGGGAGCAGACCCTCAGGGTCACGACGGCGGAGCAGACCCACGCGCTCGGCGCGGCTTTGGGGAAGGTGCTTCAGGCGGGGGACCTGCTGGTGCTGACCGGCGAGCTGGGTGCCGGGAAGACCACGTTTACCCAAGGGCTCGGCGAAGGCCTCGGTGTGCGGGCGGGCATCATTTCGCCCACCTTCGTGCTGGTCCGCATCCATCCCAACCTGCCGGACGGCCCGCGGCCCGGCGGTCCCGACCTGGTGCACGTGGACGCCTACCGGCTGGGGTCGGCGTCGGAAATTGACGACATTGACCTGGAAAACACCATGGACTCGTCCGTGACGGTGGTGGAATGGGGGCGCGGCCGGGTGGAGCACCTGAGCGAGAGCCGGCTGGAAGTGGACCTGCACCGCGCCATCGGACTGGACGCCGTGGGCGCCTCGGAACCCATCCCCGGCCACACCGACATCCTGGACTTTGACACCGAGGACGACGACGAGCCCCGCACCATAGTGCTGCGCGGCTTCGGTCCCCGCTGGAGCACCCGGCCTGTGCTCGGCGGCGACTTTGAAGGGACACCCTGATGCTCATTCTTGCCATCGACACCTCCGCCGTGGCCAGCGCCGCCCTTGTCTCGGACGACGCCCTCGAAGGCGTGGTGGCCAGCTTCGCCACGGAAGACACCCGCAGCCACGCCGAAGTCCTGGCGCCCGGCATTGAGGAGCTGCTGTCCTCGGCCGGCGTCACCGGCCAGGACATTGACGCGATCGTGGTGGGCGTGGGCCCGGGCCCCTTCACCGGCCTGCGCTCCGGGATTGCCACCGCGCGCACCCTTGCGTTTGTCTGGGACCGGCCGCTGTACGGGGTGATGAGCCTCGACGCCGTCGCCCTGGAGGTCGCCGAGTCCACCGATGCCGCGGACGAGTTCCTCGTGGTCACGGACGCCCGGCGCAAAGAGGTCTACTGGGCCCGGTACACCCTCGCGGAAGGGCAGCTGCCCCGGCTGGAAGACGGGCCCCTCGTCAGCTTCGCCGCGGACCTGCCGGACCTGCCTGCGTACGGGGCCGGCGCCGGGCTCTACAGCGATGTCCTCCGCGCTGACCCCGGCTTTAGCAAGGAACAGCCCGACGCCCTCTATCTGGGCCAGTTCGCCCTGGCCCGGCTCGCGTCCGGCGCTGACCTGCTGGACTCCACCCCGCTGTACCTGCGGGAATCCGACGCCCAGGTCCCCGGGCCGCGGAAGCGGGCGCTGTGAGCACGCCCACCAGCGCTTCCGGCGCCGGCGCCGTGGCCTTCCGCGACATGACCCTCGACGACGTCTCCGCCGTTAATGCCCTGGAACAGCGGCTGTTCCCGGCCGATGCCTGGCCGCTGGAGATGTTCCTGGCGGAACTGACCCAGCCCGAAACGCGCCGCTACGTGGTGGCGGAAAGCGGCGGCGCGATTGTGGGCTACGCCGGCCTGATGTGCATCGAGCCCATCGCGGACGTCCAGACCATCGCCGTCGTGCCTGAATTCGAAGGGCGCGGGATCGGTTCGGCCCTCCTGACCCGGTTGATTGATGAGGCCCGCCGGCGCGGGGCGGCCGATGTCCTGCTGGAGGTCCGCGAGGACAATCCGCGGGCGCAGCAGCTGTACGTGCGGTTCGGCTTCGAACAGATCCACATACGCCGCAAGTACTACCGCGACGGCGTGGACGCCCTCATCATGCGGCTGCAGCTGGCCCCCTCGACGGAAGCCCCTACAACGGAAGCCCCTACAACGGAAGCAGGACAGGCATGAACGGCTCGCAGCCCCTGGTGCTGGGCATCGAATCCTCCTGCGACGAAACCGGCGTGGGCATCGTCCGCGGCACCACCCTGCTCACCAACACCGTGTCCTCCTCGATGGACGAGCATGTGCGCTTCGGCGGAGTGATCCCGGAGATCGCCTCGCGCGCCCACCTTGACGCCTTTGTCCCCACGCTGCGCCAGGCGCTCGCCGACGCGGGTGTGACCCTGGAGGATGTGGACGCCATCGCTGTCACGTCCGGCCCCGGGCTCGCCGGTGCGCTGATGGTGGGCGTCTGCGCCGCGAAGGCCCTGGCCCTGGCCACCGGCAAACCGCTCTACGCCATCAATCACCTGGTGGCACATGTGGGCGTCGGGCTGCTGGACGGTGCCAAGACAACCGGGAATGCCAAGATAACCGGGAGCGCCAACCAAGCAGTGCGCGACGGCGGGATCCCGGCTTCCGGGCCGGACGGCGCCGCAGGTGCCCCGCGCCTCCCCGGGAACCTTGGCGCCCTGCTGGTCTCGGGCGGCCACACCGAGATCCTGAAGATCAACAGCATCACGGACGACGTCCAGCTCCTCGGCTCAACCATCGACGACGCCGCCGGCGAGGCCTACGACAAAGTGGCGCGCATCCTGGGCCTGGGTTACCCGGGCGGCCCTGCGATCGACAAGCTGGCCCGCACCGGCAACGCCAAAGCCATCAGGTTCCCGCGGGGGCTCAGCCAGCCCAAGTACATGGGCACCGCCGAGGAACCCGGCCCGCACCGCTACGACTGGTCCTTCAGCGGACTCAAGACCGCCGTCGCGCGCTGCGTGGAGCAGTTCGAGGCCCGCGGCGAGGAGGTCCCGGTGGCGGACATCGCCGCTGCCTTTCAGGAGGCGGTGGTGGATGTGATTACCTCCAAGGCCGTGCTGGCGTGCCGCGAACACGGCATCAAGGATGTCTTGCTGGGCGGGGGAGTGGCGGCCAACTCAAGGCTGCGCGAGCTCACGGGCCAGCGCTGTGCGTCCGCCGGCATCCGGCTTCACGTGCCGCCGCTGGACCTGTGCACGGACAACGGGGCCATGGTGGCGGCCCTGGGTGCGCAGCTGGTGATGGCCGGAATCGGACCGAGCGGCATCCGCTTCGCCCCGGACTCCTCCATGCCGGTCACCGCGGTGTCCCTCCCGGCCTGAGGCAGGTTGGTGTTCGAAGCCAGGGGAACCTTCGCGGGGCACTTTGGGCGTGCCGGCGTCGCACATCACGACGACGGCCGGCGTGTCTGTGTCGAAGTGCCCCGTTTCGGCAGGGCTGAGGCGGGTCAGGCCGTGGGGCCGTTCCGCATCTGCTTCACGAGGTCCAGCACCACGGCCCGCAGGTCCCCGCCGTGCTCGGCGGCGACGCGGCGCTGGCGCTGGTAGCCGGCGCCCCGCTGGATGATCTTCTCGACGTCGGCCAGTTCATCCGGGCAGCCAAGCTTGGCGGCCACCGGCTCGAGCCGGTTCAGGGTTTCCATCAGGTGGTCGGTGACCAGCATCTCATTGCCGGCGGCGTCGAGGATGATGATGGCTTCCATGCCGTAGCGGGC
The DNA here is from genome assembly GCF_029076445.1 of Pseudarthrobacter naphthalenicus. GTDB lineage: Bacteria > Actinomycetota > Actinomycetes > Actinomycetales > Micrococcaceae > Arthrobacter > Arthrobacter naphthalenicus. Next base: position 221,716 of record NZ_JARESG010000001.1, read on the forward strand.
GGCCCGCCACTTGTTTTCCTGGATGTGCCACGGCGGCATGGTGGGGATGGTCCCGCCGTTGTCCAGGGTGGTGGAGAACTCGTCCACGAGGCACTGGGTGAGGGCGGCGATGGCGCCCACTTCCTCCAGCGTGGCCAGGCCGTCGCAGATGCGCATCTCAATGGTGCCCAGGTTCGGGACAGGCCGGATGTCCCAGCGGATTTCGGACAGTGCGTCGATTACGCCGGTGGTGAACATGTCCTGGACGTAGGACTCGTATTCTTCCCAGGAGCGGAACTGGAACGGCAGGCCCGCCGTCGGAAGCTGCTGGAACATCAGGGCGCGGTGGGAGGCGTAGCCGGTGTCCTCACCGCCCCAGAACGGGCTCGACGCCGAGAGCGCCTGGAAATGCGGGAAGTAGTTAACCAGGCCATCCAGCACGGGCAGGGCTTTTTCGCGCCGGTCCAGGCCCACATGGACGTGCACGCCGTAAATGACCATCTGCCGGCCCCACCACTGCGTCCGGTCGATCAGCTTGGCGTAGCGGGCCTTGTCCGTTACCGGCTGCAGCTGCGGCGGGCTGAACGGGTGACTGCCTGCGCAGAAGACCTCAACGCCCATGGGATCGGTGATCTCGCGGACGGCTGCCAGGGACTTGCTGAGGTCCTCCTTGGCTTCGGCGGCGGTCTCGCAGATCCCCGTGACCAGTTCCACCGTGTTCAGCAGCAGTTCCTGCTTGATGTGGGGATGCTCGTCATCTTCGTTCAGTTCGGGATGTTTGGCTGCAACGCCGCGGAGCACCTCGTTAGCCACCGATGCCAGTTCGCCGGTCTGGCCGTTGACCAGGGCCAGCTCCCATTCCACACCAAGAGTTGATTGCTTCGATGAAGCGAAATCAATCTTCAAATGCGTTCCTAACTGTTCGGTTGTCCGTGGCCGCGCGCCGCGTTCAAGTCTAGTGCAGGGGTAGCATCGACCTAATGGCTTTGTTCGTACGGACCCGTGACAGTATTCACAAAACTACCCTCTTCTTCATGGCGGCAGCCGCTGCCGCCGCGCTGGCTGCCTGTGCCGCCGGCCCGGCCGCGGCACCGGAAGTTTCAGGATCCGGCCCGGAGTCCGCTGCAGGGTCCCCTTCCGCCTCGGAACCTCCGACGACGGCACCTCCTTCAGCATCGCCGTCACCTGACCCTCAGCTGGCACCCTTGGGGTGGGGCCCGGAGCAGCGGGACTTTGACGTTGCCGCCGCTGCCGTGGCGGCTATGTCTGTGGAACAGAAGGCCGGGCAGGTGCTGATGCCCCTTTACACGGGGCCTGATCCTGCAGCCCAGGCCGCCACCATTGAACGCCTCCACCTCGCCGGTTCCATCATCATGGGCGACAACGTTCCCCTCGACGCCAACGGCCTGGCAAACCCGGCAGGCATGACCACGGTGAACCAACGCCTCTCACAGGCTGCCCGCGCCGACGGCAGGCCATGGCCCGGGCTCATCGGCGTGGACCAGGAGGGCGGGATCGTGACCCGGCTGGGCGCCCCGCTGACCGAATGGCCCACGCCCATGAGTTACGGCGCCGCGGGCAGCATGCCCCTTGCCAGGGACGCCGGCGCGGCGATGGCTTCCGAGCTCGCGCCGCTGGGGTTCAACCTGGACTTCGCCCCCAGTTCGGACGTCACCATCGGGCCGGCGGATCCCACCATCGGAGCACGGTCCATGTCCGGCAACCCGGAGCAGGCCGGGCAGCTGGCCGTGGCGTTCTCCCAGGGCATGCAGGCAGCCAACGTCCTGCCCGTCATCAAACACTTCCCGGGCCACGGCTCGGTCACCGTGGACTCGCACCAGGCCCTCCCAGTGCAGCCGGCCTCCATCGCCGACCTCGAGGCCCGCGACTGGAAGCCGTTCCGCGCCGCCGTCGCCGCCGGTGTGCCGATCGTCATGACGGGGCACATCGCCGTGCCTGCGCTGGAACCCGGCGTCCCGGCGTCGTTATCAGCACCGACGTACGCGACCCTGCGCGGCATGGGCTTCAAGGGTGTCGCGGTGACGGACGCCCTGAACATGGGCGCCATCCAGAAGCAATATCCCGGCGGTTCCGCTGCTCCGATTGCCTTGGCCGCCGGAGCGGACCTGCTGCTGATGCCCGCCGACGTGGGGCAGGCGCACGCCGCCATTGTGGCTGCCGTGGCCGCCGGACGGGTGCCGGCGGCCAGGCTGGACGAGGCGGCAACGCGGGTGGCCACGATGATGACCTGGCGCGGCCGGACCGCTTCCTCTCCGGGGGCGCTGCCGGGAGCCGGTCCCGGCAGCAGCGGCGACATGTCAGCCCGGGTGTCCGCGGGCGCCATCACCATGGTGTCCGGGCCGTGCGGGGGGCCCGTCGCGCCCGCAGGCGTCCGGATTGCCGGGGGTTCGGACCAGGACCGGGCACGGTTCGCCGCTGCCGCCGCGAAGGCCGGGCTCAGCATCGGCCGGGGCCCCCTGGTCACGCTCATCGGCAACGGGGGACGGCCCGCAGGGGGCGATATTGCCGTGACTCTCGATGCGCCGTGGCCGCTGGCGGGCTCCGCCGCGCCGGTGAAGGTGGCCCTTTACGGCCGGAGCCAGGGCGCCTTCGACGCGCTGGCTGCCGTACTTGCGGGCAACGCGGCCGCCCCCGGGAAGCTGCCTGCCGCCGTCGGAAGCTTCCCGGCAGGCACGGGCTGCCCCTAACCCCAACTAAGTAGCGCCAACTGACGTTTTGGGTGCTCAAAACGACAATTGGCGCTACTTACTTGGGGAACGCGTTTATTACTTGGGGAACGCGTTTAATGGTGACGTGCCCATTCTGAATAAAGACATGACCCTCTGCATCTCGCTCTCGGCCCGTCCCAGCAACAACGGGACCCGGTTCCACAACCACCTTTACGAACAGCTGAACCTGAACTGGATCTACAAGGCTTTCGCCCCCACGGACCTGGCCCAGGCGATCGCCGGCGTCCGCGGCCTGGGGATCCGGGGCTGCGCCGTGTCCATGCCCTACAAGGAGGACGTGATGGCCCTCGTGGACGAGCTGGATCCTTCCGCCAAAGCCATCGACTCGGTCAACACCATCGTGAACACGAACGGCCACCTCAAGGCCTACAACACCGACTACACCGCCATTGAACAGCTGTTGAAAACCAACGCCGTGCCCACGGACTATTCCGTGCTGGTCCAGGGCGCCGGCGGGATGGCCAAGGCCACCGTCGCAGCACTGCGCGACGCCGGATTCACCGACGTCACCGTCATCGCCCGCAATGAAACCACCGGGCGCGCGCTCGCTGAACAGTATGGCTTCCAGTGGCGGGCAGCGCTCGACGGCGGCACGGCGGACGTGATCATTAACGTCACTCCCATCGGTATGGAGGGTGGCCCCGACTCTGGCTCGCTGTCCTTCCCGGAGGAGACCATTGCCGCTGCCAAGGTGGTGTTCGACGTCGTGGCGCTGCCGGCCGAGACGCCGCTGATCAAGGCCGCGCGGGCCGCCGGAAAACGGGTCATCACCGGCGCAGAGGTGGCCACCATCCAGGCGCTTGAGCAGTTTGTGCTTTACACCGGAGTGCGTCCCACCGACGAGCAGGTCCGGGCCGCCGAGGACTTCATGCGCGCCCAGTAGGACAGCCTCAGACGGGCTCCACCGAGATGGCCACCCGGTCCTCGCCGATCCGGGTCAGGACCAGGGTGGCTGTTTTGGCCGCGCCCCTGCCGCCGCCCTTGTGACCGCCCTTGTTGCCGGCGAGCAGCTGCTTCCGTACTTCTTCGGGCGTGACGGACATGCCGCGCTTTTTAATGTCCAGCACCGTGATGCCGTTGTCCCTGACCCAGCCCTTGAGCGCCTTGACGTTGTAGGGCATCACCTCCAGAATCCTGTAGGCGCGGGCGAAGGGTGTGTCCCGCAGGCCGGGGGCGCAGATGTAGGCGATGTGCTCGTCCAGCAGGTGCCCGCCGAGTTCAAGCGCGACGTCGGCCACCAGGCCGGCGCGGATCACCGCACCATCGGGTTCGTACAGGTAGCCCTCTGCCGGACCGACCGGGGCGGTGGGGCCGCCGTCGAAATCCTCGGCGCTGGTGATCTCGGCCGCGCCCTGCGGCCCGAGCAGCAGGGCGGCGCGCCGGACACCGGGCCGGCTCACGGAATTGAACCAGAGGCTCACCTCGGTGACGTCGCCGCCCACGGACACCCACTGTGCCTCGCAGCCGGCGGGGACCGAGTCGTGCGGCATGCCGGGACCCATTTTGACGCCCACCGCACGTCCGGTGGCGGCGAGCGATTCCGCGAAGGACAGCGGCGGCGAGAACGCCTCAGGATCCCAGATCCGCTTGGTCCCCGACGTGGACGTGGTCCGGCGGGCGGGATCCAGCCAGACGCCGTCGATCCCGTCCAAAGAAACAGCGGTGGCGTCGGAATGCACCACCGTGGCGTTGGGAAACGGGATGAGGTTGACCGTGGCGCAGGCGGCCGTGGTCTCGTCCATCTCCACTGCCGTGACCGTGAGGTCCATCGACGCCAGGGCCAGGGCGTCCGCTCCCAGGCCGCAGCCGAGGTCCGCCACGTGGCGGATTCCCGCCTGCGCGAATCGTTCCGCGTGCCGGGCGGCCACGTTGAGGCGGGTTGCCTGTTCAAGGCCGGCCTGCGTGAAGAGCATGCTGCGGGCGAACTCGCCGAACTTGGCCTCTGCCCTGGTGCGCAGCCTGGACTGGGTGAGCACGGCCGAGACGAGTTCGGGGGAGTGCCCGGCCTTGCGGAGGGTCGAATTAAGCTCGAACGCCTCGTCCTCGCGGTACGGACCCAGGGACGCCAACAGCTCCCAACCCTCGCTGGTCAGGAGTGGGGCAATCTGGTCCTGCGGTGCTTGAGACATGGGTTCAAGCCTAGTGGAGGTGGCCAAGCCGCGGTTCCGGCTAGGGTTGAAGCTATGGAAGACAGTGCAGGCACCCAGCCGTCCGGACCACCCAGAAACAACCGCACGGACCTGGTGAAGATTGCCCGCCCCGCCCTGATCGCCGGAGCCGCAATCGCCGTCGTCTGCATCGCCCTGCTGGTGATCATCTTCTTCCTGGACACCTTTAACGCCACCGTCTATTCCGTGGGCGGCAAGGACATCCAGGACGCCACCGACGAAGCCCGGCAGATCCGGGACCTTTACTCCGGGGCCCGCGTGGGCGGCATCATCCTGCTGGTGATTTCGCTGCTCGCTGCCGCGGGCGGCTCCGTTATCCTGTACCTCAACCGGGGCGCCGCTGATGAAGGGGACGACGGCGACGAGGACGTGGACTTCGAGGACCTCGCCGGCCGGTAGGCGGTCCGGCGCCCCGCGAACAACTTGCCCGGTCAGTGGCCGGAAGTGATGGCCGCCAACAGGGCCGTCCCGTCGGGGCTGCCGAGACCGGTGCACGGATCCCAGCCGGAAGCTGCCTGGTAGGTGCCGTTGTTTCCGGAGGTGACGTCACGGAACCCGGCCTTTCGGCTGTAGAGCAGGGGCTGGATCTGCCCGAAGTGCCGGTTGGTTGACTGGGCAAGCAGCGCAATCAGTGCAGCCCAGAGGGGTGCGACGGCGCTCGTTCCGCCGATGACCATGTCCTTGCTTTCCACTCTGACTTTGTAGCCCGTCTGCGGGTCAGCGACACCGCTGACGTCCGGGACCCCGCGGCCATGGCTCCCCGGGGCGGGTTTGGGCGCCGGATTGTGGCGGCGGGTGCGGGCTGCCAGCCCGTTTTGCCAGGCCGGGGCCGGGAAAGTGTCGCTGTAACCACCTCCTGTGGCTGAGTGCGGCCCGTCGTTCCACACGGTTTCGGAGCTGATCGTTCCGGTGGCCGTGTCCGCGTCGAGGCGGGTTCCGCCGCAGGCCAGCGCGTGCGGGCTGGAGGCCGGGAAATCGGCGTGGTCTTTGCCGTCCGTCGCGCCGTCGCTACTTCCGTTGTCCCCGGCCGCAGCTGTGACGGTAACACCAAGGGCTGAAGCGTCGGCCAGGGCCTGGTCAAAGGCTGTCCGGGCCTGCTCGGTCCAGGCATCCTCGCTCTGGCCCCAGCTGATGCTGATCGCCGCCGGCGTCGGGGTGGCATGGGAGGCGTTGATGATGGCGTCCAGGAACCCGGCGTCGGTGTTCGGGGCGAAGTAGACCAGGATGTCCGCCTTCGGGGCCAGCGCGCCGACCACTTCGATGTCGAGCAGCACTTCCCCGTCTGCCCCGGTGGGGTCCTGCCCGGGATGGTTGACGGCTCCGTCGACGCCAACGGCGGTGATGCGGGGTCCGGTGATTCCCAGACCTGCGAAATAGGTGTCCAGGTCATCCTGGCCAAAGCCGCCGCCGAGTTCGATGATGGCCACGCCCTGGCCGCTGCCGTCCGCTCCGGCCGGGAAGTTGTAGATCCGTGCCAGCTCGGGCGGGGTGTAGCTGGTGCGGGCGGCGGTCAGCGGGATGGCGTGGAACTGGGCACGCGCCTGGGGCCGGTCATCAAGGCCCAGCACCGCGGTAACGATTCCCTCCAGTTCCGCCGGGATTGTCAGGCTTCCGGTCCGGTGCCGGTGGGTGACGTCGTGACCGTGGGGGCCACTGCTGGTCACTTCCTCCAGGCTGGTGCCGAAGATACGGCTCAGCAGTTCGACGGTTCCGGCCAGCCGCAACCGGCGGGCGGCAGGGTCGGCGTCGAGGATTTCGGCTCCGAGCCGGGTGAACGTGTCGGTGGCAAGCCGCAGATCCGCGGCGGCGGCTCCATGGCCGGCTGCGAGCTCCCCGCGGGACATCGGTTCGGCAGGCATCTGCGTCAGCGGTTCCCGACGGCGCAGGATCACGGTCACCTCAATCCTGCGGGAAGGATCGGCGGGACCGTGCGCGGCCTGGATCCGTTCGGCGGGCGGACGTTCCGAACCCGGCAAAGGGACGCTGCCGACGGCGGGCCGGGACGTGGTGTTGCTGTGCTCAGACATGAAATAGCTCCGTTCCCAGGAGAGTCATTGTTCAGGGCTTCGTCGGTTTCGGGAGGACATCGTGCGGCCGGATCTCCCGGTCAGTTACGACACTAACGGCAATCCTGCACGGGCATAAGCTACTTTGAAGACCGGACACTAGCGGCATGGCCTGGACGAAGGAGCCTTGATGGACAGCGATTCCGGTACGTGGTTCCTGAGCCGGGCCGAGCGGGGAAACCCGTACTCAGCCGTGCAGGCCGGCGGACCGGCATCGCCGTCCTGGTCGGAGGGCAACCTCGTGCGGCCCCTCATTCACGGGGCCACCTACTTCGCCCGGTTGCATGAGGAACTGACGGCCCTGCAGGCCGGAGACCGTGTGTGGTTTACCGACTGGCGGGGCGACGCCGACGAGCAACTGCTGGCCGGCGGGCCGTCGATCGGCGACCTGCTGGCGCGGCTGGCCCGTGCAGGGGTGGAGGTGCGGGGCCTCGTCTGGCGATCCCACGGCGAACGCGTGTCAGCCCCGATCAGCGGCCGGTCAAACGAGCTTCTGGGCCGTGAAATCAACGACGCCGGCGGCGAGGTGCTGCTGGACCAACGGGTACGGATGTTCGGATCGCACCACCAAAAACTCGTCGTCATCCCACCGCGACAATCCGTCCCGGGACGTCGCGTTCGTGGGCGGCCTGGACCATTCCCACAGCCGCCGGGATGATGCCCGGCATCAGGGAGATCCGCAAGCGGTCAGCATGGACTCGCGGTACGGGAAGCGGCCTCCGTGGCACGATGCCGCCCTCGAACTGCGCGGGCCGGTGGTGGCTGATGTGCTGGAAGTCTTCGCCGAACGGTGGAACGATCCGCACCCCCTGGACCGGCGCACTCCATACCGGATGCTGCTGCAACGCCTGGCCCGTATGCCACGGCATCCCGAGCCGCTCCCGGAGGCTGCACCGCCCCCGCCGCCTGCCGGCCCGCACTCGGTGCAGCTGCTGCGGACCTACGGGGTGAAGCGGCCGCCGTTCCCGTTCGCGCCTTTCGGCGAGCGAAGCATTGCGCGCGCCTATGCGAAAGCGTTCGCCCGCGCCCGTTCGCTGATCTACATCGAGGATCAGCACCTGTGGTCGACGGAGGTGGCAGCGGGCATCGCTGATGCCCTTAAGCGGAACCCCGGGCTGAACGTGATCATCGTGGTGCCGAAGTTCCCGGACTCCGACGGGCGTCTCGGAGGCCCGCCCAGGCGGCTCGGGCAACTGCGGGCCATCGGGATGCTGCGCAGGGCGGCGCCGGGCAGGGTGGGGGTGTTCGACCTGGAGAACAGTGCCGGCACGCCCATTTATGTCCATGCCAAGATCTGCATCATCGATGACATCTGGTTCACTTGCGGATCGGATAACTTCAACCGCCGGTCCTGGACCACCGACAGCGAACTGACCTGCGCCGTGCTCGACACAACGGCGGACAGCCGGGACTTTTCCGGGACCGGCGCCGGCCAGCAGACGGAGCTGCCCCTGGCCCGGTCGCTCCGGCTTGAGCTCTGGGCGGAACACCTGGGCCGGGACCAGGACGATCCGGAACTCCAGGACCCGGCGTCCGCTCTCAGGCTCTGGGATGCCGCCGCCGACGCCCTTGATCAATGGCACCGGGCCGGCCGCCGCGGGCCCCGTCCGGCCGGGCAGGTGCGCCGTCATACTCCGGAGCCGGTCTCTCCCCGTCAGCGCCGCTGGGCGCTCCCGATCAACCGGTTCATCGTTGATCCGGACGGCCGCCCGCGCCGGCTGCGCGGTACCACCGAGTTCTAGTCCTGCTCCTGGCCTGTGGCCCGGTTCCCCGCCAGCGTCCGGTAGATGGTCCAGCCGACGGCGGTGAGCGGCACCGCGAGCAAGGCGCCGATGACGCCGGCCAGGGTTGCCCCTGCCGCCAGGGCAAGAATGATCACCAGCCCGTGGATCCGCAGCACCCTGCCCATGAAGAACGGCTGCAGGATGTGGTGTTCGAACTGGTTGGCCACCACCAGGATGATCAGCACCAGCAGCGCAGGCACGGGGCCGTTTTCCACCAGGGCCACGAGGACCGCCAGGCTGCCGGCTGCGGTGGCCCCGATGATGGGCACAAACCCGCCGAGGAAGACCACCGCCGCCAGGGGCAGTGCCAGGGGAACGCGCAGGATCAGCAATCCCGCCAGGACCATGACGGCATCGATCGCGGCGATGATCAAGGTTCCACGCACATACCCGCCCAGCACCAGGAGGCTGCGTTCGGCAGCCAGGTGCGCGGTGCCGCGGCGGGCGGCCGGAAGGAACCCGATAAGGAAGTTCCGGATCCTCTCTCCGTCCTTGAGGAAAAAGAACAGGATCACGGCTGTGAGGACGGTGCCGGCGGCTATCTCCCCGGCCGTCCTCAGGCCCGTGAGGGCATCGGCTCCCAGGCTTCCGCCGGAGAGGAACTTCTGGAATTCACTCTGGGCAGCATTGATCTGGTCCCTGGAGAAGGGCAGCGGGCCGGTGGTGATGGTCTTCTGGAGCTCCGCGATGCCCGCTTCGGCGCGGACGGCAAGAGCGCTGGACTGCTGCCGGACCAGAGTCACGATTCCCCCGATCACTCCGGCTGCGACGGCGAGGATCACCAGGAACGAGGAGAGGACGGCCAGGGCACGCGGCCAGCCGTGGCCTGCGAGCCAGCGGACCACGGGTGCCATGGCAGACGCCAGGATCAGGGCTATCAGAACAGGAGTGGTGACCAGCGGGACGCGGGTTGCGGCCGCGACCGCAGCCCAGGCCACCGCGCCCACGGCCAGTACCTGGATGGAGCGGACCGCGGCCCTGCCCAGGCTGTCCGTCCAGAGCAGGGCCATCCTGGACGGGAATGATGCTGGCGGCAGCGGTGACGGAGCGCCGTCGGATGGGCTGGGGGTGCTGTTACTGTCCATCAGGCCATTATCCGAACCTGGGCCGCCATCACGTAGGACGGTCGGTGCGGGTCTGCGGGACCGGGTGTGGATTGAAAGCGTCGAACTTGTCCACCGAGGACGTAATTCTGGCACTCGCCTTGACCGAGTGCTAACGAATACATAGAGTCGTCATTAGCACTCTCCCTAGGAGGGTGCTAACACATGAAGAGCGGCCCGCCAGGCTGCTGCCGGCACCGCGACGACGGTTTGCCAGCCACGGCGAAGCAGCTCAACTGTCCATGAATTTTGCTGACGTAGAAGGAGAGGTCCGAGTGTCGGTCTCTATTAAGCCTCTTGAGGATCGTATTGTTGTCCGCCCGCTCGAAGCCGAGCAGACCACGGCTTCCGGCCTGGTTATCCCGGACTCCGCACAGGAGAAGCCGCAGGAGGGTGAAGTTGTTGCAGTAGGCCCCGGCCGCTTCGAAGACGGCCACCGCGTTCCGGTGGACGTTGCTGTTGGCGACGTTGTTATCTACTCCAAGTACGGTGGAACCGAAGTCAAGACCGGCGGCACCGAGTACCTCGTGCTCTCCGCCCGCGACGTTCTGGCGATCGTCGTAAAGTAACTCTTTTGGATCCCCGTGCCGCTGACCATGCATTCCGCTGGTCAGCTGCACGGGGTTCTGTCTTGAAAGGACAAAACCATGGCAAAGCAGCTTGCGTTTAATGACGCTGCCCGCCGGTCGCTTGAAGCCGGCATTGATAAGCTCGCCAACACTGTCAAGGTGACGCTCGGCCCCCGCGGCCGCAACGTTGTCCTCGACAAAAAGTGGGGAGCACCCACCATCACCAACGACGGCGTCACCATCGCCCGCGAAGTTGAGCTTGATGACCCGTACGAGAACCTTGGCGCCCAGCTGGCCAAGGAAGTAGCCACCAAGACCAACGATGTTGCCGGCGACGGTACCACCACGGCCACCGTGCTGGCCCAGGCCCTGGTCAAGGAAGGCCTGCGCAACGTTGCTGCCGGCGCCGCGCCGGGCCAGATCAAGCGCGGCATCGAGGTTTCCGTTGAAGCCGTTGCTGCCCGCCTCCTGGAGAACGCACGCCCGGTTGAGGGTACCCAGGTCGCCAACGTGGCCGCCATCTCGGCCCAGAGTGACGAAATCGGCGAGCTCCTCGCCGAGGCATTCGGCAAGGTCGGCAAGGATGGTGTGATCACCATCGAGGAATCCTCCACCACGCAGACCGAGCTGGTCCTCACCGAAGGCATGCAGTTCGACAAGGGCTACCTGTCCCCGTACTTCGTGACCGACACCGAGCGCCAGGAAGCCGTCCTTGAGGACGCCCTCATCCTGATCAACCAGGGCAAGATCTCCTCGGTCCAGGATTTCCTGCCGCTGCTGGAGAAGGCGCTGCAGAGCTCCAAGCCGCTGTTCATCATCGCCGAAGACATCGAGGGCGAGGCACTGTCCACCCTGATCGTCAACCGCATCCGCGGCACCCTGAACGTGGTTGCCGTCAAGGCTCCGGGCTTCGGCGACCGCCGCAAGGCCATGCTGCAGGACATCGCCACCCTCACCGGTGCGCAGGTTGTCTCGCCGGAACTGGGCCTCAGCCTGGACACCGTTGGCCTCGAGGTGCTGGGTACCGCCCGCCGCATCACGGTCACCAAGGACAACACCACCATCGTTGACGGCGCCGGTTCCGCAGAAGACGTCGCAGCCCGGGTTGCCCAGCTGCGCGCCGAGCTGACCCGCACCGACTCTGACTGGGACAAGGAAAAGCTCCAGGAACGCCTGGCGAAGCTTGCCGGCGGCATCGGCGTGATCAAGGTTGGCGCAGCCACCGAGGTTGAGCTGAAGGAAAAGAAGCACCGCATCGAAGATGCCGTGTCCTCCACCCGCGCCGCCCTTGAAGAGGGCATCGTGGCCGGTGGCGGTTCCGCACTGATCCACGCGCTGAAGGCCCTCGACGAGGACTCCGCAGTGCAGGCCCTCGAAGGCGACGCCGCCGCAGCTGTGGGCATTGTCCGCCGTGCGCTGGTCCAGCCGCTGCGCTGGATCGCCCAGAATGCCGGCTTCGACGGCTACGTTGTCACGGCCAAGGTTGCCGAACTCGAAACCAACAACGGCTTCAACGCCAAGTCGGGCGAGTACGAAGACCTGATCCGTGCCGGCGTCATCGACCCCGTCAAGGTCACCCGTGCGGCCCTCCGCAACGCGGCCTCCATCGCCGCGCTGGTTCTCACCACCGAGACCCTCGTGGTGGAGAAGCCCGCTGAAGAAGACGAGCACGCAGGCCACAGCCACTAGCTGATGGTCATACAAAAACCGGTCCAGCCTCGGCTGGGCCGGTTTTTTGTGTACCCGCGGCGGCGGCCCTTAAGTGGCCGCCATGTCCCGCGTCTCGACGCCGCCCGCGCGTTCGTAGACCAGTGACACCGCACCCTTCGGGAAGGAGCGGGCCGGCTCCGCGAGGCGGAAGGTGGCGGGGATGGTCCCGGCATCGAAGAGGCGCTTGCCCTGCCCCAGGGTGACCGGATAAAGCCAGAGGTGGAGGCGGTCCAGCACGTCAGCCTCGAGCAGTGAACGGATGAGGGCGCCGCTGCCGAACATGTGCACCTGGCCGTATTCCTCGCGGAGCCGGCCCGCGGCCGCGGCATCCGGCAGCACGGTGGTGCCCGCCCAGCCCGGCTCCGTCAGAGTGCTGGAAACAACGAACTTTGGCACGCGGTTGAGGATGCCGCCGATCTCGTCGGTCTGGTGGGGCCAGTAGGCGGCGAAGATATCGTAGGTCTTACGTCCCAGGAGCAGGGCGTCGATCCGGTTGATTTCCTCGCCGATGGCCGCGCCGGCCTCCTCGTCGGACACCGGGGCCTGCCATCCCCCATAGGCGAAACCGCCTTCCGGGTCTTCTTCGCGGCCGCCGGGCGCCTGGTAGACGCCGTCGAGGGTGATGAACAGGTTAGCGACGATGATACCCATCCACCAAGTCTGGAACGGTGTTCCCGCGCTGTCCAGACCCGGCGGCCGTGGCAGACTGTTGCCATGCTGCTCGATGAGCTCGTGAGAACAACCCAGGCCGTCACGTCCACGCGCTCCCGGCTCGCGAAGGTCGAAGCACTGGCTGACCTCCTGCGCCGCCTCGAACCGGGGGACATCCCCACCGTGGTCGGATTGCTGACGGCCCGGCCGCGCCAGGGCAGGGTTGGCGTCGGTTGGCGCGGCATGTCGGCGGCCATGGGTGAACCGGCCACCGAACCGGGCCTTACCGTGTCCGATCTTGACGCCGCCCTGGATCGGCTGCTCGCCGCGGGCGGCGCGGGGTCAGCCGCGGAGCGTGCCTCGACCCTCCGGGGGCTCACGGCGGCGGCCACCGAAGGTGAGCAGGCCTTCATCGCCGGGGTGCTGCTGGGGGAGCTGCGCACCGGTGCCCTGGAGGGGGTGCTGACGGACGCGGTAGCCCGCGCCGCCGACAAGCCGGTGGACGCAGTCCGCCGCGCGGCCATGCTGTCGGGGGATCTCGGCGGGACGGCTCTGCTGGCCATCACGGGCACCGCAGCCCAATTGGACGCCGTGGGCCTCGTCGTCGGGCGCCCCGTGTTGCCCATGCTCGCCGCCACCGCGGCCAGCACCAGTGAGGCGCTGGAGGTTACCGGGGAAGCGTCCGTGGAATACAAGCTCGACGGCGCCCGCATCCAAGTGCATCGCCTCGGCGGGAATGTCCGCATCTTCACCCGCACCCTGGCCGAGGTGACCCACCGGCTGCCCGAGGTGGTGGAGGTGGTGCGCGGGCTGCCCGTGCAGGATGTGATTCTCGACGGCGAGACCCTCACCCTCGACGAGGACGGCGGTCCGCGGCCTTTCCAGGAAACCATGTCGCGTTTCGGGGCGGACGCTGCGCGGACGGCGGTGCTCCATCCGTGGTTCTTCGACGTCCTGCACCTCGACGGGCGCGACCTGCTCGATGAGCCGCTGTCCACGCGCCTCGGCCTGCTCGGGCGCATCGCCCCCGACTACCGGATTCCGGGAGAGATCACGGCGGACGCCGCTGTGGCCGAACGAGTGTCCCGCGAGGCGCTCGCGGCGGGTCATGAGGGCGTGGTGGTGAAAGCGGTGGGGTCGGCCTACGCTGCCGGCCGGCGTGGTTCGAACTGGATCAAGGTGAAGCCGGTGCTGACCTACGATCTGGTGGTTCTCGCCTGCGAGTGGGGTTCGGGCCGGCGCGCCGGGTTGCTGTCGAATGTGCATCTCGGTGCCCTGGACCCCGCCGGCGAGTTCGGTGAACCCGGCGGCTATGTGATGGTGGGCAAGACGTTCAAGGGCCTCACCGACGCGCTGCTGCGCTGGCAGACGGAGACGTTCCAGGAGCTCGAGGTGCGGCGCACGGCGGGCACCGTCTGGGTGGAGCCTGTCACCGTGGTGGAGATCGCCATCGACGGTGTGCAGCAGTCCTCGCGCTATCCCGGCGGAATCGCCCTCCGGTTCGCCAGGGTGAAGCGCTACCGGGACGACAAAACGGCGGCGGAGGCCGATACCATCCAGACGCTGCGCGGGCTTCTCGTGCCGGGTGGGGCGCGGGCGTAGCGTGGCCGGACGGATCCCCGGTTCCGCTAACCGAGGGTCCGGGCACGCTGCCACCTGAGGCGCTTGGCCGTGGCCTCGGGGAGGCGCCGGGAAATGAGCCGGTAGAACACCAGGACGGCGAAAGCCGCCGCCACGATGCCCACGAGGTTGACCAGCAGCTGCAGGGCCGAGCCGGCGGCCTTCTGGTACTCGCCAAGGACCAGCGCCACCGCAACGAATCCAGCGGCCGGGACCGTGGTGACCGAGATAAAGACGCCAATCAGGGCAGCCGAACGGCGGCTGATGACGGACAACATCCCGGCGGTTCCGGCCAGGACCGCCACAATCAGGGAGTAGGGCCCCGGGTGGTAAATGAACTCGACGGCGGACCCGGTATCCAATGCGTCGGTGGGGAAGAGGCCCAGGGGGATGGACAGCCATGCGGTCAGCGCTGCCAGCAGCATGGCCACAGGGAAGCCCACGGCCAGCGCCACGGCCGCACGGCGCCCCAGGGTCCACTGCCGCCTCGCCAGTGCCACGGCCAAGGCAGCCAGAGGGCCGAACTCGGGGCCCACGGCCATGGCCCCGACAATGGCAATGGTGGAGTTCGTTACGATGCCGATGGCCGCAAGCTGGGTGGCCAGCACCAGGAAGGCAAGGTAGCTCCACGTGAGCCGGGAGTCCTCACCCGTCTGATGGCTGACTTCGTCCCAGATCATGGCATCCGCGCCGTCCCCGGGCGCCACGGATTCCGCTTCCTCCGCCCGGCGGGACAACACCAGCTCGGGCGTGGCGATGACAATGGAGCCCACCTCCTCCACCTTGAGGACCTGGAGCTTCTCGATCAGTTCCTCCACCGATTCCCTGGCCACCTGCACCTCGATGAGGTCGCCCTTCGGAGCTACGGACGCCCCGGGGAAGAACGCTGTTTCAGCCGTTCCCACCTGGTCCCGGCAAGCCTGCAATGCTACTGCTGACAGTCCTTCGGGCACACAAATCCGCAGCTCGACAATCACGTCCGCTCCCTTCCCTGAATGTGGCCAGCTTAGTTCGTGCCGATCGCAGGTCCGGGGTATCTGATTGGCCAGCGGGCGCTCCAGTCAAATAGGCTTGATGTTTTTGCCAGCCGGTTTTGAGGGGGTCACTTGTGAAGGCGGGAACCGAGGCGGCCCCGGACAAGACGGCAGGCGCCACCGGCGGCCGCCGGAAACCCACCTTCCGTCCCGAAGTCCAGGGGCTCCGTGCGCTCGCCGTGCTGATGGTGGTGACCTACCATGTGTGGCTTGGCCGGGTGTCCGGCGGCGTGGATATCTTCCTCCTTATTTCGGCTTTCCTCCTGACCCTCTCGTTCGTCCGGAAAGTCGAGTCCGGGACGCCCCTGAACCTGGTCCGGCACTGGCTGCACCTGTTCAAGCGGCTGCTGCCCGCCGCCGTCGTGGTGATCCTGGGCGTCCTTGCCGGCACCTGGCTGGTCCTGCCGCAAGGCCGCTGGCCCATGGTGCTCGAGCAGACCTGGGCGTCCCTGCTGTACCGGCAGAACTGGCTGCTGGCAGACGCCGCCGTGGATTACTACGCCCAGGACCACGCCAGTGCCAGCCCGCTGCAGCACTTCTGGTCCCTGTCCATCCAGGGGCAGGTCTTTATCCTGTGGCCGCTCGTTTTCGCCGGGTCCGCCGTGGTGTGGCGGCTCCTCCGCCGGCGGTTCAACACCAGCTACCGCGCCGTCGTGGCCTGTGCGTTCGCAGCCATCCTCGCCGCCTCGCTCACGTTCTCGATTGACCAGACCGCCACGAACCAGGCCTACGCCTACTTCGACACCCGGGCCCGGCTGTGGGAATTTGCCCTGGGCTCCCTTCTCGCGCTGGGCCTGCCCCTGCTGAACCCCGGCAGGATGCCCCGGCTGGTCTTCGGCTGGGCAGGGCTTGCGGCTATGGTCTCCTGCGGGTTGGTCCTGACCGTGGACCGGGCCTTTCCCGGGTTCGTGGCACTCTGGCCCACGCTGGCCGCGGCAGCGATCATCGTGGCCGGCCAGAGCGGCAGCCGCTTCGGCGTGGACCGCCTCCTGAGCTGGAAGCCGCTGGTTTCGCTGGGCGATAACTCCTATGCCCTCTACCTGTGGCACTGGCCGGTCCTGGTACTGGCACTGGCGGCCACCGGCGTCGAGTCACCCAACCTCAGCCAGGGCGGGGCGATTATCGGGGCATCCGTGATCCTGGCCGTCCTGACCACCCGCTTTGTCGAAAAGCCGCTCCGCGAGTGGCGCTGGCCGCAGGTGCGCAGCTGGCGCACCGCCGTCGTTATTGCTGCCTGCTGCGCCGTCCTGGCCGGCCCGGTGGCGGTCTGGCAGACAAGCCTCACCTCCGAGGAAGCCGCCACCGCAGCGCAGCCCCGGGAGCTGGCACCCGGCGCTGCCCAGCTCGCGCCGGGGAACGGCGGAACGCCTGCGCCGGCGGCGCGCATTATTCCTGCCCCCGCCGCCCTGGACAATGACTGGGCCGGGATCCATGCGCCCTGTGTCGGTATGAATGCGACGCCGGACCCGGTGCTGGAAGGCTGCCGGCAGGCGGTGCCGCCCGGTGAAATCTCCAAGCGGATCGTGGTGCTGGGGGACTCGCACGCCCAGCAATACCTCGCAGCCCTGGCTCCCATTGCGGAAGCCCGCGGCTGGGAGCTGGTCACACTGCTCATGCCGGCCTGCCGCTTCGGGGCGGAGTCAGAAACCCGGAACGCCGAATGCAACGCCTACAACCGCGCCAGCACGGCGTACGTGCTCGAACACCGGCCCGATGCCGTCTTTACGGTGGCCACCCTGACCCATGAGGAGGCCCCGTTCGAAACCGAGGTCCCCGCCTATCTCGAAGGAATCCAGCCGATCGCCGACGCCGGCATCGAGATCGTGGGAATCCGCGACAACCCCCGGTTCACCTTCAGCATGCCCGAGTGCGTCCAGCGCTACTCGGCGGACGCCCCGGCGTGCAACCCGCCGCTGAGCGAGTCCCTGGTGGATCCTTCGCCGCTGGAGGGCTACCGCGGCCAAGTCGACGGCCTGCACCTGATGGACCTGAGCGATTTCATCTGCGCCGGCGGCAGCTGCCCGGCGGTGGTGGGGAACGTGTACGTGTACAAGGACGACAACCATCTGAGCCGGACGTACGTTGAAAGCATGACCCCCATGTTTGAGGAACGCCTGCTGGCGGCCACCGGTTGGACGTGACGCCGCGGCAGCAGGGCCGGCAGCGGGCGGGCCGAGAGTGCCCTTGCTCACAATGCGCTCCCGGAATAGGGGGATCGGCTGCGAGGTTCTAATATTTACTCAAAGCTTTGCGCATGGCATCCGTGCACGAGGCAGAAACTTATTAGGCCCCTGCACCGACCAGTCCCGTAATGACGGGCTGGTCATTAGCTGCAACCCCTACCCGAGAACCCAAGACCAAGGTAAGAGGCGCACTCATGACCCAGCCCGAGCACAACCCCTTCGGCTTCATCGGCCTGACCTACGACGACGTCCTGCTCCTGCCGGGCCATACGGACGTCATCCCGTCCGAAGCGGACACGTCCTCGCGGATCTCCAAGCGGATCTCCGTCCGCACGCCGCTGCTGTCCGCCGCCATGGACACCGTCACCGAATCGCGGATGGCCATCGCCATGGCCCGCCAGGGCGGCCTGGGCGTCATCCACCGCAACCTTTCCATCCAGGACCAGGCCGACCAGGTGGACCGGGTCAAGCGCAGCGAGTCCGGGATGATCACCAACCCGCTGACCATCGGACCCGAAGCGACCCTCGCCGAGTTGGGCGAGATCTGCTCCCACTACCGGGTGTCCGGCCTTCCCGTGGTGGACGAGGGGATGCGCCTGCTGGGCATTGTCACGAACCGCGACACCCGTTTTGTGCCGGAGGCGGACTTCCCGCTCCGGATGGTGAGCGACGTCATGACCAAGATGCCGCTGGTCACCGGGCACGTCGGCATCAGCCGCGAAGAGGCCTCGCACAAACTGGCCACGAACAAGATCGAGAAACTGCCGCTCGTTGACGAGCAGGGCCGGCTGAAGGGCCTGATCACCACCAAGGACTTCACCAAGGCCGAGCAGTACCCGCTGGCCACCAAGGATGACGAGGGCCGGCTCCGCGTTGGTGCCGCCATCGGGTTCTTCGGTGACGGCTGGGAACGTGCCATGGCGCTGATCGACGCCGGCGTGGACGCCCTCTTCGTGGACACGGCCAACGGCCACTCGCAGGGTGTGCTGGACATGATCCGCCGCCTCAAGTCTGATCCCGTGGCAGCCCACGTGGACATCATCGGCGGCCAGGCGGCCACGCGTGAAGGAGCGCAGGCGCTGATCGACGCCGGTGCCGACGGCATCAAGGTGGGCGTCGGTCCGGGCTCCATCTGCACCACCCGCGTGGTGGCCGGCGTGGGCGTCCCGCAGATCACCGCCATCTACGAATCCGCCAAGGCAGCCATCCCTGCCGGGGTTCCCCTGATCGCCGACGGCGGCCTGCAGTACTCGGGCGACATCGGCAAGGCGCTGGTCGCCGGAGCCGACACCGTGATGCTGGGTTCCCTCCTCGCCGGCTGCGACGAGTCCCCGGGTGACCTGATCTTCGTCAACGGCAAGCAGTTCAAGCTCTACCGCGGCATGGG
This sequence comes from Pseudarthrobacter naphthalenicus, assembly GCF_029076445.1. Taxonomy (GTDB): domain Bacteria; phylum Actinomycetota; class Actinomycetes; order Actinomycetales; family Micrococcaceae; genus Arthrobacter; species Arthrobacter naphthalenicus. The sequence continues at coordinate 240,720 of NZ_JARESG010000001.1, forward strand.
TTCCCTCGGAGCCATGCAGACCCGGGGCCAGAACACGTCCTACTCCAAGGACCGCTATTTCCAGGCGGACGTCTCCGGTGACGACAAGCTGATCCCCGAAGGAATCGAAGGCCGGGTGGCCTACCGCGGCCCGCTCGCTTCGGTGGCCTACCAGCTGGTGGGCGGCCTCCGCCAGACCATGTTCTACACCGGTGCACCCACCGTCCCGGAACTGAAGGCCCGCGGCAAGTTCGTCCGGATCACGGCGGCCGGCCTGAAGGAATCCCACCCGCACGACATCCAGATGACGGTGGAAGCGCCGAACTACGGCACACGCTAAGGTTCACCAAAAGAGGCCGCGGGGGCAGAGCCCCCGCGGCCTTTTGCGTCCATGCGCGGGATTAGGCTAAATCCATGGCCGAACTCCTTCCCGCGCGTGAGCCGAAGCGCAAACTCGCCCTGCGGCCGTACGCCCGGGCCGTGGCGCAGGTGCTGCGCGTCAGCTTCCGCGCCTCGCCCGCCGCCGTCGTCATGAAGGTTGTGGGCTCGCTGATCTCAGCGACGCTGCCGCTGGTGACCACCTACTTCGCCGCCCTGACCACCACAGCCCTGGCAGCCGCCTACGCCGGCAACGCCGCGGCAGGCCAGCAGGCCATCGTCTACGTCATCATCACCGCAGCCCTGGGCCTGTTCTGGGGCGCATTCAGCAGTGTGGACCGCTACATCCAGCAGCTGATGAGCTTCAAAGTGGGCGCCATCGTGGGTGACCAGATGTACGAGCGCTTCCTGGCCCTGGAGTTCTGGCGCTACGACGACAAGGAAACCGTGGACCTGTACGACCGCGCCAAGCGGTTCTCCGACTCCTACGCCCGGGTCCTGGACCGGATCGCCGCCATCTTCACCCAGCTCGTTTCGGTGATCCTTGCCGTGGGTGCCCTGCTGCTGGTCAGTTGGTGGATCGCCGTCATTGTCCTGGTGGCCATCGTGCCCAGCGTCTACCTGCAGTTCAGGCTGTCCCGGGAACAGATCGCGCACTGGAACACCCAGGTGGATTCGCGCCGGCAGCGCCGGATGATCGAAACCAACCTGCTCCGCCCGCAGCACATCGCCGAGATGCGGCTGTACGGGATCGTGGGCTACCTCATGGACCTCCGCTCCCGGCTGCGGGACGCTGACGAGCGCCGCCGCCTCGACTTCCAAAGGCGCTACATCCCCAAACAGCTCGCCGCCGACGCGCTGCAGTACGGCGCCGAGGTGGTCTCGCTGATCTGGGTGGTGGGGCAGATCATCGCCCGGGCGCAGCCGGTGGGCCAGTTCCTGTACGTCCAGCAGATTGTCAGCCGGGCCCTGTCCACGGCCAACAACCTGGTGTCGTCGCTGAGTTCCATCGACGAGGACCTGGCGAACCTCAAAGATTATGAACTGTTCATGGCACTTCCGGTCCACTCCGGCCACGCCCCGCCGCTGCTGCAGTCGCCCAGGGTTGTGGAGCTAAGGGACATCCGCTTTACCTACACGGGCAGCGACCTCGAGGTGATCCGGGGGATCAGCATGACCATCCGGGAGGGACAGCACATCGCCATCGTGGGGGAGAACGGTGCAGGAAAGTCCACGCTGATCCGAATCCTGGCCGGGCTGTACGCCCCGGACTCCGGGCAGGTCATGCTCGACGGCGTGGACCTCGCCGCCGTCGACGTCACCTCCTGGCACCGCCACCTGGCGGTGCTGAGCCAGGAGTTCCTGAAGTATGAGTTTGCAACCGCAGCGGACAACATCCGCTTCGGCGACGTCGACTCGCCGCGGGATGACGTCCGGATCCGCCGGGCCGCGGCCGACGCCGAAGCGCTGGACTTCATAAACAAGCTGCCCAACGGCCTGGACAACCACGTCAGCAACTGGATGGAGGACCCGCGCGGGCGGAAGGGCAGCGGACTTTCCGGCGGCCAGTGGCAGCGGCTCGCGATGGCCCGGAACTTTTACCGGAACGCCGAGTTCATGGTGATGGACGAGCCCACCTCAGCCATTGACGCCCTCGCGGAGCACAGGATCTTCACCCGGCTGTTCGCCGAACGGAGCAGCACCATCATCGCCATCAGCCACCGGCTTGCCACCATTGAGAAGGCTGACGTCGTCTACATGCTCGAGGACGGGCAGATCGTGGAACAGGGCACCCACAAGGAACTGGTTGCGCTGCGCGGCCGCTACTTCAGGATGTTCGAGTCGCAGCTGAGCCTGGACCCTCAAAGCGGGCCGTAACCCGACCCGCGGTGCCCTAAGGGTGGCACCACGTGTCTAGCGACGGTCTAGCCATCGGGAGTAAACCTCGGCGCTGTTCTTCATGAGCCGGCCCGTGTACGCCAGGCCTGCGGCGACGCCCAGGGTCACCGCGACGAGCATGCCGAGCAGCGGGACCGCCTCCACGGACCCGCCCATGGGGGTCAGCACCACCAAGGCCACGATGCCCAAGGCGCTGGCGATGAGCATTGTCCGGATCATGCCGGGGGTGATCCGGATTCCCTGCTCCACCCGGGGGATGTCCGAGGCCGGCTTCGGCGGTTTGCGGGTAAAGCGCGGCCAGGCGGTGCACGCCCAGCCCAGGGCCGCGAAGATCCCGCCAAGGACCATCATGACCACCCCGATCTCCGCGCTTTGTCCCAGGGCGGCGGCAAGTCCGGCGTGCACTGTTCCTGCCATCGCCAGCACGGCGGGGTACCACCACGCCGAGAAGACCCAGGACCGGCGCTGACCGAAGCCGAACGCCGTTGCGCGGGCATCCGTTGCCGTGCGCGTCATGCCGGTGTCCGCACCGTAGATCCCAGGCGCCATGATATCCCCCAATTTTTCAGTGCTCCGTACCGTGCTTTGCAGCCCAAACTCCGTCAATCGTACGGGGGCGGCGACGGGGACTTGTTCCCCGATGAGGCGGACTCCACCACGGTGGTGCGGACCCTCGCCAGGCTGGGCCGGGCGGGAACGCTGCTGAAGCCGAAGGTCACCGGAGGCGTGATCGGGGACAACTCCCCGGCGTGCAGACCGTTCCAACGGACGACGGCGGACCTGATGTGGTGCAGGTCGCTCACCCCGTAATACTCCAGCCGACCGCTTCCGGCGGTTCCCGAGGTCCGGGCCCCGGGACTGAGCAACCCGGCAACGGGGCTGATTGCCTGCAGCCAGGCGGTGTGCACGGCAAGGCGCCGTGGAACTGCCTGCAGCGCCGTCCCCAGGACGGTCCTGCGGCCCACCCCGGCACTCAGCTGCAGGGGGCCGGCGTCCACCGTGATGCGCTGGTCTGCGAACATCGCGTTCACCTCCACCACCTGCACCGAATCGAAGCTGTACGTGGCGGCGATGAAGCCGGCCACTTCCCGGGTGGGGGCCAGCAGCAGGCGGTGCCCGGACGGATGCTGGACCATAACGTCCGCGAACGACCCGAACGGTGACTGCTGCCAGAGGCCCACAACGGCCCGCAGCCCTGACCCGGTGCCAAGGCCGGCGATGTGCCCGTCGAAGATCCAGCGCTTACCCATCCCCAGCATCGTAGCCCCGGCCAAGGATAACGCCGGGGCTGGGATAACCTAGAGCAGTGACTTACGAGATCGAGATCGGCCGTGGCAAGCGTGGGCGTCGTGCCTACTCCCTGGATGACATTGCGATCGTCCCTAACCGTCGTACCCGCGACCCCAAGGACGTGTCTGTCTCCTGGCAGATCGATGCGTACAAGTTCGAGATGCCCGTCATCGCGGCGCCGATGGATTCGGCGATGTCCCCGGAGACGGCCATCGCCCTGGGCCGCCTGGGCGGTCTGGGTGTCCTGGACCTTGAGGGCCTGTGGACCCGCTACGAGGACCCGCAGTCCATCCTGGATGAGATCGCCGCCCTCGAGGACGAGGTCAACAGCCCCGCCGTGACCGGCCGCATGCAGGAGCTGTACCGCGCCCCCATCCAGCCTGAACTCATCACCTCCCGCCTCGCCGAGATCCGCGCCGCCGGAGTGACCGTGGCCGGATCCCTGACGCCCCAGCGCACCCAGGAACACTACAAAACCGTGGTGGCCGCCGGCGTCGACATCTTTGTGATCCGCGGAACCACGGTGTCAGCCGAACACGTCTCCAAGGACCATGAACCGCTGAACCTCAAGCAGTTCATCTATGAACTCGACGTCCCGGTGATTGTGGGCGGCGCGGCCGGCTACACGCCCGCGCTGCACCTGATGCGCACCGGCGCCGCCGGTGTCCTGGTCGGCTTCGGCGGCGGGGCCACCGCCACCACGCGCCGCGCGCTGGGCATCCACTCACCCATGGCATCCGCCATTTCCGACGTCGCGGCCGCCCGCCGTGACTACATGGACGAATCCGGCGGACGCTACGTCCATGTCATCGCCGACGGCGGCATGGGCACCTCGGGTGACATCGTCAAGGCCATCGCCATGGGCGCCGACGCCGTCATGCTCGGCAGCGCCCTCGCGAGGGCTGAGGAAGCCCCCGGCAAGGGCTGGCATTGGGGCCAGGAGGCCCACCACCTGGAACTGCCGCGGGGGGACCGGGCCAATGTGGGCACTGTCGGGTCGCTCGCAGAGGTGCTTTTCGGCCCGGGCCACCACACCAACGGCACGTCCAACCTGATCGGAGCCCTGCGGCGGTCAATGGCTACCACCGGGTACTCGGACCTCAAGGAATTCCAGCGCGTCGACGTCGTGGTCTCCCCGTACGCCGGTAACTAAGGGCCCTCAAACGCCTGCCCAACTGCGCGGCAACGAAGTAGTGTGGGGTTACTACCGGCAGCAGCGGCAAGGGGAGGCGTTCCATGAACAGTGTTCCAAACGAAGGCGGTGCCCTGGGGCCCGAGGCCCGGGAGGCATCGATTGCCCGGCTGAGGGCCACGACCGAACCGGGCAACGAACTGGACATCCTCATTGTCGGCGGCGGGATCGTCGGCACCGGCTCGGCCCTGGACGCGGTGACCCGTGGACTGAGCGTGGGCATCGTGGAGGCCAACGACTGGGCGGCCGGCACGTCCTCGCGGTCGTCCAAGCTGATCCACGGCGGCCTGCGCTACCTGGAGATGCTGGACTTCGGGCTGGTCAAGGAAGCCCTGCAGGAGCGCGGCCTGCTGCTTTCGGAGCTCGCCCCGCACCTGGCGCGCCCGGTGCCGTTCCTGTACCCGCTGACCAAACCCTTCCTCGAGCGTCCCTATGTGGGGGCAGGCATTGCCCTGTATGACCTGATGTCCGTCTCCAACGGGCACCGCCGGGGTGTGCCCTTCCACAAGCACCTCAGCAGGCGCGGTACCCTCCGGGCGGCGCCAAGCCTCAAAAAGGATGCCTTTGTGGGGTCCATCCGCTATTACGACGGCCAGGTGGACGACGCAAAGTACTGCGCCAACCTGATCCGGACGGCGGCCCACTACGGCGCCCACGCGGTGAACCAGATGGCCGTGGTTGATTTCCTCCGGGAGGGCGAACGCGTGGTGGGGGCGAAGGTGGTCAACCACGAGGACGGTTCGCAGTTCGACATCCGCGCCAAGCAGGTCATCAATGCCACCGGTGTGTGGACTGACGAAACCCAGGCCATGGTCACCGACCGCGGACAGTTGAAGGTCCGGGCTTCCAAGGGCATTCACCTTGTGGTGCCCCGCGACCGCTTCCAGTCCACCGTTGGCCTGATCCTGCGGACCGAAAAATCGGTACTCTTTGTGATCCCGTGGGGCCGGCACTGGATCATCGGCACCACCGATACCGACTGGCACCTGGACAAGGCCCACCCGGCAGCATCCAGCAAGGACATCGACTACATCCTCGAACACGTCAACAAGGTGCTGAAGCGCCCGCTTACCCGGGAAGACGTCGAAGGCGTCTATGCCGGCCTGCGCCCCCTGCTGGCCGGTGAAAACGACTCCACCGCCAAACTCTCCCGTGAACACGTGGTGGCCCACCCCGTGCCCGGCCTGGTGGTGGTGGCCGGCGGCAAATGGACCACCTACCGGGTGATGGCCAAGGACGCAGTGGACGAGGCCACCCGGACCATGGACGAGCGCGTCCCGCCGAGCTGCACCGAAACCATCCCGCTGCTGGGGGCGAGCGGCTTCAAAGCCGCCTGGAACCGCCGGAGCAGGACAGCCGAGGAATACGGCGTCCACGTGGCCAGGGTGGAGCACCTGCTCAACCGCTACGGCTCCATGACCCCCGAAGTGCTCGCCATCATCAAGGAACGGCCCGAACTCGCCGAGCCGCTGCCCGGCGCGGACGACTACCTGCAGGCGGAGGCCGTCTACGCGGCAACCCACGAAGGTGCCCGGCACGTCCAGGACGTCCTGACCCGGCGGACCCGCATTTCCATCGAAGCGTGGGACCGCGGCGTGTCCGCGGTGCCCGTAGTCGCTAAACTGATGGGCGAAGTCCTTGGCTGGAGCGATGCGCAGCGCGAAAGCGAAATTAAGCACTACATCGCCCGTGTTGAGGCCGAAAGGCTGAGCCAGCAGCAGCCGGATGACGAATCAGCCGACGCCGCCCGACTCGGTGTGGAGGACATCGTCCCGTTGCGCTGACATGCCGTTAGCCCGCTTCTGACCTGACCGAAGGAACACGCCTTGGCCGAACCACTTGACCGGTATGATGCCGATCTGACCACCTCCGAACTGGTGATTTTGGAGTTGGAGGCAAAGGACAAGGCAGACGCTGCGGCGCAACTCGCGGAACGACTTTACGCGGCCGGCCGGATCACGGACCTGCAGGGCTTTCTGGAGCACGTCAACGCCCGGGAACACCAGCTCGCCACCGGACTGCCGGGCGGAATCGGGCTCCCGCACGCGCGCAGCGAGTACGTCTCGCGGACGTCCATCGCCGTCGGCATCACCAAGTACGGCCACGCGCTGGACTTCGGCGCCGCCGACGGCCCTGCCACCGTCATCCTGCTGATCGCCACTCCGGCCAGTTCCTTCTCCGATCACCTCGAAGTGCTTGCCACCCTGGCGCGTTCGTTGTCGAAGGAGTCCTTCCGGGAGTCCCTGCGGCGGGCCTACGACGCCGAAGTCATCGCCGAGCTGATCAACTCGAGCCTGGTGTTCTTCGACCATTAGGGCGGGAACCTGCCCGTTTAGCTGTTCTACAGCGGAACGAAGTACGGTTAAGGGGTGTGGAAAACAGCCCTTAAGCCCCGATGGATCGCAGGCCTGGTGTTTGCGATCGTCGTCTCCGGGGTGTTTGTCCTGCTCAGCCAGTGGCAGTTCGGCCGTTCCGTGCAACCCGAGGTTCCGGTCAGCCCGGCCACCGAAGAAACCAAGGCGCTCACGGAGACCCTTGAGCCCGGACACTTCTTCCCGGGGTCCGTCTCCGACCAAATGGTTTCAGCAGAGGGCACCTACGACCCCGCGAAACAGGTCCTGGTTCCGGGGCGCCTCAAGGACGGAAAGACCGGCTACTGGGTGGTTTCCGCCTTCGCCGTGAAGGGCGCCCCGGTTCTCACCGGTGTGGCTGCTTCCCCCCAGACGTGGATTCCGGTGGCCCGCGGCTGGGTGTCCGATCCGGAGGATGCCGTGGCGCCGCCGCCGGGCACAGTCGACCTGACCGGACGGCTCATTCCCTCCGAATCGCCGCTGCCGGAGACCGCGCCGGAAGCAGGACACGCCTCCGCCGTTTCGGTCGCCGAACTCATCAACTACTGGGACGTCAGCAGCTACCCGGGATTTGTCGCCGCCACCGCCGAAATGGTGGACGGGACCGACGTGAGCGCGGCGGCGGTCAGCGGAGATCTGAAGCCGCTGAACATCGGCCCGCAGCCGCCGGCCCAAAAGGTCAACTGGCTCAACCTCTTCTACTCCCTGGAGTGGGTGGTGTTCGCCGGGTTCGCCCTGTTTATCTGGTGGCGGCTGGTGAAGGATGACTACCGCCGTGGCCTCGAAGAGGACCTCGACGACGACGCCCACGACGATGCGCCGCCTACGCCGCCCAGCTCCGCAACTTCTGAACAGCTCCAACAAAAGGTAAAGCCATGATTGAACCGAAACCGGCCGTCCAGCAGGGTTCTGCCCAGGGTAAGCCCAAGAAGCGCCGCTTCGGCGGTACCGAAGCCCAGATCCGTTCCGCGCTGAAATTTTACAAGGTCATGGCCTACCTGACCGGCGGGATGCTGCTCCTGCTGTGCGCTGAACTGATCGCACGCTACGCGTTTGGCCAGTACCTCTTCGCGGGCGGAACGAACGCCGTCACCGGGCAGCCCTTCGGATTCGGTTTTGCCGAAGCAGACCCCCAGGGCGTGGTGGGTGGATTCAACCTTTCCGTCGCTGTGCTGATCGTGCATGGCTGGATGTACGTGGTGTACCTGATCTCCAACTTCCGGTTGTGGACGCTGATGCGCTGGCCGTTCCTGAAGCTCATCCTGTTGGCGTTGGGTGGTGTGGTCCCGTTCCTGTCCTTCTTCGTGGAGAAGAAGTTCCACGCCGAGGTCGAAGCGGAGCTCGCCGCGCACCCGCAGGCGGCCCAGCGGTACTGACGCGCCGCGGCGGCAGGTGAGTCCCGCCGTCGTACGTTCCTTCCGTCACACCACCGGCCATGAATGTGCGGCGGGGCAACTGCGCAAAGTAGGCTAGGACGGTGACTACTCCCTCTGCACCCCAGACTTCCCAGAAGCCGGTGCTGGTTGTTGACTACGGTGCCCAGTACGCGCAGCTGATTGCCCGCCGCGTCCGGGAAGCGAACGTGTATTCGGAAGTGGTTCCGCATACCTACAGCACCGAGCAGCTCCTGGCCAAAAACCCCGCTGCCATCATTCTCTCGGGTGGCCCGTCCAGCGTGTACGCGGACGGTGCCCCGTCCGTCGGCGCCGATCTCTTTGAGGCCGGGGTTCCCGTGTTCGGCATCTGCTACGGCTTCCAGGCCATGGCCAACGCCCTGGGCGGCAAGGTGGATAAGACCGGCCTGCGCGAGTACGGCTCCACCCAGACCACCATCCTCGGCGAAGGCCGCTCCGTGCTCGAGGGGATGCCGCAGCACCAGAATACCTGGATGAGCCACGGCGACTCCGTGCACACCGCCCCTGAGGGCTTCGAAGTGCTGGCGACGACGGCGGGCGCCGAAGTTGCCGCGTTCGCCAACGAGGAAAAGGGCCTGTACGGCGTGCAGTGGCACCCGGAGGTGAAGCACTCGGCCTACGGCCAGCAGGTGCTGGAGAACTTCCTGTTCAAGGGCGCCAAGCTCGAGCCCAACTGGACCACGGGGAACATCCTCGAAGAGCAGGTGGACCGGATCCGTCAGCAGATCGGCGACGCCCGGGTCATCTGCGGCCTCTCCGGCGGAGTTGATTCCGCGGTTGCCGCCGCGCTCGTCCAGCGGGCCGTCGGCGACCAGCTCACGTGCGTCTTCGTGGACCACGGACTGCTGCGTGAAGGCGAAGCCGAACAGGTGGAGCGCGACTTCGTGGCCGCCACCGGCGTGAAGCTGTACGTGGCCAATGAGCAGGAGCGTTTCCAGGACGCCCTGACCGGTGTCAGCGACCCCGAGACCAAGCGCAAAATCATCGGCCGCGAGTTCATCCGCGCGTTCGAGGAAGCTGAACTGGCCATCATCGCCGAAGCGGCGGCCCACGGCGAGAAGATCAAGTTCCTGGTCCAGGGCACGCTGTACCCGGACGTCGTCGAATCAGGCGGCGGCGAAGGTGCAGCCAACATCAAGAGCCACCACAACGTGGGTGGCCTTCCCGAGGACCTGCAGTTCGAACTCGTGGAACCGCTGCGCGCACTCTTTAAGGACGAGGTCCGTGCCGTGGGGGCCCAGCTGGGGCTCCCGCAGGAAATCGTGGGACGCCAGCCGTTCCCCGGGCCCGGCCTCGCCATCCGCATTGTCGGCGAGGTCACCAAGGAACGCCTGGACCTGCTGCGCAAGGCGGACGCCATTGCCCGCGCCGAACTCACCGCAGCCGGCCTGGACAACGAAGTATGGCAGATGCCGGTGGTCCTGCTCGCCGATGTCCGCAGTGTTGGGGTCATGGGCGACGGCCGGACCTACGGCCACCCGATTGTCCTCCGCCCGGTGTCCTCCGAGGACGCCATGACGGCCGACTGGTCCCGCCTGCCGTACGATCTGCTGGCCCGGATCTCCAACCGGATCACCAACGAGGTGGAAGGCGTGAACCGGGTGGTGCTGGACGTGACCAGCAAGCCGCCGGGAACCATCGAGTGGGAATAACAGTGTGAGTGGCCGGTCTCCGTCAGCGGAGGCCGGCCATTGCTCTTATCCGTTCAAATCCCCTAATTTGGCCTGACCCCGTGTTGCGGTCTCTCATCCCGGCTCCTTTTGCGGCTACGCTCGAATCTATGCCGGTATGGTCCAGGGCGTCACGTGTAAACGCAGAAAAGAAGGCAGTAGTGTCAGTTGGTCAAGGCCACCCGGAGGGTTCTGAGGAGCTCGGAAAATGGCTGTCCGGGCTTAAACCCGTCACCGGGGCAGACACCATGCTGCGTTTCACCAAGACCCCGGAAGGCTCCATTGACCTGACCCACGCCCACCCCTCGGGGCTGGCGCAGCTGATGGCGGGCCGCCGCACCCGGCTGTCCACCCTGATCCGGGACCAGCAGCAGTACGTGGTTGCGGCCCGGGCCTCGCGGAATATCCGCTCAAAAATCTTTGAACTCGCAAACGACCGCGGGATCGACGCCGGGTATTTCTCCGCCGGCACTGTGGTGTGGACATCCGCCGTCGGAGGCAAGCCGCAGCGGATTTCCGCCCCGGTCATGCTCACAGCGATTTCGCTCACGGTCCGTCCCGGCGAGGACGATTACGAGCTTCAGCTCACCGAGCAGGCCCACATCAACCCGGCCTTGGTCCGGCACCTGAAGAACATTCACGGGATTGTGTTCGACGTCAATGCCGTCACCCGCCTCGCCTACAGCACCGCCCGCTTCGATCCGCAGCCGGTCCTGGACCGGCTGGCCACGCTGATCAGGCCCATCCACGGTGCCGAAGCCCAGCACAACCTGCTCGTCTCCACCTTTGCTGATCTGTCCGGCAACCTCGATGACCCCTGGATCAACGACGGCAACCCGCTGATCACTGCCCTGGCCAAGGCCGGCGGCGGCGAAGTGGTGGATGTCGAGGAACCGGACCCTTCGCGCTTTCCGAGCGTGGACGACCGCCACCCCGGCGACGAACTCCTGCTCCTTGACGCCGACCCGGACCAGCAGTACGTCATCGACGCTGCGCGGGCCGGTGACTCGCTGGTGGTCAGCACCCCGCCGGGCACGGGCCAGACCCAAACCGCGATCAACACCATCGGCGCACTCGTGGACGCGGGACGGTCAGTCCTGGTGGTCGGGGACCGCCGTGCCAGCCTGAACGAAGTATCCGGACAGCTGGAAGCCCTGGGCCTGGAGTCCATCCTCTTCCAGCTTTCCGGCACCGCCACACCCCAGCAGCTCAAAGCCCAGCTGGTGCGCGCCATTGTGCGCAACGAGAAATCTCTCGAGCCGCAGCTGGGAAACCTGCACAAGACCCTCACCGAACACCGTCACGCCCTGATGGACCATGTGGCCTCCCTGCACAACGTCCGCCAGCGCTGGGGCTGCTCGCCGTACCAGGCCATGCAGTCGCTCGCCGAACTGACCTCCATCCACCCGGCCCCGGCAACCACGGTGCGGCTCAAGCGCAGCGTGCTGGACAGCATCCGCGACCGCAACGAACTCGCCGGCCGGCTCCGGCGGGCAGCCGAGCTTGGCAGCTTCAGCCGGGCGTCCACCACCAGTCCATGGCACGGTGCCAGACTCCTCACCCGCAAAGAGACCGAGGAAGCCCAGGACCTGGCCCGCTCCGTCGCGAAGAACCTTCCGGTCCTCCGCGACCGGATGCACAGCGTGGCCGAGCACGCCGAGATCCGGCTGGGCAGTTCTTTTGCTGAATGGGGCGAGCAGCTCGAACTGCTGGTGGCGGTCCGCGAAAGCCTGGACAAGTTCACGCCCGACATCTTCGACCGGCCCGTCCATGACCTGATCTCGGCCACCGCCACCTCGGCCTGGCGCCGCGAGCGGAACATTGATATGGCGTCCATGCAGCGGTCCCGCCTGCGCCGGGTCGCCAAGGAGTACGTGCGGCCCGGTGTCCACATCGCTGACCTCCACAGTTCACTGGTGTTGGTCCAGGAACAGCGGGCGCTGTGGTCCGGCTACGCCACGACCCAGCGCCACCCGGCCGTTCCCTCAGGCCTCGCCGAAATGAACGTTCTGTACCGGTCACTGGACCGCGAGCTGACCGAACTGGGGGAGGCCCTCCGGCACACCCCGGCCGGCGGCTCGCTGGCCACTGCCCGCTATGAGGAACTCATGGAGCGGCTTGAGCGGCTGGTGGCGGACACCGACACGCTGAAGACCCTGCCCGAGCGCACCCTGCTGGTGGAAAACATGCGTGAGCATGGCCTGGGTGAACTCCTCTCCGACCTGGCGGACCGGGAAGTTCCGGCGGAGTCCGTGGCCGCCGAGCTTGAACTTGCCTGGTGGCAGTCGGCCCTGGAAGCCATGATCAGCGGCGATGATTACCTGGCCATGTCCGACGGCGACGCCCTCCGCCAGCTGGAGGCCGAATACCGGCTCGCGGACAACGCCCACATTGCCAGCGGTGCCGCGCGCCTGCGCTGGGACCTTTCCGAGCGGTGGAGCGCCGCGTTGGCGGAGCACCCGCGCCAGGCCCAGCTGCTCCGCAGCCTGCTCAAGGACGGCCGCGTGACACTGGCCGCCCTGACCGCCCAGGCGCCGGACCTCGTGCCGATGCTGGTTCCGGTCTGGTCGGTCAGCCCGTACCTGATGACCGGTCTCCTGCCGGCAGAACAGCGCTTTGATGCCGTGGTCATCCTGGACGCGGAAGCCACATCGCTGCAGGCGGTCCTGCCGTCCATTGCCCGCGCCAAGCAGGTGATTGCCTTCGGCGATGCCAAGATTGCCAGCCCCCGGACCTTTACCGTGGGCGTGGAGCGCCTGGCCGCCGGCGAAGCCGCCCACCAGCGGGTGGAAAGTGCCTACACCGCCCTCTCGGCCGTGCTGCCGGTGTGGCGCCTGAATTTTGTCTACCGTGCCGTCGATGAGGACCTGGTCCTTCAGCTGAGCAAGAATTTCTACGACGACGGTCTCCGCCGGCTGCCCGAGGGCCAGGCTGCCACCGGCCTGGACCGGGCGCTGACGGTTGAGTACCTGCCCGACGGGACGGGACTGCCGAGTGCCGATCACGAGGGCGTGGAGTCCGTGGTGGCCGAGGTCAACCGTGTGGTGCAACTGGTTTTTGAGCACGCACGGCTGCGTTCCCGCACGTCCCTGGCCGTGGTGACCGCAAGCCTCCGGCACGCGGCGCGGATTGGCGAGTCCATCCGGTTGCAGCTTCCCAACCACCCCACACTTGCCGGGTTCTTTGGCGGCGGGGCGGAGTCGTTCCGCGTGGTTGACCTGGAGCGGGCCCAGGGCCTGGTCCGCGACCACATCATCTTCTCGCCCGGCTTCGGCCGGACGCCCCATGGGCGGGCGCTGCATAATTTCGGTCCGCTTTCCGCTGAGGGCGGCCGGGAAAAATTTGCCCTCGCCATGACACGCGCCCGCCGGTCGATCCACGTCCTGACCTGCTTCCAGCCCGAAGACCTGGACCACACGCGGCTTTCGCACGGCGCCGTGGAACTCTACGAGCTGCTGAACCGCGAAATTGCCGGGAAGACAGACCTGGGCACCCCGGCGTCCCGGGCTGCCGCCAGCGAACAGGCCCTCGGCGCTGACCCGCTGGTGGCCGACCTCGGTGACCGGCTGCGGGCCCGCGGCGCACGCGTCTGGCATCAGTACGACGGCGTCATCGATGTGGTGGCGGCGGCTGACCCGCTGAGCACCATGGGTCAGGACGACGCGGATATCCCGTGGCCGGTGGCGATCGAATCCGACGGCACGGAACAGTACCGCACCATGAGCGTGCGCGAGCGGAGCCGTCTCCGTCCGCAGCTGCTCGAGCGGATGGGCTGGCGGTACATGCCGCTGTGGACCATCGAGGTCTTCACCGACCCGTCCACCTGCGCTGACCGGATTGCCGGCTACCTGGGACTCGAAAATGTCCTGCCTCCGGGACGGGGCACCGCCTCGGGTGGTTTCTTTGACGAGGACCTGGACTCGCGCCCGGCGGGAACGGCCGGAGATGATAGAAACGATGACCAGGCCCCACGCCTGGAGAGGGAGGCTGTTGTGACCCCGCAGGACCACGGCCAGGACAACACCGAAGACGGCGGCCAGCCGGACACCAACGGCGACGGCCAAGCCGCGCCCGTTGACCCGAAGGCCGGTACCGGGGGAATCCTGCCGAACAAGGCGGCTGAGGACGATCCCCGGAATTGGGGAGACGGCGCCGAAGACGATCATGACTCGTGGCTCAAGGAGAATAAACCGCCGCACTGGGGCTAACCGCGCCAGGTTGCCTGCAGGCCGCGCTGCGCCGCTCACCGCGTCACCCTTGGGCGGCGGGAGGTCCGACGAGGACAAAGAACAGCTTGCCCTGGGTGGACGCGCCGGCCAGGCGGGCGGCCTGTTCCGGGGCGGCCGCCACCACGATCAGCCCGTCCGTTTCAGCGGTCCCGAGCCATTGACCTGTCTTTCCGCCCTGCCCCGATGTCCAGAGGACCGGCACAGAGGAAGCGAGTACTTCGGACGGGGAGTTCTGGTCGTAGCCGTTGGCTCCGGTCAGCACCACGTTGACCAGCTGCCCGGGAGACACCAGCTGGATTGAGGAAGGGTCTGCCATCCTCAGCGGCACGGCGGCGGCACCTGCCGCTGTTCCGGTAAGGAGTCCCGGGCCCAGCAGCTGGGAATCCGTCAGCAGCTGCCCTTTGCGCAGGGGCGCCGCCAGCTGTTTGCCTGTCGCTTCGCCTGGCACGGTGATTGACCCGTCACTCACCAGCTGCGGGGGAATGCGCACGGACGCCAGATCGGCTGCTGCCAGGGCGGTGCCAGCGGGCAGGTCCCGCGCGGCCGCCAGCGTCGTGGCCGTGTCTGCGGGCGGGGGCGTGAGCTGATGGACGGTGATCCCGGCGGCAACGCACAGCAGGAGGGCGATGGCGAGACGCCGGTTCCGGCTCAGCCACGACAGGAATCTGCGGCGGCCGGGGCGGCGGGTGACTCCGGCCGCCGGCGGGCGGCGTACCGGGCGGACGGCGGATGCGGCTCCGCGTCCCGGACTAAAGAGAGTGGCTGGCATGGCACCCACGCTATGGTCCCGCGCCGGCGGGGCACAGGAGCGAAGATGCCTATGTGGATAACTTGGCTGCCGGCGTCGAACGCCGTGCCAAGGTGACTAACGAAGTGCGGTGATGACTACGTTCAGCTGGCTGCGGCTGCGGTTGCGGCGGCCGGGGCCGGTGCAGCTGCCGGGGCAGGCGCTGCCGCAGGAGCTGCAGAAACGGTGCTTCCCTTGGCGTCGCGGGAGTCCGTCCGGTAGAAGCCGGAGCCCTTGAACACCACACCGACGCTGTTGAACTTCTTGCGCAAGGCACCCTGGCACTCCGGGCATGACGTCAGGGTGCTGTCGGTAAACGACTGGAAAACGTCGAAGGCGTGGCCGCAATCCTTGCAGGCGTAGGCATAAGTGGGCACTGGTGATCCTCCTCTTGGGCAAACGAGAGGTCCTGCGCTGCCTTGAACGGGCGGGCCGTCCATTAGCAGTCTCAGGGCCTGAGTGCTAATTCTATCACCCCCGGCGGGGAGCTCCTTAGCACGCCGCCGGAGCTATTCAGGAGGGGGCCGCCAACCGAACCAGTCCGGACGGGGTCAAGGCAACGGGTACTTTGCGGTCGAACGCTTCGGCGGGGATGGTTCCGGCCGGGAGGACTTCAGTATCGAAGACGATGGCCGCCAGCGGGATCTCCAACCCTTCGCTGGCCAGTGAGCCGAGCAGGACGTCGTAGTAGCCGCCGCCCTGGCCGATCCTGTTCCCGCTCAGATCCAGTGCCGTGGCAGGCATCAGGAGGCCGGACACGGAAGCCATGATGGCCAGGTCATGCCGGGGGCCGGCGGGTTCCAGGACAGGGGCAAAGCGGCTGCGGACGAACTCTGTTTCCGGCGTCCACTGCGTCCAACTCAGCTGGCGCCCCGGTTCGCAAACCGGGAGCAGGACCGTGTGTCCGCGGCGGTGGAGTTCGCTGATAAGCGGCAGGGTGGGCGGCTCAGGCACCACGCCCAAATAGGCGCAAAAGGTCGACGGCGCAGCACCTGCCAGCTGCTCGGCCCATGTTGCGCCGTGGACGGCGATGGCGGCGCCGGCGGCGTCGCGCTGGCCCGAGGGCGTGGCCGTGCGCTGCGCCCGGTGGCGTGCCCGGATGCTTTCCTTGACGGCCCTGTCGTGCTCGGACATAGGGTCACCTCTTCCGCGTTGCAGATGTGCCTTCTGCCGGATGCAGGGCACGGGCGGGCAGGAATTATTGAATGGTCTGCCCCTCCGTTAGATTAGTCCAGTGACTACCTCTCAGCAGACTGTACGCAAGGCCGTAATCCCCGCAGCGGGTCTCGGCACCCGGTTCCTGCCGGCCACCAAAGCGATGCCCAAGGAAATGCTTCCGGTGGTGGACAAGCCGGCCATCCAGTACGTGGTTGAAGAGGCTGTCAACGTTGGACTGAACGACATCCTGATGATCACCGGACGCAACAAACGCGCCCTGGAGGATCACTTCGACAGGGTTCCCTCGTTGGAGGACACGCTGGAAGCCAAAGGCGATATGGCCAAGCTTGAGTCCATTCAGGCCGCCAGCAACCTCGGCGATATCCACTACGTCCGGCAGGGTGACCCCAACGGGCTGGGCCATGCGGTGCTTCGTGCAAGGCAGCACGTCGGCAACGAACCGTTCGCCGTCCTCCTGGGCGATGACCTGATCGATGCCCGGGATGATCTGCTCAGCACCATGATCGAAGTGCAGGCCAAAACCGGCGGATCCGTGGTGGCCCTCATTGAGGTGGAGCCCTCCCAGATCAGTGCCTACGGCTGCGCCGACGTCCAGGCCATTGACGGTGAAGGCTACGTCCGGATCAACAAGCTCGTCGAAAAGCCGGACGTAGACGAGGCTCCATCGAACCTGGCCGTCATTGGCCGCTACGTCCTCCACCCCGAAGTTTTTGACGTGCTGGAACGCACGGGCCCGGGCCGCGGCGGCGAAATCCAGCTGACGGACGCGCTGCAGGAACTGGCCGCCGGCGAAGGCGAAGGCTACGGCGTTTACGGCGTGGTGTTCCGCGGCCGCCGTTACGACACCGGGGACAAGCTCAGCTACCTTAAGGCCTGCGTTCAGCTTGCCATTGACAGCGAAGACCTCGGCCCCGGCCTTCGGGAATGGCTGCCGGGCTTCGCTGCCGGGCTCGCTAAGTAACTGCCGTGCGTCCCGGTCCGATCTGGCCGACCACGCTGGAGTGTGGTGACCTGGTCCTGCGCCCCATCAGGTACCGGGACAAGCGGGAATGGACCGAGGTGAGGTCACGCAACCGGAAGTGGCTGGAGCCCTGGGAGGCTTCCAATCCCGCTCCCGGCGGCCTTCTCCCGGACTACCGGCAGATGGTCAGGTCGCTGAAGATCCAGGCGGCCCAGGGCACCGCCTTGCCGTTCCTGATCACCGAACGCACGCCACGGTCCGCAGCGCCGGCAATCGTTGGCCAGCTGACGGTGTCCTCCATTGTGTGGGGTTCGGCCATGATGGCCACCCTGGGGTACTGGGTTGACCAGGCACGGGCGGGGCATGGCATCGCGCCCACCGCAGTCGCGTTGGCCACCGACCATTGTTTCCAGGTCCTCGGACTGCACCGGATGGAGATCAACATCCGCCCGGAGAACGGCCCCAGCCTGCGGGTGGTGGAAAAGCTTGGCTTCCGCGACGAGGGTTACCGGCCCAGGTTCCTGCACATTAACGGGGCATGGGCTGACCACCGGTCGTTCGCGTTGACGGCGGAAGAAGTACCTGAAGGGCTGCTCAACCGGTGGCTGGCATCCCGGGCCTGACCTGCCAAGGCTCTTCCCGGGTCATAAATCCATTGATTTGCCACGTTGCCCGCGACACACCGAGCCTAATGCGGGAGGCGCTGGCGGAATGCTCATACGGTTTTGATTGTGGACATCCCCCTAAGCAGCTCCGTGATCCTTGTGGTTGCCGTTGTGCTCTGGATCGTATGGGTTGCGCCTTACGTCCTGCGGAACCGGCGGCACCAGGCCCACGCCGCTGCCGAGTTTTTCGCAGATGTTCCAGCTATTGAATCATCCGACCCACGAGCCGGGATGGTCATGAATATCGCCGCCCCGCAGGAGAAAGCCATGGATATCAGGAAGAGCCCCGAAACCGTAGCCGCGCCATCCGGCAGTGCAACGACGGGCGCGTTCCGGATCCGATACGGCCGCACCGCACTTGCCCTCGCCGGTGTGGTTGGGCTGCTGACAGCTTTCATTTCCACCGTGCTGCTCCTCTTCGGGCTGGGAACCGCCCTGCTGCCGGTCGCGGGGATGGCAACCACCGTCGTCGCTGTGGCGCTGCTGCGTTTCCTCGCCGTGCGGGACCGCAAAGCCAAAGTGCAGGCCGCCTTCCGCTCGGCCATGAGCGCCCCGGTCCGGGCCCGGGAGGCGGTCTCCGACGCGCCGGACGAGCCACGCCCGGCTGTCCAGCCGGAAAGCCCGCTGTTCGATGCCGAGGCCCACGCGCCTGCGCCGAAACCGCTGACAGCGATGGAGCTCAGGGAAGCCGCCCTCGCCGTGGCTGTCGCCGCGGGAGACGCCAGCGCCGGCGGAGCCGTTAAGCCTGAGCCGGTCGAAACCACCTGGGAACCCGTCGATGTGCCCAAGCCTGTCTATGTGGAGGCCGCAAAGGCTGAGCGTCCTGCTCCCGAACCGCTTGACCTTCCGGAAGCGCCCAAGGCCGTGGGAAAGCCGTCCCTGAAGCAGGGAACCCCCGCTGTTCCGCCCGTGCCGTCAGCCAAGCCGCTCACCAAGGCCCAGAGCGCCCTCAGCAACCTCGACGACGTCCTGCAGCGCCGCCGCGCCTGATCTCAATTGGCAATGCGAAAGGAATATTTGTAGCCTAAGTTCACCGGTATCGTTGCTCCTCCCGGGAGACGGACTGTTCCGGGGCTATAGCTCAGTGGGTAGAGCGCTTCGTTCGCATCGAAGAGGTCAGGAGTTCGAATCTCCTTAGCTCCACAATTCAGGCCAGTAAGGCCACTGCTCCGGACTCCTGCTTCCGTTGTGATCAGGCCGGCTGCCAATTCACCGGGAGCTCCTTCAGCCCGTAAACGATGGTGCTTTCCATGCGTTCCAGCCGGGCCTCCGGAGCAAGGGTGAGCCCGGGCAGCCGAGACAGCAGGGCCGCCAGTGCGATCCGTGCTTCGAGCCGGGCCAGCGGTGCGCCGAGGCAAAAGTGAATCCCGTGGCCGAAGGCCAAATGCCTGTTCTGCCCGCGGTCGACGTCGAACTCGGCCGGACGCTCGAAGTGCCGCTCGTCGCGGTTGGCGGAGCCGATCCACGCCACGACCGGTGCGCCGGCGGGTATCACGTCCTCGCCCAGGGTAGCCTCCGCCACCGTCATGCGGTACATGGACTGGACCGGCGACCGAAAGCGCAGCACTTCTTCGATGGTCGGGGGAAGCAGCGCTTGTTCCGTCAGGAGGCGTTCGATGGTGCCGGGCTTCTCCGTGAGGCACAGGACGGCGTTGCCGATCAGGTTGGTGGTGGTCTCATTGCCGGCTACGAGCAGCAGAGCGCAGAAGCCGAGCAGTTCGGGCACCGTCAGTTTCTGGCCATCAATCTCGGCGGACAGCAGGACGCTGATGAGGTCCTTGCCGGGCCGGCTGCGGCGCTGATCGATCAGGGCCAGGAAGTACTCCGTGATCTCGGTGTTGGCGGCGTAGTGCTCCTCCGTGGCCGACCCGGTCCGGGTCTGGCTGACGATCACATCGGACCAGTATTTGAAGCGCTCACGGTCCTGGGCCGGGATGCCCATGAGCTCGGAGATCACAATGACCGGCAACGGGTACGCCAATTCCTTTATCAGGTCCGCGCTGCCGCGGGCTTGAATTCCCTGAAGTAGTTCGTCCGTGAGCCCCTGGATACGGGGTGTCAGCGCATCCACTGCTTTGGGCGTGAAGGCCTGGGTCACCAGCGAGCGTAGCTGCCGGTGCCTTGGGGGATCGGTGACGATCAGGCTGGAGGCGAACAGCTGTCCGCTGCCCGATCCGTTGTCACCGCCCATGCGTGACGAGAAGGTCGCAAATTCGGACAGTACCCGCTGCACATCGTCATACCGGAAGACGTGCCAGCTTCCCGTTTGTTCGTCATGGAAGACGGGGGCGGTTTTCCGCATTCGTTGGTAGTGCGGAAATGGGTCGAGCTGATCTTCAGTGGACTGGAGGAAGTCCATGGCCGGCCTCTCTGCGCGCCTGGGCTCCGTCGGCCAGGCAGACGCCGGGGTTTGTGCCGACTGAGCGTTGAACCCTGATTTTATCCAAAGCAGGCTCCGAGGTCATTAGCGTACGGCAGGCCGCCGTCGGGGTTGCCCGCCCCGCTGACTCCGCCCCTCCGGAGGGACGCCAGTTCACAATATTGTTGCTGGCGGCCATTGGCGGGGCTATCTTGGAGCTATCCCCGGGGCCGTGCTGGGACGGCTGCCTGCGGCGGGTCTTGCGGAGGTATCTCATGAGTTACATCCCGGTCAGCCGACGCACCATCCGGCGGCACCGCGAATCCGAACGGTCCACCCGACGCCTGGTATTCGCCCTTTCCGTTGCCGCTGTGGTGGCCTGGCTGCTGTCGGTCGCGTCCTCCACCATGGTCCATGTGGACGGGCCGGCCGAAAGCATCGACCTCGTTGTACACGACCTGTTCCTCGTGGTGGCTTTTGGCGCCATCATTCTGGTCGACTGGCACGGTTTCCTCTGGCTCATTGGCCGCCGGGACCTCGCGGAGATCATCCGGCTCGACGGGGCCGCAACACCCCTCATCTGGGGTGGTCTGGTTGGTTTGCTGGCCACCGGCGTGTTCCTGGGCCCGCACCTGAGCAACCCCCTGACCGAGGTCAAACTCACGGCGATCCTGGTGCTCAGCCTGAACGGAATACTGCTGATCCCCCTCATGCGGAGGCTGGCACGGTTGCCGGTCAAGGCAGCGTTCACGGACCTGAGTGCCGGTCAACGGGTGCATCTGGTGTCCTGCCTGATGATCTCCCAGCTGTGCTGGTGGACCGCAATCATCATCGGGTTCATCAACGCGGCCTCCTGAGGCAGGGGATTTGGCCGCCCGGGAGACCGCTAGGATCAGACAGGGTGCCTTGATCAACGTGAGCCTGCCGCACCGCCCCACACACCCACTGATTTGGCCGCGATCGTGAAACCGGCCGGGCGTTCCGTGCCCATCAGTCAGCATCTGAAGAGGACATCACCCATGAGTTTGATCCGGCTGAACGACGTCAACGTCAGTTTCGACAAAAGCCAAGTTCTCCGCGAAGCCTTCTTCAAGCTCGAGGCCGGAGACCGGGTGGGTCTGATCGGCAAGAACGGATCCGGCAAGTCCACCATCCTCAAACTGGTCCAGGGCCAGGTTGAACCGGACTCCGGCGCAGTCGCCGTCGAGTTGGGCACCAGGCTGGCGTACTTCTCCCAGTTCTCAGAGCTGAACGGTGAGTCCACCATTTCAGAGGTCCTGGACGGCCTGTTCGCGCACGTGAAGGCGATCGAAGCCGAGCTGGCCGGCATCGACGCCGCCATCGCCACCGATTCCTCCGATGCCGCCCGGCTGGATGAGCTGATCCACCGCCAGTCCGAGCTGTTTGAGGCCATGGACCACTTGGACGGCTGGGACTACCGGCGCAGCATCGATAAAGTCCTCACCACCCTCGGCTTCAGCGAACACCACCGCACCTGTGCCATCGACGAGCTCTCCGGCGGCTGGCGGAACCGGGCG
Source organism: Pseudarthrobacter naphthalenicus (assembly GCF_029076445.1). GTDB lineage: Bacteria > Actinomycetota > Actinomycetes > Actinomycetales > Micrococcaceae > Arthrobacter > Arthrobacter naphthalenicus. The sequence goes on from NZ_JARESG010000001.1 coordinate 262,612, forward strand.
GCGCTGGCGAAGATCCTGTTGGAGGCCCCGGACGTCCTGCTGCTGGATGAGCCGACCAACTATCTGGACGTTGCCGGCGTCGAATGGCTCGAAAGCTGGTTCAGGACGTTCAAGGGCGCGGCGATCATCGTCTCGCATGACCGGAAATTCCTGGACTCCGTTGTCACGCGGATCATCGAGGTGGAGAACTACCACCTCCACGAGTACCCGGGGAACTTCGCCGAATACGTGGTTGCCAAACAGTTCCGGCTCAAAAGCCTGGAGAGCCAGTTTGTTCACGAGTCGGAGCTGCTGGCCTTCGAGGCCGAGGGTATTTCGGACCGCCGCGAGGCTGCCAAGGCCGCTGGCAAGGGCCTGGCAAACCAGCTGGCCCGCATCAAGAAGTCCAGGGCGCCGCGGCCCGTGGACCAGATCATCACGGAGATCTACGGCGGTCTCTACGTCAAGGACGTTCTGTGCCGCGTGGAATCCCTGGGCAAGGCCTACGGCGGCAGGACGCTCTTCAGCGATCTGAGTTTTGAGATCGGCCGCGGCCACCGGATCGCCGTCATCGGAGCCAACGGCAGCGGCAAGACGACGCTGCTGCGGGCGCTCACGGGGGAGGAGCCGGCCGATGCCGGCACGGTGGCCTGGGCCAAGGGCGCGGGCATGGTTTCGTACAACCAGGTGCTTGAGGAGCTGGACGACGACGACACGGTCACCCACGCGGTGAACGCGATGCCGGACAGCCTGGCCCTGACGGCGACGAAAAAATCGGTCAACAGGTTCCTGGCGATGTTCCAGTTTTCCGAAGCCGACCTCAAGCAGAGAATCGGCAACCTCTCCGGCGGCCAGCGCGCCCGCGTGGCGATGGCCCAATGCCTGCTCTCCGGCGCCTCGGTGCTGCTCCTTGACGAGCCCACCAACCACCTTGACCTGTCCAGCACCCAGGTCATGGAGCGCGCCCTGCTGCACTTTCCGGGCGCCGTGGTGGTGGTCAGCCACGACCGTTTCTTCACGGACAAGATCGCCAACCGGAGGCTGGTGTTCAGCACGGCAGACTCCGGCCACGGGACCGTTGACCTGCACGCGAGCTAATATCCGGCGCGGCTAAAGCCAGCCCTTCCTCTTGAAAATGGCGTACATCAGCGTTGCGGTGGCTGCCATGAGCACAATGGCCATGGGATAGCCGGCGGCCCAGTGAAGTTCGGGCATGTGGTCGAAGTTCATCCCGTACACCCCGGCCACGAACGACGGCGCGAAGAAAATGGCCGCCCACGATGAGATCTTCTTGACCTGTTCGTTCTGTTCGGCGCTCGCCTCGTTCTGCCGGTTGGCGGTCAGGGTTCCGTCCAAGGTGAGCGCGTTCTGCAGCAGGTCACGGAACGAATCCGCACGCGAGATCACCCGTTCCACGTGGTCCTCCACGTCCCGAAGGCTGTGTTGGAGTTCGGTGTTCACGCTGTACTTTTCGAAGCCCCGCCTGAGCTGCTGCATCATCTCCGGCAGGGGATGGATGGCGCGCTGGAACTGGATGACTTCGCGGGCCAGCTCGTAGATCCGGCGTGAGACGCTGCTGTCTCCGCTAAACAGCTGGTCTTCGATCTCGTCGATATCGTTTTCCAGGCCCGCCACCACCGGCGCGTAATCGTCCACCACCATGTCCAGCAGGGCATAAAGGACCGCTTCCGGGCCGTGCCGGAGCAGGTCCGGCCGGCCCTCCAGACGACGCCGCACCCGGCCCACCCCGGCCATTTCGGCATGGCGAATGGTCACCACGAAGTTCCGGCCGGTAAAGACGTGCAGTTCGCCGAACTCGACGGTCTCGGTGGAGTCCAGGTAGCGTGCGGGCCGGAGCACCGTAAACAGGTTGTCCTCGTACCGCTCCAGCTTGGGCCGCTGATGCGCCGAAACGGCATCCTCCACCGCTAAGGCATGCAACCCGAACTCGTCGGCCACGGCAGCCATTTCCTCGGCAGTGGGCCGGTACAGCCCGATCCAGGCCATCCCGCCGTGATGGGTGAGGGTTTCAAACGTCTGCTCCAGGCTTTGCGGCTCTGCACTGCGGAGGCCGTCAACATAGACGGCGTTATCAATAATGGTCACGTCAGGTCATCCATCCTGGGAATCCTAGCCTTGCCCGGCGCGGCCTGCGCCAGCCGGCTGATCAGGGGTTCGGTGCGGTAGGGGATATGGGTGTGGAGTGCCAGGACCGTTTCGGTGCGAATGACACCCTTGATGCGGAGGATCTGGCGGAGGGCGGACTGCAGGTTGTGGGTATCGGTGGCCACAACCCGGCACCACACATCGCCCCGGCCGGAAATCTCGTGGACCTCCAAAACCTGCGGCAGGAGCCGCAGCGAGCCCACCACTCCGTCCAGTTCCCGGTGGGTCACTTCGATCGTGACGAAAGCGACGACGTCGTACCCCACCGCCGCGAGATCAATCTCGCGGCCGCCGTCGTGCAGCACCCCCGCCCGCAGCAGGCGCCGGACGCGCGATTGAGCCGTGTTCCGTGCAATGCCCAGCAGTTCGCTGAGTTCCCCGATCTGGACGCGGGGATCACGAATGAGCTCCAGCAGTATTTTCAGGTCGGTTGAGTCGAGAGTATGCAAACCGTCACTTTCAGTCATGGCTGTTTCCACAAATTGCGTGTTTTGCTCAATTCAACCACGTAGCGCGGCTCCATCCGGCAGCAATAGACCACAATTTTGGATATCCACGTACACCCCGGGGCGCATCCCACAAGGACCTCAAACCCCGGCAGATGCCAAGGCCACCCCTCATGACCGTCTTCAATGAACTCCGCATGCGCCCGTCCACAGCCGCGAGCCGGGGATGGAACGCCTCCACCACAGCCCGGCTGGTCATGGCAGGGGCCGTGATCTCCCTGCTGCTGGTCGGTGCGAACCTGGCCACACCCCTCTACCCGCTGCTGCAGGCAAACCTGGGGCTCTCGCCGCTCGGGGTGACCGCCGCCTTTGCCAGCTACGTCCTGGCGCTGGTGGCCACGCTGCTGCTGGCCGGGCACTGGTCCGATCATATTGGCAGGCGGGCCGCGCTTATCCTTGCTGTCCTGGCTGGACTGGCCGGCGGGTGGATGTTCCCCCAGGCCGGGAACCTGCTGGCGTTGTCGGCCGGCCGGGCGCTGCAGGGTGTGGCTGTTGCGCTGGCCACCGGTGCCAGCGCTGCCGCCCTGCGGGAACTGCTCCCGTCCCGCCCCGAGTGGGCCTCCCGCTTCACCCTGCTGGCCACGGCCGGCGGCGTGGCGGCGGGTCCTGTCATCGGCGGCGTGCTGTCCCTGCTGCCCGGACCCACGACGGCACCCTACTATGTCCATTCCGTGGCACTCGCCGGAATGCTCGTGCCCTTGGTCCTCCTGAACGCCCGGCCCGCCATTAAGCCTCCGGCCGGACCGAGGCCCATCCTGGTCCTGGCTCCGCGCCGGCCGTCGGTGTCCACTGAGGCGCGGGGTGCCTTCTGGCTCGCCGCCGCCGTCGGATTCCTCAGCTTTTCCGTTTTTGGTTTTTGTCTCTCCCTGGCACCGGGCTACTTCGCGCAGGCCCTGGACACCGGCTCCCGCCCGCTGATCGGTGCCCTGGCCGGTTTGACGCTTGGCGCCTCGGCGCTGAGCCAGCTGCTGGCAGCACGTGGACGCTTTGTGGTTCCGGCCGGCCTGGCGGTCCTGGGGATGGCCGTGCTGCTGCTGGCCACCGCCGCGGCCTGGCACAGCCTGTGGCTGCTGGTGGCGGCCAGTGTCTGTGCCGGGCTCGGTCAGGGCGTAGCCTTCCGGACCGTTTTCAACGATGTGGCCGCCAAAGTGGAGGTTTCGCAGCATGCCCAGGTGGTCAGCACTGTCTACGTCATCACCTACCTGGGCAGTGCCGTCCCGGTCATCGGGCTGGGCTGGGCCACCGCCGCGTTCGGGCTGGAGGCCGCAGTCATGGCGTTTGTGACCGTGTGCTGCGCTGCCGCAATGGCACTCGCCGTTGTGACTTTCCGGACCGCGCTGCAGCGGCAACGTTAGGAGCGGGAAGGGCTAGACCGGCAGCGGTCCGTGATTGCCCTGGATGTGCTCGAAGACGAGGGTGGTTTCGGTGTGGCCCACAACGGGGTCGGTGGCCAGGTTGTCCAGGACCCAGTCCCGCAGGTCCTCGGTGCTTCCGACGGCGATGTGCAGCAGGTAGTCCACGGACCCTGAGGTGTGGAAGGTTGAGAGCACTGCGGGCAGGTGGGGCACCCGCGCCGTAAAGCGGTCGATCTGATCCCGATCGTGTGCCCGGAGCCGGACTGCCACCAACGCCTGGACAGACCGGCCGATCGCAGAGAGGCTGAGCTTGGCTTCAAAGCCTTGGACGATCCCTCGCTCGGACAGTGCACGGGTCCGCATGAGGGCGGTGGAGGGGGCAATGCCCACCAGCTCGGCCAGTTGCTTGTTGGAGATCCTCGCATCGTCCACCAGGGCGGCGAGGAGCCGCTCGTCAATGGCATCCAGTGGTTCGACGTGGCTTCCCGGCCGGATGTTTTTTGGGTTGGTGCTCATGGGATCTCCTCAAATGTCCTTGAGTTCATCCTAGACGTCCGATTCCGCCCGATCATCTTCGGTCAGAGCCGATTCCCGAACAATCGCCAGAGGTACGGGCGGTTTCGTACAGATAGTTCTGCACGGGGCCCGGGCACGACCCCGCCCGCCCGCGACTTCCCCTGCTCACGGCTGTACCGGCGGGTTCAGCCGCGGATGCACCACGGCGACCGTCACTGCCGTTACGAACGTCATGGCCACGATGACAAGGGTCAGGGCTGTCCAGCCGAGCGATTGGAAGAGCAGTCCGCCGGACCAGCCGATGAGGCTTGAGCCAAGATAGTAGGCTAGGTTGTAGAGCGATGCTGCCTGCGCCCGGCCGGTGGTGGCGATGGTTCCGGTCCAGCCGGAGCCGATGCTGTGTGCCGCGAAAAACCCGCCGGTAAAAATCACCAGCCCGGCAAGGATGACGGCCAGCACCGGTGTGAGCGTCAGGGCAAGGCCCGCGGCCATCAGCCCAAGGCCTGCCAGCAGCACACTCCGGCGGCCGAAACGGGCCGTCAGGCCGCCGGCCCACCGGGAGGTCACGGTCCCTGACAGGTAGGCGAGGAAGATGAAGCTGATCAGGGTGGCCGGGAGCGCGAACGGCTCCGCGGACAGCCGGAAGCCCAGGTAGTTGTAAACCGCCACGAAGCCTCCCATCATCAGGAACGCCTGGACATAAAGCGCCAGCAGCCGGGGGTTCCGTAAGTGGCCCCCGAGCGTTGCCAGGGCGCCGCGAAGGCCGGCCTTTCTGGTGGCCGCGAACCCTTTGGCCCGGGGGATGAGGATCAGGAAGAGGACGGCGGCCACGGTTGCCAGCAGGGACACCGCCAGGGCCGCTGTCCGCCAGCCCCACACATCACCCACGGGGCCCGCAACCAGCCGGCCGGCGAGGCCGCCCAGGGTGGTGCCGGCAACGTAGCTTCCTGCCGCCACGGCCGCATGGGCGCGGTTCACCTCTTCATTCAAATAGGCGATCGCGATCGCCGGAATTCCGCCCAGGGCCATGCCTTCGAACAGCCGGAGGGCAAGCAGCATCCCCAAGGTGGGCGCCAGTGGCACCAGGAGCCCAAAGGCGGTGGCTGCCGAAATGCCCCAGGCCATCGCCTTGACCCGGCCGATCCTGTCCGCCAGGAAGGACCAAGGGATAACGGTGACAGCCAGCCCCACTGTCGCCAGTGAGATCGTCAGCGCTGCCTCGGCGGCCGTGACCTGAAGGTCCGCAGCCATGATTGGCAGCACAGCCTGGGTGGAGTAGAGCTGGGCAAAGGTGGCCACGCCCGCGAAGGCCAGCCCCGCGAGGATCTTGCCGTAGGCGGCCGAGCCTTTAGGGTGGCCCTGCCAGGCATTCCCCTGGGACCCGCTGCTTCCGGAGGGGGCGGGCGATCCGGGTGGGGTGGCAAGGTCTGGCATGAATCAAGGGTAGGGGTTACGGATTCATGCTTCCAATGCATGATCCAATTAGTATCAATAGCGAAGATGGAACGTTTACAGGCGCAACGAAGGACGAACCCGTGCTCACCGATCATCAGCAACTCTCAAAGCTCCTGCCGCTGCTGCCCATCCTTGCGAAACTCGGCCGCACGCAGCACGTCACGGAAACGGCCGAACTGCTCGGAGTACCCCAGTCAACGGTGAGCAGGGCGCTGTCCCGGGCCAGCGCCGTCGTCGGAACTGAACTGGTCATCCGGGACGGGCGGGGAGTGCGCCTCACGGCGGCCGCCACGACCCTGCTTCCCTATATCGACGCGGCACTGAGTGAATTCCAGGCCGGACTGGACCTGGTGCGGCACGAATCGGATGTGGTGCGGGGAAAGATTTCGCTGTCCTTCCAGCACACGTTCGGCGAGGCCACGCTGCCCCTGCTCATCAGTGCCTTCCGCAGCCGGCACCCGGAGGCGGGTTTCATCCTGCGGCAGGGGGCCCGGGACGCCTGCCTCGCGGAACTCGCCGCAGGACAGGCGGATCTCGCCCTTACGGCGCCTGTGCCCGGCGCCAGCAGCAGCATCGCCTCGAGCGCCCTGTACCGCGAGCCCCTGCGGCTGGTGGTACACCACGGCCACCCGCTGGCAGGCCGCCGCAGTGTGGCGCTGCAGGACATCCGCACAGACCCGTTCGTGGCGCTTGAACCGGGGTACGGCATGCGCTCGCTCACCGACGCGCTTTTCCGTGAGGCGGGGTTCCGCGCCCGGATCGCGTTCGAAAGCCAGGACACGCACACAGCCCGCGGCCTGGTCTCCGCGGGTCTTGGGGTCAGCATCCTCCCGCCGGGCGGCCACGGGCCAGGACGGCATGTCAGCCCGGAAACCGGAAACCTGGGCTGGGTTGAGCTGCCGCTGGAGTCTGCCCTCGCCTACCGGGAGATCGGACTCGGCTGGCGCCGGCGGAAACCCGGACCGGACGCGGAACCGGATGCCGTCAAGTATTTCCGCGAACTGGTGCTGCAGGAAGGGCCGGAACTTCTGGCCGGCCTGGTGGCCGCGCGCTCGCAGGGCAGCTGAGGAAGGTCGTTTGGGACACGACGACGGCCCTTCAGTAGGCTGATGGGGTGACTGACACCGAGCACCCCCAGGCCGCGCCCTCCGGAAACCAGCCCGGAACCGTACCATCTTCCCTGACCCGGTCAGGAGCCATTATCGGCCTGGATATCGGCGGGACCAAGACCCGCGGCGTGCGCTTCGAGGACGGCGTGGCGGTGGCAGACCAGTCCGCGGGCAGCGCCAACGTCCAGAACGTCAGCCGCGAACAGGCCGCGCTGAACCTTGCGGACCTATTCGCCCGGATCGGCGGCGGCGCCGTGGCCCAGGTATATGCGGGGGCCGGCGGAATCGACACCGACGACGACGCTGCAGCCCTCGCTGCGCTCATCGCGCCGCATGCCCCGGGCGCCAAAGTCACCGTGGTCCACGATTCGAGGCTGCTGCTCGCCGCCGGCGGTGCGAACACCGGGGTTGCCGTGATTGCCGGAACCGGCTCCGCGGCCTGGGGCAGGAATGCGGCGGGGGAGGAAGCCCGCGCCGGCGGCTGGGGCTACCTGCTCGGCGACGAAGGCAGCGGCTACTGGCTGGGCCGTGAGGCCGTCAGGCACAGCCTGCGCCGTATGAACCAGGGGCTCCCGGCCGACCAGCTCACCACCGCCCTGCTTGCAGCCTGCGGCGTGGACCACCCCAACCGGCTCATCGCGCTCTTCCACTCACCGGAAACCGGCCGCCGGTTCTGGGCCCAACAGGCGCGCCTGGTAGTGGACGCCGCCGCGGCCGGCCACGAGGCCAGCCAGGCCCTGCTGGACCAGGCTGGCAAGGATTTGGCGGCGCTGGCCGCGCAGGCGCTCCGGAAGCTCGGAATCGAGGGCCCCGTTATCGTGGGCAGCGGGCTGGGCATGAACGTGGTCCCGCTGCAGGTCGCCTTCCGGAAGTACCTTGCCGCGGCCGGCATTACCGAAGTCCGGGTACTGGACCAGGATCCGGTGTTTGGGGTTCTGCAGTTGGTGCGGGAACCCGGTTCGTGAGGGAAGCCGGTCCTAAGCGGCCGGTCAGAATTCGTGGGAGCGCCGCCGCGGCGCGAGCCTGACTGCCGGCATCGGCGGAGCCGGGATGCGGCCGGCTTCTGCGCCGGCGTCGGGGCCGTGCCCCGGGACCAGCCCGTAGCGGGCCTCGCGGGCTTCTGCGTCGGGCAGGTCCGCCTGGGCCTCCCAGTCCCGGCGGGCCTGCTCCACCTCGTCGTGCGTGCGGCCCACGAAGTTCCACCACATCAGCAGCTCCTCCTCGAAGGGCTCGCCGCCGATGAGCAGGAACCGGGTACCGGGCTGTGCCTCAACATCCAGCGCCTCCCGGCCGGCGCCCAGGAAGCCCAGCGGGCCCGGCAGGACCTCTTGGCCATCAAGCGTCAGCCCGCCGTCGAGCACCAGGACAGCATGCTCAAAAGCGGTGTTGAGCGGCAGGACCGCGCGGCCCTCGGACGCGATGTCGGCTCCGACGATGGGGGAGTACATGGCGGCCGGTGATACGGCCCCGGCGAATTCGCCCACCATGACAGTGGCCGTGAACCCGGGCCCGGTTGCCGTGGGCAGATCGCGGTGCTGCTCGAACGCCGGTTCGCGGTGGCGGTCGCTATCAGGAAGGGCAACCCATAGCTGAAGTCCACGCTGCAGCGGCAGCAGCGCGCCGGCGTCGGGATCCGGCAGAACCGCAAACTCGGAGTGGGAGACCCCCCTCCCCGCCGTCATGATGTTCAGTTCCCCGGGCCGGACCACCACATCGCTGCCCACGCTGTCCCGGTGCCGGATGTTCCCGGCGAGGGGCCAGGTGACTGTCTGCAGGCCGGTGTGCGGGTGGGGGAGCACGGACATGGCGGTGCGGTCCGGGCCGAAACTGTCCAGGAAGCACCAGGCGCCGATGGTGGGCAGGCCGCGCTGGGGGAGGGTCCGCTGAACGTTCATGGCCCGCACCCCACCCAACGGGACCTCACGCTGGGGCCAGAGTTGGAGGCAGGGGCCGGCCGTCCCGCCCGGTCCGGCGGGGGGACAGATTTCCTCTGTGGGTGCCACTTCCAGGTTCGTCACAGTCCCACTCTAGGTCCGGACGGGTCCCGTGTCAGGCACACGCCCGCGGAGGCACATCAACCTTTCCCAGGACCCATCCGGACAGGGCAGGGCAACGAATGAATGGTTACAGTAGGGATTCGCTTGCCCGGAATTGCCCGCGGATCTGGTTACGCGGGGAACTGATTGCGCTACGGTAAATATCAGCGAGCTTACGACCACCGCTTCACCGTCCGATGCCGTCCCAACAGAACGGGTAAAGTCCGGGAATGGACCCAGCCATGATCGAGTTCCAGAGCGTCACCAAGCAGTACGAGGGCGGGAATCCGGCCGTGGACAGCCTCACTATGTCCATCGACAAAGGATCCATCACCGTTTTTGTGGGACCCTCCGGCTGCGGCAAGACCACGTCCCTGCGAATGATCAACCGCATGGTGGAGCCCACCTCGGGCGTTATCACCGTGGACGGGCGTGACGTCACCACGGTTGCAGCCGCGGAATTACGCCGGTCCATGGGTTATGTGATGCAGTCCTCCGGCCTGATGCCCCACCGCTCCGTGCTGGATAACATCGCCACCGTGCCCCGCCTGAACGGTGTCTCCAAGGCGGAGGCCCGCAGGCGTGCCACGGAACTGCTCGACGTCGTCGGGCTGGCTTCATCGCTCGGCAAGCGGTATCCGTCCCAACTCTCCGGCGGCCAGCAGCAGCGCGTTGGCGTGGCCCGGGCGCTCGCCGCCGATCCGCCCATCCTCCTGATGGACGAGCCGTTCAGCGCCGTGGACCCGGTGGTCCGGGACGAACTGCAACAGGAGCTCCTGAGGCTGCAGCAGGACCTCGCCAAGACCATTGTCTTCGTGACCCACGACATTGACGAAGCCACCATTCTCGGCGACAAGGTGGCCGTGTTCGCCGTCGGCGGGAAGCTGGCACAGTACTCCACTCCCGAAGAGATTCTGCGTGCCCCGGCGAACGACTTTGTGGCCTCCTTTGTGGGACGGGACCGGGGCTTCCGCCACCTCGGGTTCACCACGTCCGACGCCGTGACCATCCATCGGGTGCCCACGCTGATAGTTCGCGGCGGCCAGTTCGACGGCGACCCTGCAGCAGTGACCGACTGGCAGCTTGTGGTGGATGAGGGCATGCGGCCGCTGGGCTGGGCGCGGCCCGGGACCAATACTGACCTGATCCCGGGAGGATCCCTGTTCCATCCGGGCGAATCCCTGCGGCGGGCGTTGGACTCAGCGCTTTCCTCCCCGTCCGGCCAGGGCGTGGCCGTGGACGGTGAGGGCAGGGTCCTGGGTGCCATCAGGGCACAGGAAGTCCTGGAAGTCATTGAGGCGGCCCGGCAGGTAAGACAGGCTGCACTCTGATGGAGTGGTTTCTGGCGAACAGCGGAATGGTCCTGGAGAGGGCAGGGCAGCACCTTGTCCTCGCGCTGATCCCGATGGTCCTGGGGCTGGTCATTTCCATTCCCCTCGCCCAGTTGGTCCGGACCCATCCCGCGCTGAGATCCGTTGTGGTGACGGCCAGTTCACTGCTGTACACCATCCCGTCCCTTGCCCTGTTCATCATCCTGCCCTCCCTCCTGGGAACCCGGATCCTTGACCCGCTCAACGTCATTGTCGCGTTGACCCTTTATGCCGTGGCCCTGCTGGTGCGGGCGGCCCTTGACGCATTTGACTCCGTGGAGGAGGACCTCCGGCAGGCGGCCACCGCCATGGGCTACAAGCCCTGGCTCCGGTTCGTGCAGATCGATCTGCCGCTTTCCCTCCCGGTCATGTTTGCCGGGCTGCGCGTGGTGTCCGTCAGCAACATTTCCCTGGTGAGCGTCGCTGCCCTCCTGGGCGTGGGCAACCTGGGGATGCTGTTCACCGACGGACTGCAACGCAACTTCGTCACCGAGGTTGTGGTGGGAATCCTGGCCATCCTGGTGCTCGCGCTGCTGATGGACGCCGTGCTGGTGCTCCTTGAGAGGCTGCTCACCCCGTGGACCCGGGCCGCCAAAGTGGCCGGCCCCTCGGTGCCGGTCAGCGCACAGTACGTGGCCGACGCCACTGTGCATACAGGAGCCGCGCCATGAGCAACATATTCACGGACACCATCGGCTGGCTCGCGGACCCGGTCCACTGGACCGGCAGCTCAGGAATCCCCGTCCGGCTGACCGAACACCTCCAGTACAGTGCGCTGGTGCTCGTCATTGCGGCGGCGATCGCGGTCCCCACCGGGCTCTACATCGGGCACACCGGCCGCGGGCGGGTGGTGGCCGTTGCGGTGGCGGGTGCGCTGCGCGCCCTGCCGACCCTGGGCCTGCTGGTCCTCTTTGCCCTCCTTGCCGGGAGTAGCCTGATGCCCCCGGTCTGGGCCCTCGTGATCCTCACGGTCCCGCCCCTTCTCGCCGGCACCTACGCCGGGATCTCCAGCGTGGACAGGACCGTGGTGGATGCCGCACGGGCCATGGGCATGACCGAACTGCAGATCCTCTTCAAGGTGGAGGTGCCTAACGGACTGCAGGTGATGTTCGGCGGCATCCGCACCGCCGTCCTGCAGGTCATCGCCACGGTCTCCGTGGTGGCCTACCTGCCGCTGGGCGGTCTGGGCCGGTACCTGTTTGACGGACTGGTCCTGCAGGACTTTCCCCGCATGCTTGCCGGCTCGCTGCTCATCGCCGGGCTGGCGATCGTTGTTGACCTGATCCTGGCCGCCGTGCAAAGAACCATTCTTTCGCCGGGCCTCAAAACCGATCCCCGCGGTAGCCGCACGGCCACCGCCGATCTCCCAGCTGCCGCGCCTGCGCCAGCTGCTGTTCAAGGAGGTACCTATGAAAGATAACGACCGGACAACCGTCACCCGCCGGGGACTGGCCGGCCTGGCCGCCGGCGTCGGCCTGGCCGTAGCGCTGACCGCGTGCGGCGGCGGCAACCCGCTGGCTACGCCAAGCACCAGCGCTGCAAGCGGCGGCGGCGGAGGCGGGTCCCTGGTGGTGGGCTCGGCGGACTTCCCCGAGAGCCAGATCATTGCGGAAATCTACGCGGGCGCGCTCAACGCCGCCGGCGTGACTGCCAGCACCAAGCCGAACATCGGCTCCCGCGAAATTTACGTCAAGGCCGTCCAGGACGGCTCGGTGGACCTGGTGCCGGACTACACCGGCAACCTGCTGTCCTACTTTGACGCCTCGGCCCCGGAAGTTGCAGCGGACGACGTCTATAAAGCCCTCCCCGGCAAGCTCCCGGACGGACTGGCGGTCCTGGACGCGTCAAAGGCCGAAGACAAGGACGCCATGGTGGTCACCAAGGCCACCGCCGAGAAATACCAGCTGAAGTCCATCGAGGACCTGGCCAAGGTCTGCAAGGACCTGACCATGGGCGCGCCTGCCACCTTCGAGACCCGGCCCTACGGCTTCCCCGGCCTGAAGAAGAACTACGGCTGCGAAATGAAGGGGCTCAAGCCGTTCAGCGACGGTGGCGGCAACCTGACACTTCAGGCGCTGCTGACCGATGACGTCCAGGTGGCGGATATCTACACCACCACCCCGTCCATCGCGGACAACGACCTGGTGGTGCTGGACGACCCCAAGAACAACTTCAAAGCCCAGCAGGTCCTGCCGCTCTACAACAAGGCCAAGATGACAGACAAGGCCAAGGAAGCGCTGAACGGCGTGTCGAAGATCCTGACCACTGATGACCTGATCAACCTCAACCGGGCCGTCAGCGGGAGCCAGAAGCAGAACCCCAAGGATGCGGCGGCTTCCTGGCTGAAGGACAAAGGCATCGTGAAGTAACCTCCCACGTCCTGCGATGACCACGACGGCGGCTGCCGGACCCACAAGGTCCGGCAGCCGCCGTCGTTCGCGGGACGCGCAGGTGTGTCCGAGGTCTCAACGGAAGCACATCCTTCCTGTGGCATATTTGATGGATGGCAGAATTCAAGCAGTCCACCAAGCTTCGCAACGTCCTTTACGACATCCGTGGACCGATTCTCCTGGCCGCCCAGCAGATGGAGGCGGAGGGTCACCGCATCCTCAAGCTGAACATCGGAAACCCCGCGCCGTTTGGATTCGAAGCGCCGGACGCCATCCTGGTGGACATGATCCGCCACCTGCCGCATGCCCAGGGCTACAGCGACTCCCGCGGCATTTTCTCGGCCCGCACCGCCGTCTCGCAGTACTACCAGACCCGCGGCATCCAGAACATCCATGTTGACGACATCTACTTGGGCAACGGCGTCAGCGAGCTGATCACCATGTCCCTCATGGCGCTGCTCGACGTCGGCGATGAAGTGCTGATCCCGACGCCGGACTACCCGCTGTGGACCGCCTCCGTCGCCCTCGCCGGCGGCAAACCCGTGCACTACCTGTGCGACGAGGAATCCGGCTGGCAGCCCGACCTTGAGGACATGGAGGCCAAGATCACGCCCCGGACCAAGGGCATCGTGGTGATCAACCCCAACAATCCCACCGGTGCCGTGTACCCGGAGGAGACGCTGAAAAAGATCGTGGCCCTCGCCGAAAAACACGGGCTGGTGATCTTCGCCGACGAGATCTACGAAAAAATCCTGTACGAAGACGCCGTGCACATCAACCTGGCCGGCCTGACGGGGGACGACGTCCTCTGCCTTACCTTCAGCGGTCTTTCCAAGGCCTACCGCGTGTGCGGCTACCGGGCCGGCTGGATGGCCATTTCCGGGCCCAAGAAGGATGCCGCAGACTACCTGGAGGGCATCAGCCTGCTGGCGAACATGCGCCTGTGCGCGAACGTTCCGGCCCAGCACGCCATCCAGACGGCCCTCGGCGGCTACCAGAGCATCAACGACCTGATCCTGCCCGGAGGCCGGCTGCTCGAGCAGCGCAACAAGGCCTACGACATGCTCAACGCCATTCCCGGGGTCAGCACGCAGCAGGCACGGGGGGCCATGTACCTCTTCCCGAAACTCGACCCCGAGGTCTACCACATCCGTGACGACGAGAAGTTCGTCCTGGATCTCCTCCGCGAGCAAAAAATCCTGGTCTCGCACGGCAGGGCCTTCAACTGGGTCCGCCCGGACCACTTCCGGATGGTAACCCTGCCGCTGGTGAAGGACCTCGAAGAGGCCATCAACCGCATGGGGGACTTCCTGAGCAGGTACAAAGGGAACTAGCCTGTGGTGACGCGCTTCTTGGCGCGCGGAACGATCGGAAGGGACCGCCGTGGCCGGAATCGTGGAATTTGAGAAGCATCCTGCCGACACGCTGAAGGTGGGGAAAGGTTTCTCCCTTGCCAAGGCTGACCCTGATGCGACCCCTGGGTACAGCGGAAACAAGGCCGACGGTGAGGCCCTGCTGGCCGATCTGGACGGAAAGCTCACGGCCTTGCAGGAAATGTTGTTTGCAGAGTCCCGGTTCGGCGGCAGGAAGCGGATCCTCCTGGTGCTGCAGGCCATGGACACGGCCGGCAAGGGCGGGATCGTCAATCACGTCATGGCCACCATGGATCCGCAGGGCGTCCAGTTCAAGGCATTCAAGGCGCCCACCGAGGAGGAGAAGTCCTACGATTTCCTCTGGCGGATCGAGAAGGCCGTCCCCGCTGCTGGCATGGTGGGGATCTTCGACCGCTCCCACTATGAGGATGTCCTCATCCACAAGGTCCACAACTGGGTAACCCCTGAGGAACTCAAGCGCCGGTACCGTGCCATCAACGAGTTTGAGCGGCGGCAGACCGATGCGGGCACCACGGTCATCAAGGTGATGCTCAACATCAGCAAGGACGAACAGAAGGCCCGGCTCCTGGCCAGGCTTGACGACCCCGCCAAACACTGGAAGTACAGTGGCGGCGATCTGAAGGAACGCGCCTTCTGGCAGGACTACATGGACGCTTACCAGGCCGCCTTCGACGAGACCAGCAAGGATCACGCGCCCTGGTACGTGGTTCCAGCCAACAAGAAATGGTATGCGAGGATCGCGGTGCAGCAGTTGGTCCTCGCTGCGCTCAGCGACCTCCGGCTGGAATGGCCGAAAGCTGAGTTCGATGTCCCGATCGAACGGGAGCTGGTGGAACGCTCCTAGAGGGGCTGGTCGCGGGCGGCAGCGAGCCGCTTGCGTGCCCCTTCCAGCCACTCCTCGCAGCGCTTGGCCAGGGCTTCACCACGCTCCCACAGCGCCAGGGATTCCTCGAGGCTGGCACCGCCGGCCTCCAGCTTGCCCACCACCAGGACCAGCTGCTCGCGGGCTTCCTCGTAGCTGAGGGCGTCGATTTCCGGATCAGGCTTTGTCTCGGGCATGTGTTTCTCCTTGTGTAAGTTCGCCGGTGGAGGTGGCGCCGAACCGGCCGTCGGCGACCCGCACGGACAATGCTGTCCCGCTGGGCGCCTCGGAAGGGTTGCGGACCACCGCATGGCCGGCTGCTTCCGTGGGCCGGACGGGCCGGCCGTCGGCGAGTTCCACGACCGCGTAGCCGCGGTCGAGCGTCTTTTGCGGCGACAATGAGCGCACCTGGGCCTGCAGATGGATCAGCTGGTCAGTCGCCCGGACCACGGTTGAGCTGACGGCTGCCGACGACCGCCTCAGGAGCCGTTCGAGTTCCTCAGCGCGCACCGTGACCATGCCCTCGGGGCTGGCAAGGACCGGCCGGGAATGGAGTGACGCGAGCCGGTCCGTCTCGCGCTCCACCAGCCTGGCAATGCACCGCCGCAGGTATTCCCGCGCCTGCCGCACGCTGGCCAGTTCTTCGGCAACGTCAGGCACGATTCGCTTGGCGGCGTCGGTGGGTGTCGAGGCGCGAAGATCGGCGACGTCGTCGAGCAGGGGCCGGTCCGCCTCGTGGCCGATGGCACTGACGACCGGAGTGACCGCTGCGGCCACGGCGCGGATCAGTTCCTCGCTGTTGAACGGCAGCAGATCCTCCAGCGCCCCGCCGCCGCGGGCGATGACAATGACGTCCACGTCCTGGCGGCCGTCCAGCTCCCGAAGGGCACGGACGATCTGGGACACCGCGGTGTTGCCCTGGACGGCGACTTCGCGGATTTCGAATTCAACCGCCGGCCAGCGCAGGGCGGCATTTTGCAGGACGTCCTTCTTCGCGTCCGAGTCGCGCCCGGTGATCAGCCCGATCCTGTGCGGGAGCATCGGGAGCGGCTTCTTCCTTGAATCGGCAAAGAGCCCCTCGGCGGCGAGAGCCTGGCGAAGGCGTTCGATGCGGGCCAGGAGGTCGCCCAGGCCAACTGGCCGGATGTCCCGGACCTGCATGTTCAGGCGGCCGGTCTTGAGCCAGAACTCCGGTTTGAGCAGCGCCACCACGCGGGAGCCACGCTCCAGCGGCAGGTTCTGCCGGTCAAGGATCTTGGTCCAGACGGACGCAGGCAGCGAAACTTCCGCATCCACGTCCCGCAGCGTCAGGTAGGCGTTGCCTCCGCGGCGGTTCATTTCGATGACCTGGCCCTCCACCCAGGCTGCCGGCGCACGGTCGATATGGATCTTGAGTTTCTGGGAGAGTAGCTGCAGGGGCCACGGATTGTCCGGGGTGGTGTCGGCGGCGGTGGCGGGAAGAGTCGACGCGCCGGTGCCGGGAAGGGCAGCCTGTTCAGACATGTGCTGTGCCCCGGGGAGGTGTAGCTGGAGGCATGGCAGGTCCTTTGTTCGCAAGTGCAGGTGCAGCTTATGGATAAGGTTGGTGGCGGCTGTCATTCAACCTTATCCATAAGCTCTACCACCCGGGGCTGACATCCCCTGTCCGGGGACCGGCCCTATGATGGCTTAGCCGCCCCAACCAGTAAGGACCCGTTTTGCGTACCTTTGTCTCGGCCGTCGCTGCCGTTCTTGGCCTTCTGCTGTCCGCCGTGGCAATCCCGGCGATCTGGGCTGACCGCAACATCGTCCAGGAGGATGGGTTCGTAGCGCTGGCGGCACCGCTCGGGCAGGACGCCGGGTTCCAGCAACGGCTGGCGGCCGCAACCGTGGGCACCATCGACACCGCCGCGGTACCGGACGCCCTTGCCGGTCTGGTCAAGCCGGTCCTTGAAGCAGCGGCAGGATCCCTGACAGGGCTGCCCGGTTACCCTGCGGCCTGGGAGGAAACTCTGCGCCGGAGCCACCGGCTCAGCTTCGCCGACCCGGCCGCATCGCCTCGCGAAGCGGACTCGTCGTCGTCGCTCACCTTGGACGTTGCACCCCTGGTGGCGCTGGCGACAGGGGAAATCTCCCGCGCAACCGGGCTGCCGCTGGATGCGCCGAAACAAACGCTGATCAAGGTTGGGCAGTCGGGCCAGCGCCAGCTGATCGCAGGCCTGACCGCGTACGCTCCGCTGGGTTATCCAATGGCCATCGGCGCTGGAATTGCGTTCGCCCTGGCCCTGGTGGCCGCCCGCCGCAAATGGACAGTGCTCGTCTGTGTGGGCTTCGGGGCCCTCGTGCTGGCGGGCCTGTGGACCCTCGGCTCCGCCGCGGCGCGCGACGCGGTGCTGCGGACAGCCAGCGGCAATGGCATCGCGGACATGTTCAAGAACGAGTTCGTGGCGGCTGCTTCCAATAGCTTCGGACCGTGGGTCACGGGAGCCCTCATTGCCGGCGGTGCGCTTCTCGTTGCAGGCCTTGTGACCAGGATCGCGTCGCCGGGGCGGCGACGGCCCAACCGGTAGCATGGAGGCATGACCTCCTCCGTTTCCCTTTCGATGCCAACTGTCCCGCGAAGGCGGCGCTCGCCTGAGGAAGTATCTGCCGCAGCGCCGGTATCAGGCCCCAAAAAGGTCCTGCTCGCAGCTCCCCGAGGCTATTGCGCCGGCGTGGACCGGGCAGTCATAGCGGTGGAAAAGGCCCTGGAGCACTACGGCCCGCCCGTGTATGTCCGCAAGCAGATAGTGCACAACGTCCACGTGGTGAGCTCGCTCGAGGCCCAGGGCGCCATCTTTGTGGACGAAACCGACGAAGTGCCCGAAGGCGCCCTCGTGATTTTTTCCGCCCATGGCGTGTCGCCCGCGGTGGTTCAGTCGGCCGAGGACCGCGGCCTGCGCACCATCGACGCCACCTGCCCCCTGGTGACCAAGGTCCACAAGGAAGCCGTCAGGTTCGCCAAGGATGACTTCGATATCCTCCTGATCGGCCACGACGGTCACGAGGAAGTTGAAGGTACGGCCGGCGAAGCCCCCGAACACATCCAAATCATCAACGGCCCGCACGAAGTGGACAAGGTCACCGTCCGGGATCCCGAAAAGGTCATCTGGCTCTCCCAGACCACGCTGAGCGTCGACGAGACGATGGAGACCGTGCGGCTGCTCAAGGAGCGGTTCCCCACGCTGCAGGATCCGCCCAGCGATGACATCTGCTACGCCACCACCAACCGCCAGGTGGCCATCAAGAAGATCTCGCCCCAGGCCGACCTCGTCATTGTGGTGGGATCAGCGAATTCGTCGAACTCGGTCCGGCTGGTAGAAGTCGCCCTGGAGTATGGCGCCAAAGCTTCCTACCGCGTGGACTTCGCCAATGAAGTGGACGAGGCCTGGTTCGAAGGGGTCGCGACCGTGGGTGTCACGTCCGGCGCTTCGGTTCCGGAGGTCCTGGTCACAGATGTCCTGCGCCTGCTTGCGGACTATGGCTACGGCTCGGTGGAGGAAGTGGTCACCGCCGAGGAAGACCTGCTGTTCTCCCTGCCCAAGGAACTCCGCGCAACCCTGAAGGAAGCCGGTGACGTCAGCCGCGCCCTCGGCGGACGCCGGTCACGCGACTGACATCCGCACGCGACTGGCATCCCGCAACTGACGGGGCCCCAACAGCCAGGCCGGCGCTTGGCCTCCCGGTAATCGGGAGGCCAAGCGTGGCTGCCGTACTCCGGCTTCTGTTTTAGGCTGCCTCGTCGTCCTGCTGAAGTTCCGGGGCGGCCAGCGACCGTGGCGTGACTTCCAACGCCGGCGGGGTCAGCAGCCCTGACTCATCCATCGCATTGAGTTTCCGTGCCGTGGGCAGGATGCGGGCCTCCAGGGTGCCGATCAGGGAGTTATAGCGGTCCACGGAAGATTTCAGTGAGGACCCGAGCTTTCCGACGTTGTCGCCCAGGGTTCCCATGCGTTCGTAGAGCTGGCGGGCAAGATCGAAAAGTTCGCGGGCGTTGTCCGTCAGCACATCCTGGCGCCAGGTGAAGGCCACCGATTTCAGCACGGCCAAAAGCGTGCTTGGTGAGGCGAGCACCACGTTCCGGGACAAGGCATGGTCCAGGAGCGTTGCGTCCGCGGTGAGCGCTGCCGCCAGAATCGATTCCGCCGGCAGGAAGCAGATCACCAGCTCGGGGGAGTTGCCGGGGATGTCCCAGTACTTTTTGCTGCTGAGCGCGTCCACGTGGGCGCGCAGGGCCTTGGCATGGGCGGCGAGCAGCGCCTGCTGGGAAACGGTACCCTGCGTTCCGCGGGCGTTGGCCGCGGACGGCTCCAAAGCGGATCCGGACCCCAGCTCCTGCGCTTCAAGATATGAGGACAGCGGCACCTTGGCGTCCACCACAAGCTGCTTTTCGCCTGGAAGCTGCACCACCAGGTCCGGCCTGATGGTCGAGTCGCCCCCTGCGCTGTGCACCTGCTCCAGGAAGTCGACGTGCTTGAGCATCCCCGAGGCCTCCACCACACGGCGCAGCTGCACTTCGCCCCACTGGCCGCGGGCACTGTTTGAACGGAGCGCCGACTCGAGGGCATGCGTGGAACGGATCAACTGGGCATCGGACAGCCGGGCTTCCTGCAGCTGCTGAGCCAGCTGACCGTACTGTTCGAGGCGGTCCCGCTCCAGGAGAGCCACCTGCTGCTGCACGGCGGTCAGCTTTTCCGCCACCGGGGCCAGCGCACGGAGGACGTTGCCGTCCTGGCTGCGGGACTCACCCAGCTCACGGTTCTGTACGCTCAGAAGCCGCCGCTCGGCGTCGGCCGCTGCGAACTGCGCGTTGACCTCGGAAAGGCGCGCGGAGACGGCGTCGAAGTCTTCTTCCAGCGCCTGCGTACGCCGACGCAGGAGCAGGTAGGCGGCAACGGCGCCGGCAACGGCACCGAGTAACAGCATCAACAGGGCAAGAATCACGGCTAAAGCATCCATAGCCTCACTGTGGCATGGCCCTCTGACATTTTCCGGAAGCGACGTATTCCGCTCGCCGTCCGCGCCGGTTCCCGGCGCGTTCGGCCCTGCCGGGGCCGAGATGTGCCGCAACCGGTAGAATCAATACTCGTGGCTCTTACTATTGGCATCGTCGGACTGCCCAACGTCGGCAAATCAACCCTTTTCAACGCACTGACCCGCAACCAGGTGCTGGCGGCGAACTATCCGTTCGCCACCATCGAACCGAACGTGGGTGTCGTGAACCTGCCGGATCCCCGGCTCAAGCAGCTCGCGGAGATCTTCGGCTCCCAGCGGCTGCTGCCCGCGCCGGTGTCCTTCGTGGACATTGCCGGTATCGTCAAGGGCGCGTCCGAGGGCGAAGGCCTGGGCAACAAGTTCCTGGCCAACATCCGCGAGGCGGAGGCAATCGCCCAGGTGGTCCGCGTGTTCGATGACCCGGATGTCATCCACGTGGACGGCAAGGTGGATCCCCGCTCGGACATGGAGACCATCAACACGGAGCTGATCCTGGCTGACCTTCAGACGATCGAAAACGCCATTCCGCGGATCGAAAAAGAAGTCAAGATCAAGAAGCGGGACGCAGCCGAGCTCGCAGCCATTAAGGCGGCCCAGGCGGTCCTGGAACGCGGGGACACCATCTTCTCCTCGATCACCAGCGACAAACTGGAGATGGAGCACCTCAAGGAGCTCAGCCTCCTGACCGCCAAGCCCTTCATCTACGTCTTCAACGCAGACGAAGGCATCCTGGGCAGCCCGGAAAAGCAGGACGAGCTCCGCTCCCTGGTTGCACCGGCGGACGCAATTTTCCTCGACGCCAAGCTCGAGTCCGACCTCGTGGAGCTGGACGAAGAAGAGGCCCGCGAGATGCTGGAGATGAACGGGCAGGATGAGTCCGGCCTGGACCAGCTGGCCCGCGTCGGCTTCCACACCCTCGGCCTGCAGACCTACCTGACGGCTGGCCCCAAGGAAACCCGGGCCTGGACCATCCACCAGGGTGATACGGCCCCGCAGGCAGCCGGCGTGATCCATTCCGACTTCCAGCGCGGTTTCATCAAGGCTGAAGTGGTTTCGTTCGATGACCTCATCGAGGCCGGGTCCATGGCCGAAGCCAAGTCCCGCGGCAAGGTCCGGATCGAAGGCAAAGAGTACGTGATGGCCGACGGCGACGTGGTGGAGTTCCGGTTTAACGTCTAACGTTTCGCTTTGGCAGTACAACAACGCAGCTCAGTCATTTGAAGTCGACTGAGCTGCGTCGTTTATGTCTCCGTAATCGTCCCGGCCCAGTGCACGGAATCATCCCTCCGGCACCGTGCCGACCTGCTTCGCTGGCACGCCGACGACCACTGCCCCGGCTGGGACGTCCTTGGTGACGACCGCACCCGCGCCGACGACTGCCCCATCGCCAATGCTCACGCCCGGCAATACTGTCACGTTGGCCCCAAACCACACGCCCCGGCCGATTACAACGCGGGCCGGGTGCATATCGGCCCGCCTGCTCGGCAACATGTCATGGTTCAACGTTGTGATCACGGCGTTGTGGCCGATGAGGGATCCATCGCCGATGTCGATGCCGCCTTGGTCCTGGAACCGGCAGCCGCTGTTGACGAACACATCCTCACCGAAACTAATGTTCTTGCCAAAGTCAGCGCTGAACGGTGGGAAGAGTTGCAAGGAATCGGGGACTTGGCTCCCGATCAGTTCACTCATCAGGGTCCTTACCTCAGCGGGGGAGTTGTAGCGCCCGTTGAGAGTGGCGGTGACGCGCAGCGACTCCTGACTCGCGGCCAGCATAGCCTCGTGGTGCGGCGAACCGCCGGGGATCGTCTCCCCGGCATTCAGCGCAGTCAGCAGGTCCTTGAGTCCTTGAATTTTGGCCATGGGCCCACGATAGCGCTTCGTTGCGTGGGGAGTACCGCATCCGTCCAGCCTCTGGAAACCGAGCCGCGCGGGGTTGCCTGCAGCGCGTGACCTAGGATCTACCCATGACGACTCTTCAGGGTGCGGTTGTTCTGGTGGTCGGCGCCACTGGCGGACTCGGTTCGCGCATAGCCGCTCAGCTGGAGAGTGCCGGCGCTATCGTCGCCCGGTCGTCAAAGTCTGCTGGGTACGATCTGCGCGAACCCTCCGTGATCCAGGAGGTGCTGGATGGCACAAATGCGCAGTACGGACGTCTCGACGGGCTAGTGGTTGCGTCCGGGGTCGTCGCCTTCGGCGCCGCATCCGACCTTGAACCCGCCACGGTGGACGAACTCTTCGCGGTGAACACCATCAGTCCGATCCAGCTCATTACCCAGAGCCAGCCCTACCTCGCGGCCTCGGCACGTGAGGGCCGGGAGCCTTTTGTGGTCACACTGAGCGGCGTCGTTGCCGAGGCACCCGTGGCTGGTCTGGCGGCCTACTCGGCGTCGAAGGCTGGGCTTGCGTCCTTCGTCGTCGCAGCGGCGCGCGAGTATCGCCGCGCGGGCATCCGAATCCTGGACGCCCGCCCAGGTCACACTCGTACGGCGCTCTCCGAGCATCCAATCGCCGGGTCAGCGCCGCGATTCGGAGCGGGGCTGGATCCGGACGTGGTTGCAGCGCGGATTATCACTGCGATCGTCGATGGCGAGAAGGATCTACCCAGCACCGCCTTCTAGGCTCGGCCAAGGTCCTGTTATTGAGCGATTCCCGGATTCTTGGCTGTGCGCTGCACCCTGCCCTCAGGAGGGTGCTGAACCCTTGATGCCAAGGAAGCGCAATGGTTATCCACATACCCGAATCCCGCGGTTATGTGCAGCCCGCCGTCCGGCCATGCCTCGACAAATGGCGGCATTTGCAGTGCCTCACTGCACCAGCGGAACCAGACGTGATCGCCCGCCCTGCCTATCGGATGTTCCAAGGCGCAGTGGTCATGAACGACATGGGCTGGCAGCCTTGGGTTCGGACATTCACCCCACCCGAGGTGGTGGCTGTCGCCAGTGACCTGGAAAATTTCACCGACGAGGATTTGGAGCTGCGCCGTCGGGAATCGCATTCCGTCGGTAGCGACCTTGATGGTGAGTTCAACTTTGTCGTGAGCTACCTTCGGCAAGCGCGAACCTTTATGGCGAACCTTGCTGCTGACGGACGCGGCATGGTCTACATGATCGGATGATGCTCTCCATGGCCTCTTCACGGGGCTTGCAGCGGCCGCGGGCAGTCGGGCAACGCCTACACAGTCGGGGACCACCCCAACGCCGGACCCAAGGTGGTGGCGATGTCGGTAAGGATCTGGACATAGTCCTCGTGGTCGAAGCTGAAAGGCAGCGCGAAGGCCACCTCGTCGACCTCCTGGAACCCCTCGTGTGCGTATAGCTGCTCGGCGATCTGATCGCTGGTGCCCAGAAGGTCGGCGGCAAACAGCATCCCTCGTGGCCCCTGGGGCGTCAGGGTCCGGGGCGTCCGCTCCCCGACGTAGCGCTGGTATTTTTCGCGCTGCCCCGGCGAGGCCGAATCAGTGGGGATCACCACCAGGCCTTGCGAGACCCGGGCCGGGCCGTGCGGCTGCGCTGACGCGGCGGCGGCTTCACGGTACGCACGGATCTGGGACTGCTGGATTCGGGCAAAGGCCGGCTCCTCATCCGGGTCGGGGAAGATCACGCTGCTGGAGAGCAGATTGAAACCGTTGGCCCCGGCCCACACCGCCGATTTCCTGCTTGCCGCCCCATACCAGAGCCGTTCACGCAGGCCGGCGGAGTGCGGTTCCACACGGTTGGAGAACTCCTCGACAACACCCTGTTTGCCGGAGAATTCCCGGACCGGTTCACCGGCAATCAAACGCGCCAGCCGCTCCACCCGCGCATAGCTGAAGTCCTCCAGATCGGCGGTATGGGGATACAGTTCGTGCTTCACCGTCTCGAAGTGCATGGGTTCACCCACGCTCAGACCCGGATTGATTCGTCCGCCGGCGAGCACGTCCACGGTGGCCAGGTCCTCCGCCAGCCGCAAGGGGTTTTCCCACCCCATCGGGGTTACTGCAGTTCCAAGCTCGATCCGGGAGGTGCGCTGGCTCGCCGCAGCCATGACGGCAATGGGGGAGGAGATGCCGAATTGCAGGTGGCGGTGGCGCAGCCAGGCGCTGTCGAACCCGAGCCGCTCACCCAGTTCGATGACCTGCAACGTGGATTCGTGGCCCGCGGCCGGGTTCGCCGGATCGAAAAGCCCGATCGTCAGGAAACCAAGCTTGCGCAGCGGGTGTGAAGACTGGGGCATCGGCGTCCTTCGGGATCGGCAGGGGGACTGATCCTCATCATATGCGGGGCGGCAGACCCGCTCCTGGGCGGGCTCCCGGAACCGTTAGAATTCAATGAAAACAAAGTGACTTAACGGCGTGTGGCAAGAAAATACGTTCCGCTTCAACGTCCGGAACTGGCAAAGGAGGCGGCATGCCGCTGAGGCGTTTGATGCAGGTCATAACGGGGGCCGTTGCCGCGGTGCTGGTCATCTCAGGATGTTCCGCCTCCGGGGGAGCCCCGCCCGTGGTCGTGGGAGAGACCAAACGCGGCGGCAGCGTCACGGTGGCCGAGGTGAACGCGTTCACGTCCTTCAACCCGTTCAGTGCCGCAGGCAATACCGACATCAACACCAAGATCGGCCAGATCACCCACTCCGGGTTCTACTACGTGGACAACAACGAAAAGGTTGTCCGCAACGAGAAGTTCGGCCGCTACGAGAAGGTGTCCGACAGGCCGCTAAAGGTCAAATACACCGTCAACGAGGGTGTGAAATGGTCCGACGGCGACCCCATAGATGCCGGTGACCTCCTGCTGGCATGGGCCGCGGACTCAGGCTACTTCGACGACGCGAAGGCCGGGACCGGCACCACCTACTTCTCCGCCGCTGCTGACAGGACCGGCCTGGCGGGCACCGCATTCCCGGAGATCGGCAGCGACGGCCGTTCGATCACCCTCGAGTACCTGTCGCCGTACGCGGACTGGGAGGTGGCGTTCGACGTCGGCCTTCCGGCCCACGTGGTCGCCGCCAAGAGCGGCCTGAACGACGAAGGCGACCTCATCGCGCTGCTCAAGGACTCGCCCCGCGGAGACACCGACCGCCCCGCGGTGAACACCCGGCTTAAGCGTGTCAGCGATTTCTGGAACACCGGCTTCGACACCAAGGCGCTGCCCCCTGACCCAGCGATGTACCTCTCAAGCGGCCCGTACATTGTCCGGGACATGGTTCCGGACACCTCTGTCACTCTGGTGCGGAACAAGGACTACGTCTGGGGTGCTGAACCTTACCTGGATGAGATCACCGTGCGCTTTACCGGGGCTGCCGGTGCCGCCGCCGCGGCCCTCCGCGCCGGCCAGGCAGACATCATTGCCCCTCAGCCCTCTGCCGGGACCGAAGGACTCTTCGATGGGCTGGCCGCCCAGGGAAACACCGTGGAGAGGTACAACCAGTCCGGCTATGACCACCTCGATCTGAAGTTCTCCGGCCCGTTCGCGGAGAAGAGTGTCCGTGAGGCGTTCCTCAAGACCGTTCCGCGGCAGGAAATCGTCAAAGACGTGGTGGGCGGCCCGGTGGATGATGCCAAGCCGCTGGATTCGCACGTGTTCCTTCCGGACCATCCCAAGTACGCCGACACTGTCAAGAACAACGGATCCGCTGACTACGCAAAAGTGGATATCCAGGGTGCGGCCGCGCAGCTCCGCGGGGCGGCCCCGACAATCCGGATCCTGTACAACAAGGACAATCCCAACCGTGCACGGGCCTTTGCCCTGATTCGAGATTCGGCCAGGGCTGCCGGGTTCACCGTCGAAGACGCCGGCCTCGGAAGTTCTGATTGGGTGGCCGCCCTGAGCAAGGGGGCGTACGACGCCGCCATCCTGGGGTGGATCGGACCCGGCGTCGGTGTCAGCCGCGTCCCCCAGATCTTCAAGACCGGCGCAGGCAGCAACTTCACCGGGTTCTCCGACGCTGAAGCGGACAAAACCATGGAGGAACTGGCTGCCACCACGGACCTGGCAAAACAGGACGAACTCCTGGCCAACGTGGACAAACGGATCTGGCAAAACGCCTATGGCCTGCCGCTTTACCAAACCACCGGAATGGTCGCCTACAGCAACCGTGTCACCGGCATTGTGCCCAGCTCCGGCCCGCTGGGCGTCTGGTGGAACGTGTGGGACTGGCGCCTGAAATAGTCCTGCCCAGGCGTGCCCAAGTCCGGACGGACCCGGCATGCACAGCCGATTTCGCCGTCGGTCCTACCAACGAGTAGCATGTGACTTGCGCAACTTCCGGGTGCAGGCTAGTTATCGGCGATTAACTGATTACGGTTTGGCAACGGTGTACCAGTATTTGGACTTTGTGCGGTTAGGCTACTCGTACATGGGCTGCGTCACAGTTTAAATCTGGGGCCGGCCTGCCGGGGAGCAAACGATCCCCTGAACATCTCCCACAACTCATAGGAGGCGGAATGCGTTTCACGCGCACTTCCAAAGCACTCGGCATGGTGGCGATCGCTGCCTTAGCCCTGACCGGCTGCGGCGCTGGAGGCGGCAGCAATGACGGTGCCAGCCAATCTGCCGGTGATCCCAACAAGGTCATCACCGCCTACAGCAACGAACCCCAGAACCCATTGCTGCCGGCCAACACGAACGAAGTTTATGGCGGCAGGGTCGTCGAACTGCTCTTCGAAGGCCTCCGCAGCTACGACG
Source organism: Pseudarthrobacter naphthalenicus (assembly GCF_029076445.1). Lineage (GTDB taxonomy): Bacteria > Actinomycetota > Actinomycetes > Actinomycetales > Micrococcaceae > Arthrobacter > Arthrobacter naphthalenicus. The sequence continues at coordinate 289,425 of NZ_JARESG010000001.1, forward strand.
CCGATGGCAAGCCGGTTAACGCCCTGGCAGAATCCATTGAGTCAAGTGACGCCCAGAACTGGACCATCAAGGTCAAGAAGGGCCACAAGTTCACCAACGGTGAAGCCATCACCGCGAAGACGTTTGTGGACTCCTGGAACTTCGCAGCGAACTCCAAGAACCTGCAGAACAACGGCTTCTTCTTCGAGTCCATCGCCGGCTATGAGGATGTCTCCGCCGTAAACACGGAAAAGGCGGCGGACGGCAAGACCACCACCACTCCGGCCCCGAAGGCCGAGACCATGTCCGGCCTGACGGCCACCGACGATTCGACCATCACGGTCAAGCTGGCCCAGCCTGAAGCTGACTGGTCCCTGCGTCTGGGTTACTCGGCCTTCTACCCGCTGCCCTCGGCAGCCCTGACCGACCCCAAGACCTACGGCGAGAACCCTGTTGGCAACGGACCGTACAAGCTCGAAAAAGCCGGTGCCTGGGTCCACGATCAGTCCATCTCGCTCGTCAAGAACGCTGACTACGAAGGCCCCCGCGGATCCAAGAACGGCGGCGTGACCTTCAAGTTCTACACCGATCCGGGCCCCGCATACACGGACCTGCAGTCCGACAACCTCGACGTCACCGATGTTCTGCCTTCCAACGCGCTGAAGACGTACACCTCGGACTTCCCGGACCGCAACTCCACCAAGCCCGTAGCCACCGACTCCACGCTGAACATCCCGGGCTACAACCCGAACTTCCAGGGTGAAGCCGGCAAGCTGCGCCGCCAGGCGCTGTCCTACGCCATCAACCGCGAGGAAATCGCGAAGGTGGTCTTCAACGGAACGCGCACCCCGGCCAAGGCCTTCGCCCCGCCGGTCATCGATGGTTTCAAGGCCGACCTCAAGGGCAGCGAAGTCCTTAAGTTTGACGCTGCCAAGGCCAAGGACCTGTGGGCCCAGGCCGACAAGATCCAGCCCTACGACGGCTCCAAGCCGCTCCAGATTGCCTCCAACACTGATGGCGGCAACAAGGAATGGATCGACGCTGTAGCCAACGGCTTCAAGAACAACCTCGGCATTCAGGCTGAAATCCAGCCGTTCGCCAAGTTCGCCGAAGTCCTGAACCTCCGCAAGTCCCAGCAGCTCCCCGGCCTGAGCCGCGCCGGCTGGCAGGGCGACTACCCGTCGCTGTACAACTTCCTCGGACCGGTCTGGGCCACGGGAGCATCCTCCAACTACGAGAAGTACTCGAACCCCGAGTTCGACAAGCTGCTCAAGGAGGGCCTCGCCGCCAAGACCACCGATGAGGCGAACGCCAAGTTCAACCAGGCACAGGAAATCCTCTTCCAGGACCTCCCGGGTCTGCCCCTGTGGGACCAGGCACGGCCGATCGTGTGGAGCAACAACGTTACGAAGGCCGAGACCGGCTGGAATGGCGGCATTCTCTACTACAACATCACGGCCAAGTAGTCTCCAGGATCTAAACTTGCCGTCAGGCAAATGGGGGTCCGGCATCAGCCGGGCCCCCATTGTCCTGTACGGCAGGAAGGCACACATGAAACCCCCCACTTCTTTCCCCGAAGGCTGGTGATCCGGTGGTCCGCTTTATCCTGCGTCGGCTCCTCCAAGTGATCCCCGTCTTCATCGGCACCACGCTCCTGGTCTACTACATGGTCTTCGCCCTTCCCGGCGACCCCATCGCCGCGCTCTTCGGTGACCGCCAGCCCCCGCAGGCCGTCATTGATACCCTCCGCAGCCAGTACCACCTCGACCAGCCCTTCTGGGTCCAGTACGGCCTGTTCCTGAAGAACCTTTTCACCTTCAACCTGGGTAATGACTTCACCGGTCAGCCCATTGCGGCGAGCCTGGCACGGGTCTTTCCCGTGACGGCCATGCTCGCCGTCGAGGCGCTTGCCATCCAGGCCATCTTCGGCGTTGCCTTCGGTGTTTTCGCCGGCCTCCGCCGCGGCGGCTGGTTCGACTCCACCGTCCTGGTGGCTTCCCTCGTCGTCATCGCTGTGCCCACCTTTGTCCTCGGCTTTGTCTTCCAACTGGTTTTCGGTGTCCAGCTCGGCTGGGCCAAACCCACGGTCGGCGCCAACGCGGACTGGGGCAGCCTGCTGCTCCCCGCGGTGGTCCTGGGCCTGGTGTCATTTGCCTACGTGCTCCGCCTGACCCGCGCCTCGGTCAGCGAAAACATGAACGCCGACTACGTCCGGACAGCCACCGCAAAGGGCCTGTCCCGGCCGCGGGTTGTGATTGCCCACATCCTGCGCAACTCCTTGATACCGGTGGTGACCTACCTCGGCGCCAACCTCGGCGGCCTGATGGGCGGTGCCATCGTGACGGAGGGCATCTTCAACGTCCCCGGTGTGGGCAACAAGCTCTATCAAGCCGTACTGCGCAGCGAAGGGCCAACCATCGTCTCCATCGTCAGCGTCCTGGTGCTGGTCTTTGTGGTGGCCAACCTGCTCGTTGATCTCCTGTATGCCTGGCTAGACCCGAGGATCCGTTATGACCAGTAATAACAGCCACTTTGTGGCGCCCATCGACGAGACGCCGTTGCTTGCAACGGACGCCGTCAAAACCGACCAGGCACCGCTGAGCCTGTGGTCGGACGCATGGCGCAAACTCCGCCGCCGGCCGTTGTTCATCATCTCCTCGCTCCTGATCCTGGCACTGGTGGTCGTGGCGCTGTTCCCCGGACTCTTCTCCTCCGTTGCGCCAAACGACGGTTGCGAACTGGCGAACTCGGAAGGCGGTCCCACTGCGGGCCACCCGTTCGGCTTCACCTTCCAGGGCTGTGACATCTACTCCCGCGTCATCCACGGCACCCAGGCCTCCCTCTCGGTGGGTGTGCTTTCCGTCTTGTGCGTCCTTGTCATCGGTGTAACCATCGGTGCGATCGCCGGCTACTACGGCGGCTGGGTTGACGCGGTCCTGGCCCGCCTCGGTGACATCTTCTTCGCGCTTCCCCTGATCCTGGGTGCCCTGGTCATCACCCAGCTCCCGCTGTTCAGGGAAAACCGGAGCGTTTGGACGGTGGTGTTTGTCATCTCCCTGCTGGCGTGGCCACAAATGGCACGCATCACCCGCGGAGCCGTGATCGAGGTGCGCAACGCGGACTTCGTGACCGCGGCCCGCTCGTTGGGCGTTTCAAGGTTCGGGGCCCTGGTCCGGCACGTCCTGCCGAACGCGCTGGCACCGATCATTGTCCTGGCCACCCTGGAACTGGGCGTTTTCATTGTGGCCGAAGCCACCCTGTCCTTCCTGGGCATCGGCCTCCCGCAGGGCATCATGTCCTGGGGCAATGACATTGCGGGTGCCCAGGCATCCATCCGCACCCATCCGCAGATCATGCTCTACCCGGCGGCGGCCCTGTCCATTACCGTGTTGAGCTTCATCATGCTCGGAGATGCCGTCCGGGATGCGCTTGATCCGAAGAGCCGTCAGCGATGAGAGACAAAGAGATGCTTACTCCAGAAATCAACATCGACGAGGCCGTCCCCACCGGCGTAAAGCCGTTGCTGGAAATCCGCGACCTGGCCATTACATTCAAGACCGGCGGCGGTGACGTCCAGGCGGTCCGCAACGCGCACCTGACCATCATGCCCGGTGAGACCGTGGCCATCGTGGGCGAATCAGGCTCCGGTAAATCCACGACGGCGCTGGCCGCCATCGGCCTCCTGCCCACCAACGGTGCGGTGTCCGGCGGGCAAATCCTCCTTGACGGGGAGGACATTGCGCATGCCTCCGAAAAACGGATGATCGAACTGCGCGGCAATACGATCGGCATGGTCCCGCAGGACCCCATGTCCAACCTGAACCCGGTCTGGAAGATCGGCTACCAGGTCAAGGAAACCCTGAGGGCCAACGGACGGCCCAGCGGCCCGGATGACATCGCCAAGGTGCTGTCCGAGGCGGGCCTGCCGGACGCCCACCGCCGGGCCAACCAGTACCCGCACGAGTTCTCCGGCGGCATGCGCCAGCGTGCGCTGATCGCCATCGGATTGTCCTGTCAGCCACGACTGCTGATAGCGGATGAGCCCACGTCTGCCCTGGACGTCACCGTCCAGCGGCAGATCCTGGACCACCTGGAAACCATGACGTCCGAGCTCGGCACGGCCGTCCTGCTTATCACGCACGATCTGGGACTGGCCGCCGAGCGGGCCGACAAGGTGGTGGTGATGTACCGGGGACAGGTTGTGGAGGCAGGTCCCTCACTGGAGCTGCTCCGCAACCCGCAGCACCCCTACACCAAGCGCCTGGTCGAATCCGCCCCTTCCTTGGCAAGCCGGCGCATCCAGGTCGCCAAGGAGCAGGGTGTGCAGGCGTCAGACCTGCTGGCGTCCGCCGCTGAGGCAGTGGCCGCGGACAACGTCCTGCAGATCCAGGACCTGCGCAGGGTCTACAAACTCCGCAGCGGCCTGGGGAAGTCCACGGACTTCGCCGCCGTGGACGGCGTGAGCTTCGACGTGAAGCGGGGAACCACCACTGCAATTGTGGGGGAGTCCGGCTCAGGCAAGTCCACAGTGGCCAGAATGGTCCTGCAGCTGGAAAAGCCCACCGAGGGCAGGATCCTCTTCGACGGCGTGGACACCTCCTTGCTCAAGGCAAAGGAACTGTTCAAGTTCCGCCGCCGGGTGCAGCCGATCTTCCAGGACCCCTACGGTTCGCTGGACCCGATGTACAACATCTTCAGGACCATCGAGGAGCCGCTCCGGGTACACAAGATAGGGGACGCCGCGAGCCGTGAAAAAAAGGTCCGCGAACTCCTGGACCAGGTGGCCTTGCCGCAGTCGACCATGCAGCGGTACCCGAACGAGCTCTCCGGGGGGCAGCGCCAGCGCATTGCCATCGCCCGGGCCCTCGCCCTGGACCCGGAAGTAATCATTTGCGACGAAGCCGTGTCGGCTTTGGACGTTCTGGTCCAGGCCCAGGTACTGAACCTCCTGGCCGACCTGCAGGCCAACCTGGGGCTCACCTATCTCTTCATAACCCACGACCTCGCAGTGGTCCGGCAGATAGCTGACCACGTGTGCGTGATGGAGAAGGGGAAGCTGGTGGAAACGGGTTCCACGGATGACGTCTTCGAATCGCCCCAGCAGGATTACACCAAGGCACTGCTCAACGCCATTCCCGGTGCGAAGCTGATGCTTCCGCCGGAAGTGGCCTAAAGGACAGTGGCCTAAACGGCAGCAGCCACAAAAGCAGGAGCCGGTGTCCGGAAGGACGCCGGCTCCTGCTTTTAACGCCTACAGCTGGAGGTTGAGTTTCCGAAGCTTGTCGCCGAGCAGCGTGCCCAGCGTCTTTCGGCCGGCGGCGTTCATGTGCACGGCATCCGCCAGGTCCTTCGTGAGGTTGTACTTGGTCAGCCAGTCACCCACGCTCACAAACGGTAGGCCGTGTCTGGCTGCCAGTGCCCCCAGGAGCGCATCTATCTGTGTCCTGCGCCCGCCCCCGTAGTTCGATCCGCGGGCCAAAGTGCCGATTATCGCGAGCCGGGTGCCCGGATACCGGTTCTTGAGGGCGCCGATCAGGCGGTCCGCATTGGCCACGATCTGCGCGTCGGTAGCGCCACGGGCTGCATCATTGCCGCCCCCCTGGATGACAATCAGGGCCGGGGTTCCATAAGGCAGCTTCCAGTCGCCCCGCTCCAGGGCATCAATGTAGTTGCCCGTCTTGCCATTGGCAGCCACAAAGCCGGTTCCGCCCAGGCCGCAAAAGTGGACCTTGTAGCCAACAGCGGCCAGGCCAAGCCGGGGCCAGCCGTCGGCGGGTTCGGATTGTGAGTCACCGATGAGGAGGGCGGTGTGCCTCAGGTCCGGGACAGCAACTTCGTCGCGCCCGCTGGCAGGATTGCGGATTACCGTACCGGGCGGAAGCGCTTCCGGATCAGCCCCGCGTGGAATGTATCCACTGGCGGCACCGCCCGCGGCGCCGGGCCCTGCGGCAAGAGCAGCCCCGGCGGGGGCAGGCCCCTTCGCGGCGGCGACAGGCCCGCCGGCGGCGACAGGCCCGCCGGCCGCGATGGGCCCACCGGCGGTTGCCGTCGGAGCCGGTACCGTGGACACAGCGGAGGAAGCGGGGGGTGAAGGTGGCTGCCCGCAGCTGCAGAGGAGGACGCCGGCAGCGATTCCCGATGCGACTAAGCGGGTCAGAGCCGAGGCTTGAGGCATCAGTGGTTCTCCGGGCTTGAAGTATCACAGCAATAATGGGGCATCAAGTCACAAAAATCCAGTGACTTTGAGCACTGTCAGACGGTGACTGGTAGAGATCACCCCGGTCCACCGGTATTGGGCCCTTGGTCGATTTTTAGGCGCCTTAGGCTGCAGCGTTTAGAATAATGGAAGGCGCCCTGTGTTAATGGGCCAATCCGTCGTGGACTCCGGTTGGAAATGCGGCGAAACAACAGCTGACTCACACTGAATCGAGCAATAACGCATGTCTGAAACCACCACCAACACTGCGGTAGCCACTGCATCACGCAGTGACCTGCGTAACGTCGCGATCGTGGCCCACGTTGACCACGGCAAGACCACCCTGGTCGATGCCATGCTCAAGCAGACCAACTCCTTTGCCGAACACAACCACCTCGAAGACCGTGTGATGGACTCCGGTGACCTGGAACGCGAAAAGGGCATCACCATCCTGGCCAAGAACACCACGGTGGCCTACAACGGACCGTCCTCCAATGGTGAAACCATCACCATCAACGTGATCGACACCCCCGGCCACGCCGACTTCGGCGGCGAGGTGGAGCGCGGCCTGTCCATGGTGGACGGCGTTGTCCTCCTGGTTGACGCGTCCGAGGGCCCGCTGCCCCAGACCCGTTTCGTGCTCCGCAAGGCCCTGGCCGCGCACCTTCCGGTCATCCTGCTCGTCAACAAAACGGACCGCCCCGACTCCCGCATCGACGAAGTCGTCCACGAGTCCATGGACCTCCTCCTGGGCCTCGCCTCTGACCTTGCGGATGAAGTTCCGGACCTGGACCTCGACAAGATCCTTAACGTCCCCGTTGTCTACGCAGCCGCCAAGGTAGGCCGCGCCTCCCTCGTGCAGCCCGCCGACGGGTCCGCCCCGGACAGCGAGAACCTCGAGCCGCTGTTCAAGGCCATCATCGAGCACATCCCGGCGCCGACGTACAACCCGAATGGCGTGCTCCAGGCACACGTGACCAACCTTGACGCCTCCCCGTTCCTGGGCCGCCTCGCCCTGCTCCGCATCTACAACGGAACGCTCCGCAAGGGCCAGACCGTTGCCTGGGCCCGCGCCAACGGCGAGCTCAAGAACGTCAAGATCACCGAACTGCTGGCCACCAAGGCCCTCGACCGCGTTCCGGCCGAGTCCGCGGGCCCGGGCGAAATCGTCGCCGTCGCCGGTATTGAGGAAATCACCATCGGCGAGACCCTCACCGACGTCGACAACCCGCAGCCGCTGCCGCTGATCACCGTTGACGACCCGGCCATCTCGATGACCATCGGTATCAACACCTCGCCGCTGGCCGGCAAGGTCAAGGGCGCCAAGGTCACCGCCCGCCAGGTCAAGGACCGCCTCGACAAGGAACTGATCGGTAACGTCTCCCTCAAGGTTCTCCCCACCGAGCGCCCGGACGCCTGGGAAGTCCAGGGCCGTGGCGAGCTCGCGCTTGCCATCCTGGTTGAGCAGATGCGCCGTGAAGGCTTCGAACTGACCGTCGGCAAGCCGCAGGTTGTCACGAAGACCGTCGACGGCAAGATCCACGAGCCGATGGAACACATGACCATTGACGTACCGGAAGAGTACCTCGGTGCCGTCACCCAGCTGATGGCAGCCCGCAAGGGCCGCATGACCAACATGGCCAACCACGGCACCGGCTGGTGCCGCATGGAGTTCATCGTTCCGGCCCGTGGCCTGATCGGCTTCCGCACCAAATTCCTCACCGACACCCGCGGTGCCGGCATTGCTTCCTCCATCGCCGAGGGCTACGAGCCGTGGGCCGGCCCCATCGAGTACCGCACCAACGGTTCGATCGTGGCTGACCGCTCTGGCGTGGTCACCCCGTTCGCGATGATCAAGCTCCAGGAACGCATGTCATTCTTCGTGCAGCCCACCTCCGAGGTCTACGAAGGCATGATCGTTGGCGAGAACTCACGCGCCGATGACATGGACGTGAACATCACCAGGGAAAAGCAGCTCACCAACATGCGTGCAGCGTCCTCGGACACCTTCGAGAACATGACCCCGCCGCGCAACCTGACCCTCGAGGAGTCCCTCGAATTCGCCCGCGAAGACGAGTGCGTTGAGGTGACCCCGGACTCCATCCGGATCCGGAAGCTCATCCTGGACGCCAACGAACGCGCCAAGGCCAGCCGCGCACGCGCCAAGTCCTAACCGAGTTTGTTGAAGCTGCCGGTACGGCAGGCGGGAAACCGCCGTCGTACCGGCAGCTTTTCTTTTGCCCGGATGCCGGTCCGGGGAGTGAATGCCGGAAGTCAGTGGCGGGCGCGGGACGCGCGCCGCTCAGGGGCGGGCGGGACCGCTTTCGCGGCGACCACGAGGTGCAGGGGGATCACGACGTCGGCCTGCCGCGTCCGGACGGTGCACTCGCCGTCGTCCGTGGTCACTAGGTGCCCCAGCGCGTCCGTCAGCCCGCCGTCGATCCGGTACCGCACCACCACCCTGGTTCCGGGCGTGGCCGCGGCCAGGAATTCACGGGGCGTAGGCTGGGCGGGACTCACCAGTTCATACTAAGGCGGTCCGCTAGGTTCGCGGGAACCGGCCGGGAGATAATAAGCTCAGTAGTCAATAGTCCGGAGATTGCACCGGATTCAAGTGCCGGCGGTGGCCGGAACCAACGTGGAGAGGCAAGGGACGTGACGTACGTAATCGCGCAGCCGTGTGTAGATGTCAAAGACAAGGCATGTATTGAGGAGTGCCCGGTCGACTGCATCTACGAGGGTGAGCGTTCGCTGTACATCCACCCCGATGAGTGCGTCGATTGTGGTGCCTGCGAGCCTGTGTGCCCGGTGGAGGCCATCTACTATGAGGACGACACTCCCGAGGAATGGGCCGATTACTACAAGGCCAACGTCGAATTCTTCGATGACCTCGGGTCTCCCGGCGGGGCCGCGAAGATCGGCAACACGGGCAAGGACCACCCGATGGTTGCCGCCCTGCCGCCGCAGAACCAAGACGCCTGAGCCGGGCCGTCCCGGTGACATCAGCGGTGAATACTTTTGGCCTGAGCCTGCCCGATTACCCGTGGGAGGCCATGGCGCCCTACCTCGCCAAGGCTTCCGAGCATCCCGGCGGGGCCGTCAATCTCTCCATTGGCACGCCGGTGGACCCGACGCCCGTGCTGATCCGCGAGGCGCTCAAAGCCGCCGCTGACGCTCCCGGGTACCCCACCGTGCACGGCACCGCCGGGCTGCGTGAAGCGATCGCGGCGTGGTTCCACCGCCGCCGCGGCGTTGCAGGACTGGACCCGAAGAACGTCATGCCCACGGTCGGGTCCAAGGAACTGGTGGCGTGGCTGCCGCTCCTGCTTGGACTGAACCCGGGCGACGTTGTGGTCCGCCCCAAGGTTGCGTACCCCACCTATGACATCGGCGCTACGCTCGCGGGGGTCACCTCCGTAGCCACTGACACTCTGGATGAGCTCGACGCCGCCACCCGCGCCAGGGTGCGCCTCATCTGGGTCAACTCCCCGGGGAATCCCACCGGAAGCGTCCGGGACGTCGAGTCGCTGAAGGCCTTGGTGTCCCAGGCCCGGGAACTGGGTGCCGTGGTGGCCTCCGATGAATGCTATGCCGAGCTCGGGTGGGGCTCATGGGATGCCCAGCGCGGCGGGGAACCTGTTCCCAGCGTCCTGGATCCGCGCGTCGCCGGCGGCTCCCACGATGGGCTCCTTGCGGTGTATTCGTTGAGCAAGCAGTCCAACGTTGCCGGCTACCGGGCGGCTTTTGTGGCCGGGGATCCCGCCATCATGGCGAATCTCGTCAACAGCCGCAAGCATGCCGGCATGATCGTGCCCTACCCGGTACAGGAAGCCATGCGCGTTGCCCTGGGTGACGATTCGCATGTCCAGGCCCAAAAGGATCTCTACCGCGGCCGGCGCGAACGGCTGGTGCCCGCCCTGCAGCAGTTTGGCCTGGAGATCAAGTATTCCGACGCCGGGTTGTACCTGTGGTCCACGGCGGGGGAAGACACCTGGGACACGGTGGGCCGCCTCGCGGACCTGGGCATCGTGGTGGGTCCGGGTGTGTTTTACGGCGACGCCGGCACCGGTTTTGTGCGGGTGGCGCTCACCGGTACCGACGAACGCATCGACGCGGCCGTGGCCCGGCTGGCCCCGGGGCGGTAACAATCATGTGACTCGCGCCACAAAGGCGGCGTTTTGGGGGGATTTTGACGGCCGCCGATTAGTGCCACCCGACCATCGGGCGGTACTCTTTAAGTGACTATCAATGGTGGCTTTCTACAAGAAGGCAGCCCGGGTGTTGGATTTCCTGGATGAACAGGGACAGTGCCACGGCTCACCGGTTGGATCAAGCTTTCGACAGAGGCCCAAGCGCCTCATGAAGGGGACTCCATGACTGAGACCAACAGCGCAACCCTGCACCATGCAGGAGGCGAGCTCAAGCTCCCGCGCATCAAAGTTGTTGAAGGAAACGAAGGATACGACGTTTCCAAGCTGCTCAAGCAGACGGGCGCAGTCACCTTTGACCCCGGCTTCATGAACACGGCAGCAACCACCTCCGCTATTACCTACATTGATGGCGATGCGGGCATCCTGCGGTACCGCGGATACCCCATCGAGCAGCTGGCGCAGCACTCCAGCTTCCTCGAGGTCTCCTACCTGCTGATCTACGGCAACCTGCCCACCGCCACGGAGCTGGAAGCATTCGACCAGAAGATCCGCCGCCACACCCTGCTGCACGAAGAGCTCAAGGGATTCTTCAGCGGCTTCCCCCGCGACGCGCACCCCATGCCGGTGCTGTCCTCGGCCGTGTCCGCGCTGTCCACCTTCTACCAGGACTCCCTGGACCCGTTCAACGCCGAGCAGGTGGAACTCTCCACCATCCGCCTCATGGCCAAGATGCCGGTCATTGCCGCGTACGCGCACAAGAAGTCCATCGGCCAGCCCATGCTGTACCCGGACAACTCCCATAACCTCGTGGAGAACTTCATGCGCCTGAGCTTCGGCCTGCCGGCCGAACAGTATGAAGTGGACCCGGTCATCGCCAAGGCGCTGGACCTGCTGCTGATCCTGCACGCGGACCACGAACAGAACTGCTCCACCTCCACCGTGCGCCTGGTTGGCTCCTCCAACGCCAACCTCTTCGCTTCGGTGTCGGCCGGCATCAACGCCCTCTTCGGCCCCGCCCACGGCGGCGCCAACGAAGCAGTGCTCAAGATGCTCCGCCAGATCCAGGCCGACGGCACCAAGCCCGAGGACTACATGGAGAAGGTCAAGAACAAGGAGGACGGCGTCCGCCTCATGGGCTTCGGACACCGCGTCTACAAGAACTACGATCCGCGGGCCAGGATCGTCAAGGACACGGCACACGAGATCCTGACCAAGCTCGGCGGTAACGACGAGCTGCTGGAGATCGCCCTCCGCCTGGAAGAGAAGGCCCTGAACGATGACTACTTCATCCAGCGCAAGCTCTACCCCAACGTGGACTTCTACACCGGCCTGATCTACAAGGCCATGGGCTTCCCGGAGAAGATGTTCACCGTGCTGTTCGCCATCGGCCGCCTGCCGGGCTGGATCGCGCAGTGGCGTGAAATGATCACCGACCCGAACACCAAGATCGGCCGCCCGCGCCAGCTGTACATCGGCGAGCCGGAGCGTGACTACCCGGTCCGCTAAGCGCGCCACGGTCTGTGAACTGAGTACGACGGCGGCCGGTTACCTTCTCCGCGAAGGTGACCGGCCGCCGTCGTTCATCTACAGCAAACTGCAACGCGGGGTCACTTAACGCCCGAAAAAGACTCCGCATTGGGCGATAAATGACCCCGCGTGGCTGTTTAGGTCGAGTAGCCCAGCGGGTTGTTCTTCTGCCAGCGCCAGTGGTCCTCGCACATCTCGTCCACGGTCTTGGTGGTGGACCAGCTGAGGTCGGCCAGGGCGGAGGTGGCGTCCGCCCAGAATGCGGGAAGGTCGCCGGCCCGGCGCCCGGTGATCTCATAGGGGATCGGTTTCCCGACCGCCTTCTCGAAGGACCGCAGGACCTCCAGCACGGAGGAGCCCTTGCCTGAACCGAGGTTCCAGCGGAAGACTCCCGCGCGGTCCGCCACGTGGTTGAGGGCGGCGACGTGCCCTTCGGCGAGGTCGACGACGTGGATGTAGTCGCGCAGGCACGTTCCGTCAGGCGTGTCGTAGTCCCCGCCGAACACCATGAGCTTCTCGCGGCGGCCCACGGCCACCTGGGCGATGAAGGGCACCAGGTTGTTGGGGATGCCCTGGGGGTCCTCGCCGATGCGGCCGGACGGGTGCGCGCCCACCGGGTTGAAGTAACGCAGCAGTGCGATGTGCCAGCGGCTGTCCGCGGCGCCAAGGTCCGAGAGGACGTCCTCGATCTGCTCCTTGGTGCGGCCGTACGGGTTGTTGGCGCCGATTTCCATCTTCTCCACGTAGGGAATGGGGTTGTGCTCGCCGTAGACGGTGGCGGAGGAACTGAAGACAATGGAGCGCACGTCATGGCGGTCCATGACCCTGATCAGGTTCAGCGTGCCCACGAGGTTGTTGTAGTAGTACTTCAGCGGTTCACGGACGGATTCGCCCACGGCCTTCAGGCCCGCGAAGTGAATGACGGCGTCGATCCGGTTGCTTGCGAAAACGCTGTCCACTGCTGCCTCGTCCACGAGATCCACGTTGTGGAAGTCCGCGGTCTTGCCGGTGAGTTCGGCGACGCGCCGCAGCGATTCCTCGCTGGAGTTCACCAGGTTGTCGATCACCACCACATCGTGACCGGCTTCCTGAAGGGACAAAACAGTGTGCGAACCGATATAGCCGGTGCCGCCTGTGACCAGAATTTTCATGCCCCCACGCTATCCCAATTCCGTCGATGAACGGATTACAGCACGGGCGTGCTAAATAGTAGTAGTGCCCAAAATTGTTGATGCCGAAGCCCGGCGCGCGGAAATTGTCGAAGCGGTCTTCAGGATCATCGCCGTGGACGGGCTGGAACGGGCCTCCTTGCGGGAGGTGGCCGACGAAGCAGGCCTGGCCGTCGGGTCCGTCCGGCACTACTTCGCGGGCAGCGACGAACTGCTCCGCTTCTCCTTCGCTGCGGTGGTGGACCGGATCCTGGCAAGGCTTACGGCGGGACTGCCGGCGATGCTGGAGAGTGAACCCCGATCGGAGTCCCGGCGGGAGGCCGTTTTAACCCTGCTGGGTGAATTCCTGCCCCTTGACGAAGACCGCGCCGTGGATGCGTGCGTATGGATGGCCTTCAAAAACGCGGCCAGGATCCGGCCCGTGCTCGCAGCGGAAGCCGACCGCAGCCACCGCGAGGTGGCCGCCGTCGTCGGACAGGTGATCACGGCCCTGGTCCGCGGCGACGGTGAGGATCAGGACCGGCTCACGGTGGAAGCGGAGCGACTGCTGGCGACGCTCGACGGGCTGTGCATGCACGCCCTCCTCCAACCCGAATGGATGACTGCGCAGATGTGCCGTGATGTCCTTGACCGGCACGTGTGGAGCCTGGCCGGCTGACACTACCGTCCGCCGCCATCCGGAATAGACTGGGAGCCGGGGGAGCGGAGCGGCCGGAACCCGGCAGGGGCAGGCCAAAGGAGGAATTGGGATGAATCAAACAGGTGGTCCCGGCTGGCAGATCACAACGGACACGTCCGGACCCCTGATGATCGCGCTGTTTGTCCGCGATGCGGCAGGCCTGGACGGGGCGGGCCATCCCGCACTTTGTCACGCAGCCCCGAAGGTCCGGCAGGCCGACCATTCGCATCTGACTGCCGATGTGGGCGGGGTAAGTGCGCTGAAGACCGAGTGGGAAGCCTGGTGGGAGCAGCTGCTCAAGGCCCATCCGCAGACCGCGCCGGAACTCTCCCCGCCGGCATTTGAGGCCTTCGGCAACTCCCCGGCCCTCCAGCGTGTCCTGCAGGCGCACTTCGGTGCCGCCCTGACCTGGGCACGGGAACGCCGGAGCGAATACACCCGCCTGGAGGCGGAACGGGTGGCCAGTGGCACCGACCAGCTCCTGGGTGACATCGTGGACGACCGGCTGATGGAGGTTGGCCGGGAGGCGCGGGACTTCAACCTGACCATCATCGAGTTGCCGCTGAACGAAGAGCGGGCCTGGTACCTGGAACCGGACAAGATCCTCATGAGCCACAACCTCATGTCACAGCCCGAGCTCTTCCGCAGCTACGTCCAGCCGGTGGTGGAAATCCTCGCTTAGGTCGGCGCCCGGTCCGGCGGGCTGGCCCAGGTCCAGTGGTCCCGTCGGGTCGCACACGCGGGACTCCCCGGCGGGCTCGGCCTTCACGATGGAGAGCAGCCGCCGCCGGCTGGGATCCGCCAGCGCTTGGACTGCAGGGCCTGCACGCCGCCGGAACCCGTCATTCGCGAATATTGACATGCGTCGATATACTCGCTGTATCGACGAACGTCAATGAACCCAAGGGGTAACCGCATGAGCATCCCGGCTGCCAAATAAAAGCCCCGCCCCGCCAACGGAAGAAGCAGCGCGCACCATGGATTCACTGAAAAACCTTCCCATTGCCGTCATCGGTGCCGGACCCGTCGGTCTCGCCGCCGCGGCCTACCTGCTCGAACGCGGCCTCCAGCCGCTGATCTTCGAGGCCGGTCCGACGGCGGGGGCTGCCATTGAGCAGTGGCGCCACATCCGGCTGTTCTCACCGTGGCGGTTTAACCTCGACGCCGCCGCGGTCCGCCTGCTCGAGCCGACCGGATGGGTTCCGACGCGGCCCACGGCGCTCCCGTACGGCGGGGAACTCATCGACAACTACCTCGCCCCGCTCGCCGCCATCCCGGCCATCGGTTCACGGCTGCAGACCGGTGCCCGGGTCCTGGCCGTCACGCGCCAGGGCATGGACAAGACGCACACCCGCAACCGCGGGACCACCCCGTTCGTGGTCCGGGTCGAGCACCAGGACGGGCAAGTCCGGGACCACGCGGTGGCCGGCGTCATCGACGCGTCCGGAACCTGGTCCACCCGCAATCCGCTCGGCACGTCGGGGCTTCCCGCCAGCGGCGAGGAGTCCGCCGCGGAGCGGATTGCCTCGCCCCTGCCGGACGTCACAGGCCGGGACCGCGGCACATTCGCGGGCCGCCGGGTCCTGGTTGTCGGGGCGGGGCACTCGGCCGCCAACACGCTGATCAACCTGGCCGGCCTGGCCCAGGAAGAACCTGACACGGCGATCGTGTGGGCCGTGCGCGGGCCCTCAGCCGAGAAGGTGTACGGCGGCGGAGACGCCGACGGACTGCCTGCCCGCGGCCAGCTCGGCTCCCGGCTCCGCCGCCTTGTCGAGGCCGGGACCATCGAACTGCACACCGGATTCGGCATCTCGGCGCTCAAATCCCTGGACTCAGGCGTAAGTGTCGAATCCGTGGATGGACGTCTCCTGGACGTTGATGTCATCATCCCCTGCACCGGCTTCCGCCCGGACCTGGACATCCTGCGCGAACTGCGCCTGAGCCTGGACCCCGCCGTCGAGGCACCCACCGGGCTGGGCCCGCTGATCGACCCTGAATTCCACTCCTGCGGAACCGTCGCCCCGCACGGCGCGAAGCTGCTGGCCCATCCGGACAAAGACTTTTACATCGTGGGCATGAAGTCCTACGGCCGCGCGCCGACCTTCCTGCTGGCCACCGGCTACGAACAGGTCCGGTCGGTCGTGGCGGCCCTCGCCGGTGACCAGGCCGCAGCGGACACCGTCCACCTCGAACTGCCGGAGACCGGGGTGTGCTCCACTGACGGCGGCACCAGTTGCGACACTCCGGCAACCCCGGCGGCCACACAGGACGCCGGTTGCTGCTCCGCTCCGGAACCGGTGCTGGTCGGCTTCCCAACCGGCCTGGCACATGGCCGTTCCGGCAGCAACTGAGCGCTCTCCTACTTCGTGGGCGCTACGGTGATCCGGACCTGGCCGGCCGGGACGTCAGCCACCTGCCAGCCAGCCTGGTCCTTCCGGACCCAGCTATGGCCGGCAACATCGACGCGTGTCACGGCCAGGTCCTTGGCGTTTGCCACGGCCCACTGCGCCACGGACCAGGCCTCACTGCTGGCCGCGTCCACAACCAGCGACTTGCCCTCGACGGCGGTTTCCAGGGCACCGTAGGCCCGAGCGAGTTCCGCGTCCACCGTTTCGGGCTGACCTGGCTCCTGCGGGGCGCGCAGCGTGCACTGAAGAGCCGCGGGCGTCTGGCCGGATAGCGCAGACGCAAAGGACCGGCCCATCTCCTCGTGCTGGGCGTAGGCGTGGGGAAAGGCCGAGCGCTGCACGCGTTGCGCGGCGTCGGTAATGTCCAGGGACTCGTAGCCGGGAATTTTCACCAGCGCGTCGTAGAAGGCGTTGACCGCATAGTAGGGATCCATGATCTGCTCTTCGGTTCCCCACCCCTGGGACGGGCGCTGCTGGAACAGCCCCCGGGAGTCGGGCCCGGCGAGGTCGCCGTGATCGATGTTGCGCAACTTGGATTCCTGCATCGCGGTAGCCAAGGCGATGCTGGCTGCCCGCGGCGGAAGGCCGCGCTGCACGGCGACGGCGGTAATCAGCGCTGCGTTGACCGTCTGGTCGGTGGCGAGCTCGGCGTGCTGCGTTCCGACGTCGGCCGTGCAGCGTTCCGCAACCAATGTCTCGGAACGCTGCACGACGGCCACCACCGTATAGATGCCCCCTGCCAGGAGTGCCAGGGCGAGCAGGAGTACCGTGGCGCGCCGCAAGCCACGGCCCCTGGTTAGCACCGTGTCAGTTGGCGTGGAGGGCGTCGTTCAGTTCCACCGTCTGCCCCTTGCGCGGCAGGGCTTCGACGGCGCCCGTGGTGGAGTTGCGGCGGAAGAGCAGGTTGGGGACGCCGGAGAGCTCTGCGGCCTTGACGATCTTGGTGGTGTCCTCGCCCACCTCGTCCTTGGGCCCCGGAACACGAACGCGGGTGCCGGCGGTCACGTAGAGGCCGGCTTCCACCACGGAGTCATCGCCAATGCTGATGCCGACGCCGGAATTGGCGCCCAGCAGGACACGCTCACCGACGGCGATCCGCTCCTTGCCACCGCCGGAGAGGGTACCCATGATGGAGGCGCCGCCGCCCACGTCACTGCCGTCGCCGGTGACCACACCGGCGGAGATGCGGCCTTCAACCATGGAGGCGCCCAGGGTGCCGGCGTTGAAGTTCACGAAGCCTTCGTGCATTACGGTGGTGCCCTCCGCGAGGTGGGCGCCCAGGCGGACACGGTCGGCGTCGGCGATCCGGACACCGGAGGGTACGACGTAGTCCACCATGCGCGGGAACTTGTCGATCCCGTAGACCGTCACGGCCCCGCGGCGGCGCAGCCTGGCGCGGGTCAGTTCAAAGCCCTCCACGGCGGCGGGGCCGAAGTTGGTCCAGACAACGTTGGGGAGCTTGCCGAAAATGCCGTCCAGGTTGATGGTGTTGGGCTGCACCAGCCGGTGCGAGAGCAGGTGCAGGCGGAGGTAGGCGTCCACGGTGTCCGCCGGTGCTTCATCAAGGTTGATCTGGGCGAAGACCACCTTCTGGTCGGTCCCGCGGTCCGCGTCGGTTCCCTCTTCGGCGAGCTGGAGGAGGGTTGCGTCCGCGTTCTCCACGGCACGCAGGCTGTCGGCCGCAATGCCCAGGGCCGGTGCAGGGAACCAGACATCCAGGACAGTGGCCTGTCCGCCGGCTGTGGCGATGGTCGCCAGGCCGAAGCCGTAAGCGGAGCGGTCTTCGGAGCTTGCATTCTGGTCTTCGGGCACGGCGGAAGTAGCGGTCTCAGTCATGCCCCCAGTCTAGCGAGAGCAGGGCGCGGGGTTCGAACTAGACTGGCAACGTGACTGCCGAAACCGCCCCTGAACCGACCACCGCTCCTTTAGACCTCAGCCAGGACGTTGCGGTGCTGACCGCCGCCCTGATGGACATCAACAGTGTGTCCGGGAACGAGAAGGACCTGGCGGACGCCGTTGACGTGGCGCTTCGGGCCATTCCGGAGCTCCGTGTGGTCCGCGACGGCGACTCGATTATTGCGCGCACGGAGCTGGGCCGGCCGGAACGCGTCATTCTTGCCGGGCATCTGGACACAGTGCCGCTGCCCACCACCCCCGGCGCGCGCGGCACGGTCCCGTCAACCTGGGATTCCGGCACTCCGGGGAAGGGCGTCCTTTACGGGCGTGGCGCCACGGACATGAAGGGCGGGGTTGCGGTGCAGCTCGCGCTTGCGGCCACCATGTTCGACGGCGGGGCCGTCCCGGGGCGGGACGTCACCTTTGTGTTTTATGACCATGAGGAAGTGGAAGCGGTCAAAAGCGGACTGGGGCGCCTGGTGCGCAACCATGGCGACCTCCTCGACGGCGACTTTGCCATCCTCCTGGAGCCGACGCACGGCACCGTGGAGGGCGGCTGCAACGGCACCAGCCGTTTCGAAGCCACGACGGTGGGGGAGGCGGCACATTCCGCACGTGCGTGGATGGGCAGCAACGCCATCCACGCCGCCGCCCCCATCCTTGCCCGGCTGGCAGCCTACGAACCGCAGACCATCAACGTGGACGGCCTCGACTACCGGGAAAGCCTCAACGCCGTCAAGATCAACGGCGGCACCGCGGGAAACGTCATTCCGGACCGGTGCGTGGTGGAGATCAACTACCGCTTCGCCCCGGACAAGTCTCCGGAGCAGGCTGAGGCCGTGGTCCGGGAGCTGCTGGCGGGGTTCGAGGTGGTGCGCACGGACGCTGCCGCGGGCGCGCGTCCCGGACTGAACCATCCGGCTGCCGCGTCCTTCGTGGCCGCGGTCGGAGCCGAGCCCAAACCCAAATACGGTTGGACCGACGTCGCGCGTTTCAGTGAACTGGGGATCCCGGCGGTGAACTTTGGCCCCGGTGATCCGTTGCTGGCCCATAAGGATGAGGAACACGTCGACGCCGATGCCATCCGCGAGTGCCTCAGGGTGCTGCGGAGCTGGCTGGCGGAGTAGCTGCCGCCTTAGACGCACATAGCGCGCACACAGAGGAGGGTCCGCAGCCAGTTGGCTGCGGACCCTCCTCTGTGTGGGCGATGGGCTACTTGAGTTCCGGTGCAACGACGGCGGTGGGTGCCTTCGCCACACCGCCCGCGGTCTTGTTCGACCCGCGGCGCTCGATCCAGACCGCTATCCGGGAAACCGTGATGTTGATCGCGATGTAGATTGCGGCGGCGACGAAAAAGATGGGGAACAGGAACGCGTTACCCAGGAAGTCCGCCATGACCTGCACGGCCCGGAGCAGTTCGCCGTAGGCCACGATGTAGCCCAGCGAGGTGTCCTTCAGGAGGACCACCAGCTGGGCAACCAGTGACGGCATCATGCGCCGGATAGCCTGGGGCAGCTCGATCAGCATCCGGGACTGGAAGCTGGTCAGGCCAATGGTCAGGCCTGCCTCCCGCTGGCCCTTGGGCAGCGACTGGATGCCTGCCCGGATGATTTCCGCGAAGATCGCAGCGTTGTAGAGGACAAGCCCGGCGATCACTGCGATGAACGAGCTGGTGCCGAACACCAGCAGGACGAACAGCATCATCAGGACAACGGGCATGCCGCGCAGGAACTCCAGCACCACCCGGGTGGGGATCCGGATCCAGGCGACCAGGGAGATGCGCAGCAGGCACAGCATCAGGCCCAGCGGGAAAGCAATGACAGCCGCGATGGCGGCGGCGCTGAGGGTGGCCCCGATGCCGTTGCCAAGCAGTGTCCAGACATCGGCCCGGGTGAAGATGGCCCAGCGGCGGCCTTCGAAAATACCCTGCTGAGCGAGCGTCATGATGATGAAGGCCAACAGGCCCAGGATGATCACTGTTCCGATGATGGAACCGATGAGGGAGATCCGGCGGGCCTTCGGGCCCGGTACGTCGTAGAGGACTGAAGTCATCGGGCAATCGCCACCTTTCGTTCCACCGTGCTGGCAAGGATGCCCAGCGGGACGGTGAGCAGCAGATAGAAGAATGCCACGCCGAGCAGCACGGCCATGACCTGGTCACCGTTGGCGTTGGCCATCTGGCGGCCGTAGCCGAACAGTTCAAGCACGAAGAACGCACCGGCCACCGAGGAGTTCTTGACCAGGGCGATCAGGATGTTGATCAGCGGCGGGATCACGGTCCGAAGGGCCTGCGGCAGGATGATGAGCGAGAGGACCTGGCCGAACTTCATGCCGATGCTGCGCGCTGCCTCGGCCTGGCCGATGGGGACGCTGTTGACGCCCGAGCGGACGGCTTCGGCGATGAATGCCGCGGTGTAGGCACTGAGCGCGATGATGGCTGCGATCTCAAACTGCTCAAACTTAACGCCGAGGCGGGGGAGGACAATCGCTGCGAAGAAGAAGGCAATGGTCAGGGGTGTGTTGCGGAGGACTTCCACGTACACGGTGCTGAATCCGCGGAGGGCCGCTATGGGGGAGACCCGGGCAGCAGCCAGGAGTGTTCCGACAATGAGCGCGATGATCCCGGAGACGACAGAGAGGAAGAGGGTGCGCAGAAGGCCTTCCCAGTAGAGGGGGAGGTTGTGAATGATGACGTCCATAGGATCCTTCGGCTCTGGGCGTAGTGGGCGTAAACCAGGCTGGCAGCTTCCGGGGCGTCCGCTGTGATGCGTACGCCCCGGAAACTGGGGAGGCTACAGGGTAGCGGTGCTGCCTAGTAACGGACGATGGCGGGAAGCTCAGGGGCGGTCTTGATGACCGAACCTGCGGTGGCTTCCCAGGCCTTCTTGTAGGACCCGTCCTTGGCGAATGCCTCAAGCTGGTCGTCAATCCAGTTGCGGAACTCGGCGTCGTCCTTCTTCAGGCCGATGCCGTAGGGCTCCTTGGTGAAGGTCTCATCCGAGGCAAGCTTGAAGGCGTCCGGTTCCTTGTCCACAAAGCCGGCCAGGATCACGTTGTCCGTGGTGATGGCTTCAACCTGCTTGTTGCGCAGCGGCTCGAGGCAGGCGGAGTAGGTCGCTGCCGGAACGAGTTCGGCTCCGTACTTGTCCACGATGGTGGCGGCCGGGGTTGAGCCGGTCACGGAACAGACCTTCTTGCCCTTGACATCTTCGGGCTTCTTGATGGTGTTGTTGTCCTTGTTGACCATGAGGGCCTGGCCGGCTTCGTAGTACGGGCCCGCAAAGCTGACAACCTGCTTGCGCTTGTCGTTGATGGTGTACGTGGCGATGACGAGGTCAACCTTGCCCTGTTCGATGAAGGGTTCGCGGTTGGCCGACACGGTCTCGGACCATTCGATCTTGTCCGCCGGGATACCCAGCTTGGCAGCAATGAGTTTGCCCATTTCCACGTCAAACCCGACGGGCTTTCCGTCCAGGCCGACCTGGCCGAAGAGGGGCTGATCGTACTTCGTGCCGATCTTGATGGTGCCTGCGCTGGAAAGCTTCGCCATGGTGGTGCCTGCGGCAAACGACGGCTTCTCGGCAACCGTCGGGTTGGTCGTTGTGCCGGGGGTAGAGCCGCCACATGCGCTCAGGGACAGTGCCAGGGCGGCGCTGGCCGCCACGAAGAACGACTTCCGGCGGGTCATAAATGCCATCATGACATTCCTTTCATTGGTGGGCCGCAAGTCGCGGCCCGGATGCGAGTTGGAGTGGGTAATGGGTGCTGGAAAAATCAGTGGGTGAGCAGCTTGGACAGGAAGTCCTTGGCGCGGTCGCTCTTCGGGTTGGTGAAGAATTCCTCTGGGGTGGCGTCCTCGACGATCTGGCCGTCGGCCATAAACACCACGCGGTCAGCAGCCTTCCGGGCGAAGCCCATTTCGTGCGTGACCACCACCATGGTCATGCCTTCCTTCGCCAACTGGATCATGACGTCCAGGACCTCGTTGATCATTTCGGGGTCCAGCGCTGAGGTGGGCTCATCGAAGAGCATGACCTTGGGCTTCATGGCCAGGGCGCGGGCAATGGCCACACGCTGCTGCTGGCCGCCCGAAAGCTGGGCCGGGAGCTTGGGCGCCTGGTGACCGACGCCCACGCGCTCCAACAGGGCCATGGCTTCCTTGTCCGCCTGCCCTTTGGCCACCCCTTTGACCTTGATGGGGCCCAGGGTCACGTTCTCAAGAATCGTCTTGTGCGCGAAAAGGTTGAAGGACTGGAAAACCATGCCGACGTCGGCGCGCAGCTGAGCCAGCTCCTTGCCTTCTTCCGGCAGCACTTTGCCGTCAATGCTGATGGTGCCGCCCTCAATCGTTTCCAGGCGGTTGATGGCACGGCACAGTGTGGACTTGCCCGAGCCTGAGGGCCCGATGACAACCACCACCTCGCCCTTCTTGACCTGAAGATTGATGTCCTTCAGAACGTGCAGCTGGCCATAATGCTTATTCACACCATTCAGGGAGACGAGCGCGTCGCCGGGCACATGAGTAGTCATAAGAAGAATCTAGCGAACAAAGACTGCTTATGACGGGAATCACGCCATGTTCCCGCGGAATCGTGATTCAAGAGATACCTGCCGCGGCAACGGGACGGGGGCACTAGCCTAGGGGGATGAGCATCAACGCAGATCCGGCAAAATCCACTCAGCCGCGCCGTAAGGGTCCCCTGGAACTGCGCCGCAAACAGGCAGCTGTGGAAATGTCCGATCAGCATTTGCTTGATACCAAGGGCGCAGGACAGTTCGTCCACTCTGATCCGTGGCGCGTCCTGCGGATCCAAAGCGAATTCGTGGAAGGTTTCGGAGCGCTCGCGGACCTGGGGCCGGCTGTCAGCGTGTTCGGTTCGGCGCGCACCAAACCCGGGAGCCCGTTCTATGAAATGGGTATGGCGGTGGGGCGTCACCTCGCGGCCGCCGGGGTAGCCGTCATCACCGGCGGAGGCCCGGGGTCCATGGAGGCGGCCAACCGCGGCACCGTGGAGGGGAACGGTGTGTCCGTTGGGCTGGGCATTGAACTGCCGTTCGAGCAGGGCCTGAACCAGTGGGTGGACCTCGGCATCAACTTCCGTTACTTCTTTGCCCGGAAGACCATGTTCGTCAAATATGCCCAGGGCTTCATCGTCCTGCCCGGTGGACTGGGGACCCTGGATGAACTTTTTGAGGCCATGGTCCTGGTCCAGACCCGGAAAGTGACGTCCTTCCCGATCGTGCTTCTGGGCGTGGACTTTTGGGGGCCGATGATCGAATGGATCCGCGGCACGCTGGTGGCCGAGGGCATGGTCTCGGAAAAGGACCTGGATCTGATCCAGGTGGTGGACGATCCCGCTGAAGCCGTGGACCTGGTGCTGCATGGCCCGGTTCCCACCCCCTCAAGCAACGGGGAACAGCGGCCCGAGTAGTCCGTGGGCCGTGATCTGGCACGATGGGTGCTGTGAGTTTTTTCCTGGTTTTCATCGCCGTTGTGCTGGTCGGTGCCACGATTTGGGCCGGCGCCGGTGGTTCCCACAGCTTCCTGGCCGGCTTCCGGCGCATCACCGGCCGGGATTCCAGCCCCGAACCTGCGGCCGACCCTCCGGGCGCGGAGCTGCTCTATGGCGGATTCACCCAGCCCCCGGCCAACCTGCCGCCGGTGCTGCTGCCCGCGGACGCGGCACCGGCCGACGTCGATAACGTCCGGTTCTCCCTGGGCCTGCGGGGCTACCGGATGGATCAGGTGGACCAGGTCCTGGACGAACTGCGGGACCAACTGGCGTCCAAGGACGCCGAACTGGCGGAACTGCGGGCCCGGCTGCTCGATGCGGAACGGGCCGCTGCCCCGGAGGCCGGCGCTTGAGCGCTGACACGGGGGACAGGACGGGCCCGACGGCGCCGGTCGCTGCCCTGCGGGCCCGCGCCGCCGGTGCCATCGGGCGGTGGCCGTGGTGGCTCCAGGTAGCAGTCCTCTACGTCGCGGCCCGCCTGGTCAGTGCCTGCATTTTTATTGCCGCTGCCCGGCATCAGGGGCCCAATCCCTGGCTACCCTCCAAACCTGACTACTGGAATTTCATCAACATTTGGGATGCGCGGTGGTACGGCCGGATCATCACTGACGGGTACCCCTCGTCGTTGCCCACCGATGCAGCGGGCAATGTGCAGGAAAACGCCTGGGCCTTCTACCCGCTCTTCCCCGCGCTGGGGCGGATACTGTCAGAGGTGACCGGGGCCAGCCCGGCGGCGGGTCTGACGGTTGTGGCGATGCTCGCGGGCCTTGCGGCCGCCCTTGCCGTTTACTCCCTGTTCCGGCACAGGGCATCACATGGCACGGCCCTGTGGGGAACGGCGTTCTTCGCAACCTTTCCCGCCTCGGCCATCCTTCAGGTTCCGTACGCGGAACCGCTTACCATCCTCCTGCTGGCCATCACGCTGTTGCTGGTTATCCGGCAGCGTTACGGGTGGGCCATGCCGGCGGTGGTCCTCCTGTGCCTGTCCCGCCCCGTGGGCGTCCCATTTGCGGTCATGCTGGGAGTACTCCTGATCGCCGGGGCCGCGGAACGGATCCGCAAAGGTCCCGAGGGATCCCACAGCATCCGCGGGCTGGTGTCCCTTGCCGGGCTTACCGCCGTATGCGGCGCAGCGGCCCTCTCCTGGCCCGTCGCGGCATGGGTTGCCACCGGCGACATGGCCGCCTATACCAAGACCGAAACCGTTTGGCGCGGCCACAGCCTGGTGCCCTTCAAGCCATGGTTCGATACCGGCGTGGACCTGTTCGGCCCGGTCCTGGGTATCCTGGCGCCGTTCGTTTTTGCGGGACTCTTTGCACTCCTGCTTTTCGCCCGGCCGGTGCTCCGGCTCGGCACGGAGTTGCGCTTGTGGTGCGCGTGCTACATGGGGTACCTCCTGGTATTCCTGGACCCCCAGACCAGTACATTCCGCATGCTGCTCCCGCTGTTTCCGCTGGCACTCGGGGCGGCGATGCTGTCCCGTTCGAAGGCGTACCGCGGCACCGTCCTGACCATGTTTGTGCTGCTCCAGGTCGTGTGGATTGTCTGGCTCTGGGCATGGGCACCGCTCCCGGGTGGCGGCGATTATCCCCCGTGACGGTAAGCGGTCCCGCGCCCCGGGATCGGAGAATCCGACGCGGCCGTAAATGTCCATCGATTAGCTACGTGCGGGTAATTACAGGATAATAGGGAGTAAGCAGGGACAACAGGATTCAGAATGTTCAGCAATGGCGGCATCAGTACGGGCCGCCATAGCGGCTTGATTTGACCACGCGGACACAGCCCGCCCGGGCTGCTATGTCCTGGGACTAAATGGAGGGGAAATTCCTCATGGCGGCTATGAAACCACGCACGGGCGACGGCCCTATGGAAGTCACCAAGGAGGGCCGCAGCCTGATCATGCGCGTACCGCTCGAAGGCGGCGGACGGCTTGTGGTGGAACTCAACGCTGCTGAGGCGGCCAACCTTAAGGAATGCCTCGTGGGCGTTACCGAATAATTTCGGGACCGGTTGATCCCGTGGGGCGAGGGTCCGCAGCTACAGGCTGCGGGCCCTGTTCTGTTTTTTGACGGTGCTGTCTCTTGACTGTTCTATCTCTTGACGGCGACCAACAGGCCGTCGCCGGTGGGCAGCATGGCAGAGGCCAGGCGGTCGTCGTCGCGGATCGTTTTGCCCACCTGACGCAAAACCACGGTGTTGGCATCGCGGGCGGCAGGGTTGGCGACGCGGTCCTTGTCCAGGGCGTCGTTGATGATCAGCAGCCCCCCGGTCTTCAGGAGCCGGACCGCCTGCTCCACGTACCCGGGCAGGCCGGGCTTGTCGGCGTCAATGAAGACCAGGTCATAGGCAGCATCGGTCAGGCGGGGCAGGACGTCGCCCGCCCGGCCGGAGATGGTCCGGGTGCGGTTCGCCGGGCTGCCGGCCTCCGAAAACGCCTCGCGGGCAGCCTTCAGGTGCTCCACGTCAACGTCGATGGTGGTGAGCACCGCGTGCGGACCCAGGCCCCGCAGAATGCAGACACCGGAGACGCCCGCCCCTGTTCCGATTTCGACGGCGGTCTGGGCTTTGGACCCTGCAGCCAGCACCGTCAGGACAGCACCGACGCCCGTCCCGATCGGGGTCACCCCCAGCTCGAAGGACCGCTCCCTGGCACGCACCATGACTTCGTCCTCGGCGGGCAGATCTTCAGCATAGGACCAGCTCGTGGACTTGTCGGCGCTCATGGGGGATTCGCTTTCTAGGCGCAGGGGAGTGTTTAGTACAGCCTACTGTGTCCGGTGGTGCGGGCAGTGGAAGTAATCCTTTGCGCCGTCGGCTGAAGGGCTGCTCTGATCAGGAAATTCCCAGTCAACTTTGAAATGATGGAGATCCGCTCATCCGCGAGGTGATCGGCGCCGAACCAGAGATGTCAACAGTATCCGGGCGATAGCAATCCACGATGGGAGTGGACGATGTCAGCATCAGATGTGACACCTGTCCCTGCAACAGAACTTTCCGCCGCCTGGGTCAGGCCGACCTGGGAAGAAGTGGTGGCCAACCACTCTGCGAAGGTGTACCGGCTCGCGTACCGGCTGACCGGAAACAAGTTCGACGCCGAGGACCTCACCCAGGAAGTGTTCGTGCGCGTCTTCCGCTCCCTGGAGAACTTCAAGCCGGGAACCCTCGACGGCTGGCTGCACCGGATCACCACCAACCTGTTCCTGGACCAGGCACGCCGCAAGAGCCGGATCCGCTTCGATGCCCTGGGCGAGGATGCGGAGGCCCGGATCCCCGGGCGCGAGCCCGGTCCGGAGCAGAGCTTCGAGCTGAACAACCTGGACCTTGATGTTCAGGCCGCCCTGGAGGAGCTGCCGCCGGACTTCCGCGCCGCCGTCGTCCTGTGCGACTTGGAAGGCCTTTCCTATGATGAAGTGGCCGCGGCACTGGGAGTAAAGCTTGGCACCGTGCGTTCACGGATCCACCGGGGCCGGACCATGCTCCGCGAGAAACTGGCACACCGGGATCCCCGGCCGCAGCAGGGCCGGAAGCCAAAGCTGTCGCTGCCGCGCATCGCCAGCATCCTCTGATCGGCACCATGACGCCTCAGAACCCTTTTGGCCGCCGGCACCACCGCGGAGCAGAACACCTGCAGTGCTGCACGGAGTGCGCTGCGACCGTCCAGCGCGAACGTCAATACATCGAGCGGCTCCGTGAATCGGCCGTGCCCCCGGCCAGCGATGATCTGACAGCCCGCCTGCTGGCCCGGACCCACCTGCTCGCGGCCGCACCGGAACCTGCCCAGAGCCGGCACCCCGGAGTGCGGGCACTTGCCCTCGCCGCCGGCGGGACGGCTGCCGCGGCCGGGATTCTTGCCGTCGGCGCATTCGCGCTGGCAGGAGACACCCTACCCGCGGCGGGCGCGGCTATGAACGGCAGCCTGATGCAGCACGCCACCCAGCTGCCCGCCGACGGCAGGGCGCTCACGGCCCCGCAGCTGTCTGCGCTTCGTGCCGAAGGGTGGGTGTGCCCGGGGCTGGAGTCGCTGGGTTTCCGGATCCGCAGTGCCAACGCCGTCACACGCAACGGCATGCCGGCCGTGGAGCTGCACCTTTCGGACGGGCAGCACTACGCCACCGTGGTGGAACAGCACCCCACCGCTCCGCCCGCGGCCACCGGCGAATTTGAGGTGACCGGCACGGTTCCCTGGACGGCTACGTATGCCACGTCCGCGGGCACGTTCTCCGTGGAGTCCGACCTCCCCGCAGACCGCGCCGAGGCCACGCTCCCGGTGTTCCAGCGGCTCAGTTCAGTGGCGGCGGAAGGTGTTGAGGCCGACGCCGGCATCGCGTCAGGGGCGGCCTCCCCGGTTGCCGGTGAGGAATCGCCGGCGGCCAGGCTGGAACGGGGAATCCGCAAATTTGGAGAGATTTTGGCGGGGTAATGTTGGCACGTACCCGGCCCGGCGGACACGAATCGTCAGAGCGGCTTCGGAGAGGGTAATCTTCCTAACGTGTTTGGAATCAACGGCCCTGAGTTCTTTGTGCTCCTGATTATCGGCATCCTGGTGATCGGTCCCCAACGGCTGCCCGAATACACCCAGAAGCTGGCGAACCTGGTCAAGGAAGTCCGCCGGATGGCCTCCGGGGCCCGTGAGCAGATCAAAGAAGAAGTGGGGATCGACATCGATGATGTCGACTGGAAGAAGTACGATCCCCGGCAGTACGATCCGCGCCGCATCATCAAGGAAGCGCTGCTGGACGACGACACCAAACCCGTCAGCTCCGGGGCTCCCGCCGCTGTGGCGGCTGTCACAGGCACCGCTGTGGCTGCCGCCGGCAGTGCACCGGCCCGGCCCCAACGCGTGGTCCAGACTTTGCCGCCGGGCGCAGCAGCTCCGTTCGACACCGAGGCCACGTAGTCGGTTCCCGGTTTCCCGGTGCCAGGCTTCAGCGCGGCTGCAGGCCTAGTTTCATGCCCGGCAGGCCCCGTGGTTTGGCGGCGAGCTTCCCCGCGATGGCGTTTAGGGCAACGGCCGCCGGCGTTTCCGGCCGGCCAAGCACAATCGGCTCACCGGCATCGCCGCCCTCACGCAGCAGGATGTCCAACGGGATCTGTCCCAGCAGCGGAACGTCGGTGCCCACCGTCGCAGTGAGCCGTTCGGCGAGGACCGCCCCGCCGCCGCTTCCAAACAGTTCCATCCTCCCGCCGTCGGGCATTTCCAGGTAGGACATGTTCTCGATGACGCCGGCCACCGACTGCCCCGTTTGGGTCGCGATGGCGCCCGCGCGCTCGGCGACGTCGGCTGCCGCGGCCTGGGGTGTTGTCACCACCAAAATCTCGGCCTTGGGCAGCAGCTGGGCCACTGAAATGGCGATGTCGCCGGTGCCGGGCGGGAGGTCCAGGAAGAGGGCGTCAAGGTCGCCGAAGTAGACGTCGGTGAGGAACTGCTCCAAGGCGCGGTGGAGCATGGGCCCCCGCCAGGCAACAGGCTGGTTGCCACGGACAAACATGCCGATGGAGATGACCTTCACGCCGTAAGCCACGGGGGGCAGGATCATGTCGTCCACACGGGTGGGCGGCTGGGTGATGCCCATGAGCCCCGGGACGGAAAAGCCGTAGACGTCCGCGTCCACAATGCCAACGCGGAGGCCCTGGGCAGCGAGGGAACACGCGAGATTGACGGTGAGGGAAGACTTGCCCACGCCGCCCTTTCCGCTGGCAACGGCGAAGACCTTCGTCAGCGACCCGGGCTCGTTAAACGGAATGCCGCGCTGGCTCCCGGCGCCGCGCAGTTGCTCCTTCAAGGCATCACGCTGAGCCTGGTTCATCACCTTCAGGTCAACCTCCACGGCCGTCACACCCGGCACGGCGGACAGCGCCCGTTCGGAGTCCGCCGTGATGGTGCCCCGCAGCGGGCAGCCGGCGATGGTGAGCAGCACAGCAAGTTTCACCCTGCCGCCGGCATCAACGTCCACCGATTCCACCATGCCCAGTTCCGTGATGGGACGGCGGAGCTCAGGATCGATGACGGTGGCCAGTGCAGCGTGGACTGCCTGCTCCAAGGTGTTGCTCATGCGGGCAGGGCTCAGCTTTCCGGGGTAGTGGTGTGCTTCGGGGCGGCCGGGACTTGCTCTGTGCTCCCGCCGGACGCGGCCCCGGTGGCGGCGTGGCCGGGTTTGGTCCGCGGCAGCTGCTGTGTGCGGGGGCCCCGCTGTTTGTCGCGTTTTTCCTTCAGCTTTTCCTTGACCTTGTCGCGGGGCGACTCGTGGCTGGCGGAGCCGGCGGGATCGTGGGTACGCAACTCCTCCTGCGCTTCGAGTAAGTCCTCCAGGAGCGATCGCAGCTCGGCGCGGACATAATCGCGCGTGGCCACTTCCCGCAGGGCGATGCGCAGCGAAGCGAGCTCGCGGGTGAGGTACTCGGTGTCCGACAGGTTGCGCTCCGCACGCTGCCGGTCCTGCTGGAGTGACACCCTGTCCCGGTCGTCCTGCCGGTTCTGGGCAAGCAGCAACAGGGGGGCGGCATAGGACGCCTGCAGGGACAGCATAAGCGTGAGCAACGTGTAGCCCAGCGCCTGCGAGTCAAACTGCCACTGTTCCGGCGCAAACGTGTTCCAGCCAAGCCAGACCACCACGAAGATTGTCATGTACACCAGGAACTGCGGCGTACCCATGAATCGGGCGAAGCCTTCGGTGGCATGGCCAAAAGCGTCAGGGTTGGGTGCGAATTTCGGCAGCATTCGCTGCCGGCCGCTCAACGGCGTATCCAGGCCGCCCTTGGCAGGAACTTTGGCGGAGCCGCGCTGAGTGGAGTTTTTTGGCTGGGCGAAATTCTTTGAGGGGCCGGTCTCAGCCAATGCGGCCTCCAAGTTTTCTTATCGGGGCTTCGCCATCATAGGCGCGCCAATCATCCGGCAACAGATGATCCAGGACGTCATCAACAGTCACCGCCCCCACGAGGCGGCCGTCGTCGTTGACCACGGGAAGGGAGTTCAGGTTGTAGGTTGCCAGGGTCCGGGCGACTTCACTGATGTGGGCCTGGTCGGACAGCGGCTCAAGGTTTTTATCCACCAGGTTCCCCAGCGGTTCAAACGGCGGGAACCGCAGGAGCTGCTGGATGTGAACCACCCCCAGGAAACGTCCGGTGGGCGTCTCCAGCGGTGGCCGGGCAATAAAGATCGATGAGGCCAGTGCGGGGGACAGCTCCTCGCGCCGGACGTGGGCGAGGGCTTCGGCCACCGTTGCCTCAGGGGGAAGGATGACCGGGACCGGCGTCATCAGGCCACCGGCGGTGTCTTCATCGTATTCGAGCAGACGCCGGACGTCCTCGGCGCCCTCGGGTTCCATCAGCTGCAGCAGTTGCTCCGCCTGGGCCGAAGGCAGCTCACCGAGAAGGTCTGCGGCGTCGTCCGGGTCCATCTCTTCCAGGACATCGGCTGCGCGCTGGAGGTCGAGGGCCGAAAGGATCTCCACCTGATCGTCCTCCGGGAGCTCCTGCAGGACATCGGCGAGCCGTTCGTCCTGGAGCTCGCTGGCCACCTCGAAGCGCCGCTTGTCGCTCATCTCCTGCAGCGCATCGGCAAAGTCCGCAGGTTTGAGGTCCTCATGGTTGGCCACGAACTGGGTGGCCGCCTGCGGTTCGGTCCGCGGACCCTGCAGGGCGTCAGCCCAGTCGATGATCATGGTCTCATTGCGCCGCAGCCGGCTAAGCGGGGAAAGCGAATGGCCGCGGCGGACGAAAAGTTTGCTGACGAACCAGTCGCCGGAGCGGTGCTGGTCCATGGCGATGTCCTCGATGGTGGCATCGCCGCTGCCGTCCCGGAGGGTGACCCGGCGGTCAAACATTTCGGCGACCACCAGGGTCTCCGCGCCGCGCTGCTCAAAGCGGCGCAGGTTGACCAGCCCGGTACAAATGATCTGGGTCTGGTCGATCGAGGTAATACGGGTCATGGGAACAAAAACGCGCTTCTTGCCGGGAACTTCGACGACGATGCCCACCACGTGCGGTGCGCCCCGGCTGCCGCGGGAGAGCACCACAACATCGCGCAGCCGGCCCAGGCGGTCGCCCAAGGGGTCGAAGACATCAAGACCCAGAAGGCGGGCCACAAAGACGCGCGAAAGATTTGTACTCACGCCTACAGGCTACCGAGTCTGCTCTCTTTTAGCTGAATTTCAGGCGGCACACATGCTGATGGGCAAGAATGGGTGTATGTCAAACATCTTTGGTGCTCCCAAGGCCGGTAGCCCTAACGGGCCCGACGACGCCCGCATGGTTCCGGTCGGTGACACCGTCGGCTCGTACACCTCCTATCTGGATGCCCAGAAAGCGGTGGACTACCTCGCGGACCAGCAGTTCCCGGTCCAGATGGTGTCCATCGTGGGTAACGAACTCAAAATGGTGGAGCGGGTCACCGGCCGCCTCAGCTACCCCCGGGTGGCGCTCTCCGGCGCACTCAGCGGTATGTGGTTCGGCCTGTTTGTCGGCGTCATGCTGTCCTTCTTCGCCCCGTCCGCCGGCTCCTTCTCCATCCTGGCGTCGGTGCTGATGGGCGCCGCCTTCTTTATGCTGTTCGGCATCGTCACCTACGCCATGCAAAGGGGCAAGCGCGACTTCACCTCGACCAGCCAGGTGGTGGCCACGAACTACGACGTTGTGGTGTCCGTGGAAGCCGCCCATGAGGCCCGCAGGCTCCTGCAGCAGTTGCCGATGACGCGCTCAGACGCAGCAGCCACCCCCTACAGCGGACCGGGTTACCACAATCCGCAGTATGGCCAGCCGGGCCAGCAGCAGCCGCAACAACACGGCCAGCAGGGTCAGGCGCACCAGCCGGGACAGGCCCCCGCCCGGCCCGCTGGCTGGAATGACCCCTACGGTCAGCAGGGTGCCGGCCACACGGCAGAACCCGGGCAGCCTGCGCCCGCCGAGGATGCGCAGCAGCCGGCCAAGGCTCCCGTTGCAGCCGTCCGCTACCCCGACCTTCCTGACGGCCGGCCCCAGTACGGGGTCCGCGTCAGCGATCAGCCGGCCGCGGGCAGTGCAGGTCCCGGCCAGCACACCGCCGGTGAGCCCCACGCCCGGAACAACGCCCCGGCGGAATCCCCGAAGGATTCAGGCGAGCCCACGCCGTAGACGGCCCACCCGGGCAGTCCGTGCGGGCCCGCACGTCAACAGAAGAACTCCGTCCCCACCCGGGTGTCTGCCGAAGGGACGGAGTTCTTTTTGCGTGCCCGGCTGGAGGTTTTGCCGGACCTTTTTCCGGGCGCCGCTGCCGCTATGTGACGCTGCGGGCTACTTGACGCTGCCGCTATGTGACGCTGCGGGCTACTTGACACTGCCTGCCGTCAGGCCGCCCACGAGGTACTTCTGGAACATAAAGTACAGCACCACCACAGGGACGGCGCACACCAGCGATGCGGCCATCATCTGCGAATACACGGGGATCGCTCCGCCTTCAACCGCCGAGGCGAAGACCTGCAGCGCCACGGCCGCGGTGTGGGTGTCCGGCCGGGTGAAGACCGACGCGAACAGGACATCGTTCCAGCCAAGCAGGAAGGCGAAGATTGCAGAAACGATGATTCCGGGCCAGCTGAGCGGAATGATGATCCGGAACAGGATTCCAAGGTTGGAAGCGCCGTCGATGCGTGCCGCCTCCTCCAGTTCCCGCGGAAGTCCGCGCAGGTAGGTGACCATGACCCAGGTGGAGAACGGCAGGGCGAAGGTCAGGTAGGCGATGAAGAGCCCCCAGAGTGTACCGATGACCGTTACACCCAGGTAGGTTCCCGCCGAGGAGAACAGCACAAACACGGGCAGAAGCATGAGGGTTCCGGGGATGGACTGCAGGCCCAGCAGGCCCCGCAGAACCGTCAGGCGGCCCCGGAATTCGAACCTGACCAGGACATAGGCTGTGCCGATAGCCATCAGGGCGGAAACCACGGCCGTGGCACCGGAAACGATCAGGCTGTTCCCGATGGCCTTCGCCAGGCCCACCGAATCCCAGATCTTGCTATAGCTGTCCAGCGAGAAACTGCTTGGCCAGAACTCACCGCTGGCCACCCCGACGTCCGTGTTCAGGGACGCGAGGA
The DNA here is from genome assembly GCF_029076445.1 of Pseudarthrobacter naphthalenicus. Classification (GTDB taxonomy): domain Bacteria; phylum Actinomycetota; class Actinomycetes; order Actinomycetales; family Micrococcaceae; genus Arthrobacter; species Arthrobacter naphthalenicus. The sequence goes on from NZ_JARESG010000001.1 coordinate 323,004, forward strand.
AGATGTACAGGATGGGGATCAGCACCAGGGCACACAGCAGGACCGTGATGATGATCAGCAGCGGCTTCGGCATCAGGCGTGTGACTTCCAGGGCGGCGTCACGGCGGATGGGCTGCTTGGACTGCCGTTCGATAGGGTTCGCTGCGTCGAGGGTCATTTCTTTCCTCCCTCGTGCACGTCAAGCCTGACTGCGCGCAGGTAGATGAAGAGGGGGATGGCGATCAGTATCAGTGACACGACAGCCATGGCGGCGCTGAGGCCAAACCGGAAGCTCTGGAAGCTGGTGACGTAAACCAGGATCGGTAGTACGTTCACGTCCGACGGGGCCGGCGCGCCAAACAGGACGTAGGGGAGCGTGAAGTTATTGATGTGATTCAAGGTGGCCAGCAGGAAGGCGAGCGAGACCGGGCCCTTCAAGTAGGGAAAGATCACGTAGCGCAGCTTGGTCCACCAGAGCGCACCGTCAAGGGCCGAGGCTTCGTGAACTTCGTGGTCAACGGCCTGCAGCCCGGAGAGGGCAAGCAGGTAGATGAACGGCCACGCCGCCCAGATTTCCACCCACACCAGCGTCCAGTACGAGTTGGGGCCGTTGAGCCAGAGCCCGCCGCCCATGCCCATATTGGTCAGTGTCACGTTCACGATGCCGTCCGGTTGCAGCATGGTCCGCCACACGCTGGCCACCACGAAGGACGGCAGGACGTAGGGAATCAGGAAGACCGAACGCACCAGCGCGCGGCCGCGGTAGGCGTTCTGCGTGACGACGGCGGCAGCGACGCCCAGGGGGATGGTCACCAGGGTTGAAATGACCGCGAAGGAAACGGACAGCCAGATCGAGCGGAGCAGGTCGCTGCTGGTTGCCGCTTCAATGTAGTTGTGGATGCCGATGAATTCGGCACTGACCCAGCGCCGCAGGCTGTACTGGTCCAGGTCGATCACGGACATCCAGATGCCCATGGCCAGCGGGATGAGGATGACGACCGTCATCAGGAACCCGCCGGGAATCAGCAGCCACAGCGGCCGGTTCTTTTCGCTGAGTGCCTTCCGGCGCTTTCCCCCGGGTGTGGAGCCGCCGGGTCCGGCGGCCGGCCCGGCCGCCGGACTGCTGTCCGACGGCCGGGGCTCGGTGACGCTGCTTGCCATGTTCCGTAACCTTCCGCAGTTCTCCGGTCGGCTTTACTTCTTGGCCCGGTCCAATGCCGTCTGCGACTTGGCCTGTTCGTCCTTGAGCCGCTGGGCGAGGTTGGCATCGCTGACGGCACCGGCGGACAGATCCGGAATGGACTGAACCACCACGTTGGTCAGCGAGAGCTGGACGTCGCCCCAGGCGCCACTGAAGGGAGTGGCCACGGACTTCGCACCGGAGTCGAGGGCAGGAGCGATCATTTCGTTGCTGGCAAGTTCCTTCGCCGCGTCGGCGTTGGCAGGAAGCTGGCCGAAGACCTTGAAGTAGTTGAGCTGGACATCCTTCTCGGTGATCATCTTGATGAACGCGAAGGCGAGGTCCTTCTGCTTCGAGTAGTCCGCAACCACAAGGTTGTCACCGGAAAGAATGCTGGCCGCCGGCTTGCCCCCGGACGGGTTGGAGGTGGCGCCCGGCGGAACGGTGGGCATCAGGGCGTACTTGTACTTGCCCTTGACCGCGGAGGCGTCCAACGCGGGAATGGACAACGGGGAGGTCATGGGGAAGTAGGCGGCCTTGCCTGCTGCGAATGCTGCCAGTGCCTGTGGGTTGGCCCAGCCAACCGCGGCAGGGTCAACCACTTTGTCCTTGGTCACCCAGCCGAAGTAGGTCTCATAGGCCTTCTTGGTGATGGGATCGTCAAGGCGGACCTTATTGCCGTCAATGATGGGATTGCCGGCCTGGATGGACATTGCCCAGATGTACTTCCAGGGATCGAAGTTGTCTTTGTAGGCCACGGCCACGCCGTACTGATCGCCCTTGGTGAGCTTCTTGGCCTGTTCGGCGAATTCGTCCCAGGTGGTGGCCGGCTTCTCGATGCCGGCGGCCGCCAGCAGTTCGGTGTTGTAGGCCATCACGAACGGCCGGCTCACGAAGGGGATGCCGATCTGGTTGTCCTTGTCGGGGCCGGAAATGCCCAAAGCCGCGGGAACGAACTTGTCCTTGCCGCCAAGCTGGTTCCATTCGTTGTCACCGAGCTTGACGAAGGCCCCGGTGGAGTAGGCCGTTGGAGTGAAGGTGGTGCCCAGGCCGTAAACGTCGGGACCCTGCCCTGACACCACGGAAGTCTGGATCCGGGTCATTTCGTCGTTGGCGGTGGCGAACGTCTCCCACTGGATGTCGGCCCCGGTTTCGGCCTTGAACTTGGTGCTCATCTCCTTGAACCAGGCCTGCTGCTCCTGGGGATACTGAGCGGTCACGTTCATCAGGACGTTGAGCGTTTTCCCGGTGCCATCCACCTTGCCGCCCGTACCCCCGGTGCTGGTGCCGCCTGACCCGCCTGAGCCGCCACACGCGGCGAGCATCAGGACGGAAATGGTCGCGGCGGCAACAGCACCCAGGCGACGTGGTTTGGACATACCCATGAGACTTCTCCTTCGAAGACATACGCTGCGGCAGAGACCCGAGATGTAGATCACAGTCTACGATTTTGTTTCTCCGCGGCTAGCGTATTCACCGAAGTCAACCTTTGGCAAGCGATTGCCAAAAACTGTTATCGGAGCTTCACCAGGCGCAGGGCAGCCCTCAACGCCGGGGGCGGGGGTTTGCGCATTGCCTCAGGCGCCGCCGTGCGCGGCGTGCTCGACCTCGTTGTAGATGCCGGCCATCCAGGACTCGACGTCGGCAGCCTTTCGGGGGAGTTCGGCACTGAGGTTGACCGGACCATCGGCCGTCATCAGGATGTCGTCCTCGATCCGCACGCCGATCCCGCGGTATTCGGCCGGGATGGCGAGATCTTCGTTCTTGAAGTACAGGCCGGGCTCGATGGTGAAGACCATGCCTGCAGTGAGGATGCCATCGAGGTAAAGCTCGCGCTTGGCCTGAGCACAGTCGTGGACGTCCAGTCCCAGGTGGTGGCTGGTGCCGTGCGGCATCCAGCGGCGGTGCTGCTGGCCCTCGACGCTGATGGCTTCCTCCACACTGACCGGCAACAAGCCCCACTCGGCGAGCCGTTCTGCCAGAACCGTGGTGGCGGCGGTGTGGATGTCCCGGAACCTGGTGCCGGGCCGGGCGGCGGCGAACCCGGCATCGGCGGCGTCCAGGACAGCTTCATAGACCTTGCGCTGAATGTCCGTAAACGTGCCGTTGGCAGGCAGGGTCCGGGTGACATCGGCGGTGTACAGCGAGTCGGCTTCGACGCCGGCATCGAGGAGCAGCAGGTCGCCGGCACGAATGCTCCCCGTGTTGCGGTTCCAGTGCAGCACGGTGGCGTTGTTCCCTGCGGCGGCGATGGTGTCGTAGCCCAGTTCATTGCCGACTTCGCGGGCCCGCGCAAAGAAGGCACCTTCCACCACGCGTTCGCCGCGGGCGTGCGTCAGCGCCCGGGGAAGGGACTTGACCACTTCCACAAAACCCTCAACCGTGGCTGCCACGGCTGTCTTCATCTGTTCGACTTCCCAGTCATCCTTGAGGAGCCGGAGTTCGGACAGGGCTTCGGAAAGTTTTTCGTCGAGGGCATCCAGGACGGCGAGGTCCAGGTTTTCCGGATCCTTGGCCGTGTTGTAACGGGCCGTATCCACCAGCGCGTCGATGTTCTCATCCACCTTGCGGACCAGCCGGATGGAGATGCCGCCGATTTCGGGGGCCCCCACGTTCTTCGTGATCGCCGTTTCCAACGCATCAATGTGTGCCGTGGGCAGGCCAAGCAGGGCCTCGAACTCGGCGAGCGTGGGGCGCGCACCGATCCAGAATTCACCGGACCGGGAGTCTGCGTAGAACTGTTCCGTATCCCGTCCCGCGAGCGGACGGAAGTAGAGGGTCGCACGGTGGTTCCCGCCGTCGTCGCCCGTTCCTTCCTCAACCGGTTCCAGGATCAGGACGGCGTCCGGCTCATGGTCCAGACCGAGCCCGGTCAGGTGCGCGAAGCCGGAGTGCGGGCGGAAGCGGTAATCGCAGTCGTTGGACCGGACCTTCAGCGGGCCCGCGGGGATGACCAGGCGTTCGCCTTTGAACTGGTCCGAGATCGCCTTGCGCCTGGCTGCGGCGTAGTCGGCCACGGCGTCGCGGGCAGGCAGTTCCTGGCCACTGGGCGCCCAGTTGCTGGCCATAAAGGTCTTAAAGGCATCGGAACTGGGCCGCTGTGAGCGGTTGTTGACGCGCTCATCGAGCGGCTGGGAAGCAGAGTTCTGGGTGTTTTCGGCATCGTTCACGGCACCATCGTCTCACCAGCACCCTGACATGCGCGAACAACGGAGCCGATCCCGGGCCCGCGCAGTCTACTAGGCTGGGCAGGTGAAGATTGACCTGCATGCCCACTCCAACGTTTCGGATGGCACGGAAGCCCCCGCGGACGTGATGGCCTCCGCTGCCCGGGCTGGCCTTGACGTCGTGGCCCTGACCGACCATGACTCCACGGACGGCTGGGAGGAAGCGTCGCGCGCGGCGCTGGAGCTCGGCGTGGCGCTGGTTCCGGGCATGGAAGTTTCCTGCCGCACGGAGCAGGGCATCAGTGTGCACCTGCTGAGTTACCTGCATGATCCCGCCCATCCCGGGCTGTTGGAGGAAATCACCAAGTCCAAGGACGCACGCCTCACGAGGGCCGAGCGCATGGTGACCCTCCTCGCCGAGGACTACCCGCTGACCTGGGACGATGTCATCCATCATGTGGCGCCGGGCGCCACCCTGGGGCGGCCGCACATCGCGGATGCCCTGGTGGCGGCGGGGGTGGTTTCGGACCGTTCGGAAGCGTTCACGTCCATCCTCACCTCCCGGTCGCGCTACTTTGTCCAGCACTACGCACCCGACCCGGCAGCCGCCGTCGAACTTGTCCGGGCGGCAGGCGGGGTCCCCGTCTTCGCCCATCCGGTGGCGTCCTCGCGCGGACGGATCGTGGGGGAGCGCACCTACCGGGACATGATCGACGCCGGCCTGGCGGGCCTGGAGATCAACCACCGCGACAACCCTGAAGAGGGACGTGAGTTCCTCCGGGGGCTGGCCGCCAGGCACGGACTGCTGATCACGGGGTCCTCCGACTACCACGGCACCGGCAAACCCAACCTGCTGGGGGAGAACCTCACGACGCCCGACGTCCTGGCCCGCATCGAGGAGCTCGGCACGGGCACCGCCGTCGTCCGCCGTGAGAGCCCCGGCGCCCCGCACCCCAAGTAGGTAGCGCTAAGTGTCGTTTTGACGGCTCAAAACGACACTTACTGCTACCTAGTTGGGCGGGAACGACGTGAACTCGGCGTGGGCACCCAGCCGCTTGGCCATGACCTCTATGGCGGGCTGGTTCTGGTCCACGCACACGAACTTCCGGTCCAGCTTCGCCGCGACGGCGCCGAGTGTTCCGGAGCCGGCGAAGAAGTCCAGGCACCAGTCGCCGGGCCGGCTTGACGCGGCCACCACGCGGCGGATGAGGCCCTCGGGCTTCTGCGTGGGGTAGCCGGTTTTCTCCTTGCCCGTGGGGGAGACGATGGTGTGCCACCAGACGTCAGTGGGCAGCTTCCCGAGTTCCCGCTTGGCAGGCGTCACCAGGCCCGGCGCCATGTACGGCTCCCGGTCCACCTCGGCGCTGTTGAAGTGGTACTTGGACGGGTTCTTGACGTACACGAGGATGTTGTCGTGCTTGGTGGGCCAGCGGTATTTGGCGCGCGCGCCGTAGTCGTAGGCCCAGATGATCTCGTTCAGGAAGCACTCGCGCCCGAAGATGGCGTCCAGCATCACCTTGGCGTAGTGGACTTCCCGGTAATCCAGGTGCAGGTACAGCGTGCCGTCGTCTGCCAGCAGCCGCCACGCCTCCACCAGCCGGGGCTCCAGGAAGGCCCAGTAATCGCTGAACGCGTCATCGTACCGGTGCAGGGCGCCCTTGATGGTGTCGTAGGAGCGGCCCTTAAAGCCCACGCGGTCGCCGTCCCCGTCGGTGTTGAGCACCATCCGGGTTTCCTGGCGGGTCTGGGCCCTGCCCGTGTTGAACGGCGGGTCCACGTAAATGAGTGTGAAGGCGCCGTCCGGCAGCGACGGGAGGAACTCCGCGTTATCCGCGTGTACCACCAGGTTGCTGCCGTCCGGCGCCCAGACGGTGTCAGTCATCGAGGCTGTTAAGCCTCTGCGCTGCCGGGCTTGTCGGCTCCGGCCACTACTTCGCCGTTGCGGCGGCGGGTGCGTGTCCGGCTGCGCCGCGCACGGGGATCCACTTCGCCGGCGGCCGCAGCCGGGGCAGCAGGTTCGGCGGCAGGCCCGGTGGCGGCGGCCGTATCGGACGTACGACGGCGGCGCTCGCCTGAGCGGCTGCCCTCGCCTGAGCGTCCACCTTCGGAGCCGCCGCGGCGGCTGGAGTCGCGCCCGCCGGAACGGCCGGCGTCGCGTCCGCCGTCGCGTCCTGCGTCCCGTCCGCTGCTGCGGGTGTTCTTCTTGCCGGTTTCGCCCAGGTCCTCCAGGACTTCGGCATCCACGCCGGCGAGGGTGCGCTTGTTGCGGGGCAGCCTGCCCTTGGTGCCTTCGGGGATGTCCAGCTCTGCATACAGGTGCGGGGAGGAGGAATAGGTCTCCACGGGCTCAGGGTAGCTCAGGCCCAGCGCCTTGTTGATCAGGCCCCAGCGCGGCATGTCATCCCAGTCAACGAAGGTCACGGCCGTGCCCTTGTTGCCGGCGCGGCCGGTGCGGCCCACACGGTGGAGGTAGATTTTTTCGTCTTCAACGCACTGGTAGTTGATCACGTGCGTGACGTCATCCACGTCGATGCCGCGTGCGGCGACGTCGGTGGCCACGAGGACGTTCACCTTGTTGTTGCGGAAGGCCCGGAGCGCCTGTTCGCGGGCGCCCTGGCCGAGGTCCCCGTGGATGGCGGCGGCCGCGAAGCCGCGGTCCACCAGTTCTTCGGCCACCTTCGCGGCGGTGCGCTTGGTCTTGGTGAAGATGATGGTGCGGCCGCGGCCCCGTGCCTGCAGGATGCGGGCAACAACTTCAACCTTGTCCATGCTGTGGGCACGGTAGATGAGCTGGCGGATGTCGCGCTTGGTGAGGCCTTCGTCTTCGGGATCAGCCGCGCGGATGTGGGTGGGCTGCGTCATGTAACGGCGGGCCATGGCGATGACCGGGCCGGGCATGGTGGCAGAGAACAGGAGCGTCTGGCGGACGGCCGGGGTGCCTGCGATCAGGGTTTCCACGTCCGGCAGGAAGCCCAGGTCCAGCATCTCGTCAGCTTCGTCGAGGATGACGATCTTGACGTTCTTCAGGCTCAGGTGCTTCTGCTTGTACAGGTCGATCAGGCGGCCGGGGGTTCCCACCACGATCTCGACGCCCTTCTGCAGGGCTTCCACCTGGGGCTCGTAGGCGCGGCCGCCGTAGATGGTGGTGATGCGCGCGTTGCGCTTCAGCGAAGCGGTCTGGAGGTCGTTCGCTACCTGGACGGCAAGCTCGCGGGTGGGCACGATGACCAGGGCCTGCGGTGCGCCTGGAACGGCGAGCTTGTCGAAACCGGCATCGTCCGGGCCCACGACGCGCTGCAGCGCCGGGATGCCGAAGCCGAGGGTCTTGCCCGTGCCGGTCTTGGCCTGGCCGATGATGTCGTGGCCCGCGAGGGCCACCGGCAAGGTCATGGACTGGATGGGGAACGGGTGGGTGATCCCGGCGTCTGCCAGGGACTCGACGATGTCGGCGCGGACGTTGTAATCGGCGAAGGACTTCTCCGGGATTTCGTGCGGCTTCTCGTCGGAGATGATGGTCTCTTCAGGTTCCAGCGTTTCGGTGCCGGAATCGTCCGTCAGGAGCTGGTGGGTATGCAATTCACTCACAGGTGAGTTTCCTTATTCATTTGGGCGTGGGCGCTGCCTGCTCAACGGGCCGGCCAACGTGGCCGCTCCGGAGCACGCTCGGGCGCGCAAGCTAATCCAGTGGAAGCCGATCGCGGGCTATCTAAATGCTGGCACTGGTGACCAGCGGGTCTGTCTCAAGATCGCGTAGGGGCGGGCTTGTTGAATTCAAAATCAAGGAAATCAACGACCGGGCATCCATTTCTACTTCTTCAGTCTAGCCGTACGGATGCCGAAACCCGGCTTTTGGCCCTTCAAGAAGGGGCAGGCTGCTCAAGCCAGGAGTTCGAAGTGGACCGTACGGGTGGTGATGTCGGAGGAGACCAGGCGCACCCGGACCTGCGTGCCGGATTCGAGGTCGCCCGCGCACCGGGCCGTCACGGCCGGCTCGGCGATCTGGATGATCCCTGAGGGACCGTTCCCGTTTTTCCCGTTGCCGTTCCTGCCGCCATTGCCGTTTTTGGCACCGTTCCCGTTCTCCTTCTGCGGCTTGGACCCGGAAATGACAATGGCATCAAATTCCTGGCCGATGTGGTTTACCAGGAGGGCCGCTTCCACGGTGTCCAGGGCCAGGCGCTCCATCCGGCTTGCCAACTGATCGGACGCGGCCATGATTTCCGGGAGGCTGGGCAAGGCTTCCCGAGCCCACCCGGGGACCGGCTTGCCGTTGCTGAGGGCTTCACAGATCACGAGGACAAACCTGTCGATGAGCCGCCGGAGGGGCGCCGTGGTGTGGGCATAGGCGGCGCCAATGGCGGATTGGATGGCGTTCTCGGGAACACTTCCATCAAAAGCCGTGTAGCTTGCGCCGCGGAAGAGCATTCCCGCGGAATAGAGGACGGCCAGTTGCCGGGGCTCGGTGGGGTCCAGGCTGCGAAGGTATTCGCCGTAGCTGATCTTTCCGTCCCACGGCTTGCCGAGTGCCATCGTCTGAAGCCGGAAATGCCGGAGGGAGCGTTCGTCCGGGGCGGGCATGGTCCGCAGGATGCCAACCTTTCCGGCCAGCATCATGTCCGCCGCCGCCATCCCGGTCATCAGCGAAATCTGCGCATTCCAATCCTCCACCGGAAGCTGGGGTGCCGCGGCAATCCGGTAGCCGCCGTCGGGCAGTTGAACGATCTCCTGCTCCGGCATGTTGAGGCTGGCCCCGCCGCGCTGCCGCTCCAGTTCAACCCGTTTGAGCCCCACTTCCTTGAGGAGCTGCAGCACCGGGCCGGCCGTTCCGGCGTCGATCTGGGCCTGGACACCCTTGTAGTCCAGCTTGGCCCGGCTGCGGATCGTGGCCCGCCGCACGGACACACTGTCGACATGGGCGTCGCCGTTGAGGCCGAATTCCCAGACAAACGCCGAGCACAGTTGGTCGGCCAGCAGACTGCCCGCCTCTTCGCTGATGACCTCGGGGTGCAGCGGAATCCGGCCATCGGGGGCGTAGAACGTCTGACCGCGGCGTCGGGTTTCGGCGTCGAGGCTACCGCCGGGGCGGACGAAGGACGGCACGTCCGCGATGGCGTACAGGACGCGGTAGCCGGCGCTGGCCCGCTCAATGAACAGCGCCTGGTCCAGATCCGTGGACGACGCCGGATCGATGGTCAGGAATTCAACGTCCGTCAGGTCAGTAACCGGCAGCTGATGCGCTGCCACGGCAGCCTCGGCGTCGCGGACTGCCTCGGCCGGGTAGGGCCCGGGCAGTTCCAGCTCAGTCCGCAGTGCACTCAGGGCTGCCGCGAGAGCGTTGGTCTTCTCGTGGACGTTGGGAGCCAACCGATGATGGGACACAAAAGTCAGATTAGCCCGATTTCCGGGGATCGTGCACGCTCCGCCCCGCCGTGCGCCGGATTCCCGGAACCGGCCGGCTGATTCTGCGGAACCGGCAGGGAAATCTCAGGCGGTACCGGCATCCAGGGCGGCCAGGAGGGCCGTGGCAGCGGCGGCGGGATCAGCCGCTTCCGTAATGGCGCGGACCACAACGATCCTGCTGGCACCGGCCGCCACCACCTGTTCAACGTTCGTCAGGTCAATCCCGCCGATCGCGAACCACGGCACGGCACCCGGACCGGCCGCATCACCGGCGTCACCGGCGGCGTTGACCGCGTCTGCGGCGTAACGCACCAGGTCAAGGCCGACGGCGGCACGCCCGGGTTTGGTGGGGGTGGCCCACACCGGTCCCACGCAGAAATAGTCAAGACCGTCGTCGCCGGCCACCGAGGACGACAAGCGGATGGCGCCTTCCACCTGTTCAGTGGTGTGGGTGGAAAGCCCCACCACGGCGCCGGGCCCCAGCAGCGTGCGGGCGGAGGCCACGGGCAGGTCTTGCTGGCCGATGTGGAACACCGGGGCGCCGGAGAGCATGGCGATGTCGGCGCGGTCATTCACAGCCCAGAGCCGTCCATGCCGGGCGGCGGCCGCCTGAAGGACTGCCAGCAGGTCCAACTCCTCGGCGGCCTCGATGTCCTTGTCGCGGAGTTGGATGATGTCCACGCCGCCGGCGAACGCGGCGTCCACAAAATCGGCAAAGTCCCCGCGGTCCCGGCGCGCATCGGTGCACAAGTACAACCTGGCGCCACGGGGCAATCCGCGGGACTCCTGGGCAGTGGGGCTGGGTAGGGCGCTGGGGCGGGAGGACACGTTCATGGAAACCACCATAGTTCCCCTAAACTGGGCGAGTACTGCGGGAGCCCGTTACAGCCGTCACCAAGCGGCCGGGCTGAGAGGGCGTCAGAGCCGACCGCTTGACCTGATCCGGCTAGTACCGGCGTAGGGAAGGAAACACATGGTCCCCCCATCCGGCGGCGCGCCCGCCAGCACATCCCATCCTGCCGTGGGCAGCGACATGAACGGGCCCGCCGTCGTGCACGCGGACGTGGCGGTGATCGGTGGCGGCGTCATCGGCCACAGCATCGCGTGGGAGGCGCGGGCCTCCGGCCGTTCCGTACTGCTGATCGACGACCAACCAGGCTCCGGGGCCAGTTGGGCGGCCGCCGGCATGCTCGCCCCCGTCAGCGAGCTGCACTACCAGGAGGAAAGCCTCCTGGAGCTGATGCTCGAGTCCTCGCGCCTCTGGCCTGACTTCGCGGCAAACCTCGGCCGGGCCGGGGCGGGGGACTTTGGCTACCTGACGACGCCGACCCTCGCCGTGGGTGCCGACGCCGCGGACCGTCGTGCGCTGATGGACCTCCGGGCCGTCCAGGAGGCCAACGGACTGCTCGTCGAGCCGCTGACGGTGCGCGACGCGAGGGCAAAGGAACCACTTCTCAGTCCTGCAATTTCCTGTGCCCTGGACATTCCGGCGGACCATCAGGTGGACCCGCGCAGGCTGATCCCCTCGCTCCGGACAGTGCTGGCCGGCCACCAACCGGGCGCCGGGACCTTCGTGGACGGCGCCGTTAACGGTTTCGCGGTCGGTTCCCGGGCCACCGGACTCCTCTGGGAGGGGGACCGGGTTCGGGGCGTGGAACTGGCCAATGGCGGAACGGTCCGGGCGGGGGAGACAATCGTAGCCAACGGCCTTCAGGCCGCTGCCCTGGAGGGCCTGCCGGCCGGGGTGCAGCTGCCCCTGAGGCCCGTGTACGGCGACATACTGCGCCTGCGCGTTCCACAGCACCTGCGTCCACTAGTGACCTCCACGGTACGGGGCCTGGTCCACGGAGTACCCGTATACATCGTCCCCCGCCAGGACGGCACAGTGGTGATCGGCGCAACGCAGCGGGAGGACGCACTGCCGGAAGCCGGAGATACCGTCGCGCCAGGAACGGCCGTCTCTGCAGGCGGCGTTTACCAACTGCTGCGCGACGCGCAGGTCCTGGTACCCGCCGTGGCCGAGCTGGAGCTCATCGAGTGCACCGCGCGGGCGCGTCCTGCAACACCGGACAACGCACCGCTGCTCGGCCGGGTCTCCGTTCCCGACGGCGGACACGTGCGGGGGCTGATTATTGCCACCGGTTTCTACCGGCACGGAGTGTTGCTGGCCCCGGCGGCGGCAGCCATCTGCCGGAACCTGCTGGATGGCCGGATCGATCCGCACCGAACCGCCCTGGACCCGGCAAGGTTTAGCGGCCGGCACCATGAAGCCCTTCAACCCACAAAGGAAACAGCATGAACATCACCCTCAACGGCGCGCCGCATGCCGTGCCCCGGGAAGCGTCCATCACGACACTCGTCACACAGATCACGGGCCGCACGATCGCGGCCAACGGCCAGGCCACCGACGGGCAGAAACTTGGCGTCGCCATTGCCCGCAACTCGGAAGTGGTGCCCCGCAGCCAGTGGTCCGCCACAGCGCTCGCGGACGGGGACACCATCGAACTGGTCACCGCAGTTCAGGGAGGCTAAGACCATGACAGATACAAGCACCACCGCCATCTCGCCGGACACGGACAAACTTGTCATCGACGGCGTCGAACTCGGCTCCCGCCTCATCATGGGCACCGGGGGCGCTCCCAGCCTGGACGGCCTGGGAGCGGCACTCCTGTCATCGGGAACGGAACTCACCACCGTTGCCATGCGGCGGTATTCGCCGGCCGAGTCCGGGTCCCTCTTCCAGCTCCTCGTGGACCATGGAATCCGGGTACTGCCCAACACCGCCGGCTGCTTCACCGCGCGGGACGCCGTCATGACAGCTGAGCTGGCCCGCGAAGCCCTGGAAACGGACTGGGTGAAGCTGGAGGTCATCGCGGACGAGCAGACGTTGCTGCCGGACGCCGTCGAGCTCGTTGACGCCACCGAACAGCTGGTGAACCGGGGCTTCAAGGTGTTCGCTTACACCAACGATGATCCCGTGCTGGCCCTGCGCCTTGAGAACCTGGGCGCCACCGCGGTGATGCCGCTGGGGGCGCCGATCGGGACGGGTCTGGGAATCCTCAATCCGCACAACATCGAACTGATCGTCTCGCGCGCTTCGGTGCCTGTGGTGCTCGACGCCGGAATCGGGACGGCATCCGATGCTGCGCTGGCCATGGAGCTGGGCTGTGACGCCGTCCTCCTTGCCACGGCCGTGACCCGGGCCCAGAACCCGGCGCTCATGGGGGAGGCCTTCAAACACGCCGTGATCGCCGGTAGGCTGGCGAAAGCGGCCGGCAGGATACCGCGCCGCGAGCACGCCCTGGCGTCATCGGCGATGGAAAACCGGGCCGAGTTCCTCTAAGTCCGGCACCGCAGGCCGGCCGCCGGCGCGGGCACACGGAACAAGCCCAGGAGTCCGCTGTGGAAGGAACCCAAGACGTCCTCACCCGGGAAAAGCTTGATGCCGCCTTGGCCGTGCTGCCCGACTGGCGGTACCGGCTGGGCGGGCTCGTCACGGTCTATAAAGCGCCGACGGCGGCTGCCGCACTTGAGCTGATTGCCGCCGTCGGGCGTTTCGCAGAAGAACAGAACCACCATCCCGACCTCGACTGGCGCTACAACAGGGTGTTCATCCGCTATACCTCACACGATGCCGGCGGCAAGGTCACGGAGCGGGACACTGCGGCGGCCACCGCTGCCAGCGAAGCCGCCGCCCGGGCGGGGGCAATTGCGCAGCCGGGGCTGTTCAGGACGGTGGAGGTGGGCATCGACACCGCGGACCCGGCAGAAATTGCCGAGGTCTGGAGGGTGGCGTTGGGGTACAAAAAAGGCCCCGGCGGCGACCTGGTGGACCCGTACGGCCGGGGGCCGTCCATCTGGTTCCAGGAAACGGCGACACCCAACAGCAGCAGGCTCCACGTTGACGTGCACTGGAGCTTGGCTGAATCGGGTCCGGTGCTGGAGAAGACCGCGGCCACGGGGGCCGTCATGAATCATGACCACGCACCCGACTGGGTGGTGGTTACGGACGCCCAGGGAAACCGGCTGTGCCTTTGCACGGAGGCCGGTCACCGGCCTGAGGCGTCTGCTGGTCCCTGAGGGACTTGCCTGCCTCGGATTCCTCCAGCTTGCCTACAGCTTCAGGGCTTTGGTGAGCCGCTGGATGTCGTGCCGTTCGCGGGTCCGGCCCAGGTAGATGACAGCCGCGACAGCGGCCGCGGCGCCCAGGGCCATGGGCAGGATCCAGGGGATCCAAGTGAGGCCGGGCAGGTAGCCGAAGCCTGCCGCGATAAAGACGATCCAGCTGAGCGCACCCACAGTGACGGCCACGCCGGCGGGCAGAGCCATCCCGTACCTGGTATGGCGCTTGTCATTTGCCCAGACAATGAAGCCGGCGGCGGCGGTGACCAGGACAACGATGGTCAGCGAAAGCATGGGATCTCCCTCGGAATGCAGCGGGCCACCGCCAAGAGGTGGTGGCCCGCCTGGGTGCTAGAGCTCGTGGCTTAGAACTGGCCGAAGCCCACCTTGCGGGCTTCCTCGGCGCCGATCTCGACGTAACCCAGCGCGTTCCCCGGAACGATGATGATGCGTCCCTTGTCATCCTTGAGGCGAAGCTCGGTGCCCTTGGTGATGGCTTCTTCAACGACCGTAGCTACAGCGTCAGCGTCCTGTGCTGATTCGAGCACGATTTCGCGGCCAATGTTCTGAATGCCGATCTTAATTTCCAAAAGGGGGCCTCCCAGCCAATCAAAAGTTTCTTCGGGTCTCTTATTTGTAGTCTAGGTCTCTTTGGGAAAGCGCGAGATTCCGCGCCAAGCTAAACGATAAATGAGGTCGCTGGCCACATCGAGGTCCAGGTTACCGTCTGTTTCAAGCCAGTAGCGCGCGCTGACCTGCGCCATTCCGGCCAGCCCGCGTCCCAGCAGCTGCGCCTCCAGATGCGGAAGTTTGGTGTCCTCCGCAATCACGCGGGCGACGGCGTCCGCGAAGGTTTTGTTGAAAGTCTCCAGCCGCGAACTGACATCGGGATCATTGATGAGGTCCGATTCGAAGACGAGGCGGTGAGCCTGATCGTCGCTGGCAATAAAGCGGTAATAGGCCCGCATCACCGCCTGCACACGTTCGTCATTGTCCGTGGTGGAGTTCAGGGCGCCCAGCATCAGGTCCGTCAGGGACGTCAGGTGGGTGTCCAGCAATGCAAGGTAGAGCTCGCGTTTGGACGGAAAGTGCTGATACAGCACAGGTTTGCTCACATGGGCGGTCTCCGCGATCTCATCCATGGCGGCACCGTGGTAACCGTTGGCGACGAAGACCTCCTGCGCTGCCGCGAGGAGCTGCGCCCGCCGCTCGTCCCTCGGAAGCCGCGCAGACCGCTGGCCCCCAGTGCGTTGAGGTACGGGCGGTTCCCCGCTTGACGCCCGGTCAGCCTGTGCTTCATGCGCCACAGTGAGCCCTACTTTCCCTTGCCGTTACTTACACAATACTGCGCGGTAATATGACCGGGCGGTATCTTCAGGCATAGATTGAAGTATGGCTTCGACTTTGACCGCAAATGACTCGTCTGTATCGCTTATGCCGCTGGTGGAGCCCGCCGCGGAGCTGACGCTTGCCGAGGTGGAACGGTACTCGCGGCACCTCATCATCCCGGAAATAGGTTCGGTGGGGCAGCGGCGACTGAAGAACGCCAAAGTGCTGGTTATCGGTGCCGGCGGACTGGGCTCACCGGCCCTGCTCTATCTGGCGGCCGCGGGGGTGGGAACCCTGGGAATCATCGACGACGACGCCGTTGACCTGAGCAACCTGCAGCGGCAGGTGATCCACGGCGTCGCCGATGTGGGGCGGCCGAAGATCGAATCCGCCCGCGACGCCGTCGCCGCGCTGAACCCGCTGGTGGACGTGCGGCTCCACAACGTCCGGCTCGACGCCTCCAACGCCCTGGAACTCTTCGCCGACTATGACCTGATCCTGGACGGTGCGGACAACTTCGCCACCCGCTACCTGGTCAACGATGCCGCGGCGATTCTTGGCAAACCCTACGTGTGGGGGTCCATCTTCCGCTTTGACGGCCAGGTCAGCGTCTTCTGGGAGAAGCACGGCCCCACGTACCGCGACCTCTACCCTGAGGCCCCGCCCGCCGGGTCCGTGCCATCGTGCGGTGAGGGCGGCGTCTTCGGCATGCTCTGCGCCGCCGTGGGGTCCCTCATGGTGACGGAGGCAGTCAAGCTGATTACCGGCGTCGGGCGTTCCCTGCTTGGCCGGGTGGCACTCTTCGATGCGCTGGGCGGCAGCTGGCGGGAGATCCGCGTGTCCAAGGACCCCGCCGCCGAGCCCATCACTGAACTAACGGACTACGAGGCCTTCTGCGGCATCACCCCCGGCGTTGCCGCGGACACAGAGCACACGGTCACGGCCACCCAGCTGGCCACCATGCTGGCTTCGCGCAAGGCGGGCCTGAAGGACTTCGAACTGGTGGACGTCAGGGAAACCGGCGAGCACGACATTGTCCGTATCGACGGCTCAGTGCTGATTCCGCAGGGCAGGATCCTTGCAGGCGAGGCCTGGGCGGAACTGCCGCAGGACAAGGACATTGTGTTCCATTGCAAGGCGGGGACCAGGTCAGCGAACGTCCTGGCGGCTGCGCGGAAGGCCGGGTACCAGCGGGTCAGCCATCTCGACGGCGGGATCCTGGCGTGGGTGCGGGACGTGGAGCCGGAAAAGCCCGTGTACTGAGCACCCCCCTCGCAACGCTCTCTCACTTAATGTCGTTTTAAACGTCGATGCTCTCTCACTTCCTTCAAGAAAGTGAGAGAGCATCGGTCTGAAAGCCGCATTAACTGAGAGAGCGTCGACGGAAAAGCCGCATTAAGTGAGAGAGCGTTGCCCTGGGTCAGGCGGTTGCCGTGCCCGGCCGGGCGCTGCCTGCGTGGTCCACGGGGCACTCGGCCTGGGCCGCCGCGGCGGGCTGCTCCACGGTGATGCCGTAGAGGGTTTCCAGAGCCGACACGTAGTCGTCCTGCTGGCCGTTCGCCGCCAGCTCCCGGGCGCGGACCGTGGGAACGTGCAGGAGCTGCTTGACCATGCGGCGGAGCGCGAACTCCACTTCCTCGGCGGCCGCTGTGCAGCCGTGCCGGGCGCGGACCCGCTCCATCTCGGCATCGAGGACGTTCATGGTGTGCCGGCGCAGAGCAACGATGGCGGAGTCCACGGAGCGTGCTTCGCGTTCCTGTTCGAACGCCTGGGCGGCGCCGGACACGATGCTGCTGGCCTGGCTCAGGGATTCGGCCTGTTCCTGCGGAGCGGCCAGGCGGACGGATTCCAGCGTGAGCAGTTCGACGCCGTCCAGTTGGCCCACTTCGGGGTCAAAGTCGTGGGTGAGGGCAAGGTCGATCGCGATCAGCGGCTGGGCGGACCCGGCACGGACCTGAGCCAGTTCAGCGGCCTCAACGCGGGTGTCCGAGCCGCTGCAACCGATCATCACATCGGCTGCGGCCACAGCGGACGGGAGCGTCTCCGCGTCCAGTGCTGTTCCGCCGCGGCTGGCGACGAAGGCTTCGGCGCGGCCTGATGAGGAGAAGACGGAGATGTTGGTGCAGCCGCGTTCGCGCAGGAGAGCCATGGTGGCGCCGGCGTAGGCACCCGTGCCGAACAGGACGACTTTTTTACCGGCCCAGTCGGGGTTCTCGGACAAATCGGTGGCAAGGTCCAGGGCCACGGAGACGATGGACAGGCCCCGTGATCCGAGTGCCGTCTGCGCGCCGACATCCTTGGCAGTTTTGGATGCGGCCTGGAACAGCCGGACCAGGCCGGCGCTGGCCGTGCCTCCGTGCTGGGCGTTGATGAGGGCTCTGCGGACCTGCCCGGCGATTTCACGCTCTCCGACGACGGCGGAATCGAGGCCCGCGCTGACTGCGAAGAGGTGCTGGCTGACTTCCGGGCCGGTGCGGGTGCTGAAGGAGCGGGACACCAGCTGTTCGTTGAGTCCGCTCAGTTCGCTGATCTCGGACACCAGGGCCGCCCTGGCGGCTTCAACGTCATCGGCGTTGGGGGCTTCACCGTAGATTTCATACCGGTTGCAGGTGGCAAGCACCACCGCACCCTTCACTGCCGGCGATCCGGAGAGTGCGGATGTTGCGATCTCTGAAGCACCGCTGCTCAGTTGAGCAACGGTCTCAAGATCGATGTCGGCGTGTGTAGCCACCAATGAGAAAAGAACCACAGCAGACCCATCATAGCTTTTTCGTGGTGCTGTAGAACAACCCGGGGGCGCAGTTCCCGGGCGTCCTGCCCGTGATTCCTGCCACGCTGCGGTGAATCCGCCTGCATGTGACAGATTGTGCGTTATCTTTTAGCCCCGTTTTTGGGCACAATCAAAGGCATGACTTCCAGCTCCGTCGCGTCAAACACCGCGTCCAATGCCCCGTCTCACGGCGGCGCCCTTGCCGACAGCCACCCGCTGATGGATGGCCGCACGGCCGATTCACCGCTGATCACCGCCTACCGGGGCGGCAAGCCATCGCGGCGCCCCGTGTGGTTCATGCGCCAGGCCGGCCGCTCCCTTCCGGAATACCTGAAGGTTCGCGAAGGCGTGGCAATGCTCGATTCGTGCCTGCGGCCGGAACTCGCCTCCGAGATCACCCTGCAGCCCGTGCGGCGCCACGACGTGGACGCGGCCATTTTCTTCTCCGACATTGTCATCCCGCTGAAGCTCGCCGGCATCGGAGTGGACATTGTTCCCGGCGTGGGCCCGGTGCTGGACAAGCCGGTCCGCACGGCGGCCGACGTGGCAGCCCTGCCGCAGCTGACCTGGGAAGCGTTGGAGCCCATCCGCGAAGCGGTCCGCCTGACCGTGGCTGAACTGGGCAAAACTCCGCTGATCGGGTTCGCCGGCGCACCGTTCACGCTCGCCGCCTACATGGTTGAAGGCAAGCCCTCCCGGGACCACCTGGGCCCGCGCACCATGATGCACGCGGACCCGGAAACCTGGGCCGCGCTGGCCAATTGGGCGGCCGACGCCTCCGGACTCTTCCTCCGGGCGCAGCTCGAGGCCGGAGCCTCCGCCGCCCAGCTGTTCGACTCCTGGGCAGGGTCGCTGGGTCTGGCTGATTACACCAAGCACGTGGCGCCGGCATCTGCCAGGGCCCTGGACCACGTCCGCCACCTCGGCGCACCCCTGATTCACTTCGGCACCGGCACGTCCGAACTGCTGGTGGCCATGCGTGACGTCGGCGTGGATGTGGTGGGCGTTGACTACCGCCTTCCTCTGGATGAAGCGAACCGCCGCCTCGGCGGAACCGTGCCGCTGCAGGGAAACATTGATCCCGCGCTGCTGTCTGCCCCGTGGGAAGTCCTCGAAGCCCACGTGCGGGAGGTCATCGCAGCCGGCTCCTCGGCCCCCGGCCACGTCCTCAACCTCGGCCACGGCGTGCCGCCCGAAACCGACGCCACGGTCCTCACCCGGGTGGTCGAACTCATTCACTCAATCTCCCCGGAGTAGGCAGGTGGGCAGCTCCTTGACGCCCGCCAGGACCGCCATCGTCCTGGGCGGCGGAGTCTCCGGCCTGTTGGCCGCGCGGGAGTTGGCCGCTGCAGGCCACGCCGTGACGGTCCTGGAAGCGGCAGACACCTGGGGTGGCTGCGTGGGCAGCCACGTGGTGGCTGGCCTGACCCTGGACAGCGGCGCGGAATCGTTCGCCACCCGCTCCACCGCGGTGGCTGACCTCGCCGCTGAGCTTGGGCTTGCCGGCCGGATTGTTGCGCCGCGCCCCGGCGGCGCATGGGTGCAGCTTTCCGACGGCCCCCGCGAACTGCCCAAGACCGGGGTCCTGGGCATTCCCGCCAACCCGTGGGACCCGGAGGTCCGGCGTTCCCTTGGCCTGGCGGGCTCCCTGCGGGCGTCCCTGGACAAGTACCTGCCGGCCAGGTTCGGTGCCGCCGCGGAGGTCACCAGCGTTTCGGCCCTGGTACGGGCACGGATGGGCCGCCGTGTGCTGGAGCGGCTCGTTGCCCCCGTGGTGGGGGGCGTGCACTCGGCGGATCCGGGGCTCCTCGATGTGGACATGGTGGCGCCGGGACTGCGCGCCGGGATCAAGGCCCACGGTTCCCTGGCAGCCGCGGTGGCTGCCCAGCGCCGCAATGCCGGCGGACCTTCCGCGGCGACGGCAGGTTCCGCCGTCGCCGGTCTCGAATACGGAATGCACACCCTGGTCACGGCGCTGCTGAGCGACCTCCAGCAGCGTGGCGTTACCCTGCTCAGCGGCCACCCTGCCGCTGCAGTGGCGCGGACAGCAGGCGGCTGGCGCGTCACCGCCGGTGAGGAAGCGTACGACGGCGGCCTGCTGGTGGTGGCGCTTCCGGGCCCCGACGCCGTCGGGCTGCTTCAGGCGGCGGTCCCGGCCCTGGCAGGCAGGAGCCCGGAGCACGGGCCCGACGTCCGCCTTGTGACGCTGGTGGTGGACCTGCCCGAACTCGACCGCAGGCCGCGCGGCACGGGCGTCCTGGTAGCACCGCAGACCCCCGGCATCGAGGCCAAGGCACTGACCCACGCCACCGCGAAGTGGGACTGGCTGGCCGCTGCGGCCGGACCCGGTACCCACGTGCTTCGGCTCTCGTACGGGCGGCTGGAGCGTGCCGGCGACGGCACTGCCCCGGCAGACGCCACGCTGGATGCTGCCGCGCCGGCCACAGACCGGGATCTCCTGGCTACCGCGCTGCGGGATGCCTCCGCTCTTCTGGATGTGCCCGTGCAGGACAAGGACGTGGTTGGCTGGGACGTGGTGAGCTGGCAGGGAGCCCTGCCCTTCGCGGCCGTTGGCCACAAGGCGCGGGTGGCCGAGATCCGCAGTATCTGCTCGGCGGAAGAGGGGCTGGGCATTGTCGGAGGCTGGGTTGCCGGTAACGGACTCGCCGCTGTTGTGTTCGACACACGCAAAGAAGTCCGCGTGCTGGCTGGCTGACCATCGCTCCTGCTCAGCGGATTGCCGGCCCGGAGATAGCGCACCGAGGGCCAGAATATGGGTTTCCGCTCCGTCCGATCCGGTGACTAGGGTCGATACCTATGGTGATTTACAGGTCTCAGCTTTCCAGTTCCAGGACCGGTATCCATGGGGGACTTCGACGTGGCGCGGCGGGAGCTGCCCTCGGAGCGATACTGGTGTTTTCCGGCGGCATTCCGGCCTCGCAGGCGGCTGACGGCGCCGTTGCCGACGGCCAGAGTTCGCCGGGCAAATCCGCCCAGGCCAAGGGGCCGAAAGACGAGTCGGTGCTCGGCGGTGTGCTGAAGGACCTCCGGGGCGGTCCGGCAGGCCGTTCCCACGACCGCCCGTCGCCATCCGGACCACCGGTTTCCCCGAGCCCGGTCCCCAGCCCGGCACCCGCCCCCATCCCCACGGCACCCGTCGGCCCGGCACCCACGGCACCCGCCCGCCCCGCACCCGCCGACCCGGCCCGGCCATCGGACCCGGCCACCCAACCCCCGGCTCCCACTCCTGGGGCTCCCGGGCCGACGTCGCCCACGTCTCCCACCTCGCCGCCGGCTGTTCCACCAGCCGTTCCCGCACCAGGCGCCCCGTCCTCAGGCGCCCCGTCCACAGGCGCCCCTTTCGCGGGCGCCCCGTCCTCAGGGGCTGCTTCCCCAGGGGCTGACGGGGCGCCGTCGGCCCCATCTTCAACGTCCGGGAATCCGCGAAACGAGTCTGCGGCCCACGGAGTGCTCAAGGGAATGGGCGCCGGCACCCCCGCCGGTCCAGGGGCGCGGGGAACGGCGCAGCCTGGACCGGAGGGCCACGGCCTCCGGCAGTCCGACGCCGACGATGGCGCTGAACCCGCAACGGTCCAGACCTCAGCCGGCGCCCATGGCACTGGTTCCACGGTGGCCTCCGGCTACCCGAATCGTGCCGGGGCACCCGCGGCCCGGCATGACATGACGGCCGCCGGGCCTGCGGCGGAGACCACCAAGGTCTGGCTGGGCGTCGGCCTGGTGGGGTCGGCCGGGGCGGCCGGCCTCCTGCTTGCCAGGATCCGCAAGTTTTGAGCCGCCGCCGGTGTGAAATTGAGCACTTCTACGCCTTGTAGAACTCGCCCGTTTCGACTTGGGGGTAACTAACGGGCAAACTGGTAAGCATGAGCCACACTTCTGCCGAATCTGTCACTAAAACCGAAGAATCAGCCGAGCAGTTCTTCACCCTCTGGACGGTTTTCAAACGCTCAGAGCAGCTCGTGCGCAGCGCTGATGCTGCCAGCGACTTCGACGCACTGCTCGCCCGCCTGGCGGAAGCCGGGGTGAACCACCGCGGCAGCTACGACGTCTCGGCCATGCGCGCCGACGCCGACATCATGGTGTGGCTCCACGGACCCAAACCCGAAGACCTCCAGAAGGCCATCCGCGACATCCGCCGCAGCAAGCTTTTCGCCGGCACCGAGATCGTCTGGTCGGCCATGGGTGTGCACCGTGAGGCGGAATTCGCCAAGAACCACACCCCGGCCTACTCCCGCGGCGTTGCGCCGGCGGAATGGCTGTGCGTCTACCCGTTTGTGCGCTCCTACGAGTGGTACATCCTCCCGGAGGCGGAACGCGGCAAGATGCTCCGCGACCACGGCCTGCTGGGCCGGGACTTCCCGCAGGTCATCTCCAACACTGTTTCATCCTTCGCGCTGGGCGACTGGGAGTGGATCCTCGGCCTCGAGGCTCCGGAGCTGGTTGACCTCGTTGACCTGATGCGCCATTTGCGTTCCACTGAGGCACGCAACCATGTGCGCGAGGAAATCCCGTTCTACACCGGCCGCCGCATCACCTCGGCTGAGGTCGCAGAGGTTCTGGCATGACCGCCGCCGATCCCCAGCCGGGTCCTGCCGTGACCACCATCAACGCGGTCACCGAAGCCGGCCGGATGGCACCCAAGGAATATGACGCAGTCCTCCTGGCGTCCTTCGGCGGACCAGAGGGCCAGGAGGACGTCCTTCCCTTCCTCCGCAACGTCACCAGGGGCCGCGGCATCCCGGATGAGCGCCTTGAAGAGGTGTCCCATCATTACCGGGCCAATGGCGGCATCAGCCCCATCAACGAGCAGAACCGCCAGCTGAAGGCTGCCCTCGAAGGCGAGCTCGCGGCGCGGGGCATCAGCCTTCCGGTGCTGTGGGGCAACCGCAACTGGGACCCGTACCTTCCGCAGACCCTGCAGGACGCGTACGACGCCGGCCACCGCAAACTGCTCATGGTCACCACGAGTGCCTACTCCTGTTACTCCAGCTGTCGCCAGTACCGCGAGGACATCGGCGTCGCCCTGACGGAGACCGGGTTGGATGGCCGGTTGGAAGTGGACAAGGTACGCCAGTACTTCGACCACCCCGGCTTTGTGGAACCCTTCATTGAAGGAACCGCTGCAGGGCTTGCGGACGTCCGCGCCCAGCTGGCGGCTGCCGGCACCCCGGACGCCCCCGTGCACATTCTCTTTGCGACGCACTCCATCCCGACCCGTGATGCTGAAGCAGCCGGACGGTCCGAGGCTGAGCCGCGGGAGTTCGCGGAAGGCTCGGCCTACGTGGCCCAGCACCTGGCAACAGGCGCGGCGGTCATCGACAGGGTCAAGGCCGAGTCCGGCCTGACTGCGCCGTGGTCCCTCGTGTACCAGTCCCGTTCCGGCGCGCCGCACGTGCCATGGCTGGAACCCGACATCAACGATGCCATTGAAGAGCTCGCGGGCCAGGGCATCAAGGGCGTCGTCATCGTCCCGCTGGGCTTCGTCAGCGACCATATGGAGGTGGTGTGGGACCTGGACACCGAAGCCATGGAAACCTGCCGCAACCTCGGACTCGCCGCAACACGCGTTCCGACGCCCGGTACCCACCGGAAGTTCGTGAACGGCCTGGTGGACCTGATTTCCGAACGGACGCGGACCAACAACATCAGCGACCGCCCTGCCATGACGGCCCTGGGGCCCTGGTACGACGTCTGCCGGCCCGGCTGTTGCGCCAACTTCCGCGGCGAAAAGCCGACCATTGCCGGAGCTGACACCACCGTGGGTACCGGGCATGACGAGTACCCGGCAGGCGTCGCCGGCACCGCCGGGGGAGAAGGCACGCTGTGACCGTTCGGATCGGAACCCGGGCCAGCAAACTCGCCCTGACCCAGACCCGGCAGACGGCTGACCAGCTGGCTGCCGTCGGCGGCTTCCCGGTGGAGCTGGTCCACATCACCACCGAGGGCGATGTCAAAACCGGATCCCTGTCCCAGATGGGCGGCACCGGAGTGTTTGTCGCGGCCCTGCGCGATGCGCTGCTGCAGGAATCCTGCGATGTTGCCGTGCACTCGCTCAAGGACCTACCGACCGGCGCCGCACTTGGCCTGACCATCGCGGCGACGCCCAGGCGAGTGGATGTCCGGGACGTGCTGTGTGCGCGCGACGGCCTGAAACTGGCCGATCTGCCGCAGGGGGCCAAGGTGGGCACCGGCTCGCCGCGCCGCGCCGCCCAGCTCCGTGCCGCCCGCCCGGACCTTGATGTGCACGATATCCGCGGCAACGTGGACACGCGCCTGGGCCGGGTTCCCGGGCTGCCCGGCAATGCCGAAACCGCGCCGGGCGATCTTGACGCCGTTGTGCTGGCAGCCGCCGGGCTGGAACGCATCGGCCGCCTGGACACCGTCAGCGAATTCTTCGAGACGGACGTGATGCTGCCCGCGCCCGGGCAGGGTTCGTTGGCCATTGAATGCAGGACAGCCGACGCCCCGCGCACGGCCGGTTCCACCCAAGGCTCCCAGGGCGTCCTCGCCCAGGCCCTGGCCGCGCTCAATGATGAGGACACCCGCCTCGCCGTGACCGCCGAACGGGCAGTGCTGGCGCGGCTCGAAGCGGGCTGCGCCGCTCCAGTGGGCGCCTTCGCCTCCCGCAAAGGCAGCATGCTGTACCTCGAGGCCGCAGTGTGCGCCGTGGACGGGACGAAAATCGTCCGCGAAAAGAAGGCGACGGACGGCCTGACCGAGGTCGGTGCCACGCTGCTCGGCATCGAGGTGGCCGAGCTCCTGCTCGCTGCCGGTGCCGCGGAGATCGCGGACCTTGCCGCTTCCTGACGGTACCGCCGGAGTAATGGCCGGTTCGTTGGTTGGCCGGCGTGTCCTGATCACCCGGAGCGCCGACCGCGCCCGGCCGCTCGCCTCGCTGCTCAGCAGCCTGGGGGCCGAGCCCCTGGTCCTGCCGCTCATCGATTTCGAGCGGGCCACGGACCAGGCGGCGCTCGACGCTGCCCTTGATGACCTGGTGGCGGGAGCCTATGACTGGCTTGTCATCAGCAGCATCACCACGCTGCGCATGATCACGGAAAAGGCGGCTCAGCGGGGGAGCACCCCGGCCGCCCTGATACCCGCCGGTACACGGGTGGCCACCATCGGGCCGTCCTCCAGGCAGGCCCTCGAAGCCCTGGGCATTCCCGTGACACTTGCCCCGAAGGATAACCAGTCCGCCGAAGGGCTGGTGGCGCTCTGGACCGCAAAACGGGTACGTGTGCTGCTGCCGCAGGCGGACATCGCCGCGCCGGGACTGCGCGAAGGCCTCGCCGCCGCAGGCGCCGACGTGACCTCCGTCATCGCCTACCACACCGTGGATTACCCGGCCCGTGCGGAACGGCGGTTGGCAGCCGACCTGCCCCCCGCCGTCGGCCGCTCCACCCCCGCAGCACCGCAGGAGCTCAGTCCGCCGCAGGCGAGGCGGGAACTCGACGCCGGCACCATCGACGCAGTGGTGGCGGCCTCACCCAGCGCGGCGCGCCGCATCGCCGCGACCCTGCTGCCGCTGGGCAGGTGCCGTTTCATCGCCATTGGGCGTCCGACGGCGGCAGAGGCCACCGCACGTGGCATCCCCGTGGCTGCCAACGCCAAAGTACCTACCCCGGACGGGATTGCCGCCGCCCTGGGCGCTGTATTCGCTAACGAAGGGAACACCAGATGAGCTTTCCGAACCACCGCCCGCGTCGTCTCCGCACCACTCCGGCCATGCGCCGGCTCACCGCCGAGCACCGGCTGGCCCCGGCGGACCTGATCCTGCCGGCCTTCATCCGCGAGGGCCTCAGCGAGCCCAGCCCCATCACGTCCATGCCCGGGGTGGTCCAGCACACCTCCGAGTCACTTAAACGGGCGGCCGCCGAGGCTGTGGAACTCGGCATCGGGGGCATCATGCTCTTCGGCGTTCCGGCCGTGCGCGATGCCCGCGGCACCGCATCGCTGGATCCGGACGGAGTCCTCAACAAGGGCATCCGCGACATCCGGGCCGAGGTAGGCGATGACCTGGTGATCATGAGTGATCTCTGTTTGGACGAATTCACTGATCACGGCCACTGCGGAGTATTGGACGCCGAGGGCTACGTGGACAACGATGCCACCCTGGAAATTTATGGCCGGATGGGCGTTGCCCAGGCCGAGGCAGGGGCGCACGTTGTGGGCCCCTCAGGCATGATGGACGGCCAGGTGGCCGTCATCCGCCAGGCCCTTGAAGACGCAGGACACAAAAATACCGCCATCCTGGCTTACGCGGCCAAGTACGCCTCGCCCTTCTACGGCCCCTTCCGGGAGGCCGTGGACTCGCAGCTCACAGGCGATCGGCGGACCTACCAGATGGACTCCGCCAACCGCCGGGAAGCCATCCTTGAGGTGGAACTCGACCTTGAAGAGGGCGCCGACATGGTCATGGTCAAGCCGGCCATGAGCTACCTGGACATCCTGGCCGACGTTGCCGCCATGAGCCCGGTGCCGGTCTCCGCTTACCAGGTTTCGGGGGAGTACGCCATGATCGAGGCCGCGGCAGCGAATGGCTGGATCGACCGCCGGGGTGCGATTGTGGAGTCCGTCCTGAGCATTAAGCGCGCCGGCGCCAACACCGTCCTGACCTACTGGGCCGCCGAGCTTGCGGGCTGGCTCAAGGAATCCTGACCGGACGGGAATGTTTTCGGAGCATGCGAGGTTTGAATGCGTATGCATGAAAATAGCGCAGCTTCCGAAACTGTTCCCTTGCCCGCAAACCCCACCGCTCCCGTAGCGGCAGACACGATGCTGTTGGGCGTCAGCACGTTCGGCGACGTGGACCTGGACGCCGATGGTGTCCCCAAGCACCATGCCCGGGTGCTGCGGCAGGTGGTGGAACAGGCCAAAGTAGCCGACGCCGTCGGCCTCCACTCCTTTGGCGTGGGGGAGCACCACCGCAAAGACTTCGCCGTCAGCGCGCCTGACGTGGTGCTGGCAGCCATCGCCACAGCCACCGAAAAAATCCGGCTCGGCAGTGCGGTGACGGTCCTGAGCTCGGACGATCCCATCCGCGTTTTCCAGCGCTTCGCCACGCTCGACGCCCTGTCCAACGGCCGCGCCGAAGTGATCCTGGGCCGCGGCTCCTTCACGGAGTCCTTCCCGCTCTTCGGCCAGGATCTTGCCGATTACGACATGCTGTTCGAGGAAAAGCTGGAGCTCTACGACCTCGTACGCTCCCAGAAGCCGGTGAACTGGGACGGCCGTACCCGGGCCGGCCTCCGCGGCCAGATGGTCTATCCGCACGTCGAAGGGCGCCTGCTGCCCACGTGGATCGGTGTGGGCGGCTCGCCCCAGTCCGTGGTCCGCACGGCGTCCTACGGCTACCCCATGGTCCTTGCCATCATCGGCGGCGAACCGGAGCGGTTCCGCCCCTACGCCGACCTGTACCGGCGGACCCTTGCCGAGCTCGGCAAGGAACCGCAGGCACTGTCCGTCCATTCTCCCGGCTACGTGGCCGACACCGACGAGCAGGCCCTCGAGGAGTACTACCCGCACTGGCTCGCCGTGCGGAACAAGCTCGGAGCCGAGCGCGGCTGGGGCCCGGCCGGGCGCGGCGAATTCGAGGCGGCGGCCGATGAGGACGGTGCCCTGTTCATCGGCTCCCCCGAGACGGTGGCGGCGAAAGTGGTCCGGCTCAAGGGCACGCTGGGTGCGGACCGCTTTGAGATGAAATACAGCAGCGGCACGCTGCCCCACGAGCGGATGATGCGTTCGATCGAACTGTTCGGCTCCAGGGTGGCGCCTCTCGTCGCCGACAGGCTCGCGGACATGCCGGCCAAACGCTGAGGTCTGTTTTCCGTTCCGGAGCCCGCGCGTGGCGTGGGCTCCGGCCACCCTGACGGGGATGGGAGAATAGGGATATGACTCGTTCCGATGCCCTCTTTGCCCGTGCCCAGACCCTGATGCCCGGAGGCGTCAATTCGCCAGTCCGGGCTTTCGGCTCGGTGGGCGGGACACCGCGGTTCATGGTCTCTGCCAAGGGGCCGTACCTCACTGACGCCGACGGCACCGAGTACGTGGACCTGGTCTGCTCCTGGGGCCCGGCGCTTCTGGGCCATGCCCACCCTGCTGTCCTTGAAGCTGTCCACGCGGCCGTGGACCGGGGTCTATCGTTCGGCGCCTCGACCCCGGACGAGGCCAACCTGGCCGCCCTCGTCCAGGAACGCGTGCCGGCGGCCGAACGCGTCCGGATGGTCTCCACCGGCACCGAAGCCACCATGACGGCCGTCCGGCTGGCCCGTGGCTTTACCGGCCGGAACCTCATCATTAAGTTTGCCGGCTGCTACCACGGCCACCTCGACGGCCTGCTGGCTGCCGCCGGCTCCGGTGTGGCCACCCTGGCCCTGCCGGGCTCGGCCGGCGTTACCGAAGCCACCGCCGCCGAAACGCTGGTCCTGCCCTACAACGACCTCGCCGCAGTAGAAGCTGCGTTCGCCGCACACGGACCCAGCATCGCCGCCGTCATCACCGAGGCCGCTCCCGCCAACATGGGCGTTGTCACCCCGGGGGAGGGCTTCAACCTAGGCCTGTCCCGCATCACCCGCGAACACGGTGCCCTCCTGATTGTGGACGAGGTCCTGACCGGTTTCCGCACCGGCTACTCCGGATACTGGGGCCTGACCGGCGGCGCTCCGGACGCTGCCGAACCCTGGACCCCGGACCTGCTCACCTTCGGCAAGGTCATCGGCGGTGGAATGCCGGCGGCGGCCCTTGCCGGACGTGCCGACGTGATGGACTACCTGGCGCCGCTGGGCCCCGTCTACCAGGCGGGCACACTCTCGGGAAACCCGGTTGCCATGGCAGCCGGCGTGGCCACCCTGACCCACGCCACCCATGACGTGTACTCGTTTGTGGACGTCCGCTCGCTGGAACTGTCCTCGGCCCTGTCCTCCGCCCTCGACAGTGAGGGAGTGGACCACTCCATCCAGTTCGCCGGAAACCTCTTCTCGGTGGCGTTTGGCACGTCCGCCAACGGCGTCCACAACTACGCGGATGCCCAGGCCCAGGAGACCTTCCGCTACGCGCCGTTCTTCCACTCCATGCTGGACTCCGGGGTCTACCTGCCGCCGTCCGTCTTCGAGGCCTGGTTCCTGTCCGCCGCCCACGACGACGCCGCCATGAACCGGATCTTCGACGCGCTGCCGGCCGCCGCGAAAGCCGCCGCAGCCGCACAGGCCTAGCGCCGCCGTCGGGCCCTGTTTCCGGGGTTAAGCCGAAAATCCCCGCCTCCCGAACGAATCCCCCCTTCATGCGAAGGGGAATTGTCCGGGAGGCGGGGATTTGCCGTTGGGGCCGGCTAGAGGACGTCCGAGAGAAAGCCCTTCAGGCGGTCCGTCCGCGGATCCGTGAACAGCTGTTCCGGCGGACCTGACTCAACCACCACACCGGCATCCATGAACGTCACGGTATCTGAGACGTTGCGGGAGAAGCCCATCTCGTGGGTCACCACCACCATGGTCATGCCCCCCTTGGCGAGATCGGTCATGAGCGCCAGGACGCCCTTGACCAGCTCAGGGTCCAGCGCCGAAGTGGCCTCGTCGAAGAACATCACTTCGGGCTTCATGGCCAGTGCACGGGCGATGGCGACACGCTGCATCTGGCCGCCGGAAAGGTTGGCCGGACGCACATCCGCCTTGTGCTTGAGGCCCACCAGGTCCAGCTGGCCGAGCGCTTCTTCCCTTGCCTTGTCCTTGGACATTCCGCGCAGCTTCCACAGCGCCAGCGAGACGTTCTCCACCACGGTCTTGTGGGGAAAGAGGTTGAACTGCTGGAAGACCATGCCGATCCGCCGCCGCAGTTCGTCCGGGTTGTCCTTGAGCACCGAACGCCCGTCCAGCAGGATGTCACCCTGATCGGGCTCGATGAGCCGGTTCATAACGCGCAGGAGCGTGGATTTGCCTGAGCCGGAAGGGCCGATGACCGAAGCCGTCGTGCCTTTCTCGACGTGCAGGTCGATGCCTCGCAGGACCTGGTTTGACCCGAAAGCCAGATGGATGTTCTGTGCCGTTAAAGTTCCGGAAACGAACTCGCTCATGCCTGGGCTCCCTTTCCGACGACGGCAGCTACCTCGTCCGGTTCTTTTTTCTCCGGCCGCCCTGAGCGCAGCCGGCGGTCAATCCAGTTCACGAAGTGTGTCAACGGGACAGTGAGCACCAGATAGAAAACGGCAGCTGCCACGTAGGGCGACAGGTTGCCGCTGTTGGATGCCGCATCCTTGCCGATCTGGAAGATTTCGCGTTCCGTCGCCAAGAGGCCGAGCATGAAGACCAGGGAGGATTCCTTGATCAGGGCAATGAACTGGTTGACAAGCGCCGGCAGGACCCGCCGGACACCCTGGGGCACCACAACCAGGCGCATGGCCGGCCCGTAGCCGAAGCCCAGGGCGCGGGTGGCCTCGAGCTGCCCCTTATCGACACTCTGGATTCCGGAGCGAAAGATCTCGCCGATGTAAGCGGCCGACATCAGGGACAAGGCCGCGATGGCCATCGGATACGGGCTGCTGGATCCGGTGATCTGACGGAAAATCGGTCCGAAGCCAAGCCCGATCACGAGGATGGTGAGGATGGGGGGCAACCCGCGCAGCACATCGGTGTAGATGCGCGCAATCCAGCGGGCGGCCGCATTCCGGGAGATCCCCATGAGGGCAAGCAGCATGCCAAGTGCCGTCCCGATGACGCCCGAGGTGACAGCCAGAACGAGCGTGTTCGGCAGCCCGACGGCGAACATCTTGGGCAGGACTTCGCCGATCGCCTTCCAGTCCAGGAAGGTATCAGAGAGCAGTTTGAAGATATCCACGGAATGCGCCGGCTTACTTGGCGGGAACCTGGACGGCCTTGCTGCCCGGCTTCCAGCCCTGTGGGGTCTGCTCGGCAGCCGTCGGGCGGTCCGTGTACCACTGGGCCGTGAGCTTGGTCCATGTGCCGTCAGCGATCACGGCGTCGAGGCCTGCATTAAGGGCATCGATCAGCGGCTGGTTGTCCTTGTTGACCGCATAGGCGGTGAAGTTCTGCGTGTTAACGACCTTTTCGGCGATCTTGGTGTTGTCGCCCTCCTTGACCTGGCCGGTGGCCTGCTGCGAGGGCGCGACCCAGGCGTCCACCTGGCCGCTCTTCACGTTGGCGTACACGGTGTTGTAATCCGGGAAACGGACCGGCTCAAGCTTGAGGGTGTTGGTGACGTAATCGTCCTGCACCGTGCCCTGGACAACGCCGATGCGGACGCCTTCCTTCAGGTCGGCGAAGCCCTTGACCTTGGCGTCGCTCTTGGTCACCACGGCCATGTAGCCGAAGTCGTAGCCGTTGGTGAAGCCAACGGTCTCGCGTCGCTTGTCCGTGGTGGAGATGGAGGAGGATCCGACGTCGAACTGCTTGTTCTTGACCTGGGACAGGAGCGCGGAGAAATCGGTGGACGCAAACTCCACCTTGAGGCCCAGCTTGTCGCCGATCGCCCGCAGGAGCTCGTTGTCGTAGCCGGTGAACTTGCCCGACGGGTCAATGAAAATATTCGGCGGCGCGTCGGAGAGGGTGCCGACGCGGAGGGTGCCGTCGGTGATGAGGCCGAGTTTGGTCTTGTCGATCTTGTCGATCGGGGTGACATCGGCGGTGGTGTACTTGTCCAGCGTCTGCTGGTCGCTGCCCGCCAGGGCGTCCGTGGGGGTACCGCTGGGCTGGGCAGTGCCGGACCCGCAGGCGGCCAGGGAGACGGCCAGGGCCACCGCTACCGGAACGCTGGCCAGCCACTTCATGGCTTTAGTCTTCATGAGGAAGTCACTTTCATCTGAGTCATAAGTTCAACCGGGCCGAAGAGGCTGCACAGGGACGTCGGGAGCCTTGCTCCCAGGACGCCGATCGGCCGGGACGGGAATACCGCAGAAGATAATTATCTCATTCCCGGCTTTCTGCCGGTTCCACCGCACAAATCGAGTGAGTCTTAGAGCTTCATCGAATATTACGCAGCGCAGGACAGTGCCCGTCCTTCACTTGAACGGACGTGGCCGCACGGACCGAATTGCCCGGGGGGTGCGGTCCCCGCCCTGCCGTTTCCGTCAGAACGTGAGTTAGCTCTCGCTAGAAGTCACCTCGGCTGGCATCTTCCGGAGGAAGCACAGGCCATTCCCCTTCGATGACAGCAGTGGGTTTGGCCTTGCGCAAATAGTTCTGAAAATCTGCCGCCTGGCTCACGGCCCAGTCCTTCTGCAGCTCGTGCAGCTGGCTGGCCGGCATCTTCAGCTTGGGGAATTTGACCGTCATCGCGTCCAGCATCCTGAGCGTGGCAAGGGCGTCCGCTGCCGAAGTGTGGGCGTTGTCCAGGTTGATGCCGTACTCCTCGCACAGAGCCGTCAGCGTGCGTTTGCCCTTGCGGTAACGGTCAACCTGCTTATTCATGATGTAGGGGTCCAGAACGGGAAACCGGGTGAGCTGGCGGACGCCATAGCGGGCCGATTCCGCTGCCAGGACCGTAAAGTCGTAGCTGGCATTGAAGGCTATGACCGGGATTCCGGCGTCGAACAGTTCCTGCAAAACGGTGGCCAGCTCGGCTGTGACTTCGTGGGCAGCGCGCCCCTCACTGCGGGCCCGCTCGGTGGTAACACCATGGACCTCGCTCGCTTCAGCGGGAATCTCAACCCCCGGATCCGCAAGCCATTCGTGTTCCTTGATTACGTCCCCCTGATGGTCCACCACAGTCACGGAAGCTGTGACAATGCGCGCGGCACGCGAATTCCGTCCAGTGGTTTCAAGGTCGAAGGCGGCGCGGGGAAGTGTGTTCCAGGTGGTCATGCTTCAACGCTACCGGCCGGCACTGACAGGATCGGTCAGCGCCACTGCAGCTAGTCTGGATCCATGCGGATTGAGTACGTCGAGGCGGTGCTGGCCTTGGTTGAGCTTGTGCCGCCCGGGACCGCACTCGCGTACGGGGATGTGGCGGAATTGCTGGGATCCGGGGGGCCCCGCCAGGTTGGCCGCGTTATGAGCCACTACGGCAGCTCCGTCCCGTGGTGGCGGATCCTTAAGTCCAGCGGGCATGGTCCGGCTGGCCACGAAGCTGAAGCTCTCCGCCACTACCTGCTCGAGGGGACGCCGCTCCTGGGCCGCCCCGATGACTATCTTCGCACCGGCGAGGGCCGCTGGCGGGTTGACTTGACGGCTGCACGCTGGGCGCCGCGGGAGGACGAGTTCGACCGGATTGATGCGATTGCGGAGCACCTGGAGCGGCGGCTGCATAGATTGTCAGTGGCTGATGATGGAATGTCTGTGTGACCCTAACAATTCCCGATCTTGATCCGGCCGAGCACTCCGGCGGTGCGGCCAGCCCGGCTTCACCGCCGGAACACCCCGGCGGCACAGGCCTCAGGCTTCTCCCGCCGCGGCAGGCCCATGCCGAGCTTCCGGTCCTGTCCGTGGATCAGCGCGAAGCTGTGGAGGTGCCTCACGGTTCAGGACCGGTGCTGGTGCCCGGCGCACCCGGCACCGGAAAGTCCACGGTCCTGATCGAAGCTGCCGTCCGCCGTGCAGTGCAGGACGGCGTGGATCCGGAACGAATCCTGATCCTGGCACCGGGCCGCCTGGCGGCCGACTCACTCCGGGACCGGTTTACCGCACGGCTGGACAGGAGCCTGAGCACCACGCCGGCCCGCACCTGGTCCTCCTATGCTTTCGACCTGATGCGCCGGGCGAAGGCCGAGGGAATCCTTCCGCTCCCGCGTGCGCCGCGCCTGCTCTCGGGTCCGGAACAGGACCTCATCATCAAGGAGCTGCTGGAAGGCCACCGGCTGCCCGGCCTGGAGCTGTCCTGGCCTGCGGACCTGGAAACGGCATTGGAAACGCGGGGCTTCCGGCACGAAGTGCGCCTGCTCTTCGACCGAATCATCGAATCCGGCCGTACCGCAGCGGACCTTGCCGACCTGGGCCGTCAATGCGGCAGGCCGGACTGGCTTGCCGCAGCAGCGCTGTACTCGGAATACCGGGACGTCCTTGACCTGCGGATGCCCGAAGCCTTCGACCCCGCCGGCATCATCACCACGGCCCGGCAGATCTTCCAGGACGAGCCCGGGTTCCTGGCCGCCGAGCGCGAACGGCTGCAACTGATCCTGGTGGATGACGTGCAGGAAGCAAACCCCGCTGTTTACGAACTGCTCGCTGATATTGCCGGCGGCAAGGACTGCTTCGTAGCGTTCTCACCGGACACCGTGGTGCAGGGCTTCCGCGGTGCCAGGCCGGATCTGGTCGCCGACCTTCCGCAGTTGCTGGCAGGGGAGTCGGGCGTCCTGGAACGGCCGCTTTGGCACACCCACCGGCACACTCCCGCAATCGCCCAGGCCTGGCTCGGCGTGGCCGCCCGGATCTCGCAACGCGCAGGTGGGCAGCTGGCCCGCCGGCTCGAGCAGCCCGCACCCGCGGCAGGATCTGCGGACACCGGAACCGCCGTCGTCGGCACCCTCCCGACTCCCCCGGGAGCAGTAGAAGCGCACTTGATCCCTTCCCCGGTGCATGAGTTGCGCTACGTGGCCCAGCGCATCCTGGACCAGCACGTCAACCACGGCCGGGACCTCGCCGAGATCGCGGTGATTGTCCGAAACGGCGGCCAACTCAGCGAACTGCAGCGCTACCTTTCGGGGCAAGGGATCCCGGTCCGCGTGCCGGTGGCCGAGTCTGCGGTCCGCGACGAAGTGGCTGTGCGCCCCTTGCTGGACGCTTATGCCATTGCCCTTGACCCCTCCCTGCTGACCCCGGAGGCGGCCGTCGCGCTGCTGACATCCCGGATCGGGGGCGCTACCTCGATTGAACTGCGGCGCCTCAGGCAATCCCTCCGGCGCGAGGAACTGCAAGGCGGCGGGGGACGGACCAGTGATGCCCTGCTGGTCGAGGCACTCCTGGAACCCGGAGCGCTGCTGACCCTTGGAATGGAGGGCCGGTCAGCGCGCCGGACCGCCCGCATGATCCAAGCGGGGCAGCATGCTGCGTCCCAACCCGGTGCCAACGCCGAGTCAGTTCTCTGGGCGCTCTGGCACTCCACCGGGCTGGCCAACCAGTGGACGGGATCCGCCTTGTCCGGCGGATCCCACGGTGCGCGGGCCGATCGCGATCTCGACGCCATGATGGCGCTCTTCCATACTGCGGAGCGCTATGTGGACCAAATGCCTGGCGCGGGCCCTGAGCAGTTCCTCGAATATCTGCTCAACCAGGAACTGCCCATGGACACACTGGCGGCCCGTGCCCAGGTGGACGACGCCGTCGAGCTGATGACCCCGGCCAGTGCCGCAGGCCGCCAGTGGCCCGTGGTCATTGTGGCCGGACTGCAGGAGGGCGTATGGCCCAACACCAGGCTTCGCGGCGAGCTGCTGGGCAGCAGCCTGTTCGCTGACGCCGTGGAGCACGGGGTCAGCTATGCCCTGCAGCTGGATCCGCTCAGCAGGCTGCGGGAAATCCGCTACGACGAACTGCGCAGCTTTTCGACGGCGGTTTCGCGGGCGGAGCAGCTGCTGATCTGCACGGCCGTCTCCTCGGAGGATGACCAGCCCTCGTCCTTCCTCGACTACGTGGCACCCCTCGAACCTGGCCGCGAGGGCAGGGGATTCACCCAGGTGGAGCGGCCCATGACGCTGCGCGCCCTTGTGGCCGAGCTGCGGCAGTATGCGCAGCTGGACGGCAGGTTTGAGCCGGAGGCCGCCGAGGCTGCGAGGGTCCTCGCCGAACTGGCAACCGCGGAACCACCCGTGCCAGGCGCCCACCCGGACAGCTGGTGGGGGTTGCTGCCCCTCAGCACGGCGGAGCCGGTGGTCCCACCCGGCGGGACCGTCTATGTCTCGCCGTCGAAGGTCGAATCAGTGCAGAAGTCCCCGCTCGACTGGTTTGTGCAGGCCGCCGGAGGCGAAGCAGCCACGGATTTTGCCCGCAGCCTGGGAACACTGGTCCATGCCATCGCCCAGGACATGCCTGAGGCGTCGGGTGGCCAGTACGTGGCCGAACTCGTGCACCGGTGGCCCACGCTGGGCATGAAGGACAATTGGGAGGGCAAACTCGACTTCCAACGGGCCGAAACCATGGTGCGCAAGCTCGCCCAGTACGTCCTGGTGATGCGAAGCGAGGGCCGTAGCCTGCTGGGTGTTGAGCAGGACTTCGAGGTACGTCTGCCTGATCTGCCGCCGCTGCAGGCGGACGGCGGGGAGCCGCGAACTGCCATCCTCCGCGGACAGGTTGACCGGCTGGAGATCGATAACGAGGGAAGGCTGGTGGTGGTGGACCTCAAGACGGGCAAACGGCAACCCGGCAAGACAGAGTTGTCACGCCACCCGCAACTGGGGGCCTACCAGGCGGCAGTTCTGGCCGGCGGTTTCGCGGACGCGTCCGGTCTGGACGCTGGCCGCCCGGCGGCGGAAGCGCCCGGCGGTGCCGTGCTGGCACAGTTGGGCACCAGCACCAAGAGCCCTGGAATCCAGCAGCAGGAACCGCTGGATCCGCAGGACAACTGGGCGCTGGACATGGTCAACGAGGCGGCGGTGCTGATGTCGGGCAACAGCTTCGAAGCCCGGCATGATCCGGCCAAGGGCAGCCACGGCGGCCACGGCTGCCGGCTTCCTGAGGTATGCCCGCTCTGTGTCCGAGGCAAGCAGGTCACTGAATGAACCGGCACCGGCCTCCCGAGCCCCTCTTCAGCCCGGAACAGCTGTCCGCGCTGCTGGGTGAAAAGAACACCCCCACGCCTGAGCAGTCCGCCATTATCTCGTCCCCGTTGGCCCCCCGGCTGGTGATCGCAGGTGCCGGATCCGGCAAAACCGCCACCATGGCCGACCGCGTAGTCTGGCTCGTCGCCAACGGCTGGGTCAGGCCCGAGGAAGTCCTCGGTGTCACGTTCACCAGGAAGGCGGCCGGTGAACTGGCCACCCGCATCCGCGCCAAGCTGGCGTCCCTGCAGCGGATTGCGGCCCAGGACACTGCGCATGCAGTGTTCCCGGAGGGCCTGCTCAGCAGCGACGCCCTTGAGCCGAAGGTGTCCACATACCATTCCTTCGCGAGCGGGATCGTCTCGGATTACGGGCTGCGGCTCGGGGTGGAACGCGACGTTGTGCTGCTCGGCGGCGCCCAGGCCTGGCAGCTGGCCAGTGAGGTGGTGGAAGCGTTCGACGGCGACTATCACCACTTCAGGGCGGCCAAGTCCACGTTGGTCAAGGCAGTGATCCAACTGGCAGGTGAGTGCGCCGAACACCTGCAGGACCCGGCCGACGTCGAGGCCTGGCTGATGGCACGCCTGGGGGAATTCGAGGCGCTGCCTTATGTCGCCGGTGCCGCGAAGAACGCGTCGCAGGCCGCGACCGACCTCGCCGGCATGCTCCGGACACGGGCAAGTGTCGCCGACATGGTGGGCCGTTACACGGCGGCCAAGCGGGCGCGGGGAGCGCTGGACTTCGGAGACCTCGTGGCGCTCGCCGCCCGGGTGTCCAGGGAGGTCCCGCTGGCTGCGGAACTGGAACGCCAGCGATATAAAGTGGTGCTCCTGGACGAGTTCCAGGACACCTCCTACGCCCAGCTGGTGCTGTTTTCCCGGCTTTTCGGGGAAGGGCACGCCGTTACCGCGGTGGGGGATCCGAACCAGTCCATCTACGGCTTCCGTGGAGCTTCTGCCGGCCAGCTTTTCCATTTTGTCCGCGAATTTCCCGTCCGCATGGAACGTGACCAGGACTGCGATGCGGACGGGAAAACCGACGCTGGCCACGCCGTCTACCAGCCGGCCCCAACCTCGTACCTCACCACCGCCTGGCGCAATGGCCGTACGATACTCTCCGCCGCGAATATCATGTCCGAGGCCTTGGGCAGGGCTGGGCTACACACGGCTCCGACCGGCGCCACCCCCGTGGCGGCGGCAGTGCCTCCGCTGCAGCCCAGCCCGTTTGCGGTTGAAGGGCAGGTGGTGCTCGGACGCTTCGGCACTGACGTCGGGGAGGCGTCGGCGCTGGCCGGTGACGTCCAGAGATACCGGGTCACGGATTTCGAGCATGAAGCTGACGGCACACCGGTGCCGCCTGCCCTGGCTGTACTCTGCCGCCGCCGGGCCCAAATGGAGACCATCCGCAGGGAGTTCGAGTCGCGGGGAATCCCGTACGAAATTGTCGGTCTCGGCGGACTACTGGACACTCCCGAAATCGTCGATCTCGTGGCCACCCTGCGGGTGTTGGCGGATCCGGGGCGGTCGGACTCCCTGATGCGGCTCCTCGCCGGCGCGCGGTGGCGGATCGGCCCGGCGGACCTGATGGCCTTCCGTGACTGGTCCAGTCAACTCGCACGCCGCCGCGCACACCGCGCCGGGGCAGCTTCTCTGGATGCCGGCGGGGCGGCTGTCAACGCCGAGGAAGCTCTGGCCGACGCCGTGATTGAAAGCGACCTGACAGACGGCGCCAGCCTGGTCGAGGCGCTGGACTGGCTGCCGCGGGAGGACTGGGTTTCCGCCCAGGGCCGGGCGCTGACCTCCGAAGCGCGCGAACGGCTCGGCCGGCTCTCGGCTGAGCTCAGGCAGCTGCGGGGCTACCTCGGCGATGACCTGACCACCCTGCTCGGCGAGGTGGAACGCGCCATGCTGCTCGA
Source organism: Pseudarthrobacter naphthalenicus (assembly GCF_029076445.1). GTDB lineage: Bacteria > Actinomycetota > Actinomycetes > Actinomycetales > Micrococcaceae > Arthrobacter > Arthrobacter naphthalenicus. The sequence goes on from NZ_JARESG010000001.1 coordinate 361,575, forward strand.
TATCGAAGTAGCGGCCCGGCCGGGCATCAGCATCCATCAGGCGCGGCGGAACCTGGACGCGTTCCAGGACGCGGCTGCGGGGTTCCTGCGCACTTCCCACCGGGTGGACATCCTTGCCTTCCTCGCATGGCTGGAGGCTGCCTCGGCCGAAGAAAACGGCCTCGACGCGCCGCCGCCGGAGATCAACCGCGAGGCCGTGCAGCTTTTGACCGTCCACGCTTCAAAAGGCCTGGAATGGGACGTTGTTTTCGTCCCTGGCCTGAACGCCGGCGCCTTCCCGAGCAACAAGGATTCCCGATGGAGCACCGGCGCGGCCGCCCTGCCATGGCCGTTGCGGGGTGACCGGTCGGATCTGCCGCAATGGGACACCGATCAGCCTGACCAAAAAGGCTGGCTGGATGCCGAAAAGGATTTCAAATCGGACGTCCAGTTCCACGTCGAAGGCGAGGAGCGGCGGCTGGCGTACGTCGCCTACACCAGGGCCAAGCACGTGCTCTGGGTGTCCAGCGCTGCCTGGGTCGGCTCCCGGGCGGGCCGCGCCGAGATGTCGCCCTTCCTCGCTGAGCTCGAGCAACTCGCGGGCGTCGGGGAGAAACCACCAACTGCCGGTGCCGTGGTGCATCCGTTGTCGGTGGCGGAAGAGTCCTTGCCGGAGAAAAGCCCGCTCACTGCCGAAACTGAGCTGGCTACGTGGCCGTATGACCCGCTCGAAGGGCCTGTGGATCCCCGTACGGGTGAACGCCGCCGAGTGGTTCCCGGCCGGCGGCTGGCCATGGACCGTGCGGCCGCACGCGTCCGGGCGGCGCTGGATGCACCGAATGACCTGGATGCCTCCACCGCCGGCGCGGCGGCTATTGCCGTGGAACCGGCCGCGAGGCTCCGGGGCAATGCTGCAGACTGGGCCAGGGAAGCCGCGCTGCTCCTGGAACGCCGGTCCAGGCGGGCGGGCGGACAGGACGTGCACCTGCCCGGCCACATCTCCGCCTCCACCTTGGTGGACCTGGGCGAGGACCCGCAGGGAGTAGTCGGCCGGCTCCGGCGCCCTGTTCCCCGCGAGCCGGGCATGTCGGCGCGAAAAGGCACCGCCTTCCACGCCTGGGTGGAGGAGTACTTCGGCACCGCCGGGATGTTGGACCTCGGCGAGGCCCCGGGTTCGGATGACCACATAGATGCGGCCTACGACCTGGACGCCATGGTCGCCACGTTCAAGGCCTCGGAATGGAGCGACAGGTCGCCCGCGTTTGTTGAAGTCCCGGTGGAAACCCGGGTAGGCGAGGTGGTGGTCCGCGGACGCATTGACGCCGTCTTCCTGGATCCCGACGGCCGCTGGGACCTGGTGGACTGGAAGACCGGCCGCCGGCCTTCCGCGTCACAGCTCCGTGCCAAGTCTGTCCAGCTCGCCGCCTACCGGCTCGCCTGGGCACGACTGAAAGGGGTTCCCGTGGATGAAGTCCGCGCCGCCTTCTTCTACGTGGCCGATAACCAGGTGGTACGGCCGCACGATCTGGGTTCGGCCGAGGAGCTCGAGCAGATTGTGACAGCGGCGCTGGGAGCTAGTGCTTCCTGACGTCCACCACACTGATTGCCGCGGTGGAGGTGTCTTCGGCGGTCTGGGGAGCCGGTGCATTGGTGGAGCGCGTCCCGCTGCCCTCTGCCTCGGCTTCCGCCGCATCGCTGACGGCTGTATCACCGGCAACCGTGTCACCGGCAGCTGCGTCACCGGCGGGTTCGCTGCCTGCCGGTGACACGGGCACGGGAACGTGGACCGCGGATGCTTCGCCAACAGAGGCTGCCAAGGCCTCGCCCCGGGGAACCGGGATGACCGTCACTGCCGGAACGGGAGTGACGGTGGCTGCCGGGACCGGAACACTGCTGACAGGTGGGACCGGGGCGACGGTAACGGCGGGGGACGCCGAACCGGTCGCCGCAGGTGACCGGACGCCGTCGGCCGTCGTTCCGGAAGGGACGTCACCGGCGGGAACGCCCGCACCGGCAACACCCGCACCGGGGGGAACACCCGCTTCGGCGGGGGACCGGCCGGGCAGCGGCTCAACGCTGATCGATTGGCCCCCGTACTCCTCCACATCGGCGGCCAGAGTCTCCAGCATCCCCTCAGCTTCGGCAACCATGCCTGAATCACCGGCCGCTATGCCCTTGACGAGGTACTGCGCCAGGGCGAACTCCGCCGACAGGGCGGCGCGCCGCAGCAGGTGCTGGTCCGGGGCGTCCCGTCGGCTTGCCGTGTAACTGGACAGCACAGCGTCCACGAAGTCCTGCTCGTTCGAGGCAACCAGCCACGCGAAGTCATCGGCGGGATCGCCGATCCGCAGATCGGTCCAGCCCGTTACCGCTGTAACGCGGCTGCCCTCCACCAGCAGGTTGTCCTCATGGAGGTCACCGTGAACAACGCTGGGGTTGAACCGCCACAGGGAGACATCTTCCAGGGCATGTTCCCAGCGGCGCAGGAGCGACGCCGGAATCTTGCCGGTGGTCGCCGCCTGGTCAAGTTCGTTGAGCCGGCGCTGGCGGAACTCGTTGGGGGTGTAACTGGGAAGATCCGCGTTGCTGACGAGGGAATGTGGAAGGTCGTGGATTGCGGCCAAGGCCGTTCCGATTTCCCGGGCCAACGCTTCGGGGCCGGCCGTCAGTTCCTCCACGCTGCGGGTGCTGCCACCCAGGTGGGAGTACACAAACGTGCTCAGGCTGCCGAGGCGGACACTGCCGGCAACAGTAGGCATCAGGAAGGGCAGCTCTGCCCGGATGGCCGGTGTGAACGCCCGCAGCACAAGAAATTCCGTTTCGAGCCTTGCGCTGGCCTCTGCATGCTGCGGTGACCTGACCCGCCAGCGTTTGCCTTCGGAGTCAAGGAGCAGGGCGGAGTCGAAATCGGCGGGATCGTCCGCGGCGGAGCGGACGGCGGTGGGGGTCAGTCCAGGGACTGCCGCGGTTGCAACGGCTGCCAGTTCGATCGGTTTTCTTCTCACCGTTCCACGGTAGATTGGCTGGCCTCCAACTCAATGATGTGTGGCGGCGAGTCTCCAGATACCGTGCAAATGTCGGCTCTTTTGCCACATCCTGAGGTCCTTGCCACATGTCCCGCCGATTCCTCCCGCCAAATGTAAATTGTCGGTCTGAGTCAGTACGGTGGACACATGAGTTATGCGGAGTCCGCTTTACCGGCCTACCCGGCGCAGGCAGTCCAGCTGCCGGCCAACCATCTATCCGACACGGTACTGCCGGTTCGCCCGGCCATGGTGGACCGCGGCTCCGTGGCACGTGCGCGGCCAGGCATGGTGGAAGACCTGCTGGCCAGAGACGAAACGCTGGCAGTGGTTTTGGCTGGCCGGCAGGCCCTCATCCGCACCAACGAGCTCCTGATGCCCGCGGCGCACGGACTCCTGGCCCAGCTGCGGAAGCTGGATACCGTTCCCGAACAGGTCATCTTCCTGGGTGCAGCCCTGCCGGGCTCGGATCTTCCTGCGGGCACCGACATCGTTCTGCTCATACTGCCGGACGCTATCGCTCCAGGTGAAGGCGGCATCCCGTCTGACGCCGAGTGGGCAGGATTCCGCGACATCGCCGCCGTCCTGAACCCGACCGACACCGCGCTGTTTGTGGAGGCCAGCGCCATCGCAAACTGGCACGCCACCCACACCCACTGCCCCCGCTGCGGTGTCCTCACCGTGGTGGAGGCCGGGGGCTGGGTCCGGCGCTGTCCCCAGGACAATTCAGAGCACTACCCCCGGACGGACCCCGCCATCATCGTGACGGTGGTGGGACCGGACGGCCGGCTCCTGCTGGGCGGAGGCGGACCGCTGGACGCCAAAAACTACTCCACGCTGGCCGGATTCGTGGAGCCCGGTGAATCCCTGGAGCAGGCCGTGATCCGGGAAATCCACGAGGAGGTGGGCGTCAGGATCACCAGGTCCCAGTACCTGGGCTCGCAGTCCTGGCCGTTCCCGGCCTCCCTGATGCTGGGGTTCTCCGCGGTCACGGAGGACTCCGTGGCAACGCCCGACGGCGTGGAGGTCACCCGGGCGCGCTGGTTCAGCCGGGAGGAACTGCAGGCCGCCGTACTCGCCGGCGAGATCACCATCTCCAGCCGGTTGTCCATTGCGCGCTCCCTGATTGAGCATTGGTATGGCGGCCGGATCATGGACCGCACTGACACGTGACCACGGAACTCCGGCACCTGCCCAGGCAGGCGTCGCAGCTTGCCCGGCAACCCCGGCCGCAGTCCCACTAACGGCAATACCAACCAAGAACAGCAGAAGTGACCACAGAGAATTTTGACAGCGTACAGTCCCTCGAGGAGCGCATCCTGGGCGGACTCGATGCTGAGCAGCGGGAAGTCGCCAGCACCCTCAACGGGCCGCTGTGTGTCCTGGCCGGCGCCGGCACCGGGAAGACCCGGGCCATCACGCACCGGATTGCTTATGGGGTCCACTCCGGCGTCTACAGTCCGCAGCGGCTCCTCGCCGTCACCTTCACGGCCCGGGCTGCGGCTGAAATGCGCAGCCGGCTGCGGGACCTCGGCGTGGGCAACGTGCAGGCCCGCACGTTCCACGCAGCCGCACTACGGCAGCTGCAGTTCTTCTGGCCGCAGGCAGTGGGAGGCACCTTGCCCAACCTGCTGGACCACAAAGCGCAGATGATCGCTGAGGCGTCCCGCCGCCTCAGGCTCAGTACGGACCGCGCTTCCATCCGTGACCTCGCATCGGAAATCGAGTGGGCCAAGGTTTCCATGCTGACCCCGGCCAACTACCTGGAGAACGCGCAGGACCGGGGAACGCCCGGCGGGTTTGACCTGACCGCCGTGGCCCGGGTTTTCCAGTCCTACGAGGACGTCAAGACGGACCGCAATGTCATCGATTTTGAGGACGTGCTGCTGATTACGGTCGGCATCCTGCAGGAGGACCAGAAGGTTGCCGCCACAGTCCGGGAGCAGTACCGGCATTTTGTGGTGGATGAGTATCAGGACGTTTCGCCGCTGCAGCAGCGACTCCTGGAACTGTGGCTTGGCGGCCGGGATGAGCTTTGCGTCGTGGGCGATGCAAGCCAGACCATCTACTCGTTCACCGGCGCTTCCCCCAGGCACCTGCTGGGTTTCAAGGCCCAGTACCCTGATGCCAGCGTGGTCAAGCTCATCCGCGATTACCGTTCCACGCCCCAGGTGGTCAAACTGGCCAACGACCTCCTGGCAGCGCGGCGCAGCGGCGGCCCTGTTGCCGACTCGGCCTGGGCAACCCCGCTCCAACTGGTGGCGCAGCGCCCCTCGGGTCCGGTGCCGCAGTTCACCGAATGCTCGGATGATGAAGCCGAAGCCGCCACGGCAGCGGCCAAGATCCGGGAACTGCTCGACGCCGGCACGCCAGCCAGCCAGATAGCCATACTTTTCCGCACGAACGGGCAGTCCGAAGCCTACGAACAGGCCCTGGCGGCGGCCGGAATCGGTTATCAGCTCCGCGGCGGCGAGCGGTTCTTCGCCCGCAAGGAAGTGCGGGATGCCATCCTCCAGCTGCGGGCAGCCACCCGGGCGGTGGCCGAGACGGCAACACCGGAGCCGCTGGGCCAGCTGGTCCGGGACATCGTCGCCTCCCTTGGCTATACCGAAGCTCCACCCCACAACGGCGGGGCACTTCGTGAACGCTGGGAATCCCTGGCAGCGCTGGTGGCACTCGCCGACGAACTGGTCCAGGTCCGGGGCGGGAACTTTGGGCTGGCGGACTTCGTCAATGAACTCCAGGAGCGGTCCCTGGCACAGCATGCCCCCACGGTCCAGGGCGTCACGCTTGCCTCGCTGCACGCCGCGAAAGGCCTGGAATGGGATGCTGTTTTCCTTGTGGGCCTCAGCGAGGGCCTCATGCCCATCTCCTTTGCCGACACTCCCGAGGCCGTCGACGAGGAGCGGCGCCTGCTTTATGTGGGAATCACCCGGGCACGCGAACACCTCGCGCTGTCCTGGTCCACCGCACGGACGCCCGGTGGCCGGGCCAACCGGAAGCCTTCACGCTTCCTTGACGGGCTCCGGCCCAATTCGGTGGCCAGCTCCAGCACCCGCGGCAAAGGGCCCGCCCCGCGCCGCAAAGCTGCCACCCCTGCCACCTGCAGGGTCTGCGGGAGCATGCTGGCCAGCGGCGCTGAACGCAAAGTGGGCCGATGCAATGACTGCCCGCCCAGTTACGAAGAACAGACCTTTGACGCCCTGCGGCAGTGGCGGAAGGAGATTGCCCTGGCCGCCGAGGTCCCGGCTTTTGTGGTCTTTACCGATGCCACGCTGACGGCGATCGCCGAGGCGAAGCCGTCCACGCTTGAGGAACTTGCCGCGCTGGCCGGCGTGGGCCCGGCGAAACTGGAACGCTATGGCGAGGACGTGCTGCGGGTGCTCGTTGAAAGCAGCATCCTGTGACACCCGGTAAGCGCAGCAGCCCATCAGGTCTGAGGACAACCGGCGGGGCTCCCGTGGAGGTGCGGAGATCGGCCCGGCGCACCCGGACCGTGGCTGCCTTCTGGGAAAACGGGACGGCGGTGGTGGCCATTCCGGCCAGGTTCACGGCTGCCCAGGAGTCCGAATGGGTCCACCGGATGCTGGAGAAACTGCACCGGCAAGGGGAGCGGCGAGCAGACAAAGGACGGAAACAGCCAGCCACGGACGCTGCGTTGGCAGCCCACGCCGCGCACCTGTCATCAAAGTACTTCGGCGGCAGGGCAGTCCCGACCTCGGTCCGCTGGGTCAGCAACCAGAACTCCCGTTGGGGCTCGGCGACGCCGTCGGAAGGAACCATCCGGCTCTCCGACAAACTCCGGCCCATGCCGCAGTGGGTCATCGACTACGTGCTGCTGCACGAGCTCGCACACTTGCTCGTGGCCGGGCATAATGCCGCCTTCTGGAAACTGCTGGAAGCCTATCCGGACACCATGCGCGCCAAGGCATTCCTGGAAGGCGTCTCCTACGCCACCTCCCGTGGCCTCCCCGCCGACGGCGCGTACCACGTCGACGACGAAGAACCTGCCGGCGACGAAGAACCCGTCGGCGTCACCGGGCACAGCCAAGGCGACGCCGACTAAGCACTGCGCCTAGCCTTTCGGCTGCTCCGAATCGCCGTCGTCGGCATCCGTGCCGTCTTCCCTGCTGGCGTCGCCCGTGCCGGAGTCGTCATGCCCGGATTCAGCTGCGGAATCATCGGAGTCCTCCGGGGCGGCGTCGTCGAAGCCGCCGCTGAGGAGCTTCTGCAGGGCGTCGTCCACTTCGCTGTCGCTGGCCTCGGCCAGCTTGCGGCGCCCGCTGAAGCCCTGGGGGTCATCGAGGTCCTCGGCCGTGGGCAGCAGATCGGGGTGCTGCCAGATGGCGTCCCGCCCGGCAATGCCGCGCTCCTCCTTGAGGACCGCCCACAAGGTGGCAGCGTCCCGCAGGCGGCGCGGACGGAGCTCCAGACCCACAAGGGAGGCAAAGGCATGCTCGGCGGGGCCGCCGGTGGCGCGGCGCCGCCGGACCGTCTCACGGAGGGCGGCCGCGGAGGGCAGCATCTTCTCCGTGGCCGAAGCCGTGAGCTCGTCCACCCAGCCTTCAACGAGCGCGAGCGCCGTTTCCAGTTTTTCGAGTGCCTGCTCCTGGGCAGGTGTCCGCTGCGGCATGAAGACGCCCTGGGACAGCGCTTCCTGGATGCCTTCGGGGTTGCTGGGGTCCAGGTCCCGGGCCAGTTCTTCGATGCGGGAGGTGTCGATGTGGATGCCGCGGGCGTACGCCTCGATGGCACCCAGCAGATGGCCACGAAGCCAGGGGACCTGCACGAACAGGCGTGCGTGGGCGGCCTCGCGGACGGCGAGGAACAGGCGGATGTCGGTCTCCGGCAGGCCCAGCCCTTCCCCGAAGGACGCCACGTTGGACGGCAACAGCGCCATTTCCAGGTCGGCCAGGGGCACCCCGATGTCAGTTGAACTGACCACATCGGCGGAGAGCGCGCCGATGGCCTGCCCGAGCTGCATGCCAAAGATGGCGCCGCCCATGTTCTGCAGCATGGAGGATGCCCCGCCCATCATGGACTTCATCTCTTCGGGCATCTGCTCGGTCATGGCGCTGGACAGGGCATTGGCGATGCTGTTGGCCACGGGCTCGGTCAGCCGCTTCCACGTTCCAAGGGTGGCTTCCACCCACTCGGCACGGGACCAGGCCCGGCCGATCAGGCCGGTGGCCGGGAGGTCGGTCACCGGATCGAGCCAGAGTTCGGCCAACCGCAGCGCTTCGTCCACTTCCCGGCTCTGCTGGGACGTGACGGACGGGTCGGCACTGCTGGCCGCGACGCGGCGCGCATTCTCGTGGGCGAGCTGCCAGTTGACGGGACCCTCGGAGGGGGCACTCATCATGGCCTGGACCTGGGAGAACATCTGCGCCAGCAGGTTGGGGTCATCCGGCAGGCCTGCGGCTTTCGCCAGTTCGGCGGGGTCGAAGTTCTCCATACCCTTGCCGCCCATCAGGTTCTGCAGCATCTCGGTCAATGGATCCTTCGGCGTATCATCGCCGTCGGACGGATTGAGTGGGTTGGAGGTCATGGTCCCGCCGATCGTGAGTTTGAGCGTTCACTTCACGGTACCCCGGGCCGGGACGGCTGTCTGCCCGGGAGGACGGCCGTTCGCTCTAGGCAAAGAGCCTGCTGAAGGCCCCACCGCGTAGTGTTGGTTCAGTGACTGCAACCCGTGGCGAACACCCGCACAAGGACCACTCTTCCGAGGTCGACGACGCTGCAACCGTGCATGCCGGGCCGCCTGAGGGCCCTGCCGCCGGCGTCGCCGCTGCCGGGAACTACGGCCCACCGAATCGGCGGACGGGGGACAGGCGGGTCTCCGTCATGATGCTCTCGGGAGTCCTGGCTGTGGGTCTGGGAATAGCGGCGGCCACCATTCCGGTGCCGTATGTAGTGGAACGGGCCGGCCCCACGTTCAATACGCTCGACAGGTCCGGCGATACCCCTGTCATAAGTGTCACGGGCCACGAGACCTACCCCGCGAAAGGCAACCTGGACCTGACCACGGTTTACGTCGAGGGCGGCCCCACAGGCCCGGTCAGCATTGTGGGAGTCTTCGGCGCATGGCTGGACAGGTCAAAGTCCGTGTACCCGCAGGAGCTGATCTATCCCACGGGCACCACCAAGGAGCAGGCGGAAGAGCAGAGTTCCGTGGCCATGACCACCTCCCAGGAGAACGCTGTTGCCTCGGCTCTGCGGGAGCTCAACATTCCTTTTGGCCAACAGCTCCAGGCCGCGGGCCTCTCCAACGGGTCGCCGTCGGCCGGCAAGGTCCAGGACGGTGACATTTTCGAGACCATCAACGGGAAGCCCATCACCTCGCTCACTGTGGTGCAGGAGGAACTGGCCGCCGGCAGGGGAGCGCCCGTGACCCTCGTGGTGCAGCGGGCGGGGGAGTCCTTGGCCCAGACCATTACACCCAAGGACAACGGGTCCGGCCGTTACATCCTCGGCATCATGCTGAAGTACGTGTTTACGTTCCCGTTCGACGTCAAGATCTCCCTGGACAAGGTGGGCGGCCCGAGTGCCGGGCTGATGTTCGCGCTGGGCATCGTGGACACCGTCACGCCCGGCGACCTGACCGGGGGCAAGCACATCGCCGGTACGGGCACCATCAGTCCCGACGGCACTGTGGGCCCCATCGGCGGGATACGCCAGAAGATGCTCGGCGCGCGCGCCGGCGGGGCCACACTGTTCCTCGCCCCGGCCGATAACTGCGACGAAGTTGCGGGCAATGTGCCGGAGGGCCTGCAGGTGGTCAAGGTGGAGAACCTTGACCAGGCGCGATCCGCCGTCGAACGCGCGGCATCATCCCAGGACACGGCCGGTTTGCCCTCCTGCGCCAGCAACTAGACTGAGGCCAGGAACTAAGCTTTACCGCCACTCGTGGCAGATATGACGGACGTTGCCACACGCTTGACCGGTGCCGGACGTCAACCGCACGCACGCTCTTAATGTAAATCTGACGATCAGCTATGAGGTACCGAGTTTGTCCCGTCCCACCAGCCCCATCCCGCCCGGAAGACCCCCATCACGACGCGGGGCTCTGACACCCACCCTGATAGTCGTTGCCCTGGTAGTTGTGGGCTTCATCTTCTTCGCCAACGTGTGGACTGACGTCCTGTGGTACCAGCAGCTCGGTTACTTCGAAGTGTTCCTGACCGAGAACCTCGCCAGGATCCTGATCTTCCTTGCCGGCTTCGCGCTGATGTTCGCGGCGGTTTTTTTTGCAATCCGCATCGCCTACCGCGCGAGGCCCGTCTACGCACCGGACTCCGAAATGCGGGACAACCTTAACCGGTACCAGGCACAGCTTGAACCTGTCCGCCGCGTTGTCATGGTGGGCCTGCCCATTCTGTTCGGCCTCTTTGCCGGCAGCGCCGCCGCCAGCCAGTGGCAGAAAGTCCTGCTCTTCTTCAACCAGCAACCCTTCGGCCAGGAAGACCCCCTCTTCAGACTGGATATCAGCTTCTATGTGATGACCTTGCCGTTCCTCGGATTCGTCACAGGATTCCTGATCAGCGTGGTGGTTGTGGCTGGCATCGCCGGCATTCTTACCCACTACCTCTACGGCAGCATCCGCCTGATGGAACGCGGCGTGTTCACCAGCAGGGCCGCGCAAATCCACCTCGCCGTCACGGGCGCCAGCTTCCTGATCCTGCTTGGCGTCAATTTCTGGCTGGACCGCTATTCCGCACTTCAAAGCAACGGCGGCCGCTGGGCCGGCGCCCTGTACACCGACGTCAACGCCGTGATTCCCACCAAGGCAATCCTCGCCGTCGCCGCAGTACTGGTGGCCATCCTCTTCATCATCGCCGCCGTCATCGGCCGCTGGCGTCTGCCGGTCATCGGTACCGCCATGCTGGTCATTACCTCGATCCTCGCCGGTGGCGTGTACCCCTGGGTCATCCAGCAATTCCAGGTGCGGCCTTCCGAGCAGACGCTCGAGAAGGATTACATTGAACGGAACATCAAGATGACCCGGGCCGCCTACGGCCTGGACCAGATCCAGGTGGACCGCTACAACGCGACAAACACGGCCAATACCGGAGCGCTCGCCCCGGACGCGCAGACCACAGCCAACATCAGGCTCCTGGATCCCAACCTCATCTCCGACGCGTTCGCCCAGCTGGAACAGTACCGGCCGTACTACCAGTTCCCCGCGTCCTTGAACGTTGACCGGTACGAAATCGACGGCAAGATCCAGGACACCGTCATTGCGGTGCGTGAGCTGAACCCCGTCAACGTCGCCACCAACCAGCAGGGCTGGCTGAACCAGCACGTTGTCTATACCCATGGCTACGGTGTGGTCGCGGCCAAGGGCAACAAGTTCACCGTTGACGGAAAGCCGGAGTTCCTGCAGTCCGGCATTCCCTCCACCGGCGTCCTTGGTAACGACTCGACATACCAGCCGCGGATCTACTTCGGCGAGAATTCTCCGGAGTACTCCATTGTTGGGGCCCCCGCGGGCGCGACCCCCCGTGAACAGGACAGGCCCTCCGGTAAAGAGGGTGAAGCGGACAACCAGTACACCTTCGAAGGCAACGGCGGCCCGAACGTGGGCAGCTTCTTCAACAAAATCCTATACTCCATCAAGTTCCAGTCCTCGGACCTGCTGCTGTCCGACGGAGTCAACGCCGAGTCGCAGATCCTGTACGACCGCAACCCCCGGGAGCGCGTCGAAAAGGTAGCGCCCTACCTGACCGTTGACGGCAACGCCTACCCTGCCGTGGTGGACGGCCGCGTCAAATGGATTGTGGACGGCTATACCACCAGCCAGTACTACCCCTACTCACAGCAGGAACAGCTCTCGGCGGCCACTGCAGACTCGCAGACCTCTGCCGGGCGATCAGTAGCACTGCCCAACAGCTCCGTGAACTACATCAGGAACTCCGTCAAAGCCACCGTCGACGCATACGACGGTTCGGTGACTTTGTACGCCTGGGATGACCAGGACCCCATCCTGAAGGCCTGGCAGAAGGTTTACCCGAACTCCCTGAAGCCCTTCTCGGAGATGTCCGGTGACGTCATGAGTCACGTCCGTTACCCTGAGGACCTGTTCAAGGTTCAGCGTGAACTCCTTGGCCGCTACCACGTCACGGAGCCGGGAAGCTTCTACCAGGCGAAGGATGTCTGGAGCGTTCCCAACGATCCCACGGTGTCCACCGACGTCAAGCAGCCGCCGTTCTACATGTCGCTGCAGATGCCGGACCAGAAGGAGCCGGCCTTCCAGCTGACGTCCTCCTACATTCCGCAGATCGTGAACGGCACCGCCCGAAACGTCCTCTACGGATTCCTGGCCGCTGACTCGGACGCCGGTAACCAGAAGGGCGTGAAGGCCGACACCTACGGCAAGCTCAGGCTCCTCCAGATTCCACCGGAGATCCAGGTTCCCGGACCGGGCCAGGCGCAGAACAAGTTCAACTCGGACCCCACCGTGTCCCAGGCCCTGAACCTTCTGCGGCAGGGTGCTTCGGAGGTGCTCAACGGCAACCTGCTGACGCTGCCCGTAGGCGGCGGCATCCTTTACGTCCAGCCTGTTTACCTCAAGTCCACCGGCGAGACCTCGTACCCGACGCTGCAGCGCGTGCTGGTCGCCTTCGGTGACAAGGTGGGCTTCGCGCCAACGCTCGACGGCGCGCTGAAGCAACTCTTCGGCGGTGACTCCGGTGCAGCTGCCGGTGACTCTGCCAACACCGGACAGACTCCTCCCGCGCCGGGCGAGACGCCGCCCGTCAGTGCGGGGGCCCAGGCCGACCTGAGGGCTGCACTGGAGGCGGCGAACGCCGCCATCAAGGCAGGCCAGACGGCCCTGGCCGCCGGCGACTTTGCCGCCTACGGTGAGGAACAGAAGAAGCTGGCAGCGGCCCTGCAGAAGGCTCTCGACGCCGAGGGGAAGATTCCGGCTGCTGCACCCGGAGCTACCCCGGCGCCGGAAGCCACTCCGTCAGCCACGCCGTCCCCTTCGGCAAGTAAGTGACGGCAGCCCAGTACGTGAGGGCAGCCATTAGCTGACGGCAGCCCAGCGAGACGCACATCACGCCACCAGGATTTGGCCTCCCGTTCACCGGGCGGTAGAGTTGATCTTGCGACGCGGGGTGGAGCAGTTCGGTAGCTCGCTGGGCTCATAACCCAGAGGTCACAGGTTCAAATCCTGTCCCCGCAACTGGTGAAAGAGTCCGGATCCTGGAAACAGGGTCCGGACTTTTGTTTAACCAGTCGCGGGCGGACCCCGCAGGCGGAGTGGTAATTGTCCGCTCCAAAGTACGGTAGTGTTGATCAAGCGACGCGGGGTGGAGCAGTTCGGTAGCTCGCTGGGCTCATAACCCAGAGGTCACAGGTTCAAATCCTGTCCCCGCAACCATGTGAAAGACCCCGACCGGGAGTTACGCCGGCCGGGGTCTTTTTTTGCCTGGATGCTGGTGGTTCCTAGTATTCTCGTTCGCAGAGCCGTTTGAGCACTGGTCAGTCATTCTCGAGAGGAATGTTTTTCGATGTCGACACCCACGAAGAAGCCCGCCTCTGCGACGGGCAAGCCGTCCAGGCTCTACTGGGGCATTCCGGCCGTTCTCGTGGCGCTGGTCCTGGTGGTGCTGCTGGCCAAGTGGATGACCGGGCTGCCTGCGGTGGCTTCGTTCCTTGCGGACTACCCGGGCCACTCGGAACTCCCTGACGGTGCACCCGTGGGCTTTCCGGCCTGGCTGGGCTGGCAGCACTTCCTCAACGGCTTTTTCCTGCTGCTGATCATCAGGACCGGCTGGCAGGTGCGGACCACAACACGTCCCAGCGGGCACTGGACACGAAACAACAAGGGCTTGATCAAGACCAAGAACGCGCCCACGAAGATCACCCTGGAACTGTGGCTGCACCTGACACTGGATGCCCTGTGGATCCTCAATGGAGTGGTATTTGCGGTCCTCCTGTTCGCCACAGGCCAGTGGGTGCGGATTGTGCCCACCAGTTGGGACGTCTTCCCCAACGCGCTTTCGGCTGCGCTGCAGTACGCCTCGCTGAACTGGCCCACCGAGAACGGCTGGGTCAACTACAACGCGCTGCAGCTGCTGACGTACTTCGCCACGGTGTTTATCGCCGCGCCACTGGCCTTCATTTCCGGTATCCGGACATCCTCCGCGTGGCCCAAGAAGGCTGCGGGCCTCAACAAGGCCTACCCCATCGAAGTGGCACGGGCCATTCACTTCCCCGTGATGATCTACTTCGTGGCTTTTATCGTGGTGCACGTCTTCCTGGTGCTGGCCACCGGAGCACTGCGGAACCTCAATCACATGTACGGCGGCAGCGACGACGCCGGCTGGTTCGGTTTCTGGGTGTTCCTGGCTTCGGTCGCCGTGATGGTCGCCGCCTGGTTCCTGGCGCGTCCGCTCTTCCTGCGGCCCATTGCCTCGCTGATGGGCAAAGTGAGCCGCTGACGTCCGCCGGGCCCGGACGGGCCTCAGCCTTGGGTGTCCTTAAGCCTCTGGTAGGTGGCCAGCGCACGCTCACGGGACTCAGGGAGGCCCACCACCGGTGCGGGGTAGCCTTCAAGGCCCAGTGATTTCCATGGCTCGTGGATGGCCTTGCGGTCCAGCGGTGCCAGCTCGGGGATGAACTCGCGAAGGTACCTGCCCTCAGCGTCGAATTTTTTGCTCTGCGTCACCGGATTGAAGATCCGGAAATAGGGTGAAGCGTCGGCACCGGAGCCTGCCACCCACTGCCAGTTCGCCGGGTTGCTGGCCGCGTCCGCGTCCACCAGGGTGTCCCAGAACCATGCTTCCCCCAACCTCCAATCGGCAAGGAGGTTCTTGACCAGAAACGACGCCGCGGCCATCCGTACCCGGTTATGCATCCATCCGGTCTGCCACAGCTGCCGCATCCCTGCGTCCACCAGCGGATAACCGGTCCGGCCCTGCCGCCAGGCCTCCAGTTCCGCGGCGGTGGGTTCCTGCCACTCAAAGCGGTCAAACTCCGGCCGGTAGTTTCGGGTCGCAAGCTGCGGATTGACATAGAGCAGCTGCCAGCAGAACTCCCGCCAGCCGAGCTCGGACCGGAAGATCCCGACGTCGGGTGTCGCCTCGCGTGGAAAGCGGAGGCGGATCTCGTGCCAGACCCGGAACGGACTGATTTCGCCGAAACGCAGATGCGGGGACAGCCGGCTGGTGCCCTCCACGCCGGGCACGTCCCGGCCGTCGCCGTACTCGTTCACCGGGCCGTCCAGGAAATCGTCCAGTCGGCTGTGGGCGCCGGCCTCCCCGGGCTGCCAGGTCCTGGCCAGCCCGCCGCTCCAGTCGGGTGAGACGGGCAGCAAGGACCACTCTGACAGGACGTCACTGGCCACTCTCCCCGCGCCGGGGGAGGGGAGGTGCGTGGGGGCGTCCATCGGCTTACGGGGTTCTCCTGACGCCATGCAGGCCCGCCAGAACGGTGTGAAGACTTTGTAGGGGCCTCCGCTGCCCGTGGTGATGGTCCACGGTTCGTAAAGCAGGCTGGCCTGGAAGCTGGCGGCATCGATGCCATTCTCCGCCGCCCAGGTTTTGATTTCGGCGTCCACTGCCCGTTCAGGGCCGCCGTAGCGTCGATTCCACAGCAGGTGCTTCGCGCCGGTTTCCTCTGCCAGCCCGCGAATCACCGGACCCGCCGGTCCCCGGCGGAGGACCAGTGTGGAGCCGGCATCTTTCAGGGCCGCCGCAAGGGATGCGAGGGAATGGTGCAGCCACCACTTGACCGCACCTCCAAGCGGCCGGACTCCTGGCGATTCTTCGTCGAGGATGTAGACCACGGTCAGCGGCAGGCCGACGTCGACGGCGTGTGTCAGGGCAGGATTGTCGTCCAGCCGGAGATCATCACGGAGCCAAACGATGGTGGATGCGTCGCGGGAGGCCATGGCCTCCACGCTACACACTTCCGGCGGCCACGGCGGGAGAGCCGTGGCTTGGTGGTACAGCAGAGGCCGGAGTTCATCGCGAACTCCGGCCTCCCCGCTGGACCGCCCTGCCGGGCGGCCCGCTTCTGGCTACAGCTTGTCGAAATCAGCTTCGTCCACAGTGGACCCTGCCGGAACCGACGAGCCCGAGGCCCCCAGGGCCGGCTTGGCACCGCCGGACTTCAGGGCGGCCAGACGAGCCTCGATCTCGGTCTGCTCGCCGAGGTCCTCGAGCTGGTTGAACTGGGCGTCCAGGCTCGACGCAGCAAGCTCCTGCTGGCCGCGGACCTTCGCCTCTTCGCGGCGGATCTTCTCTTCGAAACGGCCAACTTCGCTGGTGGGGTCCATGAAGTCGATGCTCTTGATCGCATCATGCACCTGGGACTGCGCCGCGGCCGTCTTGGAGCGTGCCACCAGCTCATTGCGCTTGCTGGTCAGTTCGTTGAGCTTGCCCTTCATCTGATCGAGGCCGCTCTTGAGCTTGTCCACCACTTCGCGCTGCGAAGCGATGCTGGGCTCTGCTCCCTTGGCTTCGTTCTCGGCGGACATTTGGCGCTGCAGGGCCACCTTGGCGAGGTTATCGAACTTCTCGGCATCAACAGTGTCGCCGCCGGCCCGGTATTCGTCCGCCTTCCGCGAGGCTGCGAGGGCCTTGTTGCCCCAGTCCTGCGCGTTCTTAATGTCCTCGCGGTAGTCGTCCTCGAGCATCCGGAGGTTCCCGATGGTCTGGGCTACGGCGGATTCGGCCTCGGCGATGTTGTTCGTGTAGTCCCGGACCATCTGGTCCAGCATCTTCTGCGGATCCTCAGCGTTGTCCAGCAAAGAGTTGATGTTTGCCTTTGCAAGCTGCGCGATGCGGCCGAAAATGGACTGCTTAACCATGGTGTTACCTTTCGTCCTGCTCAATGGTGGCCACTGGAATCAGTGAACAGTTGTACCGTTTATGTTCGTCACCGGGATGGACCGCCGGCAACGACTATCCTTGCGGACTAGAAACTTCCGGAGTCGCCTCCGCCGAAATCTCCTCCGCCGAAGTCGCCGCCGCCGCCGAAACCGCCGCCGTCTCCCCAGCCACCGCCGTCGCTGTGACCGCCGCCCCAGCCGCCGCCCCCGCCGCCGTTGAGGATGGAGTTGATGAGGATGCCGCCCAGGATGGCGCCGCCGAGGCCGCCGCCGCCTCCGCCGCGACCGCCGAACATGCCGCCACCGCCAAAGCCCTGGTTGGCGTAGCCGCCGAAGTTGTCGACGTCGGCCTGGGCCAGTTGGGCGGCCTGGGCGGCGAGGGCATGGGCCTGCTGGGCATACGTGAGCGCGGTGACGGGGTCGTTGCGGGAGATGGAGAGTGCGTAGTCAAGGTTGCGCTGCGATTCAGCAAGCCGGGTCCGGGCTTCGGTGCCCACACCACCGCGCCGGGCGGTGATGTAATCGGACGTCGCGCTGATCTGTGCCTGTGCCGACATGATGGTCTGCTGGAGCGAAGCCTGGGCGCGGCGGGCCTGATCCTGCTGGTTCCGGATGCCGGTGAGGGACTGGTCCAGTGCCTGATGCGCCGTCTCCACGCGCTGCAGGGTGGCGATGGGATCGATTTTCCCGCCCTGGATTTCGGCCTTCACCTGAGCCAGCGCGGCTTCAACGCCTGCCACCGGGCCGGCCAGTTCAGGGTGTTCGCCGGACTGGATCATGGCCTTCGCCTGGGCAAGGTCCTGGGAGGTCTCGACGACGGCTGCCTCGAGCCCGTTCCGGGCCTCGTCCAAACTGGCTGAGACCTTGGCGATGGCATCGAGCAGGACGTTGGTCTGGTGCAGGCTTTCCTCTGCGGCGCGGACGGCCACAGCAGCCAGGCTGCCTTCACCGGCTGCGAGCTTCTCCTGGGCGGTGGCAGTGGCATTCTGCACAAAGGCGAGGCGTTCCTTGGCCTGCGTGATGTTGTCCGCGACCTGTACCAGCGCGCTGTCCGCATACTTGGCACGCAAGGCCGTCAATGACTGTTCCGCTGTGGCAATTTTGGCGTCGGCGTCATGGGCGCCCGTCGTCACCGCAGCCAGTGCCTGGGGAGCGTTCTTCTCCAGCTCACGCAGCGAGTCGAAATCGGCCTTCTGCTCCTGGAGCGAGCCGAGCGCTGCCTCTGAACGGCGGATGATCTCGCCGTACCAGCTGCGCTGCTGTTCCTCGGTGTCCGGGATGTGGTCGTCGAGCTGCTGCTGGAGCTTGAACGACTCGGTCATATGCGCCTTGGCTTCCGCAAGGGCTTTTGTGAAGTTGCCTACCGCGGCATCACCGTACTGTGCCTGGGCGAAGCCAAGCTCCTGCTCGCTGGACTTGATGGCGTCATCGGCCTCGATGATCAGGGAGCCGCTCTTGCGGCGGAGTTCCTCGATGCTCAGCGAAGCCAGGGGATCGAGTTCGGCTCCCTGCGGTCCGTAGCTGGCGCTGGATGCCTGGGCTGCCTTCTTCCGCTTGTTGCGGAAGTAAAGGTATGCGCCGGCTCCGCCGGCAACAACCACGCCCGTTCCGACCAGGACACTCGCGCCGGCGCCGCCGGTGGATGGGACGTTGCCGCTGCCTCCTCCGGCTGCATCGCCAATGGCAGCTGCAGTGTCGATAGCGGCCTGGGCGTAATCCTTCTTGCCACCAGCCAGGTTGGCGGTGACGGCATTCTGGCTGATGTTGGACTGTTTCGACCTGATGGCGCTCGAAGCGTCAGTCGCAAAGTAGAACTGGCCCGCCGTGGAAATGGCCAGCAGGACATCGGCCTTGCCCATTGATTTTTGGGTAGCAACAGCCTTGCCCCAGTCCTCAGGCTTGGACGGGTTGTCGAAGGAGTTCACCGTCACGACATAGAGGTTGTACTTGTGGTCCTTTAGCAGCGTCTGGATGGCGGTCTGCACTTCGCCCTTGCGGCTGCCCAGAACATTGGCGTTATCCACAATGTTCGTGCCGGACGGGATGGTTACCGGCGGTTCGGCCCAAGCCGCGCCGGCGGGAACCGCGAGCAGCCCTGTCAGGCCGATCACGGCGAGGATACGTTTGAACTTTGACCGCATGTGCAACCCTTCAGCACGCCTGACACCGATTCAGGACGAATCAGCGTCTCAGAATTCAGCAGCGCCCCCACGCGTGGTGTAAAGCCGCAGGTCGCTGTGGCAATTCCTTTTGATTCTATGGTGCACCTATGGGTGCGTCCATCGAGGCGAATATGCCACCAGCGAAACCCCCCGAAGTTCGAGGATCAGCGGATAATTAACGCACTCAGGAACCTCCCAGCCAACGTTCGCCCCAGTTCCAGTCAAACGGTACATAGTTAATGCAGACGAGGATGAAAGGAAGTCCAATGACTGAGAACCCAAACCCGGGTGCAGCGCCTGATAACCGGCAGCCGGACGGGAGCCGGAACCCGGCCCAGGCCCCTGCGGAAGCCGGCAGCAGCACTGGCGGTCACTCCCATCCGACTGAGCAACTGGACCGCTCCGGGGCGCCCGGGAACCCGACCCAGCAACTGCCCGGCGCGCCACGTCCGGTCTACCCTCCCCGTGAGCCGTTCTACGGCCAGCAGGCAAGCGACCAGCAAACCCACAGCGGGCAGCCATACGGCCAGCAGGCGCACAACCAGCACGACCCGCACCAGCAGCCGCAGGGCGCCCATTCAGCACTGCCGGGCGGTTACACCGGCCAGTACAACCCCGGGCAATACAACTCGGCACCCAACCCCGCTGACGCCCCCCGCAGGAAGGCCTCCTTCGGTGTCGGGACCCTGGTGGCCAGCATCCTCGCCGCCGGCCTCGTGGGTGGCGGCGTGGCCACCGTCGGTTCGGGTGCACTCGTCAACAATTCATCTTCAGCGGTCGGCAGCACCAGCAGCCAGCCCGGCACGGTGATCGTCAACAACAAGGACGATGTCAATGCCATTACGGCTGCGGCCCTGAAGGCTACCCCCAGTGTGGTGACCATCAGCGCTTCGGCCGGCAATGCCGGCGGGACGGGGTCGGGCATCGTCCTGGACGACAAGGGGCACATCCTCACCAATACCCACGTCGTTACCCTGGACGGCCAGACAGCCAACGCGGCCCTGGAGGTCCGCACCAGCGCAGGAAAGGTCCTCAAAGCCACGCTGGTGGGGACAGATCCGCTGTCTGACCTTGCCGTGATCAAGGTGGACGATACCTCCGGGCTCACTCCGGCAACCCTCGGGGATTCCGGCAAGCTCAATGTCGGTGACACGGCAATTGCAATCGGCTCCCCGCTGGGTCTCACCGGCACTGTGACGGACGGTATCGTCTCAACCTTGAACCGGACCATTAGCGTGGCCTCCTCCGCGGCACCCAAAAACGGGGACAGTTCCCAGGGCGGGGACCAGGGCTTCCAGTTCGCGCCCCCGGGGGGCGGGCAGGGCCAGAGCACGGCCAACCAGGGATCCATCGCCATCAACGTGATCCAGACTGACGCCGCAATCAACCCCGGCAACTCCGGCGGCGCCCTGGTCAACTCCAAGGGCGAGATCATCGGCGTCAACGTTGCCATCGCGTCCGCCGGTTCCGACTCTTCTTCGTCGTCCTCCAGCGGAAACATTGGCGTCGGCTTCAGCATCCCCATCAACCACGCCAAGCGGGTGGCGCAGGAGCTCATCGATACCGGCAAGGCATCCCACGGCCAGTTGGGTGTGAGCGTTCGGGACAAGTCCTCGGGAAGTTCGTCCAGCTTCTCGGTCGGAGCGGACGTAGCCACCGTCGAACCCAATTCGGCAGCCGCGAAGGCAGGCATCAAGGTGGGTGATGTGATCACCAAGTTCAACGACCTGACCGTCAGTGAACCCAACCAGCTGACGGCAGCCGTCCGCGAGCAGGCCGGCGGATCCACAGCCAAAATCACCGTCCAGCGCAACGGCCAGGAGCAGACTCTGGACGTCACCCTGGGAACGGCAGCGGACCAGTAGGAACCGAAGCAACAGGAACTGAAACAGGAGCAGACGACGGCGGCGGTCACCTCGGTGACCCCCGCCGTCGTATGCTTCCACCCCAGGCCGCCCGGCCCTGACACAGGGGTTAACGGGACGGCAACGCGGCGCGACTATATGGTTAGCTAGGATCTACCCGTACCCCGGGCGTTCCGAGGCCATGACCCCACCCGGCTGGCTGTCCACAAGCATGGAAGGCTGCTGTAAACACAGTGGAAGATACATTGAAGATCGTCGTCCTGGTCAAGCATGTACCGGACGCCCAGTTCGACCGTCACCTCAACGGAGAGGGCTACACCACGGACCGCGACGAAAGCATCCTTTCGGAGCTGGATGAGTACGCGCTGGAGGCTGCCCTGCAGTTGGCCGAAGCGCGCGGCGGCGCCAAAGCGGGGAACCAGGTCATCGCGCTGAGCATGGGCCCGGCCGGTGCGGTCAACGCCGTCAAGAAGTCGCTCCAGATGGGTGCCACCGAAGGCGTGCACCTGACGGACAGCGCCCTGGCGGGTTCGGACGCCGCCGCCACCTCGCTGGCGCTCGCGGCAGCCGTCCGGCACCTCGGGGCGGTGGACCTCGTCCTGACCGGCATGGCCTCCACCGACGGCGAGACATCCCTGGTGCCGGCGCAGCTTGCCGAACGACTCGGCCTTCCGCAGGTGACTTTCGCGTCATCGCTGACGGTGGACGGCGGCCGGCTCACGGCCCGCCGCGACGCCGACACCTACTCCGAGACCGTGGAAGCCGCGCTGCCCGCCGTCGTCTCGGTGACGGACCAGATCAACGAACCGCGCTACCCCAACTTCAAGGGCATCATCGCCGCCAAACGCAAGAACATCACCACGCTCTCGCTGGCGGAGATCGGCGTCGACCCGGCACAGGTGGGCCACGCCGGATCCTGGACCACCGTGACCGCCGCCGCGGAACGGCCGCCACGCACCGCAGGCACCATCATCACCGACGAAGGCGACGCCGGCATCAAGCTCGTCGACTTCCTGGCCGCCCAGAAGCTGCTCTAAGAGGGATCACAGACATGGCTAACGTACTTGTATTCATTGACCAGCCCGGAGAAGCCCTGAAAAAGAGCAGCCTGGAACTGCTGACCGCGGGCCGCGCCCTGGGTGAAACCGCCGTCGCCCTCAACGGGGACGTACACCCGGCAGTCGCGGCGGCGTTCGCGGAGTATGGCGTCACGGCCATCTTCCAGCCCACCGCCCCCAATTTGGACGACTACCTCGTCGCACCGAAGGCCGCCTACCTCGCCGCCGCCGCAACGGCAGCGGGCGCCACCACGGTGCTCCTCGATAATTCGCCCGAAGGCAAGGAAATCGCGGCCCGGCTGGGCATCAAGCTCAGCGCCGGCGTGATCACCGACGTCGTGGCGGTCGACGCCGATGGCACGGCTCACAAGTCGGTCCTTGCCGGCTCCTACAACACCGCCGCCAAAGCCACCACGCCGGTCTCCGTGCTGACGCTGAAAGCCAACAGCATTACCCCCGAGCCGGCGCCCGCCGCCACTGCACCGGAGACTTCCACCGTGGAGGTGGCCGACGACGGCACTGCAGCGGCTGCCCGCATCACCTCCCGGGAGCAAAAGGTGGCCAGCGGGCGTCCGGACCTCACCGACGCGCGGATTGTGGTGGCGGGCGGCCGCGGGCTGGACGGCGACTTCGGCCCCGTGGAGGAACTCGCCGACGCCCTCGGCGCTGCCGTGGGTGCCTCCCGTGCGGCCACTGACGCCGGCTGGATCAGCCACGACGCGCAGGTGGGCCAGACCGGGAAGACCGTGTCCCCACAGCTGTACGTCTCGGCAGGCATCTCCGGCGCCATCCAGCAGAAGGCCGGCATGCAAACGGCCAAGGTCATCGTGGCCATCAACAAGGACGCCGACTCACCGGTTTTCGAGATCGCCGACTTCGGCATCGTCGGGGATCTCTTCGATGTCCTGCCCCAGGCCACGGCAGAAATCAAGAAGCGTAAAGGCTGACAGTGGCCGAACCCGCTATGGCACAGAGCCCGTTCAACCCGGCCGCACACCGGGTTGAGCGGGTGCTCTGTTTCGCCGCCCACCCGGACGATATCGACTTCGCTGCTGCCGGCACCATCGCGGCGTGGACGGCTGCCGGCGTCCAGGTGAGCTACTGCATTATGACCGACGGCGATGCCGGCGGCTTTGATCCGGCCCACCGGGCGGAGATCATCGCCCTGAGGGCCGACGAGCAGCGCCGGGCCGCCGAACTGGTGGGCGTCACCGAAATTTTCTACCTGCACGAGCGCGACGGCTACCTGGAACCGACGCACCAGGTGATCAAGGGCGTGGTGCAGCTGATCCGCGAAGTCCGCCCCGACGTCGTGCTTGCCATGCATCCGGAACGGAACTGGAAACGCCTCCAGAAGAGCCACCCGGACCACTTGGCAGTGGGGGAGGCCGTGACCCGGGCCGTCTACCCGGCAGTGGAAAACCCGTTCGCCTACCCGGAACTCGCCGAGGCCGGCCTGGCCGCCTACAAGCTGCCCTGGCTGTGGCTCTACGCCGGTCCGGACGAGCGCGAGAACCACTTTGTGGACGTTACGGAGCACGTGGCAACCAAGCTTGAGGCCATCCATGTACATGTCAGCCAGCATCCCGACGTTGCCGCCATGGAAGCAGTGGTCCGGCAGGGCCTGCTGACAAACGCCCGGCGCGCCGGGCTTGGTGAGGGCCGCAGCGCCGAGGCGTTCCACGTGGTGGCGGTCAACGGTCCGGGGACCATCGCCGGGTTCTAGAGGGATCCTGTCCGGATAATGCGCAGTCGGCCCTGTTGAGGCCGCATTATCCGGACAGAAAACTCCCGTGTGGGATGGTGCTTCTCAGGCCCCGAGGGGCGCGGCCGCCACGGTGGGCGACGTGGGGGTTGCCGAGCCACCTGCCGGCTCCACAGTGATGCCGAGGGAGGCCGCGGAAGCTATGCCCTTGACCACGGCCGGCCTGGACAGCGCTTCTTTATCCATCAGGCCCTGTGACACCGGTGCGGAGCCGTCCTTGGGGATCAGCCACATCTGGTAAACCTTGCCCGCCGGGGGTGCCGGGACATCCTTCATCTTCACGATCAGGGCGTCCTTGGACGGTGAGATCAGGACCGTTGCCGTGCCGCCTGCAGCGACGGGGACGGACGCCTCGCGGACGTCCTGGGCCCGGGCCACCTGGTTCAGGGGATCGTTCTGATCTGCGACGTAGCTTCCCACCGCGACGCCACCGAGGGCGATGACGGCGGCGGCTGCCGCAGCGGCGAGCCAGCGGCGGGGGTTGCCGGGCCGGCGTCGTGATTCCCGCTTCAACCGGGCCGCGGAAAGCTCATCCACGGCTTCCTCGTGCGGGTTTCCGGCTGGCGGCAGTGCTGCACCGACGGGCGCGGCAGGCCTGTCAGCAGGCAGTTGGGCGAGTGAGGGCAGTTGGGCCACGATCCGGTCGAACAGGTCCGCCGGAGGTTCTGCCTCCGCGGTAAAGGACACGGCTAGCGTTTCCCGTGCCTGGCGGACACGCTCCAGGAAGGAATTGCGCTCGTCCGCAGGGGCGGCAGCGATGTGGCGGTCGATGGCTGAGCGTTCGTCATCGGTGACAGCGTCCAGGGCATAGAGCTCGGCCAGATCCACGGCCCGGCCGGAATCGAGGTCGGCCGCAATTTCCAGGCCGAAGGACCCGGGACGGCGGGCGCCGCCCTGACTGTTCGTATCTGTCATCTCAACTCACCCCCAGACATGTCTTCAAGCGGATCAGTCCGTCGCGGATGCGGGACTTGATGGTGGGAACTGCGGCATTGAGCCTCTCCGCGACTTCCCGGTAGGTGAGGCCGCCATAGTAGGCGAGCCGCACCGATTCCTGTTGCGTGTCGGTCAGGGTCTCCAGACACCGGACCACGGCCTCTGCCTCCAGTTTGCTGTCCACTTCGGCCGATACGGAGTCGTGGTCAACCTCCTGGCTGCTGGCGCCGTATTTTGCTTCGCGGTCGGTGGCGGACTGAGAGGAACGCACCTTGTCCACTGCCCGGCGATGGGAAATGGTCATCAGCCAGGACAACGGGCTGCCCGCCTCCGGGTTGAATTTCCCGGCATTCTGCCACACCTGGAGGAAGACCTCCTGGGTGGTGTCCTCGCTGAGCTCAGGATCGATGAGGACCCGGCGGGCCATTCCAAAAACCCGGCGCGAGGTCAGCTGATAAAACTCGGCAAAGGCTGCCTGGTCGCCGCCGGCCACCCGGGCGAGCAGGCCGCCCAGGCGCTGGCTTAGGTCCGCCGGAGAGTCTGTCACTGCCGCGGGGGACTCGAAGTTTGGCGCGTTGGGAGTTTCCATCACTACCAAGCATAGGTCTCCTGGCGGTGGATGCGCGGTAGCGGCGCCGGGGCTGCGCCCGGTAATGGACGGCGCGGGTGGCTGAGGTTCCGGCCGGGCCTGTAACAGTGTCACCGCCGCTCCTTCATCATCCCGGAATTGCTGTCAGGAGGGATTCGGTGCAGGCCGTGTCATGGATGGGTCTGGATTGATTCCAACGCGCCTGTCAGATTTGGGCGCCGGCAAACCCTTGTTGGCGCCAGGCTTCGTACACGGCGATGGAGGCGGCATTGGCGAGGTTCAGCGAACGGAGCGAGGGCAGCATGGGAAGCCGGACGGTGGCGGTGACGTGCGGGTCGCGTTTGATGTGTTCGGGCAGGCCCACGGATTCCTGGCCGAACATCAGCACGTCGCCGGGCAGGTAGGTAATGTCCGCATAGCTGGCCGTGCCGTCGGAGGTGAAGGCGTAAACGCGTTCGGGCTGCAGTTCCCGCCAGGCATCCTCGATGCTCTTGTGGACCGTCACGACGGCGAGGTCGTGATAATCGAGGCCGGCGCGCCTGAGCTTCGCGTCAGAGAAATCGAAGCCAAGGGGTTCCACCAGGTGGAGTTCGGCTCCGGTGATCGCAGCCAGCCTGATGGCATTGCCGGTATTGCCCGGAATTTCGGGGGAGTGGAAGAGGATTCGGAACACGGTCCAATCCTAGCCAGTGTGCATGCCGCGCAGCAGCCTGGCCAGGATGGGGACGTTGACCGTGTTTGGCGCCGGTCCGGCGGAAAGGAAATGTTTGAGGCCGCGGACCAGTCCTGCAGCGTTGACTACCTGGACCGTTTCGCCGGCGCCGGCGCTGCGCCGGTGGCGGTCGATGACGGGCTCGTGGAGATTGCCGTCGGGGCTGTGGATCACGGTCCACCCGGTGACATTGAGCTCGGGAAAAATATCCTGCATGGCCCGGACCACGTGGGCCAGCTGCGGCGGGGCAATGGCACGGCCGCCGTGCCTGAGGGCCTGTCCGTCCCACGCGTAGGCGCCCTTGGGCAAAAGCATGGAGCCGATCAGCGCCAGCCGGTAACCGGACAGCAGTGCGTGGTCAATATGGCTGTTGTCCGCGGGGGACTGAAGTCCGTTCACGAGCCGGGCTGCAGGAATCGCCGGCAGCACCTGGCGGGTGATGAGCTGGACCGTCCTCATTTCACGCTGGATTCTGGCCTCCGCACCAAAGATGCCGCGTTTCCGTGGCATCCCGTGCACCTGCTGGCTGGCCTGGCTGAAGGGGATGAGGGGAACTGTCCCGGCTGCTTGGAACGCGGCGGAATCGTATGGCGGCAGGTACACGGCCGGATCGCCGGCGGTGTTGCGGGGCGTGTTGGGTCGGTGCACGGTGGCCGAGGCGTGGCTGCCCGCGGCGGGTGCATCGAAGTGCGCTTCGGGCGCCCCTGCGGCCGCGGTGCCGGCGGCATAGGAGCGGTCGTAGGCCTTCCGCCGTGTGGGATCCATCAGGGTTTCGTAGGCTGCAGTCACTTGGCGGAACGTGGCAGCGTCCCCGCCGTGGTCCGGATGGGCCATCCGGGCGGCACGGCGGTAGGCCACCTTGATTTCCTTGTCGGTGGCTGTCACCGCGACGCGGAGCACCTCGTAGTGGGAGCTGCTGCTCTCGGTCAAGCCCTCATCCTTCTGTTCGTCCGGCTTCGGTTTCGTCCCGGCTGGGGTTCGTCCGGCGGGCCCGCGGCAGGCGCCCCGGCTGGCCCAGTTTAGCCGCTGTCCACACAACGTCTTTGTGGGTGGTCCTGGTTCCCTGCCCCGGCCCGCACACGGGAACCGCCCGCCGTCTAGACTTCTGGATGGTGACGGCAGGCGGGCTGTCCGGGGAGCACATGGGGGCGGACGTGAAGGCACAGGCTGCAGTTGGACCCGCGGTGGGGGCGCTGCTGGGCCTGCTGGCGCTCGCAGGCTGCAGCGTCGGCGTCCCGGATCCGGCAACCCCGTCGGTCCCGCCGACAGCCACCGGGTTTGCCACCCCCACCATCACGCCGGGCCATGACGCCGCAGCCGTGGCCGCCAGGGACATGCCCTTTTCCGCCGGTGGCTCGCTGGCCGCGGGCGCTCCGGTGGGCATCTCCGATGCCCTGAAAAATGCGCCGGGCTGGACCGCGGTGAAGGAAAATGTTGCCGGTGAGAGCCGGTACGCGAAGGCCGACGGCTGCCTGGTGGCGGCCAAGGTGCGGGCCAACCAGTCTCCGCTGGTTCGCGCAGATGACCGCGAGTCCACGGCGGCCCTGTTCACCTATCTTGATCCCACTATCCTGCCCACGTACCTGAAGACGGCAACACTGCGGTGGGGCGGTGAGCCGGGCAAACCCGGTCCTGTGGTGGAGGTGCTGGTTTTGGAGGAGCCTGGTCAGTCCGGTGCCAAATCAAGGGCTGTCATGGCGAGGGTTTTCGGCGCAGCCGCGTCGTCAGTGTATGTCTCGGTTTCGTGCCCCGATGCTGCCACCCTGGCGGGTGCCCGGACCGAGGTGGCAGCGCGCCTCGTGGTGCTTCCGCCGCTGAACTAGCGGCGCTGCGAAACTAACGCCGGCGGTGCCAGGACCCGACGGGTGCGAGCCGGTTCAGGGCAAGTGCGCCGACCAACAGGCCGAAGTCCCGCAGGGCTACATCGTAGTACTCACCCAGGACGAGGAGGTTGACGATGATTCCCAGCAACCAGACGGCCACCAGCAGCGAACCGAAGCGGGGGCGGACGGCCACCATGATGCCGGCAATGATCTCCACCACCCCGACCATGTACATGAAGGTCTGCGGGGTGACCGGGACAACTGAGGTGGCAACGGGTGCCAGATAAGTGGTCCAGTCGGTGAGGATGTTCGTGAACTTGTCCAGCCCGAACACGATGGGAGCGACGGTGAACACAGTCCGGAGGAGGACGAATGCCTGACGCTCCGGCGCCATGGTGGAAAGGCGCCCGGTGGTGCTGGTGTCTGTAGTGGTTTTCATGGTGCTCTCCTTCTAAAAGTAGGTATCATAATTTTAGAAAACGCCAGCAGATTAAGCAATGGATATTGTTTTTAGAAAGAAGGGTTCCCCAGTGCGCAGACCTCCATGGACCCG
Source organism: Pseudarthrobacter naphthalenicus (assembly GCF_029076445.1). Classification (GTDB taxonomy): domain Bacteria; phylum Actinomycetota; class Actinomycetes; order Actinomycetales; family Micrococcaceae; genus Arthrobacter; species Arthrobacter naphthalenicus. Next base: position 389,880 of record NZ_JARESG010000001.1, read on the forward strand.
CCGGGTGACGGCGATCGCCTCGCTCGGCGACGAAAAACGCCGCCAGCTCTTCCAACTGGTGGCCTCCTCGGACACAGCTGTTGGGCGCGACGACGCCGCGGACGCCCTGGGCTTGCCGCGAAGCACAGCGTCCTTCCATCTCGACAAGCTGGTCCAGGATGGCCTGCTGGCCGTGGAGTTCCACAAATCCGCCGGCAGGACCGGCCCGGGCTCCGGGCGTCCCGCCAAGATGTACCGGCCGGCAGCGAACGAAGTAAATGCCTCGGTACCCGACCGGAACTACGATTTGGCCGGGGAACTCCTCGCCGTAGCCATTGAGCACTCCACGTCAACGGGCGAGGCGGTGGGCGACTCACTGCGTATGACGTCGTACCGCAAGGGCCGGGAGCTGGCGGCCGGGGCGGGGAGCCTGACGGAGTTCATGGCCGGGGAGGGCTATGACCCGCGGCCCGACGGGGAAGGGGGCCTGGTGCTGGCCAACTGCCCGTTTCACCGGCTTTCGGACGGGCATCCGGGCGTGGTCTGCGCAATGAACGGTTCCTTCCTTCGGGGCGCCGCCGCGGCGTGCGGCGAGCCTGAGGACTGCGTCGCGCCGAACAGTGTCCAGGGGCAGTGTTGCGCCAGGATCGCTGGACGGGGCGCACCGTCCTGAAGCCATCCCCGCCGGCCCGGCTAGAATTGATCCGTGCCCGTCTACCTTGATCATGCAGCCACCACACCACTTTCTGCGGAGGCGCTGGCCGCCCTGACCCGGGAACTTTCCCGCACCGGCAACCCGTCGTCCCTGCACAGTTCAGGGCGCCGTGCCCGGCGGTCCGTAGAGGACGCTAGGGAAGCCATCGCGACGGCGGCAGGCGCCCATCCCTCCGAGGTCATCTTTACGTCCGGCGGCACTGAGTCGGACAACCTGGCGGTGAAGGGCCTGTTCTGGTCCAGGTCCGGCGAGGACCCCTCCCGGCGCCGCATCCTGTGCTCCGCCGTCGAGCACCATGCGGTGCTGGACACGGTGGAATGGCTGGAACGCCACGAAGGCGCCCACGTCACCTGGCTGCCCGTGGACAGCGAAGGCGTGGTGGACCTTGAGGTGCTGGCAGCTGAGCTGTCGCGGGATCCCGGCTCCATCGCCCTCGTAACAGTGATGTGGGCCAACAACGAGGTGGGGACCATCCAGCCCGTGCGTCGCATCGTGGAACTGGCGCACGCAGCCGGCGTGCCGGTTCACTCCGACGCGGTTCAGGCCTTCGGATCGGTGCCACTGAACTTCAAGGCGTCAGGGCTGGACGCCATGTCTGTTTCCGGCCACAAGATCGGCGGTCCGGTGGGTGTGGGCGCCCTGCTGCTGGGGCGGGCGGTCAAGCTGACTCCGGTGCAGCACGGCGGCGGCCAGGAGCGCGACGTGCGCTCCGGCACCCTGGACACGGCGTCAATTGCCGCGTTCGCTGCGGCGGCCGAAGCTGCCACGGGCCATCTGGAAGCGGAGACTGCGCGGATCTCGGCCCTTCGTGACCGGCTAATCGACGGCGTCCTGCAGCGTGTGCCCGAGGCCGTGCTGCGCGGGGCGCCGGGAGCGGGGCGGCTGCCGGGGAACGCCCACTTCACCTTCCCCGGGTGCGAAGGGGATTCGCTGCTGTTCCTGCTGGACCTTGCCGGTGTGGAATCGTCCACCGGTTCCGCGTGTACCGCCGGCGTGCCGCGGCCGTCCCATGTCCTGCTGGCCATGGGTCTGGATGAGGAAACCGCCCGCGGCGCCCAGCGTTTTACGCTGGGTCATGCCTCGACGGAGGCCGATGTTGATGCCCTGCTGGCGGCCCTTCCCGCGGCCTACGAGCGCGCGCGGCAGGCGGGAATGGCCGGCCACGAATCCTCCATCCAGACTGCGGGCACCGTGGCGCGTCAGGCTGGTTCCGGCAGGAGCTGATCGAGCCCGGCGGAGTGGTCCGCCAGGCGCTCCGCCGGAACGGGCGTCCGGGCCGAAATGAGGGCTTTGATGGTCTTCTGGGCCCCCGGCTGTGACTTCCGCGGCCAGTTGACGCTCATGCCCGCAACGACCCCGGAATCCCGCTGCCAGAAAGCGATGAACTCCTTGGCCTCCAGGGACCCGCGGATCACGGGTTCGGTGCCGGCGGCAAGGGTGGGGAAGCCCGAATACTCCATGCTGACGTCGAACTGGTCCGTGTAGAAATACGGGATGGTGCTGAGCATGGCGTCCTGGCCCAGCATCGCCTTGGCTGCCACTTTCCCCCCGTTCAGGGCATTCGACCAGTGCTCGCTGCGATGATGCCGACCGGTAAAGGGATGCAACGCGTTGGCGACGTCGCCGGCGGCGTAGATGCCTGGTTCACTGGTTCGCAGTGAGGAGTCAGTGAGGATGCCGTTGTCCAGGGCCAGGCCCGCGGCCCCGGCGAGCGCAGTGTCCGGCACCACCCCCACGGCGATGATCACGATGTCCGCAGGGAGCAGTTCCCCGGTGTCCGTGATGACGCCGCTGGCACCACCATCCTTTCCGGTAATCTCCTTTGCCGAGGCGGGTAGCCGGAAGCTGACGCCGTTGGCTTCGTGCAAACCCCGGAAGAACAGTCCCAGCTCCGGACCAATGGCACCCGCAAGCGGAATATCCTCCAGCCCCAGCAAGGTGACGCTGTTGCCGTAGGCGGCCGCCGCGGCCGCCAGTTCCATCCCGATCCAGCCTGAACCCACCATCACCACCTTTTTGCCGCCGTCAGCGAGGCGGCTGCGCAGTCGCCTGCTGTCATCCAGGGTGCGGAACGTGGACACGCCGGCCAGGTCACTGCCGGGCAGCGGCAAGTGCCGGGGCGTTGCCCCGGTGGCCAGGAGAAGGGAGCCGTACGCCAGGGTCGAGCCGTCCGCCAGCTCCACTGTCCGCTCCTTGGGCCGCAGGGCGGTGACCCGGACGCCGAGGCGGAGGCCGACGTCGTTCTCTGCGTACCAGCCCTCCGGCACCACCGGGACGGCGTCCTCCGCGGCCTTGCCCAGCAGGTATTCCTTGGACAGCGGCGGCCGGAGATAGGGGTGGTGGTGTTCGGCGCCCACGACGGTCACCCGTCCGGTGAAGCCTTCGGCCCGGAGGGTTTTGGCGGCGGTGGCTCCAGCCAAGCCGCCCCCCGCAATGACGATGTCCTGAACAGCCATGTCCGCCTGCTTCCCGACGCTTACCCGTATCTAAAACTGTTAATGCTGACTTTAGAAGTGGTGGCCCGGGCAGTCAAGGACTTTTGGGCAGGAATCGGCGTGCCGGTAGAATAGTTCGGCAGGCCTTGTGTTATCCGCGCAGGCCGCCTGGCCAGCGCCCGGCACCGGTGCCTGCAACACCCTGAACCCCAACAGAAAGCCAGCATGCGAGTCTTAGCAGCCATGAGCGGCGGAGTAGATTCCGCCGTAGCCGCAGCACGTGCCGTGGAAGCCGGCCACGACGTCGTCGGCGTTCACCTTGCGCTGTCCAGGATGCCCGGCACCCTGCGGACGGGCAGCCGGGGCTGCTGCACCATTGAAGACTCTCGCGATGCCTGGCGGGCCTGCGATGTGCTCGGCATTCCCTATTATGTCTGGGACTTCTCGGAGCGCTTCAAGGAAGACGTGGTCCAGGATTTCATCGACGAATACGCGGCCGGCCGCACGCCCAATCCCTGCATGCGGTGCAATGAGCGGATCAAGTTTGCTGCCCTGCTGGAGAAGGCCATTGCGCTGGGTTTCGACGCCGTCTGCACGGGGCACTACGCCAAAGTCATCACCGACCCGGACGGGAATCCGGAACTCCACCGCGCGGCGGACTGGGCAAAGGATCAAAGTTACGTCCTGGGCGTGCTGACCCACGAGCAGCTCAAGCACTCCATGTTCCCGCTGGCCGAGACGCCCTCCAAGGCTGAAGTGCGCGCAGAGGCCGAGCGCCGCGGGCTGTCCGTGGCGAACAAGCCTGACAGTCACGACATCTGCTTCATCCCCGACGGCGACACCGCCGGCTGGCTCGCCGAAAAAATCGAGATGACCACCGGCGACATCGTGGATGAAACCGGCTCCAAGGTGGGCGAGCATCCCGGTGCAAACGCCTTTACGGTTGGCCAGCGGCGCGGGCTGAAGCTGGGCACGCCGGCCGCGGATGGCAAGCCGAGGTTCGTGCTGGAAATCCGGCCGAAGGAAAACAAGGTGGTGGTGGGGCCCCAGGCCCTGCTGGCCATCGACGAGATCCGCGGCATCAAGGTTTCCTGGGCAGGCCTGCCCATTGCCGAAATTGAAACCGGGGCCGAATTTGAGTGCCACGCGCAGGTGCGCGCCCACGGCGACCCGGTCCCGGCAACGGCCCGCATGGTCTCCGGCGACGCCCCGCAGTTGCTGGTGACGCTGACCGAGCCGCTGCGCGGAGTGGCTCCCGGCCAGACGGTGGTCCTGTACCAAGGCAGCCGCGTCCTTGGCCAGGCCACCATTGACGCTGCCCGGTCGCTGCAGCGCGCCGAACTTTAGGCGCCCGGGACACGCCTGGGCAGAATGTCCGCACCGTTCAGGTAAATTTTGTGTCTCAACTCACAAATAAGCCGGTTGATGAGCCCGGCGTCTGATTGAATCTAGGCATCAGGACAGCGCGCCGCCGCCCCGAGTAACAGCTCCGGGCGGAGGTACAACGCGCACTCATCGGACAGAAAGTTCAAAGATGACCAAGAACACCAAAGCCTTGCGGAGCGCCATCGCGCTCGCAGGCATTTCCGCCTTCGCCTTGACTGCCTGCACGGGCCCCTCAGGTGGTGGAGGCGGCGGCACGGCATCGGGCGGTGCCAGCAGCGTCATAACGTACGGCACCACCGACAAAGTCACCGCCCTGGACCCGGCCGGTTCGTACGACAATGGCTCGTTCATGCTGATGAACCAGGTGTTCTCCTTCCTGCTGAACTCCAAGCCCGGCGGCGCGGATCCCGTGCCGGACCTGGCGGAATCCTCGTCCTTCACCAAGCCCACCGAGTTCACCGTGAAGCTCAAGAGCGGACTCAAGTGGGCCAACGGGCACGTGCTGGACTCCAAGGACGTCAAGTTCTCCTTTGACCGCCAGCTCAAAATCAACGATCCCAACGGTCCGGCGTCTCTGCTGGCCAATATCGAATCGATTGCCGCGCCGGACGCCACCACCGTGGTCTTCACCTTGAAGCAGGCCAACGACCAGACATTCGCCCAGATCCTGCAGAGCCCGGCCGGCCCGATCGTGGATGACGAGGTCTTCCCGGCGGACAAGCTCCTCAGCGACGAGGACATCGTCAAGGCCAACGCCTTCTACGGCCCCTACACCATCGACTCTTACAACAAGAACACCTTGGTGAGCCTGAAGGCCTGGCCCGACTACAAGGGTGTCCTGGGCGCTCCTGCCAACGACGGCGCCACCGTCAAGTACTACACCGACCAGACCAACATGAAGCTTGAGGTCAAGGGCGGCCAGATCGATGTTGCCAACCGCAGCCTGAGTGCCACGGACATTGACGACCTCAAGAAGGACTCCAACGTCAAGGTCAACGTTGGGCCCGGCGGCGAGATGCGCTACATCGTGTTCAACTTCGACATCATGCCCTTCGGTGCCAAGACCCCGGAAGCTGACCCGAAGAAGGCCTTGGCCGTGCGCCAGGCCGTGGCTAACCTCGTGGACCGCCAGGCCATCTCGGACCAGGTCTACAAGGGCACCTACCTGCCCATGTGGTCCAACGTGCCCTCAGGCTTCCTCGGTGCGAACGAATCCTTCAAGCAGGCCTACGGGGACGGTTCCGGCAAGCCCAGCCCGGACAAGGCCAAGCAGGTCATGACCGACGCCGGCATCACCAGCCCGGTGACCATCAAACTCCAGTACAACCCGGACCACTACGGCAAGTCCTCCGGTGACGAATACGCGGCCATCAAGGACCAGCTGGAGAAGAGCGGTCTGTTCAAGGTGGACCTGCAGTCAACCGAGTGGGTCACCTACAACAAGACCTCCAAGGCTGACGGTTACCCGGTCTTCCAGCTGGGCTGGTTCCCCGACTTCAGCGATCCGGACAACTACCTCACGCCGTTCTTTGTTGGCGGCGGCTTCATGAAGAACCACTACTCCAACCCCGAAGTTGAAGCCCTGATCGCCCAGCAGCTCGTCAACGGCGACAAGGCCGCCCGTGAGAAGCAGGTCCAGGACATCCAGAACCTCCTTGCCAAGGACATCTCAACGCTGCCGCTGCTGCAGGGTGCCCAGGTTGCCGTCTCCGGGAAGGACGTGAAGGGCGTGGATTCCACCCTCGACGCTTCCTTCAAGTTCCGGCTCGGCCAGGTTTCCAAATAACAGCAGGCTCTCGTAACGCCACATAACCCGCGTCAGGAGGTGGGGCCACGCGGCCTCGCCTCCTGCGTTTTGGGTCCCCAATTTCCAGTTTCAAACAAGCAGGGACAGCATGACCACCTTGATTGATGCGCCGCCGCCAACAGTGGCGGCCCCCAAATCCAAATCCGCGGGAGGTGGCCTCGGGAAGTACATCCTGGTCCGCTTCCTGCTGATCTTCCCCACAATCTTCATTCTCGTCACGCTGGTGTTCTTTCTCATGCGGATCACCGGCGATCCCATCACCGCTGCCCAGGGCGGACGCCTCCCACAGGAGCAAATCGACATCCTGGTCCACCAGGCCGGTTACGACCGCAACCTCTTCATCCAGTACATCGAATACCTCGGCAACATCGCCACGGGCAACTTCGGCCGCACCATTTCCGATGGCAGGCCCGTGATTGAGATGCTCACCAAATTCGGCGCGGCCACCCTTGAACTGGCCATTAACTCCCTCATTGTGGCGCTCCTGGTGGGCATCCCGCTCGGCATGTTCGCGGCACACAAGCGGGACAAGGTTTCGGACGCCCTGCTGCGCTTCTTCGCCATCCTCTGCTACGCCACGCCTGTCTTCTTCGCGGGCCTGCTCCTGAAGCTCACCTTCTCCGTCGGCCTGGGCTGGTTTCCCGTGGCCGGCCGCGCGTCCACCACAACCGAACTGGCCATGAGCCGCTTGTCGGCGCCCACCGGCATCTATTGGCTGGACGCCCTGCGGAGCAACGACCTGGCAGCCTTCGGCGACATCATCCACCACGCGGTCCTGCCTGCCATCGCGCTGGGGCTCCTGACAGCCGGTGTCTTCCTGCGGCTGGTCCGCACCAACGTGATCGGGACCCTCGGCAAGGACTACGTCGAGGCCGGCCGGTCCCGCGGCGTCAGTGAATACCGGCTGGTGACCAAGCATGCCTACAAACCGGCGCTGATCCCCATCATCACCGTCATGGGCCTGCAGATCGCGCTGCTGCTCGGCGGCGCCGTCCTGACCGAGACCACCTTCGAGTGGAAAGGCCTGGGCTACCAGCTGGCGCAGTACCTGACAGCGCGCGACTTTGTGGCGGTCCAGGGCATTGTGATGCTGCTGGCCGTCATTGTGGCTGTCACTAATTTTGTGGTGGATATCCTGGCCGCCCTGATCGATCCGCGGGTGAGGTACTGATGAGCACCGAAGCCTTCAGGCCCGCCAAAAAGTCCCTGCTGGACAGGCTGCCCGTTTCGTCCCACATCCGGCGCAGCGTCGGCCTGCAGCGCACCATGCTGCTGATCGGCGTTGTCTTGTGCGCCGTGTTCCTGGTGACTGCCGTTTTTGCCCCGCTGCTCGCACCCTACGGCTACTCGCAGATATCCGACGACGGCGGGACCTTCCCCGCGCAGGCTGCCCCGGGCGGCAAACACCTCTGGGGTACCACGGTGGGTGGCTACGACGTGTTCTCGCGGGTGATCTGGGGATCGCAGACGGCGGCCACGGTGATCGTCGTCGCTGTGGTCATGGCCATCTTCCTCGGGGTCTTCCTGGGACTCGTCAGCGGCTACTTTGGCGGCTGGCTGGACCGGGTGCTGGTTGTGGTGGCGGACGCAATCTACGCCTTCCCTACCCTCCTCCTGGCCATCGTGGTTTCCATTGCCATCAACAAAGGACAGTCCGGCTTCTGGGGCGGAATCCTCGCCTGCGGGTTTGCCATCACAGCCGTCTTTGTGCCGCAGTATTTCCGCGTGATCAGGGCTGAAGCCATCCGGCTCAAAGCCGAACCGTTCGTGGAGTCCGCCCAGGTGGTGGGCGCCTCCAGTGCACGGATCATCGGCAGGCACATTTTCGCCAACGCCACCCGGACGCTTCCCCTGATCTTCACGCTGAACGCGTCGGAGGCCATCCTCACCCTGGCCGGTCTGGGCTTCCTCGGCTTCGGCATCGAACCGAGCTCCGCTTCCGAATGGGGCTTCGACCTGAACAAGGCGATGTCTGATGCGTCATCAGGTATCTGGTGGACGGGCGTGTTTCCGGGTGCGGCGATCGTGCTCACGGTCCTCGGGCTGACCCTGGTGGGAGAGAGCATGAATGACCTGAACGACCCCCGCCTGCGGGGACGCCGGCGCGCAGGAACCAAGGGCAAAGGCAGAGAATCAAAGAACCAGACGGAGGTGACCGCATGAGCGGCCCGGAGATCATCAACACCAGCGCCGGGCAACCCGCGGGACATGTCCTCGAAATCGACCACCTGAAAGTCACGTTCGCTACCGATGGCGGGGACGTCTACGCGGTCAAGGATGTAAGCCTGGACGTACGCCCCGGGGAAGTCCTGGCCATTGTGGGCGAATCCGGATCCGGGAAGACAGTCACGGCCAAGACCATCCTCGGGCTCCTGCCCGAAACCGCCGCCAGCGAGGGGGCGGTGCTGATAAATGGCAACAACGTGATCAGCGTGAGCGCCTCGAAGCTGCGGCAGATCCGCGGCCGCGACGTGGCCATGGTGTTTCAGGAACCATCCACGGCGCTGAATCCGGTTTTCACCGTCGGCTGGCAGATTGCCGAGGGCATTCGTGCCCACACCACCGACGGCAGGCGGGTCACAGCCAAAGAGGCCAAAACCAGGGCCATCGAGGCGCTGCGCAAAGTGGGTATCCCGGACCCGGAGCACCGCGTCAACTATTATCCGCATCAGTTCTCCGGCGGTCAGAAGCAGCGCGTGGTGATCGCGGCGGCGCTCGCCCTCAACCCGGGCCTCATCGTGGCGGACGAGCCCACCACCGCACTGGACGTCACCGTCCAGGCGGAGATCCTTGAGCTGTTGCGGGACCTGCGGGACAAGTACGGCACATCCATCGTGCTGATCACCCACAACATGGGCGTCGTCGCGGACCTCGCGGACCGCGTGGTGGTGATGTACCAGGGCGACGTGGTGGAGGAAGCCTCCGCCCGGGTGCTGTTCGCGGAACCCAAACAGGACTACACCAGGAAGCTGCTGGCCGCCGTGCCGCACCTCGGCCGGAATTCGGCGTCGGAAGGCCTCACGGAACGCGCCCACAGGAACGCACCGGTGCTGGTCGAAGCAACGGACCTGACCATCGAGTACCCCGGCCGGTTGGGGACACCGGCGTTCAAGGCAGTGGACGGTGTCAGCTTCACGGTCTCCGAAGGAGAAGTTTTTGGCCTGGTCGGCGAATCCGGCTCGGGAAAGACCACCATCGGGCGGGCCATTGCCGGGCTGAACCGGACCACCGGGGGCAGCCTCAAAGTGCTCGGCTACGAAATGCTGAACTTCAAGGAACGGACCTTCAAACCCCACCGGAAGGATATCGGCTTCGTCTTCCAGGACCCGGCCGCATCCTTCAACCCCCAACTGACCATCGGCGACTGCGTGGCGGAGCCTATGATCATCCACACCAATCCCAGCCCGGCGCAGGCCCGCAAGCGCGTGGGGGAGCTGCTCGAATCAGTGCAGCTGCCGGCGTCGTATGCCGACCGCTACCCGCACGAGCTCTCCGGCGGCCAGCGGCAACGGGCGTCCTTGGCGCGTGCCCTCATCCTGAACCCCAGGCTGCTGATCGCTGACGAACCGACGTCGGCGCTGGACGTGTCGGTGCAGGCGAAGGTGCTTGAACTCTTCAAGGACATCCAGGCGGAGTTCGGCTTCGCTGCCCTGTTCATCAGCCACGACCTCGCAGTGGTGGACATCCTGTCGCAATGGGTGGGCGTGCTGTACAAGGGCAAACTGGTGGAACAGGGGATCGGCAGCCAGGTGATGGGCGCGCCGCAGCACGACTACACCAAGCGGCTGATCGCGTCCCTGCCCGTGCCCGACCCCGACGAACAGGCACGGCGAAGGGCGGCACACCGGGCTCTGCTGGCCACATAGACTTGGAGCATGACGCAGCAAAACCATGATGTTCCCGACGCCGAAACCTACGACGCCGCCGCAAGTTCGCTGGCCGGCCAGGTGGATGACTCGGTGATGGCGGAACTGCTGTCCATCCGGTCAAGCATCGACAACATCGATGCCACCCTGGTCTATCTCCTTGCCGAGCGGTTCAAAGCGACGCAGAAGGTGGGCTTCCTCAAGGCTGCGCACCGGCTTCCGGCGGGCGATCCGGGCCGCGAAAGCGCCCAGATCGCCCGGCTGCGGCGGCTGGCTGAGGATGCCCACCTTGACCCCGCGTTTGCCGAAAAGTTCCTGAATTTCATCATCGGTGAGGTCATCCGTCATCACGAAGCCATCGCCGAGGACCATCAGGCCGCCGCAGAGTGGAAGTAACAGCTACCGCGCCGGGCCCCTGGCCGGGGGAGGACCCGCTGGAGGCCGCGCGGATCGTCCGGGGCGAACTCGGCAGCCCGCACCTGCCTTTCCTGGCGGAACTTCCGGACCGCGGGGTGGGTTCGGATGCTCTGGGCCGCACGGCCTCGCTGCTGGTGGAATTGGCTGTGGACGTTCAGCCCTACGGCTGGCGGCTCGTGGACCGGCCCGGCAAGGATTACCGCCGGGCCGTTTCGGCGCTGTCCACCGACATCAACGTCCTGGCTGATGTGGCAGGCGGTGAGGACACTTCCGCGGGCGAACTCAAAGTGCAACTGCTGGGGCCGCTTAGCCTCGCGGCGGGCCTGCACCTGCACAACGGCGAACGCGCCCTGATCGACTACGGTGCACGCCGGGACATCACCGAATCGCTGGCCGCCGGGGTGGGCGCCTACCTGTCCCGGGTGTCCAGCGCGGTGCCGGGCGCGAAGCTGGTGGTCCAAATCGATGAACCTGATATTGCGGCCGTGCTTGCCGGCACCATTCCGACGTCGAGCGGTTACCGGACCCTGCGCTCGGTAGCCGGCCAGGAGGTCACCGAGTCCTGGCAGCTGGTCATTGAGGCGCTGAGGGCTGCGGGCGCCGTCGAAATCGTTGTCTCCGTGCCCGAAGTGGAGGCCCCCATCGACCGGATCGTGGCCGCAGGTGCGGACGGCGTGGCCGTTCCCTTGCAGGCGCTGACATCGCGGCAGTGGGAGCAGTTGGCCGGCGCCGTGGAAGCGGGCAAACGGGTCTGGGCCGGCGCGCTTGACCCCGGCCGCGCGTTGCCCAAAGTGGCCGACGCCGTCGAATCGGTCTGGCGGCCGTGGCACCAGATGGGGCTGCCGGCGTCGTCCCTGGGCAGTGTGCGTGTCACTCCCGCCGGGGGACTGGCGGCCCTTACGCCGGCGGCCGCCACAGCCGTGCTCGGCAGGCTGACCCAGGTGGCTGACGGGCTGAACCAGCGCGTGCACGGCTGACCCCGCCGTGGCTGGGCGGCAGGTTACATCCGGGCTTCCCAACGGTCCGGCCGTGCGTAACCGGGCAGGAAGTCCTGTGCGGAGCTGCCGCCAACGTAGGGGCGCAGGCGGTACTGCATGTGGCCGGCATAGACCAGCACCTCCCCGATCTGCGGCTGCAGGACCTTGACCTGGATCCGGTGCCGCCCGGCGCCGTCGGCGTCTTCCTCCCACCACTGCTCGGCGTAGGCCTTCGCATCCAAGGCTGCCGGCAGCGGCAGGCGCAGGTGGCCGAGGAACAGCCGGGAGTCCTCTGACACCCCGCGCAGCCGGCCCTCGTCCGTGACGCTGAGCTTCAGGTCCGTGACCATGCGCCGGAACCTTCCCAGGTAGTCCACCAGCCGGGGGCCGCCGTCGGATTCCACCAGGCTGGTGGTGTCCTGGAAAATCCTGCTGCGGCCCGGGAAGCGGATCTCGCGCCGGGCCGTGAGGCTGGGGCGCCCGAAAGGATCAAGATGGGCATGGTTTTCGATCCGGAACGGGACGCTCTCACCGAATTCGGGAAAGAACGCCTCTTCCCCGGACGTGAGCTTCAGCAACGGCCGCAACCACGCCTGCCGGCAGCCGGCGACGTCGAAAACGCCCTCACCAAAGCCATAATGTCCGGAGCCCGGCAGGAGCGAAAAGTACTCCTGCAGCTCAGGTTGCAGCCGGGTGAAGTCCTTGCCCAGGGCCTGCTGGTAGATCGGTACGTTCATCAATGACCTCCTGGACGGTGGCCGCCGGCGGCGCCGCGGTTGCTTCCAATGTACCGGCCGGAAGACACTGCCCTCCCGCGTGCTGCGCCATGTCGGAGGGCGTTGAACAGGACAAACCTAGTCCAATAGGGGAATATATAACTATGAAGGCACGCATTCTGGTAGTTGACGATGACGAAGCGCTGGCCGAAATGATTGGAATTGTTCTGCGTAATGACGGCTTTGACCCCGTCTTTTGCGCTGACGGCGGCCAGGCGCTTGACGTTTTCCGTTCATCGAAGCCGGACCTCGTGCTGCTCGATCTTATGCTCCCCGGCGTGGACGGGATCGAGGTCTGCCGGCAGATCCGGTCGGAGTCTGACGTGCCCATCGTGATGCTCACCGCGAAATCCGACACGTCCGACGTCGTCCGGGGGCTCGAGTCCGGGGCCGACGATTATGTGCCCAAACCCTTTAAGCCTGCCGAGTTGGTTGCCCGCGTCAGGGCGCGGCTGCGGCCGGGCGACCAGAAGGCGCCCGAAACGTTGCGGATCGCGGACGTCACCATCGACGTTGCCGGCCATACCGTAAAGCGGGCCGACGAACGCATTTCCCTGACCCCGTTGGAATTCGACCTCCTCGTGGCGCTGGCGCGGAAGCCGTGGCAGGTGTTCACCCGGGAGCTGCTGCTGGAACAGGTGTGGGGCTACCGCCACGCGGCAGACACCAGGCTGGTCAACGTTCATGTACAGCGGCTCCGGTCCAAGATTGAGCGGGACCCGGAAGCCCCGGAAGTTGTATTGACGGTTCGTGGTGTCGGCTACAAAGCAGGTTCCTGAGCCCTCGGGACCAGAAGGCCCGCACGCTCCGGATCCGGCAGCGGCCAAGGGCCCCGAACACACAGACGCGCTGCCCGCGGAACTGGCGGCGCTGCCTTTCCGTGCGCGGATCTGGCGGCGCCGCGGCATCATCGTTGCACTCCGGGTGGCCCGCCTTGTCCGCGTCGGGCTGAGCCGGTTCTTCCCGGCCATGCGCTTTCTGGCGCGTTCGGTGCAGCGGCGCTGGCGCCGGTCCCTGCAGTTCCGGACAGTCCTGACCACCCTCCTGCTGGCCGTCACGTCCTTCGGTGCCGTGGGCGCGTACCTTTCCAACCAGATCGCCAACAACCTCTTCCAGGAGCGGCTGACGCAGGCTGAGTCCGAGACCCGCTACAACGTCAAACAGGTGCAGGAGACGTTTGACGGCGCCCAGGTCACCGATCAGTCCAGCGTCATCACCCTGGTGTACGACACCCTGAACGCGGTGGAGGGCCGCGGCTCCGTCATCCAGCGCCGCTACGTTTTCGAGGCCAAGCCGGAGCAGACCAAGCCCAGGAACCGCTGGGTGGAGTCACGGGCTTCAGACCAGCTGACTGTCAGCGTCATCCCGCCGGACCTGCGGAAGGCCGTGCAGGACTCGGGCAAGGACCAGTACTGGGCCTCCACGGTAATCCCGGTGGGCACCGAGGACAGGCCGGGCATCGCCGTCGGAAACCTGGTCACCTTCAACGGAACCGTATACGAGCTGTATTTGATTTACGACCTCAACACCGCCCAGCAGACTCTCAACGAGATCCAGGGCGTGCTGCTGGCCGGCGGCGCCGTGCTGGTGCTGATGATCGGGGCCATCGCCTGGTACGTCACGCGGAACGTGGTCAGTCCGGTCAGCCACGCGGCGCTGGTGTCCGAGAAGCTTGCCGCCGGGCAGTTGCAGGAGCGAATGGTGGTCAAAGGCGAGGATGAAGTGGCCCGTCTCGGTGCCTCGTTCAACCACATGGCTGCCAGCCTCCAGGAACAGATCACACAGCTGGCCACCTTGTCCCAGATGCAGCAGCGCTTTGTGTCCGACGTTTCGCACGAACTCCGGACACCGCTCACAACGGTGCGGATGGCGGCCGAGGTTCTTTTTGATGCCCGCCACGACTTTGACCCCATTAACAAGCGGTCCGCGGAACTTCTCTATAACCAGGTGGAGCGGTTCCAGTCACTGCTTGCGGACCTCCTGGAGATTTCCCGCTTCGACGCGGGCGTGGCCATGCTCGACGCCGAACCCGAGGACATCGTGCAGGTCATCGCCCATGTCATTGAGGGAGCGGCCCCGGTGGCCGCGGAGTATGGATCGGAAATTATCCTGCGCGCGCCCGAGACGGGCATCGTGGCGGAAATGGACGCACGGCGGATCGACCGAATCCTGCGGAATCTCATCCTGAATGCGGTGGAACACGGGGAAGGCAAGCCGGTCACCGTAACGGTGGCCGCCAACCAGACAGCCGTGGGAGTCGCCGTACGGGACCAGGGTCTCGGCATGACGCCGGCTGAGGCTGCCCGCGTCTTTGACCGGTTCTGGCGCGCTGATCCTGCGCGCGCACGCACCACCGGAGGCAGCGGCCTGGGCCTGTCCATCGCCATGGAGGACACCAAACTTCACAACGGGTGGCTGCAGGCGTGGGGCAACAAAGGCAGCGGATCCAATTTCCGGCTGACTATTCCCTTGCGGCAGGGCGAGGAGATCGACCGATCGCCCGTCCAGCTCGAGCCGGGGGACATCGTCCTGCCGACCAGCCACCACGACGGGGACATCCTGGTGTTCGGACCGGGATCCGGCCCTGCACGCGGGACCGAACCCAGTGCTTCGGACGCCGGACTCGGCAGCGGCCTCAGCGGCGGCCCCGGCGCCGAACGCAACGGCGGCCCCGGCGCCGAACGCAGCGACGGACCTAGCGAGGGCCGGGCCACGAAAGCTGCCGCGGATGCCCGCATTGCTGAGGGGTCCGTTGGTCCAGGCCTTTCCGGTGCCCGTGCGGCGGCCCGCACCACCCCAACGAAGGATCAGCCATGAAGCAAACAGCGGCGGCCGGTTACACGAGGCGTGGGCTGCTGCATGCCGCGGTTCTGCTGGTGGTGATGGTTCTCCTCGCCTCCTGTGCCCGGATCCCCACGTCCGGACCGGTGGGTAAGAGCGAGGAAGGCAGCGCAGGCAATGTGAATGCCCCGGTGTTCCTCCCGGCCGCGCCGCAGGCCGGTGCCACTCCCGAGAACATCATCGACTATTTCTACCGGGCAGGTTCCGGGTACGAGGGCGACTATGCGGTAGCGCGGGAGTACCTCACCCAGGCAGCCTCCGTATCCTGGAAACCGGACCAGCGGGCCCTGGTTTACCGGTCAGCGACCGTGGTGGAGACCGGCGTCGAAAACGTCTATAACTACCAGTTGGACGTGGCTTACACCGTGGATGTCGACGGGATTGCCACGCAGTCGCCCGAAGGAACCATCGAAAACATCCCGGTGACGCTCACCCAGGTGGATGGTGAGTGGCGGATTTCGGCGATCCCCAACGGGACGGCGATCCCGGAGGAGACGTTCAAGGTCATCTACGGGGCATACCCCATCTACTTCTACGACCCCGGTTTTACTTACGCCGTTCCGGACGTCCGCTGGTTCATCAAAAACAAGACGGTCAAGGCCATGACCAGCGCGCTGCTGGCCGGCCCGGCGCCCTATCTGCGGGGAGCCGTGGTGAGCGCCTTCCCGTCCGGCATGAAACTGGCGCGCGAATCCGTCCCGGTGGTCTCCGGCGCAGCCCAGGTGGACCTTTCTGCCAAGGAACTCACCGAGGCTTCCACGGAGGACCGGCTCCGGATGCAGACGCAGCTGGCTCTGACGTTCCGCAGCCAGCCCGACGTCGTCAATGTTGAACTCCGCGCCAACCAGGATCTGGTGCGGGTGGAGGACAACGGCTCCGTGCTGCCCCCTGTGCGGGACAAGAACGTGCCGGCGCGGGAGATTGCCGTCAGCGGCAACGAATTGGTGCGCTATGAGAACAACAGGGTGTCCCCGCTCCCGGACATGCAGCCGGTCTCCTCGCTCGGTCCGCGTTACCCGGCGGAGTCACCCGTGTCGCAAACGGTGGCTTTCCTAAACGAAAGCCGGACGACGCTGTACAGCATGGTGCCCGGCCAGCCGGCTCGTGCCCTGACCACCCGAAGCACCATCACCCATCCCTCATTCAGCCTTCACGACTGGGTGTGGGCAGCCGGCCCGGGCGCGGCAGGCGGTACCGAAGTGGTGGCATACCGGCCGGCGGGAGTCGCCGAGGGTGCGCCAGTTCCCGCAGTGACCATGACCCCGGCGTGGCTGGCCGGCAGGACCGTCAAGGATCTCAAGGTTTCGCGGGAGGGCGCCCGCGCTCTGGTGATTTCCGAGCAGAACGGACAGACCAAGGTCCAGGTAACGGGAATCATCCGCAATGCCGACGGTACGCCCAAGGAACTGACCACCCCCATTAACCTGGTGACCGAAAGCAATCCGGAGCAGGGGGTCTGGGTCAGCGACACAACCGTCGCCGTGATGAAGGGCTCAGCCAGCGCCAACGTCACACCGGAACTGCTGTCCCTCACCTCGGGGCAACCCCAGCAGCTGGCTCCCTGGCCCGGCCTGGTGTGGCTCAGCGCAGGCAACGGTCCCGAGGAGATCTATGGCCAGTCCGCCGAGGGGATCTTCCAGCGGCTCGGGAACGGCTGGTCGCCGCAGCTCAAGGGTCCCATCGACCCATCCTTCCCTGGATAGCGGTTGTCCACATAACCCCCTGACCCGCTTCCCGGGCAGCCGCTACCGGCTGAACATGGAGGGGTGCGAAAAGAACACACGGCGCGGCGGTCCGGGGACTGTCCCGCCAGGGCTCCCACGGATCCGGACTTACTGCCGCCCCGGCCGTCCGCCAAGCACCGCGGCGGGCAGCCCACCGCATGGTTGCGCGCCGCGGATCTCGCGGCGGTCGCCGCTGCCGAGCTCCTGGCACTTGCGCTCCCGGTGGACTGTGTCTGCTGCGGTGCCGAGGACCAGGCACTGTGCGTGGGCTGTGAACGCCAGGTCCGCCTGCTGACCAGGCACCCGTTCAGGGCCGAGGAACAGGCGCCGGCCCTGATGAAAGTGGACGGTGGCATGATCCTCCCCGTTGTCGCTGCCGGCGTGTACCGCGAGGAACTGGCGCAGGCCCTGCTGTCCTTCAAGCGGCACGGCCAACACCAGCTCAAGGCAGTCCTTGCCACGGGCCTTGGCCACGGCATCGACGAGGCAGCGGCAGGACTCGACGCCGTCTGCCTGGTTCCGGTCCCGTCCGGCACAGGTGCTTTCATCAAACGCGGCTTCAGCCCCATCCATCTTTTGCTGTCCGCGCGGCGGCAGCGCCGCACCCGGGCCGGACCGCCGGTAGTGGATGCACTCAGGAAATCCCGGAGCCGGGCGGCTTTGCAGCACCTGCCCGGGGGCCAGAAGGGACTTGGCCGCGGAGCCAGGGCGGCCAGGGTCAGGGGGTCCATGAAGGTCATAGGACGCATGCGCAGGCAGGTCCTCGGCCGCAGGTGCATCATCGTGGACGACGTCCTCACCACGGGTGCCACCCTTGCCGAAGCGGCACGTGCCCTCCACCTCAGCGGCGCCATCGTGGCCGGTGCCGTGGTGCTTGCGGCGACACGCCCGCCGGATTCAGCCGGGAGCGGAGCGGATGCCCCACAAGCGGCGGAAAGCCGCCCTTCCGGGAAAAAATAAACGAATAAAGGATGAATAAGCGGTGGCTATGAACTAACGTCGTTGGTGGGTACCAAGAACAAGTTGTACCTTTCGATGGCGGCTCGGAAAGGGGCTCGACTGTCAATCAGATCGGCCTCTGGGAAGTGCCGTCGTCGTGTCACCGAAGTCATTTGGAGGGCACCATGGAGTTTATGATCAGCGGACGAAATCTGACGGTCTCAGACCGATTCCGCGAATACGCCGGTGAGAAGATCTCGAAGATCGAGTCACTGGGCGACAAGGTCCAGCGGGTGGATGCGAAGGTGTCCAAAGAGACAAACGCACGCCAGACGGGCGACCAACTCACAGTTGAGGTAACCGTTCTGGGCCGCGGACCGGTGATCCGCGCGGAAGCCAGCGCCGCTGACAAGTTCGCGGCATTTGATCTCGCCTACACCAAGCTGCTTGAGCGCCTCCGCCGGGCCAAGGACCGCAAAAAGGTCCACCACGGCCGCCACACCCCCAAGGCAGTACGTGAAGCAACTGCTTCACTGGAGCCAGCCAGCACCAGTGAACCTCTCTATGTCGAGGCAAGCCACCGAAGTGAAGAGCAGGCAGCGCCTGCCGAAGCGTCGCCTTACGACCTCGAAAACGACATTCCCGCAGGGGACTCCCCGGTACTGATCCGGCGCAAGGTTTTCCCCGCTGCCTCCCTTAGCCTCGATGACGCCGTGGACAACATGGAGCTCGTAGGCCACGACTTCTACCTGTTTGTCGACAAAGCCACCAACACGCCCTCCGTCGTTTACCGCCGGCGCGGCTGGACCTACGGGGTCATCACCCTTGACCACGAATGCGAACCCGGGGATACCGTGGTTGAAGAAAAGATCCTGGCTTACCGTTCCGACGATCAGGCTGCGAATGTCTAGGGTGTTATCCACCCGTCAATGAAAGGACTGTTGTGCCGGCAACGCTGAGCCTTAACCAGGCCCGGCGGATCGCACTGGCAGCACAAGGACTCGACAAAGGACGGCCCGCCGGCCCCGTGAGCTCACGGGCGGTGGGCCGTACCTTTGCCCGGCTCCAGCTGGTTCAGATCGATTCCGTCAATGTGCTGTCCCGGAGCCATTACCTTCCCTTCTTTTCCCGGCTGGGGAACTACGACCGCAGCATCCTGCAGCGGATGTCCGGAACGCATCCCCGCCGGATGATGGAGTACTGGGCGCATGAAGCCAGTTTTATCCGGCCGGAACTGTTTCCGGATCTGGTGCTGTGGCAGAAACGCTCATGGGTGGGCGCGGGCGCCTTGGACCCTGCCCTGCGTGAAGGGGTGACCGGCAAAATCCTTGCTGTCCTGGCCGCCGGAAAGCCCCTGACGGCAGCGGAACTGACCGCGAAAATCGGGCATGTCGAGGACCGCCGGACCGAGAACTGGGGGTGGAACTGGAACGTCGTCAAAAGGGTTCTTGAGCACCTCTTTGAGGAAGGCCTGATCTCCGCGGCGTCCAGGAGCGAGCAGTTCGAGCGCAGGTACGCCATCACGGAACGGGTGCTGCCGGACCGCCGGCCGGTCACGGACAGCCGGCGGGATCCCGTGGATGCGGTCCGCCGCCTCATCGATGCCGCCGCCCAGGCCCACGGCATCGGCACCGTTCGCTGCTTCGCAGACTACTTCCGCACACCCGTCAAAGCTGCGGCCGCCGCCGTGGCTGATCTTGTCGCGGCCGGGAGGCTGGAGCCCGTCAGCGTTGCAGGATGGGACCGGAAGGTGTTCCTGCACTCCGCTGCCAGAGTGCCGCGGAGGGCCGCAGGCCGGGCCCTGCTGAGCCCGTTCGATTCCCTAGTGTTTGAGCGGCGCAGACTGGAGGAACTGTTTGGCTTTCACTACCGGATCGAGATCTACACGCCCGAGCACCGGCGGCGCTACGGGTACTACGTGCTGCCGTTCCTGCTGGGGGACAGGATCGTGGCCCGCGTGGATCTGAAAGCGGACCGTGCGGCAGGAAATCTCCTGGTCAGATCCGCCTACGGTGAGCAGGACGCACCGCCGGGGACCGCCGTCGAACTTTCCCAGGAGCTGGAACTCATGGCCGAATGGCTCGGGCTGGGGGACGTTGTGGTCAGCCCCGTGGGGGACCTGGCTGCGCCCCTCGCGGCGGCGCTCCGGTCCGGGAACCGGGCCGATCCGCTTTCAGGGAACAGCGGCCGCGTGGCCCGCGTCTCTCCCGTAGACTAAAAACGCCAGAATTCGGCAGCATCAGACTGGGAGTATCTTCACGTGGCATCACTTATCGAAAAACTTCTCCGTACGGGTGACAAAAAAACCCTGCGGCAACTTCGGAATTATGCCGACTCCATTAATGCTCTCGAAGAATCGTTCCAGACGTTCACGGACGCAGAGCTCCGTGAGGAGACCGATCGCCTGCGTGCCCGCCACCTGGACGGCGAACATTTGGACGACCTGCTGCCGGAGGCTTTCGCAGCCGTACGTGAGGCCTCCTCGCGCACCCTGGGGATGCGGCACTTCGACGTCCAGCTGATGGGTGGCGCGGCCCTCCACCTCGGCAACATCGCCGAAATGAAGACCGGTGAAGGCAAGACCCTCGTCGCTACCGCTCCCGCCTACCTCAACGCCCTCACGGGCAAGGGCGTCCACGTCATCACCGTGAACGACTACCTCGCCGAATACCAGTCAGACCTCATGGGCCGGGTGTACCGCTTCCTCGGCCTGACCAGCGGCTGCATTCTGTCCAACCAGGATCCCGCTGTCCGCCGGCAGATGTACGCCGCGGACATCACGTACGGCACCAACAACGAATTCGGCTTCGATTACCTGCGCGACAACATGGCGTGGGACAAGTCGGAACTGGTCCAGCGCGGCCACAACTTTGCCATTGTTGATGAAGTTGACTCCATCCTCATCGACGAAGCCCGTACCCCGCTGATCATTTCCGGGCCCGCCCAAGGTGACACGAACCGCTGGTACAGCGAATTCGCCAAGGTGGTGCAGCGCCTCAAGCTGGGCGAAGACTACGAGACCGACGAAAAGAAGCGCACCGTCGGAGTCCTGGAGAGCGGCATCGAAAAGGTGGAGGACTACCTGGGCATCCAGAACCTCTACGAATCCGCGAACACGCCGCTGATCGGTTTCCTCAACAACGCCATCAAGGCCAAGGAACTGTTCAAGCGCGACAAGGACTATGTCATCCTCGACGGCGAGGTGCTCATCGTTGACGAGCACACCGGCCGCATTCTTGCCGGGCGGCGGTACAACGAGGGGATGCACCAGGCCATTGAGGCCAAGGAAGCCGTGGAGATCAAGGCCGAAAACCAGACCTTGGCCACGGTGACCCTCCAGAACTACTTCCGCATGTACGCCAAACTCTCCGGCATGACCGGCACGGCCGAGACTGAGGCCGCCGAGTTCATGAGCACCTACAAGCTGGGTGTTGTGGCCATCCCCACCAACCGGGACATGCAGCGCATCGACCAGCCGGACCTCGTCTACAAGAACGAAACCGTCAAGTTCGACGCCGTGGTCCAGGACATTGCCGAACGCCACGAAAAGGGGCAGCCGGTCCTCGTGGGCACCACCAGCGTTGAAAAGAGCGAATACCTCTCCCGGCTTCTGGCCAAGGAAGGCATCCGGCATGAGGTCCTGAACGCCAAGAACCATGCGCGTGAAGCAGCCATTGTGGCGCAGGCCGGGCGCAAGGGTGCTGTCACCGTGGCCACTAACATGGCTGGCCGCGGAACTGACATCATGCTCGGCGGCAACGCCGAGTTCACGGCCGTGGCCGAACTGGCCAAGCGGGGCCTGGATCCGGAGGAGAACTCCGAGGAGTACGAGGCCGCGTGGCCCGCAGCCCTGGAAGCTGCCAAACAGGCAGTCAAGGACGAGCATGAGGAAGTACTGAACACCGGTGGTCTCTATGTCCTCGGAACCGAACGCCACGAATCCCGCCGCATCGACAACCAGCTCCGCGGCCGCTCCGGCCGCCAGGGCGATCCCGGCGAGTCACGCTTCTACCTTTCGCTGACCGACGACCTGATGCGGCTCTTCAACTCGGGTGCCGCCGAACGCCTGATGAACAGCTCCGTGCCGGACGACGTGGCATTGGAGTCGAAGCTCGTTTCACGGGCCATCGCGTCCGCGCAGGGCCAGGTGGAAGGACGCAACGCCGAGCAGCGCAAGAACGTGCTCAAGTATGACGACGTGCTCAATCGCCAGCGCGAAGCGATCTACGGTGACCGGCGCAGGATTCTGGAAGGTGACGATCTGCACGAGAAAGTGCAGTTCTTCATCGAGGACACCATCACGGCGTTGATTGATTCGGCCACCGCTGAGGGCAACGGTGACGACTGGGACTTCGCGCAGCTTTGGACCAACCTGAAGACGCTGTACCCGGTGAGCGTCACACCGGAGGAAATCATCGAGGAAGCCGGCGGCAAATCCCGGCTCACCGTTGAGATGCTCAAGGAGGAACTGCTCTCGGACGCGCGGCTGGTCTACCAGGCCCGCGAAGAGGCCATCGGGTCGGAGAGCATGCGCGAGCTTGAACGCCGCGTGGTGCTTTCGGTTATTGGGCGCAAGTGGCAGGAACACCTCTACGAGATGGACTACCTCAAGGAAGGCATCGGCCTGCGTGCCATGGCCCAGCGCGACCCGCTCGTGGAATACCAGCGCGAGGGCTTCACCATGTTCCAAGCCATGATGGAGGCAATCCGCGAAGAGAGCGTCGGCTTCCTGTACAACCTGGAAGTTGAGGTCACCCCCGCGCAGGATGTTGTGGTGGCCGATGCGGCCGGCGGCCACACCGAGCACGTCGAACCGCAGATCCACGCCGCTGGCCTGGAGGCCCCGGAGAAGCCGGCGCAGCTCCAGTACACGGCGCCTGGCGAGACGGGTGCTTCCGAAACCCGGGTTGAAGCACGCTCCTCGTCGCGGTCCGGCAACCCTGCCAAGGCGGCGGCGCAGGATGCCCCCAAGCGTCAGACAAAGAAGAAGCGCCGCTAGAGGCAGCGGGCCGCTAGCGGCGGCGGATAGACGGGAAGTGCCCGGAGCATCTGCTCCGGGCACTTCGTGTTTCCACCCGTATGCGATCTCAGCCGACCACGAGCTCGGTCACCCGCCAGGCCTGTTTGCCCCGTTCCAGGCGGATCGCCACAGCGCGGGCACGGACGTCATCGATGACCACCGCACAGGCCTCGTAGACGCCGGGCGCAACCTCACAGGAACGGACCGAACGGACCACGGAATTCCTGTGCAGCCGGGCCAGGGTAGGGGACGTCGAGCGGGCCAGTTCACGCCGGATCAAGGTGGCCCGGTGCTCCAGCAAAGCCAGGCAACGCGGATCAAGACGCCGGGCCAGCTGATGGATCGGCCTGATCCCGGCCAGTACCTCCATGGCCGCCTGCACAGTAGTACGTGCGATGGCGAGGACTTCGGCATCGTTATCCACTGCCCTCAAAGGTTGGCTTGGGGTAGTGGCGGAACGAAGGGGAAGGCCGGGGAGTGCTGCCGACGTGCCCCCATGTGATCGCGCGGATCGAATGGGCGTAACTGCGTTCATGTGATTCCCCTAGGTGAGTGTTTGCTGATGGTCTTGGAACATCTCTTATGCCGTGGAGGGCGCCTTCAGGATCTGCCCGGGCAGCAGGACGTGCGGGTTTTCGCCTATCTGGGCTTTGTTTGCTTCATACCAGCGGGGCCAGTGCAGGGCGATGTCGACATCCGAGGCGGTTGGTCCCAGCTGGTGCGCAGCAATGTCCCACAGCGTGTCCCCGGCCAGCACCGCGACCTCCGGACTGGCTGGCGGAGTGCCATGGGTGGCCCTGGCTGGCCGGGCTGCCAGGAGACCGGGGTCAGTGACGGGCGGGCTGGGGCGCCAGTCAGGCCGGACGGCAGGCAGTAACGGTCGGAGCTGCGGTGCCACAGGAGCCGATGCTTGCTCGGAGGGCGGGTCTGCACTTGGTGCCGGCAGTGTTTGGCCGGTGGGAGCCCACGAGGCTTCCACTGCCGTTTCTTGCGTCGGCGTCCAGGCGGGCCCGCCGGGCGGTTCAGCCGCTTGCGCAACGGGAGCGGCGAGCAACTGCGCGGACAATGCTGCCACGGCGAGCCTTCGCATAAAGGCCGGGCTGAACCTGCCTGCACGGTCTGCGGCATCCCGCCTGCCGTTGCGGACCAGCAAGGCAACCACCAGGGCCGTCGCGGCCCCGAAAAGCCACCACGTGACGATCACAAGTCCTGCTGCCACCGCGGCTGCCCCCAGCAGGTCTTCGAAGTCGGGTGCCTGTCCTTTGGAGGCCGATAGGTGCCATCGGTCCAGTAAGCCCAGGCCGGTGAAGTACAAAAAAGATCCCAGCAAGAGAATGGAGACAGCCATCATGGCGTCCGCGCGGAGGTCCCGTGATGCCTGAACAGACATGACTGCCCTTTCCATTTGGCGTTGTTTGATGCTGTTTGATGTATTTAGATCAGTGTGGGCCCATTCAACCTATTTTGTCTAGGGAATGGAGTGAATTGACCGGCGGGCAAGCCGCCCCTACGCTTGGGCGCATGCGATGGGATGCACTGTTCGGGGACATGGAGACACAGATAGCCGAGGGTGCGACGCTCGCGGTCGAAGCCGAGATCTCTGAACGGGCCAGGGCGGAAGCCGCCTCCCTTGTCCTGCGCGACAGGCTGCGGGGTGCCATGGGGCGTCAAGTGGCCGTCCATCTTCTGGGCGGACGGACTTTTGATGGTGTTCTCAGTCATGCAGGGGCAGAGGCCCTCGTCCTGGACGAGGCGCGCCATCAGGTCCTGATTCCCTATGGGTCAGTGGCCCACTATGCGGGTCTTGGGCGCGATTCCCTTGGCGAGCCCTCCCACGTACGCCGCCGGATCGGGCTGGCGCATGCTTTGCGGAGCCTGGCGCGGGACCGCGCGGGCGTGGCGCTCATTCTGCGGGGTGGCGCCCCCTCCGACAGTGGCCTGACAGGTGTGATTGACCGGGTCGGCGCCGATTTCCTGGACCTTGCTTTAGTCAGTCCCGGAGAGGCCCGGCGTGCGCTACAGGTCCGGCAGGTTTCCACCGTCCCGTTCGAAGCTGTGGGAGCGGTCCGTTCATGGCACGCCGGTGACTTTTAGCAAACCCCTCAAGCCGCCGGCAGGAAGGCTAGCCCTGCTTGGCCTTGGCTTCCTGGATCATGCGGCTGGCCTCGGCGTAGCGCTCCTCGATGTACTGCTCGAGCATCTTTTCCTCAACGCGCCACTGGCCCCGGCCACCCACCTGGATGGCTTTCAGTTCACCGCTGCGGACCAGCGCATAGGCCGCGGGTGAGTTGATCTGGAGCTGCTCCGCAACGTCGGCGAGGGTGAGGAATCTGGGCATGTAACCAGTTTGCCACTTAAGGCGTGATCTGGTGCTGTTATCCACAGTTTGACGTTGTTTGGTGTTTTGACTTTTGTTCGGGGGCGCGTGCCGCAACAATGAGGTGTCCGGGCGATGCCGCCTGGCTCGGAGCTTAGGGGGAAAAGGCATGAGCCACGACACGGGAACCACAGGTGCCGGCAGGTTGAAGCCTCCGTCGTGGAAGGACCCCCGGCTGCTCGTGGGAGTGTTGCTGGTGCTGGCGTCCGTGGTGGGTGTCATCTCGCTCGTGGGCAGCGCGGACCAGACCACCGAGGTCTACGCAGCCCGGGAATCCATCGCCGTGGGAGAAAAGCTGACGGCGGACAATGTCGTCCGGGCCAAGGTCCGCCTCGGGGAGACTGAAGAGCACTACGTCACGGTGGAAGCCGGCCTCCCCGAGGGCCTTGTTGCCGTACAAAGAATCGGCAAGAGCCAATTGTTGCCCAGGGAGAGCCTGGCAACCGTGGATTCCCTCGACCGCAAGCCTGTTGCAGTGACGATCAACGAGCCGCTGCCTCCGCAGGCGGTTGCCGGCACCCGGGTGGACGTCTGGGTGGCCCTGCCCGATGCCCGGAACGGCTTCAGCGAGCCAAAGTTGCTCTTGCGTGGCGCAGAAATTGCTCAGGTGACGGCGGCGTCCACGGCCTTGGGCTCGTCCCGCAGTACCGTCCTGATGGTGTTGGTCGCTGACAGCCAGATGCCGGCTCTGCTCGGTGCCCAGGCCAACCAGGCCAAGATCTCCGTCGTGTGGAATCCGGGCGGCGGCCGGTCATGAGCATTCCTGTGGTAACCGTCGGCCAGGCCCGCGAGGACGTGGTGGGCGGCCTGGAGGGGCTCCATGGCCCCGTCACGGTGGTCCGCCGTTGCGCCGAACTCACGGAATTATTGGCGGCCTGCCAAAGCGGGCTAGCGAGGGCAGCCGTCGTTGCCGATGGCTCGGAGGGTCTCACGGCATCCTTGGTGGACAGGCTCGGGGCAGTGGGCGTGGCAATCATCGCGCTCACGGACAGCACGGAAGAAGCTGCACGGCTGCGAGGCATCGGTGTCGCGTCCGCGCTGACCGGGGTTGGATCGGCCGCCCTGGCCGGCAGGATCGCGGAGGCCGTTTCCCAGCTGACCGGGACTCCCCAGGATGGCACGTTGCGAAGTGCTCACGGTGACACTGGTGCCGCGCTGCGCCCGTTGCCCGCCGAAGCGGCTGACGTGCCGCCGGCATCCGGTGCGGGACAGATCATCGCCGTGTGGGGGCCGGCGGGCTCACCGGGGCGGACCTTCGTCGCCGCGAATATCGCAGGGGAGCTGGCCGCGGAAGGTAAGTCCGTGCTGCTGATTGACGCGGACAGCTACGGCGCGAGCGTAGCGTCGGTCCTGGGCCTCCTGGATGAATCTGCCGGGCTGGCACAGGCTTGCCGTTTGGCGGACCAGGGCCTGTTGGGCGCGGAGGCACTGCTGAAGGTGGCAATGCCGGTCAGTACCAGACTTGGAACGTTCCGCGTTCTGACCGGGATCACCAGAGCGGACCGGTGGACCGAACTCCGGGCAGCAGCCCTGGCGCTGGTCCTGGAACGCGGCAAGGAGATCGCCGACGTTGTAGTGGTGGACACAGGGTTTTGCCTCGAAGCGGATGAGGAAATCAACTTCGACACCATGGCCCCCCGCCGGAACGCCGCTACACTGCGCAGCCTGGAGATGGCGGACACTGTCTTCGCCATCGGGGCCGCCGACCCCGTGGGCGTGCCACGGCTGGTCCGCGGGTTGGCAGAACTCGAACTGGCGGTCCCGCAGGCCTCACCGGTCGTGGTGCTGAATAAGGTGCGGGCGGCGGCAGTTGGCCGTTCGCCGGAGCGCCAGCTGAAGGATGCCTGGGAGCGTTACGGGCCGTCCCTGCCGCTGAATGCGTTCCTGCCGGCGGACAATGCCTCGGCGGACGCTTCACTGCTGGCCGGGTCGCTATTGCTCGAAACCGCTCCTGATTCGAAGCTCAGGCACGCCATTGCCAATTTGGTTTGTGCACCTGCCCAGCAATCCCGCCGATCCTCTGTCTTTTCTACCACCGCGTTCCGCAGGCTAAAGGGTTAGGCTCGCCGTATGAGCTGCAACGGTGCAGCGTAAATCTTTGTGATGGAGGCGTTTGTCGATGTCGTCTGGGTCCAGCGTGGAGGATCAGTCCGTAGCCATTGGAGACCAGGAGGGATTCCTGGCGGACTACTACCAGCATCTGGCTGAAGAGGATGCCCGGAGCTACTCCCGGGACGTGCTGGCAAGCCGCGCGGAGACTCACCGGAACGTAGCTGCGACCAGACGGCCCGGACAGGCCAATGTCGCCGTCGTCAACGAGGAAGACAGCAGCGTCGTTTACGTCGTCACGGACGACATGCCTTTCCTCGTGGACTCGGTCAACGCCGAGCTCGTCCGCCAGAGGGCGGCCATCCGCCTGGTGCTGCACCCGCTCTTTGTTGTCACCCGGAACAGGGAAACAGGGGCACTAGTGAAGGTGGACCGGGTGCCGTCCCACATCGGAATTTCCAGCGGTGACACCGCCGCGATGCCTCTGTTGTCCCACCTCATTGCGCAAGGCGAAAACGCGTCCCACATGGAGTCCTGGATCGCGGTGGAGATCAACCGCGTTTCGGACGAAGCACGTGCGTCCTTGCTCGAAGGCCTGGAGCGTGTCCTGGCAGATGTCCGCGCCGCCGTCGAAGACTGGCCCAAGATGCGCAACAAGGCAATGCAGATCGCGGCAAGCCTGGACCAGGTGGCAAACCCCGCGCAGATTGCCGAGCTGAAGCAGGCGCAGGACCTGCTGCACTGGCTTGATGACGGTAACTTCACGTTCCTCGGATACCGGGAGTACGACCTCGTCAACGTCAACGGCGAGGACGTGCTGGAATTGCGCGAGGACAGCGGGCTTGGCCTGCTGCGGGATAAGGCGGGCGCCCCGCATCTGCAGCACCTGACCGAGGCCGGCCGGAAAAAAGCCCGCGAGAAGCGCGCGCTGGTTATCACGAAGGCGAACTCGCGGTCCACGGTCCACCGCCCCGCCTACCTTGACTACATCGGCGTCAAAAGCTTCGATGCTGCGGGCAACGTCAACGGCGAGCGCCGTTTTATCGGCCTGTTCGCCACCAGCGCCTATGCAGGGTCGGTCCGGGACATTCCCATCGTGCGGGAAAAGGTAGCTGCCGTGCTGGGAAGCGCCGGGTTCCCGCCGGATTCGCATTCGGGCAAGGACCTGCTGGGCATCCTGGAGACGTATCCGCGCGATGAGCTGTTCCAGATCGAAGTTGAGGATCTGGCCGCGACTGCCGCCGGTATCCAGAGGCTGCAGGAGCGGCGGCGGACGCGGCTTTTCCTCCGCCCGGATATTTACGGACGGTTTATGTCGGCGGTGATTTACCTGCCGCGTGACCGGTACACCACCAATGTCCGGCTCCGCATCGAGGAGGAACTTCGTTCCACATTCAAGGCGGAAAGCATCGACTATGAGGCCAGGATGACGGAGTCGGCCCTCGCCCGGCTTTTCTACCGGATCCGCCTGCCGAAGGACGCCGACGTAAGCCACGTGAACACTGAGGAGCTCGAACGCAGGCTGGTGCGTGCGGCGCGTTCATGGAGCGAAGGCGTCGCGGAAGTCCTGCGAAGCGGTGCCGCCGGCCCGGAGTCGAAGGAGCTTGCGGGCATCTGGTCCGAAGCTTTCCCGGCAGGCTACCGAGTGGACTACGAGGTGGAGGATGCCCTGGAGGACATCGTCCGGTTCGAGAAATACGGCGCCGAGGCGGAGCGTGCCGGCGGTGCCCGGCAGGAACGCCCCGGAGTCCACGTCTACTTGCCCAAGGGTGCGCGGCAGGACCTGGAGGAGGATGCCCGCGTCAAGCTGTACATGCTCGAACCCAAGAGCCTGAGCCAGATTCTGCCCTACTTCCACAACCTGGGCCTTGAGGTGCTGGACGAACGGCCGTTCGAAATCGAAACGGCGGACGGTCGGGACTTCTTCCTCTATGACCTCGGACTGAAGTACCCGGCAGGTGTCAGCCCGCTCGCCACCGGTGAACTGCTGGGGGACTCGTTCGGGGCAGCCGTCTCCGGCGCCATCGAGTCGGACAGCCTTGACCGGCTTGTCCTGCGCGAGGGGATGCATTGGCGCCAGATTACGGTGCTGAGGGCATACGCGCGCTACATGCGGCAAATGGGGAGCACCAACTCAATGGGCTTCGTGGCGGACACCCTGCTGGCAAATCCTGAGGTCACGAAGGCACTGACACGACTCTTTGCCGCGCGTTTCGATCCGGCCCTCTCCGGCGCGGACAGGCCTGCCGCCCAGGAAGGGGTCCGTGCGGAGCTTTCGGCCGCCATCGACGAGGTGGCAACGCTCGACGCCGACCGTGTCCTTCGGACTTTCGCCAACCTGATCGAGGCCACGCTCCGCACGAACTTCTACCAGAACAAGCCGCACCTGAGCTTCAAGCTCGACCCTGCGATGATCGAGGGACTGCCGTTTCCGCGGCCCATGTTTGAAATCTGGGTCTACTCCCCGCGGGTTGAAGGAGTGCACCTGCGCTTCGGCAAGGTGGCCCGCGGCGGGCTGCGCTGGTCCGACCGCCGCGAGGACTTCCGGACGGAGATCCTCGGCCTGGTCAAGGCTCAGACCGTCAAGAATGCCGTGATTGTTCCTACCGGTGCCAAGGGCGGCTTCTTTGCCAAACGGCTTCCTGACCCCACGGTTGACCGGGCCGCGTGGCTGGCCGAGGGCGTGGAAAGCTACAAGACGTTCATCCGTGGCCTGCTGGACCTCACGGACAACCTCGTGGCCCGCGGTGGTTCGGAAACCATCGTGCCGCCGTCGGATGTGGTGAGGCACGACGACGACGATTCCTACCTTGTGGTCGCGGCGGACAAGGGGACGGCCACCTTCTCCGACATCGCCAACGGGCTGGCCGCGGATTACGGTTTCTGGCTCGGTGACGCGTTCGCCTCCGGCGGCTCCGTGGGGTATGACCACAAGGCCATGGGCATCACGGCCCGCGGGGCGTGGGAGTCGGTCAAACGGCACTTCAGCGAGCTGGACGTGGACACCCAGACCCAGGATTTCTCCGTGGTGGGCGTCGGTGACATGTCCGGGGACGTGTTTGGCAACGGCATGCTGCTGTCCCGGCACATCCGTTTGCTCGCCGCGTTCGATCACCGGCACATCTTCCTCGACCCGGCGCCGGACCCGGAAGCCTCGTTTAAGGAACGGCAGCGGCTCTTTGAGTTGCCGCGCTCCTCCTGGGACGATTACAACAAGTCCCTCATCAGTGAGGGCGGCGGTGTATATCCCCGCCAGGTGAAGTCCATACCGGTTTCGCCGCAGGTTCGGGCTGCCATCGGCCTGCCCGAGGGAACCAGCGAAATGAGCCCGCCGGAGCTCCTTCGCGCCATCCTGCTGGCTCCCGCCGACCTGCTCTACAACGGCGGGATCGGCACGTACGTGAAGGCAAGCACCGAAACCAACTCATCCGTGGGGGACAAGGCGAATGATGCCATCCGCGTGGACGGCAAGGACCTGAGGGTCAAGGTGGTGGGGGAAGGCGGCAACCTCGGCATGACGCAGCGCGGCCGCATCGAAGCGGCGCTGCAGGGTGTCATCCTGAACACTGATGCCATCGACAATTCAGCCGGCGTGGACTGCTCGGACCACGAGGTCAACATCAAGATCTTCGTGGACCGCATGGTGGCCGCGGGCAAGCTGTCGGCGGAGGAACGGGCCGGGTTCCTCGCGTCCATGACCGACGAGGTGGGGCGGCTGGTCCTTGAGGACAACGTCGACCAGAACATCCTGCTGCTGAACGACAGGCAGCGGGTTGCCGAATGGAGCCCCAGTTATGAGCGCCTGATGGACTGGCTGGAGAAGTCCGCGGACCTCAAGCGCGACCTTGAAGCGCTGCCGAGTACGGAGACCTTGCACGAGCGGCTGAGCCAGGGCCAGGGGTTGACGTCGCCGGAGCTTTCGGTATTGGCTGCCTATGCAAAAATTGAGCTCGCTTCAGCGCTTCGCGACAGCAACCTGGCCGATGATCCTTGGTTCAGGGCCACACTCCGGGCGTACTTCCCGGCGCAGTTGCGGGAACGGTTCGACGCTGAACTGGACACCCATCCGCTGCGGCGCGAGATCATCGCCACGGTGGTGGCCAACGACATGATCAATTTGGGCGGCATCACGTTCGCGTTCCGCACCATGGAGGAAACCTCGGCCACGGAGGTAGCGGTGGCCAAGGCCTTCGTGGCACTCCGCGAAATTTTCGAACTGAACGTCATGGTGGACCAGTTGAACAGCCTGCCGGCGTCTTTCCCGACTGAACACTGGAGTGCGGTCCACCTGGACATCCGCCGCATCCTGGACCGGGCGGTCAGGTGGCTGCTGGCCCAGGGGGACAGTTCGCGTCCGATTGCGGAGACTGTCGCCGAGTTCAAGCCACTGTTGGATCCGATGCGGGGCAGGCTGCTTGATTACCTGCGCGGCGATGACCGCGAGCGGGTGGCCGGCTGGCTGGAGAAGGGACTCGGGTGGGAACTCCCGGAAGACCTCGCGATGCGGTGGGCCGAGCTCTTTGAGAGTTTTGTCCTGCTGGACATCGCCAAGATCGTGCACGCCCGCAAGGAGTCGGTGGAGGAGATCGCGGCGGTCTATTACACGGTGTTCAACCGGTTCCATGCCGATGCTCTTCTGGAACGGATCAGCAACCTTCCGCGTCAGGACCGCTGGCAGGCCCTTGCGCGGGCAGCGCTGCGCGATGACCTGTACTCCACCGTTACGGACATGACGACGGCGGTGCTGGAGTCGACCGCGTCCGGGGACTCTGCCGAGAACCGGCTGAAGGACTGGGAGGGCCAGAACGCCGAGCAGTTGGGCAGGGCAAAGAGCATGTTCGACGAGGTTAACGCACTCGAGGCCGACGACATGGCCTCACTGTCGGTAGCATTGAGGCTCTTGAGGTCAATCGTCCGACGCTAGGAATCCTGGCGTCGCAACTGGAGGTGCAGTGGCAATCTTTACGGACCCTATCAGGGAACATGCTGATTTCGGGCCGGGCGATGCCGAATGGCTGCACCTCCTGGTGGGTGACTGGCAGATGGTTGCGGACCTGGCGTTCGCGGACCTAGCCCTGTGGTTCCCGCACCCGGACCATGGTTATGTTGCGCTCGCGCATGTGCGGCCCTCAACCACGCACACGGTGTTCCACGGTGACTTTGTGGGCGAACCTATCCGGGCCGACCTTCAGCCGCTGGTGGACAAGGCCTGGGCAAGCCGCGCCATCGAACGGTCCAGCGAGACCAACTGGAGCTCGGACATGGCGTTGCGGGTAGAGGCCGTGCCCATGGTCCGCAACGGCCGCACCCTGGCCGTGGTGACCACGCACATGGATCTGTCCAGTTCGCGGATGCCCTCCCGCCTGGAACTTACTTACCGCCAGTGTGCCTACGATCTTCTCCGGATGGGAACCCTGGGGCTGTGGCCGGACTTCGCGTCGCCTACGGGCTCGCGGCGCGGTGCTCCGCGCGTGGGGGACGGCCTGATCAGGCTCGATGCGGAGGGGATTGTGCAGTACGCGAGTCCTAATGGCGTATCGGCCTTCCGACGGCTCGGCGACGGGGAATCGCTTGAAGGAAGGTCACTGGCCGAAGTGACGGCGAGCCTGCTGAAGGACCGGCGCATGGTCGACGAAACGCTGCCGCTGGTGGTCACCGGGCGCATGCCGTGGCGGAGTGAGATTGAATCCCGGGGTGTGAGCCTGTCCTTGCGGGCCATTCCGCTGCGTGATGAACAGCAGCGGTTTGGTGCGCTGGTATTGTGCCGGGACGTCTCGGAACTGCGCCGCCGGGAGATGGAGCTGGTGACCAAGGACGCCACTATCCGCGAGATCCACCACCGGGTGAAGAACAACCTGCAGACGGTGGCGGCCCTGCTGCGGATGCAGTCACGGCGGATGGTCAGCGATGAGGCCAAACAGGGGTTGGAACAGGCGATGCGCCGTGTGGCTACTATCGCCTTGGTCCATGAAACTCTTTCCCAGGGCCTGGCGCAGAGCGTTGACTTTGACGAGCTCATCGGCCGCCAGTTCAGGCTTTCGGCGGAGGTCGCGTCCCCTTCCCAGCAGGTCAAGACCGAGCGTGCCGGGCTATTCGGCGAACTGCCCAGCGATTTTGCCACGCCGCTGGCACTGGTGATTAACGAGCTGGTGACCAACGCCGTCGAGCATGGTCTGGAGGGGCGCACCGGAACGGTCTGGCTCATCGCGGACCGTTCCGAAGAGGAGGACGGTGAGGAACTGCTGACCGTGACCGTTGCCGACGACGGTGTGGGGCTGCCGGATACGCCTCACGTTGAGGGTCTGGGGCTGCAGATTGTGCGGACACTGGTCACCAGTGAGCTGGGCGGCACCATTCAGTGGCAACCCCGTGAGGGCGGCGGTACCGCTGTCCAGATCCGACTGAGCCTTGCGGCACGGTAAAGCTTTGAGTTAACGGCGATGGCCGCGACCCGGATTGGGTCGCGGCCATCGCTTTGCGCAAGCTAGCTGGTGCTTTTTCAGGGCAGGACCCCTATTCCGGCGCCCGTATGCCTGTGCTTAATGTGTTGTGCCTAGGAAGCGCGGCGGGCCCTGGCGGCACGGCGCTTGAGGGCGCGGCGCTCGTCTTCGCTCATGCCGCCCCAGACGCCTGCGTCCTGGCCGGATTCGAGGGCCCACTGGAGGCAGGTGTCAACCACGGGGCAGCGACGGCAAACGCTTTTCGCTTCCTCGATCTGGAGGAGCGCCGGCCCTGTGTTTCCAACGGGGAAAAACAGTTCCGGGTCCTTGTCGAGGCACGCCGCGCGGTTACGCCAATCCATGCTGATCAGTTGCTCCAATTCTGGGAAAAGCCATTTGTGAAATTATTCACTAGGGGTTACAAAGGAAAAGGGCCCTGTGGGCCCCATCGGTCATCTTCATCAAGATTGTCATGTTAACGCTGTGTAAACAAGGGGTAATACAGCTTGAAATCCCCGGATTCCTGAGCGATACATCACATCCGTGTTGCCGACCCCCACCACTGTCCGACTATGTCGGGTAGGGTGCCAATGTGTCAAGAGCCCCCCGAGACCCCTCAGACCCGCTGCACGAACCCGACCACGGGAACGCAAGTTCGTCCGCCGGCGACAGGCTGGGACGCCGTGCCGGTGCGACTCCTGAGTCTTCCTCCGATCCGGAATACCGAGGCACTCCCGAAGGTGTTCGACGTGCGCCGCAGACGGGTTCCGCGCCATCCGTGCGGCCGGCCGGAATCCTGGTGATTGCAGTGATTGTCGCGGCAGAGGCCACAGCCCTTTTGGTTGCAGGGGGCTGGTATGCCTACGAGCTGGTGACGGGCGCGCCCGTACTTTCGTTCTGGGGCGCCATTTTCACTCTGGCCCTGTTGCTTGCCTTCTCGGCGTGGCTCTATTCAGTGGGACACTTCCTCTTCCGTGGGCGCCGGTGGACCAGGGCTGCTGCGCTGGTGGCCCAGCTGTTTGTCCTGACCATCGGCTTTCCCACGCTCTCCGCCGGGGTGGTGCTTGCCGGGCTGGCGATGCTCGTGCCGGCGCTGACCGCCATTGTGCTGCTTTTCGATAAACGCGTCATCAGCTATGCATCCCGGACGGGCGGCTCGCCCCCCGCACTCTGAAGCCGTTTGGAAGTTGTTGTCCTGCCACCTTTGATTCTTCACGGGATTGTGTGGGGCGCTGTTGGCGGATTGTGGGTGAGCGCCCGTGGCGCGCGCGTCTTGATCGGCGCTTAGCCCGGCGGTACCCAGCCCAGCTGGACGGGCACGGCGCGCCCGTTCTGGATGAGGACGCTGCGCCCCGGTGGAGGGTTGGGTTCTGCCTCAAACCGCACGCCGAAGAGGTCGCCGTCCAGGAACGTCCGCGGAGCGATCAGTACCCCGGTGCCCTGGCTACGCGCGTGGAGTGCGAGGGGCACCCGTTGGGACAGTGTGGGGCTGAAACCTGCCGTTATGACCACAGTGATTCCGAGCATGTTCAGCTCCGCGAGTTGGCGGTTCACGTCGGACGGCAAGAGGTCCGCATCGTCCACCAAGGCCACGGATCCTTTAGCGAGACCGCCGGTTGAGGCCCGCCTCAGGATTTCGGGCCAATAGGCCGTCGGCGGGGTAGTCGATCCAGGCCTGAGCCAGGGACCCGCAGCGGGGCTGAGGGTCGGCAGCAGCCGGAGAAACGCTGATTTTCCTGACGCAGAGGCGCCCAGCACGGCCAGGACCCCGCCTGTAGGCGCCGTAACGGAGACCGGCTCGAGCTCGTCGCCGCCCACTCCGATCAGGAGCAGCCCGGATTTTTGCCCGGCCCCGACCTGCATCCCGGACGCCGTCAGGCCGGGCGCGTTAGCCTGACCGGCTGTCCCGGCCTTCTTCAGCACGTGGGCCGCAGGAACCACCACTGGCAGTGGCTCAACGCGGAACGGCCTGCGGGAAACCGTAATCCTATGCCCGCCGCCTGGCCCCTCCTCTTCGGGTCCGGCGCTGTAGAACTGGCAGACCGCTGTTTTTCCTGCCGACACTGTGCCCATCGCCACGGCCCGACCCGTGACGGACGGAGTCGCCGGCAGGTTCGGCCACGCAACCCGGCTCTCTTCGCTGGAACCGGCGGGGAAGTAGACCCGGCTGGGAATGGCGGCGAAGAACCTTGCGGTAACGAGTTCGCGTTGGCCGGAGATGATGACGGTGATACCGGCCGTGCCGTCATCGCGAACAAGGTCGTGGACCAGATCCTCCGCCCAGGCTAACGGTCCGGCACGAAAGGCCGACACCCAGGAACCCCAGCCTGAGATCACCAGCACGAGAGGCGTGGCGTCGGCAGCCGGATCGGCCAGTCTCCGCAATTGCTCCTGTGCCAGGCGCTCCACGATGCGCACGGCCCGGCGAAGCTCGTGCAGACCCGCTCTTGCTCCCACCCGGCAGTTCGAAGCGAGCCCTGAAAATGAGCCGCCATGATCCAGGATGTAGAGGTGTGATTCCCGCGGGTGGCATGCGAGGCTACGAACGGCCAACCCGATTGCCTCAGCCGCACCTGATTCCGTTCCTCCCACCAGGGCCAGGTGTCCATGCCCGGCGGGTTCCCAGATCAGCGGCGCCGTCCGCTGTTCGGAAGGCAGGTCCATCAAGCCGAGCATGACTGACCAGCCGTTCCGTCTGGCGGAGTCCTGGTCCGGCGGGGCGGATTCCCAGGGCAGGACGCAGGGGAGCGGAGGAGAGACCGGTTTTCGGACCGGATCGCGATTCATGGCGTCCCACACGTCGGACAGCGCAGCGATTAGCGGCATGGTTGCTTGGGCTGGTGTCCTTTCAGCGCCGGCGGCTGCTGGTTCGTCTCCTGTCGGAGGGCTGTCGATGTAGTCGGACGCCAAGTGCACCGAGAGTCCGGCGGGTGGTGACGTAATGCCTTCGGCAGTGAGGGAACCGGACTGGAACTCGATGGGAGACTCGGTGCCACGGGCCAGGTAGGCCCGCCCCGGATTATCCACGCTGATTCCGGCGGCGGCTTTTGAATTGATGATGTCCATCGACTCCATCTCCGACTGGACCCGCAAGGCGATGCTGGTGGTGACGTTGGCTCGGATGTCCGCTGTCAGTGCGCCCTGGGGTCGTTGTGTGGCCATAATGAGGTGTATCCCCAGTGAACGGCCAATGGCGGCAATTTTCATGAGTTCGTGCAGCGTCTCCGGGGCGTCCTCCACGAGCATGCGGAATTCGTCGATGACAATGACGAGGTGGGGGAGCGGTGACGCCAGCCCGGCCGGAGCCGCGCGGTAGGACGTCAGATCGGGTGCCTGCGCTGCTGCCAGAAGTTCTTCCCGGAATCTGATTTCGGCACCGAGCGACTGCAGGTACCGTTCAAGTTCGTGGCTGCTGAGATCGGTGAGCATGCCTACGCAGTGCGGCAGCCCGGTCAGGGGCCCCAAACCGGAGCCCCCTTTGAAGTCCACAAAAAGGAAGTTGACGCGGTCCGGCGGGTAGCTGAGAGCCAAAGCAACTGTCAGGCTGCGGAGCAGTTCAGACTTTCCCGAGCCCGTAGTTCCGGCAACCAAGAGATGCGGCCCGTCGGACTGGATGTCCAGGGCCTGCATGCCCCCCGTACCTATCCCCAGAGGAACAACCAAACCGTGTCGACCTCCTAAATTAGTCCAACGCCTGGCTACTTCGTCCGTGGAGGCTGGTAGAAGGTCCCATAATCGACAGGACATTGGGATGCTTTCGCTGGCCCTGCCCGGCTTGTCGGTATGTTTGGCAAGACGGCGGCAAAAGCCCTCAAATACGCCTGCGGGCGCAAGGTCCGGCAGGAATCGGATTCTTTCGGTTCCCGCGCTGAACTCGGAGCGGCGTTCACCCAATTGGATGTCGGCAGTGAAGGGGAGTTCGCCGTCGTTGTGGAAATGAATGACCTGCCACCCATGTTCCAGAGCGGTGTCGATGATCCCAGAGGTGTTCGAGGTGCCCAAAAGGACCAACACGCCATGCCGATGCGAGGGCCTGAACCCGCGCTGCAGCAGTGTCCTGGCGGCGGCGGGACGGCTGGCCAAGGTTACGTTGTTGAGGAAACGCGCTGCGAGGGGCATGCGGTCCACGATTCCGTGGACCACGATGCGGCTATCGCTGCCGAGCGGGTAGCCGGCGAACTGCATGAGGAAGGAACGCGCCAGGCCATCCGCTAAGTCGCCAGGCCCGCTGATGCTCGTGAGCGGACGTGCAGGGTCGAGAGTGACCGGTAACATGCCTCCTGACGGGATGACACGGGCCGGATCCGGCGGCTCGAATGTGAGGTTGGCTGGTTGGACGGCTTGCCCCAGTCTCAGCCAGACACCGCTGCTTGAGTCGCGAGCATCCCGGTTCCTGCCTTTGCCACCGCCGATGGTGAGGGCGGACAGCGCCGGCGCGGCCCGCCGTCGTCGGCTCTGGTCTTTAGAGACAGCGGAGCAGACAGCCGCAGCGAGTTCGCGGCGCTGCCTGCGCCCGCCGATCACAGGCACCAGGACGGACACCGCGGAGACAGCGGTAAAGGCCAGGAACATCCACATTCCGGTGATGGCGGCAAGGCCTACACCAAGGAGTACGGGAAGGATGGCGGTCAGCAGGAGCGCCGCGCGGTTCGCCGGGTCCACAGGCCGGCGGAGGATAATCGGCTCCCGGACGTCAGCCCCTGCGTCATGCAGTTGGTTGTCGGGCTGCTCCAGGAGGACCAGCGACATGGTTGAGTTGCCGCACCGGATGGTGGAGTTGGTGGTGATGATGGCGTTCCTCTGGCGCGCGCCGTCCACTTCGGTGCCGTTGGCGCTGCCCAGATCCTCAATCATGATGGTGGTTTCGGTTACCACGAGGCGTGCATGCGCACGCGACATGTCGGGGTCGGGAATGACAATGTCGGCATCGTTGCGGCCAATGGTATAGCTGCCGCGCCGGAGCGGAACCACAAGGCCGGCCCCGGCGCCGCTATGCACAGCCAGTGCCAGGGAAGCCGGGGGTTCCGGCGGACGCTGCCTCGGGCGGCGGGCAGTCGTTCCGGCCGCATCGACCAGGATGGCGCCGTTGACCAGCGGCGGAAGCCCGAGCTGGAGCGAGCTCAGCTCCTGGTCATCGATGGAGACGCTGCCCGCGCCGAACGTGGACGTCAGTTCCTTCTGCAAGTCGGCCCCGGCCGCACCGTCCGGGCCCTCGATGGTGAGTTCCACGGGTGATTCCCGCAGGGCTGCCCGCGGACTTCGAACGAGTGTGCAGTGCAGGGGCATGATGTGAAAGTCCTAACGCTCAACGTGATTCCAAGCTAGCCATCGGGCGGCCAAGTGTCGCGGGAGGCGTTGCCGTATGTGGAAAAGCGCATGGGCTCCGTGGGGGCCTGTCACGGCAGGTACAGCTCGGTTAGAGTCAGTGGAACCACGCCTTACGCCGTTGCCGAGCAGCCCCAGCAGAAGGAGCGTCACTGTGATTTCAGTGGAAGCAAGCGCCGATGTTTCGGAAGACGCAGCCATCGGTCAGGGGGCGAAAATCTGGCATCTTGCGCAGGTCCGTGAGGGGGCGTCGCTGGGGGAGAACTGCATCATTGGCCGCGGCGCCTACATCGGCCCCGGCGTAAAGCTCGGCGACAACTGCAAGGTGCAGAATTACGCCTTGGTGTACGAACCTGCAGTCCTTGGCGTCGGGGTATTCATCGGGCCTGCCGTGGTGTTGACGAACGACGTTTTTCCCCGCGCGATCACGTCCGACGGGACGCTCAAAACCGAGGACGACTGGGACAAAGTGGGTGTCACGATCAACGCGGGCGCAGCCATCGGCGCCCGTGCAGTGTGCATTGCGCCGGTGACCATCGGCTCCTGGGCAACAGTGGCGGCCGGGGCAGTGGTGACGCGCGACGTGCCGGACTTCGCACTGGTGGCAGGCGTCCCCGCCAAGCGCATTGGCTGGGTGGGCAAAGCTGGACTGCCGCTGCGCGCGGACAACGGGACGTGGGTGTGCCCGCAAACGGGGAGCCGATATGGGGAGCACGACGGCGGCCTCCGCGAGGTGAGCGATTAGGCGGCGGCTTGGCCCTGCTAGGTATCGGGGCGGCCTCCCCGGATTAGTAGGTCACGATGGGGTCTCGGGTAGGCTGGTTTAGCAGACAATGCGCACCATTGCGCTGCCCGCATTCGAACCAGGAGATTTTGTGACCGCTGACCTCGTCATCGTAGGGTCCGGCTTTTTCGGCCTGACAATCGCAGAACAGGCCGCCACCGAGCTCGGCTTGAAGGTGGTTGTTCTCGACCGCCGCCACCATATTGGTGGAAACGCCTACAGCGAGAAGGAAGAGCAGACGGGAATCGAAGTGCACCGTTACGGTGCTCACCTTTTCCACACCTCGAACGAACGAGTGTGGGATTACGTGAACCGCTTCACCACCTTCACAAACTACGTCCACAAGGTTTACGGCGTGCATAAAGGCGAGGTTTACTCGCTGCCCATCAACCTGGCCACGATCAATCAGTTTTTCCGCGCGAACATGACCCCGGGCCAGGCGCAGGAACTGATCAGGGAGCAGGCGGGCGAGCTCGCCGGAACCGATCCACAGAACCTGAACGACAAGGGCATCCAGCTCATCGGCCGGCCGCTGTACGAAGCGTTCATCAAGCACTACACCGGCAAGCAGTGGCAGACCGATCCGAAGGACCTGCCCGCCGGCATCATCTCGCGACTGCCGGTCCGCTATAACTACGACAACCGGTACTTCAACGACAAGTACGAGGGCCTTCCCACCAACGGCTACACGGCGTGGATCGAAAAGATGGCGGAACACCCGAACATCGAAGTACGTCTGAATACTGACTTCTTCGACGAATCGCACGAGTACAGCAAGAACAAGGTTGTCGGCAACATCCCAGTCATCTACACCGGTCCGGTTGACCGTTACTTCGACTTCGCCGAAGGTGATCTCTCCTGGCGCACTATCGACTTCGAAGAAGAGGTTCTCGACGTCGGCGACTTCCAGGGAACGTCCGTGGTCAACTACAACGACGATGACGTGGCTTACACGCGCATCATTGAGCCGCGCCACTTCCACCCCGAGCGCGAGTACCAGACGGAAAAGACCGTCATCATGCGCGAATTCTCCCGCGCCGCCGAGAAGGGCGATGAGCCGTACTACCCGATCAACACGGCAGCGGACCGGGAACGGCTGCTCAAGTACCGTGACCTAGCAGCCGCAGAGAAGGATGTCCTGTTCGGCGGCCGGCTCGGCACGTACAAATACCTGGACATGCACATGGCCATCGGCTCGGCATTGAGTATGTTCGACAACAAAATCCGTCCGCACTTCGAAAGCGGCGCCAAACTGGAAAGCGGAGGAGTGGACGCATGAGTGCCGCGACAGAGACAACAACCGGCTATAACCCGATTCAGCGGGTCATCCTGCCCTCGGCGGATCAGGCCGACACCGTGCCCCTCTACGTCGATGCTGGTACGGCCAGCGGCATCCGGCTCCGCGAGAACGATGAATTCGCGCGCACGCCGAAGCTGCTCGAAGACAAGCTTCAAATGTTTAGTTCGCAGAGCCGGGAGGCACACTTCGAAGACCTCCTGGGCCGGCACTCGATGCGGGTGCGCTCGGGCGAGCAGGTTTCCTTCGGGAGCTACTTCAACGCCTTCCCGGCCAGCTATTGGCGCAGGTGGACGTCGGTGCGGGACGTCCGCCTAGTTGTCGAGACGAGCGGCCCGGGAACCGTCACTGTATATAAGTCCAACGCTCGCGGCTCGGTACAGCGCGTCGACGGCAGACACGTCGACGGCGAGGCAACCTCCACTTTTGACTTGTCTCTGACACCCTTCGGTGACGGCGGCTGGTACTGGTTTGACTTGGCAGCCAGCACGGATGACTTGATTCTCAGGAACGGTGAGTGGGAGACGGCGGCAGGCCCGTCCACCAAGGGTAAGGTCACCGTCGAAATCACCACCATGAACAAGCCGGATTTCTGCCTGAACAACGCTCGCATCCTGGCCGCGAACCCGGACGTCCTTGAGAATGTCAAAGAAATCCTTATCGTTGACCAGGGCACGCAGAAAGTTGAGGACCAGCCGGGCTTCGCGGAGGTCAGGGACGCCCTCGGGGGCAAGCTACGCATCATCAACCAGGCCAACCTCGGCGGTTCCGGCGGCTTCGCCCGCGGCATGTTCGAGGCCGTGGAGAACGGAAGTGACTACGCACTGCTGCTGGATGACGACATCGTAGTTGAACCGGAAAGCATCGTGCGGCTGCTTACGTTCGCCGACCGCTGCCGCAAGCCCACCATCGTCGGCGGCCACATGTTCGATCTCTACAACCGCAGCATCCTGCACACCTTCGGCGAGGTCGTCGACCCGTACCGGATCGTCCCGGCCCTGCCACACGCCGACATGGAGACACGGCACGATTTCAGCGTCTCAAACCTGCGGCAGACACCATGGCTGCACCGTCGGGTGGACGTGGACTACAACGGTTGGTGGATGTGCCTGATCCCGACGAAAGTGATCCGCGAAATCGGCCTGTCGCTGCCGCTGTTCATCAAGTGGGACGACGCCGAGTACGGGCTGCGCGCCCGTGAAGCCGGCTTTGCCACAGTTTCAATGCCGGGTGCCGCCGTCTGGCATGTGTCCTGGATCGACAAGGACGACCTCGTCGGCTGGCAGGCATACTTCCACGCACGCAACCGGCTGATCACAACGCTGATCCACAGCCCGTACCCCAAGGGCGGCCGGGTACTGCGGGAATCGTTCCAGTCGGACGTCAAGCACCTGGTGTCGATGCAGTACTTCACTGAGCACGGCCGGATCGACGCGCTGCGCGACCTCCTGAACGGCCCGGACGATCTGCACAAGGTTTTGGGAACTAAGCTGCCGGAGATCAACTCCCTCAAGGCACAGTACCCGGACGCGCAACTGAAGGAAGACGTGGATGACTTCCCGGCACCGAAACTGGGCCGTGGACCAATGGGGGGCACAGTCGTGGGGATGCCCAGCAAGAAGGAACTGATTCCTTGGGGGATAAAGACCGTTGCCCGGCAACTGATCAAAGCACC
Source organism: Pseudarthrobacter naphthalenicus (assembly GCF_029076445.1). GTDB lineage: Bacteria > Actinomycetota > Actinomycetes > Actinomycetales > Micrococcaceae > Arthrobacter > Arthrobacter naphthalenicus. Next base: position 432,709 of record NZ_JARESG010000001.1, read on the forward strand.
CGGGCCGGAAAGCGCCGAGCGCCCTCAGGGATATTTGGCCCACCGGGATAACCGATGGTTCCGGGTGGCCCACTATGACAGCGTTGTGGTGTCTAACGCCGAAGGAACGGGTGCCTCCTGGTACCAGCGGGACCCGAAGAAGCTCAAATCAATGCTCGCCGAAGCGACACTGCTACATGCCAAGCTACTGCGCGAGTGGGACAAGCTCGCCGACCAGTATCGACGGGCTGTACCGGAAATTAGCTCCTTCGACGCCTGGAAAAAAACGTTTGAAGCGAACGCGAAGGACGACGCCTAGATGGCCGGTCAAACCGACCAGCTGATAAAACCTGGAAGCGGACGAGGGCTTCTCGACGTCTACGGGGACAGGTTCCTGCTCAAGCTGCTGGTGCGCAAGGAAATCAAGGTGCGCTACCGCGGCTCGGTACTGGGCCTGCTGTGGTCCTACGTCAAGCCGTTGGTGCAGTTCCTCATCTATTTCGTTGCACTGGGCATCTTCCTGAACCTCCAGCGGGGCACTCCCAACTACGCTATCTATTTGTTTGCCGGCATTGTCCTGGTGAACTTCTTCACAGAGTCGCTGTCCAACGCAACCCGTTCGATCGTGGACAACCGTGATCTGATTCGGAAGATCTACCTCCCTCGGGAACTGTTTCCCGTGTCCACTGTGTGGGTTTCGGCCGCTCATTTCCTCCCGCAGCTTCTGGTGCTGATTGGTGCCTGTCTTGTTGTGGGCTGGACGCCGTCCATCCTGCAACTGGCGGCCGTGGTCCTGATTTTCGGCATGGTCGCTGTTCTTGCCACCGGGCTGGGCCTGATGTTCGGTGCTGTCAATGTATATTTCCGCGATTCCGAAAACATTGTGGATATGATCGTAATGGTCGTGACCTGGGCCTCTCCCGTACTGTACGTCTGGTCGATGGTCGAACGGGTGATGGGACCGTGGTTCTGGGTCTATCAGCTGAACCCGATGACAGTAGCCGTCGAAGTCTTCCACTGGGCGTTTTGGGAACCGACCTTGAAAGCTGATCAGCTGGTAGCCGACACAATGCCGCCCGATCTGCTGACGCTCTGGTTGCCCGTAGCAATGCTGGTGACATTGGCAGTGCTGTTCCTGGGCCAGCTGACGTTCCGCCGCCTTGCCATCCATTTTGCACAGGAGCTTTGAGATGACTTCCCACGGCAACGTGGCCATCAGTTGTGTGGGCCTCAGGAAGCAGTTTGTTCTTCGCCATACGCGCTCGTTGAAGGAAGCCCTTGTGTGGCTCGTTAAGGGCCGCAAGGGGGACCTGTCCAAGAAGTTCCTGGCCCTTAAAGATGTCTCCCTTGAGGTGAAACAAGGGGAGACTGTGGCGCTGATGGGCCTGAACGGCTCTGGAAAGTCCACACTGCTGAAGCTCATTTCGGGAGTTTTACAGCCCGACGGCGGGACAGTCCGGACGCGGGGGCGGGTGGCCGGACTGATTGAAGTGGGTGCCGGGTTTCATCATGACCTCAGTGGCCGCGACAACGTGTACCTCAATGGCGCCATTCTTGGGATGACTGAGAAACAGATCGACAGCATGTTTGATTCGATAGTCGAATTCTCCGAGATTGGCGAGTTCATCGACACGGAAGTCAAGTTCTATTCGTCTGGAATGTATCTCCGACTCGCTTTCTCCATAGCAGTACACACCGATCCGGAAGTGTTCCTGATCGACGAAATTCTTGCTGTCGGCGACGAACCCTTCCAACGGAAGTGCATCGCAAAAATCAAGGAACTGGCCGAGTTGGGCAAGACCCTGTTTGTGGTCAGCCATGATCTGGACCTGGTAGCAACTGTCTGTGAGCGAGGCGTCCTCCTGGAGCACGGCCAAGTCATCATGGACGGAGATGTGCACGACGTGGTTTCGGAACTGCGCCGCCGGTCACTCACCGAGACCTAGCAACAGAAGCCGGTGAATTAGCGTTACCAGGTTTCCTGGCCGGCACCTAACTGTCAGTATCTGTCCCAAATCTCCCGAGAGTGGTGTTACGTGTCCTGGTGGCAATCATTGCCAATAATCCTCACAGCAGTGTTGCTGCTACTGCTGCCTGGCTTGGCCACTTCGTTGGCTGTACGCATGCGCGGAATTCCTGCTGTGCTGATTGCGCCAGCCTTTAGCGTGGGAACCATTGGTTTCCTCGCTCTGATATTTCCATTTGCCGGAATCCCGTGGGCGCCAGTGCCGGTACTCGTTGGTTGCGCGGGTGTCTCCGCTGTGGCGTTCTTTGTGTCCCGGACTTGGGGATCGGGGTGGACTCGTCCAGCACGGCGTCCAAGTACGCAACATTTATCTTTGGTAGTGGGCATCGGAAGCGTCGTCACGGCTTTGGTCGTCGGTCTGCAAATGGCAACTGCAATGATCCACCCCGACTCCATCTCGCAGACCTACGACAATGTTTTCCATTTGAATGCAGTCCGTTGGGCCATGGAGTCAAGAAATTCGTCGCCTCTGAACCTAGGAGCCTTTACAGGGATCAGTGCCTACCCCGCGGGTTGGCACGCAATTGTGGCAATCGTCGGGGAGCTCACCGGTGCTGGCATACCTGTCCTCGTGAATTCCACGAGCATTGCCATCGGTGCCGTAGCCTGGCCGCTTAGCGCTCTCTTCCTCACCTTCGCCGTCGCCGGGTATCGCAAGGCGACGGCGATCGTAACCTTCGTTTTCTCCGCCGGGTTTGCGACATTTCCGATACTGATGATCGATTGGGGCGTGCTGTATCCAAACCTGCTTTCGATCTCTGTCCTGCCTGCTGCGCTGGGGCTTGCCTTTACTGCGCTTGGGCTGGGTTACCACAACCGTCCGCCGGCGCTGATCGCGTGGTTGAGCCTGAGTGTTGCCGTCGCGGGAGTCGCACTCGCGCACCCCAGTACGCTGATGGCGTTCTTGGCGTTCGCTCTTCCAGGTGCACTGGCGGTCTACTACTTCCGAATCCGGCTTCTTTGTCCGCCACGAACGAAGGACTCCAGCCGCCAGGCGTGGGTTCTGACCGCCGCGCTGCTCGGTGGACTGGCTCTGCTGACAGTAGTTTGGTACTTCCTCCGGCCCCCGTCGGATGCAGCGAACTGGAGGGTTGTCGAGACTCCTCCCCAGGCAGTGGGCGAACTCCTGTTTAACGCTCCGTTGGGACGTCCGTCCCAAGAAATACTGAGTGTTTGCCTTCTTGCGGGCATAATCCATATGTGGACCACGAAGTCCCGACGATGGTTGATCGGAACCTATCTCATCGGAGCGGCCCTGTTTTTCTTTGCCGCAGGATACAACGCGCCGATTCGGCAGTTTATTACCGGTGTCTGGTACTTCGACAGCTACCGCTTGGCAGCATTGCTGCCGGTTGTCGTATTAGGGCCAGCGGTGATTGGCGCCCTGTTCCTTTCAGATCTTGTGAGGGAAAAGATCAGGGCGGCTGACGGTTCCGTCCTTGGGAAGGCCCTGCTTCCCGGTAAACCCGGTCCGACACGGCAAGCAGTCCTGGTTTCGGCTGTCTACGCCGTGGCCCTTGTGCTCATAGCACCTCAACTGATGCCGGTTAATTTCGCGGCTTACCAAGCACACTGGCAATACCGCAGCGACGCCAATTCTGCGCTGCTGTCCCCGGAGGAAAGGAGACTGTTGGAGCGCCTTCCTGAATCAACTGAGCCGGGTGCCAATATTGCGGGTCTGCCAAGCAGCGGGACCGCTCTGGCCTACGCGTTGTCTGGCCGTACTGTTATACAACCCCACATTCTGACAACGCACGGGTCTGATATCGACGTTGTAAATGCTGGCCTGAAGGACGCTGCTGAGTTCCCGGCGGTCTGTGAGTCTGTTCGACGCCTTAACGTCCGATATGTTTTGGACTTCGGCACCAGGACCGTCACGGGAACCCTTGCCGGCTATGGCGGTGTGATGGATCTTGAAGAGAATGCAAGCCTGGAGCTCGTCGATTCGGAAGGATCAGATGCCCGGCTGTTCAAAGTGGTTGCGTGCTGGTAGGGAAAAAGGCGCCGGCATACCGGACCGGCAGTGACACCTACATCTCGCCTACCTGCAGATGAGGCTGGCGTGCAGCCGAAAAATATCCCAGTTGATTTTCAGGACCGGACGGCCTACTTCTCCTGAACCGTTCCGAGCAGTGATTCCAGCTTCTTCCAAGTCTTAACGTTGCATTCGTTGTCGCGGCGGAAGCTTGTCCTGACTGACGTGCCATTGATCTCGCCGAAAACGTCCGCAATGTTCGCCTGGCTAACCCCTTCGCAATCTTCACTGGTTTCGGCGGGCTCGTACTCCAGGAGGTTCGGTTGCCGGTCCAAAACCTTGCAGGCGTCGTCGCCGTCCGGAAGATCTGTTCCTTCTACGGCGGAAGTACCAACGCAAACAAGACGGTGTGTCGACTGTTGCCCGGCATTTCCGCTCAGGGTGGTCACAGTCAGCCGCACGCTTGGTTCCCCGGCTGACGGAGGGTACGTGGGGCTGGTGGTCTGGGTCGGTTGAAGCGTGGGTGTGGGCGAACTCTTGGGGGGCGCATCGGCAATACTGCATGAGCTGAGGGCTGTACCGGCAGCAACTATCGAGAGAATTACTTTGAGTGGGGTTCGCATGATGCTCCTTGGCTGAAGTGCAGCCTTCGCGATAGTGGATCTGATCTGCTGATAGTGCCGGTGGCAATCGTCGTTACTACAGTTTCCAAGGTTTCCCGGCCAGCCGCGGCTCCTTGCGGTCCGACCCCTGCAGGAAGACCCTATTAGGGGAGAACGAAGCGTCACTCCTCCAGGAGTTCCAGAAGGTAGGCGCCGTAACCGCTCTTCACCAGCGGCTCCGCGCGGCGGCGCAGGTCGTCGTCGGTGAGGAAGCCCAAACGCCACGCTATTTCCTCCGGTGCGCCAATCTTCTGTCCCTGGCGATTTTCCACTGTCCGAATGAAGTTCGATGCGTCGCTAAGGTCGTTAAAGGTCCCGGTATCCAGCCAAGCGGTTCCACGAGGCAAGATTTCTACTTGCAGATCGCCGCGCTCCAGATACACCTTGTTGACGTCGGTGATTTCCAACTCCCCACGGGCCGACGGCTTGAGGCCCTTTGCGATGTCGATGACGTCGTTGTCGTAGAAATAGAGGCCGGGAACGGCATAGTGGCTACGCGGGGTGGTTGGTTTCTCCTCAAGGGACAGTGCCTTGCCTTCCCCGTCGAATTCCACCACGCCGTAGGCTGACGGATCCTTGACCCAGTAGCCAAAGACGGCGCCCCCCTTGATATTCGCGTGCCGGCGCAGTTGCGTGCCCATGCCTTGGCCGTAAAAAATGTTGTCTCCCAGAACCAGAGCAACGGTGTCGTCGCCTATGTGATCGGCCCCAAGGATAAATGCCTGCGCCAGGCCATCCGGGCTGGGCTGCTGAACGTAGGAAAGGTTGACGCCGAACTGCGAACCGTCACCCAGGAGTCGCTGAAACTGGTCCGAGTCCTGGGGCGTGGTGATGATGAGAATGTCCCGGATGCCCGCAAGAATCAACGTGGACAAGGGGTAGTAGATCATTGGCTTGTCGTACACCGGGACCAGTTGCTTGCTGATGCCAAGAGTGATGGGATGGAGCCTGGATCCGGTGCCTCCGGCAAGGATGATTCCGCGCATTAGTCCATCATTGCCTTAGCTGTCGCGCGGGGCAAACTGGGGGGCTAAGCGTGGCACGGTAGAATTGCATGTCAGTGTCAATTCCCATGAGCCGAACCGGAGCCCGCGTGTCATCAAAAAAAGCCCCTGCAGGACTCCTCCTGGGCAAGCCACTCGATCCCCGGAACAACAGCCTGAACCTCATCCGGCTGATCCTGGCCCTGGCCGTGTTGGTTCATCACAGCTGGCCGCTGACTGGTTCCGCTAACGAGCCGGTCTTCGCCGGGGAGACGCTGGGCGGATGGGCGGTTTCTGGCTTCTTTGTAATCAGCGGCTACCTCATCACCGGCAGCAGGTTCAGCCACGGACTAGGTGACTATCTGGTACACCGCGTGGCCCGGATCATGCCGGCGTTCATTGTCTGTCTGCTGACAATGGTGGCCTTCTTCGCACCTATCGGTTACTTCGTCGCTCGGGGAAGCCTGTCGGGTTATTTCAGCACGGCCACGTCACCGTTGAATTTCCTCATTTCCAACCTGACCTTGAAAATGAACCATTACGACGTTGCTGGAACGCCCCTCAATGTCCCCTACGCAGGGGCGTGGAACGGCTCGCTGTGGAGTCTCTACTATGAGTTTTTGTGCTATCTCGTAGTGGCCGCGCTCGGGTGCTTCGCGATTTTCCGGAAGTCCCCTTGGTTCCTTACCTTGATTTTTGCCGCTTCGGTCGCAGCGCAGGCAAACATTGACGTCATCAACCGGTACACCAATGGGAACTTTGATGTAGTGCTGTTGTTGAAGCTCCTGCCGTTCTTCCTCGGCGGTGCTGTCCTGTTCGTTTGGAAGTCCCGGATCGGAATCCATTGGGTTCCGGCCGTCGCCAGCCTCATCGTGTCGCTGCTCATGGTTTCCGCTTTTCCGCTGTGGGGCGGTCAGGCGTCCGGGGTTCTGATTGCTTACGGCACCCTGTGGATTTCAACCTGGCTTCCGCAGCCCAGCCTCATCGCAAAGAATGACGTCTCCTACGGCGTTTACATCTATGCCTTTGCGTTCCAGCAACTGCTGGCAGTCTTCGGGGGCCAGGAGTGGGGCCTTGTCCTGTTTTCCTTGGCTGCCGCGGCCCTCACCATCCCTACGGCGATCGCGAGCTGGGTTTGGATTGAGCGGCCAGTGATGCGCAGAGTCCGCCGCAAGGATCACCGGCCCAAAGCCATACCGGTGGAGAGAACGATGGCTATCGCGCCTATTGAACAAGCTGCCACAAGGACCGACTCCGTACGTACTTCCTCGTGACCGCTGGGCAGACCCGTCGCGGGGCCCAGCGTCGCGATACTCACCGTGCCGTGCCTGGCCGGAGCGGCTGGTTCCTCCAGGCCCCGCGGGCAGCCAAACCAGGCGCCCTGCTGAGGGGAACCGTCGCCTTTGTTGCTGCGGCCGCAGTCGTGATTGCGCTGCGCCTTACAGATTTCCTGACCGGTGGCTGGACCATCGGCCTGTTGTTGGCCTGCCTGTTGGCACTCCCTACAGCCCGGACATTTTCTGCGCGCATTGCCCTATCGCTCAGCCTGCTGCTGGGGCTGGTTCCTCTGCTTTGGTGGGTTCCTTCAGGGTTGGGCCCGTTGGGGCGGGGAAGGGAATCGCCGGCTTCCCGCAGGTCCCGGATACTTTCCCGTTCTTCCAGCGAGAGGTAACGGGGGTCGATGGCCCTCTCCAGTGCGGCCAGCCCCGGCGATGCTGTTCCCAAGGCTTGTCCCGAAGGGGTGTCAAAGCTTTTCACTCCTTGTTTGTAGTCCACCACCCGCCCGTCCGGGTAAATACGTCCGCTGCCGGTCTTGCGGACCCCGGTATCCCACTCACCCGCGGTCGTGGGATGGATGCCCAACGCGCGGGCCGCGTCGCGGCGCGAATGCCCGGACTCGCGCAACCGGCGGAAGTCCTCCCGGCTGGGCTGATCGGCGCGCTTGCGGGCCAGCCCGGCCTTCTGGATCCACCGGTAACAGGTGTTCCTGTTCAGTCCGAGCTGCGCTGCGGCTTCCGTGGCGCTACCAAGCCGGCCAAACAGATCGAAGAAGGCATCTTTCTGGTCCGGCGAGGCTTCCTGCTTCCGGAGCTGCATCCCTGCAGCCCGTGTCCACCGATAACAGGCCATCTTGTCCAGACCGAGCTCGCGGGCCACCGACGCGACAGTCCCGCCACGGTCCAGAGCCTCGAAAAACAGATCCTTATCGAACTGGCTGCACGTCCTGTTAGAACGCGATCTTTCCGTTAAAGACGGCACGGTCGTTGCAACTCCCAAAATCTCGGGGTGTTGCAACGACCGCTAGAACTCAAGCTTCCGGTACCGCCGTCGCCTGCTGTTCCGCCGGCAATGGCCTAGTAAGGCTGAACGTCCGGCTGCGCGTCAATCCATGTGCTGAGCCGTTCGATGCCCTGTTCCAAGTTGTACTGAGGCTTCCAGCCAAGCGTGGCCTTCGCAGCTTCGACGTCAGCCCAGGCATGCCGCACATCGCCCTGACGGTACTGGCCGGTGACGTGCGGATCCGGCGCGCCGTAGCGGGCCGCAATGATCTTGGCGGCGGTACCAATAGTTTGGAATTCCCCGGAGCCAATGTCCATCGGCTCTCCCTGAACGGTAGGGGAAAGTGCGCCAGCCACGATAGCCGAGGCTACGTCGTCGATGAGGACGAAGTCCCGCCGGACCTCGCCGTCCTCATACAGCGGAATGGATTTTCCGCCCATAGCCATGCGGCAGAACAAACTCATAATCCCTGTATAGGGATTGATGAGGGACTGACCTGGTCCGTAGACGTTCTGGAGGCGCAGGATAACGGTCTCAACGCCGTACGACTTTGCCCAGGCCTGAAGGATGTTTTCCTGGGCAAGCTTTGTGGCGCCGTAGACGCTGACCGGAGCGGGGAAGGTCTCGGAGGCCTTCATGGCTGCAGGCGTGGCGTTGGGGAAATCCCACTGGGCCTTGTCCAGAGTGGCGCTGGTGCGCTGCCCGGGGTAAAACCGGTGGCCCTCAGCATCGTCCCAGGGGCCTTCGCCATAGACCGCGCGGCTGGAGGACAGGACAATCCGCCGGGGGAGCTTGCCGTGGCGGTTCAATCCGTCAAGCATCTGCGAGGTACCCACTACGTTGACGTGCGCATGCCGCGTGGATTCCTCCAGCGACTGCCCCGTCCCGGTTTCGGCGGCGAGGTGGATGACGAAGTCGGGAGCGACGTCGGCGAGGACCTGGTCCCAGGTCTGTGCCTCGGTGATGTCAGCAACCACCAATTCGGCACCTTCGTGAAGCCCGCCGGGGCGCTCACCGGAGGCATGGATCTGCGGGTGCAGGTTGTCCACCACCACCACACGGCTGAAGTTAGCCACGAGGTCGCTTGAGATTGCGCACCCGATGAAGCCGGCGCCGCCGGTCACCAGGACCGTTCCCTGGGACTCGGCTTCGGGGTTCGTTGTTGTCATGATGGGCCTTTCTGAAGCTGACATCTAGTTACCGAATGTGTGGCCAAGGAGGACCTTCGCGGCCGGGAAGTTCCTCCTGCCCACGGCCTTCGGCAAGAGGGCGAGTGCGTGGGCGCGGGACGTTAGGCGCAAATTTGCCGCGCGGGAGGCCTTGGTCCAGCCGTTGAGCCTGGCCTGTTCTGCCGATACCGCGAAGTACTCGCGTTCGCCGGCAAAGCGGGAGCCGTCAACCAACTTGGTGGATGAGGCACTTTCCGAGTGCCGGCGGTATGAAAAACACACTGTGGGCTCGAGGAGAAGCTGGTCTCCCCGGTAGACCATGTCCATCACCAGGGCGAGGTCTTGAATGATGGGGAAGCCGGAGCGGAATTCGACGGCACGAATCTTGTCAGTGCGGAAGGCGAGTGAAGGCCAGTAGAGCCAGTCGCCGTGCATCAGGTTGACCGCAAGAGACTCGCCGGACAGGAGACGCGGCCCTTGGGTCCGGGGCCGGACAAGGTGCTGCTTGGTTATGTCCACCAGTGTTCGCACTACGCTGCCGTCCCCGTCGATGACACGTACGCCAGGTTGGATGATGGCGGCCTCGGGGAACCTCTGATGGGCGGCGTTGATTACCCTCACGTAGTTGGGCAACAGGACATCGTCACAGCCCAGGATGACCATGACCTCCTCGGTAGCGAGGGCGACGCAGCTCTTGTAGTTCTCAGTAATTCCGGCGTTGTGCTCCTTGCGGATGTATTTAACGCGGGGGTCGTCGATCCCGGCCATGTACCGCTGGATCTCGAGGTCAGGGTAAGCGTCGTCAACGACGGTTAGGAGCCAGTCGTCAGAGTCCTGTTCGAGGACGCTGCGGACCGTCTGCTTCATGTAGTCCGGGTCGCCCCAGTAGGGAATGAAAATATCAAGTGCCATAAGGGATCCAATGCGTTTTGGGCAGTGCGGCTTTAGCCGCGGTCAAGGGGAGCGGGCTCGTTTGCTGATGAGGGCCGGGAAGACCCAGCCAATTCGGCGTCCATCCTGGCTTCCAGCCGTTCAATGTGGGTTCGCAGGATTGCTGCTTCCTCGGCCAGGGTGCGGGTCTCATCCTCAACCACAGAGATTTCCCACGAAAGGTGCAGGCAGACGCCCAGCGCCAACAGTATGGTCAAAGAGAACAGGAGGTTGGAAGGGACCTGCACGCCGAGGAGCTGGGCCGTATGAGCCAAAAGCTGCGGGAATGCCGCAAGGATCAGTGTGGCCAGACCGACCACCAGCCAGAGCGCCGCATACTTCTCGCGGAGCTTCTTCCGGCGGAGCATCTCGAAAACGAGGACGACGATGACGAGGGCAAGTATGAAAGCAGCCAGAACGGGCAAGATCATGCACTTTCGAGTTGTGGGGAAGGTGTTTGGATCTGCGAGCGTCGCCGTGTCAGGGCGAAGAGCAGGGCAAACACCGACCGGCCTAGGTAGATGGCAGATTTCAGCGGGTTGTGGCTGGGCGTTCCGCCTTGGCGCGCCCGCATCTCCACGGGAACCTGGGTGATCACGCAGCCGGACCTGATGGCCACAACCAGCGAATCGATGGTGTCGCCCAGATACTCAGCCGGGTAGTGGTCGATAAACTGATCGATGCCACGACGATTGGCAGCCTTGAATCCAGAAGTGACGTCCGTCAGGCGGGTATGGGCCAGGCCGGAGATGACCTTGGCGAGCAGGACCATGGCCCAGCGCCGTGGTCCCGTGACCTTGTAGGTGCCGCGCTCTGCGAAGCGGGCGCCGATGGCAATGTCTGCATCCGCCAAGGCAGCCAGCACCCGGGAAATTTCCTTGGGATCATGCTGGCCGTCCGCGTCCACCTGAATGACGGCGTCGTATCCGTTACGCTTTGCGTACTTGAAGCCGGCACGCATGGCCCCGCCTACGCCAAGGTTGAAGGGGAGGTCCAGAACTACGGCTCCTGCCTCTCGGGCTACCGCAGCCGTGTTGTCCTGGGAACCGTCATTCACAACCAGAACGTCATATGTCTCACTCAGCGCCAGCACTTCGCGGACGGTATTGCCAACGGACTCCGCTTCGTTCCACGCCGGCATGATTACGAGGGCGCGGGTGTAGGGGGGGATTGACATAGGTACTAATCTATACCAGAACCGCTGGCGGGGGTGGCGGGCGGCCCGGCTGCAGGCATTTCTGACGAGGCCGTTTGGGGCTTTCCCATGCCATATGCAGCGCGGATGTGGCGGAGGTAGAGATAGGCGTACAGGGAAGGCGTCAGCTTGAGTAACACGGCGCCGGCGCCGATGATTATGTGCACAGCGAGGGTCCGGTAAAGCATCCGCCAGCTAAGGTCTTTCCGGCACTCGGCCACTGTGGCGGCAGCGGCGGGTGAGCCGGTGCCGCGGGCGATCGCGCTTTGTGCCACCAGCAGGATTACCAGAGAGCGCATGCAGTCATAGGCGGCACCGTACTTACCCTCCTTGAACCGCTGGTCCAGGTGTTCGTTCAGGTGGTTCATGGCCACCGTGGTGTCCGCCACCGTGGGAACCCTGCCCCAGGTAAGGGAAGCATCCATGATGTAGTACCGATAAACCGGCGTATCGATGGATCGAACCCGGCGGGATAGTGAGTGCAAAATGACGTTGACAGCCATGTCCTCGAACCGTGCGGCACCTTCGGCGAACCGGACCTTGCTGAACAGTTCCCGCCGATACAGCTTGTCCCATGGGAACGGAGTGAGCTGGTCGCACATGGCCAACCGGCAGGCTTCTGCGCCGTCGAATTCGCCGAGCGCGCGCGAACCATTGCGCGTTTCCGTGCCGTCCGGCTGCACCACGATCCGGCCGCCGACCACAAGGTCCACATCTGGTGCGGTGGCTGCGTGCATGGTTTCGAGGAATGCGGGCAGGTACTGGTCATCGCTGTCAATGAAGCTGATCCAGGATCCCCGGGCCGCATCCAGGCCGGCGTTCCGCGCGGCCGACACTCCCGCATTGGAGGGCAAAGCGATAACTGTCAGATTTTCGAACTCCTCCTCGAGCCTCCTGGCCAAATCCAGCGTTCCGTCGGTGGAGTGGTCGTCCACTATGACCAGTTCGAAGTCTGGGTCCGTCTGGGCCATGACACTGCGCACCGCCCGTTCCAGGAAGCCAGCGGCGTTGTATGCGGGCAGAATCACCGTGGTCCGCGGACTGTCGGAATTGTTCGTCACAGGTCTTCCTTCGTTGGGGTGGTCGGCGGGGGAGAGTGGTGTCAGATCAGGTGGTCGCAGCAGCGGCTGATCTCCCGAGACGCAGGATCGAAGCCACGTGGATAGCCGCGCCTACGACGGGTCCTGCCGCAAGGGCCACAGCCGTCCGGATGGGCAGCGGCAGCGGCAACAGGAGGCAGAGCACGCTGACCACCGTGCCACTGACCCAGCCTGCGGAATAGCCGCGGTGCATGCCCACCGCTAGGGCTGCTGTCCCGGTAAGCGTCAGGACAGCCATGAGCGCGGCGTCGAATGTCAGCGCGGCCAAGAGCCAGGCAGGTACATCGTATTTGCCGGGGAACAGCAGTTCCATGAGCCAGGGACCCAGCAGAGCAGCTGCGATCCCGCCTGCCACACCCACCGCGAGGAAGAGGGCCGCGGGTGTGATCAGCGCGTGGACGCCCCGATCGCGCTGGTTCACGAACGCGGCGATGGCCACACCCTGAAACGCCTGGAGCGGAACCATGATGGGCGCCCTCGTGAGTTGGATGGCGAGGAGGAGCCCGCCGGCCGCGGCCAGTTCCTGCGCGCTGCTGGTGAAGCTCAGGATCACAGGGAAGCCTACGATGAGGGCAGCCGTGGCGCTTGAGGAGAGCATGGCGTGGCCGGTCTGCTTCATGTACGCCGTGCGGGGCACATCGGCGCGGGCAACTGCGGCGCGGCGTGCAGAGGGTGCGACCAGTAGGAAAACCAGCCAAAGGATCGCAGCCAGTGCGCAGGCGAGTTCGAGACCCAGGAGTCCGACGCCGAGCAGCGCCACGGTGCCTACGGTCGCCAGGCGGAACACTGCCTCAGCGCTCATTAGTTTGGAGTACAAATTCCAATCCTGGGTTCCTGCTGAGGCGCCTGCCAGGGCGGAATGGCCAGAATAGGCGATTGCGGCGGTAACCAGGGTGGGCAAAAGCCAGGGGGTGTTAATGCCGAGGACGGACGGCGCCCACAGCCAGGAGGATGCCAGGACAAGGACGGCCAGGATTGCCCCCACCAGAACGCCGTTTGCCAATACCGAGGGGTGCCGTTGTGCACCGCCGGGGGCTCCGCCCAGGGTTTCCGCCGATCGAACCGCTCGGGTGGTCTCGCTTTGGATGCCGGACAGCACACCGAAGATGCCAAACAATGCGCCCCAAAACACGCTGAACTGTGCATATTCCTCGGGGCGGAGGTGGTTTCCGGCAATCACCAGGATGGTGAACCCAGCAGCCGCGGAGACGATGGAGGCAGCGCCCACGCCCGACGCACTTCTGGAGCTGATGGTTCGGTCACTGGCAGCGTCAGGCTCCTCCTCTGGTTGCGCAGAGGCGGACTTTTTCCAAGGCAAATTCATTGAGGGCTTTCCGTGGCGACGCGATACCTGGCTTTCCCAGGCGCCTTTCGATCTTACGATAAGGCTCTTGCTTCGGCCTTAGCCCGTTCTCGAGACAAGGTGCAAAAGCCCATGGTTCCGTACTGCTTCGGGGCCTATTGAATCACCTGCACGAGCCAGTGATACACCTGCCCGGCGAGGGTCCATCTGGAAATTTCTACTTTCCACCAAGTAGTCAGGTGAACATGAAGTACATTCGGGTTCCCGCTGTATCAACGGTCCTAACCGTCCTGTGCCTACTGGCCGGACTCCTGGTCGTCACCCCCCGGTTGGGCAGCGTCCCCGATCCAGGACGAATATCAGGCGCTCGGGGGACCGGCTGGCAATCCTGGTGCCGCCATCGGCGGAGAAAGATGTGGGCTCGCCGGCGGAGGCTGCTACCAGGACTGCCAACGCGGCCAAATCCACTGGACGCCCGCCACTGGAGCCCGTGCCACCTGGGGTGCGGCGGGCGCCCTCTGGCAGCAGCAGGGGTGGGAACAAGGCCGGCTCGGTTATGCGGTTACGGATGAATTCTGCGGGCTTGTCACGTCGGGCTGTTATCAGAGCTTTCAGGGCGGGCAAATCCATTGGTCGACTGCCAGTGGTGCACAGCAGACGCACTGGGGGGCCATCAGAAACAGATGGGCGGGCGGAGGCTTCGAATCCGGTCCGTTGGGCTATCCGGTGGCCGCGAAACGATGCGGTCTTAGTGGGCAGGTGGCTGCTATCAGTCCTTCCAGGGAGGTCAGGTCCATTGGGCGGCGGGCATCGGCGCCTATGCCACGGGAGGTTCCATTGATTACGTCTTGGGAACCCTCGGATGGGAGAACTGGCGTTTGGGCTACCCCTTGACCGAGGAGGTCTGCGTCGGTGATGCCGGCTGCACCCAGAATTTCCAGGGCGGCACCCTGGCCTGGCACCCATCCATAGGCGTTACCGTCACGTACTACCTGCCGGGGGAGTACCAGCGGGTCATCAATAAGCGCTGTCCACTCTCGCCCATTGACTATGTGCCTTCCGACATGGTGAATGTCGGCGGGCACCCCTTGCGTTATCAGGCAGCTCTGGGCTTCTGGCAGCTTGCCGATGCCGCAACTACCACAGGCGTGCCGGTGACGGTGATCAGCGGCTTCCGGAGCTACGCAACCCAGGCGACGCTCTACAACAGCTATGTGGCTATGTATGGGCAGGAACGCGCTGACACGATCTCTGCTCGCGCCGGATTTTCCGAGCACCAAAGCGGGCTGGCCGTCGATATCGGGAACCCTGGTGGAGCCTGCGGGCTCCAGGACTGTTTTGCCCAAACGGCCGCCGGGCAATTCGCGGCAAATCGTGCCCATGAGTTCGGCTTTATCGTCCGGTACCCCGCAGGAATGAGCTACTGGACAGGGTATGCCTAAGAACCATGGCACCTAAGGTACGTCGGCAAGGACATAGCTATGGACATGCACCGCCGTGGCATTGCCACCCTTGAGCAGTACTACGGATATCCGCCGGCGCCCAGTTATTGAGCCGAGGCCGATAGGGCCTGGACACCCTGATGGATGACAAGGAACCAACAGCCAGCCGGTAACCTATGAATATGTCGCGACTCCTCGTAACCGGCGGTGCCGGGTTCATAGGCTCAAATTTTGTCCATTACGTCCTGGAAAATACGGATGACCAGGTCACCGTGCTAGACAATCTGACATACGCAGGGAACCTGGAGTCTCTGCGGGGCCTGCCGGAAGACCGTTTTGAGTTCGTCCGCGGCGATATCGCTGATGCGGAGCTGGTGGACCGCCTGGTGGCGGAGACCGACGTTGTTGTCCATTACGCGGCGGAGTCACACAACGACAACTCGCTGCACGATCCCCGCCCCTTCCTGGACACGAACATCATCGGTTCTTATACGCTGATTGAGGCTGCGCGGAAGCACGACAAGCGTTTTCACCACATTTCCACCGACGAGGTCTACGGCGACCTCGAACTGGATGACCCGGAGCGGTTCACTGAGCAGACCCCGTATAACCCCTCAAGCCCGTATTCCTCTACGAAGGCCGGCTCTGACCTGCTGGTCCGCGCCTGGGTCCGTTCCTTTGGCCTGCAGGCGACTATCAGCAACTGCTCGAACAACTACGGGCCGTACCAGCACGTGGAGAAGTTCATCCCGCGCCAGATCACCAACGTGATCGACGGGATCCGGCCCAAGCTCTACGGCAAGGGCGAGAACGTCCGTGACTGGATCCACGCCAACGACCACTCCTCGGCGGTGCTGGCCATCATTGCCAAGGGCAGGATCGGTGAGACGTACCTGATCGGAGCCGACGGGGAGAAGAACAATAAGGATGTTGTTGAGCTGATTTTGAAGCATATGGGCCAGGCCCCGGATGCGTACGACCATGTGGTGGACCGCCCGGGCCATGACCTGCGCTACGCCATCGACTCCACCAAGCTCCGCAATGAGCTGGGCTGGGAGCCACAGTTCTCCAACTTTGACGCCGGTATCGTGGACACCATCGCCTGGTACCGGGACAACGAAGACTGGTGGCGGCCACAGAAGGCCCAGACCGAAGCCAAGTACAAGGAACAGGGCCAGTAGCCGATGTCGATCGAGTTTTCGAAAAAGCTGACCGCACACGAAACGCCGATTCCCGGCGTCGTCCTGTACGACTTGCCGGTCCACGGTGACAATCGTGGCTGGTTCAAGGAAAACTGGCAGCGGGAAAAAATGGTTGCCCTCGGGTTGCCGGACTTCCGTCCAGTCCAGAACAACATTTCTTTCAACCAGAAGGTCGGCACCACCCGCGGTATCCACGCCGAGCCGTGGGACAAGTTCATCTCGGTGGCCACAGGGCGCATTTTTGGGGCCTGGGTCGACCTGCGCGAAGGCCCGTCCTTTGGCGCAGTATTTACCACGGAGATGGACGCGAGCCAGGCAATCTTCATCCCGCGTGGCGTCGGCAACGCCTTTCAGACCCTGGAAGACAATACGGCCTACACCTACCTGGTCAACGACCACTGGTCGGCGGACGCACAGGGCCAGTACACGTTCCTGAATCTTGCGGATGAGACGGCGGCCATTCACTGGCCCATCGCCTTGGAGCGGGCCGAACTATCCGACAAGGACAAAGCGCATCCACGCCTGGCGGACGTGGTCCCCATGCCCGGGAAGAAGATCCTGGTGGTAGGCGCCGATGGACAGCTCGGCAAGGCATTGCGGGACCTTTACGACGGTGACGTATCCGTGGAGTTCGTTGGGCGTGCAGAATTTGACCTGGCCAACGAGTACGCTTACAAGTCCCGGAACTGGAAGAACTACTCCACGATCATCAATGCTGCCGCCTATACAGCAGTTGATGCCGCGGAAACCGTTGAAGGCCGCGCGGCCGCCTGGACCGTCAATGTTGCGGCGGTGTCGTACTTGGCGAAGACCGCCGTCGCCCATGACCTTGCTCTGGTTCACATTTCTTCCGACTATGTGTTCGACGGCGTCCGTGACGTACATGACGAGGCCGAGCAGTTCACGCCATTGGGTGTATATGGACAGACGAAGGCCGCTGGAGACGCTATTGTTACCGTGGTGCCGCGGCATTACATCGTGCGGACCAGTTGGGTAATTGGCGACGGTAACAACTTCGTACGGACCATGGCGAACCTGGCCTTGCGCGGCGTCAAACCGTCCGTTGTCAATGATCAGATCGGCCGATTGAGTTTCACTACAGACATAGCTTCGGGAATCAGGCACCTCCTTGAAACCGGTGCTACTTACGGAACCTACAACTTGACTAACGATGGCATACCACAGAGTTGGGCTGACATCGCTGCTGAAGTGTATGAGTTGGTCGGCGTGGACGGGCAAGCCGTAACGGGAGTCAGCACAGCCGAGTATTTCAAAGATAAGTGGGCTGCTCCGAGACCGCTTAACAGCACACTGGATCTCAGCAAACTGGCTTCTCAGGGCTTCTCACCGCGGGATTCGAAAGAGGCTTTGAAAGAGTATGTTCATGGGCTGGGACTTCCAAACGAACAATAGCTCGTCCAAGGACCAGCGGTTCCACGCTTATCACTGCCCGGTCGTACGCGTCACGTGCGCTCCGGAAAGCTGTTTTGGCTAGCGCTGTGCGAGGCCTGGAGCCTTACGGTGCAGGTGTTTATTCCTACACACGCTTCTAGGTGGCCTGCTGGACCTACAGGGATCCTGATCAGTGAGTCGGCGGCGGTAGGCGGCGCCCTCGGCTGCGACTGGGGACGAGTCCTTTCGGGGACTGACGCTCAGTCCCCGGTCGTCTCTTTCCATCGTCATTCGGAAGGGATTGAGAACGCAAGCGGCGGGCATCGGCAGGGCGCACATTCGGCCCTGATTGGGGTGTTCCTGGTCGAGGGGTGCCTGACTGAAGAAAGCCAGCCGGGGCTGTCCCGTTGAGCATTTTCTTCGCGTCCGCGCAGGCACGGCTATATCGACTAAGTCCCTGCGCTCGAAGCACAAACCTCCGGTCCTAACTACCAAAGGGTTTCCGCAAGCTCGTCCCCGGATACTTGGCGGCACGGGAAGCCGCGGGTGGAAACGCTCCCGATCAAGTATTAGGAGATGGTTTCAGATGTATCCGACCAAATTGAGCAGCGGGTCCCATCGCGGAGGTCATGGGCACTGGCTGCCTCGGCGATGGCTGGGCAAAACGACTGTCGGGATGGCGGCGAGAGCAATGCTGGTCGCCACCGTTGCAGTTCCCGCAGAAGCGGCACTGAGTGACACGGGGCCAATTGACCCGAGCCATGGCTTTCCGGCCTGGTATTCCGATGCAGGCAACGTTGCAGCGGGGCTGGGTCCGCTGCAACTCGAGCTGTGCCTGGACGGGCCGCTGTGCCTGGCGACCGACTTTCGCCCCGCCCCGACCAGCCGTTGTCCTACCCCGACAACTTCCCGGATGAGGCGTTCTGGTGGGCAGGAGAGGCGTCCATCGAGTCCGGGAACACAAGTGCCTTGCTGGTGATGGCGCAAGAAGCCGCTTTTGCAAACGAAGCAGTCAAGGCGGGTGACCAGGTGGCCTTTGGCCGAATCCGTATTCGCGTCGCCGGCGTGACTCCAAATACGAGTTATACAATCACGCACCCATATGGAACCGTTACCAAGGACGCGGACGCGACCGGCACCATCAACTACACCCTGGACGAAGGCTGCTTTGACGCCCCGTGTACTCAAGAACAATTTGGGCGGGCAGCAAACGGAACCGTCGGCCCGTTCCTGCGCTGGACCTCGGGAGCACCGGAGGGCTATGTTGGTGATCCCAATGTGGAGCATGCGGTGGTCGGAAGCCCGACGGGGAACAACTTCTTTCAGGTGGAAGGGCCCGGTATAGGCACCCTGCGGACAGACCGTTTCGCGATTCAGGGCAAAATCGACGCAGGCCAAGAGCCTCTTGCTGTCCAGGGTTCCATCGCGGCCAAACACGCCACGGTAGCCTCCCTGGTTGGCAATCCGATAACGGACGAAATCACAGCCCAACGGTTTGGTGGCGGTTACCAAAAGTTTGAACGTGGAAGCATCGCCTATTTCCCTGCTTCGGAAGCTTTTGCCGTCGCCGGTGGAATCAACACGGTCTGGAACAGCGTCGGTGCCCAGAATGGCAGATAGCTTGAGTTGGTACGCGTGTTCCGGGTTGTTGGTATTGCTGTTCCGGTGAGTTGGTGCTGTCGTGGCCGCTGGGTGCTGCGCTATGGGTGAGGCGGTGCACTGGGCGCCGCCTCTTCC
>NZ_JARESG010000010.1 GCF_029076445.1 Pseudarthrobacter naphthalenicus
CTTCAACATTTTCAAGCAATGGCGCAGCATCGCCACCCGATACGACAAGCTCGCCATCACCTACCGCTCCGGGGTCGCCCTCTACTCCGTCCTCATCTGGCTACGCCAATAAGGAGACACGCCCTAGTGGTCCCGCAAGCGGTGCAGGATGCGGGCGCGCGCCTCCACAAAGCGGGGGTCCGCCTTGGTTTCCACCTGGTCACGGTGGTCGCCGAAGCCGGTCTCGATCACGTCCACTACAGTGGCGGGCTTCTCCGCCAGAACAATGACCTTATCCGCCAAGTACAGCGCCTCATCGATGTCGTGAGTGACCAGGATGATGGTGACGCCAAGGGTCGATTGGAGGTCGATGACGAGGTCCTCGAGGTCGAACCTGGTCTGCGCATCCACTGAAGCGAACGGTTCGTCCATCAGCAGCACCTTGGCGTTGTAGGCCAGGGCACGGGCAATGGCCACGCGCTGCTGCATCCCGCCGGACATTTCCCACGGATACTTGTGGCCCTGTCCCGCCAGGCCCACGGCCGCAAGATTCTTCTCGGCGGCTTCATTCCGCTCTTTTTTCCCCACACCCCGGCCCTGCAGGGGGAAGGCCACGTTTTCCAGCGTGGTCATCCAGGGCATAAGCGAGCGGCTGTAATCCTGGAAAACCACGGCCAGGTCCCGGTGGGGGCCGTTGATGACGTCACCGCCGACACTAACGGTGCCGCTCCGGGGCTGGATAAGGCCCGAGAGGCACCGTAACAGCGTGGTCTTACCGACGCCGGACGGCCCGACGATGGAGACGAATTCACCGTCGTTTACCTCGAGGTTCAGATTGCTCAGGATCTTGTTCTCCGAGGCACCGACACCGTAACTCATGGTCAGCCCTTGGACCTGGAGCAGCGGCTTCGTTGCCACCTCCACTTCCTCGGGCGCTGCCTGAATGGCCATGGGGCCTCCTTCATCTTTCTGTTGGATCGGGGTGGTCATTTTGCTCCTGACTTGAAGTACCAGCTCAGGATCCTGCGTTCAAGGACAACAAACAGGAGGGAGAGGATGTAGCCGATGACGCCGACGAGCAGGGCACCTGCCCACGTCTCCGGCACCATAAAGGTGGCGGAGGAGTTGAGGATGTAGAAACCCAGTCCCTTGTTGGCGGCGAAAAGTTCACTCACCACCATGACTGTGATTCCGATCGGAAGCGCCACCCGTACGCCGGCCACGATCTGCGGCAGTGCGGCCGGTAGGACCACCCTGCGGAAATGGAGCCCCCGGGGAATCCGGTAGACCTTGGAGAACTTGCGGATGGTCGGTTCCACCCCCAGGACGCCGTCGATGGTGTTCAGCAGTACCGGCCACATGCAGGCAAAGGCAATGGTGTAGATCTTGGGTCCCTGTCCGATTCCGAAGGCGCCGATGATCAGCGGAACCAGCGCCGCCTGCGGTACGGACCGGAAGAAGTGAATGACCGGATCCACAATTTCCCGCAGCCGTTTTGTCTCGCCGAGGATCAGTCCCCCGATAATCCCCACGGTCACGGCGATCAGGAGGCCGGCAGCCAGATTTCCGAGACTGTAGGCCGCTCCCGAGGCGATCACACCGTTGGAGAGGTCCCGGCCCAGGCTGACCAGTATCGACTCGAGCGAGGGGATGAACACGTTGGTGCTGTTGGCGGTTGCGAACCACCATACGCCGAACACCACGAGGATCAGCCAGGTTCGCTGGAGTACGTTGAGCACAACCTGGGCGGGGCGGCTAAGAAGGCGTTGCGCCCGCTGCGGCCTTGCCCGGGAGGTGGTTTCCAGCTTCGGTGCCGTACGAAAGGCTGTCTCAGTCATTGGTCTGCCTGTTCCATGTGAGGATCCGACCCTCGGCGTAGTTGAGCAGGCTGGCGATGCCCCAGCCCACCAGCCCGGCGAAGAAGAGGTATGCGAACGCCGAATCCCACCGCTGTGCCTGCTGGGCCAGGGTGATCTGCCGGCCGATACCTGGCGTCTGGCTGAGCACTTCGACGCCCACGGCGACGAGGATGGCGATGGAGGCCGAAATCCGAATTCCGGTGGCAATGAAGGGGGTGGCGCTGGGGAGCAGGATCCGGCGAAACCGCAGGAGCGCGGGGATCTGGAAGGTCCGCACCGTATCCACGACTGCCGGGTCCATCCGCCGCGCGCCGTAGATTGTCTGCACCAGCACGGGCCACAGGCAGGACAGGGCAACAACAACGGTTTCCATTTGTGCGGTGGCACCCAGGAGCATAATGACCACCGGCATCAAGGCCAGCACCGGGAAGGAACGCCCGAAGTCGATCAGGATTGACGTCGAGCGATCCAACGCGCGGATGGATCCAATCAGAAGGCCGAGGACCGTCCCAGCCGCCACTGCGATCAGCCAGCCGCTGACGGCTGCCGTCATGGTCTGCGCCAGCGCCGACCAAAATGTTGCAGAGGTCAGCGCCGCGCCGATGGAGGACGCCAAGGCGCCCACCCCGGGGGTCATGGAAGGCAGCGCGCCGCTCCAGATGATCACCTGCCAGGCGGCCAGGAGTGCAGCCACCGCCAACAGCCGTTGGGTGGTCAAACCCCAGTCCAGCGCCTTTGTGCTTGTCTTCATATCGTTTTCTCCGTTGTATTCCTGATGCCCGGCAGCCCTACTTGGCGAAGCGCGGGGCGTCAGCCCAGAGCATGGCCTCGGCTGTCAACGGCTTGGTGACGAATCCAAGATCCTTCATGGCGTCGATGCCGCCCTGCCCTGTGGACAGGTTGATGGAAGTGTTCACCGGGACGTACGACTTGGGATTGACCTTGGAGGGGTCCACCTGCTTGATCCGTGCCGTGATGTCCACAACTGCCTTGACGTTGGCCGGGTCCGAGTAGAACGTGGCGGCCTTGGTCATTGCGTCATTGAACTTCTTCGCAGTTCCGGGGTTGCTCTTGAGCCAGGCGTCGGTGGCGGCCCAGACAGTGACCGGCATATTGCCCTGGAATTCGCGCACCGGGCTGGCGATGCTCTTGAAGCCGGCATCCACGAGCTGGTGGTAAAAGGTGTCCGCCGCGAACGCCGCATCAACCGTTCCCTGCTCCAGGGCGGCCTGCATGCCGGCGTAGGGAACTGCAATCTCCGTGATCGACTTGGGGTCGATTCCCGCTGCGATGGCCGCCTGAAGCATGGGGATGTCGCCGCCGGTGTTGACGCCGACCACGGCTACGTTCTTGCCCTTCAGGTCAGCGACCTTGCTGATGCTGCTGTTTTTGGGGATCAGGATTCCCGAGTTATCCACGGTGGGATCAACCACGCCGTTGCCGGAGATCACCTTAACCGGCATGCCCTTGGCAGTGGCGGTGGTCATTACGCCCCAGGAGGCCGTGGTGATGTCCGCCTGGCCGCTCACGGTCTGGGCCAGGTTCGCCGAGGGATCGGCGCCGGGAACAATTTCCACGGTCAGGCCGGCTTCGTCGAAGAAGCCCTTCTCCTTGGCAATGTAGGCGGTTTCAAACTGGATAGGCGCCACCACCACCTTGATGGACGACTTGCCCTCCGAACCGCCCGCGGCGTCCCCCGCGGCGGCGGGTGTGCTTGAGGCCCCGCAGGCGGCCAGGGACAGCAGCGCGAGGCCGGCTACAGCCGGCGTCAGGACCTTGGTCAACAGTGAATGACGGTAGTGCTTTTCCATCCAGAAGCTCCTCGTTGAGTACAGACGCGAATAAATGCATAATTCCTATAACAATGTATCTTGGACTTAGTGATGTGGCAACCATCACAGATTGCATAACATTCGACCAATGGCACGCAGCCTCCCCGGAAGGAAGCCAATGACGCCCCCTACCCAAACCCTCCCCACCCCCGGTGCCGTGGCCCGGCCGGACCTGCTGGCCAGTCCGTTGCGCCTGCTGATTGACGGAGCATGGGTGGAAGGCAGCGCCGAACCGCTGCCGGTCACCAATCCCTCCAGCGGTGCGCATCTGGTGGATTCCGCGTCGGCGAGTGCGGATGATGTGGACCGCGCGGTCCAAGCTGCTCGTCGGGCCTTCGATTCAGGTCCATGGCCGGCAATGGCGCCAAGCCAAAGGAGCCGGTTGATCTGGAAGCTCGGAGAAGCCATCGACGCCGCCGCGGATGAACTGGCCCTGCTCGAAACACTCAACACCGGCAAGCCCCTGGGTATCGCAAGGGCATTCGAGATCTCCGGGGCGGCCGAATCCTTTCGCTACAACGCCGGTTGGGCAACGAAGCTCAACGGCGAAACCCGTAATGTCTCTCTGCCCGGCGAATGGCACGCCTACACACTGCGGGAAGCCATCGGCGTCGTGGGCCTGATCGTTCCGTGGAACAGCCCGCTGGCCATCACCGCAGCCAAACTTGCGCCCGCCCTGGCGGCAGGCTGCACCGTGGTCCTCAAGCCCGCGGAGCTTACTCCCCTGACCGCGGTCCGGCTGGGAGAACTGGCCCTCGAAGTCGGCTTCCCGCCTGGCGTGCTGAACATTGTCCAGGGCCTCGGCGCCGTGGCCGGCCAGCGGATTGCGGACCACCCGTTGGTGGACAAGATCTCCTTCACCGGCTCCACGGCAGTGGGAAAGCACCTGCTGGCCTCCTGCGCCGGGAACCTGAAGCGGGTCTCGCTGGAGCTTGGCGGCAAGTCCCCGGTGGTCATCTACCCGGACGCGGACCTGGAGCGCGCAATGGACGGCGCGGCAATGAGCATCTTCGGAAACACCGGCCAAGTGTGCGCGGCGGGTTCCCGCCTCTATGTCCACGAGGCCGTGGCGGATGAAGTAATCGCAGGGATCTCTCAACGGGCCTCGGCGTTGCGGGTGGGCGCCGGGACCGACCCGCAGGCCCAGATTGGTCCCGTGATTTCCGCCCAACAGCGCGAAAGGATCCTCGGCTACATCCAGAGCGGCCGCGAGGAAGGCGCCGAGGTGGTCACCGGGGGCGCGGCACTCCCCGGGGACGGTTTCTTCATCCAGCCGACCATCCTGCGCAACACCACACACGACATGAAGGTGGTCCGTGAGGAGATCTTCGGACCCGTTCTCTCGGCGGCAACCTTCCGCGACTCGGACAGTGTTGCCGACATCGTGGCGCGTGCCAACGACACGGTCTACGGGCTCTCCTCCACCATCTGGACCAAGGACATTTCCCGTGCCCATCAGTTCGCGCGGCGGATCAAGGCGGGCAATGTACGGGTCAATGCCGCGGGCGGCATGGATGGCAATATGCCCTTTGGCGGCTTCAAGCAGTCCGGCTGGGGCAAGGAAAACGGCCGCGAAGGCGTGGAGGCCTACACCGAGGTCAAGTCCGTCGCCATCAATATCAGCGGAGCATAGCTTACAGGCGGAAGAAGGAAAGCGGGCAGGCCAAAGGGGCCGGATGCTGGTCAGCCAGCGTCCGGCCCCTTCGACGTTAAGGACACGCCCTACAGGGGAACTGATCCCGCGATGCCGGCCGCCGTCTCTGCACTGATCTCGCGGTACCGGCGGGGCCAGACGCCCTGCTTTCCGGGTGACAGGATGCCGTTGGGATCCAGGGCGTCCTTCAGCGTCTCCTGGAGCCGGCGGATGGCGTTGTTGTTGTAGTCGAAGCCGTCGGCAATGACGTCCATGTAGTCCACATGGCTGCGGTAGGGCGCGTAGCCGTGGCTGCGGGCGGCTGCCAGCAGTGCCGAGTAGAGTGCCCTTGCCCGCGCCAGCTGCTCCTGGTTGTCGTTTTCGAAGAAGATCATGGTCACGTGGACCATGTGGCGCGGGTAGAGGTGGTAGCCGATGTACAGGTCGAAACCGTACTGGCGGTACAGTTCCTTGGCTTCCCGGTAAAACGCCCATACCTCCTCCCCGCGGGCCGGAATGATGGGGGCCGCGTCAATGTGGCCGCCGTTTTCCGCGGCCCAGGCCACCGTGGACAGCGGCTTGAGCGTGGGCACGCCGGCCATTTGAGTACGGTCAATGTTGGCAATATCTTCATATGCCACCTGCATGCCGTCGGCACCTTCGTACAGGCGGGCTTTGACGGTGAAGCCTTCAAGGCCCGCAAAGCGCTCCCGGATGATCTCCAGCCTGCGTTCGGCGAGGCCCTTGTCGCCGTAGATGGCGAACTTGGCGTTCCACTGGCCGATGCCCATCTCCTGCCGCATTTCTTCGAGGCGCTCGTCCGGAATGGACCCCTCCCCCTCGTACCATCGCGATCGCGGCCCGTTCATGGTGGCCGCCCGCACCACGTTGCCGCAGAGGGCATTGTTCTGGATGACGTCTTCACGCCGAAGCTGGGTGAGGATGTCGACCAGCTTGGGCATGTCCTCCTCGCGCTCCACGACAACATCACCGTTGATGTACACGTCCGGCCAGGGCATCAGCCAGAGTCCGATCTTGGTGACGATGCCGAGGTTGGACTGAGTGAAGATGCCCTCCAGCGTGGGGCCGAAGCCGCCTTTGAAGATGGGTCCGAGATCCGTGCCCTCCATAGCCCACATTCCGGTGCGCACCAGCTCGCCGTCGGGAAGGATCACCTCCATGCCGCAGATGGACTGGACATGGTCCCCCATGGGCGTCATGCCGTAGCCGCGGTCAAGGGCATTCCCGAGGATGGAGCCCCAGCCCAGGGCGGGAACGGACATCCACAGCTTCATCCCTTTTTCCTGGATGTGTTCGAAAAGGTCGAAGAAGCTCACCCCGGGCTCGATGACGGCGTAGTTAAGGTGGTCGTTCACTTCGATGATCTGGTTGAGCCGGCTTAGGTCCAGCGCCACCATGTCCCTTGTCCGCGGTTCCGGGCCTCCGTAACCTAGGTTTTTGCCCTTGGAGAAGGACCACAGCGGAACCCCGGTCTCGTTGGCGAGCCGGACGATCGACTGGACCTCCTCCACACTGCCGGGTCGGACGCCCGGCCACTTCGCCCGGCCGGAGTTCAGCGGGTACGGGTCGATGTAACCCTCTTCGGGGGTTGGGCGCACCACGTTCTCGGCGCCCACAATCGTTTCGGCCTGGTCAAGGAATCTTGCTTGCGCGTCCATTTACGTCACGTCACTTTCGGGAGAGGGCCCGCCACCGGGCCGTAACTCCGGCGCCGCCGCCGGATTTTTTTCTTTCATCATGACAAGCCAAGTTCATCAAGTAAACGACCTATTTCCGCTCTTGGTTATCAGTAGAATTGACAATATGAATATCAGCCTGAATCCGTCGATCACCCTGCGCCAGGTCCTGCACTTTGTGGTCGCGGCTGAAACCGGAACCATGAGTGAGGCGGCACGCCGGCTGCACATGGCGCCGTCGGCCATTTCCATGTCCATCGCGGAACTTGAGCGGATCGTAGGGGCGCAACTCTGCATCAAGCGCAAGTCCAAGGGCCTCACCCTGACTTCCACCGGAATCGTGGTGTTCCGCCAGGCGCGCCAGCTGCTGGACCTCGCGGATGAGATCGCCTCGCTGTCCAAGAGAGACAGGACGGACATCCGGGGGCCGTTGACCGTGGGCTGCTACATGCCGCTGGGACCAACCATCATTCCGCCCATGCTGGCCGACTTCGCGGACCAGTGCCCGCATGTGGAGGTGGACTTCATCGAGGGCTATCACGAGGATCTTCAGGACCGCCTGCTCAACGGATCCATCGATGCGGCCTTCGTCTACGACATGGATATCTCCCCTGCCCTGAAGACGGCGCCGCTGCTGTCCGTGGAGCCCTACATCCTGCTTCCGGAGGACCACCCGCTGCGCGAGGCAGGGGTGGTCTCGCTGAAGGACGTGGCGGCCAGCCCGCTCATTTTCTTCGATGCGCCGCCGATTTCCACCCGCATCCTGGACATGTACCGCGACGCCGGGCTTACCCCGGACATCCGGCACCGCTCACGCAGCTACGCCACGGTCCGGTCCCTGGTAGCGAGCGGCCGCGGCGTCGCCGTGCTCTTCCAGCAGCCCATGCTGGACGCGCCCTACGAGGAACTGAAGGTTGTCCTCAAACCGATATCGGAGCGCCGCGTCCACACGCGCGCCCCGGCCACCGTGTCCCTGGCCTGGACGCGGAGCATGCGGTTGAATGCCCGCGCCCAGGCATGGGTTGACGTCGCCGTCGAACGGTTCGGCTCGCCGAACTTTGAGGCGGGACTTTGAGCCCGAGCGGCCCTACTCTGACGGGCGCGAGAGCCCAAGGTTGTCCCGAAGAGTAGTCCCCTCGTACTCTGACCGGAAGTAGCCGCGGTCCTGGAGTTCGGGCACCAGCTTGTCGCAGATGAGCTTGAAGCCGCCCGGGTTGAACGGCGCGTTGAGGTTGAAGCCGTCGCAGGCCTTCGACTCGAACCAGTCCACCATGCGGTCGGCCACCTGCGACGGGGTGCCGGCCATCCACTGGTGCCCGGTGGAACGCGCCAGGTCCACGATCAGCTCCCGCAGGGTCATGCCCATGTCCACACTCTTCTTGCGGTAGATCTGGTAGCGGCTTCCCATCCGCGGGTCATCGGAGAACCACTCCACCGGGATGGTTTCATCGAACTCGAGCTCGGAGAGGTCCATCTTGAGGTCGGCGCCCACCTGCTTGCGGCCGTTGCCGAGGTGCACGTAGCTGGCCAGTTCGTTGGCGAGGTCCTGGGCTTCCTTTTCGGTGTCGCCAAGAATCGGCAGGATGCCCGGGATGATTTTGACGTCGTCGGGATTCCGGCCCTTCTCGGCCACCATGTTCTTGAACTTGGTGTAGAACTCGATGGACGGTTCTTTGAACGGCTGGGCCGTGTAGATCCCATCGGCCACGGAGGATCCCAGGTCCATGCCGGGGCCCGAGGATCCCGCCTGGACCAGCACAGGCCTGCCCTGCGGCGACCGCGGCATGTTGATGGGGCCCTCGACTTCGAAGAACTCGCCCTTGTGCCGGATGGCCTTGAGCTTGCTCCGGTCCACGTACTCGCCGGAGGCCCGGTCCACGATGATCGCGTCATCGGACCAGCTGTCCCAGAGTCGCTGCACCACATCCACGAACTCAGTGGCCCGGCGGTATCGCACGGCGGGATCGGGAGCGTCCTCCACGCCGTAGTTACTGAAGCCGTCCGACGACGTGACAATGTTCCAGCCGGCCCGGCCGTTGGACATGTGGTCCAGTCCGCACAGCTGCCGGGCGAGGTTGTACGGCTCGGAGAAGGAAGTGGACATGGTTCCGATCAGGCCGATGTTCTTGGTCCTGGCGGCCAGCGCCGCGAGCACTGTCATGGGTTCGTAAAACCCGTTCATCTTGATATCGCCCCGCATCACCGTATTGGCGTGGACAATGTCGCCAAAGAAAACGGCGTCGAGTTTTGCGGCCTCAGCCATGGCTGTCAGGTCTGCCACGAAATCAAGGTTGCCCAGTTCTTCGGCCCGGCTTCCTTCCATCCGCCAGCTGTCCTTGTGGTAGCCCGCCGGCAGCATGAAGGTGGTGAGCACCATGTGATTCTTAGGCTTCATTGCCTGGTTCCTTTCGTGATGTGCGCCTCTCCGGACGCCTCGCTGGTTCCATCATGGCAGTCAGCGCTTCTCGCGTAAATGAGAAGTTTCCGAGCAATGATTTCAATAAAATTGACAATGGGGGAAAGGGGAAACCCCGGCGGGCAGGCGCCTAGCCGGGGTTTCCTCACAGGATGTCAGACGGGGGTGAGCTAGACGGCGTCGAGCTTGAGGCGCGATCCTTCACGGGTCAGGCGCACAGCCACGAGGCCCGCCACCAGGATGAGGATCCAGAATGCCGCAACCATCCAGACGGCGCCCCCAGCT
This sequence comes from Pseudarthrobacter naphthalenicus, assembly GCF_029076445.1. Taxonomy (GTDB): domain Bacteria; phylum Actinomycetota; class Actinomycetes; order Actinomycetales; family Micrococcaceae; genus Arthrobacter; species Arthrobacter naphthalenicus. Next base: position 9,702 of record NZ_JARESG010000010.1, read on the forward strand.
GCAAGAACCAGGCCCGCAGCGATCATCGGGGTGAAGCCGGCCCCGATCATTGAAGCTCCCTGGTAGGACAGCGATGCTCCCGTGTAACGGACGCCGGTGGGGAACTGTTCGGAGATAAAGGCACCTATGGGTCCCGCGAGGGCCCCCTGCACCAGCCCGTTGCCGACCACCACTGCCACTGCAAAGCCCCAAAGCGTCCCGTTGGTCAGCAACAGAATCAGGGGAAATGCCAGGAGGACGGCCGCCACACCCGCCCCGGTGAGGACGGCGCGCCGTCCGATCCGGTCGCTGAGCCGCGCCGAATAGAAGCAGACCGCCACCGTCACCACAGCGGCGACCCCCTTCCAGTTCAGGACGCCGGATCGGTCCACGCCACTCGCCACCGCCATGGAAACACCCCACACCGTCAGCAACCCTTGGCAGGCATAAAAACCCAGGGTTGCCACCAGGGTGACGACAACGACGCGGGGGTGGCGGCGGAGCACCTCCATCAGAGGCGGATGCTTGACCCTGGCAGCTTCGGCGTCGAGCTTCTGGAAGACGGGGGTCTCTGCCACCTTGAGCCGGATGACCATGCCGATCAGAATCAGCAGGGCACTGAGGACGAACGGGATCCGCCATCCCCATACGAGGAACTGGTCGCCGGTGAGAGCCGAAACAGCGGACACCACCAGGGTGGCGAGCAGTCCGCCTGCCGGGCCTCCGGCGTTGGCGAACGCTGCGGCGAAGCCACGCTTTCCGGCCGGCGCGTGTTCCAAAGCCATTAACGTGGCGCCACCCCACTCTCCGCCCACGGCAATGCCCTGGATGATCCGCAGCAACACGAGCACAATCGGCGCCACAACGCCGATCTGTTCAGTTGTCGGGAGGAAGCCTATGAGGACGGTGGCGCCGCCCATCATGAGCATGGACAGCACCAACATCTGCTTCCGGCCCAACCGGTCCCCGAAGTGGCCAAAGACGATGCCACCCAGCGGCCGGGCTACGTATCCGACCGCGAGCGTGGCGAAGGAGGCGAAGAGGGATAGGCCAGGGCCCAGGTTTGCGAAGAAGACCCGGTCAAACACCAGCGATGCAGCGGTGGCGTAGAGGATGAAGTCGTAGTACTCGATGATGCTGCCAATGAGGCTGGAGCCGAGGATCCGGCGCATGTCCTTGGTGTTCAGCGAGTCCGAAGTGACACCGGCGGCGGGATGTTCAGCTGAATTCCGGCGGGGTGCCAGCCGTCGTTGGTCGGCTTTCTGGTTCACAATGTTCTCTTTCGATTCTTGGCGAAGCCCGATGGCGCGCGTACATCGTCAGACGATCCGACGTGAGCTGCATCACCCACAGGTTCAAGAATGAACCCTCGCCCCGCAGATGGCCAATCGATCGCGCATAATCCACTGGAAGTTGTTTTATTAGCGGTGAAGACCGCTGAGGGCTTTACGGTCGACAGGGGCCAGGCCAAATGTCCTGAAGTCGAGGGGACGGTAGGAACTCCACATGTTGTACCAGTTCTCGTCCTCGCCCCACACCACAGGAGGGCGGGAGTCGTCGTAGATCTGCTCCAGATCGGTGTAAAGCTCGACGACGGCACCTGAGGTTTCCACGAAATAGGCCGCGATATTGTGTCCTGCGCCGTGACGGACCGGGCCCCAGATCAGTTCGCGGCCCACCTTGTTTAGCCTGTCGCCGAGCTTGCCGAGGTCGGCAATACTCTGGGTCTGCCAGGCATGGTGGTGCAACGTGCCTTCACCGCGGACCAATGCGATTCCATGGTGGTCGGGATTGCAGCGCATGAAGTAGGCGAAGTCATCACCAATAACGTCGGAAAGGCGGAAGTCCAGCACCCTGTGGAGGAACCTCATCATTCCGCCAACATCCCGGGGGTGGAAGTTGAAGTGGCCATAGCGGTCGGGGCCGAAGGACTGAACCGCAGCCTGGTTCTCCTGCATCCCGACATAGATCTCAAAAACGAAGCCCTCCGGACCGATGAAGGAGAATCCATCCTCGATCCCCGCGCCCCTCGGCTTCTCGCTGAGGATCTGGAAGTTTTCCGCGTCCACCCGGCGGCGGATCTCCCGGAGCGCATCGCCGTTGGCAGCAACCAGCCCGAAACCGTCAATCCCGTTGACATCCGACTCGACGTAGACGAGCTCATGGTGAACGTTGGCGGCAGCCAGATAGACGGCGTCAGAGGTCCGCTCCGTCTCCCGGAGGCCCAGGAGCTGCGTGGCGTCGAAAACGGATTCCTTGAGCTGTGTGGTCTGGATACTCACGTGGCCCATCGCACTGATCAATCCCCAAGACATCGTTGTCTCCTCTTCTTGGCGCAAAGTCGCCTGTCTGAAATTTCTAACAAAATATGCTTGAAAAAATACTAAAGGATAAATAATCGATTATCTAGGGTCTGGGGCGTCAATCTTCCCGAGGGGCGCTCCGGTAGGCTGGCATGCGAAAGAGTCGCGCTCGGGTCTGCGGCGCATCTATCTGCCGGACGAACGCCGTTATGTACGAAAGGCCCTCACCGTGACAGTTTCTCCCCTTGTCTGGACCCTGACCATCGCGGGAATCGTGGGCCTGCTGGCCTTCGATTACTTCTTCCATGTACGGAAGGCCCATACCCCTTCGCTGAAGGAATCGGCCACGTGGTCCTCCATCTATGTGGGCATCGCCCTCCTCTTTGGCCTGGGCGTGCTGATGTTTGGCGGCACCGGCATGGGCACCGAGTACTTCGCCGGGTACGTCACGGAGAAGGCGCTGTCCGTGGACAACCTCTTTGTCTTCCTGATCATCATGGCCAGCTTCAAGGTTCCCCGGGCAGACCAGCAAAAAGTGCTCCTGTTCGGCATCGTCTTCTCCCTGATCGCCCGTACCGCCTTCATTTTCCTCGGTGCCGCCCTGATCAACAGCTTCGCCTGGGTGTTCTATATCTTCGGGCTCATCCTCCTGATCACTGCCGGCAACCTGCTCAAGCCCGACGACCACGACGACGACAGCGAAGGCCTGGTGGTCCGGCTCGCCAAACGGTTACTCCCGGCGTCGCAGCACTACGACGGCGACAAGCTGTTCACCATGGAAAACGGCAAGCGCGTCCTGACTCCGATGCTCCTGGTGATGGTGGCGATTGGCGGCACGGACCTGCTCTTTGCCTTGGACTCCATTCCGGCGATCTTCGGGCTGACCCAGAACGTCTTCATCGTTTTCACTGCCACGGCGTTCTCCCTCATGGGCCTGCGCCAGCTGTTCTTCCTGATTGACGGCCTCCTGGACCGCCTGATCTTCCTTGCCTACGGCCTGGCGGCAATCCTGGGTTTCATCGGTGTGAAACTCATCCTGCACGCCCTGCACGAGAACAATCTGCCGTTCATCAACGACGGCGACCCCGTCCCCGTGGTGGAGGTCAGCACCGGCGTTTCGCTGTTGGTGATCCTGGGAGTCCTGGTGGTCACCATCCTGGCTTCCATCTTCAGCCCCAAAGGCAAAGCCAAGAACGCGGTGTCCGGCGCCAGGCGGCACGCCCTTGAGTACCTTGACCTGAACTACGAAACGGACATCGTGGAGCGGGACCGGATCTTCGCGAAGATGGTCCGCGAGGAGGACCAGATCCGCAAGCTGCCGGAGAAATATAAGCGGTTGGTCCGCAACGAAACCGAGTTCATGGACCTCCTCCGCAGCGCACACGCCGAACACGACAAAGCGCAGGTGCGGGCCGCGAACTCGTGAGTCAGCAGACGTTGTCAGTCCCTGTTGCTAGATTCAAATTGTGGCCGTGGGAGCTTTCCTCCGGCCAAGGGAAATCAATGGGGAGGCCCTGTGTTTCTGCTCGATCCTGCCAGTGCTGTTCCAGGCCTCGGCGGTCCAGACTTCAGCGGTCCAGGTGGCACCGTTCCGGGGGCGCCGCAGGACCTGATCTTCTCTGCCAGCGACCTGGTGGCCGCCAGCGAGTGTGAGTACCGCACACTGCGGATCCTGGATGAGAAGCTGGGCCGCTCCCCCAAAGCTGAATTTCCCGACGACGAGATGCAGCGCCGTGCCGGGACGCTCGGCGACAGGCACGAGGAAAAGGTCCTCGCCGGCCTCATCAGGCAGTACGGCGTTTGGGATGCCGGAAGCGGCTCCGGTGTGTACTCCATTGACCGCGGAAACAACACGCGCGGGGACCTTCTGGCGAAACAAGCCGAAACCGAACTGGCACTCCGGGCCGGCGCGGACGTCGTCTTCCAGGCGACCTTCTTCGACGGCGAGTTCCTGGGCTACGCGGACTTCATCGTCAATGAAGCGGCCGGCACCGGCAGTCCCGGCCGCTACGAGGTGTGGGATACCAAGCTTGCCCGGCACGCCAAGGTGGGAGCGTTGCTGCAGCTGGCCGCCTACGGGGACCAACTCCTCGGCATGGGCCTGGAACCTTCGCCCCGGGTCACCCTGGTCCTGGGCGCGGTGGTGGACGGCGATTACGTCCGCAGCCACCACTCCCTGCCCGACCTGCTGCCCGTCTTCCGCGAGCGCCGCGACCGCTTCCGTGACCTGACCGCCGCTCACCGGGAGCAGGATACGGCGGTGACGTGGCAGCAAGCCGGCATCACCTACTGCGGCCGGTGCAACTACTGCGCCGAGCAGGTCCAAATCCACCGCGATCTCCTCATGGTGGGTGGCATGTCCACTGTCCGCCGCAAGAAACTCATGGCCGAGGGCGTCACCACCATCGACGCGCTGGCCGATCTACCGCCGGGCAAGGCCTCCGGCCCGGTGGCCAGGCTCCGTGACCAGGCGCGGATGCAGCTGGGCCGGGACGTTCCGGACGGTTCCCGGACCTTCAGCAAGGACGGGGAGGACCATACGCTCGCCTTCAAGGTCCTCCCCGAACATGCTTTGGCCGATATTCCGGCACCCAGCCCAGGCGATATCTTCTTCGACTTCGAGGGCGATCCGTTGTGGCAGGACCCCGCCACCGGCCAATGGGGCCTGGAGTACCTCTTCGGCGTGGTGGAGGCGCCTGACGGCCATCCCGCTGCCGGGGCCGCCGGCGCGACGGACTCCGCTGCCGGGCCAGTGTTCAGGCCTTTCTGGGCGCATTCCCGGTCCGGCGAACGGCAGGCGTTCCTGGACTTCCTCGGCTATGTGGAGGAACGCCGCGCACGCTTTCCGGACCTGCACGTCTACCACTACGCCGCGTACGAAAAATCCGCCCTGCGGAACCTCTCCGTGCGCCACCTGGCGGGCGAAGACATCGTGGACAACTGGCTTCGCGAGGGGGTGCTGGTGGATCTCTACGCCACGGCCAGGCATTCGCTCAGGATCTCCGAGCCGTCCTACTCCATCAAGAAACTCGAGCCGCTGTACATGGGTGACAACCTTCGCTCCGGGGACGTGAAGGACGCCGGCGCTTCCGTAGTGGCCTACGCGGCCTACTGCGCGGCCCGGGACGGCGGTGATGCCGCCGGGGCTGCCGCGATTCTCGCCTCGATTTCCGATTACAACGAGTACGACTGCCTCTCCACGCTCCGTCTGCGGGACTGGCTGCTGGGGCTGCGGGACCGTTCCCGTGTTCCCGCTCCTGGCCCGGCCGGGGGCGCGGGTCAGCGAACAGCCCACAGGCCCGACGGCGTGCCGGCACCGCTCCGGCCTGACGTACCCGGCGGTCCTGAAGCCGAGCCCACACCCGGGGAGCTCAGGCTCAAGGAGTATCTGGCCGGCCTCCCCGATACCAGGCCCTGGACGCCTGACGAACGTGCCATCGCGATGGTGGCTGCGGCCACCGGGTACCACCGGCGCGAACGCAAGCAGTTCTGGTGGGAACACTTCGACCGCACCGACGCGGAGATCGACCAGTGGTCCGATCACCGCAATGTGTTCGTCGTGGACACCGCGGAGGTCGCGGCCGACTGGGCGCTGGCCAAACCCACTGTCCGGATGCGCACACGCACCCTCAGGCTGGCGGGAACCATGAGCGAGGGCTCCGACTTCAAGCCGGGCAGCACCTGGTGCCGGCTTTATGACGCCCCGCTCCCCGACGGCCTGGCGGATTCGTCCGGAAACACCGGCAGGGGTTTCACCTTCGGCACCCTGGTGACGGCTGTGGAAGACCACCCCCGGATCCCCGGCCACAGCATCATCACCATCGAAGAAAAGGAAACCGGAAAAGTCCCGGCCTACCCGCACATCCCGGTGGCCCTCACCGAGGACCAACCGGTCCGCACCCCCAGCATCGAAGCCGCCCTGGCGGAACTTGCCGAGGAGGTGGGTGCCCTTGTTCCCTCCCTCCCCCGGCATCCCGGCGTCGACATCCTCCGCAAACGCCCGCCGCGTTTCCGGTCACTCTCCGGGCCGGCACCGGTGGGCACCGGCATCCGGGATACCGACGGCGCCGAAGCTGACAGCGCCGTCGCACGGGATTACGTTGGCGCCATCACCACCTCGCTGCTGGACCTCGATCATTCCTACCTTGCCGTGCAAGGGCCTCCCGGTACGGGCAAAACGTACGTGGGCTCCCATGTCATTGCCAGGCTGGTGGCCCTGGGGTGGAAGATCGGCGTGGTCGGGCAGTCCCATGCGGTGGTGGAAAACATGCTCCGCACGGCCATCGAAACCGCCGGGGTTGACCCTTCCCGGGTTGCCAAGAAGGTGGTGGGTGCCCAGACCGTGCCATGGAAGCAGAAAAAGGACGACGACGTCGCGGCCCTCCTGGTATCCCCCGGCGGCGCGCTGGTGGGCGGCACCGCCTGGACCATGACGGGCAAGTCGGTCCCCGCAGGTTCGCTGGACCTGCTGGTGATCGACGAGGCGGGGCAGTTCTCGCTGGCCAACACCCTGGCCGTGGCGCGCGCGGCCAAACGCCTCCTGCTGCTCGGCGATCCCCAGCAGCTGCCGCAGGTCACCCAGGGCTCGCATCCTGAGCCGGTGGACGAATCGGCCCTGGGCTGGCTCGCCGCCGGCCACGCCACCCTGCCGGAAAACCTTGGCTACTTCCTGGCTGACAGCTGGCGCATGCACCCCGAGCTGTGCCGTGCCGTATCGGTTCTCAGCTACGACGGCAGGCTCGAAGCGGCACCGGCTGCTTCACTGCGGAGCCTGGCCGAACTGTCCGCCGGCGTCGAAACCGTGTTTGTGGCGCACAGCGGGAACACCGCATCCTCCCGGGAGGAGGCGGCCGAGGTGGTCCGGCAGGCGCAGCGGCATATCGGGCTGAAGTGGCTTCCCGGCGGCGACCAGGCTGCCCGGCCGCTGGCCGCCGAGGACATCCTGGTGGTGGCCGCGTACAACGCCCAGGTCCAGCTGATCCGGCAGGAACTGGAGCACGCGGGCCTGGCCGGCGTCCGGGTGGGCACGGTGGACAAGTTCCAGGGCCAGGAGGCTCCCGTTGTGCTGGTGTCCATGGCATGTTCCGCGGTTGTAGAAGCTCCGCGAGGCGCCGAATTCCTCCTGAACCGGAACCGGATCAACGTGGCAGTTTCGCGTGGGCAGTGGCGCGGGGTGATAGTCCGCTCGCCCGAGCTCACCAACTACATGCCGTCCAAACCGGGCGTCCTGGAAGAGCTCGGCGCCTTCATCGGACTCAGCCCGGGCCGCCGGCTTCCGGCCAGCCGGCGGCCGGGGAACCAGCACGGGACCGGAGGCCAGCCGCGCGGGTAGCCAGCAACAGGGTAAGTTCAGTGGGTGACCTCCCAGACCCACAAGATGCCTGTCGGCGCCCTGATCGTTCTCGCTGCCATCGGCTTCACGGCGATCACCACTGAACTCCTGCCGTCAGGTTTGTTGCCCCAGATCAGTGCCGACTTCAAGGTCTCGGAGGCAACGGCCGGTTATCTGACGGCGGGCTACGCAGCCATCATCGTGGTGACCGTCATCCCGCTGTCCATGGCTCTGGCGCGGGTACCCCGGCATTTCCTGCTCGTCGCCCTGATCCTGACCTTCGCCGCAAGCAACGCCCTGGTGGCGCTGGTCCCGGACTTCGGCGCGGCCATGGGTTCGCGGGTGGTGGGCGGCATCGCCCACGGCCTGCTGTGGTCCGCGATGGCTCCATTTGTGGCCAGGATCGTCCCCGCCCACAAGGTGGGCAAAGCCCTGGCCATCGTGTTCAGCGGCAACAGCCTCGGCCTGGCCATCGGCGCCCCGGTGGGGACTGCCTTGGGCAACCTTCTGGGCTGGCGGTCCGCCTTCCTGGTGCTGGCGGCGTCCGGCGTGCTGCTGGCCCTCCTCGCCGTATGGCTACTCCCCCCGGTGCGGCGGATCCCGGATGCGCCGCGTCCGTCGCTGCGGAAAGCAATCGGCCAGCCCGGCGTCAAGACTGTGGCCGTCGGCTGGCCGCTGATGCTGATGGCACACTTCGCCCTGTTCACCTATATTGCCCCGTTTCTTCGCGAGGTCCGGCTCCCCGATTTCAGCATCCCGCTCTCCATCAGCGTCCTGGGGGTAGCCGGGCTGGTGGGCATTTGGATTGCCGGCGTCACCGTGGATTCCAAGCCGCGGCGCTGGCACCTGATCACCGTCGGCGGGGTGGTGGTCTCGCTACTGCTGCTGCACCTGGTGGGAACCGCCCTGCCCGGCATTGCGCTCGGTGGCCTGGCCGGCGACGATCTCGCTCTGCCGGCAGCCATGCTTCTGATGTTTGTGTGGGGCACCGGAATCGGCGCCATGGGTATCTACAACCAGTCCGCCATCCTCCGGGCAGGCGGTGAATACCGGGATGCTGCCAACGGCCTGACGGTTCTGACCATCCAGATGGGCATCACCATCGGAGCAATGTTCGGCGCCGCCGCCCTGACCGTGGCCGGCCCCGGCCTGATCCCCGTCGCAGCAGCCCTTCCGGCCATCATCTCGTTTGTGCTGATCCTGGCCGGCCGCCGCCACGCCTACCCGGCCGGCCCGAAGGAACGAGTCACCGGGCCCTGAAGTCCCGGAACGATCCGTCCGCATCCGAGATGGTCTCTTCCACCCGTTCGACCCGCCCGGGCGCATTCTCCGACCTGAGCCAATCCAGGAGCTGCTGCACCCGCTCCCTGGGGCCTTCAGCCACCACCGACACGGAACCGTCGTCGAGGTTTTTCACCACGCCCCTTAACGCAAGCTCATCGGCCTTGCCCCTGGTCCAGAAACGGAATCCGACCCCCTGCACCACGCCGAAGACGCGGGCAGAGAGCCGGATGTCGCCCCGGGAGGGGCTTCCAGTGGTCATGGCACTCAGGCCTGCTTGACCAGCGCGGCTTCGACGTTGATCTTGACTTTGTCGCCGACCAGCAGGCCCCCGGCTTCCAGCGCCGCGTTCCAGGTCAGGCCGAATTCCTTGCGGCTGATCTCGGTTTCAGCAGAGAAACCCGCGCGGGTGGCACCGAAGGGGTCAACGGCAACCCCGGAGAACTCGACTTCCAACTCCACGGGCTTGGTGACGCCGCGGATGGTGAGATCGCCGGTGAGCGTGTAATCCTCGCCGTCGCCCTCCACCGAGGTGGCACGGAACGTCATGTCCGGGTACTGCTCCACATCGAAGAAGTCCGGTCCTTTGACATGTCCGTCGCGGTTGGCGTCGCCGGATTCGAAGCTGGCGGTCTTGACGGTGGCGTGGAGTGAAGATTCGGCCAGGGAGTCGCCGACGCGGGCTTCCGCCGAGGCGTCCGTAAAGCGGCCGCGGACCTTGCTGATGCCTGCGTGGCGGACCGTGAAGCCGATTTCGCTGTGGGACATGTCCAGGGTCCAAACGCCTGGTGTCAGGCCTGAGGGAAGGGTCACTTTTGCATCTCCTTGTGCTGGGAAACAGTGTGGGAACCAGCCAGTACGGCCGGTTCCCACCCTGCTTCACTCGGGACCTTTTGTCCAGAGAATACGCCGCCCGGATAATGCTGGACGGCTGGTGACCGCTCAGCTGTTGATGGTGATGTCCCGCGTGCGGTGGTCGTAGCGGATGGTGACAGTGCCGCCGTCGTGGTGCAGCTCGTGGTTGGGCCCATCGAACGTGCCGAACGCACCATAGTTTTCGGTCCAGGACCGGTTCAGCGCGATCTTGAAGGTGTAGTAGCCGGCGGGCAGTTCGGTGCTCTTAATCCACAGCTGCGAGCCGAAATCGAAGTCCATCTGGGACTCGTCGTACTGCGGCGCCCAGTTCTCCGGGGCCCCCAGCAGCGTGTTGAAGTCGCCGGCCACGGCCACCGCTTCGGGCTGGGGGAACGTTTCCTCGTCCGGGCCTTCCAGCGGCTCCGCCACAACCTCCGGGCTCGTGGATTTTGCGGCCGGCGCCTTGCGTGAGCGGACGGCCTTGACCACCGGCTCCACGGCTTCCTCGATCAGTTTCGCGGCCTTGCCCACGGCCTCGGCCGCCTTCTTGCCCGGAGCCTTTCTGGCGGGAGCCTTTTTGGCGGTCGCCTCGGCAGCCACTGCCTTCGTCCCGGAGGTCTTGCTGGCGGCCGCAACCTTGGCGGCGGGTGCCTTCCGGACGGCGGGGGCGGCAGGGAGCGGGGTGTCGGCCGGGACGGGAGTGCCGGCGTCGAGCGCTGTGGCGAAGGCGTCGGCGTCGGGGAAGGCAACGGTGGCGCGCATGCCGTCCTCGGTGATGGTCCAGCCGGACCGGCCCTTGACCAGCCAGCCGGCTTTGACCAGCTTGGCGGTGGCGGAGGTGAGGGTCTTGTGGCCCCGGGGTATGCCGCCGCTGAGCAGCACCGCCTCGTGATCGGTGAACGGTACGCGCGCCGTGGCTTCCGCCAGGACTTCACCGGCGTTGCGTGCCTCGCCGGTCCACGTGCCCTCTGTCAGGACATCCAGCACGGTCTTGAGTCGAAGGTAGGTGTTTTCTGCGGTGGACGTGGCCATGATTCCCCTTAGTGAAGCGATCTGTCTTTAGGCATCTTGCCAAGACGGTATTAAATCGCACGACTTGAAATGGTGAACTCTGCGTGTCGTGACCGACTATGACGTCGATTACAGCGGAACTGAGGCAAGAGTCTCGGCTGGTGGGCTGTTTTCTCAACCCTGTTGCGCTTTTCGGGGAACCGCCGGTCACTTCCCAGACACGCACGCGTTCCAGTTTAGCGACCGCACAGGGCCTGAGCTAGCCGCCGTTCAGCTCGTCCAGAAGCTCAGCTTTCCGCTCCTCGGAAGCAAACGAGGAGTGGATGGAGTTGGCGGCGAGCCGGGACCGGTCAAAGTCCGACAGCTCAAACACTGCCTGCAGCTGGGCGAAATTGTCATCCACGTAGCCACCGAAATAGGCCGGATCGTCCGAATTAACCGAAACGTTCAGCCCCGCGGCAAGCATGGCCGGCAACGGATGGTCGGCCAGGGTGTCCACGGTCCGGAGCCGGACGTTGGACAACGGGCAGACCGTCAGCGGAATCCGCTCGTCCACGAGTCGTTCCACCAGGTCCGGGTCCTCCATGCAGCGGATTCCGTGGTCGATCCGCTCCACGCCCAGGACGTCCAGCGCTTCGATGATGTACGACGGCGGCCCCTCCTCGCCCGCGTGCGCGGTGAGCCGCAGGCCCGCTTCGCGTGCCTTGGCAAACAGCCGCTCAAACTTGGCCGGCGGGTTGCCCACTTCGGCCGAGTCCAGGCCGATGGCCGCAATCGGTGCCTTCATGGCCAGCAGGCCGTCCAGGACCTCCAGCGCCGATTCCTCGGACAGGTCGCGGAGGAACGCAGCGATCAGCAAAGTGGAAATACCGAAGTCCTCCACCGATGTGGCCAGCGCCGAGGCCACGCCGTTCACGCAGGTTTCGAGGCTGACACCCCGGGAAATATGGGCCTGCGGGTCCATCATGATCTCGGCATGCCGGACCCCGGCAGCGGCGGCCCGGGCCAGGTAGGCGCGCGTCATATCCGCGAAGTCCTGTTCAGTCTGCAGCACCGCCATGTTGGCGTAGTACAGGTTCAGGAACGACTGCAGGTCGCTGAATTCATACAGGGCCCGCAACTCCTCAAGGCCCGAGTATGGAAGCGCGAGACCGTTGCGCTCGGCCAGTTCAAAGATCAGCTCGGGCTGCAGCGTGCCCTCGATGTGCAGGTGCAGTTCAGCAAGCGGCAGAAGCTGCGGCGCCACTTCAGCCTCGGTTAGATCGGTTTCCGGCAACGGAGCGGCGGCAGTGTCCGGGTAATTGTCCATCGGCTCAGGATATCGCCCGGCGGCGGCTTCCCCGCTAGAGTCGAATCAATGCGGAACACTCAGCAGGCTGACGATCTCACCCTTCCCCCTCCCGGCCACCTCTCCGACGGCTTTGTCCGGGTCCGGGGGGCGCGGGAAAACAACCTGCGGAACGTCGATGTGGATGTGCCCCGCGATTCCATCGTGGCATTCACCGGGGTCTCCGGCTCCGGAAAGTCATCGCTGGCATTCGGGACCATCTACGCCGAAGCCCAACGCCGGTACTTCGAATCCGTGGCCCCCTACGCGCGCCGCCTCATCCAACAGGGCCACAACCCCAAAGTGGAGATGATCTCCGGGCTGCCTCCCGCCGTCGCTCTTCAACAGCGCCGCGGCGCCCCGAGCAGCCGCTCCACCGTGGGCACGGTGACCACCCTGTCCAACTCGCTCCGCATGCTGTTTTCCAGGGCGGGCACCTATCCGTCCGGAGCCGCCCAGCTGGATTCGGACGCTTTCTCCCCGAACACAGCTGCAGGCGCCTGCCAGGAATGCCACGGGCTGGGGGTGGCACACACGGTCAGCGAGAAGTCCCTGGTGCCGGACACCGGCCTCACCATCCGGGAGGGTGCCATCGCCGCGTGGCCCGGGGCCTGGCAGGGCAAGAACCTGCGGGACATCCTCAGCCACCTTGGCTATGACGTGGACCTCCCCTGGCGGAAGCTGCCCAAGAAGGACCGCGACTGGATCCTGTTCACGGAGGATCAGCCGGTCGTCGAAGTCACGCCCGAGCGGGACCGCGTGGCCAAACCGTACAAGGGCCGTTTCTGGAGTGCCAGGAGCTACGTCCTGCACACCCTGGCGGACTCCCAGAGTGCCGCCATGCGCGAGCGCGTCCTGGCTTTCATGGAATCCGGGCCCTGCCCGCGCTGCGGAGGAACAGGGCTCCGGCCAGAGGCGCTCGAAGTGTCCTTCGCAGGCCGCACCATCGCCGAACTCAACGGCACCCCCATGGCGGAACTTGCCGAGATCATCCGCCCCACGGCAGGCCTCAAGGACGCCGGCACCGCCTCGCGCCGGCAGTCCTCCGGGGAGGAGAACGAGGTGGCCGTCGCCATCACCGCCGATCTTCTGCAGCGCATCACGGTGCTGCTGGACCTGGGCCTCGGATACCTTTCACTGGGGCGCCCCACCCCCACCCTCTCGCCCGGCGAAATGCAGCGGCTGAGGATCGCCACCCAGCTCAGGTCCGGGCTGTTCGGCGTGATCTACGTCCTGGACGAACCTTCCGCGGGCCTTCACCCGGCCGACGCCGAGCCGCTCCTGGCCGTCCTGGACCAGCTCAAGGAGTCGGGCAACTCCGTCTTCGTGGTGGAACACAACATGGATGTGGTGCGCCGGGCCGACTGGCTGGTGGACGTCGGGCCGCGCGCCGGTGAGGGCGGCGGCGAGGTGCTCTACAGCGGCCCGGTTGCCGGGCTCGCTGATGTGGCTGAGTCGGTTACCCGACCGTTCCTGTTCGACGGCGGCTCCGGCGGAGCCGGCTCCACCGGGGCTGGTGTTGCCTCTAAGGGTGCCCGCCAGCCCGACGGCTGGCTGGAACTGAGCGGCATCAGCCAGCACAACCTCAAGAACCTTGACGCCAGTTTCCCGGTGGGTGTCCTCACGGCAGTTACCGGGGTGTCCGGTTCGGGCAAGTCGACCCTGGTGAGCCGTGTCCTCGCAAGCGTTGTGGGCTCCGGCGTGGGGACCCTCCCGGCCGCGTCGGCCCAGCCGGGCGGGGCCTTTCCGGACGGCGCTCAAGAGGATGGGACGGATTCGTCCGCTCCGCTGACTGTGGGGACGGTCAGCGGGACGGACCGCTTCGACCGCCTGGTGAAGGTGGATCAGAAGCCGATTGGCCGCACTCCGCGCTCCAACCTGGCCACCTATACGGGGCTGTTTGACGCTGTGCGCAAGGAATTCGCCGCCACGGATCAGGCCCGGGCGCTCGGATTCGGTGCGGGGCGGTTCTCCTTCAACGTCGCCGGCGGGCGGTGCGAGACCTGCCAGGGTGAGGGCTTTGTGGCGGTGGAACTGCTCTTCCTCCCGGGCAGCTACGGCCCCTGCCCTGAGTGCAACGGTTCACGCTACAACCCGGAGACCCTTGAGGTGACGTACCGGGGCAAGAACGTGGCCGAGGTCCTGCGCCTGACCGTTGACGCCGCAGCGGATTTCCTGGCGGACATTCCTGCCGCGGCCCGGAGCCTGAAGAGCCTGCGCGACGTGGGCCTGGGCTACCTGCGGCTGGGCCAGCCTGCCACCGAACTGTCCGGCGGCGAAGCACAGCGCATCAAGCTCGCCACCGAACTCCAGCGGGCCCGCCGCGGTCACACGCTCTACCTTTTGGACGAGCCGACCACGGGGCTGCATCCCGCCGACGTCCAGCTCCTGATGGCACAGCTCCATGGCCTGGTGGACAGCGGTAACACCGTGGTCGTGGTCGAACACGACATGGACGTGGTGGCGGGCGCGGACTGGGTCATCGACCTGGGCCCGTCGGGCGGGGATGCCGGCGGACAGATCGTCGCGGCCGGAACCGCCGCCGCCGTCGCCCGTTCCACCCACGGCCGCACCGCGCCGTACCTGGCGGCAGCCCTCCGCCAGGAGTCCGTCAGCTGATCCCGAAGCATCTCGGTTTGATAACAGGCGCCGGATGTTTTAGCGTGAAATACAAGCCCGCCAAGCGGGCCGAACGAATGCCCGGTGCTGCCTCCACCAAAACTGCCCGGCCGGCAGACACCGAAAAGTGACCTCTATTTGTCAGAGGCGGGCAGTGGCGCGATAACCTCCGGGGACGGACCGAGCGCTGGTGGCCTTCAGGAGCATCACCATGAAAAACACCACAATCCGTACTGCCGCGCGCCGCGGAGCCACCGTCGTCGCCATCTCGGCGGCCGGAATCGCACTCTCCGCCACAGGGGCCAACGCGGCCGCCCCAACCTCCACCTGGGACGCGCTGGCTCAGTGCGAAAGCGGAGGCAACTGGGCCACCAACACCGGCAACGGCTACTCGGGCGGCCTGCAGTTCAGCCAAAGCACCTGGGCGGCCCATGGCGGCACCGGTTCCGCGGCGAATGCCAGCCGCGAGCAGCAGATCGCCGTGGCTGAACAGGTCCAAGCCTCACAGGGCTGGGGAGCATGGCCTGCCTGCGCGGCCAAGCTTGGCTTGAGCGGCGGCGGCGGCGCGCCGGCGGCCGCACCGCAGAGCGCGCCGGTTCAGAGCGTGCCCGTTACCCAGGCACCCGTGACCCAGGTTCCGGCAGCCCAGGCACCGGCGGCGGCTCCGCAGCATGCCGCCGCTCCGGCACTGAGTGGCGAGACCTACACCCTGGAAGCGGGCGACACCCTCAGCACCGTCGCCCAGAAACTCGGCATCCAGGGCGGCTGGGAGAAGCTGGCGGACGCCAACCTTGCCACCATCGCGGACCCGAACCTTGTGTTCGCCGGGCAGGTCATCCAACTCCCCGCCTAACCAGCAGCCGTTACCGGGATCCCTTCCCTCCCCGGCAAACGGCAAGGCAGGAAACGAACGACGCCGGAGGTCCCCACCCAGGGGAGCTCCGGCGTCGTTCGCTGTTTAGTTCTTCGCTGTTGCCTGACGGTCAGGTGCTTGGCAGTTAGGCCCCCGGGATTTCCCGCACAATCCGTACTTTCCAGGCGCTGGCGTCGCTGGTGTCCAGCAGCGCCACCGTGCCGTGGGCGACATTCAGTGCCACGCGCTTGGCAGCCAGCAGTTCGAGGTACAGGTGCTCGTTCATGCGGCTGGGCGTGTCGATGATGTACTTCACGGCGTCGCGGACTTTGCGGTAGTTGGCGCTTTTCTCGCGGTGCAGGTGAAGTTCCAGCAGCTGGCGCTGGCGAACTTTGGGTTCGTGCTTGTTGAGCCAGGAAACGGCCAAATGGACGGCGACCACCAGGGTGAGCGACACCGCGTAGATCCACATGCCGCTCGTCAGCAGGAACAGGGGCAGGTTGCCGATGGCCACCAGCGCAATCACAACCCGCAGCGCAACGATCCTGCGGAGGGTCAGAGCCACGGATGCCATCACGGCGCGGAAGCCGTGCTGCTCCTTCCGTGCTTCTGCAGGGTCCAGCGTAAATTCATCAAGGACCAGGATGCCCTTGGCCTCCGGGCTCAACATTTGCCCGAACTTGGGCTTGAAGTGCGACGATGGGCCAGCGGTCGTTTCAGGTGAAATTGTCATGGTGGGCTTCCGGGACGGTGGGGCGTTTCGGTGATCTTAGTGGGTAATGGCAACCGGTGTATGCATCGGTCCACTATGTGAACACTGCGGCGGTGCCGGCAGGTCCGTCCGTGTGGCGGTGGGCACTGCAATTGGCACATCCGCCGCGTGCCGTCAGACTGAAGTAATGCAAACCTTCCTTCCGTATCCCGATTTCCGGCAGAGCGCCGCAGCACTGGACACCGCCAGGCTTGGCAAACAGCGTGTCGAGGCGCTGCAGACCCTCCGGGCCCTGGTGATCCCCGAATACGGCTGGCAAACCCACCCCGCCGTGCGCATGTGGATGGGCCATGTGCCGGCACTGACCCTTTACGGATTGACCATGGTGGACGAGTGGATCGCCCGCGGCCACCCGGACAACACGCGGGCGAACATCGCCGAGTTCGCCCCCCAGGCCGCCCACCCGGACTACGCCGCTAAGATTCCCATGCCGGAATGGCTGGGTAACGCCGACTTCCATCTCAGTCACCGCGCGAAGCTGGTGCACAAGGAACCGAAGTTCTACAAGGCCGTGTTCCCGGACGCCGACCTGGATCTCGACTACATCTGGCCCGAGCCCAAGCACGAGTTCTACCCGGCCGAACCGGAGGACGACTTCCTCTGGATCCTCCGCGACCCGCACCCCGAGGTTGATCCGGAGCAGCTCACCACCGTGGCGCTGCCCCCGGTCCGCCGCGGGAACGCCGCCGCAACGGTTGCCGCGGACGGTTACTCACCCGTTTACATTGATGACGGTTCGCGCCGCCCGTCCAAGCAGCCGCGCAAACTGCCTCCCAAGCTCGTCAAGAAGCCCACCCGGAAACGCCAGGCGCAGGAGGAAGCCTTCGCCACGCTGCCCGGCAAGACCACGGTTGCCGTGTCATTCGAGGACGGCCGCAGGTTCGCCGTGGGGCAGGTGATGGGCCGCCCCATCACGCTCGAGGACGGCCGTTTCGGTCGCAATTTCGCTGTCACCGAGGTGATCGACCGGTCCGCGTTCGATTACCCCGCGCTGCTGCAGGATCCGCGCGTGTTCTTCCCGGTTCCCGCTCCTTCAGTGCTCGCCGGGTGAACGCATGACGGTTCTCCTGGCCGGCTGCGGCGACTTAGGCACTGAGGCAGGGCTGCTTTTTGCCGCAGCAGGGCAAAGGGTGGTGGGCTGGCGCCGTTCGCCGGAGAAGCTGCCGGCGGCGATCGAGGGCGTCGCGGCCGACCTGAGCGGCACGGAGCTGCCGGTCATCCCGGCGGACACCACCGCCGTCGTCGTCGTTGTTGCTGCCGATTCCCCCACGGAGGCGGCCTACCGGGCCGCGTACGTGGACGGGCTGGCGCACGTCCTCGATGCCCTGGAACGCGACGGCGTCACCCCGCGTCGGGTGCTTTTTGTGTCCTCCACCGCGGTTTACGGGGACGCAGGCGGTGGCCTGGTTGATGAGAGTACGACGGCGGCGCCTGCAGGATTCTCCGGGCGTGTCCTCCGCGAGGCGGAGGAACTCCTGCTTTCGCGGCTGCGCGGCACCGGTTCCGAGGCCGTTGTGTTGCGGCTGGGCGGGATCTACGGGCCCGGGCGTACCCGTTTGATAAACCAGGTCCGGAGCGGCACCGCCGTGATTCCCGACGAACCGCGGTTCACCAACCGGATCCACCGCGACGACGCTGCCGCTGCGATCGTGCATCTGGCTTTGCTGGCCGCCGACCCGGCGCAGTTCTATGTGGGTGTGGATGACGATCCCGCGGAGCTTGGGGACGTCCTGCGCTTCCTGGCCGCCGAGATGGGGTGCCCCGAACCCCCGGTGGGTCCGGCCGGCGAGGCCCGCGGCGGCAACAAGCGCTGCAGCAACGCGCTGCTCCGGTCCTCCGGGCTCGAGTTCTCGTACCCGACGTTCCGGGAAGGCTACCGCGCGGTCCTCGCCGGAACTGGAGTCCGCCACCCGTAGGCTGCTTTGGTAGGCGCCTCTTGTGCGGGCGACACTCACGTGACAGACGAGGAGCAGGGTGGATTTCCAGCAGATCATCGAGGCCGTGGGCAAATTCATGGACTTGGCCGGCGTATCCGTGATGGTTATCGGCGCTCTGGTGTCCATTCCGATGGCCCTGCGCGGATACCAGCCCCGAAAGCTGCCTGCCGGGGCCGAGAAGTTGACGGTGTACCGCGCCTACCGGCAACTGCTGGGGAGGTCCATCCTGCTTGGCCTCGAGCTTCTGGTGGCGGCCGATATTATCCGGACGGTAGCCGTGACACCCACGTTCGAGAGCGTCGGCGTGCTGGCTATCATTGTGCTGATCCGGACGTTCCTGAGCTTCTCGCTGGAGCTGGAGATTACCGGCCGCTGGCCCTGGCAGAAAGCACCCGCGGGTACGGCGCGGACGGACGCTTAGCCCCTGGGAAGAGGACGCAGGAAGAGGACAGAGGTCATGATGATTTCCCACGCGAAGGAGCCGGATCCTTGGCCGGACGCGCCCCCGCTCCCGGCTCCCATCATCATGGACCAGCGCTGGACTGACGCCCTGTTCCTGCACTGGCGTTTGCCTGAATCCGAGGCAGCACGCTTCATGCCGCCGGGGGTGGTACCCGACGTTTACGACGGCTCGTCATGGGTGGGTCTGATTGGTTTCCGCATGCGCAAGGCGGGCCTCGGCAGCGGCCCCGCGGTCCCCTTCTTCGGGGACTTCAACGAGATCAATGTCCGGCTTTACTCCCGGGAACCGGAAGGCACTCGCGGCGTGGTGTTCCTGAGCCTGGACGCCAACCGGCTGGCGGTGGTCCTGGCCGCCCGGGCGGCCGGAATCCCGTACGTCTGGTCGCGCGCGGGCTTCCGCCGGTCGCCGGCAGATAACTCCGTCGGGTTCGCTGTCCGCCGGTTCAGGGACGGGGCGCGGAGCGACTTCGACGCCGTGCCGGACCTGGACACGGTCGCTGCCGATCCGTTGTCCATTCACCTGACAGCGAGGTTCGGCCTCCACACCACCCTCGGCCGGCGCACGCTGTACGTCCCCAACACCCATGCTGCGTGGCCCCTTCACCGGGCCGAGGTGACGAGACTCCACGACGGACTGATCCGCGCCGCCGGCCTCAACGTGTCCGGCCCCCCTGACTCTGTCCTTTACTCCCCCGGAGTCCGGACCCAGTTCGGACGCCCGCGCGTGCTGCTTCCCTAGCAGACTTCGCGGGGTCCGTCCCGCCGGCGTGCCGGTTACTTGCCGAGGCCGGCCCTGCGGAGCGCCTCAGCCATGGCGGTGTCGGCGGGAGCCGGCTTGGCCGGCTGCGGCCGGGCGGCAGGAGGTTTGCCGGCCGACGCCCGTCCCGGTTCAGCGTTTTGGTTGCGGGGGCGGGGTCCGCCGGGCGGCGGCACCTCGTCGTCGAGCCTTAACGTCAGGGAAATCCGCTTGCGCTCCGGATCCGCTTCCAGCACTTTAACGCGCACCACCTGTCCGGACTTGACCACCTCGCGCGGGTCGGAGACGAACCGGTTGGCCAGCGCGGACACGTGCACCAGGCCGTCCTGGTGCACCCCCACGTCAACGAAGGCACCGAAGGCGGCCACGTTCGTCACCGTCCCCTCCAGCACCATGCCGGGTCTAAGGTCGGAGATCTTTTCGATGCCCTCGGAGAACGTCGCTGCGGCAAAGGCCGGGCGCGGGTCGCGTCCGGGCTTGTCCAGTTCTGCCAGGATGTCCTGGACCGTGGGGAGGCCGAATGTCCCGTCCACAAAGGCCCGCGGGTCCAGGGACGATGCCGGCGCAGACCCGGCGGCAACCAGGATCTTGCGGGCCACGGAATACGCCTCCGGGTGCACACTGGACGCATCCAGCGGCTCCGCTCCCCCGGTGATCCGCAGGAAGCCGGCGCACTGTTCAAAAGCTTTGGCCCCCAGCCGGGGAACCTTCTTCAATTCGCTGCGCTTGGCGAACGGCCCGTGTTCGTTCCGGTAGGCCACAATATTTTCGCTCAGCAGGGGTCCGACGCCGGCCACGCGGCTCAGGAGCGCGGGCGAAGCGGTGTTCACGTCCACACCCACCGCGTTGACGCAGTCTTCCACCACAGCATCCAGGCTGCGGTCCAGCTTCGATGCCGTGACGTCGTGCTGGTACTGGCCCACGCCGATGGATTTGGGATCGATCTTCACCAGTTCGGCCAGCGGGTCCTGCAGCCGCCGGGCGATGGAGACGGCGCCGCGCAGGGACACGTCCATGCCGGGAAGCTCCGCAGCGGCCAGCGCCGACGCCGAATACACGGACGCCCCCGCCTCGGAAACCACCAGTTTCTGTGGCTTCTTCTCGGCGGCGGGAAGCAGTTTGATCAGTTCCGCGGCAAGCTTGTCGGTCTCGCGGGATGCCGTGCCGTTGCCAATGGCCACGAGCTCAACATTATGTCTTTGCGCAAGCCCCACGAGGGTGGCGAGCGCTTCGTCCCACTTTCGGGCCGGCGCGTGCGGATAGACGGTGTCGGTGGCCACCACCTTGCCGGTTCCGTCCACCACGGCCACTTTCACCCCGGTCCGCAGCCCCGGGTCAAGGCCCAGGGTGGCGCGGTTCCCTGCGGGTGCCGCCAGCAGGACGTCGCGCAGGTTGGCGGCAAACACCCGGACCGCTTCGTCCTCGGCGGCGGCAAACATGCGGCCGCGAAGGTCGGAGGTGAGCCGGGCGAGGACCCGCGACCGCCAGGCGAACTCCGCCGTCTGCATCAGCCACGCGTCCGCCGGACGGCCGCGGTCCGCCACGCCGAGACACCTCGCCACGGCAGCCTCATAGCGGGCACGGGCGGCGGTCAGGGCGGCGTCGTTATTCGGATCAGCTTCGGCCAGGTCCAGCTCCAGGACACCGTCCTTCTCGCCTCGCAGCAGCGCGAGCACACGATGCGAGGGCATTCCGGACGGAACCTGGCTGAACTCAAAGTAGTCGGCGAACTTCTGCCCTTCAGCCTCCTTGCCCTTCCTGACCCGGGACACCATCCGGCCCTGGGCCCAGAGCCGCTCCCGCAGGGTGGCGGCCAGATCCGGGTCCTGGGCGGCCCGCTCCACCAGGATGGACCGCGCACCGGCGAGCGCGGCAGCGGCGTCGCCAATGGAGTGCTCCGCGTTCAGGTACCTGGCGGCCTCGCGTTCCGGGTCCAGGTCCGGCCGCCGGAGCAGCGCGTCGGCGAGCGGTTCGAGGCCGGCTTCGCGGGCGATCTGGGCCTTGGTGCGCCGCTTGGACTTAAACGGGAGGTAGATGTCTTCCAGGCGGGATTTGGTGTCCGCGGCCAGGATCGCGGTCTGCAGCTGGGCGGTCAGCTGGCCCTGCGCCGCGATCGCCTCAAGGACGGTACGACGGCGGTCCTCGAGTTCGCGGAGGTAGCGGAGGCGCTCGTCGAGCTCACGGAGCTGGGTGTCGTCGAGCGTGCCGGTGGCTTCCTTGCGGTACCGGGCGATGAACGGGACGGTGGACCCGCCGTCGAGCAGTTCCACGGCGGCTTTCACCTGCCAGGTCTTGACGCCGAGCTCAGCGGCGATCTGGGCATGAATGGCGCTGTCCGGGGTGGTGGCGGACGCGGGCGTGGACGGGGCAGACGGAAGTTGGGTGGTCACCTGAACATTTTGCCTTACGCGGCTGACCGCCACCTCCTTGGTCCGAGGCTTGGGGATGGCCGGGTATTCCGCTGCGGGCCGCGAAGTGCTGTAGTGGATATGCAGTCACAGGCAATCACTCTCGAGGAAGAGGCCACCATGCGGGAACTGCTCATCGTCTTTCAGGATGGATTCGACGAGGCCAACATCACCGTCATGGTTAACGGCAAGGAAGTTCGGCGCGACGTCGGCGTGTCAACGAACCCGCTCATCGGCGAAGCCTACGAAGCATCCATCGAGCTGCCCGCCAAGGGGGCTCAGGTCGGCGTGGAGGTCACCAACCGCGGCCTGAAGGCCATCACGAAAGTCAGCGGCAAGCCCAAAAGCCTCCTTGTATCCATCCAGGACGACAAACTTGTGATGCGGGAGGGCACCGGCCGCGAAGCTTTCCTGTAGGCCCCTAGCAGTAGCGCATTGGCTGGAGTATTCTGGCTTTCGCCCGCTCTCGTAAGAGCGAGCTTTCCTCTCATCAAGAGGCCCCAAGCCGTCGGATGGCTTGGGCTTCAGTTGCCGGACAGCACACCGGCAACCAACGACGGCGGCACCCAAGCTGGGTGCCGCCGTCGCTGTTAGTTCAGTATTCCTGCCCGGTAGACCGTTAGGCCGAGAGCGCGGGGTAATCGGTGTAGCCCGCCGAACTGTCCGCGTAGAAGGTGGACGGATCCGGCTCGTTCAGCGGAAGGTTTTCCTTCCAGCGCCGTGCGAGGTCCGGGTTGGCGATGGCGGGGCGTCCCACCACCACGGCGTCCGCGTGTCCGTTGGCCACCAGGGCGGCCGCTTCCTCCCGGGTGGTGATGGTGCCGAAGCCGGAGTTGACCAGGAACGTGCCGTTGAAGCGCGCCCGGAGATCCTGCACCAACCCGCTGGTGGGGTCCTGGTGCAGGACGCTGAGGTAGGCGAGATTCAGGGGTGCGATGCTGTCCACCAAAACTTCGTAGGTAGCACGGACATCGGCGGCGTCGGTCTCGGCGATGCCCTGGACCTGGTGCTCCGGGGAGATGCGGATGCCCACCCGGTGGGCGCCGACTGCCGCCACCACGGCGTTCACGGTTTCAATCACGAAACGGGCCCGGTTTTCCGGGGATCCGCCGTAGCTGTCCGTGCGCACATTCGAGTTCGGGGCAAGGAATTCGTTCAGGAGGTATCCGTTGGCGGAGTGCAGCTCGACGCCGTCGAAACCAGCGTCGATGGCGTTGAGTGAGGCGGCCACTATTTCCTGCATCACGATGGGCAGCTCATCAGGGGTGAGCGCGTGCGGCACCGGGTAGGGCTTCTTGCCGAACGGGGTACGGACTTCGCCGTCGACGGCGAGGGCGCTCGGCGCCACCAGCTGGTGGCCGCCGGTGATGTCCTCGTGGGACACCCGGCCGCCGTGCATGACCTGGGCGAACATGCGGCCGCCCTCGGCATGGACGGCGTCAGTGACTTTCTTCCAGCCGGCAACCTGCTGTTCGGTGACAAGTCCGGGCTGGCCCATGTAGGAACGGCCGGCCGGGCTCGGATAGGTGCCTTCGCTGACGATGAGGCCAAGTGAGGCGCGCTGACGGTAATGCTCCACGAGCAACGGACCGGGTACGCCTTCCTGGCCCGCACGGAGACGGGTCAGGGGCGCCATCACCAGGCGGTTGGACAGTTCGAGCTCACCAAGAGTCAACGGGGAAAACAGCACAGGCAGTTCCTTTCGAAGGGATTCGTTCTGCTGGTCCCAACTGGTTAGCGTCTGCATCTATTCCGGGTGAGAGGGCCATCACACCTGGTGACGGAGGCGTTTTACCGTCCTGCCGGCACGCCCGGGCAGCCCTGCCCTTGGGGGTTCGCGTTGCAGTCATCGGCGTAGTTCCGGGTGATGGAACGCCAGACGCTGATACCTTGCGGGGGCGCGCTGAACTGGCCCTGGCCCGGGATAGGCAGGGGCGGGCCGCCGTTCACCGAGTAGGTGCCCTGGAAGGAGGTGGTGAGGACCACCCGGAAGTCGCCCGTCTGCGCGTAGATGTGGCTGGTCCGGGTCTTCTCTCCCCAGCGTTCCTGCGGCAAGGGGCCGCCCATCGACGGCTGCGGGCCGAACACCGTGCCGTCGCCGTAGTTCCAGGTGTACTGAGCCGGGGTGGCCACAACATGGACTTTCTGCCCGAACATCGTCACGTCGAACTGCTGTTCCGAGGCGTTTGCGTAGAAGTTCGTTTCGGCCCCACGAAGGGTGTGCGGACTCGGCTGCGCGACCACGGCGCCGGCGTTGATGGGCAGGCTCTCGAACTGCCGCTGGATCGCGGCCGCTATTCGCGGCAGGAGGTCCTCAGGCTGGGCGTCATAAAGGCAGGTGGGACCCGAATGGATAGCCCAGACAGCGCCCGGAACACCTCGGGGCATGGAGTACCAGATGACCGGGATACCCACCTCGCCGTCGGCGCGGTCCGGGCACTCGATCTGACTCCGCAGGCAGACCGAGTCGAAGTCGCCCCCACCTATGTGGCATTGGAGCTCGTACTTGTAGTTATTCGGGTCCGAGGGCACGGCCCCCGGCGACTGTCGAATGAAATCGTTCGCCGCAGCATCCCAGACGTACCCCACAATTCCAACTGTGTCCGGTTTCCATGCCCCACCGAATGCGGGATCCTCGGTCCTGGTTTCGTAGCCGGGCGACACAAGGAGAGGTACGAGGAAGCCAACGGAAAGCAGGACTCCGCGATATCCGAACATCCCCCGTTTCGCCACCTGCTAGCCGACAATGCTTCCGACTTCGTCCAGCCGCCACGAATCGGAGCTGTACGAAATGATCAACAAGTTGCCTTGATCAGCAGCTTGGGGGTCTGTATGCGCAACGGTGCCATCCGCACGTAAATAGGACAGGGGAACCTGGTGCACCTGTGCGGAGACCTTGTACTTTCCCGCTTCATCCTTTGAGAAAGTACTTTCCACAGCTGGTGTGGTGATCTGACCTCCGACCAGCCATCTGCCCTCGGAGTGCCAGGCCCTGATAGCCTCCGCAGACTTCTGGCATGGGCCACATGACGGAGGGGTCAAGCGATCAAGGAGTGAGAGATCCCCGGTCTCATACGAGTAGCTAAGAACCTGAAACCAATAGCGAGCGAAGGCGATTGCCCCCTCCTTTGTCTCCGTTTTCCCTACATCCGGAAGTACAGGCACGGGGACGTTCTGGGCACGGCCACTGGCGGACGCCGGCACATAGGCCGGGGTGGACGTCGGGGAAGGCGTGGGGCTGGCGGTTGCCGTGGGCGTCTGCGATACCGCCGCCGGGGAGGTATCCGTCCCGCCCGGGCTGCCACCGGCGTTGCAGCCGGAAAGCGCCAGCGCGGCCGACGCAACGCCCGCGATGGTGGCGGCACGCAGATGCCGGGCGGTGAAGAACTTGTGCGATGTCATGGGCAGCTAATCCCCCGATAGTTTCAAGACGCCTCGCTCCGAACAATGATCTAAGGGTAGCCCAGGACACATCGGAGCGATCAAAGTTATCCACAGCCACCAAGCAAAGGTTCTACCACCGCGCTGCCCCGGCAGAAGTCAAACGGCTCTGCTGCCCACCAGAGTGGACACCTGCCAACTTAATCCGAAATTCCTCCATCCAGCCCTAGAATTCTTCTACGGAACGTAGAACAATGGCCTTTATGATGTACACGCACCCCGACGGCCAGCCCGTACTGGAACTCGATGACGAGCAGTCCTGGAAACTCTTGGAAGCCACCAGGCACGGCCGGTTGGTGGTCTCTGTTGCCGGCGAACCGGACATCTTCCCCGTCAACTACATCGCTTCCGACCGGAAGATCTACCTCCGCACGGCGCCCGGGAACAAGCTGGCCCAGCTCACCATCAACTCCAAGGTGCTGTTTGAAACGGACGGCATTCTCTCTGATGAAGCCTGGTCAGTGGTTCTCCGGGGAACGGCGCGGGTCCTGAGCGGCTCCGCGGAAGTCGCCGCCGTCGAAGAGCTTGGCTTGAAAACCTGGGTGCCCACGCTCAAGGATTTCTACGTGGAGGTTGTGCCCACGTCCGTCAGCGGCCGTCACTTCCTGTTCGGAGAACAGCCCGAACGGGAAATCTAGGAGCTTCTAGACTGGAAGCATGTCAGACAGGCTGACGCCCGAGCAGCGGAGTTGGAACATGTCCCGGATCCGGGGCAAGAACACCAAACCGGAGCTGCTGGTGCGCCGTCTCCTACATGCCAGGGGATACCGGTACCGGCTCCACGGCAAGGCCGGCAGCGTCCGCCTGCCCGGAACCCCGGACCTGGTCTTCGCAGGCCGGCGCAAAGTCATCTTCGTCAACGGCTGCTTCTGGCACTTCCACGACTGCCGCGCCGGGCAGCACGCCCCCAAGGCCAACGCTGTCTTCTGGGAAGCCAAACGGGCCCGGACCCGCGAACGCGACGGCCAGCAACGCCGTCAGCTGGAAGCCCTGGGCTGGGAGGTGCTCACCGTGTGGGAATGCGAGCTGAAAGACGGCTCCGCCCTCGAAGCGCAGTTGGTGGGCTTTCTTGGCGCGCAAGAAAACCGCTCCGGAACTTGAGCCATTCTTGAGTGTTTGCCCGCGCCCGAATTGAGCGGCACCGGCAAAGATGAACTCCTACGGCAAAAAACCGCATTCTCCACAGGAAAACCCCAGTCTTGATCCCGGAGGGCCGCCGCACAGAGGAAGCGATTTACCCTGAAGATGCAAGACGATCCTGGCTTCCACCCCGGCTTTTCGGGATGGGCGACGCAACCGGAAAGGACAGAAATGGCCCCCTCCGATGATGCCGGGCGCCCCTTGGTGGATCCTTCGGTCCTGGACCGCCTCCGCGATGAACTGGCCGACGATGAGGGTTACTGCACCGTCTTTGTGAGCAACTTCATCGACTACCTCCCGGTCCGGATCGGCAAGCTGCGCGTGGCCCTGACCACCGGAGACCTGCCCGGAGCAGTGGATGCCGTCCTCAGCATCAAGACCTCGAGCCAGATGGTGGGCGCCGAGCGGCTGGCCGGACTGGCCATAGACCTTGAACGCTCCATCCGGGAGGATTCACCCCGCAAGGAGCCCTCCGTCTCGCTCCCGCAACTGGCTGCGGACTACCTCAGACCCATCAGCCTGTGCTGCAGCCAGACGCTGCACCGCTTGGAGTCTCAGCGGTCCGCGGGCGCCAAGCGGTAACCAACGCCACGTACGGTCTGCAGCCAGCGCGGGCGCTGGGGTGAGTCGCCGAGCTTCTTCCGCAGATTTCCCATGTGGACCTCCACCGACCGTTCGTCCGCCTCGCTGATGTAACTGCCGACGTCGTAATCCTCGTCCCGGAGGCGACGCACCAGATCAGATTTCGTCCGGACGGTCCGGCCCGCCTCGAGCAGCGCGTACAGCAGTTCAAACTCCGTCCGCGTCAGGTTCAGCTCCTGGCCATCCACGGTGACGGACCGGGACGCGTACGTCAGGTCCAGTCCATTGTGGCTGTAATGTCCCGCTCCCGGATCGTCCGCCCGCTCCGCTGCGGCGGCATCCTCCAGAGCGTCAGGAGCTGAGCGGGGCCGGCGCATCATTGCCGCAATCCGCGCCCGGAGCTCCCGGGGACGGAACGGCTTGGTGAGGTAATCATCGGCCCCCGACTCCAGACCGATCAGGGTATCCAGTTCCTCGGCCCGAGCCGTCAGCATCACGATGTAGGCGTCAGAAAATTCACGAATCTGCCGGGAGACCTCAAACCCGTCAATATCCGGCAAACCCAGATCCAGGGTGATGACATCCGGATTCAGCGATCTTGCCGCCAGAACACCCTCGGTTCCGCTGGCCGCAACGCTCACGTCAAACCCAGCCTGGGTCAGGACCGCGCGGACCAGTTCCCGAATATCCTGGTCATCCTCGATGACCAGGCCCACTCGTGCCTCACTCATACAAGCCCCCTCAGCCAGCTTGACAACGTGAGAAGTATAGCCCGCTGCCGATACCCTGTTGGTATGCGTCTCACAACCCTGACACTTCTGGCTGCCCTTCATGACTGAGCCGGTGGCGTGGGCAGCGGGCCGGCTGAGGTTTTTCCGGCGCCCTTTCCACGAATACCGGCTGACGGACCGGGTAGCGTTGAGCCAGCTCCCGTTGTTTGTGACCACCCTTCTCACGG
The DNA here is from genome assembly GCF_029076445.1 of Pseudarthrobacter naphthalenicus. Taxonomy (GTDB): domain Bacteria; phylum Actinomycetota; class Actinomycetes; order Actinomycetales; family Micrococcaceae; genus Arthrobacter; species Arthrobacter naphthalenicus. The sequence goes on from NZ_JARESG010000010.1 coordinate 37,719, forward strand.
CGTTCCTCATCTGGGCGTTCTACCCCCACACCATGGACAATCCCCTGTTCCTGGCGTTCCTGGGATCCCAGTTGGCCATCATGGCGCTATGCTTGCTGGTGCCGTGGCACAGGCTGCCGTACACAAGCTTCCTGATCATCCCCGTCTTGGACTTCTTCTCGGTCGCGCTGGGCCGGGAGGGCGGGCAGGAAAGCCTGACGGGCATCAGCCTCCTGGCGGTCTTCCCGGTCATCTGGCTTTGCGCCTCGGGCTACTATCCACGGCTTTCCCTCTGGTTCTCTTTCCTGGGCCCGCTCGCCATCATCTGGGTTCCGTTGGTCATCCGCGCCGATTTGTCCGGGCCAAGCCTCGTCAAGTCACTCCTACTCCCCGTCATGATGCTGGGCATCGGGGTATCGGTGAGCGTCCTGACGCTCAGCATGATGAGGCAGCAGCGCGTCCTGGAGGAAAAGGACGAACAGCTCCAAGCCAGCCTCCGCAGCACCAAACGGCAGGAGGCCCTGCTGAACTCGGTCCTGGAAACCGTGAACATCGGCGTCCTGGCGGTCGACGCGGACGGCCACGACATCCTGATGAACCGCAAACAGCGGGCCAACCACGAACTTGCCACCCCGAAAGACAGCGAGGACCCGAACGAGTCGCAGCTGCTGGTCTTCGCCGCGGACCGCACCACCTTGATGCCGGTGGAGGAGCGGCCCGTCCGCAGGGCCGTCATGGGCGAGACATTTACGGACTACCTCATCTGGCTCGGGGCGGGGAAGGAACAGCGGGCCATCACCACCAGCGCCCGTGCAATGAGGGATGCCGACGGCCATTTTGCGGGCTCGGTCATCGTCTTCAGCGACGTGACGGACCTGGTCAATGCCCTGGCCGCCAAGGACGAGTTCGTCTCCAGCGTTTCCCACGAGTTCCGGACACCCCTGACATCCATCCTGGGCTACGTGGAAATCCTCCTCGAGGACGAGCCCCGGGAAGACCAGTTGGAGCCGCTGACCATCATCAAGCGCAATTCGGAACGCCTGCTCACCCTGGTGTCGGACCTGCTCGCCACCAGGGACGGCCAACTGATCGTGACGCCGCACGCGGTGGACGTGGCCGAACTGGTGCGCGCCAGCATTTCCGCCGCCCTGCCCAAGGCCGATGCCGCCCGCGTGGTACTCAAAGCTGACGCGCCGGCGCGGCTGGATGCCCACGTGGACGGCCCGCGGATCTCCCAGGTGCTGGACAACCTCGTCTCGAACGCCATCAAATACTCTCCCGACGGCGGAAACGTGGTGGTGTCCCTGGCGCAGGACGGCGAACAGGTCATTTGCCGTGTCCGTGACACCGGGATGGGTATGAGCAGCGAGGATCAGGCTGAAGTGTTCTCAAAGTTCTTCCGGACCAGCAATGTGCGCCGGACCGCGATACCCGGGGTGGGGCTGGGGCTGTCCATCAGCAAGGCGATTGTGGAGGCCCACGGCGGGACCATCGAAGTGGAAAGCAAGCTGGGCGAAGGCACCACCTTCATCGTCCGGCTGCCGGTATAGGCCCAGGCGCAGGGAGCGTCTGGGACTAGCCGGCGGCTGACGTGCGGAGTACCTCACCCCAGGACTGCCGAGCCAGCTCCGCCACCGCAGCAAGAATGTCCGACGGCGGCAGCGACAGATCCAGCGGAAACTCAACTATGTCGATATCCGTGTTCAGGATCCGCCGCAGCTTCATCTCTCCCGCACCCGCGTAGACGAGCCATGCGGTCGGCACACCGAGGGCGGTGCAGTGGGCCAGCATCTGGTAGTGGTCGGCCGTGAGGGACGCGCCGAGATCCGCTGCGGCCTTGTACTTGGCGTTGTACACCACCACGGGCCGGCCATCGAGCACGTGCACGGCGTCCGGGCGGACCGAGAGCCTGTCAGCGTCCCGGACGGCCTCGCTGAGGAGCGCGTTGTACTGCAGCCGGGTCTCCCCCGGGTACGCCGCCATCGCCTCCCGGAGCGCCGCGCCCACAAAGTCCTCAAAAACCTGCGCCATGTCCACCACGAATGATGCCGTCTGCTGCTTGCCCTCGCCGGCCTCCGCGGACGCGTTCCGGAGGATCAGCCCGGCCAGGCGCAGCACTGAGTGGTACCGGACGTTCATCCTGCTCGGCGTCCACGGCGGCAGCGGAGCGCCCGCCGGCAGCCTGGTCACGGCGTCGAGCTTTCCCTTGAGCTGGCGCAGGCGGCTCAGGACCTCAGGCCGGACCCGGGGGACCTGGCCCATGCGCTCCAGCGCCGCGCGCAGGATCCGGTTTTCTGCGATGTCCTCGGTGAACTCGTCGTACGACACTTCCAGCGGCACCAGCATGCCAGGGCGGCGTGAGATCTGGTCTGAAATCCGAATGCGGCCCTTGACCGTGCGGAGGGACTCATCCACTGTCCGGTAGCCCTGCAGCACTCCGCGGCCCAACGCACGCTCCGCCAGCTGTGCCAGCGACTCCGCCAGCGCACTCCACAGTTCGCGGTCCTCCACAGCAGCCACGGAGTCTGCCCGGAAGCCCTGGTTTCCGGCGTAGCTGAGGAGGAAGAGCAGCCGGCTCAGGCCCAGCCGGTCCTTGGGCCGGACATCAAGCTGAATGGTGGCGGTCCGGACCGACCCCACCTTCCCCACCGGCTCGATCCGGTAGAGGCCCATGCCCATCGGCGAGGCCTTTACCAGCCCGCTCGAGTTCAGGAACGCGGCGCTGGCGGGGTCCAGCCGTTCCACCACGCCGCCGGACAGCTCGTCCAGGACCAGGTGCCTGCTCCCCGTCACCGGGCCGCCGTGCGCCGGCGCCTGCGGGGGTTTGGGCGGCAGTGGCTTCACCGGCAGTGGCTTGGCGGCAGCAGACTTGGGCAGCGCAGACCCGGCCGGCAGCCCCTTAGCCGGCCGCAAGGCGTCCCAGCAGCGGCTCCAACCCGAACCGCTCCTCCAACTGCGCGCGGGTCAGCTGGCCGTGGTAGTGCTCCTCGAGCAGCGGCATCAGCTCGTACTTCCAGATCCGGCGCAGCCCGGCCGGGGTCTGGGCCGCCGGCTTCATGAAGTAGGACGGGCCGATCATCAGGTCCCGGTCCCACTCGTCAATGGCCGCGTTGAGCGCATCGAGCAGCAGCGCCGGCGTGGTGTCCAGCTCCCGTGCCTGCAGGAAGCGCAGCAGCGAACCCTTCACCGGTTCGGTCTGCGGGTGCAGCTCGATGAACGCAAACCGGCGGCGGATGGCGGCATCCATCATGGCAATGGACCGGTCTGCGGTGTTCATGGTGCCGATGATGTACAGGTTGTCCGGCAGGGTGAACGGCTCGTTCGGGCTGTACTGCAAATAGATCCGGTCATCCCGGTACTCGAGCAGGAAGTACAGCTCGCCGAAGACCTTGGCCAGGTTGGCCCGGTTCATCTCATCGATGATCAGGAAGTACGGCTTCTTTTCGTTTCCGGGCTTGGCGGCTTCCTCGGCCAGCCGGCGCAGCGGGCCCGCCACGAGCTTGAAGGACACCTGTCCCTCATCAGTTTTGTCCGGCCGGTAGCCCTCGAAAAAGTCCTCGTACGCGTAGGAGGGGTGGAACTGCACCAGCTTCACCCGTTCGTCCGTGCTGTCCTGCGCGAGCTCCGCCGCGAGGTGCTTGGCCAGGTACGTCTTGCCGGTGCCGGGCGGACCGTACAGGACCAGCTGGCGGTTCTCTGCCAGCAGTTCCGCGATCTCCTGCAGCGGCTCGAGCTCCATGTGGAGCGAATCCGCGAACTCGCGGTCCAGCGGGCGGAAGCCCTCAAGCACCGGGACGACTTCGACGGCGGCTGTTGCGGGATCGTCGTCGTCCGGTTCCGCCTCACCGGGGACGAGCGCCTGCAGCGCCTGCACCACCTTCGTGACATCCACCACGATGCCGGCGGTGGCCAGCTGGCGCTGCACGTGACGGGGCAGCTCGCCGGTGGCGTGCCCTTCGCCGTCGAGCCAGCGGACCTTGCGCCGCATCTGGCGGTTGTCCTCGTTGTGCTCAGGTTCGCCCAGCACCACGCCCAGCCGCACGGCGCCCGCGGTCTGGTACAGGACAAGATCGCCCGGTTTCATGACCGTAAGGAACGCGAAGACGGCGGTCTTCGTGTCCTCCCGTTCCACGTAGCCCAGGTGCTTGTAATCCTCATCCACCGCGTGCTGCACCAACCCGGCAGTTACGCCCGGATCGAGGTGGCGGAGATGTTCGACGTCGAGCGTCACCTTTTCCTCCTCGTGCCACGCGGCGAGGAGCTCGGCGTTGTCGCTGTGGGTACGCACCAGCCAGGCCCGGCGCCCGGGGTCCCCCACCTTGCGCCACTGGCTGACCAGCTGGCGGGCGTACCAGTCGATGCGCTGGCCGGCCTGTTCGTCCAGGTGCAGGCGGATGCGGTGGATGTCGGCGGTGATGTCCGCGTCCGAGTCGCCGTTGGCGCCGCCCACCAGGGAAGCGAAGGCGTCACGGATCTCCCGGCGTTCAACGTCGGCCACAACGGGTTCAAAGTAGCTGGGCCACGCCAGATACTCGATGCTGCGGCGGATGGCAGGCTGGTCCTCCGGGGCGCCGGCGGCCAGCTCATGGAACTTCAGGGGATCCTTCAGCGCCTTGGTGATGGCGGCGGGGACCTGCTGGTCCACATGCTGCACAAAGCGGCAGAGCCACTTCAGGTGGTCCCAGATGGTCCAGTTGAACTCGGCGGTGCGGTCCCGGATGACGCCGTGGTCCGTCATGTCCTTGTACAGTTCCCCGGGCAGCTCCAGCGCGGGCTCCAGCCATGACGCCGCTTCAGCCACGCGGGCGCGCTTGACCTTGAGCGACTTCACCTCGTGAGCCAGCGGCAGGGACTGCAGGAAGAGCAGTTCCACGGCAAGCTGTTTCGCCTCGCGGGAGGCCCCTTCAAGGTTCTGCCGGAGGTTGGTCATCATGGGCGCTTTGGCGTCCGCGACCCCCTGTTCCAGACGCCCCAACAGCTCGGCCGCGGCGTCGGCCGTCCACGTCAGGGTCTTGCCGTCCAAGGCGGAGGGTTTGCCCTGCAGCCCCGGACCGAGCACAAACCATGCCGCCTCCTCAATCTCCTTGGAGACGCCGAGGGCGCGATGCATTGCAGTCTTGGGAGGCGGGGTCATATGGTCAAATTTACAGGTTCAAGCTGGGTGCCTGCTCCTAGGTCCGTGTGCTCACCGATCCTGCCCGGGCATCTTAGGTGACTGAACCGGGCCGCTTGCGGCCAAGAATGAAGTACCCCATCGGGCCGATGAAATTGATGAGGGCAGCCGCCCGCCAGGCCGCCTTTGGCCCGTTGATCTGCGCTGCCGGGCGCCTGCTGATGTCCCGCTGGGCAGCCAGCATCAGCGCCATTTGCACTATCCCTACCGCCACGACTCCTGCCCGTGCCGCCGGGGACATCTCTTTCCAGGTCTTTTTGTTTTTCTTGGCCATTCTTTCAACGCTCCTTAGATCGATATACCCAGTCTCGGGTGTGCGCCCCGCCCGTGCAACGGGTGCGGCCGGGGGACCGCCTGTCCGGCAGCCTAAAAGGTGAACGGCGCCATCCGTTCCTTCTGCTCGGGTGTCAGGCGCAGGACACGCCCTGAGTCCGCATCCACGAAGGCGAGGTGGCTACTGGCCCGGACGCAGTCCTCCCGGGTCACCGGATCCTGCACCACGTAATGAATGTCAAAGCTGGCGCCCTTCACGGCCCCGATCCACACCTGGACCACGGCCGGGACATTGCGGTACTCGAGCGTCCTGACGTAACGGATCTTGTGGTCCACCACGAGGGCCAGGGTGCCGTCGGGCACCTCGTTGAAGAGCCCCACTTCGGGTTCGACGCCGGGCAGGCCTGTGCCCCGCGGCGGCCCGAACGCAGCAATCCTGGCTTCCTCCATCATCCGGACGATCTGGACGTTGTTGATGTGCCCGTAGGCGTCCATGTCGCCCCAGCGCATCGGGACCAGGACCTCGATGCGGCGCGGCCCGGCCGCGCCGGCCTGCGCGCTCAGCTGTGCACCGCCGTCGAATCATCCACAGCCGTTGCTTCAGCGTCTGCACCGGCGAACTGGGACCGGTACAGGCGGTAGTACGCGCCTTCGGCGGCCAGCAGCTTCTTGTGGTTCCCCTGCTCCACGATCTTGCCGTTCTCCATGACCAGGATGGTGTCGGCGTCGCGGATGGTGGACAGCCGGTGGGCGATCACAAAGCTGGTGCGGTCCGTCCGCAGCGCCGCCATGGCCTTCTGGACCAGCACTTCGGTGCGCGTGTCCACTGAACTGGTGGCCTCATCCAGGATGAGCAGAGACGGGTTGGCCACGAAGGCGCGCGCGATGGTGATGAGCTGTTTCTCGCCGGCGCTGACGTTGTTGCCTTCCTCGTCAATCACCGTGCTGTACCCGTCCGGCAGGGCGCGGACAAAGCGGTCCACGAAGGTGGCCTTGGCCGCCGCCATGACCTGTTCCTCCGTGGCGTCCAGATTGCCGTAACGGATGTTGTCGTAGATTGAGCCGCCGAACAGCCACGCGTCCTGGAGCACCATGCCCACCTTGGAGCGCAGCTCGGAGCGGCTCAGCCTGGTGATGTCCACCCCGTCGAGGGTGATGGACCCGGAGTTGAGCTCGTAGAAGCGCATCACCAGGTTCACCAGGGTGGTCTTTCCCGCACCCGTGGGACCCACGATGGCCACGGTGTGGCCGGGCTCTGCGGTGAAGGACAGATTTTCGATCAGCTTCTTGTCTTCGGTGTAGCTGAACGTGACGTCCCGGAACTCCACGTGGCCGTCGGTCTTGGCCGGCAGGTGATCCGTGGCGGTCTCGGCGTCCTGCTCATCGGCGTCGAGGAATTCAAACACCCGCTCGGAGGAGGCAACACCGGACTGCAGCATGTTGGCCATGCCTGCCATCTGGCCCAGGGGCTGGGTGAACTCGCGGGAGTACTGGATGAACGCCGTGGCATCACCCAGGGACATCGAGCCTGACGCCACCCGAAGTCCGCCCACCACGGCGATGCCGACGTAGCTGAGGTAGGAGACGAACTGCATGACCGGGAAGATCATGCCGGAGACGAACTGGGCCCCGAAGCTGGCCTTGTACAGAGCCTCGTTCCGCTCTTCAAAGCGTTCCAGCATGTCAGCGTCACGGCCGAACACCCGGACCAGGTCGTGACCGGAGAAGGACTCCTCGATCTGACCGTTGAGCTCGCCCGTATTCTTCCACTGGGCGGCAAAGAGCTTCTGGCTCCGGGAGCCGATCAGCCCGGCGGCCACACCGGAGAGCGGAAGCGCGATCAGGGCGATCAGGGCGAGCTGCCAGGACACGATGAACATCATGATGACGATGCCGATGACCGTCAGGAGGGAGCTGATCAGCTGCGCGAACGCCTGCTGCAGTGCCTGCTGGACGTTGTCGACGTCGTTCGTCACACGGGAGAGCACGTCGCCGCGCTGGCGGGTGTCAAAGTAGTTCAGCGGAAGCTTGTTCAGCTTCTTTTCGGTATCGTCACGGAGCCGGCGGATCACCTTCATCACGATGCGGTTCAGCACGTACCCCTGCAGCCATAGGAAGATGTTGGCCACGAAGTACATGAGCAGCACGATGGCAATCAGGACGGAGAGTTTCTGGAAGTTGATCCCGGTGCCGGGCACCAGTTCCATCTTCGAGATCATGTCCGCGAAGTTTTCCTGGCCCTGCTGGCGCAGCCCTTCAACGAACTGTTCCTTGCTCGCACCGGCGGGCAGCTGTTTGCCCACCACGCCGCCGAAGATCACGTCCATGGCCTGGCCGAGGATTTTGGGGGCGATGACGTTCAGGACCACCGACACCACCACCAGTGCAACAACGGCGTAGATGCCCATGGCTTCGGGCTTCAGCAGGCCCAGGAGGCGTTTGGCGGAGGGCCAGAAGTGTTCGGCCTTCTTGGCGGGCATGCCGCCGAACATGTCGCCGTCAGCCTCGGAGGGTTTGAACTCCTCCTCGAAGAATTCGTCGTCCTCCAAGAGGTCCTCCGGTGTTGCCGCGGATTCAGTCTTTTCGAGGTTCAGGCCGGTGGCGTCTTTCTTGGCGGCGCTCATGCCATTTCCTCCACGCTCAGCTGGGATTCAACAATTTCCTGGTAAGTGGGCGAGGTTTCCAGGAGCTCCTCGTGGGTTCCGCGGTCAACGATCCTGCCGTTGTCCAGGACCAGGATCTGGTCCGCGTCCGTGATGGTGGTGATGCGCTGGGCCACGATAATGACGGTGGCATCGGCGGTGGTGCGCTTAAGGGCCGCTCGGAGCCGGGCATCCGTAGCCACGTCCAGGGCCGAGAAGGAGTCGTCAAAAAGGTACACCTTGGGCCGGGTCACCAGGGCCCGGGCAATACATAGCCGCTGCCGCTGGCCGCCGGAGACGTTGGTGCCGCCCTGGGCGATGCGGGCGTTCAGGCCGTTCTTCTTGGCGCGCACGAAGTCCTCGCCCTGGGCGATCTGCAGCGCGTCCCACAGCTCCTGGTCCGTGGCTTCGGTCTTGCCGAAACGCAGGTTGTGCTCGATGGTGCCGGAGAAAAGATAGGGCCGCTGCGGGACCATGGCAACGCGTTTGGTGATCTCGGCCCGGTCCAGGTCACTCACGGGGACACCGTCCAACAGGACCTCACCCTCGGCAATATCGTAGAGGCGCGGGAGCAGCGACAGCAGGGAGGTCTTGCCGGCACCGGTGGAACCAATGATGGCCACGGTCTCCCCCGGCCTGGCAGTGAAGCTGATGTTGCTCAGCACGGGCGACTCGGCGCCGGGGTAGGCGAAGGTGACGTTCCGGTACTCCACCACGCCCTCGAGGGCGGCGGGTGTTTGCGGACGTTCGGGATCGTGAATGGAGGGTTCGACGTCGAGCACCTCACCGATGCGGTCCGCGCAGACGGAGGCGCGCGGGATCATCATGGCCATGAACGTGCCCATCATGACGGCCATCAGGATCTGCAGCAGGTACTGAAGGAAGGCGGTCAGGGCGCCCACCTGCATGTCGCCGGAATCCACGCGCTGGCCGCCGAACCACAGCACCGCGGCCGTGGACAGGTGCAGGATCATGCCGATGGCCGGGAACATCAGGACAAACAGCGCCCCGATCTTCAGGGAGACATCCGTCAGGTCCTTGTTGGCAACGCCAAACCGGTCCGTCTCGTAGGGTTCGCGGACAAAGGCGCGGACCACCCTGATGCCAATGATCTGCTCACGCAGCACGGCGTTGATGCGGTCGATCTTCTTCTGCATGGCGCGGAACAGCGGCATCAGCCGGACCACGAGGTAGCCCACCACCACAATCAGCACCGGCACGGACACCCACACCAGCCAGGACAGGCTGAGGTCCTCGCGCAGTGCCATAATGATGCCGCCGATGCACATGATGGGTGTGGCCACCATGAAGTTCAGCCCCATCAGCACCAGCATCTGGACCTGCTGGACATCGTTCGTGCCGCGGGTGATGAGGGTGGGGGCGCCGAAGGCGTTCACGTCCTTCGCCGAGAAGCTGGTGACCTTGCGGAACACGCCGCGGCGGAGGTCCCGGCCCACGGCCATGGCCGTCCTGGAGCCGAAGTAGACCCCGGCAATGGCTGCCACCACCTGGACCAGGGCCACGAGGAGCATCACGGCCCCGGTGCGCCAAATGAAATCGGTGTCCCCGCGGGAAACGCCTTCGTCAATGATCCGGGCGTTGAGGCTGGGCAGGTAGAGCGCTGCGATGGTTGACGCCAGTTGGAAAACAACCACGGCCACGATGTACGGCGTATACGGCTTGGAATAGCGCCGTATGAGGGTCAGGAGCATGCCCACGGGTCCTTAGGGAGAGAGCGCGAAATGATTGGATAAGTCTTAGCAGCAGAGGCCGACATTATTAGCCTACCTACTGTACAAAATCCGTTGTCAGGCCGATATACGCCGGGGCAGAATCATCCCCGGGGCGTACGGGAGCCGGTGATCCGCCGCGAACAGGCAGTTCCGGTGCAGGTCAGCGACGGGCGGACGCAAGGCCCGCCGTCGAACGCTCGCCGTCAGCGTTCGGTTGGCCGTCGGGGTTGCTTTCAGCCACGGTGCCGGGCCTGGGGTCCGGCTGGATGTCCACCGTGCGCCGCAGCGGGCGTTCCTTGATGAACAGCACTGAGATCAGCGCCACCACGGCCACCACGGCGGAGATCAGGAAGACCTCTGCAGTGGCATCACCGTACGCGGCGCGCATGATCTCGCGGACAGGTGCGGGCATGTCCACCAGGTCCAGCGAGGCTCCGGCCGAGCCGCCGGTCACGGGGATGCCGGCCGCGGCCAGGCCCTCCTTGGCGAGCTGGGTGACCCGGTTGCTGAGCACGGCGCCGAGGACGGCGACGCCGATGGCCCCGCCTACCGAGCGGAAGAAGGCCACGGACGCGCTGGCTGTGCCGATGTCCGAGGCCCGGACGGTGTTCTGGACGGCCAGCACCAGGTTCTGCATCAGCATGCCCAGGCCCACGCCCAGGATGGCGGTGAAGATTCCGGCCTGCCAGAGCTCCGTGGTGTGGTCCATGGTGCCGGCGAGGCCCAGGCCGCCGATCAGCAGGATGGAACCGCCGATCAGGTAGCCCTTCCATTTACCGGTGCGGCTGATCAGCAGGCCGGACACAACGGAGCCTGTCAGGTTGCCGGCAATCATCGGCAGGGTCAGGAGCCCGGCTTCGGTGGGTGTGGCACCGCGCGCCACCTGGAAGTACTGGCCCAGGAAGGTGGTGGAGCCGAACATCGCAATGCCCACCGCCACGGAGGCGAGGATGGCCAGGGCGGTGGTGCGCTCGGAGATGATCTTCAGCGGAATGATGGGCTGTTCCACCTTGGATTCCACAAGCACCAGCAGGGCCAGCAGCACCAGGCCACCGCCCACCATGGCGGCGGACTGCCAGGAGACCCAGTCGTAATAGGCGGGGTTGCCGGCGAAGGAAACCCAGATCAGCAGGAGGCTCACACCGGAGGTCAGCAGGATGGAGCCGAGCCAGTCGATCTTGGCAGGGCGCCTGACGTGCTGGATCTTGAGGGTCAGCTGCAGGAGGATGAGGGCGACGACGGCGAGCGGCACGCAGACGAAGAAGGTCCAGCGCCAGCCCAGCGGGCTGTCCACGATGAATCCGCCGAGCAGCGGGCCACCGGCGGTGCCGACGGCCATCACGCCGCCCATGTAGCCGGAGTATTTGCCGCGGTCCCGCGGCGGGATCATGGTGCCGATGATGGCCTGCGCCAGGGCAGTGAGCCCGCCCATGGCAACACCCTGGATAACGCGGGCGGTGAGCAGCAGCGGGATGGTTTCGGAGAGGCCGGCCATCACGGAACCGGCCACAAAGATGACGATGCTCAGCTGGACCAGGATCTTTTTGTTGAAGAGGTCCGCCAGCTTGCCCCAGATGGGGGTGGTGACGGCGTTGGCCAGGAGGGCGGCGGTGATGACCCAGGCGAAGTCGGTCTGGGTGCCGTGCAGGTCGGACATGATGGTGGGCAGCGCGTTGGCCACGATGGTGCTGCTGAGGATGGCGGTGAAGAACGCAGCGAGGAGCCCGGTCAGGGCTTCCATGATCTGGCGGTGGGTCATCGCCAAGGGTGGCGCGGCGGGTGGTTGGCTCGACATAAGAGTCCTTCTAGGGGGTCGGTGTGGTGATGGGACCGGCCGCCGTTGCCCGGGCTGATTGTTTGATTGCCTCGGAAAGCCGGGACAGGACCCGCGCGGTGTCTTCGGCGTCCTCCTGGCTCCAGTTGCTGAGGTAGCCCTGCAGGGTGGCCGTGCGCTGCTCCTCGATCTGACGGAGCTTCTCCACGCCTGCCTGGGAGAGGGCAACCAACTGGGCGCGCCCGTCGGACGGGTCCTGCCGCCGGACAACGTACCCCTGCTCTTCGAGGTCCGCGATGTGCCGGCTGAGGACGGGGGCCGATACGCCCAGGCGCTCCGCAAGGTGCGTGGCGCGGGATTCCCCCTCCCCCACATACCGAAGCACACCCTGAAGCGCCACACCGGTGTCCTGCCCGCGGAAGCTCGCCGACGCGACGCATCGGACCACCCGCTGCAGATCGAAGATGCGGTAGACCAGATCCGCTGCGGTGTCCGGCGCGACTGCCATGATGAATTACTCCTCAGTTGTTTGCCTCAAGCAACTATATCGCTAAATGGTTACTTTGGGAAACTAATACGAGGAGGCGACCTTTAGATGCCCAGGTGCGTGGGCGCGAACATTTTGAGGAGCGTTTCGACGACGACGACGTTCGGCCCGTCAGCCGCGAATCCCGCCTTGAGCGCGTCCCCCACATCCTCAGGGGCCACCCGGGTGGCCGGCACACCGAACGCTTCGGCGAGCTTGACGAAGTCCGGGCGGGCGAGCTCGGTGGCCGTGGCCTTGCCAAAGGCGCCCACCATGTATTCGCGCAGGATGCCGTAGCCGCCGTCGTCAACAATGAGCCAGGTGACCGGGACGTTGTGCTGTTTGGCGGTGGCGAGTTCGGCGATGGAGTACATGGAGGACCCGTCACCGGAGACGGCGAGGACCCGTCCGGGCCGGCCCAGCGTTTCAAGGCCTACCGCGCCGCCGATGGCTGCCGGGAAGCCATAGCCGAGGCCGCCTGCTCCCTGGGCGGAGTGGAACTGGCCTTCCCTGGCATCCCAGCAGCTCCAGCCCCAATAGGCGGCGATGGTCATGTCCCAAAAGGTTTGCATATCGCCGGGCACGGCCTCGCGGATATCCGCCATGAACTTCAGTTCCTTGGCCAGATCCTGTGATTCCAGCCGGGCGCGCACCTTCGCGAGGGACTCCTGGACCAACGTTTCGGGGGCGACGCCATGCCAGCTGCGGACTGTTTCGGCCGCGCTGCTTCCGGCGGCGCCGCTGCGGACCGGTGCCGCCAGGGCTTCGTCGAGGGCGGCGAGCGCCTGGCCGGCGTCAGCCCGGATACCCAGGCCGGGGCGGTTCGATTCGAGGACGCGCGGTTCGGCGTCGATCTGGATGATCCGCCCGCGGGGTTCGAACGTGAAGTAGTTGGAGGTGACCTCGCCCAGGGAGGAGCCGATCACGATCAGGACATCGGCATCCTCCAGCACGTCGGTCATGTGCCGGTCCTCGATCCAGGACTGCAGCGACAGCTCATGGTTCCAGGGGAACGCGCCGTTGCCGCCGGGAGTACAGATCACCGGTGCCCGCAACTTTTCGGCAATCGACAGCAGGGACTTCTCCGCCCGGCCCCGCCGGGTGCCCCCGCCCGCGATGATGGCGGGGCGTTCCGCCGTCGAGAGCCACCTCACGGCTTCGCGGATCAGCTCCACCCGGGGAGGGTTGTCCGCGGCTTCGGCCAGCGCATCCTCCACCGGGGGGACCATGATGGGATCCAGCAGCACGTTCTGCGGGATTTCCAGCCACACCGGGCCCTGCGGCGAGGAGATCGCCTCGGTCCAGGCGTCCTGGATGGCCGAGGGGATGCCGGAGGCGTGCTGGATCAGGCGCTGGCTCTTGGTGACGTTCGCGGCTGAGGCCTTCTGGTCATCGAGCTGGTGGAGCATGCCCTTGCGGCGGGCCCCCAGGCCGTCGAGCGGGATCTGGCTGGCCACCACCACCATGGGCACGCCGGTTGCGTAGGCCTCCTGCAGCCCGGCCAGGGACGTGAGCGCGCCCGGTCCGGTGGACAGGAACAGCACCCCCACCTCCCCCGTGGCACGGGCGTAGCCGTCCGCGGCGAAAGCCGAGTTGTTCTCCACCCGGGAGGACACAAAATGCAGGTTGCCGCGGCCCATCGCGTCGAACAGGCCCAGCGCGTGCTGGCCCGGGATGCCGAAGACTGTCTTCGCGCCGAGGGCTTCGAGGGTCTCGACCACGAGGTCCCCGCCGTTGCGCTGGCCGGTGCTGCCTGCTGCCGGGGAGGCGGCAGCATGCGTGCCGGCGTCGAATTCAGTCATCTAGGGCTCCTTTGTAACGGCGGCGAAGCCGGCGAGTTGGTGCGGTTCCCGGCCGAGGGCCTGGGCAGCGTAGCCGTTGGCGGCGCCGAAACGCCCGCCGTCCACGGCATTGTCCGCCATGAGGGTGATCAGCTCGTAGGCCACGTGGCTCGCGGCCACGCCGGTGATTTCGGCGTGGTCGTAGGCGGGGGCCACTTCGACGACGTCGGCGCCCACCAGGTTCAGGCCGCGGAGCCCGCGGATGATTTCCAGGAGTTCACGGCTGGTGATGCCGCCCGCCTCGGGGGTTCCGGTGCCGGGGGCGTGCGCAGGATCCAGGACATCGATGTCCACGGAGATGTACAACGGCCTGCTGCCGATGCGGTCGCGGACCTTGGCCACCGTCTCCAGGACGCCCTGGTAGTAGACGTCGGCCGAAGTGACGATGCCGAAACCGAAGCGGTGGTCGTCGTCGAGATCCTTCTTGCCGTAGAGCGGGCCGCGCGTGCCGATGTGGCTGATGGCTTCGGTGTCCAGAATGCCTTCTTCAACGGCCCGGCGGAACGGCGTTCCGTGCGTATATTCCGCGCCGAAGTAGGTGTCCCAGGTGTCAAGGTGCGCGTCAAAGTGCAGCATGGCCACCGGCCCGCCTGCGCGTTCGGCTGCGGCGCGGAGAAGCGGCAGCGCGATGGTGTGATCCCCGCCGAGGGTCACCAGTTTGCTTCCGGCAGCCGTGAGGTCCAGGGCGTTCCGCTGGATGGTTTCGATGGCTTCGTTGATGTTGAACGGGTTGACGGCCATGTCGCCGGCGTCGGCCACCTGCACGTTTTCGAACGGGCTGACATCCCAGGCGGGGTTGTAGGGACGCAGCAGGCGGCTGGCTTCCCGGACATGGTTGGCGCCGAAGCGCGCGCCGGGCCGGTACGAGACGCCCGAGTCGAAGGGGACGCCCACCACCGTGACATCGGCCTTGGCCACCTGGTCCAGGCGCGGCAGCCGGGCGTACGTGGCGGCTCCGGCGTAGCGCGGGATGCGGGCGGAATCGATGGGGCCGAGGTTCCCGTTGGCTTCGATGCGCAGTTCTTCCACGGCGGGCCTCTCCTTCAAGAAATGCTGTTTGATGTGTGACTGCCATCATAGACCCGGGTTGACCTATGCGCATCAAATGTTTACAGCTGCCCGTCCTGTCAGCGGCTGGCCGCGGGAACCAGGACCCAAAGAACCTCCACCGGTTCGTTGGTCGGATTAACCCATGTATGGGGTTCGCGGCCCGGGAACGTCACGGTGTCGCCGGAGGTGAGGTCGAATTCCTCGTTTGTCATGATCAGGCGGATGCTGCCCTTGACCACATGCAGGACGTCAACGTCGCAGTCCACGGCATACAGTTCGGCTTCGCCCCGGCCGTGCGGCGCGATGACGGCCTGGATGATCTGGATGCGCCGTTCGGAGCGGGCAGTCAGCAACCGCTCCACGATGCCTTCGCCGCCGAGCGAGATCCGGGGACCTTCATCCCGCCTGGTCAGATGGGTTTCCGGGGCGGCGAACAGGTCGCCGATGGAGATGGAGAGAACCTGGCACAAGGTCACCAGCGAGGCCACGGAAGGGGAGGTCAGGTCCCGCTCCACGCGGCTGAGAAATCCCTTGGTCAGGCCGGTGGCGTCGGCAACCTGTTCAATGGTCAGACGCTGCGACTGCCGGGCAGCGCGGATTCTGGACCCGATGGCCACCGGAACGTTGCTCGGCTCGACTGGCAGTGCCTTCATGTGCGGACCTTTCGTGGCCGGCGGTCCGGCCCCATCTCTGGAGCAATCCTAGTGGCCAACCGCTGGCAGACCGCGGCGCGCACCGCGGCAGTCAAACAGCGTCCGCAACGGCAGGCGCACGACGGCGGCACCTCGGTTCCGTCGCAGGGAAACCGAAAGTGCCGCCGTCGTCCGTTCTATTCAGTGTCCGATTCAGCCTCGCGGAATTCGTCGTCATCCAGCGGAACCACGCGTTCCTCGGCGTCCACTTCCACCGGGGGTGTGGGGATCACGGCTTCTTCGGCGTCCAGGAACTCGTCCTCGGCGTCCCACTCGTCTTCGTTGATGGGGACATCCTCTGCGTAGTCGTAAGCGGGATCCGCTTCTACTGCGTCCAGGTGCGGCATGTCCGGTTGGGGTCCGGCGGTGTTCATGATTCAACCTCCGTTTGATCGCCTGACGTGCTCATGCGGTGGGAGCCACCCGGCTCCACATCTTCATCAGAGCACCGCCCGCCAGCCCGGTCAAGGGCCTTTGGCACCCCCTCGGGAGTGGCCCGTCCCGCCGCAGATTTTGAGGTAAACCGAAACCCGGCAGTGAGGTCTGCCAGCCGAAAATCCGCGGTTTAACGCGGTAGTCTGGACGCTGCAATGGGGCCGAACCATGCCCTATCCAGCACAGGAGTTCCAGTGTCTCACCCCACCCATTCAAACCAATCCAAGCCGACAGACGAGGCGCCGCCGGGAACCGGCAAGCCCACCCCGGCCGACCTCCGCCGCTGGCGCCAGTACCTGGCGGATGAACGCGCAGAGGCCGCCGTCTATCGCGATCTGGCACAAAACCGTGACGGCGAAGAGCGCGACATCCTGCTGGCCCTGGCCGAAGCCGAAGGCCGGCACGAGGCCCACTGGCTCCAGCTCCTCGGTGAGCACGCAGGCAAGCCGCGGCCCGCGTCCTTCCGCAGCCAGCTGCTGGGCTTCCTGGCCCGCCACTTCGGTTCAGTCTTCGTCCTGGCACTGGCCCAGCGCGCCGAGGGCCGCTCGCCCTACGCCAAGGATCCCAACGCCACGGACGCCATGGCGGCAGATGAACAGATCCACGAGGAAGTGGTCCGCGGCCTGGCCACCCGGGGCCGCAACCGGCTTGCCGGGACTTTCCGGGCCGCCGTCTTCGGGGCAAACGACGGCCTGGTCAGCAACCTCTCGCTCGTGGTGGGCATGGCCGCTTCCGGGGTGGCCAGCGGTGTGGTGCTTCTCAGCGGCATCGCCGGACTCCTGGCCGGCGCCATGTCCATGGCGGCCGGTGAGTTCGTTTCCGTGCGCTCCCAGCGGGAGCTGCTGGCGGCCACCCGGCCCACGCAGATCACGCTCGCCGCCGCGCCGAACCTGGACCTCGAACACAACGAGCTCCTGCTTGTCTATCTGGCGCGGGGGATGTCCCGGGAAGCAGCCGAACACCGCGTTGCCGAACGCATGGGGCTGCTCAACTGCGACTGCGACCCCAGCCTGTCCCTTCAGCCCGAGCTTCCCGAGACCGAGGACGAGCACGAAGCCGTGGGGACCGCGTGGGGCGCCGCACTGTCCAGCTTCTGCTTCTTCGCCTCCGGCGCCGTGGTGCCCATCCTGCCGTTCCTGTTCGGCCTGACCGGCGTGCCCGCCCTGGCGGTGGCCGGCGTGCTCGTGGGACTGGCGCTGCTGGTAACCGGCGGCATCGTCGGGCTGCTGTCCGGGACCTCGCCTCTGAGCCGCGGCCTGCGCCAGCTCGCCATTGGCCTGGGGGCGGCCGCCGTGACCTACGTCCTGGGGCTCGCCTTCGGCACGGTGGTGGGCTAACGCTGTGGTGGGCTAACCGCCCAGCACGGCGAGTGCTTCGGCCACGCTGTCCACAAGGAAGATCCGGTCTGCCATGGGGCTGCCTGCCGCGAGCCGGTGCAGCATCGGCCACGCGGGCAGTTCCTGCTCCCAGTGGCGCCTGCCAACCAGCACCATGGGAGTGACTGCTTCCCAGGAACTGTAATAGTTTTCGCATGCGTCCTGGAAGATTTCCTGCACGGTACCTGCCGCTCCGGGCAGGAAGATCACTCCGCCGTCGCACAGTTCCAGCAGGATCGCCTCCCGGATTGAATTGGCGAAGTACTTGGCGATGTGCGTGGCGAAGTAGTTGGGCGGCTCATGCCCGTAGAACCAGGTGGGGACACCCAACGAGGGGGTTCCGTCCGGATAACGTTCGACGACGGCCGCCGCCTCGCGTGCCCAGGCGGACACCGAGGGCCGGAAGCCGGGCACGGCCCCAAGCCCGGCCAGCACCTCTTGGAACCCCGCGTCGGGAATTCCGCTGAGGTAGGCGCCGAGGTTGGCGGCCTCCATGGCGCCCGGACCGCCGCCTGTTGCCACCAGCCTGCCGGTCTGGGCGAGGAGCCGTCCCAGCTCTGCGGCCTGGGCGAATTCCAGGGTGCCGCGGCGGGCTGTGTGGCCGCCCATCACCCCGACGGTGGCCCGGCCCGCGCGGAGCTCCGAGCGCATGAACTCGTCCAGTGCGTCGCCGATGGCGTGATCGTGCAGCGCCGATGCCAGGGTGGCGTCCAGCCGGTGCCGCTGCCCGGGACGGATGCTCCAGTGATACACCAGGGCATCGGGAAGTTCCTCATAGGGTCTGTGATCCAGTCCGGCGTACAGTTCCTGCGGGGTGTACAGCCCTGCCCGGTAGGGATCAAACGGCACACCTTCAAGCTTGGGAAAAATCAGGGCACCGCGGCGCCGCAGTCCTGCTTCGACGTCCTGATCGAAGGTACAGCCGAGGAAAATGGCGCCTTCCGCGTCCAGTCTTTCCAGCGCGGCCGTCCGGCCGCGCAGGTCCAGGGACTGGGCGTGCCAGCCGCGCATCGACACGGCGCCGGCCGCCACCAGGCGGTCGAAGCCCTCAAGGCTTTCGACCTCGATGGTCCGCGGGCTGGGGACCAGACCGCCGGCACGGTTCATTCCGTAAACCTAGCGGGAGAGCCCGGCAGTGCCCGTGACGTGTTGCTCCAGCCTGAGCAGGGTCTCCTCGATGCTGGCAGGGTGGCGGCGCAGGTAGCCGGCCAGCCGCAGGAAGAACTTGCCCCGGACCGCCCTGGCGTCCCACTGTTCGGTGACGCGCGTCCCGGCCGTACCGGCGGCATCCGTGGCCGGCTCAAGGAGGTAGCGCCAGATATGGCCGTAGAAGTGGCGCCAGGCAATACGCCGGCCTTCCTCGAATTCGCAGACCGTGTTGAGGATTTTGTAGTCCACTTTCATGTTCATCTCCATGCCGAACCGCGCACCGAGGACCAGCCGCTCCGGACCGCGCGGCTGAGCGCCCTTGACGGTGCCGGAGCCATCGATCACGCTGTGCAGCGCCGGCGTGGCCAGTACCTCAAAGATCTGTTCCGGTGCTGCGGGGATGAATCTCTCACGGGACACCAGGTAGCGGTTGTTCATGCCCCCAGCCTAGGGGGTACTTGAAAGCTAGAGAACCGCTTCCGCGCGTCCGACGGCGGCGTCCGTGCTTGACGCGGACGGCGCATGCCCTGCGGTGGTTGTCCCCCGAACGGCGGTCCGCGCTCCGGTCCGTTTGGCTCCGGCGGCGGCGATGATCATAACGACGAGGCCCAGCAGGGTGATGCCGGCGCCGGCCCAGATGGGTGAGGTGTAGCCGAGGCCGGCGGTGATGGTTACGCCACCGAGCCACGCCCCGAGGGCGTTACCCACGTTGAAGGCGCCTATGTTGGCTCCGGATGCGAGCGTTGGTGCGCTGGACGCGTACTTCATCACCCGCATCTGCAGGCCAGGAACGGTGGCGAATCCGAAGCCCCCCATGAGGACGATGGAGGCGATGGTGAGCGCTTGGTTGCCTGCGGTCAGGGCAAAGCCGACCAGCACCACCACGAGCACCGAGAGCACCACTACGAGCGTGCGGTCCACGTTGCGGTCCGCGGCCTTGCCGCCGATGGTATTGCCGATGAACAGGCCAACACCGAAGACGATGAGCAGCCACGGCACGGTGGATGCCGCGAAGCCGGAGACGTCGGTGAGCGTGAAGGCAATGTAGGTGAAGGCACCGAACATCCCGCCGTAGCCGAGGATGGTGACCAGGATGGAGAGCCAGACCTGGCCGGATCGGAAGGCGCGCAGTTCAGTGCGCAGGGATCCCGGCACCGTGTCGCCGTGACCGGTCTTGGGCACCAGTGTGAGGATTCCTGCGAGGGCGATGACACCAATCACGGTGATGGCCCAGAACGTGGAGCGCCAGCCGGCAGCCTGTCCCAGCATGGTGCCGAACGGTACGCCCAGAACGTTGGCTGCCGTGAGCCCGGTGAACATGATGGCAATGGCACCGGCTTTTTTGGTGGGGGCCACCATGTCCGCGGCCACCACGGCGCCAATTCCGAAGAAGGCGCCATGGGCCAGGGCAGCAATGATGCGGCCGATCATCATCATCCCGTAATCAGGGGCAATGGCTGAGATTAGGTTGCCTGCGACGAACAGCACCAGCAGCACGGCGAGAACTGGCTTGCGCTCAAAGCGTGTCACCGCCGCGGTGAGCAGCAAGGCCCCAACGACGACCGCGAGGGCGTAGCCGGAGATCAGCCAGCCTGCCGTGGCCTCGCTGACCTGGAAATCGGCGGCAACCTCGGGCAGCAGGCCCATGATGACGAACTCGGTGAGTCCGATGCCGAACCCGCCGAGGGCAAGGGCTATCAGGCCGATGGGCATGGGAGTGCTCCTTTGAGAATGTACGGGAAGAGATACGAAGCGTAAACTAGTAGTTGCAGACGCGTTATTTATTGTTGCACGAGCAGATACAACGCGCAAGCAACTACTTTGATATGTGTGCCGGTTCACGCCCCCAGGCGTCCCTGCATACACCCGGAAAGGACAGGAAAATGGGCATCAAGGACGACGCCGTCGAGGTTCGCGCACAGGGCTGGCGCACCTTGGCGGCACTGCACGGCCTGATCGAAGGCGAGCTGGAGCGGTCACTGCAGGCCGAATCAAAGCTCTCCGTAGTGGAGTACACCGTGCTGGACGCGCTCAGCCGCCAGGACGGCTGGCACATGCGGATGCAACAGCTGGCACGCGCCACCGCCCTCAGCGCCAGCGCCACCACCCGCCTGGTCAACCGCCTCGAGGACCGCGGGCTATTGACCCGGATCCTTTGCGCGGACGACCGCCGGGGAATCTACACGGAGCTCACCGCCAGCGGCGTGGCCCTGCTTGAGGAGGCCCGGCCGGTCCATGACACCACGCTGGAGCGCGCCCTGGCTGAGGCGCAGGACGTTCCGGAGCTTGCCGCTTTGGTCGACGCCCTGCCGCGGCTCCACGCCGCGGCCTAGCCGACACGCTTTCGCCGCTTTGTCTGGACAAAAACTCCTTGACCGGAGGCAGCTTCAGGCATAGATTTGTAATCAATCAATCAGTTGATCAATGAAGAAGTTGATTACCGGTTTGATGACGTAGAAAGGCCACACGATGAACTCCGACGACGGCACCCTGGACTTGGCCTTTATGGCCCTGGCCGATCCCGTCCGGAGGAGCATCATCGCCCGGCTCAGCCGGGGCCCGGCCACCGTGAATGAACTGGCGGAACCTTTCGAGATCTCCAAGCAGGCGGTCTCGAAACACATCCAGGTACTTGAGCAGGCGCAACTGGTCACCCGGACCAGGGATGCACAGCGCCGGCCCGTGCACCTGAACCCCGCACGGCTCGAGGCGCTCACAGCGTGGATCGACCAATACCGGCTGGTCCGCGAAGAGCAGTTCCGCGGCCTCGACGCCGTGCTCCGATCCGTCGCCGCAACCGGCGGCGCACACCCCAAGGAATCATCATGAGCAATCCACTGAACCTCAGCGTTCCTGAGGGACTCCCCTTCATCGACTACGACCGCGAGTTCGAGTTCCCCGTGGCGGACGTCTTCCGCGCCCACAAGGACCCCGCCCTGATTACCCAATGGCTCGGTCCGCGCGGCCTCAAGATGGAGATTGACCACTACGACTTCCGGACCGGCGGCACCTACAGCTACCTGCACACCGGGCCCGATGGCGTGGCCTACGAGTTCAGCGGCGTCTTCCACACGGTCCGGGAAAATGAGTTCGCCATCCAGACCTTCGAGTTCGGCGGCTACCCGGACGTGGTCAGCCTCGAATTCATGACTTTTGAAGACCTCGGCAACGGGCGCACGCGCTTGCGCGGCCACTCGGTTTACCCCAGCGTGGAAGCCCGCGACGGCATGGCCCAGTCCGGCATGGAAGGCGGCCTGACAGAAGGCTACGAGCGGCTTGACGAGCTGCTCAGCGGCGCGAAAGTCTAGGACCGCCAAAGCACGACGGCGGACGGTTCCCTTCGGTGGAAGGCGACCGTCCGCCGTCGTGCGCACGAAGACGTGCTCCAGGAGAGTGCCCGGATCCTGGTCTGACGTCAGGACAATACTCACGGGCCATTTAGTAAGCGGTTAGCCGATTATCCGCCCTTGACCTTCGCTGGACGCCTGATAACATCAAGAAAAGGGCTCATGTCCTATCAAAAGAACAAAGGGTGACATACTCGGCACGTCCCGGTGGGCGGCGCCCGGTTGGGCCCTGGAACACGGGGAACATTCAGTGGCGAATCAACTTGGCCTCACCATCGACCGCTCCTCCCCCATCCCCTTGTATCACCAGGTGGTTCAGGGGATAGAGGCGGCCATCCACAGCGGAGTCCTGGAACCGGGCAGCCGGCTCGACAACGAAATCGACCTCGCGGCACAGCTCAACCTGTCCCGGCCCACCATGCGCAAGGCCATGGACGAGCTGGTCCGCTCAGGGCTGCTGGTCCGCAAGCGGGGCGTGGGAACGCAGGTGGTGTCCAGCCAGGTCCGCCGCCCGCTGGAACTGTCCAGCCTGTTTGACGACCTCACGAACAACGGCAAAAAACCCACCACCGAGGTGCTGAGCTTCTCCCACATGGAAGCCGACGCCGCCACCCTGGCCACCCTGCAGCTGCCGGCCGGCTCGAAGGTCTACCACTTCACCCGGCTGCGCAAGGTGGGCGGCAAGCCGCTGGCTCTGATGGAGAACTGGGTCCGCGATGACATCGCCACCATGGATGAGGCCATGCTCGCCGAGGAAGGGCTCTACTCCATCCTGCGCCGGGGCGGCGTCAACTTCCGCCTGGCCACCCAGCGGATCGGCGCCATGATCGCCAACGACTATCAGGCACCGCTGCTTGAGACGGAAGTGAACTCGGCCCTGGTGACCATGGAACGCACCGCTGTTGACGATACGGGGCGGCGCGTGGAGACCGGCCACCACGTCTACCGCGCCGATTCCTACAGCTTTGAAATGACACTCGTACAGCGCTAACGCAAGGACTTTTGCCATGACCAACTGGGTCTACCCCCTGGGCTCCGCCACTGACGGCAACTGGGACATCTCGCTCGGCACCTCCGATTCCGCCACAGCCGTGGAAGGCTGGGCCCATACGGGACTGAAGGTGGCCACCCTCGCCGCGGGCGCCGCCGTCAGCCTTCCGGCGGCCGGCGAGGAACGCATTGTGATTCCGCTCAACGGCGCCTTCACCGCGACGGTGGACGGCGTGGACTACCCCCTTGCCGGGCGAACCTCGGTGTTCCACGGGCCCAGCGACGTGCTGTACTCCGGTACCGGCAAGGCCGTTACCATCAGCTCAGCCGACGGCGGCCGCGTGGCCGTCGCGACCGCCCCGGCGAAGGCCGCGTACCCCACGCGCCTGGTCACGGCCGCGGAGACACCCGTGGAACTGCGCGGCGCCGGAAACTGCTCCCGCCAGGTCCACAACTTCGGCACCCCGGCGGCCCTGGAGGCGGACCGGTTTATTGTCTGCGAAGTCCTCACCCCGGCCGGCAACTGGTCCTCCTACCCCCCGCACAAGCACGATGAGGAGAAGGACGGCGAAACAAACCTCGAGGAGATCTACTACTTCGAGACCCGGGTGTCCGCAGGCTCCGGGGCACCTGCCGACGCCGACGCCATCGGCTACCAACGCGTTTACGCCTCGGATGAGCGCCCCATCGACGTGGCCGCCGAGGTCCGCACCGGCGACGTGGTGCTGGTCCCCTACGGCTGGCACGGCCCTGCCATGGCGGCACCCGGCTACGACCTGTACTACCTCAACGTCATGGCCGGTCCCGGCCCGGTGCGGGAATGGCTCATCAGCGACGACCCCCACCACGGCTGGGTGCGGCAAAGCTGGGACGGGCAGGACATCGATCCCCGGTTGCCGTTTACGGCATAGCAGCGGAAGACCTGAAAACAATGCCCCGCCGGAACAGGTTCCGGCGGGGCATTGTGCGTAACTGGCGGCAATCAGGTGGCCATTGGCAGCGCCACTTTGACGGGCGCGCCCGTCACCAGGGATTCCTGGGCAGCATCGGCCACGCGGGATGCGGCCACCGCGTCCTGGGGCGTGCAAGGGTTTTCCCGCTCGCCCAGGATCAGCTCCACAAACGCAGCCATCTCGGACCGGTACGCCTGGTCGAAGCGCTCCGCGAAGGTCTGGTGCGGTTCGCCGTCGGGAAAGGTGATCCCGGCTTCGGCCGAGGCCAGCGCCGACTTCGAATCCAGGCCCACCATGACTGTCCGGTTGGATCCCTGGATCTCCAGACGGACATCGTGGCCGGCCCCATTGTAGCGGCTGGCGGAGACCGTTCCCACGGTGCCGTCGTCGAACGTGATCACGGCCAGGGCCGTATCCACATCGCCCACGTCGCCGATGGCCGGATCGCCGTTGTTGGAGCCCTTCGCATAGACTTCCACAATTTCGCGGCCGGTCAGCCAGCGCAGGATGTCGAAGTCGTGGACCGAGCAGTCCCGGAACAATCCGCCGGACGTGGCCAGGAATTCCACCGGCGGGGGCGTCATGTCGCAGGTGACGGCGCGCAGCGAGTGGATCCAGCCCAGCTCGCCGGCCTGGTAGGCGCGTTTGGCTTCGAGGTAGCCAGCGTCGAAGCGGCGCTGGTGGCCGATCTGCACCACGCCATTGTTGTTCCCGATATAGTCCAGCACCGGCAAGGCGTCGGCTACGTTCATGGCTACCGGCTTCTCGCAGAACACCGGAATGCCGGCATCCACTCCGGCCCTGATGAGTTCGGGGTGGGTCGCGGTTCCGGTGGCAATCACCAGGCCGTCCACGCCCGAGGCGATCAGGTCCGCCACGGAGGGCAGGAACTCCGCGCCGAGGCCTGCGGCGATGTTGCGTGCGTGATCTTCCGCAACATCCGTGAGCCTGAGCCGGACGCTGGTCCCCTGCGGGTTCAGCACCCCGTTGAGCGAGGCAATGTTGTTGGCGTGCATCACACCGATGCGTCCCACCCCCACCAGGCCGAGAATGACATCCTTCATAGTGTTCCTTCGTAGGTTGAAGTGCTAAGGGATCGTGACCGGCTGGACAGGTGCCGGCCGGACGGGTGCCGGCCGGTCGGTGAAGGCTGCCCGGAACGCTGCCAGGGCGGCCTCACTGTCGCCGCTGGCCCATGCTTCCAGTCCGACGGTGCCGTCGTAGCCGGCGTCGGCGAGCGCCCGGGCGACAGCCTGGTAGTTGACTTCGCCGGTGCCGGGCTCACAGCGGCCAGGGACATCCGCCACCTGGATCTCGCCGATGTGCGGCAGGGCGGTCCGCACCAGCTCAATCAGGTTCCCCTCGCCCAGCTGCGCGTGGTAAAGGTCCAGCATGAGCTTCACGTTGGGGTGCCCGGTCGCTTCCACCAGAGCCAGTGTGTCCTTGGCACGGGCCAGCGGGATGCCGGGGTGGTCCAGGACCGTGTTGAGGTTCTCCAGACAAAAAGTCACCCGGTGCTTCGCTCCCAGCGCTCCCAGGCGCTCCAGGGTCCTGGCCCCCGTGATCCACATGCGGCCGGTGGACCTGAAGACGGGACGTGCGGCCTTCCCGTCCACCAGTTCCGCGGAGTGCACCACCAGGCGGCTGACACCGAGCTCCAGGGCCGTGGGGATCAGTGACTCAGCCGTACGGACGACGTCGTCGGCAGTATCCGGATCCACCAGGCTGCCCGCGGTGTATCCCGTCATGGAGGAAAAGACCGCGCCGCTTGCCGCCAGCGCCTTCACGTCCTTGGTGCGGGAGTCCCACAGCTCCACGTCGAACCCGGCGTCGTGGATGCGCTGCACCCGTTCGGCGAAGGGCAGGTCCGTGAACACCATCTCCGCGCAGACAGCCAGCCGCATCAGGGCCTCACCTTCGCCGCCGCAGGAACAGCCGCGGGAGCGCCCTGCTTCACGGAATCGATGCAGGCCAGTGCCATGGCGAGGGCACGGCGCGCGTCTGCCGGTCCCGGGGTCAGCGTGAAATCGGCCGACGGCGGCGGCGTACCGTCGCGCCGTGACCGCACCGCGGCGGTGAAGTCGGCGAGTTCATCCGTATAGGCCTGGCGGAAGAGTTCCACGTTGAGCCGCGGAGTGTCCGCGGAGAGGCCGTCGGCCGTGTAGCGGCGGGCCGCTGTTTCGGTGGACCGGCCGGCCTGGACCATGCCCTTTGAACCGAAGACCTCACCCCGGACGTCGTAGCCATAGAGGGCGCTGAAGTTCGCTTCGGCCACGGCGATGGCGCCGTTGTTGTAGCGGACGGTGACCACGGCGGTGTCCAGGAAGCCTTGGTCGCGCAGGGCGGGTTCCACCAGGGCGTCGGCCACGGCGTAGACCTCCACGGGCTCAGCGCCCTCATTGAACCAGTTCAGGGTGTCGAAGTCGTGGATGAGGGTTTCCAGGAAAATGGTCCAGGCCGGTACCCCGGCGGCGTTCGGGATGCTGCCGGTCCCCGGATCGCGCGTGAGCGAGCGCAGGAGCTGCGGCGTGCCCGCCGTCCCTGCGGCAAGGTCCTTCTTGGCCGCCTGGAAGTCGTCGGCGTAGCGGCGGTTGAAGCCTATTTGGAAGTGCACCCCGGCGGCCTCCACGGCGGCAAGGGCGGCGTCGAGCTCGTTAAGGTCCTGCGCCGCAGGCTTTTCGCAGAACACGTGTTTCCCGGCGGCGGCTGCCTTGCTGGTCAGGGTGGCATGAAAACGGGCCGGACTGGCGATGATCACGGCATCGATCGCGGGATCGGCCAGGATGTCCTCGGCACTGGCCGTGACTTTGGTTGTGCCGAGCGAGGCGGCGAGCGCCTGGGCAGATTCAACGTTTGGGTCGGCGATGGCGGCGAGCACCGCATCCGGGACCCGGCGGGCAATGCTTTCAGCGTGGAACGCGCCCATCCAGCCCGAGCCGATGAGGCCGATCCGTACCGGGGCCGGGTTGGGGGCCGGGTTGGGGGCGGGGGTGGGGGTGAGATAAGCCATGGGCTGGTCCTTTCATGGGGCTGGCGCGTGGATGGTGTCGCTGGTTTGGGAGAATTAGTGCCGGGCCGCGGCCGTGGTTGCTTCGCCGCGGAACACCAGGCCGAGCCGGCTGCGGATCTGATCGGCCACTTCCAAGGTGCGGATGGAGGCAGCCAGTGTCCGTTGGCTGGCTTCCCGGCTGCCTGCGCCGATGGCCCGTGCTACGGCCGCGGCCTCATAGTGCAGGCCTTCGAAGTGCCCGCCGGCGGGTTCGTCATGGCGAAGGCGGGTGCCGTCGGGGAAGCGGACCTCGAAGCCGCCGGGCATGTTGAAGGGCCCGTCGATGGTCAGTGTCGCCTCTGAGCCCACCACTATGGCTGCCGTGGGCGTGAAGTTGTGCACGTGAGTGTTCACCATGGCCTGCGCGCCGCCGTCGAACGTCATCATCGCGGACAGTTGGGCATTCACGCCGGACTGGTGCGGCTGACCCATGGCAGCCAGTTGCTGCGGGCTGCCCAGCACCTCGGTCACGAGTGCCAGTGGATACGTGCCCAGGTCCAGCAGCGGCCCGCCCGCCAGGTCAGGATTGAAGATGCGGTGGGAGGGGTCGAAGTGCTCGCCATACTCGGCAACCACTGTGGTGATGGTCCCCAGGGTGCCGGCGTCGAGGATCTGGCGGATCACATCGAATTTCGGCAGGAAAAACGTCCACATGGCCTCCGCGGCGAACACGCCGGCGGCCTCGGCCCGGCCGGCAATATCGCGTGCCTGGTCCGCGTTGAGGCCGAGCGGTTTCTCGACCAGCACGTGCTTGCCCGCCTCGATGGCCAGCAGGGCGGCGGCGTGGTGGCCGGTATGCGGTGTGCACACGTAGACGATGTCGATGTCCGGGGCCGCGGCCAGTTCCTCATAGCTCCCGTACGCGGCCGGCACGTTGAACGTATCCGCGAAGGCCTTGGACCTGTTCAGTGACCGGGACCCGACGGCGCCAATCACCTGTCCGGTGTGCGCCTGGAGGGATTCGGTGAAGCGTTCGGCGATCCAGCCCGGGCCCATGATGCCCCAGCGCAGCACGGGGGCGTCACGGGAGTCCGGGACCCTGGACGACGGGAGGGCGGTGGCGGTCATAGATACTTGACCTTCGTGGCCGTCCCGTCGCTGTGCAGCGACTGGATCATGGCTTGGGCGACGAGTGCGGCGTTCAGTCCGTCCTGGGCACCGGCGAGGGAAGGCTTGTCTCCGGCGGCAAGTGCAGAGATCCAGGCCTGCAGCTGCAGCCGGTACGCGTCGGCGAAGCGGGGTCGCCAGTCCGCAGGGATCTGCTCCTGCCTGGTTCCTTCCTGCTCGATGCCCAGCAGGGCGGAGTTCTGCAGTGCCGCGATGCCGCGCTCCGAAACAACCTCGCAACGGGTGGTGTAGCCGTACTGGGCATTCAGGAACAGTTCCAGGGTGGTGAGGGTTCCGTCGGCGGTCCGGAGCGTCATGAATGCCGGGTCCCGCAGTTCGGCCTCCGCGTGCCGGGTACTGTTGCCGGCCTGCCAGGACACTTCCGTGATGGGAGAGCCCAGCAGCCAGGGAATGATGTCCAGCTCATGGATGGCCGAGTTGGTGATGGCCGATTCCGCCGTGGTGCCGGGAGCCGCGGCGGCGTTCCGGCTGATGCAGTGGACCATCAGCGGCCCGCCCTGCGCCCGTCCCCGCACGGCCTGCCGCAGTGCCACGTAGCCCGGGTCGAAGCGCCGCATGAAACCGAGCGAAAGCAGGGACGCTCCCGTCGCGGCCACCATGTCGGCGTCCGCAGCCACCACTTCCAGGCTTTCCAGGACGGTGGGTGCCAGCGGCTTTTCACACAGCACCGGCGTCATCGTCTCGAAGCACTCCAGGACCAGGGCGGCGTGGGTGGAGTCGTGTGAGGCCACCACCACGGCGTCCACCTCGCTGGAGTGGATCAGCTCCGAGGGGTCGGTGGTGATGCGTGCCGACGACGGCGCTGCCGCAGCGGCGCGGTCAGCGTCCAGATCTGCCACGAAGGTGACCTCGGCACCACCGATGTTGGAGGAGAGGTTCCTGATGTGGTCCGCGCCCATGATTCCGGCGCCAATGACACCTACCCGGATCGGCATGATGTTCCCTTCGTTGATGTTCGAGGTGGCCCCGTGGTGGGCGCGCAGGCACGGCGGGGCGCCCCGGGGTGTCCGGAGCACCCCCCGGGTCGCTCTGCCCTAAGCGTGCTTCGGGCCCCCTGGCGGGGCGGTGTCGGTGACGTCGGCGACTTCGGCCTGGACTTCCTTGAGTGCCTCGTTGTGGCCGCCGAGTTGTTCGAGTTCGTGGGCGAGTTCGGCGAGTTCGGCACCGCCGGCCATCTGGGCGGTGAGTTCGTCCAGGGTGATGTCTTTTTTGTCGTAGTAACCGATTGACTTGCCGCGCTTGAGCAGCAGGAACCGGTCCCCCACGGGAAAGGCGTGGTGCGGGTTGTGGGTGATGAAGATGACCCCGAGACCCCGGTCGCGGGCCTGCAGGATGTAGCGCAGGACCACGCCGGACTGCTTCACACCCAGGGCCGCCGTCGGCTCGTCCAGGATCAGGACCTTCGCCCCGAAGTACACGGCCCGGGCAATCGCCACACACTGGCGCTCACCGCCGGAGAGCTGCCCGATGGGCTGCTCCACATCCCGCAGGTCAATGCCCATGTCCGCGAGTTCCTTCTTGGTGATGTCCTTCATCTGCTGGACATCCAGGCTCTTGAACGGCCCGAACCCGGAGGTCAGTTCCGAGCCGAGGAAGAAGTTCCGCCAGATCGGCATCAGGGGCACCACGGCCAGGTCCTGGTAGACCGTGGCGATCCCGACGTCGAGGGCATCACGGGGCGAACTGAACTTCCGTTCCTCACCCATGATGTTCAGCACGCCCTCGTCATGCTGGTGCAGGCCGGCGATGATTTTGATCAGCGTGGACTTGCCGGCGCCGTTATCTCCGAGCACGCAGGTGACACGGCCGTTATCCACCGCCATGGTCACGTCGGACAGGGCGATGATATTCCCGTAGTGCTTGCCCACGCCCTCCAGGGAGAGCAGGTGGACCGGGGTATGGGTCAGCGGATCCGTTTCATTGTGCAGCAGGGTCTGCTGGTCGATCTGATTGGCGTTCATTCTCTCCGGCCCCTTTACTTGAGTTCCGCGCGGCGCTTGACGATGAGGTTCACGATGGTGGCCAACAGCAGCATCAGGCCCAGGAAGAACTTGAACCAGTCCGGGTTCCACTGCGCATACACGATGCCCTTGTTGGCCATGCCGAAGATGAACGCGCCGATCGCGCCGCCCACCGCCGAGCCGTAGCCGCCGGTCAACAGGCAGCCGCCGATCACCGCGGCGATGATGTACAGGAACTCGTTGCCCACACCCTCACCTGACTGCACCGCATCGAAGGCGAACAGGTTGTGCATGCCCAGGATCCAGCCGCAAAAACCCACTGCCATGAACAGGCCGATCTTGGTCTTGGTGACGGGTACACCCACGGCGCGGGCAGCATTCGCGTCACCGCCGGCCGCGAAGATCCAGTTCCCCACCTTCGTGCGCAGCAGCACCCACGAGGCCACCGCGACCAGGATGATCCAGAAAAACACGGTGATCTTGACCTCGACGCCACCCACACTGATCGAGGAAGCAAACACCGCCCGGGCCGAGTCGAAACCGTCCAGCTTCGAAATCGACGGCGAAGACACCGACCCGCCGATCAGCCGGGTCAGGGCCAGGTTCAACCCGGTCAGCATCAGGAACGTCGCCAGGGTCACGATGAAGCTGGGCAGCTTCGTTTTGATCAGGATCCAGCCGTTAATAAACCCGATCCCGAGCGAAACGACCAGCGCCAGGCCAACACCGACCCACGCGTTCATCGAGAAATTCCAGCTAAACAGGGACGCCGTCAGAGCCGAGGAAATCACCGCGACGCCGGTCGAAAGGTCGAACTCGCCGCCGATCATCAGCAGCGATACCCCCACCGCCATGATCCCGATCGTGGAACTGCCATACAGGATGGTCGCCAACGCGTTCGGCTGGGTGAAGGTCTGGGACACCAAGGCGAAGAAGATAAAAAGAACCACAGCTCCTACGAGCGCGCCAACCTCAGGGCGGCCCAGGAGTTTTTGGAACGGGCTACGTTGCCCAATGCGCTCGTCACCACGTGTCCCGGCCGCTGGGGCCGGTGCCGGTGGCAGGGTTGCTGTATTTGCCATAGGAATAACTCCTTGTTGGTCGGGCTGTGCGGCGGTCATCCGCCGCACAGCCCGAGGCCTGGATCTAGCGGACGCCCTGCTGGGCGAATTTGAGAACGTTGGAGGCGTTTGCCTTGTCCACGATGGTGGGACCGGTCAGAACCGGCTGTCCGCCGCCAAGCTTGAACCCGCCGCGCTTGGCCTGCCAGAGAGAGTCAACGGACATGTAGCCCTGGAGCCACGGCTGCTGGTCAACCGTGAAGAGTACGGTTCCATCCACGATCTTCTGGGCAAGGTCGGCGTTGAGGTCGAAGCTGGCCACCTTTGCGGAGCTGCTGGCGTCCGTGACCGATTTGAGGAGGGTCAGCGTGATCGGGGCGCCGAGGCCGATGATCACATCGGCATCCTTCGCGGCCTGGAGCTTCGCCGTTGCCGTGGACTGGACCGAGGTCATGTCCTTGCCGTCAACGTAGAGGATCTCTGTGCCGGGCACCTTCGCCTTGACACCTGCACAGCGTGCTTCAAGGCCCACGTGGCCCTGCTGCTGGATAACGCAGACGGGGTGCTTGAAGCCCTGCTCCGCGAGCTTGCCGCCCACGGCCTGGCCTGCCAACTGCTCATTGGAACCGAAGTGGGTGAAGGCGCCAAGCTGCGCCGAGACGGACTCGCCCGCGTTGAGGCTCACTACGGGAATGCCTGCGTCGGTGGCCTTCTTCAGCACGTCCTTGAGGGCGTCCGGGGTGGCAAGGGTGACCGCGATGCCGTCAACCTTCTGGTCTATGGCCTGCTGGACAAGCTGCGCCTGCCGCCCTGCTTCGGGATCGCTGGTGTAGAGCAGCTCCACGTTGTCTTTCGAGGAAGCCTCCTCGGCGCCCTTGCGGACAATGTCCCAGAACGTATCGCCCGCCGCAGCGTGGGTGATGAGGGCCACCTTGATCCGGTCCGTGCCGGCGACCTGGCCGCCGCCGGCCGCGTTGCCGGTGTCGACGGCTTTGCCGCCCTGGCTGGAACAAGCACTGAGAGCCATCATCGGAACGACGGCCGCCACCAGGGCCGCCTTCCGCCACGAAAAGTTCTTCACGATTTATCTCCTTTGATCGGGGTTACGGCCCTGCAGCTCCGCAGGTGCTCAAAGCCCTCTACACCGATCATGGTGACTCAACTCACAGATGTCAATACTTTGTCCTGACATTAGGATGTTTGTACGTAATTTTACTTCCCGGGCACATTCACCGGGCGGGCCGGGACGTAGT
Organism: Pseudarthrobacter naphthalenicus; assembly: GCF_029076445.1. Taxonomy (GTDB): domain Bacteria; phylum Actinomycetota; class Actinomycetes; order Actinomycetales; family Micrococcaceae; genus Arthrobacter; species Arthrobacter naphthalenicus. Next base: position 70,104 of record NZ_JARESG010000010.1, read on the forward strand.
GCCGCGGACCACCAGGCTCGGGTCAATCAGCCTCCGTTGCGGGCTGACCGAAGGGCCCGCAATGCGCTCCAGCAGCACTTTTGCCACCTCCACGCCCACCAGGTCGCTCCGGTTGTCCACGGAGGTCAGCTCCAAATAGCGTGACTTCGCCAGGACGGAGTTGTCGTAGCCGATTACGGAAATGTCCGCCGGAACTGCCCGGCCGCGGGCCTTGATGGCACCGAAGGCCCCCAAGGCCATCGTGTCGTTGGCGGCAAAGATCGCCGTGGTCTCCGGATGGTGATCCAACAGCCAGCACGCAGAGGCGTAGCCATCCTCCTCCGAGGTACCACCCGAGTCCCCCGCGATCCGCAAATCAGCGCCGGAGTCCCGGGCCCTGGCTTCGAAGCCCGCCCTGCGATGGGCTGCGGCGCCGCCCGCCCCCGTGAGGTGTCCGATTTTCGTGTGCCCGAGCCCGAGTAAGTGTTCGGCCGCCAGGGCGCCGCCGGCGTCGTCGTCGTTGGTAATGAGGTCCACCTCGGCCGGCACGCCGTTCCGCCAGCCGGCCACAAGGGTGGGAACCCCGGTGCCGGTCAGCACGGTTCCAGCCGGCTCCGCTGCGATCACCAGCCCATCGACATGCATGGCCAGCAACCCGTCAGCCGCCTCCCTGATGCGATTTTCCCCCGGCCGGGAATCGGCAAGCATTACCTGGTAGCCGTGTTCCGTGAGCGCCGATTCCATCCCGCGAAGCAGGTCCACAAACCAAAGGTTCCGGTAATCGTCGATGACCAGGCCGATGCTTTTGGTCCTGTTACTCGCCAGGGCGGTGGCGGCCCTGCTGGGCCGGTAGCCGAGCTCAGCTATGGCGCTGCGCACGGCCGCGCGGCGCTTCTCACTCACCTTGTCCGGATTCTGCAGCACCAATGACACCAGCGACGGCGAAACACCCGCCAGCTTCGCCACGTCGTACAGCGTTGGGCGCCGGGCCTGGGCATTAGGGGGTGCCATCGCGGCCACCTTTCTGTTCTTAGTGAACCTCAAAGAATGATTGACAGGACATATAGACATGACTACGCTCGAGTCAGCCTACAAAATTGTAGCGCTACAAAAAGCCGTTGGACGTCCCGCCACGGCTGAATTTCAAAGGAGAAATCAATGGCTGAAAGCCTTGGCGTCGCAGTCATCGGCGCCGGAATGGCCGGCAAGGCCCATGCGGCGGCCTACCGGACAGCGTCCACCCTCTACAGCCCGGTCCTCCCCGAGGTGCGACTGGTCTCCATTGGTGACGTGAATGCCGAGTTCGGCTCGCTGGCTGCCCGCCGCTTTGGCTACGAGCGCCACGACACCTCCTGGCAGGCCATCGCTGAGGCTGACGACATCGACGTGGTCAGCGTGGTCATTGCGAACTCCCTGCACCGCGAAGTCGTGGAGGGCCTGCTGGCCGCCGGCAAGCACGTGTTGTGCGAGAAGCCGCTCAGTGATTCACTCGACGACGCCCGCGCCATGGCGGAGGCCGCCCGCAATGCCAGTTCCATTGCGCGCATCGGGTTCACCTTCCGCCGCACGCCGGGCATCGCCTATATCCGCGATCTCATCCGCACCGGTGTCCTGGGCAACGTCCTGCACTTCAGCGGCCGGTACTGGACCGACTACGGGTTCAGCCCGTCCGCACCCATGAGTTGGCGCTACAAGGGCGGCCCCGGCTCGGGTGCGCTGGCCGACGTCGGAAGCCACCTGGCATACGTTGCCGAGTTCCTCTGCGGGGACATCCAGTCAGTCACCGGTGGCCGGCTCAGCACAGTCATCGGCAAACGGCCCCTGCCGCTGGGTGCCGTCATGGGACACGATCATGCAGCCGTCAGCGATATTTTTGAGGCTGTGGAGAACGATGACTACGCAGCATTTTCCGCCGAGTTCGAAAACGGCGCGGGCAGCTTCGAGGTCTCCCGGGTTGCCGCCGGGCATGCCAACAGCCTGAACTTCGAAGTGTTCTGCGAGAACGGAGCGGCCAAATTCGACCAGCGCCGCCCCGCTGAAATCCAACTGTTCCTCAACGACGGCTCCGGCAACGAAAACGGGTACCGCCAGGTCATCCTCGGTCCGGGCCACCCGTACATTTCCGGCGGCCTGGCCATGGATGCCCCTGAAGTGGGTTTCGGCCAGAACGACGCCTTTGGCTACCAGGCCCGCGCGTTCCTTGAGGAAGTGGCCGGCCTCAGCGAAGCCGAGTCGCTGCCCCGCTGCGCCACCTTCGACGAGGGCGTCCGCAACATGGAACTGCTGGGCGCCGTCACCGAATCGGCCCTGAACCACGGGAAGAAGGTCACGCTATGAAACTCGGCGTCTACAACGCAATCCTGCACGACCGGCCGCTGCCCGAGGCCCTCAAGGTCATCGCGGACCTGGGCCTGACGGGCATCGAAATCAACACCGGCGGCTTCCTGCCCGCTGTCCACGTGCCCACCTTTGATGACATCCTCACCAGCGACGCCGCCCGGGACGACTACCTGGCTGTCTTCGAGGGGACGGGGGTTTCGATCGCCGGCCTGAACTGCAACGGCAACCCGCTGCACCCCAAGCGGGAGATCGGCGAAAAGCATGCCGAGGATATCCGCCGCTCCATCCGGCTGGCGCACCGGCTGGGACAGAACCGCGTGGTGACCATGTCCGGCCTGCCCGGCGGCGAGCCCGGTGCGACCGTGACCAACTGGGTGGTCAACGCGTGGAATTCCGCAGCGCTGGACGTATTGGACTACCAATGGGACGTGGCGGCGGAGTTTTGGAAGGAAACCGACCGGCTCGCGGCGGACCACGGCGTCAAGGTTGCCCTTGAACTGCACCCGCAAAACATCGTCTTCAACACCGCGGACGTCTACAAGCTCATCGAGCTGACCGGCGCCACGCACGTGGGTGTGGAGCTGGATGCTTCGCACCTCTTCTGGCAGCAGATGGACCCGGTGGCGGTGGTCCGCGAACTCGGCCCACTGGTCTTCCAGGCGGCCGCCAAGGACGTCCGGGTCAACACGGCCAACGCCGCCCTCTACGGAGTGCTGGATAACAGCTTCCGCCGGCTGGCTCCGGACGAGAACCGCACCAACCTCGGCGGCGACGAGTGGGCCAACGAATGGCCCAAAAACTCTGCATGGGATTTCGTGGCCCTGGGCCGCGGGCACAATACGGCCTTCTGGACCGAGTTCCTGCGCGCGCTGCACGAGGTGGACCCGAACATGCTGGTCAACATCGAACATGAGGATACGTCCCTCGGCCGGATCGAAGGGCTGCAGGTGGCAGCGAAGGTCCTGCTCGACGCTGACGCCGCACTTGCCGCGTCACTGAACCCGGCGGCCTAGCCACACCCGGCCCGCAGCCCGACAGCAGGGGCGTCGCTTTCGCGGCGTCCCTGCTGTTGTGTCTCCTGAGCAGTCCCCCAACGCCTGTAGCACACCGTCTCTCACTTAATGCGGGTTTTCCCGCATCCCTCTCTCACCAGTGAGAGAGGGATGCCGTTTTTCCTGCGTTAAGTGAGAGAGCGTCCTGGGCCCCCGCACCCGCTGGAGACAAAAACGCCCGACGCCGGCCGGCGTCGGGCGTTTTTGCGTCACCCTGGTTCTTGCGTCACCTTAGGCGGATACGCCGGAGCGCTGCTTGAACAGGTGCTCCAGCTCCTCCAGGGATTTGTCCTTGGTTTCCGGGACGACGCGCTTGACCCAGAGAATGGCACCCAGCTGCAGTCCCACGAAGATGAAGAACGTGGCCGAGACGCCGATCCACGAAACCATCTGCGGGAAGAAGAACCCGATCAGGAAGTTGATCATCCACAGCACAAAGACGCAGATGCCCATGGCGATGCCCCGGACGTGCATGGGGAAGATCTCCGACATGGTCAGCCAGGTGACGGTGCCGATGCAGCCCTGCATGGAAGCCAGGAACGTCACCATGAACAGCAGCACCAGGTAGCCGCGCAGCGTACTCTCCGGCAGCGCCATGGAGATGACAGCGATGGCCGTCAGGGACGACGCCGTGCCGCACAGTCCCACAATCAGCATGGGTTTGCGGGGCACTCGCGCCATCAGATACATGCCGACGACGACGGCGGCCACCGACGTGATGCCGTTGAGCACGTTGGCAATCAGGGCGCCCCGGTCACCGAATCCGGACGAAGACAGGATGGAGGTCCCGTAGTACATGATGGCGTTGACGCCGCTGATCTGGTTGATGATGGCCATGCCGAGGCCCACCACGAAGATCCTGCGGATCCACGGAACGGTGAGGTCCTTGAATGTGCCCATCTTGGCCTGGTAATCCTCGCGGGCTGCCTGCCGGACCTCGTCGAACTCCGCTGAGACGTCGCCGGCGGCGCGGGTGGAACGCAGTACTTCCAGCACTGCCCCGAAGCGGCCGGCCGAGGCCAGCCAGCGCGGGCTCTCCGGCAGCACCAGCATCCCGAACCACAGGATGACGGCAGGGAGTGTGGCGATCACCAGCATCCAGCGCCAGACGTGGGTTTCGTCGGGAAAGAGGTTGCCCAGTACTGCGTTGAAGGTGAAGGCGAGGAACTGGCCGGTGACGATCATCAGTTCGTTTTGGGTGACGATGCGGCCGCGCTGGGCCGCCGGCGACATTTCCGCGAGGTACACCGGGACAATCACGGACGCGCCGCCCACCGCGAGGCCCAGCAGGGTCCGGGCCGCAATGAGCAGTTCGGTGCTTGGTGAGACGGTGCAGGCGATGGTGGCCACAATGAAGATCAGGGCCAGGCCCATGATGGTCTTGCGCCTGCCGAAGCGGTCGGAGAGCCGGCCTGCGCTGATGGCGCCGAAGGCCGCGCCGAACAGGAGCGTGGACGTGACCAGCCCTTCGGTCAACGGGGTGAGGCCGAGGTCCCGCTGCATAAACGGCAGGGCGCCGTTGATCACCCCCGTGTCATAGCCGAAGAGCAGTCCGCCGAAGGTGGAGAAGAGTGCCACCTTCCGCATGAACTTTTTCGGGTTGGCCGGCCTGGCCGGCTGGTTCTGCTTGTTCTGCTTGGAGCCGCCGGCGGCGTCGGCTTGGACTGTGCCGGGATTCGTCAGGGTTCCGTTGCTTTGGTGCGTCTTCCCCGCCACTACTTGGCCTGTGCGACGTAGTTGCGCATCGTCTCGAGCTGGTAGCGGGAGACCTCCTCGGCGTTGTCGTCCTCGGCGAAGACGCTGGAAACCATTACGGTGTTGTCCTTGTCCAGGAAGCCGATCTCCCTCAGCCCGCCAAAGAACTCGTTCCAGTTGACGTCGCCGTCGCCGATTTTCAGGTGCTGGTGGACGCGCACGGCGTTTCCGGGCGGGTTGGTGATGTAGCGGAGCCCGTGCGAGGCGTGGTGGTCCATCGTGTCAGAGACGTGGACCAGGCGGAGTCTGTCCCCGGCGGCCCGCATGATCTCCAGCGGCTTATTGCCCATGTGGAAGGTGTGCGAGGCCACGTAGACCATGCCGATGTTGGGCGAGTTGACGCCCCTGATCACGCGGATGGCGGCCAGGCCGTCTTCGACGAAGTCGTCCGGGTGCGGGTCGATCAGGACGTCCATTCCTTCACGCTCGATGATCGGCAGGAGTTCCTCCATGGAGCGGTAGAAGGCGCGCTCGGACTCTTCGGCTTTCTCGGGCCGGCCGCTGAATTCGGTGTTCATGGTGCTGACGCCGAGGTCCACGGCAATCTGGATGGCACGCTTCCAGTAGCGCACGGCCGCCTCGCGGGCATCCTCATCCGGGCCGGACCAGCGCAGGACCGGAAGAACCGAGGCGATCTCCACACCGGCGTCCTTGCAGGCCTTGTTCAGCTGGACCACCAGTTCATCGTCGGCCTTGGGGTGGTTGTAGAACGGGATCATATCTGCGTGCGGGGTCAGCTGCAGGTACTTGTAGCCAAGGTCGGCGGCCACGCGCGGAAATTCCAGCAGGCTGTGGCTGTGGTGGAACGGGGTGGGGTCCAGGGCGATTTTCATGGTCACTCCTTTGTGGTTCGGAAAACTTCGGTGCTGAATGCAGGGGCGGCCTGCCAGGCTGCTGCCGGCAGGCCGCCCCTGGTTTCAGCTAGCTGTAGAGGTCCGGCTTAGTGTTGAGCTGGACCTTGACCTTCTCGCCTGACTTCTGGGCCTCCACACCGGCTTCGCAGCAGGCCGCGGTGGCGTAGCCGTCCCAGGCGTTGGGGCCGCCGATTTCACCGCGGAGCGCGGCGTCCGCCCAGGCCTGGACCTCGACGTCGTAGGCCGCGCCGAAGCGCTCCTCGAACCCGGGAGTGACGTTGCCGCCCCATTTGCCGGCGGACTGGACGTACGGTCCGCTGTCCCCGCCGATGCTGACAATGCCGTCCTCGAACGACGCCTGCGTGGCCACCTGGTAGCCGAACTTGGCGTTGACATAGATCTCGACGTCGGCCAGGACACCGGATTCGGTTTCCAGCAGGACGTGCTGGGGGTCGTGCTGGCCGTTGGGGGCGTTGCGGGTCGGCTTGCCAAGACGGACCTGGACCGAGGTGATTTCCTCACCGGTGAAGTAGCGGATCGCGTCGAACTCGTGGACCACGGAGTCGTTGATGAGCATCTCGTTGGTGAAGCCCTCGGGGGTGCTGGGGTTGCGGTGCTGGTGGTGCAGCATCAGCAGCTCCCCCAGTTCGCTGGTACGGATGATCGAGCCCAGTGCCGCGTACTCGGCGTCGAAGCGGCGCATGAAGCCGACTTGGATGCGCTTACGGCCGGCAGCGACCTCGGCCTGGACCACCTTCCACGCACTCTCCGCATCCGGCGTCAGCGGCTTCTCACAGAGAATCGGGAAGTCCTTCTCCAGTGCTTTGTACAGGATTTCCTCGTGCAGGAAACCCGGGGTGGCGATCAGCACGGCGTTCACGTCACCGTTGTTCAGCGCTTCGTCGGCGCTTGCCAGCGCCACGGCGCCGTCGATCCCTTCGATGGCGGCCTGTGCCCGCGCAAGATCAACGTCGACGACGGCGGCTACTTCAGCGCCGTGGATGCGCGTGCTGAGGCGCTTGATGTGGTCCGCACCCATGCGGCCGGCGCCGATAACGGCTACGCGGAGAGTCTTGGTCACTGTTCTGTCCTTCGTGAGTTCGGTTGAGTTACTGGACGCGGGTGCGGGAACCGCAGGAGAGCAGGTAGTTGCGGGTGCGCTTGGCGATGGGCATCGGCACGTCGAAGGCGACCGGGTACATGTCCTGCTCCACGATGCCGAAGATCGGACGGTTGAGCGCCTCGACGGCTTCGATGACGGCCCGGAGGTCCGGCAGTCCGTTGGGCGGCTCGGTCATCACGCCGGCGAGGTTCGCCGCAGCCCAGGTCATGTTTTCCGCGTTGACCTTTTTGAGGACGTCCGGGTTGATCTGCTTCAGGTGCAGGTAGCCGATGCGGTCCGGGTAGTTTTTGATCAGTTCCAGGCTGGAGGCCCCGCAGTATTCGGCGTGGCCGGTGTCCAGGCACAGGTTCAGGTACGTCGGGTCCGTGGCGGCCAGCAGGGTTTCGATGTCCTGCTGCGCACCGACGTGCGAGTCCGCATGGGAATGGAACTGCTGCTTCAGGCCGAAGTCCTCCAGCAGGACCTTCCCCATGCGGTTGTGGCCCGCAAACAGGTCCGCCCAGCCTTTCTCCGTGAGCTCACCGCTTTCGACGGCCTCGCCGGTGACATCGTCACGCCACATCGCCGGGATGACCACGATGTGTTCGCCGCCCATGGCGGCCGTCAGTTCGGCAACCTTGCGGGCGGGCTCCCAGGCTTCGTCGTACTGTTCGGCGCCCCGGTGGAACGCGGTGAAGACCGTTCCGGCCGTGACCTTCAGGTCGCGGGCCTTGAGCTCTTCGGCAAGGCGGGAGGGATCAGTGGGCAGGTAGCCGTACGGGCCCAGTTCGATCCACTTGTACCCGGACTCCGCAACCTCGTCCAGGAAACGCTCCCACGGGGTCTGCCGGGGGTCGTCCGGAAACCAGACACCCCAGGAGTCGGGGGCGGTGCCGATGATCAGTTTGTTCTCGACGTCTGTCATGACAGCGTTGTCTTTCTGCAAGGAAGTGTCAGTTGGAAGGGAAGTTGTAGCTTGCGCCGGAGGCGTGGGTGGGTTCGGGCCAGCGGGAGGTGACCACCTTGCCGCGGGTGTAGAAGGACACGCCTTCGGGGCCGTAGATGTGTTTGTCGCCGAACAGTGAGGCCTTCCAGCCGCCGAAGGAGTGGTAGGCGACCGGGACGGGCAGGGGCACGTTGATGCCGATCATGCCCACCGTGACGGAGCGCTGGAACGTGCGGGCGTTGGCGCCGGAGGAGGTGAAGATGGCGGTGCCGTTGCCGTACGGGTTGGCGTTGATCAGGTTGATGCCGTCTTCGAGGGTGTCAACGCGGACCACGACGAGGACCGGTCCGAAGATTTCCTCGGTGTACGCAGTCATTTCCGTCTTGACGTGGTCCAGGACGGTGGGGCCCACCCAGAAGCCGTCCTCGTGGCCGGGGACGACGAGGTCGCGGCCGTCCACCACCATCGCGGCGCCTGCGGTTTCCGCCTCGGTGACGATCTTTACGATGCGTTCCTTGGACGCCGGGGTGATGACGGGGCCCATTTCGGCGCCGGGTGCGGTGCCGTTATTGACTTTGACGGCGAGGGCGCGTTCCTCGACCTTTTTGACGATCAGGTCTGCAGCATCGCCGACGGCGACCGCCACGGAGATGGCCATGCAGCGTTCCCCGGCGGAACCGAAGGCGGCGGCGGCGAGGTGGTCGGCGGCGTTGTCCAGGTCGGCGTCGGGCATCACGATGGCGTGGTTCTTCGCCCCGCCGAGGGCCTGGACGCGTTTGCCGTGCTTGGTGGCGGTTTCGTGGACGTACTGGGCGATCGGGGTGGAGCCGACGAAGGAGATGCCGTCGACGTCCGGGTGGGTCAGGAGCCCGTCCACGGTTTCCTTGTCACCGTGCAGGACCTGGAACACGCCGTCGGGCAGGCCGGCTCGCTTCCACAGCTTGGCCAGCAGCATGGAGGCTGAAGGATCCCGCTCGGAGGGCTTGAGGATGAAGGCGTTGCCGGTGGCGATGGCCATTGGAGCCATCCACAGCGGCACCATCACGGGGAAGTTGAACGGCGTGATACCGGCGACGACGCCGAGCGGTTCGCGGAAGGAGAAGACGTCGATGCCGGTGGAGACCTGGTCCGAGTAGTCGCCCTTGAGCAGCTGCGGGATGCCGCAGGCGAACTCGATGACTTCCAGGCCGCGGCCGATTTCGCCCTTGGCGTCGGAGAGGACCTTGCCGTGCTCGGCCGTGATCAGTTCGGCAAGATCATCCACGTGCGCGGCGACGAGCTCGCGGAACTTGAACAGCACCGCGGTGCGCTTGGCCAGGGAAATGTCGCCCCAGCTGTCGGCTGCCTTGCGGGCCGCGGCCACGGTGGCATCCAGGTCGGCCCGGTTGGCCAGGCGGAGTTCACCGGACACGGCGCCGGTGGCCGGGTTGTACACCGGCTGGGTACGGTCGCCCTCGCCGGCGGATTCGGCGCCGTTGATGAAGTGGTTGATGGTGGTGGTCTCAGTGGAGATGGCAGTCATGGGACTCTTCCTTGAGTGGTCGAAGGATGAAGTGAAGGGCTTTAGCCGAGCAGCTTGCGCTGACGCTTCTTGTGGTCGGTGTAGGTCTGGTACGCCTGCCTCGTCGAGTCGAGGACCGAGACCTGCGAGACGGGCACGTCCCACCAGGATTCGGAGCTCGGCGCGTCCAGCAGCGGGTCGGATTCGACGTGGATAAGGATGGGACCGCCCCGCTCCGGGGCCGCCTTGGCGTCGCGGATGGCCTGCTCGAGTTCGGCGATGACCTTCTCCCCCGGCTCGATCCGGATGACCTTCACGCCCAGGGATTCGGCGTTCAGTGCCAGGTCCACGGGCAGGGTTTCGCCTTCGTCGAAGCTGTGCTGCTCCTCGTTCAGGGCCCGGTACTGGGTCCCGAACCGCTGCGAACCCAGCATCTCGGACAGGGAGCCGATGGAGGCGTAACCGTGGTTCTGGATCAGGACCACAATGAGTTTGATGCGTTCGGCGACGGCGGTCACCAGTTCGGTATGCATCATCAGGTAGGAGCCGTCCCCCACCATGACGACGACGTCGCGCTGCTCGCCGCCGCGTGCGGCTTCGGCCAGCGCAGCGCGTTTGACGCCGAGTCCGCCGGGGATTTCGTAGCCCATGCAGGAGTAGGCGTATTCCACGTGGTAGCCGAACGGGTCACGCACGCGCCACATCTTGTGCAGGTCACCGGGCAGCGATCCGGCGGCACAGATCACGACGTCGGCGGCGTCCATGGCCCGGGACGTGGCGCCGATGATTTCGTTCTGCGCCGGCAACGGGGTGTAGCGGGTATCGAAGGCCTCGTCCACGGTGGCATCCCAGCGCTTCTTCTCGGCCGCGATCTGCTGCTCGAGGTCTGCTCCCACCCGGTAACCGCCCAAGGCTGCGTTGAGTTTGACCAGGGCCTTGCGGGCATCGGCCACGATGGGCAGGGTGCTGCCGTGCTTGTACGCATCGATCGGCGCGACATTGATGTTGATGAAGCGCACGTCCGGGTTCTGGAACGCGGTCCGCGACGCGGTGGTGAAGTCCTCGTAGCGCGTGCCGATCCCGATGATCAGGTCCGCCTCGGCAGCGATGGCGTTCGCCGCCGTCGTGCCCGTGGAACCGATCGCACCGAGCGAGAACTGGTGGTCCCACGGCAGGACGCCGACACCGGCCTGAGTGTTGCCCACCGGGATGCCGGTCAGCTCCACGAACTTCGCGAGTTCGTCGTTGGCGTAGGCGTACAGCACGCCGCCGCCGGCGATGATCAGCGGACGCTTCGCGGCGCGGATGGCCTCAGCGGCGCGGCGGACGTCCTCGTCGTCGGCGTCGGGGCGGCGGATCCGCCACTCCCGTTCGGCCAGGAACTCCTCGGGGACGTCGAAGGCCTCGGCCTGGACGTCCTGGGGCAGCGAGATGGTCACCGCGCCGGTCTCGGCCGGGTCGGTCAGGACACGCAGGCCGTGGTGGAACGCGGAGAACAGCTGCTCCGGCCGGGTGACCCGGTCAAAGAACTTGGACAGCGGCCGGAACGCGTCATTGACCGTGATGTCATAGGCGTAGGGCTGCTCGAGCTGCTGGAGCACCGGGTCCGCGGCGCGGGTGGCAAAGGTGTCACTGGGCAGCAGCAACACCGGCAAACGGTTCGTCGTCGCCAGCGCAGCACCGGTCAACAGGTTCGAGGAACCCGGTCCGATCGAGGTGCTGATGGCGAAGGTCTGCCGGCGGCGGGTGTGCCGTGCGTAGCCCACGGCCTGGTGCGCCTGTGCCTGCTCGTTCCGGCCCTGGTAGTACGGCATGATGCTCGGGTCCTGCTGCTGGTACTGCTTCAGCGCCTGGCCGACGCCGGCCACGTTGCCGTGCCCGAAGATGCCGAACGTGCCGGGGATCAGGCGTTCCCGGTAGCCCACTCCGTTGATCGAGTCCACGGTGTACTGCTTGGACAAATACTCGACGACGGCCTGGGCCACCGTCATTCGGCGGGTTGCTGTTCCCACGATAATTACTCCGATACTTTCGCTGATGACTGCAGTACAGGCGTCTTGAGCAGGGACGCGGCGGTCGCGACTGCTCCGGCAACGTCGCCGTCGGCCGGGTAGAGCAGTGTCCGTCCCACGGTCAGGCCCTGGACCCCGGGCAAAGCCAGGGCTGCCTGCCAGCTGGCAAACACCTCGTCCTGCGTGCCGTCCGGGTCCCCGCCCAACAGCACGGTGGGCAGCGTGGTGGCCGCCATGACCCGCTCCATCTCCGCAACCACCGGGAGTTTCATCCAGGTGTACGCGCTGGTGGAACCCAGGCCTTCGGCGATGGCCACCGACTTGATCACGGCATCCGTGCTCAGGTCATTGCGGACCCTGCCGTTCTGCCACGAGGAGAGAAATGGCTCCACCATGGCGATCAGCTTGCGCTCGGCCAGTGAATCGATGACCTTGGCCGTGGCTTCCAGCATGGGCACCGTGTCCGGGTCGCCCAGGCAGATGCGCGTGAGCATCTTCCCGCCGTCGGCCCCCAGCGCCGCTAGCGCAGCCGCGGTATGGCCGGTGAAACGGTCATCAATTTCGTTCACCAGGCCGGACAGTCCGCCGCGGTTCATGGAACCGAAAAGGAGTTTGCCTTCCAGCGCACCGAGGAGGAGCAGGTCATCCATGACGTCCGGAGATGCCAGGACGCCGTCCACGGCGGGGTTGGAAAGGGCGATCTGCAGGCGGTCCAACAGGCCACGCCGGTCCGCCATGGCCACGGGATCGCTGCCGACCGCGAGGGCGCCGCGGGCGGGGTGGTCAGCGGCGACAATGAAGTTCTGGACGCCGTACTTGAGGCCGGGATGGCGGCGGCGCGAGGCGGCTGCCCGGGCTACGGCGTCGGGGTCTTCCAGCCGCAGCGCACTGAGGTGCTCATAGCGGCGGGGATCGTCGTTGAGGTTCAAGACGCTGCTCCTTCGGAAACTGCTTCAGGGGATGTGCCGGCGCCGGCGAACTCGGAGACAAGGCGGCCGCGTTCGGCCAGCAGCGAGGTGACTTCCTCCGGCGTCGGCATTGCATCGGCACAGGAGAGGCGCGAGGCCACGATGGCACCCGCCGCGTTGGCGAAGTCCAGCACCTGGGCGAGCGGCCAGCCGGACAGCAGCCCATGGCAGAACGCACCGCCGAACGAATCACCGGCGCCCAGCCCGTTGACGGTCTCCACCGGCACCGGTGCGGAAACGACGCGCTCCGTGCGTGTCTTCGCCATCACGCCCTCCGCGCCAAGCTTGACCACGGCAATCTCGACGCCCGCGGCCAGCAAACGGTCGGCCTGCTCATCGGGGGTTCCCGCCCCGACGGCGACTGCACACTCCTTGTCGTTGCCGATCGCCACCGTCACGTGGGGCAGAATCCTGGCGACCTGTTCCCGGGCTTCCGTTTCGGAAGCCCAGAACATGGGCCGGTAGTCCAGGTCCAGGACGGTGAACTGGCCGATTTTCAGTTGGTCGCGGTCCCGGGCCTCATGGGCGGCGAGGTGCGCTTCCCGGCTGGGCTCCTGGCACAAGCCGGTCACGGTGGACCAGAAGATCCGGGCGTTCCGGATGGCGTCCAGGTCAAGCTCTTCGGCGTGGATCTGGAGGTCCGGTGCGGTGGGGAAACGGCCGTAGAAGTAGAGCGGAAACTCGTCCGTGGCCGGCTTGATGGCGCAGAACGTCACGGCGGTGGGCCATTCTTTGACCGGGGTGACGAAGGAGTCGTCCACGCCGAACTTGCGCAGTTCGCGGTGCAGGTAGGTGCCAAAGGCGTCATCGCCGGTGCGGGTGATCACTCCGGTCCGCCGGCCATGCCGGGCGGCTGCCACCGCTACGTTCGAGGGCGAGCCTCCGAGGTACTTGCCGAAGGACTGCACGTCCTCCAGATCCACACCGATGTCGTTCGGGTAGATATCAACGCTGATGCGCCCGATCGTGAGCAGTTCGTGGTTCACGGTGATCGCGGACCTTTCTGTTGTGAACTCTTGCGGGACTGAGCTCCGGTGCCTGAGGGCCGTACGTGAGCGGGGCCACAACCACTACTCTGCACCAGATTTCATGTCCTGTCAAAGGTTTGTACTGACATAACTACAACGAAACGTAGTCTTCGAAAAAAGTACTCCGGGCAGTCCGCCAGGAGCCGGGCGAGGTCGCTATTTACCGGGCACCGCCAGTTCTCCCGTGACATACTGCGCGCGGCCGAAGCCGAACGACCAGTCGCTGGCCGTGTTTTCCACGTAGCCCAGGAAGACGTCCTCCCCGGCAACGCCAACCTCGGCCAACCGCTCGGCGATGGCCGCAAAGAGTGACTGCTTGGCCTCCGGGCCTCGGCCGCCCTGGGTAAAAATCTGGATCATCACCACTTCCGAAGACCGCTCAAACCCAAGGCCTGCATCCTGGGCGAAAATTTGGCCCGGCGCGTGCTCGGTGACGATATGGAAGTAGTCCCGCTCAGGAATGCCATACTCCGCCAGGATGGCATCGTGGATCCCGCGACTGAGGCGTCCCAGCTCCTCAGGGCTTCGGCCTGCGTTGACATCGATTCGAACCAGCGGCATAGAACTTCTCCTTGATTTAGTTTGTCCTGACATACTAACAAACAACCGAAAGTGAAAGCAACGCCTTTGGACCAGCTCCTCCCACAGTGCAACGCGGGGTCACTTAATGCCCGATCTCACGTCTTAATCGGGCGGGAAGTGACCCCGCGTTGCGGTGCGGCGGGGCGCTGAAGGTGGCCGGACGGAGTTAACGACGACGGCGCCCGCCGCCTTCGGGATGAAGGTGACGGACGCCGTCGTACTTTAGTCAGCACGCCTTAAAGGCCAACGCGGGGTCACTCCGCGCCCGATCCAACCTCTGGATGGGGCGGGGAGTGACCCCGCGTTGTGGTGGTGCTGTGAACTTAGAGCGCTGCGTAAACTTCGCGCAGCAGCGTGGCGGTCTCGGACGGCGTCTTGCCGACCTTCACGCCTGCAGCCTCAAGGGCTTCCTTCTTGGCCTGCGCGGTACCTGCGGAACCGGAGACGATGGCGCCGGCGTGGCCCATGGTCTTGCCTTCGGGAGCGGTGAAGCCGGCCACGTAGCCGACAACCGGCTTGGTGACGTGTGCCTTGATGTACTCGGCGGCACGCTCTTCGGCGTCGCCGCCGATTTCGCCGATCATCACGATCGCCTTGGTCTCGGGGTCAGCCTCGAACGCGGCCAGGGCGTCGATGTGCGTGGTGCCGATGACGGGGTCGCCACCGATGCCGATGGCGGTGGAGAAGCCGAGGTCGCGCAGTTCGTACATCATCTGGTAGGTCAGGGTGCCGGACTTGGAAACCAGTCCGATGGGGCCCTTGCCGGTGATGTTGTTCGGCGTGATGCCCACGAGTGCTTCGCCGGGGGTGATGATGCCGGGGCAGTTCGGGCCGATGATGCGGGTGACCTGCTTGCCGTCGGCGTCAACCTTGGACTGGGCGAGGGCCCAGAACTCGGCGGAATCCTGGACGGGCACGCCTTCGGTGATGACAACTACGAGGCCGATGCCGGCGTCGATGGCTTCAACCACAGCGTTCTTGGTGAATGCCGGCGGGACGAAGACGATGGAGACGTCGGCGCCGGTTTCGGCCATGGCTTCCTTGACGGTGCCGTAGACGTTGATTTCAGCGTCGCCGTGCAGGACCGTGGTGCCGGCCTTGCGGGCGTTGACGCCACCCACAATGTTGGTGCCGGCCTTCAGCATCAGGGCGGTGTGCTTGGTGCCTTCGCCGCCGGTGATGCCCTGGACGATGACCTTGGAGTCCTTGTTCAGATAGATAGACATGGTGCGTCCCTTACTTAGCTGCGTTGGCGAGCTCGGCGGCCTTGTCGGCGCCCTCGTCCATGGTGGCGGCCAGGGTAACCAGCGGGTGGTTGGCCTCGGCCAGGATGCGGCGGCCTTCCTCAACGTTGTTGCCGTCGAGGCGGACTACCAGCGGCTTGTTGGCGTTGTGGCCCAGCTCGGCCAGCGCACCGACGATGCCCTTGGCGACGGCGTCACACGCGGTGATGCCACCGAAGACGTTCACGAACACGGACTTGACCTGCTCGTCTCCGAGGATGACGTCGAGGCCGGCAGCCATGACCTCGGCGGAAGCTCCACCGCCGATGTCCAGGAAGTTGGCGGGCTTGACGTTGCCGTGGTTTTCACCGGCGTAGGCAACAACGTCCAGGGTGGACATGACCAGGCCTGCACCGTTACCGATGATGCCCACCTCGCCGTCCAGCTTGACGTAGTTCAGGTCCTGCGCCTTGGCCTTGGCCTCGAGCGGGTCCGCAGCGTCCTTGTCTTCAAGGAGGGCGTGCTTGGCGTGGCGGAACTCGGCGTTCTCATCCAGCGTCACCTTGCCATCGAGTGCCACGATGTCGCCTGCGCCGGTCTTGACCAGCGGGTTGACCTCCACGAGGGTGGCGTCTTCCTTCTTGAAGACGTCCCAGAGCTTGAGGATCACGGCGGCGACCTTGCCGCGCAGTTCCTCGGAGAAGCCTGCGGCTGCAACGATTTCGTCTGCCTTGGCCTGGTCGATTCCAACGGCGGGATCGATTGCGACCTTCGCCAGCGCGTCAGGGCGTTCGACGGCGAGCTGTTCGATTTCCATGCCGCCTTCAACCGAGCACATGGCCAGGTAGTTGCGGTTGGCGCGGTCCAGCAGCACGGAGAAGTAGTACTCCTCGGCGATGTCGGCACCCTGGGCAATCATCACCTTTTTGACGGTGTGGCCCTTGATGTCCATGCCCAGGATGTTGGTGGCGTGCTCAAGTGCTTCGTCAGCTGACTTGGCTACCTTGACGCCGCCGGCCTTGCCGCGACCGCCTACCTTTACCTGTGCTTTAACAACAGTCACGCCGCCGATTTTTTCGGCTGCTGCTTTTGCTTCTTCTGGGGTGTACGCCACGATGCCGGCAAGCACGGGTACACCGTGCGCCTCGAACATATCGCGCGCCTGGTATTCAAACAGGTCCACGGTTTAGTGTCCTTCTACGTCGAAGTAGTTTCTGTACAGTCGGGCACCGCCGAAGACGATGACCGGGCTGCGGATTGCAAGCACCTGCGGCCAGTCCTAGAACGGGCCACCGTGCGTAATGCTCCACTCGGAACTCTAGTCCTCTCTGAGGACCGGCCCGTTCCACAGTACCCCTTATGTGAGTAAGCACACTATTCTATGGAACGTAGAAAAAGCCCTAGATTACGGGGTTTTTGGGGTGCCGGCACGGGTTGGGACGGCGGTTCCGGGAGGCTTGGAAATGGCTTCGTAATGATCCCTGGCAACGAAGAACGCGACGCCGCCGGAGACATTTCCGCACGCTACACCATGGTTGTACGGCGAGCAGCGGAGACCGTTCCGTTCCAGGTTGGCGCCGTCAGCCAGGACAGGCAGTTCGCTGAGCGGGCCGCGCCTGGTACCCCGGGGCCCGTATGCGGCCTCCATGCGTGTGACGCCTGAACGGCATTCGCCGTAGGTGGCCTTCTTCGGGGTAAGCAGGACGGTGCCGCCGAGGTAGCCCAAACCGGTTCCCGCGCAATCGTCCGTCATATCCGCCGCGCCAGGTTTCGGGTAGGCCGCCAGTTCACAGTGGGCCACAGGCACAGTGGCCAGCTTGGCGTTCGCGGGGGCGCTGAAGCTGTTCGGCTCGTACGGGAGGTTGAGGTGCTCACCCCTGGCGGACGTCAGCGAGCACACGATGTTCCGGTCCTCGGTGATGAAGGACAGGACGTCCTGGCTGCTACCAAACTGCGCCGGGTCCACCAGGGCCGCCTGTTCCAGCTGCTCCAGGGGCGGCCGCGGCGGCGGAGCCACATAACCGGGGTCAGCCGTGGTGATGGTGCAGGCCGTGGCCGCCGGCAGAATGAAGGCGGCGAAGATCCCCAGTACAGTCCGTCGCATGGTCCCCATTATGCTTCATGGCTGCGGCTGGACCCGGGGGCGGCCACCGCTGGCAGCGCGCGAAACCGTCCGCCGTGCACCTAACGTGGCCATATAAATCTGCGGGGCGTAGGCTGTTGCCACTTGGGCTCCGCGCAGGCGCCCCGAGGGTATTCCCGGAATCCCGCACCCAAGGAGCGCGCCGTGGAGAAACATCAGTCGGCGAGGCTGAGGTTTCTCGGCGCAACGGACTCGGTGACCGGATCCAGGTATCTGGTCGAGTCACCGGAACGGCGGATTCTGGTCGAGTGCGGGCTCTTCCAGGGCTATAAACGGATCCGGGATCGAAACCGTGTGGCGTTTCCGGTCAGTCCGGCCAGCCTTGATGCCGTCATCCTCACCCACGCCCATCTGGACCACACGGGCTATGTTCCGGCGCTGGTCCGGGACGGCTTCCGCGGCCCTATCTATGCGACACCGGGAACCACCGAGTTGTGCACCCTGCTTTTGCCTGACAGCGGTTACCTGCAGGAGGAAGAGGCCCGCCACGCGGATGACCGGGGTTCTTCCCAACACCACCCCCCGCAGCCGCTCTATACGGCAGAAGACGCTGTTCGTTCGCTCAACAGTTTCAAAACCCGGGACTTCGACACTCCGTTCGAACTGGGAAACGGCATCGAGGCAACCTTCCTTCCCGCCGGCCATATCCTCGGCGCTGCCCAAATTCAGCTCACCGTCGGCGGCCGGTCCGTGCACTTCACCGGTGACCTCGGCCGCGCCAACGACCCCCTCATGTATCCGCCAAGAAACCTGCAGTCTGTCGACGTGCTGGTGACTGAATCCACCTATGGGAACCGGGCACACCCCGCCGGGAACCCGGAGGCCGAACTGGGCGAGATCATCAGGCGCGTGGCAAAGAGGCAGGGCGTCATCATGATCGCAGCCTTCGCCGTGGGACGGGCCGAGACGGTATTGCTATACCTGTCACGGCTGATGAGGAAGAAGGCGGTCCCGGATATCCCTGTCTATCTCAACAGTCCCATGGCCATTGATGCCTCCGGCATGTATCAGCGCCACCGCGAGGAACACCGGCTCGAACAGCACGAATTTGAGGCGATGTATAAGCTGGCTACCCCTGTGCGGAGCGCCGACGATTCCAAACTGCTCAACCTCCGGGGCGGTCCGATGATCATCCTTTCCGCCAGCGGCATGCTCACCGGAGGCCGGATTCTGCACCACCTTGAGAACTACGGGCCCGACCCGCGCAACGCGATCATCCTCAGCGGATACCAGGCCGCGGGGACCAGGGGCGCTTCACTCGCAGCCGGCGAGCAGCATCTGCGGATCTACGGACAGGACATCCGGATCGGGGCCGAAGTCATCCAGATGGAAGGCCTGTCCGCCCATGCCGACGCCGACGAGCTGATCCAATGGATGCGGACCGCCCCCACAGCACCGTCAATGACCTATATCACCCACGGCGAAGCCGACTCGTCCGACGCCCTCCGCATCCGGATCAAACGCGAACTCGGCTGGAAGGCCCGGGTGCCCGAATACCTGGAATCCGTCTCAATGGACCATCCCGGCTAGGAGCTCTTCTCAGGCGTCCAGTTTGGTCAGGGGCGCGTAGCGCAGCAGGAGCCGCTTCTCGCCGACGTCGAACTTGACCTTGGCCACGGTCTTGTCTCCGGCGCCTTCCAGTGCCAGCACGGTTCCGTTGCCGAAGCTCGTGTGGTTGACCTTGTCGCCCACACTGACGGCCACGATTTCCTTCTGCGGCTGCACCCGGTTCTTGGCGATAGCGGCGGGAACGTCAGCGTTGAACCCGGCCGAGGAGTCTGCCGCCGCTCCCCGCGGCGTGCCAGCGCCCCAGAAGGATCCGCCGTACCGGCTTGAGCCGATTGACCCGCCGCTCCCCCAGCCGCCGGACTGCCGGCTGGTTCCTTCACGTTTCCAATCGACCAGTTCGGCCGGGATTTCTTCGAGGAACTGGCTGGCGGGGTTGTACTGGCTCTGGCCCCACATGCTGCGGACTTCAGACCGCGTGACGTATAACCGTTTGCGGGCGCGGGTCAGGCCCACGTACGCCAGCCGGCGTTCTTCGGCGAGTTCCTTGGGATCCGTGGCGGAGCGCTGGTGCGGGAAAAGCCCGTGCTCCATGCCGGTGAGGAACACCACCGGGAACTCGAGGCCCTTGGCTGTGTGGAGGGTCATCAGCGTGACCACGCCCAGGCGTTTGGCCTCGGCCACCGCGGCGTCGATGTCGGCACCGGGGGCATCAGGGATCTGGTCCGCGTCAGCCACCAGGGACACCTGCTCCAGGAAGGCGCCCAGGGACCCCTCCGGATTCTCCTGTTCGTATTCACGCACGACGGCGACCAGTTCCGCCAGGTTCTCCACGCGGGACTCGTCCTGTGGATCAGTGCTGGAACGCAGCCCGGCGAGGTAGCCGGTCTGTTCGAGGACCGCTTCCAGCGCTGCGGCGGCACCGGAACCGGTAGCCACTTCGGCGAGATCGTCCAGCAGTTTCACGAACCCCAGGACGGCGTTGACGGAGCGGGTCGCCATGCCGGGGGCTTCCTCGGCCCGCCGCGCCGCCGCCATGAAGGACATCCGCTCCCGCTGGGCGAACGCCGCCACGGCACCCTCGGCGCGGTCGCCGATGCCGCGCTTGGGTTCGTTGAGCACCCGGCGCAGGTTGACGTCGTCGTCAGGGTTGACCAGCACCCGCAGGTAGGCGAGGGCATCCTTGATTTCCTTGCGTTCGTAGAACCGCGTGCCGCCCACCACCTTGTACGGCAGCCCCACCCGGACCAGGACGTCCTCGATGGAGCGGGACTGCGCGTTGGTGCGGTAGAAGATGGCCACATCCCCCGGGCGCAGGTTGTCCTCGTCCTGGAGCCGGTCAATTTCCTTGGCGATGAACTGGGCTTCGTCGTGCTCGTTCTCACCCACGTAGCCAATAATCTTGTGGCCCTCACCCTCGGCCGTCCACAGCCGCTTTTCGGGGCGGTTGGGGTTGCGTGAGATCACGGAGTTGGCGGCAGTGAGGATGTTTTGGGTGGAACGGTAGTTCTGTTCCAACTTGATGGTCCGGGCTTCCGGGTAGTCCTTTTCGAACTCCACAATGTTGCGGATATCGGCACCGCGGAAAGCATAGATGGACTGGTCCGAGTCCCCCACCACCGTGAGCTCCGACGCGCCGGGGCCCTCGCCCACGATCTCCCGGACCAGGGCGTACTGGGCGTGGTTGGTGTCCTGGTACTCGTCCACCAGGACGTGCCGGAAACGGCGGCGGTAGGAGTCCGCGAGCGCCGGGAAGGCCCGGAACATATAGACGGTCTCGGCGATGAGGTCATCGAAGTCCATGGCGTTGGCCTGGCGCAGCCGCTGGGTGTAACCCTTGAAGACATCCGCCACGGCGCTTTCGAAGGGGTCGTTGAAGTTCGCGGCGGAGGCGAACGAATCGGCGTCGATGAGTTCGTTCTTCAGCGCTGAAATCTTGTGCTGGATGGCCTTGGGCGCGAATTTCTTGGGGTCCAGGTCCAGGCCCTTGGACACCTGGGTGACCAGCCGCAGGGAGTCCGCGGAGTCGTAGATGGAGAAGTTGGACTTCAGGCCCACGTTGGCCGCTTCCTGGCGCAGGATCCGCACGCAGGAGGAGTGGAACGTGGAGATCCACATGATCTTGGCCCGGCCGCCCACCAGGGCCGCGATGCGCTCCCGCATTTCGGCGGCAGCCTTGTTGGTGAAGGTGATGGCCAGGATCTCGCCGTAATGGGCCCGGTGCGTGGCGATGAGGTACGCGATCCTGTTGCTGAGCACCCGGGTCTTGCCCGAGCCGGCGCCGGCCACAATCAGCAGGGCGCTCCCTGCATGCTTGACGGCCTCCTCCTGTTGCGGGTTCAGCCCCTGCAGCAGCTCCGCAGCATTCGGCCGGTGGTGGGCGTGGTCCCCGGGACCTTCACCGTGGGGCTGCTGGCTGGCCCAGCCGCCGCCGCGCTGGATGGGCGGTTCAGCACCCTGCCCGCCACCCTGGAGGGAGCTGTTTCCGGTGCCGCCGCTGCCGCTGCCGCCCCCGGATTCGCCCGCCTCGGCGAAACCTTCCGGGCGCGACTTTGTGCGGGTGGAGGCTGCCGGGGCGGCCTTGAACGGTCCGTCAGAGTACGGGTCAAACAACATATCCATGGTGCCTACAAGTCTAGGCGGTGGGGCCGACACTCACGTTCAGCCTGTGGATAACGCCATCCACCGGGACCGTTCGGACCGGCGGGCGATCCGCGGCGGAGGACTCCCGCCGCGGCGGGCCTGCCCGGGCTCAGGTCACCGAGCCGGCCAGGAGGGCCGCGCGCAACTCCCGCACCGCCGTCGTGCCTCCCGCCATGAACCACTGCAGCCCGTTGACCTGGACCGTGTCCGCGGTACCGCCGGCAGCCCGGACAATCGCCCTGCCCGGCAGCCAGTCCCATTCGGGGCAGCTGTGCTGGAACCAGCAACCCAGCTCCCCGTCGGCAACCCGGCCCAGGTCGCAGGACCCTGAGCCGAACATCCGCAGCGCGGCGGCGGACGTGGCAGCGGAGTGCCAGGGCATGGCGCACAGGGGATCCATCAGCCAGGTGGGGTGGATGTAGGTTGCCGCGCCGAATTCCGCGAGGGCGGTGCCGTTGCGCGCGCCGCCGTCCTGGTACGCGGTCAGGGCCTCGCCGTTGAGGGTGGCGGGGCGGGACGTTCCGCCAAGCCACAACTTATCCTCCTCCGGCTGGAAGATCGCACCCAGCAGCACGTCCGAGGAGTCCTTGAGGGCGATGGCGGAGCACCAGTACGTGGAGCCGTGCAGGAAGTTGTAGGTCCCGTCCACCGGGTCGACCACCCAGGTCCGGCCGCTGGTCCCGGCCACCGAGGCGCCCTCCTCGCCCAGGATGCCGTCGTCGGGCCTGCACCGCTGGAGCTGCTCCAGCACGTAGGCCTCGGCAGCGTGGTCCGCGGCCGTCACAACATCCGAAATGGACGTCTTCTGCTGCGACTGCAGGCCGGCCATGCGCATCAGCAGCGCAAGCTGCCCGGCTTCGCGCACCAGTGCCGAGGCCAGCTGGTAGTCGTCCAGGGCGGGGTCAAGTTCGAGGGCGCTGTGCCTGCCTGTGGTCATGGCACCAGTCTATGCAGCGCCATAATGGTGCCATGGCCAAAACTCCAGCGCAGCGGATCAAGAAGCACGGCTCCAAGGCTGTCGTTCCACAGCACAGCCTCCCGCCGGTGATCAACCCCACCACCGCCCGTTCACCGCAGAAGGCCCAGAGCAACTCCAGGCTGATTGTGATCGCCGGGGTGGTGGCCAGCCTCTTCCTGTTCTGGTACCTGCACCTGCTCGCGCTGGACCAGATGACCCAGCTGTCCGCGGGGCTGGCCATGCCGGATTCCCTGGTGGGCGGCTTCGACGCGTCCTATGTTGGCCAGTTGCACGCGGCAATGGATGACGACGCCCGCGGCCAGCTCAACTACGTCCACAAAACGGCCGGGACGCTGTTCCCGCTCATCTTCGGCTTCACGTGGCTGCTGCTGATCGGCACCAACGTTGCCAGGAAATCGCTCCGCTGGGCCCTGTGGGCCGTCCCGCTGCTGTTTGTGGTGGTCCGGTTGTGGGGCAACGTCACCATCGATTCCGTGCTGGCCTCGGAAACGGCCGACGCCGGCCAGGTCGCCCTGGCGTCCGGGCTGACCGTTGCGGGCTGGGTCCTGTTCGTTGTGAGCCTGCTCGCCGGGGCCGCCGCGGTGTTCCTGGGTAAAAAGTCCGCCGAGGCAGTTAAGCCCGGGCCGCGGCAAGAGCCCTGACCTCCCGCCGGTGCCGGTGCACGCGCTGGGCAATCACCAGCCCGGTGGCCGCCACGCCCACCGTGACCGGGTACCCCATCAGGCGTTCCAGCGTGCCCGGCTCGGGGACATGCATCCTGGTAAGACCGCCTGTCACCAGTGCGGCGAATGAGGCCAGCCCGCACACCAGGACGAACCATCCGAGCGGTGTCTGCTGCAGCCACAGCACACCCAGCACCAGCACCGCGAGCGAGCCCGCAATGAAGTACATCAGCGCGCCGGTGTAGTGCCAGGCGGAGCCCAGGTCCTCGGGTACCAGTCCCACGATCATGGTCCCGGCACCCGCGGTGCCGGCCAGAAGCCGGACCCAGAGTGCGGCCAGCCACGGTTTCCGCCGCCCACGGTGGACCGTTGCTCCCGGCCGGGCCGCCACGCACAGCAGTCCCGAGCTCAGCAGCAGCGCGCCCAGGAGCATGCCCAAACCCTGGACCACAAAGGACAGGTTCATCAGCCAGTGCAGCGGAGAACAGACATCCCGGCCGTCAAATATCCCGCAGTGCAACGCACCAAGATCGCTGATGTACCCGGTCCGGCGGCTGTAGGGCTGCGGCCCGGCCCAGCCGCCGATCACGGCTGTTTCGGCCACAAAATACTGCAGGACGCTCAGGACGGACCAGGCGCCGATGTAGTGGCGGGTGGACGCCGTGTCCGGGATGAAGACCGCTGCGGGCGAGGACATCGGGGCTGAACTCATGCCAAGAGCGTAGTACGGCCTCCCACCTTGTATGCTTGTATCCGTGTCCGGACGGACCGGCCCTGCCGGCCCAACGGACACCCGCCCTCGTAGCTCAGTGGATAGAGCACGGCTCTCCTAAAGCCGGTGTCGTTGGTTCGATTCCAATCGAGGGCACTTGAACCGTCCTGTTCCGGAGTTCAGCCTCCGCGCCTACCTGCTCGGCCCGGTGCAGCCGCCCGGCGCCGTGGCGGGAACGTGGGCCGTCGAACGCCAACTGCTGGACCGGTCCGCAGGCACCCGCGGAACCTTCACCGGCGTCGTACGTTTTGCCGTGACGGACGACGACGACGTGTCCTTCCGCGAAGAAGGCACCATGCGCTGGCCTACTTTCACCGGCCCCGCCTCCCGCGCCTATCTTCTGCGCCGCGCCGACCGGACAGACGCCCTGGACGTCTTCTTTGAGGACGGGCGCCCCTTCCACCGGATGAGCTTTAGCCCGGAAGCCAACCTGGACCGGCACTGGTGTGACCCCGATACCTACCGTGTGGCGTACACCTGCGCGGGTCCCGATGCCTTCAGTTATTCGTGGGACGTGAGCGGGCCGCGCAAGGACCTGCTGCTGACCACGGAGCTGATGCGGCTGGGCTGAAATGGCCGGCGCGAAGGGGCTAGGCTCGAACCCGTGAAAGCCCGCATTGTTGTCTCCGCCGTCTGCGTGTTCGACGACGCCGGGCGGCTCCTGACGGTCCGCAAACGCGGAACCACCATGTTTATGCACCCCGGCGGCAAGCCCGAACCCGGCGAGACGGCCGTGCAGGCCGCTTCCCGGGAGTTGGCCGAGGAGGTGGGGGTCATTGTTGCCCCGCAGGATCTCCAGTTGATGGGCGTCTGGATTGCCGACGCCGCCAACGAGGCCGCCACCGACATCGAAGCCACGGTGTACCTCGCCCCCGGCACGTGGACGGCCGGCGCGTCAGCCGAGATCGCCGAGATCCGCTGGCTGGACCTTGCCGCGCTGGACCGGGACCGTGAGCGGGGCGTGCCGCTGCCCGCGGATCTCGCCTCGCTCCTGACCGATTTCATCCTGCCCGAGCTGGCCGCCAAAGTAGGCCCCCACCCGAAGTAGGTAGCAGCAGGTGTCGTTTTGACGGCTCAAAAGGACACCTGCTGCTACCCAGTTGGGGACTCTAAAGCTCTAGTACTCGGGCACGGCTTCCTCCGCAACCGCGGTTGCCTCGGCGAACTGCGTCCGGTACAGCTCGGCGTAACGCCCCTCGGCCGCGAGCAGCTCGGTGTGCGTGCCACGTTCCACGATCCGGCCGTCCTCCACCACCAGGATGACGTCGGCGGCGCGGATTGTGGAGAGCCGGTGGGCAATCACGACGGCGGTGCGCCCCTCGAGCGCTGCGCCCAGTGCTTCCTGGACGGCGGCCTCGTTGGTGGAGTCCAGCGCCGCGGTGGCCTCGTCGAGGATGACCACCCGCGGCTGGGCGATGAGGAGGCGGGCGATGGTGAGCCGCTGGCGTTCGCCGCCGGAAAGCCGGTAGCCGCGCTCCCCCACCACAGTGTCCAGGCCGTCGGGGAGGGACCGGACCATGGTCTCCAGCCGGGCCTGCCGCAGGACATCCCACATGAGCTCGTCGCTGGCTTCCGGACGGGCCAGCCGCAGGTTGGAGGCAATGCTTTCATGGAACAGGTGACCGTCCTGGGTCACCATGCCCAGGGTCTGGCGCATCGAATCGAAGGTGAGGTCGCGGACGTCAACACCGCTTCCGGCCGTGGCCCCGCCAAAGCGGACCGCCCCTGAATCCACGTCGTACAGCCGCGAGAGCAGCTGCGCGATGGTTGACTTTCCAGCCCCGGAGGAGCCCACGAGGGCAACGGTCTGGCCGGGCTCCACCCGGAAGCTGATACCGTGCAGCACTTCTTCGCCGCCGCGGGTGTCCAGGGTTGAAACGTCCTCCAGCGAGGCGAGTGAAACCTTGTCCGCCGAAGGGTAGGAGAAGCGGACGTTATCGAACTCCACGGACAACGGACCGGCCGGGGAGGACACAGCATCGGGCTTCTGCTGGATGAGGGGTTTGAGGTCCAGGATTTCAAAGACCCGTTCGAAGCTGACCAGGGCGCTCATGATCTCCACCCGGGCGTTGGAGAGCGCCGTGAGCGGGGCGTAGAGGCGGGTGAGCAGCAGTGCCAGCACCACGACGTCGCCCGCGGCCAGTTGCCCCTGCAGCGCCAGGAAGCCGCCGAGGCCGTAGACCAGTGCGAGGGCCAGCGCCGAAACCAGTGTCAGGGCGGTCACGAAGGTGAACTGCAGCATCGCCGTCCGGATGCCGATGTCCCGCACCCGGCCTGCCCGCATGGCGAACTCGCGGGATTCCTCATCCGGCCGGCCGAAGAGCTTTACCAGCGTGGCGCCAGGGGCGGAGAACCGCTCGGTCATCTGGGTGCCCATGGAGGCGTTGTGCTCGGCAGCTTCACGGCGCAGGTCGGCCAGCTTCGAGCCCATCCGCCGTGCGGGGATCAGGAAGAGCGGCAGCAGGATCATGGCAAGCACGGTGATGAGCCAGGACTTCCCCAGCATCACCACAAGGGTCAGGGCGAGGGCCACAACGTTGCTGACTACCCCGGACAGTGTGCCGGCGAAGGCGGACTGGGCACCGATCACGTCATTGTTGAGCCGGCTGACCAGAGCACCGGTGCGGGTGCGGGTGAAGAAGGCGATGGGCATCTTCTGCACGTGGTCGAAGACCTTGGTGCGGAGGTCCACAATGACGCCTTCGCCGATGGTGGAGGAAAGCCAGCGCGTGACCAGTCCCAGCCCTGCTTCGGCGACAGCAACGATGGCGATCAGCACGGCCAGCCAGACCACCACGCCGGTGCCCGCGCCGGCGATGATGGCATCAACAACCTGGCCTGCCAGGACCGGGGTGGCAACGGCGAGGACGGCCATCACGATGGACAGCAGGACGAAGGCGATCAGCTTGCCCTTGTGCGGCCGGGCGAAGCCGAAAACACGCTTAAGCGTCTCCTTTGAGAAGGGCTTGGAGCCGCTCGAAGCGCGCGTGATGTTGTACAGGGAGCTCCAGGCCACCCGGTCCATACTCATGATTTATTGCCTTTCGGGGCGTCGTGGCCCAGCAGTTCGGTAACGACGCCGTTGTCCACATTCCACCGGACATCCAGCTGGACGTTCTCCAGCAGCCTCCGGTCATGGGTTACCAACAACAAAGCGCCCTCATAACTTCCCAGCGCCTCCTCCAGCTGCTCGATGGCAGGCAGGTCAAGGTGGTTAGTGGGTTCGTCCAGCACCAGCAGGTTCACGCCGCGTGCCTGCAGCAATGCCAGTGCGGCCCGGGTGCGCTCGCCCGGCGAAAGGGAATCCGCCGGCCGGGCCGTGTGGTCAGCTTTGAGCCCGAACTTGGCCAGCAGCGTGCGGACCTCCGCCGGCGTCAGGTCGGGCAGGACCGCTTCCACAGCGTCCGCGAGGTGTAGATGGCCGGCCAGCAGTCCACGGGCCTGATCGATTTCGCCGATGGCCACCGAGGCGCCCATGGCGGCGTTGCCGGAGTCGGGAGCCTGCACACCCAGCAGCAGGCGCAGCAGCGTGGATTTGCCGGCACCGTTGGGCCCGGTGATTCCGACCCGCTCCCCCGCGTTCAGCTGCAGGTTCACCGGGCCGAGGGTGAAGCTGCCCTGGCTGACGACGGCGTCACGCAGCGTGGCCACCACGGCACTGGACTTCGGCGCCTGGCCGATGCTGAACTGCAGCTGCCATTCCTTCCGCGGCTCTTCCACCACGTCCAGCCGGGCGATCCGGGATTCCATCTGCCGGACCTTCTGCGCCTGTTTTTCCGACGATTCGGTGCTGGCCGCGCGGCGGATCTTGTCATTGTCGGGGCTCTTTTTCATGGCGTTGCGCACGCCTTGGGAACTCCACTCACGCTGGGTCCGGGCCCGGGAGACCAGGTCCGCCTTGGTGGACGCGAACTCCTCGAACTTTTCGCGGGCATGCCGCCGCGCCACGGCACGTTCCTCCAGGAACGCCTCGTAGCCGCCGTCGTATACCGCAACGGAATTTTGGGCCAGGTCCAGCTCCACGATGGTGGTCACGCAGCGGGCCAGGAACTCGCGGTCGTGGGATACCAGCACCGCGCCGCCGCGCAGGCCCTGGACGAAGGCTTCCAGCTTCGCCAGGCCGGCCAGGTCCAGGTCGTTTGTGGGCTCATCCAGGAGCACCACGTCGAAGCGGCTGAGTAACAGGGCAGCCAGAGCGACGCGCGCGGCCTGGCCGCCGGAGAGCCCGGTCATGGGGGCTTCCGGCCCGGTTTCCAGCCCCAGATCAGCCAGGACGGCCGGGATGCGTTCGTCGAGGTCCGCTGCGCCGGACGCCATCCAGCGGTCAAAGGCGAGGGAGTAGGCGTCGTCGGAGCCGGGAGCCCCGGAACCCAGCGCTTCTGCCGTGGACTCCATCTCGGCGGTTGCCTGCGCGCAGCCGGTGCGGCGGGCGATGTAGCCCGCCACCGTCTCACCCGTCACCCGCTCGTGTTCCTGGGGAAGCCAGCCCACAAACGCATCAGCGGGGGCCAGGTTCACGCTGCCGGACTGGGGCTGGTCCACTCCGGCCAGCAGGCGCAGGAGGGTGGATTTGCCGGCGCCGTTGGCACCCACCACGCCCACAACGTCACCGGGAGCCACGGTGAGGGAGAGCTTCGAGAAAAGTGTCCGGTGGTCGTGGCCACCGGAAAGGTCTTTGGCAACAAGGGTTGCTGTCATGGCTAGGTCTGTCCTCTCGCCCGGCCGGCGGAAGGCCGGATGACCCCGCCTGAATCAGGCAGAATGCTGTGAAATCCGCAGCATGCCCGCCAGCAAAAGTGCCCGGGCACTAAAGAGCCCGCCGGTCCGGACTTGGGGGGTGTGCGGACCAACGGGCTCGACCATCAAGCATAGTCGACTCTGTCGGCTGCATCAAACCACCGGCCGCGGACACGCTAAAATCAAAAGCAATCATCCGTTCAGCAGAGAGCAGATATGCCCATTCCTGCCAAGGCGTTCCAACGCTGGCTGCACGGTATCGCGCCCGACGCGAGCACTTCCGATGTTTGCCGGGCTGCCGGCATCAAACGGAGCACCCTGGCTCAGCAACTGGTGCGTGGCAAGGTTGCAGGGGCGACGGTGGTGAGCGTCAGCCGCGCTTACAACATCAACCCCGTCACCGCCCTGGCCGGCTTTGACGACTTCCGGCAACTCGCCGGGCCGCCACTGCAGCCCACCCGCTCCGAGCTGGTCAGCCAGATTTCCACGGCTGATCTCCTGCGGGCGCTGCTGCTCCGGGGCGTCGCCGAACCCGGCGGGCCGGGAGAGTCCGGCGGGGGCGCCGCAGGGGTTCCGCTTGCCGGCCGTCCCGACCCGGGGCCAACGGTCCTGGTCCCGCCGCCGCATGCCACGTCCGTGCGGGACTGGGTGGAGGCAATCGACGACGGCGAACTGCGGCACCGCGTCTCCACCGCCACCGGGATCGCGCCGCAGAACTATTCGGCGCAGTTGACCGCCAACCGGCTCACCCCGGAGCTGGCCCTGGCTACGGCCCTGGCAGCCGGTGTGGCCGCGTCCGGTGGCCTGGTGGCAACCGGGCTGATCACGGAGGCCGAGGCCGGCTGGCCGCCCGGGGCCCGCCAGGCGGCGTTGGACACTATGACCGACGGCGAACTGACCACCCTGGCCGGAGAACGGCTGCAGACGCTGGGCCGGGCCCTCCGCCGGCAGGAACATGACCAAGAACGAACCGACAAGATCTGGGAGAACCTGGGATGATCGAGACCCTGCAGTGGTGCACCCTGGCCGCTTGCGCCGCGGTGGCCCTGGCCCGCATCCCTAGTGCCTTCCGGCGACAAAACCGGACCATTTGCGCCATTTTTGCGCTGATGACCCTGGCCATCCTCCTCAGCATCGAGGCGCCTTATCTCGTCATCGATCGGGTCCTGGGCGGCATCAATATCGCTAATCTCATCCTGCGGCTGGTCGTGTTTGCCGCCATCCTGTGTGTTGGGAACCGCATCAGCAAGGGTTTTGGGGCCACCGGCGCCTCCCGTCTGATCGCCGGCCCATCCGGTCTGGCCGTGCTGGGCGTGAACTCACTTGCCATCATGGTGATCTTTTTCCTGATGGACACCTCCGGCTCATCAGTGGGAATGGCTGGCATAGCCAACCTGGACCCCGGGAACGTCCTTTTGCTGAGGTTCTACGGTGTCGCCGGCCGCATATACCCCGCCTACGTGGCACTTGTTCTCCTGCCGGCCATGGCTAAGGCGACCATGAGTACACTTCCCGCCCTGGTTCGGATGGCTGCCTTCCTTCTGGGGGCGGGTTCCCTGGCCGTCGCACTGACCCTGCTTTTCCCGCTGTTTCCGTCAGCCTGGGGAGCAGCGCTGTACGTCATCAACTACACTGCCGTGCTTTGCTACGTTTTCGGTTTGGCCTTGATCGGGGTCGCCAGCCTCGTTCACCGACGGCACGGCCCGCGGCAAAAGACTTCTACTGCAAAGTAGCTTTGCCGACTTTCACAAAATCATTAGACATGCCATAATCATGAATGTGTGAAGGTTGCGCGCGGGTGTTTACGAACGGGGATAACTTCTTGAACGCCGCGTTGCCCTAAGCCATTACACGCATTGGGGGGATGAGTGGTGGCGGCCGTTGGGGACCGCCCCCACTCAGCCTGCTTAACGGCCCTTTTCCCACCCGCGGCCATCGGCAGTTTTGCCACCCGCAGACGCCAGTTCCATCTGAACGCGCGGAAGCACCTCAGTGCCCAGCAACTCGATCGCTTCCAGTACGGTCCGCTGCGGGACGGACGAGAGATCCAGCTGGAAGATCTGCCTGTCATGCTGCATATGCCCGTGCATCCTCAAGATCTTTTCAGCCACCTGCTCCGGGTTGCCCACAAACAAGGCGCCGCCGGGAGCGGACTCCATATTGTAGGAAACCCCGCTCGGAGTAGGGAATCCCCGCTCGGCAGAGATCCGGCGCATGGTGTCCAACCAATAGGGCCGGAAGACGTCTTTGGCCCGCCCTTTGCCGGAAGCACCGTCAGCCAGCACCAGGCCGGGTGCGCTGACGCCCACCTTCAGCGGGGCGTCGCCGTGACCGTGTTCGACGGCGGTCTGCCGGTACAGGGCGGCATGCCGTTCGAAGTTCCGGACGGACCCGCCCAGCAGCGCATACATGACGTTCAGCCCCAAGGTCGCGGCGCGGACCGATGAGTTGGGAGTTCCCCCGGTGGCAATCCAGATGTCCAGTTCGCGCGTGTCGTCCGCAGCGGGGAACGGGCGGGGCAGGATGAGGGCGTCGTCCAGGCCGGCGCGGAACCGGCCTGTCCAGGTGACGCGTTCCTGCGCATTGAGTTGGAGGAGCAGCCCCAGTTTCTCCTCGTAGAGAGCGTCATAGTCCTCCAGCCGGGCCCCGAACAGCGGATATGACTCGATGAAGCTCCCGCGCCCTGCCGTCAGCTCGGCGCGGCCCTGGCTGATGAGGTCGATGGTGGCGAACTGCTGGAAAACCCGCACCGGGTCCTCCGTGCTGAGGACGGTGACAGCACTGCCCACCTTGATCTGCCGGGTCTGCGCGGCGACGGCCGCCAAAACGGTCGCGGGCGACGTGACGGAATAGTCCGCACGGTGATGCTCTCCCACCCCGAAATACTGGAGCCCCACCTGGTCTGCCAGCCGGGCACGCTCCAGGAGATCCTGCGTGTTCTGCTCCGGAGACACCCGTACGCCGCTGACGGGATCGCGGTGGATGTCCCCGAACGTAAATACTCCCAGCTCCATGAGTCCTACCGGTTGTCCATGAGCGCTACCGGGCGAACCGCAACGTGATCAGCTGGAACGGGCGCAGGGCAAGGTGGACGCTGCCCTGCCCTGCCGGTGTTACCCCGGGGGCCTCAGCCGGGCGCTCCAGGAGATCGGTCGCCTGCACGTCCAGGACGGGGAATGTTGCTTTGATGATTCCGGCCGAGCGCTGGCCCAGGGACTCGTAGAGCCGCACCACCACGTCGCCCGAACCGTCCTCCGCCAGCTTGACGGCTTCAACCACCAGGGCGGGGTTGTCCACCGTGAACAACGGCTCCACCCCGTGACCACCGCGAACCAGGCGCGGCGCCAGGTTGGTGCGGTACCCCTCTTCGACTGCTTCGGCGATTCCCGCCCCGGGGCGGACAGTAACCGTCAGTTCGTGGTGTCCGCGATCCGCCGCCGGGTCAGGGAACTTCGGTGCCCGCAGCAGGGAGAGACGCACCGAGGTGGTGGTCCCGCCGTCGTCCTCCCGGACATTCCTGGTGACATCGTGGCCGTAGGTGGCCGAGTTTGAGATCGCGACGCCGTAGCCGGGTTCGGCCACGTGGATCCAGCGGTGCGCGCAGATCTCGAACTTCGCGGCCTCCCAGGAGGTGTTGTTGTGGGTGGGCCGGAATACGTGTCCGAACTGTGTTTCGGCAGCTGAGCGGTCGGCTTTGACGTCCAGCGGGAACCCGAGCTTGAGGAGTTTCTCACTCTCCTGCCACTCAACCGCAGTGGTGATAGCCAGGGAGTCACTGCCAACGTCCAGCGTGATGCTTTGGGTCACCGGCGAGGAACCGGCCATCCGCTCCACCACCACCCTGGCCCCGCTTTCCGCGGGCTCCAGCCGGACATCCTGCGCGGCCGTCAGGGGCGTGACGTTGCGGCGGTAGAACTCATCAATGTCCCAGGCGTCCCACTCGTTGGGAGTGTCCCGGTGCAGCTCCAGCAGGTTGCCGCGCGCGCCGGGCGCAATGGCTTCGCGTCCTGTGGCGTAGTCGGTTAGCGATGTGATGAGGCCGTCCGAGTCCAGGACAGCCCTGATAATGCCGTTATCCAGCACAAAACCGCCGTCCACTCCGTCGCCGTCCACTTCGTGGGACTGGACGGCGGGGCCCGCCACGGACGGCTCAGCCGCCCCGAGTGCCGGGACCCCGTTGCGCCCATGGGGAGCGGCATTGAGCAGGAACAGCCGCGAACCTTCCCCCAGCAGTGCGGCCGCTGCCTGGCCAATGAGGGCTTCCAAACCGGAACTGATGGCGGCGTAGTTCCGTTCGGCGTCCTGATGGACCCAGGCGATGGAACTGCCGGGCAGGATGTCGTGGAACTGCTGCAGGAGCACCAGTCGCCAGAGGCGCTTCAGCTCGGCTGCCGGGTAGGTAAAGGAGCTTCGGACGGCGGCCGTGGCGCACCAGAGTTCAGCCTCCCGCAGCAGGTGTTCACTCCGCCGGTTCCCGGCCTTGGTCTTGGCCTGGCTGGTGTACGTGCCCCGGTGGAGTTCCAGGTACATCTCCCCCACCCACACCGGAAGAGCCGCATAGCCCTCCTCGGCCTGGGTGAAGAAACTTTCGGCCGAACCGATCCGGACCTTGGGCGAGCCCTCCAGGTCGGCGGTGCGGTGGGCAGCGGCCAGCATCTCACGCGTGGGTCCGCCGCCGCCGTCGCCATAACCAAAGGGCACCAGCGAGGTGTTGGCACGGCCATGATCACGGAAATTCCGTTCTGCATGCGCCAGTTCCCGGCCCGTCAGTTCGGCGTTGTAGGTGTCCACCGGCGGGAAATGGGTGAAGAGCCGGGTACCGTCGATGCCTTCCCAGTTGAAGGTGTGGTGCGGCATCCGGTTGACCTGGTTCCACGAAATCTTCTGGGTGAGGAACCACCGGCTTCCGGCCGACTTCACAATCTGCGGCAGGGCGGCGGAGTACCCGAACGAATCCGGCAGCCAGGCTTCGCGGCACTCGACACCAAACTCCTGCAGGAAGTAGCTTTTGCCCTCCACAAACTGGCGGGCCATGGCCTCGCCGCCGGGCATGTTGGTGTCCGACTCGACCCACATGCCCCCTACCGGAACAAATTGGCCGGCCTTGACCTTTTCCCGGATCCTGCCGAAGAGCTCGGGGTAGAACTCCTTCATCCAGGCAAACTGCTGGGCCGAGGAGCAGGAAAATACAAAGCCCGGGTCCTCGTCCATCAGTGCCACCACGTTGGAGAAGGTCCTGGCACACTTGCGGATGGTCTCGCGAACCGGCCACAGCCAGGCGGAATCGATGTGGGCATGACCGGTGGCCACCAGCTGGTGCGCGGACGCATAGGCGGGCCGGGACAGGACCTCGGCCAGGGCAGCGCGGCCGGCGGCGGCAGTTCCCGGGACGTCGTCGGGGTCCATCCGGTCCATCATGCGTTCCAGCGCACGGAGGATCTCGTGGCGCCGGGGCTGCTCCACCGGCAGCTCATGCATCAGCCCGGAGAGCGTCAAAACGTCCTGCTGGAGCTCCCAGACCGTCTGGTTCAGCTCCGCAATGGCGATCCTGCCCAGCCGGTACTGCGGGGCGGTGCCCGCCGTCGCCTTGTCCCCCAGTGGCGTGGCGGCGAACGTCCAGCCCTGCGCCATGTCAGGGTTGGCCGCCGCCTCCACATAGAAGTCAACGGCCATGCCGCTGCCGAGCAGCTTGAGCGGGATGTATTGGTTCCGCGGCGAAATCGCCTTGATGATGGTGCCGTCCGGGCGCCACGCGATGCCCTCGCACTGGAAGCCGGGGGCTTCGTTGATGAATCCAAGGTCCACGACGATCTCCACGGCCGTGTCCGCGCCGGTACCCCAGGCCTCGGGAACATCGCCTTGAAGCCGCAGCCATTTGGTGCCCCACGGCTGGCCCCATGCTGCGCCGTGTTCCTGCGGGAGGAAGTCATGCCGCAGTGCTTCCATCACCGTGACGGGTTCGCCGGGAGCGTCCCAGCTGGTCAGGGTCAGGGGGACGCTGCGGGGATATACGGCGGGATCGATCCGCTCTCGGACAAACCGGGCCAGTCGGACTTCGGTAATCCGGCGGTCGTCGTGCACTCTAAACCCTCTTAATAGGTGAATTGGACTGATCGAATCCGGACAACACCGTCCAATCGATGGATAAAATCTACCGGCTGGTCGACCAATAGCCAAGCACCTTCGTCCCCCCTGAGGCTGTGGCTGGCTATCCCGCGACCCGGGCTGCGGCGTCTTCCGCCTTGTTCGACGCGGCCAGGGTGACCCTTTCCTGACCGGCGTAGATATTCATGCTTGTGCCGCGGCTGAACCCGGCCAGGGTCATGCCACTGGCCTGTGCGAGCTCTGCGGCGAGGCTGGAAGGGGCACTGACTGCCGCCAGGACCGGGATCCCGGCCAGCGCGGCTTTCTGGACGAGTTCAAACGATGCCCGCCCCGATACCTGCAGGACCAGCCCGGTCAACGGCAGCATCCCCGCCCGCAGCGCCCAGCCCACTACCTTGTCCACGGCGTTGTGGCGGCCCACGTCCTCCCGGAGGCACAAAAGCTCCACGCCGCCGTCGTCCGTTATCCGGAAAAGGCCCGCGGCGTGCACACCGCCGGTGGTGTCAAAAACAGCCTGCGCTTCCCTCAGCCGGTCCGGCAGGACTGCCAGCACCTCCGCCGGGATGGTCAGCGGATCCGCGGCAGGGCTGTAGCGGGAAGATTTTTGCACAGCCTCGATTGAGTCCGTACCGCAGATGCCACATGAGCTCGAGGTGAAGACGTTCCGCCCCCTGGCCGGAAGTTCCACGTCAGGCCGCAACTGGGCTTCCACAACGTTGAACGTCTGAACGCCATTTTCATCCTCGCCAGCACAGAACCGGAGTGAAACAAGCTGTTCGGGCGCCCAAATGATTCCCTCGGACACCAGGAACCCGGCCACCAGGTCAAAGTCGTCACCGGGAGTCCGCATTGTGACCGAGAACGAAAGCTGACCGAGACGGATCTCCAGCGGCTCTTCCACGGCGAGGACGTCCTCACGGTGCCGGATGGGGAATTCCTGGGCAGCAGGCGAGCCGTCCAGGACGTATTTGTGGACCTTGCGGCGCTGGGTGACGCGTCCCATCAGCGGACTACCATGCTGTTCATAGGTCCATCATCGCACCACCCATAGGCTCGCGCAGTACCGTGGTGCCGTCCGGCCGTCCGTCAGCCGAGCAGGGCACTCCAGTCCACCGGACCGGCAGGCTTCGCGGCACCCTTGCCCGCGGTTCTGGTGGCACCCTTGGCTCCGGCCCGGGTTTTCGGCTTGGCGCCGGCCGGTTCGGGGACGGGAAGCGGCGGCCCCCACGGCAGCGCGAAGGCGGCCACAGGCTCGCCGAGCTGGACTCCGTGGGGCGGGACAACCATCACCCCATCTGCCGACGCCAGTCCGCGCATCATTCCGGGGCCGGTGTGCTTTGCCGGTGACGCCATTCCATAGAGGAGCCGGAAGGGCATCAGGCGGGTGCGGCCCGGTTCGGGTTCAATGGTGGTGCCGCAGGGGACGTGCTGGATGGGCGGCATGGTGCCGTGGCCCAGCGCGGCAAGCAACGGCGCACCCACCGTGGACAGCGCCATCATGGCGGCCAGCGGATTACCCGGCAGTCCCAGGACAAAACGTCCATCGGGGAGTTCGGCAAGCACAGCAGGGTGGCCGGGGCGCATGGCGATGCCGTCGATGACCAGCCTGCCGCCCAGCTCCGCCACGGCCCGGCGCAGGTGATCCGTGTGGGAGACTCCCGTTCCGCCGGTGGTGATAACGACGTCGGCGGGAAGCGCGGCAGGGTCCGGAACCTCCGGGGGGAGGTCCTCCAGCCCCGCCAACCATTCGGGGTAGGAATCGCCGATCCTTTCCTGACCGGCGTAGATGCCACCGAGCATGTCCACCACTGATGCCAGCTGAGGGCCGAACGTATCGCGGACCTGGCCCGGGGCGGGCAATCCGTGGGCCACCACCTCGGATCCCGTCAGCAGGAGCTTCACCACGGGCTTCCCGCGGACCAGCAGGTCGTCGTGCCCAGCCAGGGCGGCGACGGCCAGGTGCGCCGGGTTCAGGGTCACCCCGGCTTTGACCAGGACATCCCCTTCAACCGCTTCCTCGCCGGCTTTCCGGATGTGCTGACCGTTCCTGGGTTCACCGGGACGGGCGGTGCCGCCTGTTTGCAGCAGCGGCAGCCCGTCCTCGTCGGTGCCAAGCACGGCGCTTTCGCTGCGCAGCACCGCCTTTGCCCCGGGCGGGATCAATCCTCCCGTGACAATGGGACTGGCCTGATGCGGCGCAAGCCGCTGGCCGGGCTCCGACACAATCCACGGACCGCTGCCGTTAACTGCCCAGCCGTCCATGGCCGAGGACGCGTAGTGCGGCATGTCGTGGAGCGCGGCAATGTCTTCCACGAGGACCCGGCCCAAGGCCTGGCCGAGCGGAACACGTCCGGGCGGGATCGGGGTGGCGCCCTCAAAGGCTGCTTTGCGTGCTTCTTCCCATGTATGGGCCAGGTGCACGGGGCCGGTCTCCGGCGTTGGCGGGGCGTGCAGCGGGTCGGGGCTCCCGGCTTCATCGCCGGGGGCGGTGGTCATTCGACGGTGATCATTCGACGGGGGCCCCGGCTGATTTCGGTTCTGTGGCCGCAGAGTCGTAGTCGGCGGCCAGGGTCCTGGCACGGTCCAGGGCTGACTTCATGGCGGCGGCGTCAGGTGCTTGCCCCGGGCCGCCAGCCAGGCCCGCGGCGAGGCCGGCAATAAAGGTGGTCAGTGGTGCGGCCGGGCGCACTACCGAGTGTGCCGCCACTCCGGCCAACGAAAGGATGGCGTTGACGTCAATCTGCACGTCTTCCAAGTCATACGCCTGCAGCAGCGACCTGCTCCACTCTTCCAGCGTCTCGTCCTGACTTTTCACGCTCTGCCTCCCAATTTATCTGCGGCCGCTTTGCTCCGGGAGCCACCAAGTGGACCAGGGCCGCCCACCCCGAGTGTGGCGGCGTCGTCCCAGGTGTCCACGTCTGCCGTGGACCGGACCGGAACGGCAACAGGCTTTACGTCAAGACTAGCAAGGAGTGCCCGAACCGACCCGTTGATCAGTTGACCCCTGGCCGCAAGTTCAGCCGCCGAGCGTTGTAGCGCGGCCGTGCTATAAAAGCCCACCAGGGGCTGCCGGCGGCCATCCTCCGAGACAGCCACCACGCCGTCGCAGATTGTCAGGGGATCGGCGCCCAGCAACCCCTCCCGAAGGGCCGTCACCGCCTGCCGCACATTGGGCATGTCGCAGGCAAGAACAAGGGTCACCGGCGGCCGGCTTCCACCGGCCTTCGCCAGCGCGGCAAGCCCGGCGGCAATGGCCGCGGCCGGACCGCCGAAGGCGGGCTCCTCGCGGCAGCTGAGGATGCCGGGCGGATGTTCCGCGGGCTCAGGACCCACCACAACCACGGCCCGGGCACCTCCGGCAGCGGCGATGGAGCGGCCCAACAAGGTGTCGCCGTCGTACGTCAGCCCCTGCTTGGGCACGCCGCCCAGGCGTTCCGAACGGCCGCCGGCAAGAATGACGGCATCAAAATCGAACGAGTCTGCATCCACCAGCCCAGCCTAGCCGCGCCGGAACGTCCGTGGGCATGCGCGACTGTTACTCCTCGCGCGCGCCCGAAACCGGCAGTCCGGAAGCGTTCAGGCCGCCCGTTCAGGCAGCAAAAACGGATCCCAGGCAGGCGTCGGCTTCTCCAGTTCCTTGATCTGCCAGATGGTGCCGTGCGGCGGTTCCGGCACAAACCTCAGCTTCCAGCCCATCTCGGCCGGGGTGTGGTCACCTTTGCTGTTGTTGCATCGGAGGCAGGCGGCCACCAGGTTCTCCCACGAATCGGCACCGCCACGCGATTTGGGCTGCACGTGGTCGATGGTGTGGGCACCTTTGCCGCAGTAGGCACACCGGTGACCGTCGCGCCGGAGGACGCCGCGGCGGCTTACCGCGGTGCTCTGGTTATATCTGGGACGGATGTAGCGGTTCAGGAGAATCACAGACGGGCGGCCCAGAATCTCCTGCGGCCCCACCACGGGGTCATCGCCCTCGGCAATAACACTGGCCTTGCCCGTGAGCACAAGCACCAGCGCCCGGCGGAAGGTGACTACCGCCAGCGGTTCATATCCAGCATTCAGAACGAGAGTGCGCATGCACTTACCTCTTTGTGGCCGCACCCGTCAGGGGCACGAGGGCCGGCTGCCCCCGGCATATCCGGGCTATGGATCGACACCACAAGAGTAAACAAAAAATGCCCGGATAAACTAATCGCTTGGTCCGGCCGTTTCCGGGGTGCCGGCCTGGCGGCTGCCGCCGCGCCCCTGAGGGAACAGACAGCAAAGGACCCCCGCCAGCAGGCAGGGGTCCTTTGAAAGCTCAACAGCTGTTAGGACACGCGGATGAAAACCGGTCCTGATCCAACATTGGCGCTGAACACAACGGTCTGGTTGCCGTTGTAGCCGCCGTGCACGGCCTGGCCGTTGCCTGCGTAAACGGCAATGTGGGCCATGCCCGCGCCACCGTTCGCGTAGTAGATCAGGTCGCCGGGCTGTGCTTCTGCTGCACTGACGGTGCGGCCCAGGGAGAGGTAGCCTGCGGGCCAGTCGTGGAAGTTGATGCCCACGGCGGCCAGTGAGTTGGTCACCAGCATGGTGCAGTCCTGGTTGACGCCCAGCTGGGCGTACGCTGCGGACAGGATGGCCTGGCCCTTGCCGCTGGCAGCGACCGGGGCGGCCGGAGCCGCGGGGGCGGACGAAGCAACCTTGATGGCGGCCGCAGGCGCCGCGGCGGGAGCGGCCGCGGCTGCCGGGGCTGCCTCAACAACGGGCTCGGGCTCCGGCTCTGCGACGGGAGCCGGCGTGGTGGTTACTGCCGGCTTCTCGTAGGAGATGGCGATCGTGGATTCAGCCGAAATAACGGCCGGCGCGGCCGTTCCAATTTCAAAGCTGGCCGTCGAAGCGGCTTCGCGCTGCACATTGGTATCAGCGGCGTTGGCCGCGATACCGCTGGTCAGGACCAGGCCGGAGGCAGCAGCGATAACCGCAGCCTGACGGCCCATGCCGCCGGCGTTGTCGCCGACAGCCTTGGCAATGACAGCCAGCGAGTTGGTCTTGGTGACCTCGGCGCGGTGCCGTGCAACAGTTGCACGTGTCGTCATCAATTTTTCTCTCTTTCGTGTTCCTCGGGACCGCGAGGGCAGCCCAAGGTCTTTGGACGCGCCGGCATCTTGGGGGTACGCCGGCACGCCCCGAACGGGGATTTAGCGAAGAGTTTCCAGGAAAGAAACGGGAGGAAGTCCGGAGTTAGGACTAGCCCAGGGTGTAGAAAGAGGACGTGCCCGTTGCTGCAGCGGCGTGCAGCAGGGTGCCCTGGGAGGGGTTGAGCGCGCTGATCATCATGCCGTTGCCCACGTAGATGCCCACGTGTGCGCCACCGTTCTGCATGACCAGGTCACCGGGGGACGGCGTGGAGGTGGGCCGCATGGCGTTCCAGGCGTTGGTGCGGGGAATGCTGATGCCGGCCTGGGCGTAGACCCACTGGGTAAAGCCGGAGCAGTCCCAGCCATTGGGAGTGGTGCCGCCCCAGAGGTAGGGGTGGCCGATGCCGGTGTACGCGATAGCTGCCAGGCCCGACGCGGCTGCGGAAGAAACGGCAGCTGCAGGCTTGGCTGCGGCATCCTTGGTTACGTC
Source organism: Pseudarthrobacter naphthalenicus (assembly GCF_029076445.1). Taxonomy (GTDB): domain Bacteria; phylum Actinomycetota; class Actinomycetes; order Actinomycetales; family Micrococcaceae; genus Arthrobacter; species Arthrobacter naphthalenicus. Next base: position 110,606 of record NZ_JARESG010000010.1, read on the forward strand.
AGCAGCACGGCTTGCCGTTGCTGTTTCCGTTGCCGTGGACTGAGCACGGACCGGCGCGATCACGGGTGCAGCCGTGGTCTTGACTACCGGGCGCTCGAAAGACACGGTGGCAGTGGGTGCGGCGGTGACGGCAAGAGCAGCCTGGGCAGATCCGGACTCGGTAGACGCGGACACACCAGCGGTGGTGTCCGCGGCGTTGGCCGGAAGCCCCATGGTCAGGATGAGACCTGACGCGGCTGCGATAACAGCAGCCTGGCGACCTACGGTCCCGGCGTTTGCACTTACTGCCTTGGACACGGAGCCCAAAGGATTGGTGCGAACCGTTTGCGCACGGTGGCGCGCAGAATTATGGCGTGAAGACACGAAGGTAGCCTCTCCCAATGCCTGCGAGGTGAGCTGTCGGATTCGGATGGGAGTCACCCGGCCGCGCTGCTTCCTGGGAAGCTTTGCGACTTAACCCCAAGGCCTTCAGAATCGAAGACCAAAATTGGTTCCCCCGCCCCTGCCAGACGATGTCATGCGAACGGACCTTGAGCGGTGGCAGAGCTAGGCAATCCACTCAAGAACGTCAACTTCGGAAAAGTTGACGCGACTTAGACGTTACAGGACTTCAGAGCCAATGTCACATTCAGGTCACGGCAAGCCGAAGAGATTTGAGAGTTTGCCATCATTTGGCTCAGAGCCAGCCTGTGGGGTCAACGACTTCGCCGTTGACCTGAACCTCGAAGTGGAGGTGGCAGCCGGTGGAGGCGCCCGTGGTGCCGCTGAGGGCCACCACCTGGCCGCGGGTCACGGTCTGGCCAACGGTCACGGAGGCTGAGGACAGGTGGTTGTACGTGGTTTCCAAGCCGTTGCCGTGGTCGATCACGACGCGGTTGCCACCGCCGTACTGATGCCAGCCTACGAAGGTCACGGTGCCGCTGGCGGCGGCCAGGACCGAAGTTCCGCATTGGGCCACGTAGTCCTGGCCGCGGTGAAAGTCGCCGGTACCACCCGTAATGGGGCTGATCCTGAAGCCAAACGGGGACGCCGTGATGAGCTGCGCGAGCGGCGCTCCCAGGCTCCCGGCGGAGGCAGCCCGGGTAATGGACCCGGCCGACTGCGCACTCAACAGTTGTTTCAGCTTGCCGTCCGGGTCACCCTGGGTCACCACAGAAGAGCGGCTGAAATCAATCTGGGCCCCGGCCGCGGCCGAAATCTCCGGTTGCGGAGCGGCTGACACGGCCGCAACGGAGTTGCCGGGCTGATGGTCTGCCATGATCGGGCCCGTCGCCGGAACGGTGACGGTCAGGATCAGGCCGGTGGCAGCAAGTGCCACGCCGGCCTTCTGCCCAACACCGCTGGCGGCGGCGAAGTCGGTGACCTGCCGGAAGGCGCCCCGACGGCGGCGCCGCGCTTCACGCTGGGGATCGCGGGGCCTCTCCGCAGTGTGATCCTCAACCGCGCGGGGCGCAGCAGCGGGGCCGGCCGCGCGGCGGCGGCCCCTGGAGTAATGCGTGGTCAAGAATGTTCCTCTCTGGATAGCCTGCGAAGTTAGCTGTCGGATTCGGGTCAGAGAGTTCTAAGACCCGGTCCGCCGTTGCAAGCACTCGGCGCAGAGATACCCATGAGGGTCCTGGGAGAGGCTTGCTGCTGACGGACTTCACCCCAAGGCAGCCTTGCGACTGCCGGTTGTGGTTCCCCCGCCTCTGCCAGTGGATGACTCGTGCACCTGATCCGCTGGCAGAGCTCGGCTCCGGATCAGGTAACGCTTTTATATCGACGCTTGGGTTTAAACTATAGGCGATCAAAACAGGCAGTAACAATTCCGTTATATTTGCGGAACTGACGGCCGTGCGCTAGCCCCTTGCGTCGGGGGTGCCGCGGAGCGGCCTCCTGCTGGAGCTCCCGGCCCTAGCTAATGGAAACGAAAACGTGGGCCGCGACCTCGGGCGGCAACTCGAGCGCACCTTCAATGCCCGGAACCCGCACTGATATGTACTCGCCGACGCGCTCGAGCGAGACTGCCGCGCCGGGCCGGATGCCCCCCTCGTCGAGCTGCACCAGCAACTCGGGTTCCACCTGGATGGGCTCGGCCAGCCTGCTGACGGTCACGCTCGACGTCGGCCCGTATCCGCGCATGGCCTCAACGAGATTAATCACACCTGCTTCCGGCAGGGCGGCAGCACCCCCCAGCGCAGCCAGCCCGGGGATGGGGTTGCCGTAGGGCGACTTGGTGGGGTGGTCAAGGAGTTGGTAGATGCGCCGTTCCACCCGCTCGCTCATCACATGCTCCCAGCGGCACGCCTCGTCATGGACGTACGCCCAGTCCAAGCCGATGACATCGGCCAGGAGCCGCTCGGCGAGCCGGTGTTTGCGCATGACTTCGGTGGCGCGCTTGCGGCCGGTGTCGGTAAGTTCCAAATGACGGTCTCCGGAGACCACTACCAGGCCGTCCCGCTCCATCCGGCCAACAGTTTGGGACACGGTAGGTCCGGAATGGCGCAGCCGCTCGGCGATGCGGGCGCGGAGGGCAACGATGTTTTCTTCTTCAAGCTCCAAAATGGTTCGAAGATACATCTCCGTGGTATCGATCAGATCCGTCATCCAGCTCAGCTCCTCGAGCACAGTACCTTGCGTTGACCCACCGTATCGCGTTCAAGCCGCAGCGAGGTCCAGTAAAAAGCTTAGCCTATTTTGAATTTGTCCGGATAATCGGCCGCCGTCTCACTGGCCAGACTGTGACGGTGCCGGTTGCAGCCCTGTCCAGGGTTTCAGGCAGAATAAAAGCGGCCCTCGTTGCAGTCGCCGCTGATTGCCGGCCATCCCACCGTCCCGGACGCCAAACATGTCCATGCCGAAATTGGAGCCCTTGTGAGCGAAACCAGCATCACTATTCCCGCCGATCTCCTGCCCAAGGACGGACGCTTCGGTGCGGGACCGTCCAAGGTCCGGCCGGAGCAGCTTGAGGCACTCCAGGCAGCATCGCGGACCATCCTGGGCACTTCCCACCGCCAGGCACCCGTCAAGAACCTGGTGGGTTCCGTCCGGGAGGGCCTCAGCCAGTTCTTCCGCGCCCCGGAGGGCTACGAAGTTGTTCTCGGCGTCGGCGGCTCCACCGCATTCTGGGACATCGCCAGCTTCGGGTTGGTGGAAAAGAAGGCCCAGCACCTGTCCTTCGGCGAGTTCGGTTCCAAGTTCGCGGCCGCCACCAACAAGGCGCCGTTCCTGGATGGCTCGTCCATCATCAAGTCCGAGCCGGGCACCCGGCCGGCCGCCCGGGCCGAAGCCGGCGTGGATGTTTATGCCTGGCCGCAGAACGAAACTTCCACCGGCGTCGCGGCTCCCGTCCAGCGCGTGGACGGTGCCGACGCCGGCTCCCTCGTGCTGGTTGATGCCACCTCCGCCGCCGGGGGGCTTGATGTGGACGTGGCCGAGGCGGACGTGTACTACTTCGCCCCGCAAAAGAATTTCGCGTCCGACGGCGGCCTGTGGCTGGGACTGTTCTCCCCCGCCGCCCTGGAACGCGCCGCGCGCATCAAGGCCAGCGACCGCTGGATCCCGGATTTCCTGGACCTGCAGACGGCCATTGATAACTCGAGGCTGAACCAGACGTACAACACACCCTCGCTCACCACGCTGGTGACCCTCGATGCCCAGGTTCAGTGGCTGAACAAAAACGGCGGGCTCGATTTCGCCAGCAAGCGCACTGCCGACTCAGCCGGCCGGATCTACGCCTGGGCCGAGGCCTCCGGCTACGCCACACCGTTCGTGGCCAACGCCGAGGACCGCTCCAACGTCATCGCCACCATCGATTTTGATGACTCGATCGACGCCGCCGCGATCGCCAAGGTGCTGCGCGCCAACGGTGTGGTGGACACTGAGCCGTACCGGAAGCTGGGCCGCAATCAGCTCCGGATCGCCACCTTTGTCGCCATCGAGCCGGACGATGTTTCCGCCCTGCTGGCCAGCATCGACTACGTCGTGGGCGAGCTGCGCAAGTAACGTCCACACGGCATGAGCGTCCCGCAGGGGAGCGTAAGTGCGTCAGCGTTCGACGGCGTCGTCCGGCTTCTGGTCCCGGGCGGCGCCGTTTGCTGTGTCCCCCAGTGTGGAGACGACGCTGAAGAGGCGCAGGCCGCGGGCCCGCCGATTGAATGTCAGCCGGAGCTGCCGCGCCCGGATGATCCACACCATGCCGATCAGGGCCGCGGCGATCCCGGAGGCGGCGGCCACGGTCAGCGACCAGCGGGGGCCGGCCACATTGGCCACCCACCCCACCAGCGGCGCCCCGATGGGTGTGCCGCCCATGAAGATGGCCATGTACAGGGCCATGACCCTGCCCCGCATGACCGGATCGGTAGTGGTCTGGACGTAGCCGTTCGCGCTGGTCATCATGGTGATCGCAAACAGGCCCACCGGCACCAGCGCAACACCGAACCAGAAGTAGTCCGGGGCCAGGGCGGCCAGTCCGGAGGTCACGCCGAAGGCAGCGGCCGCGCCAAAGATCATCCGCAGCCGGGGTTTGCCCCGGCCGGCGGACAGGAGTGCGCCGGTCACGGACCCGATGGCCATGATCGAATTCATCAGCCCGAAGGCGCTGGCGTCCAGCCCGAACTCCGTCCCCACCATGGCAGCGATGAAGAGCACGAAGTTGAGCCCGAGGGTCCCCACAATGAAAACCGCCACCAGGACCACCACAATGTCCGGCCGGAACCGCACGTAGCGCAGCCCCTCCCGGATACGGCCTTTTCCGGGCGCCGCGCGGGGAAGCTGCCGCAAGGACGCCGTCGGGATCCGCCACAGGCTCAGGAGCATGGCCAGGAACGTGACGGTGTTGATCAGGAACACCCAGCCGGGGCCAACGGCCACCGTCAGGAGCCCGGCCACCGCGGGGCCGATCATGCGGGCCACATTGAAGGAGGCACTGTTCAGTGCGACGGCGTTGGAGAGGTAATCGTCGCGGACCAGCTCAGAGACGAAGGTCTGGCGAACCGGCGCGTCCAGCGCGGACACCAGGCCCAGGAGAAGGGCAAAACAATACACGTGCCACAGCTGCCCGGCTCCGATAACAACCAGGATCCCCAGTCCGGTACTGAGCAGGGCCATCACCGACTGGGTCATGACGAGCAGCTGTTTGCGGCTGTAACGGTCCGCCACAAGCCCGGCCACCGGCGCCAGGAACAGCTGGGGTCCCAGCTGGAGGGCCATGGTGATGCCCATGGCACCGGCGTCCTGATCCGTCAGGTGATCAAACACCAGCCAGTCCTGGGCCGTCCGCTGCATCCAGGTTCCGATGTTGGAAACCAGCGCACCAATGAACCAGATCCGGTAGTTGAGGATGTGCAGGGATTTGAAGGTGGACATCATGGCCGGCCTCCGTGTTGATCAACCCTGCGTGTTAGCAACTGCCTAGTCAGTCCCGCCGTTGGGTTCGTCTTCTTCGGAATCGGCAGGACCCTCCTCGGCGGGTTCACCCTCGTCGGCGGGCTCGTCGGCGGGCTCGTCGGGGATCGGTTCGTCGTGCGCCGCGGACCCGGGCGTGCGGCCCCGGCCAGCCTGTGAGTCCGATTCCTCCACTGCCTGCGCGTCTTCGGGGCGGACGCGCTCGGCCCACGGCACCCATTCCGGGGACAGGATGGAATCCTCGGACGGGAGCAGGCCCAGCTCGCTGACGGTGACCACTTTGGAGCGCGAGTTCCGGGTCACCACCGCATACCATTGCCAACCCTGGTAGCCGGGCAGCTTGGATTCGAAGAGATGGGTGACCAGCCGGTCGCCCTCGCTTTTGGCGGCGATATGCTGCCCGATGTCCGACGGCGCCGTGATGCCCTCGAGCGCGGTCCGCGCCACGTCAACGGCAGACGCCAGAAAAGCATCCGGTTTGCCGGTCCGCCATACGGGCACGCCGGCGCGGCGTTTGGCTGCAGCCTTAACACCGGCCGGCTCCGCGGCAGCGTCCGGCTGTTCAGCGTCCGGCTGTTCAGCTTCCGGGTTCATAGCCAAGGCCTAAACGTCCAGCTCGTCGGCAACCTTACGCAGGGCCGCCGCGATGGCTTTGCCCTTGTTGCCTTCCGGGTATTTGCCCGCAGACAGGGTTCCGGAGAGGTTGTCCAGGACGCTCACCAGGTCCTGCACCAGCGGCGCCAGGTCCCGGGCGTTTGGCCGCTTGGCCTTGGCGATGGACGGGGTTTTGTCCAGGACGCGCAGCCCGAGCGCCTGGGCGCCTTTCCGGCCGTCCGCGACGCCGAACTCAACGCGGGTGCCGGCCTTCAGGTCCGTGACGCCTTCGGGCAGCGCTGATTTGGGCAGGAAGACCTCCTGGCCGTCTTCGCCGGCGAGGAAGCCGAAACCCTTTTCCTTGTCATACCACTTGACCTTGCCGGTAGGCACGTAATCAACCCTCTTCGTTCTGCGTCTTAAGACACGGCCGGCAGTCACCGCATCCGCACCAATATGCGGGTTCAGGGTATGACAGCGACGGACCGTGTTGGTCTGTTCCTTCAAGGTTATCCTGCCGGGGACGGATTTCCGCTTTCACCGGCACCTGGTGATGCCCCGCGCTGCCCCGTGGCCACGCCCTTTGCCCCGCCGTGGTCCGGCCCGTTCCCGGTGGCTCCTGCCGGCCCGGTGGCAAGGGCGCCGGGCCGCCCGGCCCAGTGTCGGCCGGCCCAGTGTCGGCCGGCCCTGTTAGCGTTACGTGCATGACACCCTCGCGTTACCGCCGCCCACTGATGATTTCCGCAGCGGTAGTTGCCGTTCTTTCCCTCGTGGCGGTCGGGGCTGTAATGGCCCTGGCCTTCGCTGGCATGGCCGCCCCGGTCTGGGTCACGTCCGTTGCCTTGTACGGACTGCCCGTGGCCTTCCTCCTGATGCTCTTCCTGGTCCTGGACAGCGTGGCGGGAAGGCGCCGGGCGGGAAAGTCCGGCGGGCTGTAACGTTGGACTGATGTCCCTTATCCGCGCGCTCAGCAAAGAGTTGGAGGCACGCAGCGACGACTCGCTGCGGGCCCTCTTCGCGGCGCGGCCGGACCTCATCTCTCCCCCGGTCCCGGATTTTCCCGCCCTGGCCGCGAGGGCCAGCGCCAGGGTCAGCGTCCAACGCGCCCTGGAGCGTCTCAACAGGCCCCAGATGCAGGTGCTGGAGACACTCCACCTGTGTACCAACACGGACACAGCGCACAGCGCTTCGGCGGCGGGCGTGCGGAAGCTTATTGCCGGGTCCACCGTGGCGGCCGTGGAGCGCATCCTGACCTCGCTCCAGGACCTTGCCCTGATCCACCGGGCCGAGCCGCCGCACGGAACTCCGGCAGGGCACCGTCAGCGCTACTACCTGCCCGTGGGGTGCCTCAAGGACGTGGTGGGCATCTACCCCGCCGGCCTGGGCCGCAGCTACACCGAGCTGGTCCGGCTTCAGCCGGCGTTCGCCCAGCGCGTGGTCCAGCTCGTTGCCGAACTGCGCCACAGCGGCGTCGCGATCCAGGAAGCCACCACCCCCATGGAGGCAGCGCTCGCGCTGCAGCACTGGACATCCTCACCGGAGGCGCTCGCCCAGGCTTTGGCGGGAGCCCCGGAACGGACGACGGCGTTACTCGCCAAATTCCGCAACTGGGCCATGGGCGCCGTCCCCCAGGCGCAACGGAAAGCGTCCGTCACACATCAGGGCACCGACGTCGGGCCCGTCGACTGGCTGCTCGCGCGGGGGCTCCTGGTCCCGCTCGACGCCGCCCACGTGGAACTGCCCCACAGCGTGGGACTGTCCCTGCGCGGCGGTGCCATCATCAACGACTTCACCCTTTCACCGCCGGTTCCGCAACTGGGCAGCACCACGGCTGCCCTTCGCCGGAACGCGGCCTTGGGCGCCATCGCGGAAACCCTCCGGCTGGTGGGCGAGCTCCTGCACGCCGTCAGGGCACAACCGCTGGTTACCCTGCGCAGCGGCGGAGTGGGCGTGCGCGAGATGAAGCGGCTGGCCGAATTCCTGCGTATCGATCAGCACCAGGCGGGCCTGCTGCTGGAGCTCAGTGCACTCTCGGGCCTGCTGCGGCTGGATGTTGACTCCTCCACCTGGGTACAGCCGCCGGATCTGGAGTGGCTGGGCCTCACCCGGCAGGAGCAATGGCTGTGGCTGGTCAACGCCTGGCTTGCCAGCGAGCGCGTCCCGTCGCTGGTGGGGCAGCCGGTCAGCGGGCCGGCGGGCGCGTCCGCCGCGCACCGGGGGCTGGCCGGGACCACGGTCAATGCCCTGTCCGCCGAGGCGCAGCGCCCCGACGCCCCGGTGGTCCGGAAACGGATCCTGGAGATACTGAACGAACTCACGCATGAGGCGGGTGCAGTCGACGGCACGGCCCCGGTCCTGGACGCGGCCGCTGTCCTGCAGCGGGCCGAATGGGCGCAGCCACGGATGGCCCGCCGGTTCAGTTCCCTGATCAAGGGGGTGCTGGCCGAAGCAGAGCTGCTGGGGCTGACCGGATCCGGCGCGCTGAGCCAGCTCGGCAGCGCCATTGCCGACGACAAGCCGGACGAAGCCTTGAACATCCTCGGCGAACACCTGCCCGCCGCGCTTAACCACGTCCTGCTCCAGGCAGACCTCACCGCCGTTGCCCCTGGCTACCTGGCCCCGGAGCTGAGCGAGAAGCTCCTGCTGATGGCCGACGCTGAAGGCCAGGGCCCGGCCACCATCTACCGGTTCTCCCCTGACTCCATCAGGCGGGCGCTCGACGCCGGACATGACGCGTCGAGCCTGCTGGGGTTCCTCCGGGAACATTCAGGCACGGCGGTGCCCCAGCCGCTCGAATATCTGGTGGAAGATACCGCATCCAGGCACGGCCGTCTCCGGGTGGGGGCAGCGGCCAGCTTCATCCAAAGCGATGACGAGGCCGCGGTCCTGGAGCTTGCGTCCGAATCACGGGCGGCCCTGCTGGGCCTGGCCCGCATCGCGCCGACTGTCCTGATCTCCGCGGTGCCGCCCCGGGAAACTGCCCAGGTCCTGCGGGGGCTGGGGTTCTCCCCGTCTGTAGAGGAATCCGAGCCCGCACTGGTCCGGCTCCGGCGGACCACCGGCGTCCCGGGCAGCGTCCGGCCCGTTTACACCGCGCCGCGCACCGCGCCTGCGGAGGATGACGTGGCTGCCCAACTGGCTGTGCTGCGGAACGGCAGGCAGGATGGCCGCCCGGGCAGCGGTGGCCGCCCGGACACCGCCATCGGGTCCGGCGAAGCGGCCACCCAGCTAGGCCTTGAGACCCTGCAGCGCGCCATCCGGCTCAAGCAGTTGGTGAGCATGAACGTGGTGGACAGCCACGGGAATTCCATCCTGGAAACGGTTGTTCCCTTGTCTGTGGGCGGGGGCCGTGTCCGGGTCTTCGATCCGGCCAAGGAAACCGAGCGTGTCCTCTCCATCCACCGCATCATCGACGTCGAAGCCGCGGAGGAACTGCGGCAGTGAAGGATCTCCGCACGTGAACGACGGCCCGCTGATTGTCCAGAGCGACAAGACCATCCTGCTGGAAGTGGACCACGAGCTCGCTACCGAAGCCCGCCATGCGATCGCCCCCTTCGCAGAGCTGGAACGCGCCCCCGAACACATGCACAGTTACCGGCTGACGCCCCTGGGCCTCTGGAATGCACGCGCCGCCGGACTGGACGCGGAGCGGGTCCTGGACACGCTGCTCAAATACTCACGGTTCCCGGTGCCGCATTCGCTGCTGATCGACGTCGAAGAGACCATGTCCCGGTACGGCCGGCTCCGCCTTGAAAAAGACCCCCAGCACGGGCTGGTGATGCGCACGGATGACTACCCGGTCCTCGAAGAGGTGATCCGGGCCAAGAAGATCCAACCCCTCCTGGGGCCACGGATTGATGGCGAAACCATCGTGGTGCATTCCTCCCAGCGCGGCCAGCTCAAACAGCTGCTCCTGAAGATCGGCTGGCCGGCAGAGGATCTCGCCGGCTACGTTGACGGCACACCGCACCTGATTGCCCTCAATGAGGACGGCTGGAAGCTGCGCCCCTACCAACAGCTCGCCACCGAGAATTTCTGGGCCGGCGGCAGCGGCGTGGTGGTGCTCCCCTGCGGTGCCGGGAAGACCCTGGTGGGTGCCGCCGCCATGGCCACCAGTTCCACCACAACGCTGATCCTGGTCACCAACACGGTGGCCGCGCGCCAGTGGAAAGACGAGCTGCTCAAGCGCACCTCCCTCACGGAGGACGAAATCGGCGAGTACTCCGGAGCGGTCAAGGAGGTCCGGCCGGTAACCATTGCCACCTACCAGGTGCTCACCACCAAGCGGGGCGGCCTTTACCCGCACCTGGAGCTGGTGGACGGCCACGACTGGGGCCTGATCATCTACGACGAAGTCCATCTGCTGCCGGCGCCCATCTTCCGCATGACCGCCGATCTCCAGGCCCGCCGCCGGCTGGGCCTCACGGCCACCCTGGTGCGGGAGGACGGCCGCGAAGGCGAGGTCTTCAGCCTTATCGGTCCCAAACGGTACGACGCACCCTGGAAGGACATCGAGTCCCAGGGCTACATTGCGCCGGCGGACTGCGTCGAGGTCCGTATAGACCTGCCCCGGGACGAGCGCGTGGCGTACGCCATGGCCGAGGACGCGGACAAGTACCGGCTCTGTTCGACGTCGGAGTCCAAGACCCTGATTGTCGAAGAGTTGGTTGCCCGGCACCAGGGCGACCAGCTGCTGGTGATCGGTCAGTACATTGACCAGCTGGACGAGATCGGCGAGCGCCTGGGCGCACCCGTCATCAAGGGCGATACCTCGGTGAAGGAACGGCAAAAACTCTTCGACGCGTTCCGTGCCGGCGACGTGCAGACGCTGGTGGTCTCGAAGGTGGCCAACTTCTCCATCGACCTGCCGGAGGCCTCGGTTGCCATCCAGGTCTCGGGCTCGTTCGGGTCCCGCCAGGAAGAGGCCCAGCGGCTGGGCCGGCTGCTTCGGCCCAAGAAGGACGGACGGGCTGCCCGCTTCTACTCGCTGGTGGCCAGGGACACCCTCGATCAGGATTTTGCGGCTAAAAGGCAGCGCTTCCTGGCGGAGCAGGGGTACGCCTACCGGATCATGGACGCGAAGGATGTGGGGGCCGCCTAGGCTCACGGAACACACACCTGCCGTCCAGAAAACTCACAGATTCTGGGAGCATGATGGGAGCATGAAGAAGACCGGTCCCGAAGCCAAGCTCCTCGTTGTTGACGATGAACCCAACATCCGCGAGCTGCTGTCCACGTCCCTTCGCTTCGCCGGTTTCGAGGTGGTTTCGGCTGCCAACGGACGGGACGCCCTGGCCGCCGCCGAGCTGCACGCTCCGGACCTGGCTGTGCTGGACGTTATGCTGCCGGACATGGACGGGTTTACCGTCACCCGCAAGCTGCGGGCATCCGGCAAACACTTCCCCGTCCTGTTCCTGACGGCGAAGGACGACACCGAGGACAAGGTCACCGGCCTCACCGTTGGCGGGGACGACTACGTCACCAAGCCCTTCAGCCTGGACGAGGTGGTGGCCCGCATCCGGGCCGTCCTGCGCCGCACGCAGCCGCTGCTGGATGACGACGACGCCGTCATCCGGGTTGATGACCTGGAGCTCGACGACGATGCGCACGAGGTGCGCCGCGGCGGCACCGTTATTGAGCTCTCCCCCACCGAGTTCAAGCTGCTGCGCTACCTGATGCTTAACCCCAACCGGGTGCTGTCCAAATCCCAGATCCTTGACCATGTCTGGGAATACAACTTCAACGGCGACGCTTCGATTGTGGAGTCCTACATCTCCTACCTGCGCCGCAAGGTGGACATTGATCCGGATGCCCCGGCCCTGATCCAGACCAAGCGGGGCGTGGGCTACGTGCTCCGGACGGCAGAGAAGCGCTGACCTTGCTGCAGCGGTGGAAGTCGGCCTCCCTGAGGTCCCAGCTGGTCGCCATCATCATGGCGCTGCTGATTGTTGCCCTGACGGCCACCGGGGCAGGAACCCTGGCGCTGCTGCACAGCTATCTGGTGGGCCAGGTGGACGACAAGCTGAACGCCGCCGTCGAACTCGCCAGCAAGCAGCGCTCGTTTACGCCGTTGCAGGCGCCCAATCCGATCGTGGTACCCACCGATTATTCGCTGACCCTTTTTGTTCCGGGCGAGGAACCGTACCCGTTCGGCGGAGACGCCAATGTCCGTCCCGATATCAGCAGCATCTCCCTGGAAGAGGCCCAGAGGCGGGGAACCCAGCCCTACCAGGTCCGGGGCACCGACGGGCAGAACTGGCGTGTGGTGGCCGTGACAGTCCTCAGCGGCGGGCGTCTTGCCGTGGTGGTCATCGGCTTGCCGCTGCAGAGCGTGGATGACGTCCTCAAACACGCCACACTGGTGATCTGCGGGGCAGGCCTGCTCACGCTGCTGCTCGCGTCGCTGATTGCCAGCTGGACCGTGTCCCGGTCCTTCCGTCCCTTGGCCCGGGTGGAGAAGACGGCTGCCGCCATCGCCGCGGGGGACCTTTCCCGGCGCGTGGACATCGATAACCCCCACACCGAACTCGGCCGGCTCGGCAGCTCGCTGAATGCCATGCTGGCGCACATTGAGACCGCTTTTGCCGCCAGAACCGCCTCCGAGGCCAGAATGCGCAGGTTCGCGGCTGATGCCTCCCATGAACTCCGAACGCCGCTGGTGACCATCCGGGGCTTCTCGGAGCTTTACCGCCACGGCGCCCTTGCCACCGAGGAGGATGTGGCCACGGCCATGGGCCGGATCGAAAGCGAAGCCAAACGGATGGGGTCCATGGTGGAGGACCTCCTGTTGCTGGCGCGCCTGGACGAACAGCGCCCGCTCCAGCAGAAACCCGTTGACCTGCAATTGATTGCGCACGATGCCGTGGTGGACACCCAGGCGAGCGAGCGGACCCGCACCATCTCCCTGATCGGGCTCGACGGCGGCCCCGCCGCACCGGCCCCTGTGCTGGGCGACGAAGCGAAACTGCGCCAGGTGGTGGGAAACCTTGTGGGCAATGCCCTGCGCTACACCCCCGAAGGCAGTCCCATCGAGCTGGCCGTAGGCACCCGCACCTCTGACAGCGGACAACCACGCGCCGTCATTGAAGTCCGGGACCACGGCCCCGGCATCTCGGAAGAGGAAGCAGCGAAGGTCTTTGAGCGCTTCTACCGCGCGGACACCTCCCGCACCCGCGAGACCGGCGGAAGCGGGCTGGGGCTCGCCATTGTCGCCGCAATTGTGGGTTCACACGGCGGGTCCGTCAGGGTGGCAACGACCGACGGCGGCGGCGCAACCCTGGTGGTCAGCCTGCCCCTCCGGAATGAGGCGGCTGACAGCAGCGCCGAGGATGAGGCTGACCGGCAGACGGAGGATGACCCAAACGGGGGGAACGGCCAACCCGAAGGGAACGCCCTGCCCGCGGAGAACTCCATGCACGAGGGGAACTCACTGCACGGCGGCCCGGGCGACGGCAAGGTTATCCACATATAACAATCGGCCGTGGCGTGCCGGCTGCGCCGCTCCGTAGGCTCGTTGCAGTGGCCCGGGTCAGCCGGGCGGGCAGCCGGACTGCCCCACTACATCGAGAGGCATCAGCCATGAGCATCATTTCCGTCGACACCGAACTGCTTGAGCTCAAATCAGCGAACGTCAAAGCCACCGTGGACCGCATCAGCGCCGACGTCCAAACCATGAAGCGCGGCCTGGACGAACTGCAGGGCACCTGGCGCGGCTCGGCAGCCACGAATTTCCAGGCCCTGGTGACGGAGTGGACGCTGACCCAAGGCAAGGTCGAGGCGTCGCTGGCGTCCATCAACATGGCCCTGGCATCGGCGGCAAACACGTATGCCCAGGCCGAGCAGGGAAACACGCAACGCTTCAGCTGAGCCCGTTGCCGGTGGTAAACCTCAGGCTTCGGGTGTGCCCTGATGGAACCGGAGCCGCCACTTGGTGCCGTCCAGTACCCACAGGGAGCTCCGGAGAACCGGGCCCGAGCGCGCGTAGCTTCGGTACGTCAGCAGGACCGCGTCGGCGCCAATCCGGTCCGCGCCCAGGATTTCGAGGTCCGTGTGGTTGCCCGGGTCCTCTTCCAGTGCCATCATCATGGCGTCCCGGGTCCAGACCCTGCCGGAGCTTCCGATCTCCATGAAGTCCGGGTGCAGGAGGACGCCGGTGCGGCCAATATCGCCCCTGGCTTCAGGGCCGGCGAGTTCGCGTTCGAGGGCCTCGACGATCGCCTCCGGGCTGGGCTCGGCCCCGGTGGCCTCCGCCTGATCGAACGCCTCGGCCTCGAGCTCGCTGAACAGGTCGGGCTCTGCAAAGGAGGCCTGTCCAAAGCGGCCCGCGCTGACGGCAGCAGAAGGCTCGTTGCGGGCAGCCGGGGCGGCAGTACGCCCGGCCCCGGCCGCAGCGCCCGCCGGCCCGGTGGCTTCGGTGGACTGGTTCCCGGCCTCGGCGGCACCTGCGGGCGGGCCTGCTGCAACGGGCGCACCGGCGAAGCCGGGCCCGGATCGGGCGGCGACACCCTGCTGGTAGGCGGTGGCCGCCGCGCGGGCCCGTTCATCGGCCGCCTCGTTGAGGTCATGACCGGCGTGGCCTTTAACCCATTCGAACGTGTACTTGCGGCCGGCAAGTTCACGGTCCAGTTCCTTGAGCAGCTCAAGGTTCATCACGGGCTTGCCGTCCCCTTTTCGCCAGCCTTTCCGTTTCCAGCCCGGCATCCATTTGGTGATGGAGTTGATAACGTACTGGCTGTCGCAGAGGACCTTCAGGTGTTCATCGGGAAGGTGGGCAGTGGCACGGAACAAGTCGAGGACGGCCATCAGCTCGCCCTGGTTGTTGGTGCCGTGCGGCCATCCGCCCGCCCGCCAGGAGTGGTCGTCCACGTACCAGGCCCAGCCGGCCGGCCCCGGGTTGCCTAAAGCCGAACCGTCGGCCGCTGCTGTAATTGTCACTGTTCCATCCTGCCAGAGATCCCGCCTGACCTTGATGCCGGCGCCCTGACCCCTGCCCCTGATGTCGGCGCCCTGACCCCTGCCCCTGATGTCGGCGCTTAACGGCCGACGGCGGCCCCCACCCTTGGTGAGGACCGCCGTCGAGCGTTGTGCTTTGGTGCGTCGTGCTTGGAAAGCCGGGGGCTAGAAGCCGCCCATGCCGCCCATCTCGTCGCCGCCACCCATGGCCGGAGCGTTCTTCTCCGGCTTGTCGGCCACAACGGCCTCGGTGGTGAGGAAGAGGCCGGCAATGGAGGCCGCGTTCTGCAGGGCAGAGCGGGTCACCTTGACCGGGTCGTTGATGCCGGCGGCCAGCAGGTCGACGTATTCGCCGGTGGCTGCGTTCAGGCCATGGCCTGCGGGCAGGCCGCGGACCTTGTCCACCACAACACCGGGCTCCATGCCGGCGTTGAAGGCGATCTGCTTCAGCGGGGCGTCGATGGCAACGCGGACGATGTTGGCGCCCGTTGCCTCGTCACCCGTGAGGTTCAGGTTGGCGAACGCCTTGGCGCCGGCCTGGATCAGTGCAACGCCGCCACCGGCGACGATGCCTTCTTCAACAGCAGCCTTGGCGTTGCGGACAGCGTCCTCAATGCGGTGCTTGCGTTCCTTGAGCTCAACCTCGGTTGCGGCACCGGCCTTGATGACTGCAACGCCGCCGGCCAGCTTGGCCAGGCGTTCCTGCAGCTTCTCACGGTCGTAGTCCGAATCGGAGTTTTCGATCTCGGCGCGGATCTGGGAAACGCGGCCAGCGATCTGGTCGGCGTCGCCGGCACCTTCGACGATGGTGGTTTCGTCCTTGGTGACAACAACCTTGCGGGCCTTGCCGAGGAGTTCCAGTCCGGCGGTCTCCAGCTTGAGGCCGACTTCCTCGGCGATGACCTGGCCACCGGTGAGGACAGCAATGTCGGCCAGCTGGGCCTTGCGGCGGTCGCCGAAGCCCGGAGCCTTGACGGCAACAGACTTGAACGTGCCGCGGATCTTGTTGACGATCAGCGTGGCCAGGGCCTCGCCTTCGATGTCCTCGGCGATGATCAGCAGCGGCTTGTTGGACTGCATGACCTTTTCCAGGACAGCAACCAGTTCCTTGACGTTGGAGATCTTGGAGTTCACGATCAGGATGTACGGGTCCTCAAGGACCGTTTCCTGACGCTCGGTGTCAGTCACGAAGTAAGCGGAGATGTAACCCTTGTCGAAGCGCATGCCTTCGGTGAGTTCGAGCTCCAGGCCGAAGGTGTTGGACTCCTCGACGGTGATGACGCCTTCCTTGCCCACCTTGTCCAGGGCTTCGGCGATCAGGGCGCCGATTTCATCGTCACCAGCAGAGATGGAGGCGGTGGCCGCGATCTCTTCCTTGGTTTCGATTTCCTTGGCGGAGGCAAGCAGCTCAACGGTGACGGCCTCTACGGCCTTCTCGATGCCGCGCTTGAGGGACAGCGGGTCAGCGCCGGCCGCGACGTTGCGCAGGCCTTCCTTGACCAGGGCCTGGGCCAGCACGGTTGCCGTGGTGGTGCCGTCGCCTGCGACGTCATCGGTCTTCTTGGCAACTTCCTTGACCAGCTCGGCGCCGATCTTTTCGTAAGGGTCGTCCAGTTCGATCTCCTTGGCGATGGAAACACCATCGTTGGTGATCGTGGGGGCGCCCCACTTCTTTTCGAGGACGACGTTGCGTCCACGCGGGCCGAGGGTGACCTTGACGGCGTCGGCGAGGATGTTCAGGCCCCGCTCAAGACCGCGGCGTGCCTCTTCATCAAATGCAATGATCTTGGCCATAACGGCAGTAGTCCTTTCGGGACAGTCGTTAAGAATGAACCGCACTGCAGTGCCCGCGACGGACGATCCTTCGCCCGTGGCCTCTGTACGCCGGGGCTGGGGATCTCACTCCAGCTAGGTATTTCTCTCGCTCCGAGCCCGGTGCCAAAGCTGCGGAAGCGGCGGATGCCGAACCTTGCTTTAGCAGTCGGTACGTCAGAGTGCTAACTCAATAATTAGCACTCCCCCGGTGAGAGTGCAAGCGAATGGACGCCGGAACCGCCTATCCGGCGGGTGGCCGTTCGCCGTTGGCGATCAGCCCGCGGTGCGGCCTGCGGCCTCGCGTCCGGTGAGCACGGCCCTGTTGTCCGCCCCATAGGTGAAGACCATGAAGTTCGCCGCCGTGATATCGCCATGGGAGTCGAACGCAATATGCCCCGATTCGCCGTCGTAATTGATTCTTGCCCCCGTCTTCAGCACGGCCAGGCAGTCGGCGTAGGTACGGCATGTTTTACCGGCCGGGGCGGTTTCCGGACCGTCCGGGGTCCCGCCGGATGCTGTGATCAGGTTGGCTGCGATGGAGCGGCCGGCGTCGTCACCGGCCGTAGCCGCAGCCAGCGCCGCAAGGTTCACGGCATCGTAGGCTTCGGCCCCGAAGGACAGGTCCTTCAGGCCCGGACTGATGGCCAGCAGCCGCGCCTGGAACGCAGCCGAAGGGAGGCCGCCGGGCACCACGGCGCGGGCACCATCGAGGGCCTTCGAGCCAAGCCCCGAACCGTACTGCGCGAAGGCACCGTCACTGAGGATGAGCTTGCTGCCGGACAACCCTGCGTTGTTAAGTTCGGCGAGGGCACCCTGGGCGTCCTCCCGGGCGATCAGAACCACGGCGTCAGGTTTGGCTTCCCGGGCGGCCGCCGCCGCCTTCTGCGCGGCACCCGGCTTGAAGGCCGAGGTGCTGACCGTTTCCAGGCCGGCAGCCGTGGCAGCGGCGGCCACGGCCGCGGAGACGTCGTTGCCGTAGGCGCTGTCCTGGTGGACCACGGAGATTTTCCTGGCCCCGCCGTCCTTGGCGAGCTTAACCAGCACGGAGGCCTGGGCAACGTCCGTTGGCGCGGTCCGGAAATAGTAGCCGCCGCTCTTGTACGTGCTCAGCGCCGCCGCCGAATTCGCCGGCGAGATCAGCGGTGTCCTGGCCGCGGACAGGACGTCGATGGCAGCTGCCGCGTGGCTGGAATCCGTCGGCCCCACCACGGCGTCGGCTTTGCCGTCAACGAGTTTCCTGGCCTGCTGCCCGGCATCGTCGCCCATTTCGACGATCAGTTCGACAGGCTTGCCCTTGTGTCCCCCGGCTGCGTTGATGTCCTTGACTGCAGCCTCCGCGGCGGCCCGCTGCGCATCATTGAGGAAGCTCTGCTCCCCCGTGTTGTCCAGGATCAGGCCGATCCGCAGGGTCCCGTCGCCGGAGGCCTCCACGGTGTCCAGCCGGGCGTTGCCCCCGGCGGCACCGGCGCACCCGGCGAGTGCCAGGAGGAGGGCCGCCGCCGCGGTGCCGCGGAGGATTGCCAAGGGCGGGGTGCCGCGGAAGATTGCCAAGGGCGAGGTGCCGCGGTTCACTCTGCGGGCCGGACGCTATCGGCCTGCGGGCCTTTCTCGCCTTCGCCGACTTCCAGCTCCACCCGCTGCCCTTCTTCGAGGGCCCGGAAGCCTTCGCCGTCGATGGCCGACCAGTGCACAAAGACGTCATCCCCGGAGCCATCCACGGTAATGAAGCCATAGCCCTTTTCGGCGTTGAACCATTTGACGGTTCCCAATGCCATGATGTCCACTCTTTCCGTAGTGCCGACGGTCCACCCCGCTGTGGGCCGTGTACGTCCGTGCGCCGCGAACGGGCCCGAAGCCTCAATTCACTCTAGCCACAACCCGTGGGAGCGGCCGGGCCGCCCGGCCCCGGCGGTCCGAACGTTATGGTCGCGTGACCGGGGCGCTACCGGTAATCGGGCCCCAGCACCACAACCAGGGGCACCTGGAACTCCTGGCTGTCGGCCAGCGTGGGGACGCCCAACAGGGTCCCGAGTGCTTCGGCGTTGGCCCGCTGCGCCGCACCAGCGTAGAAGATCCGGGACGCCTGCTGCGGTGCGCCGGCCCAGTTGCCGACCTGCCCCAACGTCCAGCCGTCGTTCTGCAGCATCGAACTGACCCGTCCGGCCAGCCCGGCTGTCCCGGCCGCGTTGTACACGGCGACACCCTGGGCCTTGTTCAGGACCGCGGCCTTTTCGCTGGCGGACGGGGACGCCGAAGGCTCCGGGCCGGCTGAAGCCGCAGCGCCCGGGGAAGGCTCAGCGCTGGGGGATGATTCCGGGCTGGCCGACGGGGCGGAGCTTGCCTTGGGTGAGGCGGACGCCTCCAGGCTCGTGGAGAGTTCCGTGCCGGCCTGCGTGAACCCGAGTTTGGGAAGAATCAGGAAGGAAACAAGTCCAATGGCCAGCGCGGCGATCCCCACAGCCAGAACGGGCCAGAGCCTGCGCCGGGCGGCCGCCGTGGCCGTGCGGTGGACGCCTTGCCGCGAGGCGGTCTCCGGTACCTTGTCGAATTCATCGCGAGCGTATTTGGTCATGGTGCAGGGACGTCCTTGTTGATTGCTGCTGATGGCTCAGCACGAAATTAGTCAGGCGTCGGAACCCAGGCGGCGAGCAGTGCGTGCCCGGTGACGCGACGTACGTAGTCTACGCAATCTCTTCACCAGCATGGGATCGTGGGCCAGCGCCGCCTCGGAATCAATGAGGGCATTGAGCAGCTGGTAATAGTGCGTCGCGGACAGGTCGAAGAGCTCCCGGATGGCCTGTTCCTTGGCGCCCGCGTACTTCCACCACTGCCGTTCCAGGGCCAGCATTTGCTGGTCGCGCTCGCTCAATCGGGAGTCCCGCAGGGTGAAGTCAGCCAGCAGCCGGCTTTGCTCCGCGGCGTCCGGCAGGTGTTCCCGAGCAGGCTCCGCCACGGCACATCCCTTCGCTGGTGAGGTTGAAATCTCATCCCATGCTACGGCGTAAATAACATTGTTGTCATTTGAAGCCGGGCGCCCCGGGCCGGGTCCGGCGGAAAACTTTGCAAGAATGGGACGGTGTTTGAACCTGACGCCCTGTTCGAGCTTGCGGCGGAGCCGGCGGACGCCGTTGGCTTCGCCGAGCTGGCTGCAATGCCGCTGGGTGAGCTGATGACCCCCGACTGGGCGGCCGCGCTGGCCCCGGTTGAAAAGGAGCTGCGGGACGTCCTCACCTTCCTTGCGGCGGAGGTGGAGGCGGGGCACCACGTGCTGCCGGCGCCGTCGAACGTGCTTCGCGCCTTCAGGCAGCCGCTGGCTGATGTCAAGGTCCTCATCGTCGGCCAGGACCCCTATCCCACGCCTGGCCACGCCGTGGGACTTTCCTTCGCCGTTGCCCCGCGGACGCGGCCCATCCCCCGGAGCCTGGCCAACATCTACCGCGAACTCGAGTCCGATCTCGGCATCCCACCGCGGGTCCACGGGGACCTGTCCGCCTGGGCCAATCAGGGCGTGCTGCTGCTCAACCGGGTCATGAGCGTCCGCGCGGGCGCCGCCGGCTCGCACCGCGGTAAAGGCTGGGAAGTGATCACGACGGCGGCAGTCACCGCAGTTGCCCACCGCCGCACGGCCGATGGCCGCAGTCTGCCGCTCGTGGCGGTGCTGTGGGGCAAGGACGCGGAAAGTGTCCGTCCCCTTCTGGACGGCGCGGCAGTGGTATCCAGCGCGCACCCCAGCCCGTTATCGGCGTCGCGCGGTTTCTTCGGCTCCAAACCCTTCAGCACCATCAACAGGCTGCTGCGGGAGCAGGGCTCCACGGGCGTAACCTGGGAGCTCCCGCCGGTTGTTTAGCTTAGGGTTGCCTTATGAGCACAGTGCCGGCCGCCACGAGCGCAACGAAGAACACCCGTCCGCAGATTGACCTCACGGTGATCCGGCGTGAAGAACTGTCACCGCACATGGTCAGGATCGTGGCGGGCGGCCCGGGCTTCGCCGCCTATGTAAACAACGACTATGTGGACCGTTACATCAAGATTGTGTTCCCGCAGCCCGGCGTTGAGTACACCCGGCCGCTGGATCTGTGGACCATCCGCGAAACCCTGCCCCGGGCCCAGTGGCCTTTCACCCGTACTTACACGGTCCGCTGGGTGGATACCGCAGCACAGGAACTGGCCATCGACTTTGTGATTCACGGGGACGAAGGCCTGGCGGGGCCGTGGGCTGCCGGCGCACAGCCCGGGGACACGTTCACATTCACCGGGCCCGGCGGCGGCTACAACCCCTCCCCCGAGGCCGACTGGTACCTCCTCGCCGGGGATGAGGCCGCCCTGCCGGCCATCGCGGCCGTCATCGAATCCCTGCCCGCGGAGGCCCGCGGCCTGGCCTTCATTGAGGTGGACAGCGACGCGGACATCCAGCACATCGCAGCCCCGGCAGGCGTGCAGCTCAACTGGCTCCGCCGGAACGGGGCCCCCGCCGGCGGGGGTGACCTCCTGGTTTCGGCCGTGGCCGGCGCCGACTGGCTGGAGGGACGGGTGGACGTTTTCGCCCATGGTGAGCGCGGCTACATGAAGGCCCTGCGGAACGTCCTCTTCGCCGAGCGCGGCCTGGAGCGGAGCCAGGTTTCGCTGTCCGGCTACTGGGCAAAGGGCCGGGTGGAAGACGACTTCCAGGCTGAGAAGAAACTCCCCATAGGGAAGATCTAGGCAGGGAAGATCTGAGCCGGGCTTTACCGCCGCCGGGCGCGGCGCCGCTCGTTGCTGGCCAGGCTGCGCGTCAGGGGCCGGGCGAGCGTATCGCCGAGGACAATGCCGGCAGCCGTGCCCAGCACAATCGCCCCCGCGTTGAGCATTCCGCCGGCCCCGAGCAGGATCTCTGATTCCTCGATGGTCAGCACGTACATGGAGCGGAAGATGGTCAGGCCGGGCAGGAGGATCAGCGCAGCCGGAACGGCCACCACCAGCTGCGGGGCGCCCATCTTCAGTGCCACCACGCGGGCCAGCAGACCGATCACGACGGCGGCGATCGCCGGGGAGAACCGGTCGCCGATGCCCAGGGAACCGGCGCCCAGCAGGACGAAGTAGCCCACCACGCCCACTCCCGCAGTGGGCAGCAGCAGGTCCCACGACGTCTGCTCGGTGATGCCGATGGCCATCACGGCGATGGCCGTGAAGATCACCAGGACCCACAGATGGTAGGCGGGCGGGAACGTTTCGGTAACGTCAATGGCCTGCATCCCGGACATCGCCCCCACCACCGAGGCCACCGCGATCCCGGCCACGATCGCGCCGAAGGTCAGCAGTGTGGACAGGAACCGGCCCGCGGCCGTCACGGGGAACCCGTTGATGGCGTCCTGGACGGCGGAAACCAGGCGGCCGGTGGGCAGGAGCAGCAGGATGCCGCCCACCACCACGATCGCCGGCGCGTTGGTGAGGTTGAAGCGCCACAACAGCAGCGCGGTGAGCGTGACACCGAAGGAGCATGCCGCCGTCGTGAAGAAGTCCGGAACCCGCCACCGGCCCAGCTGGCGGGCCAGGAGGCTGACGCCGAGGTTTGCCACGAACGCGATGGCCGAGGACGCCGGGCCCCCGCCCAGGACACCCACAAAGACTGCCGCGAACACGCCGAAGGCCATGGTGACCATCCAGCGGGGGAACGGCTTGGGGCTGGTGATCGCTTCGTCCAGGCGGCGGATGGCCTCATCGCGGCCCACTCCCCCGGCCACAATGTCCGTCACCAGCCGGTGCACTTTCGCGAGCCCGGCGTAGTTGTTGGTCCAGGACCGCACCACCCGGAGCAGCGCGATGGGCGGCTGGTCCTTGGGAGCGTAGTTGATGGCCACGGACTGGTTGGTGATGTCCACTTCGATGTTCTTCAGCCCGAGCGCCGCGGTGACCGCGATGATGCTGGTCTCCACTTCCAGGGCGCCCGCCCCGTACCGGAACATGGTTTCGGCGAGGTGCAGGGCAAAGTCCAGGGTCTTGCGGGCAGAGGTGTCCACGCCCCCCACCTGGATCATGGGGTTGGCGTAGGGGCTCCCTGCGAGCCTGTCCACGATGCTGAGGGGCGCCGTCGGCGGGTTCTCTCCCTGGACCAGGCGCCGGAGCATCCGCTTGGCTGCAGCGTCGTGACCGAGCTGGGAGGCCGAGAGAGGCTCCGTTTTGGGCAGGCCGTCGGTGTGCGGCTTGCCGCGGTAATTCTCGGGACGTTTGTTCACGGTGGTCCGCCTCCCTCTGACGCTTGGTGGGTTGGTGCTAGGCCTGCCGCTTCAGCGGCAGCTTGCCGAGGACAGTGCGGGCCGCGGCCACGGCGGCCCGGGCCAGCCTGTTCGCCCGGAAGGGCAGGGGCCTGACCGGCATCACAAAATCGCCCACGAGCTGGACCACTTCGCCGCCGAAGCCCTTCTTGAACTGGTAGCCGCCGTGGCCTTCCTCGTCCTGCCCCTCGATGCCGAAGGTGCCATAGAAGTTGTACCGCGCGTAGCCCTGCTCCAGTCCGTGGAGCATCATGCCCCAGTACAGGGAGGTGGCGCCGTTGAAGTAGATGTAGTCCTGCACGGTCCCGCCGATCACGCACACCACTTCGTCGCCGAAACAGACGAAATGGATGGCAGCCACGGTGGCCACGCCCACGGAATCGGGGAAACGCTCAATGTCCTTGAGGCTGCGCTCGTAGCTGTCCGCCAGGTCCTGGACCACCTTGAGCCGGTTGGCCTTCTTCTTGCTCCCCGTTTCCTCAACCTCGCGGCGGAGCTCCGCCGCAGCCGCGGACTCGGCTTCCAGGCGTTCGGTGATGGACTTCCGGTAGGCCGGGATATCGATCTTGGCCATCATCAGTTTCGTAAACTCGGGCGAGGTGGTCCGCAGGAGCTGTTCGTAGTATTCGCGCTCCCGGTACACGAAACCCTTCTCGTCCCCCGCGGTGCTGAGCGCGTTGTAGAACTCATCGAGGGTCTCCAGGGTGGCCTGTTCCAGGAACACCCCGTTCTTCTCAGCCTTGCGGATGGCCTTGCGGGTCCGGTAGCTGGTGCTCATGATGAGCTCTTCGGAATCCTTGATGCCTTCGAGCTTCTTGATGAACATCCAGTTCACATTGACGAAGTCCATTTCCGAGCCCTGGTGTTCAAAGCCCAGGCGGGCCAGCTCGGCCACGAGCGGCCTGTTGTCCGTGATCTCGGGGTGCTCGGCGCCGTCTTCATCGCGGGCGATGTACGGCAGGTTCGGAGAAATCCGCAGTTCCGCTGCTTTGCGCCCGGCGGCGCGCTCTTTGAGAAGTCCGACGACGTCACGCACCAGGACGGCGTCCGCGTAGTCCATCAGGGGGCCCTTGGCGCACTCGCAGACCTTGTAGCCCCAGCGGTTGGTGGTGTAGTTCAGTTTCCCGGCGGCGACGAGTTCGCCGTCGCGCCTGACGCCGAAGAGCTCCACCACCTGGCCGCGGGCACGCTGGAACCGGACGAAGTCAGCGGACTGGATGAAGTTGTTCTGCGGGTGTGTGAGCGCGAACGCTTCGAACTCTGCATCGCTGAGGACGCCGAGCTCAAGCCCGGTTCCTGCCTTGGTTGGATTCACGGAAGTAACCTCATCTGTGGCTGCGCCGCCGGGCCGGGGAAAGGCGCTGGCGTTCGTTGGTGTGTGGGTGGTGGGATGCGCGGGACGCGCTGTCAGTAGAACTGCTGGCCGGTGCGGGCTGTTTCGAGCCGGCGGAAGATCCGCTCCGCGCCCTTGACCCACAGGGCGTGCCGGACCGGGGCGAGGACGTAATCGTGGCAGCCGACGAAGTCTGTGACAGTCTTCGTGAAACTGGTCTTGAACATGCCCATGCCATACAGGTTGTGCGTCTTGTCCTTGATCTGCGCCGCCGGCGGGGTGCCGCAGAAGTCGTATTCGGTGCAGCCCAGTTCCTGCATGCGGCGGATCGCCGTCCATTGGACCAGGTGGGAATCGCCGTACTGCTTGCGGTTCTGGGTGGACCCGCCGTCCTTGTAGGTTGCCTTGGCACCGTAGTTGATCACAAAGGCGCCCACACTCGGTTTGCCGTCCTCATGGGCGAAGAAAAACCGGCCCTGGCCGCGGCTGCAGAACTCGTCCCAGAACCGGGCATAGTACTCGTAGCTGCGCAGCGGCATGGAGCCCTTGGCGCTCACGGTGTCCGCCATCAGATCATAGAGGGCCCTGTAGGTTTCCGGGCTCTGTTCGCGCTCCACCACCGTGCAGCCTTCACGTTCGGCCCGGCGGATGGCGTTCCTGGCGCGGGATGAGATGGCGCGGAGCACCTCATTTTCCGGTGCCGTGATGTCCAGCAGCGCCGTGGAGTCGTTCGACTGGATGTTCGGAGCCTTGACCAGGCCTGCCGCGGTGAGCTGCACCTGGGCTTCGGGCGAGGAGACGATGTCCGGTTCAATCTTGATGGTGAAGACGTTGAGCTTCCGGCTCCGGGCGAACGCCGCGCAGGCATCCAGGGCCGGCTTCAAATCCGCGGCGGAGTCCAGATCCGGCCCCTTGATCAGGTACCAGAGACGGCCAAGGATGGGGAACTTCTTCTCCAGGACCAGGTTGTAGCTGGACGTACCCGCCCGCTCCAGGACGAGGAAGCGCACATTCCAGCCGCTCCCGTTCTTAACCGACGCGTAGGCCGCAGACTGCAGCATGTTGCCGCCATTGGGGTTGGCCGTGACGTGCTTGTCCCAGTTCTCAATTTCCTCCGCAGTGGCAAAGCGGGCGGTGAATTCTCGCAAGGGGGCCGTGTCCAATCTCAGGGTTTCGTTCGTGGTTCTGTTCTCGTGGCTGCGTGCGGACATGTAGCCACAAGTCTAAAGCCTGAACCGGCGCGGCCGTTTCAGGCCGGTGGCGTACGGCTTGACCGGCGGCCCGCCCTTCGCAAGGGTTGACCCATGGAGCCACTGCCGGAAAAGTCCACCCCAAGTCCGCCGCGAGCCAGCCCGTCCGGCAGGGAACCCGGCGCCGGAGCGCAGGTAGTTGTCCTCGCGGCCTTCCTGGCAGCGTCCGCGTTCGTCGCATGGCTGGGTGCGTTCTCCACAGTGTCCAATGTGAACGGCTGGTACGTTGACGCGGACAAAGCCCCCTGGTCACCACCCAACTGGTTGTTCGGGCCGGTGTGGACAGCGCTTTACACCGCCATGGCGGTGGCGGCCTGGCTGGTCTGGCGCCGCCACGTTCCGGCGTCACGGCCGGCGCTGGTTGTCTATGGGGTCCAGCTCTTCCTGAACCTGCTCTGGACGCCCACCTTCTTCAGCCTGTACCCGCTGATGGGGACGGCTGCGCTCTGGCTGGCTTTCGCCATCATCGTGGCGCTGATCGCGGCGGTCACGGTGACGGTCATGCGCTTTGGCCCCGTCAGCCGTTGGGCCGGGCTCCTGCTGTTGCCCTACATCACCTGGATTGTGTTTGCCGCGTCCCTCAACCTCTGGGCGGCTCTGAACAACTGAGGCTCTCCGGGATGAACCCGGCATCGGGTTCTGCGCCATCATTCCGGGGCCGGGTGCCGGGCGAAGGAGCGTCCGGAGACCCGGGGCGCCACGCGGGCCCGCCCCGAATGCGCAGAATCAGCCGCGGAGCCGCTCCACCGCCGCCAGGAGCACCTCGACATCGCCCTGCCGGCCGTCGGTCTTTGAGGCCGGCCCGCCTTCCCACATGGCGTTCAGGTACAACCCGTCCCCCATATACAGCACGGCCTTCGCCATCCCGGTGCCCACATCGGCGGCGATCAGGTCCAGCCATTGCTGCTGAATGCCGGCGAACCGGCGCCGGGCCTCCACATGGGCCACTTCCGCCAACCGGCTGGCGGCAAGGAACGAGCGGTCCAACGGTGACCCGGACCAGAGCGAGGTCCGGATGAAGTATGTGGCCGCACCTTCCGGCGCGGCGGACATGAGGGCGATGTCTTCCCCGGCCAGCAGATCCAACCGCTCCAGCATGGCCGCGATCAGCGCCTCCTTGTTGGGGAAGTGGTACAAAAGCCCGCCTTTGGACACGCCGGCCCGCTTCGCCACGGCATCCAGGGTGGCCGCACGCTCCCCCACACTGATCAGGAGTTCTTCAAAAGCGTCAAGGACGGCGTCACGGGCTACGGGCTTTCTGGGCATGGATCCCATCATGCATGGTCAGGGCGAGGTTCCTTAACTGTACCGTCTGGACGGTATAGTTAAGGGATGACGTTGTCCGCCGCCTCCCATCAGAACCCTGCGAGCACATCGACCTCAAGCCTGCCCGCCGGACCCACCGGAGCGCCGTGGCGTGACTGGCTCGCACTGGCCCTGCTGATGTTCCCCGTACTTCTGGTTGCCGTGGACAACACCGCGCTGACGTTCGCGCTCCCCGCGATTGCGGGCAGCCTGCAGACAACCGGGATCCAGTTGCTGTGGATCGTGGACGCCTACCCGCTGGTGCTTGCCGGCCTGCTGGTGGCCATGGGCAGCCTCGGCGACAGGATTGGCCGCCGCCGCCTGCTGCTGATCGGCAGCGTTGGCTTCGCCACCGTTTCGGCAGTCACAGCCTTCGCCCCCAGCGCCGAATGGCTCATTGCCGGGCGCGCCGCGCTGGGCTTGTTCGGCGCCATGCTGATGCCCTCCACCCTGTCCCTGATCCGCAACATCTTTCCCGACCCAAACCGGCGCCGCCTTGCCGTGGCCATCTGGGCGGCCGGCTTCTCCGGTGGCGCAGCTCTGGGACCTATATTTGGCGGCTGGTTGGTGCAGGAGTTCTGGTGGGGTGCTGTCCTGCTTGTCGCGGTCCCCCTCATGCTTCCGCTCCTGGTTTTCGGCCCTGCATTCATCCCGGAGTCGAAGGACCCCCGCCCCGGGCGGCTGGACCTGCCGAGTATTGCCCTTTCGCTGCTGGTGATGGTGCCTGTGGTGTATGGCATCAAGGAGTTGGCCACCGAAGGTCTTGGGCCCGCACCGTTAGCGCTGATCGCCTTTGGCCTCGCCATGGGATTCCTCTTCGTCCGCCGCCAGCAACGGCTGGCCAGCCCCATGCTGGACATTTCGCTGTTCGGCAACCCGGTCTTCAGTACCGCCATCACGGCAAACGTCCTGGCACTGTTCTCCTTCAACGGCTTCATCCTGTTCCTTGCCCAGCACCTGCAGCTCTTGGATGGGATGACCCCCTCAGCCGCCGGTGTCGCCATGATCCCGGCCCTGATAGCCACGGTGGTGGCGGGCCTCGCGGTAGTGCCCTTGGTCAGGAAGGTGCGGCCAGGCTTCGTGGTGGCCGGCGGCCTGGCTCTCACCGCCGCCGGCTACGGGATCGTCGTCTTTGGCGATCATGCTTCCGGACCCGCTTTCCTGCTGGCAGCCCTCCTGGTCCTTGCCCTCGGAGTGGGTGCCTCGGAGACAATCTCCAACGCCCTCATCCTGGGCGCCGTTCCTGCCGAGCAGTCAGGTGCGGCGGCCGCCATCTCAGAAACCGGCTATGAGGTGGGGTCACTGATGGGGACGGCCGTCCTGGGCTCGATTCTCACCGCGTCCTACCAGCACAACATCCGCCTTCCTGCAGGGCTGGAGGAATCCTCCTCCGGCGGCGCCCTGGATCGGGCCGGTGAAACCCTCGCAGGGGCCATGGAACTGGCGGTCAGCGCGCCCGCCCCTCTGGGCGCCCCTCTGCGCGAAGCGGCGCGCCTCGCATTTGATTCGGGCGTCCACATCACTGCCGCAATTGCGCTGGTGCTGATGGCTGGAGCCGCGGGCCTCACCGCCGTCGTACTCCGCAGAATTCCGACGGCGGACTAGGGGCCGCAGTCCGGCGTGCAGGATTGCGCCGACGGGATTGCGCTGAGGGGATTGCGCAGACAGACTGCGCAGACGGACTACGCAGACGGGGATGCTGACACGCGCGTGCGCAGGCGGGGGCGGACAACAGAAGGCCGCGGTGCCGGAGATGATCTCCGGCACCGCGGCCTGCTCACGCTAAAGCCCGGGTGCTACTTCGAGTCGGGGGCGGTGACGCTGGCGGACGCCTTCATGGTCTCGGCATTGACCATCCAGGCGTACTGCTCCAGCTTGGCGATGAATTCGTGCAGCAGATCCGCGGTAGTGGGATCCTCTTCATCCACCTCGTCATGAACCTTGCGCATGGTGCCAACGGCGGCCTCAAGGGCGGCCACGATCCGCTCGATGGCGTCCTTGGTGCTGATGAGGCCTTCCGGGAACTGAGCCAGCGACGTGGACTTGGCCACGGTGGCGCTGCGGCCGTCCGGCAGGGCATGGAGTGCACGCATCCGTTCGGCTGTGTCGTCCGCGAACTGGCGGGCGGCATCGACGATTTCGTCCAGCTGCAGGTGCAGGTCCCGGAAGTTGGTTCCCACGATGTTCCAGTGGGCCTGCTTGCCCTGGATGTGCAGTTCGATCAGGTCTGCGAGAACGGCCTGCAGGTTGTTGGTCAGGGTCGGTGAAGCTTTCATGAATCCTCCTCGATTGGTCCAGTAATGCCGACGCTATCAGTCCGCCCGGGGCTGCGCGGGGGGCCGGGCCGGATTTCTCAGTGAGCTTACTAGGATGTCCTGCACGCCCCCAAATACAGGTGCTTTGGGGCGCGCCCTTGAGCGCGGACGGAAGGTTACCGGCGGGTAGGCGGGTGTGGAATACGTGCTACGTTTTCAGTCATGACGCTCACCCGAACAGCTTTGGTCCGGCTCCTGACGCACCCAGCGGGGAAGATCCCGGCGCCCCGGCTGATCGGGGCAGTTCTCCTGGGTGGTGCGCTGGCTGCGGCCGGGGTCAGCCACCTCACCGTCGCACGTCAAGAGTTTCAGGCGCAGGTACCGCCGTGGTTCCCGATGGATAAAGACTTTGTGGTGCTGGCATCAGGCGTGGTTGAAATCGGCCTCGGTGCCGCGTTGATCGCCCTGCGGAAGCGCCGTGTCCCGGTGGGTCTGGCGGCGGCGGCGTTCTTCGTGCTGATCTTCCCCGGCAACATTTCGCAGTACGTGACCCGCACCGACGGGTTTGGCCTGGACACGGACCGCGCCAGGCTCACGCGCTTGTTCTTCCAGCCAGTTTTGGTCCTCTGGGCACTGTGGTCCACCGGAGCCTGGAAGGAACTGCGCGCGGCGCTGCGCCAGGGTAACCGCCCGGAGTAGCCCGCCGTCGGGATTCATGGTCCGGCCGATGGGCACCCCTCCGAACCGATACGCGGCTGCGAGCGCACAGGCGCTCACCAGAAGTGCGCCACATCCACCACCAGCCGTGAGCCTGAATCGGGACCGTCCAGGGCGAAGACCCGGAACGGGAGCCGGCCACGCACGCCGAGCCCGAGGCTGGTATATCCTTCAAAGCTGCCTGCGTACGCCACCTGGCGGAAGGTCTGGTATCCGGACACGTTGGAAAGTTCCGCGGGCGGGGCCGGGTTGTAAGTGGGCTGGCCCTTGACGTCATAGGCCGGCGCGTTCACAGTGACCTGAAGGAAGGCCGAACCCCGCAGCGGGACAGCCATGCCGGAGCCGTCCTGGACCACTGCCGGTACATACCGAACCGAGTAACCCTTAACCGGACCGTTGACATCCACCACCATCCGGTCGAAGCAGTAGTGCTGCCCGGTCCTGACGTTGGTGACGGATGCGGAGCTCATTTCCGGGCCCGTCTTGGCCAGCGACCCCCAGGTGAGCCCGCAGTAGGAGGTTGCCGCCGAGGCGGGCCCTGGAGTCAGGAAACCCAATCCAACAGTCATCACGATGACTGCCAGCCAAGTATGAAACTTCTTCATTGTGGGCCACCCTTCGAGTCTTTGGATACATCAAGGGTAGGAGCCTCGAGGGCCGTAAATAAGGGCTGTGGCCGCTTCGGCGCGGAACCGTTAGGGGCGGGGATGTCCGGTCACAGCCGGGTAATTCCGGCGGGTTTTTGCCGCGCAACGAAACGCTATTAACACCGTTTCTGCATCGCGTCGTGATGCACCATAACGACGCCGGACCGGCCTACCGGAAAGCGCATCCAGGTTGTGCCGCGGGAGATGCAAAAGCCCCGTTCGGCCGCTGGGCTGACGGGGCTTTTGCTCGCGATCCGGGGAGTGGAGGCTGCTAGCCCTCGCACTCGATGCAGTACTTCAGGCCGTTCTTTTCACGGGCAACCTGAGACCGGTGCCGGACCAGGAAGCAGGACGAGCAGGTGAACTCGTCGGACTGCTCGGGAACAACCACAACGGTCAGTTCCTCGCCGGAGAGATCGGCCCCGGGCAGGTCGATGCCCTCGGCGGTATCGTTCTCCTCGACGTCGATGACGGCGGTCTGGGCATTGCCGCCGCGGGATGCCTGGAGTGCTTCCAGCGACTCTGCGGACGACTCGTCGTCTGTCTTGCGTGGAGCGTCGTAATCGGTAGCCATAGCGGGATTCACTTTCGTTGCTGCGCGGCACCATTTCAGGCGCCTCAGTGAAGCAGTTTAGGTCATTGCCCCACCACTTAGGCAATAGTGTGGCCAATTCGACAGACTCCGGAGGCACCTGCGGGGTTACGCTGAATTTGCCGGCATTCGACGCTGAACCGCAGGAGGCACCATGGCCGCCAAGCTCAACCGCAAAGCTATGACCCACGCCCGCAAGCTCATCGAGAGCGGAAAGGTCGAACACGACGTCCGCGATGACTGGAGTGAACATGCTCCCAGCACGGACGAGGAGAACGCGTTCATCGACAAACACGGCTTCGCGGCTTTCGCCGAATGGCACCTCGGCCGGGACGATGAGCAGTCCGAAGGCACAAAGGGGAGCGTTAGCTTTCCGTTCGGAGATTTCAAGAAGGTCCACCGCTGCGCCGTCATTTCGCTGGAGAGCCGGGCCGCCCAGCACGGGCACGACGACATCCGGGACGCCGCCAAGAAACTGCTCGAGCTGATGGATTCAGACTGACGCGGCATGGATGCGGGCGGCCCGGCATTGACACCCGCCCCTACAGGCGGTCTAATTGTTGTATCTTCAACCATTAGACCGCCTTCCCGTAAGGATTACCGATGACGCTCCCCGCCGACCCAAGCCTGTCTCCCGCAAGTGCCCAGCCCGTTGTGGCCTCGGCAGGATCAACCGACCCGGCCGCACCCCTGGTGGTGCTGTTGCACGGGCGGGGCTCCAATGAGCGCGAAATCCTCAGCCTGGCCGCCCATCTCCCGGAAGCATTTGCCTACACTGCAGTCCGGGCACCCATAGCGGAGGGAGGCGGCTACGCATGGTTTGCGAACCGCGGGATCGGCCGTCCCACGCCCGAGTCGCTGGCTGAACAAATGGCCTGGTTCCGGCGCTGGCTCGATGACTACTCTCCCGCCGGCCGGCCCGTCATCCTGGTGGGCTTCAGCGGGGGCGCCGCCTTTGCCGGCGGGCTGGTCCTGGAGGATCCAAACCGCTACGCAGGGGCTGCCATCCTTTACGGCACCCTGCCTTTCGAGGCCGGGGTCCCTGTCACGCCCGGGCGGCTGGCAGGACTGTCCGTCTTCGTTGCCCAGGGCGACCAGGACCGGGTCATCCCGGCCGAACTCCTTGCCCGGACCTGGGAGTACCTGACTACCGACTCCGCCGCCACCGTCCATACCCGCCGAGACCCCGGTGGGCACCAGATTTCAGCTCAGACACTGGGTGAACTCGGCACATGGATCAGCGCTTCTCCAGCCTCCTAAGGTCAGAAGGGGCGGCATTGCCGAGCCGGCCGGACTGATCCGTTTCCAAGGCACAGGAGCTCGAAGGCACAAGAGCGGCCTGCCCGGTCCGTGACGGGCCGGGCAGGCCGCTTCGTGTGTATCGCCTGTTAGAGGCGGGTGACTCCGATGGTGTGGTCGGTGGTGAACTCCTCGATGGCCCACTCGCCGTTAAAGCGGCCCAGGCCGGAATTGCGTTGCCCGCCGAAGGCCACGTGCGCTTCATCCTGGACTGTCATCTCGTTGATGAAAGTCATCCCGGCCTTGACCTTTTGGGCGAACTGCAGGCCGCGGTCGAGATTCTGGGTAAAGACCGCGCTGGAGAGGCCGTAGGCGTGGTCGTTGGCAAGTTCGAGGGCATGTGCTTCATCCTCTGCCCGCAGAATTGCAACCATTGGGCCGAAGATTTCCTCGCGGGCGATCTCCATGTCAGCAGTGACGTCGGCGAAGACGTGCGGGGGCACAACCCGGCCCCGGATCTCGCCTTCCACCACGGTGCGGGCACCGGCTTCCTGGGCCCACTTGATTTTCTGCTTGAGCCCTGCCAGCTGGGAGTCATTGACCACGGGTCCCACCAGCGTGCCCTTGGCCGTGGGGTCGCCGTAGGGCACCTTCGCGGCGGCCTCGGCGAAACGCGAGACGAACTCGTCGTAGATCGGGGCTTCGACGATGATCCGGTTGACGGACATGCAGATCTGGCCGGAGTGCAGGAAAGCGCCGGGAATGGCGGCGCCCACGGCGGCTTCGAGGTTGGCGTCGTCCAGCACCACCATCGGGGCGTTTCCGCCGAGCTCCAGGGCCACTTTCTTCAGGTGTTCGCCGCTGGTGGCCACCGCGCCCACGTTCTGCCCGACCGGGGTGGAGCCGGTGAAGGAAATCAGTCCCGGTACAGGGTGGGCCACAAATTCGTCACCAATCTCCGAACCGGCACCGATGACGGTGGAGAGCACCCCAGCCGGCAGGCCGGCTTCCTCGAAAACCCGCGCCAGGATGAGCGCTCCGGTCACCGGGGTATCACTTGCCGGTTTGATGACCACGGCGTTGCCCAGCGCCAGGG
This sequence comes from Pseudarthrobacter naphthalenicus, assembly GCF_029076445.1. Classification (GTDB taxonomy): domain Bacteria; phylum Actinomycetota; class Actinomycetes; order Actinomycetales; family Micrococcaceae; genus Arthrobacter; species Arthrobacter naphthalenicus. The sequence continues at coordinate 144,037 of NZ_JARESG010000010.1, forward strand.
CCGGGGCCACGGACCGCTGGGACAGGTGCAGCGGGAAGTTCCACGGGCTGATCACGCCCACCACGCCGATCGGCTTGCGGTAGACCCGCATCTCACGGTTAGGGGTGTTGGAGTCAAAGATCTTGCCGTGGACCCGGGTGGGGAACGACGCCGACTCCTGGGTGATTCCGGCTGCGAGCGAAACCTCGACATTGGCCTTCAGCAACGTCGAGCCGGACTCGCGGACCAGCCAGTTCACGATCTCTTCGCGGCGCTCCTCAAGGATCTGCGCGGCACGGCGCATTACTTTCTGGCGATCGGCCGGCGGCAGGGCAGCCCACCCTACCTGGGCTGCCTCCGCGGCGCGGTACGCCTCGTCCACGTCGTCGGCGGAGGCCTGACGGATGGTGGTCAGGACGCTGTCATCGAAGGGGTTCATCACGGTGAGGGTCTTCTCGGACCGGCCCTCACGCCATGTCCCGGCGATGTACTGGAGGCTGATGTCCTGCCCGGCGAATGTCGCCGGAGCTTGGATGGTTGAGGTGGTCATAGCTGTCGCTCCTCTTCAGATATGCGGAAGGATGGCTGGACTTGGTGGCTTAACAGTCAGTCTGGCCGTCCCCCTGATGGAGAGCAAGTCGACGTGGTCCCCCGTCTTTGCTGCAGTCCCCAAACGTTGGGGTCCTACGCGGCCGTGATCCGCACCGGCAAGGACTCGAATCCGCGGAGCACGTTGTGCAGGATCGGCACCGGGGCGCCGTCGGGTTCGATGGCTGCCACCCGCTGGAGCAGCTGCTGCAGCACGATTTCCATTTCGAGCCGGGCGATCGGCTGACCCACGCACTGGTGCAGCCCCATTCCGAATGCGACGTGACCGGAGGCGTTGCGGTCCAGGTCGAACTCGTCGGCGTTGTCACCCCATTTGCGGGGGTCCCGGTTCGCGGCGCCCAGGAAGACCAGCACCTTCGCACCGGCCGGCAGATGCACTCCACCAAGGACGGTGTCCACTGCAACGGTCCGGTGAAACTTCTGGAACGGCGATTCCAGGCGCAAAGCCTCGTCGACGGCGAATTTGGCCATCTTCGGGTTTTCCCGCAACCTGGCCCAGGCCTCCGGGTAGCGGGCCAGCACCGAAAGGGTGTTGCCGATTCCGAAGATGGTGGTGTCCACACCGGCTGACAGCAGGGCGCGGACCAGCAGCGTGGCCTGCTGTTCAGTGATCAGCCCCTCCTTCACACGTTCCCATATCTGGGCACCAAAACCGACGTCGTCCAGGTTTTCGCGCTGGCAGTTGCGCATCACCGCTGCGGCGTGCTCGTCACCCTGGGCAAAGGCCTGCTTGAAGATGTAGTTCTCCGGACCGAATGCGTTGAAAACCATGTTGCCGTACGGCAACAGGTGTTCACGGCCGACGTCGGGAATCCCCACCGCGTCCGGGAAGACTCGCAGGGGGTACTTCTCGGCGAGGTCGGTGATGGCGTCGAAACGCTCACGGCGGGCCAGCTGCTCCGTCAGCTCAATGGCCGGCGGCGTGAACGGCTCCCGGAGGGCGCGGACCGTTCCGGGATTAATGACACCGGTGAGCGCGCGGCGCATTACCGTGTGGATGGGCGGGTCCGATTCGAGAATGCTGGGCGGGCGCCAACCCGAGTCTTTCCGGATGTCCCGGGGGCCCAGTCCACCTGAAGAGATGTAGGTTTCAAAGTCGGTGAGGACTTCATAGACCTCCTGGTACCCGGCCACGGCATAGCTGCCGGTGCTCTCCAGATATGACACGGCGCCGGCATCGCGGAGCCGCCCCAGGAACGGGTACGGGTCCAGAAGGTTGGCGGTCTCGAAGGGGTCTTCGCCCAATACGTAGGCATCATGGGTGGTAGCGGTCATGAGAAACACTCCTGGTGACAAATCTTGGCTGAACAATCCGGTGACCGGACCAAATCCGGATACCCGCGAAAAGCAGGATTTTTAGAGATCCAGAACCAGGCGCGGGCACCCGGCGGCGGCTCGGGAAACGCAGACCAGCATGATCTCGCCCGCCTCGCGGTCTTCGTCGGTCAGCACAGCATCGCGGTGCTCGGGCTCACCGGAAATGATCTGGGTTTCGCAGGTGCCGCACAACCCGCCGCGGCAGGATGAGAGGACACGCACGCCCACCTCTTCCACAGCTTCGAGGATGGTCTTGTCGTTCGGCACTGTGACCGTTTTTCCGGTGCGGGCCAGTTCCACCTCGAACGGGGCGTTGGCCGATGCGGCACCCAGGGTGGACGCCACGAAGCGTTCCGTGTGCAGCGCACCGGGGGGCCAGCCCATGCAGCGTTCTTCCACTGCGCCGAGCAGTCCCCCGGGACCGCACGCGTATACCAGCATGTGCGCCCGGGGCATGCCGAGAATCTCGTCAAGGTCGAGCCGCCCAACCTCGTCCTCAGCGATGATCCGGATTCGTTCAGCGCCATACCGGTCCTCAAGCTGCTGTGCGAACGCCATCGTCCGGCGGCTTCGCCCACCATAGATCAGCGTCCACTCCTTGCCGGCAGCCTCGGCCGCTTCCAGCATCGGGATCAGCGGCGTGATGCCAATGCCGCCTGCGAGGAACAGGTAGCGCCGTGATTCGCGCATGGCGAAGTTATTGCGCGGCTCGGAGATGGTGATGGCTGTTCCGGCCAGCAGGGCGTGGACCGCTTTGGACCCGCCTCGGGAATCAGGCACGTGGAGCACGCCTATGCGCAGGTGATCCAATTCCTGCGGAGAGGAACACAGGGAGTACTGGCGCACCAGGCCGTCGCCGACATGGACATCAATGTGTGCGCCGGGCTGCCATGGCTCGAACGGCTGGCCGTCCACGCGCCGCAGAACCAGGGAAACTACCTGGTCCGCCACAACGTCCACCTGATCGACAACAGCGTCAATGGTGGCTCCTGCAGATGCAGTCATCAGTCTTCACTTCCTTTGGAACGGCTCGCCTGCCATGCAGACTTCGGCCGGATATCCGGCCCGAAAGATGGCTTACTTGAGGTTAGGTGGTCTGCAACACATGCTGACGACGGCTTTCCATCCAACGGAAAGATTTGCCGGACGGGATCGGCCCGAAGCCGGAAACTACTGCGGAAGGTGCTCTACCCCGAGCCGCCGCGCAATCCCCCGTGCAGCGATGTTGAGTACGGGAACCACACTGCCCGCCGGCGCCGGCCGGCCCCGGGTCACGATGCCCAGGGCAGCCACCACCTGCTTGTTGGGCAGGAACACCGGGACGGCCAGGCCGTAGTTGTCCGCCCCGGCCTCTTCCTCGGTGGTGGCATAGCCGCTGGCCCGCACGCGTTCGATTTCTGTGCCCAGCACCACGGCATTGGTGATGGTGCGGGGCGTGTGCGGCTCCAAGTGCCGGACAGCGGCGGAAAACAGGTCCTTGGCCCCGTAAGCCAGCATGATCTTGCCCGCAGCGCTGGCATGCAGCGGAAGGCGCGCGCCTACCCGCCGGAACGGCTGTCCGGCGCCTGTGCCGGACATCCGCTCGACCAGCAGGACCTCCTGGCCATCCAGAATGAACAGGTTCACCACGTTGTGGGTGACGAAGAGGACGTCCTGCATGAACGGAGCAGCCACCTCGGCGATGTTCTGCTGCGCGGGGGCCAAGAGGCCAAGCCGCCAGATCCGTTGCCCCACCCGGTATTCGCCGTTCAGCTTCTCCAGACCGCCCCAAGCCACCAGTTCGCCGGCAAGGCGGTGTGCAGTGGCCACCGGCAGCCCTGCGCGCCGGGCCATGGCACTCAGGCTCTGAACGGAGTGTTCGCTGTCGAAGGTGCCCAGGAGAGCCAGGGCGCGGGAGGTCACGCTCACCGCTTGCTGCTGAACGGTACCGCCTTTGCCATCCGGCAGCGGCTTGGGCTTAACCGGTGACGCAGAGCTGCGGGTGGTCCTGCCCACCGGGGCAGCGTTTGCCATGCTTCACCCTTCTGAGCGTTGAGGAAAGCGGCTCCGCGGTTGGCGTAGTGCCGTATCCTCCCATTTTAGGCCCGACTTTAGGCCCGACGCCGGTGCCTCCTAGCGCGAAAGGTGAGGCACCGGCGTCGGGCATCAATGCATCCTCCGTGGGATGAAGGCGCTCAGCCGGGCACGGAGGTGAGCCCGGAGCCGCGGTAGGCCCCCAGGCCGCCGTCCACGCGGATATCGGAGCCGTTGACCCAGCCCGATTCGGGGCGGAGCAGGAAGTCGATGACGGGCGCAATATCGTCGGGGTCGCCGAAGCGGCCCAGCAGGGCACCGGCGCCCTCTACTTTGTCGCGGCCGTGGTCTTTCTTGAAGTCTTCAAGGATGGGGGTGGCCACGGGTCCCGGGCTGACGCTGTTGACGCGGATCCGCCGCGGCAGCAGTTCCGCCGCCAGGTGTTCGGTGAGGACGCGGACGCACTGCTTGGAGAAGAGGTAGGACTCGGCGGTGACCTCTTGATCGTCAGCGATCGAATCCAAGGCAGCGGCCTGATCGTCCGCGAGCGCAAAAGTGGAGCACTTCGCCTTCACTTCCCGCCAGTACACGGCAACGCTGGAGGCCAGGTTCACGACGGCGGTCCCCTCACCAAGCAGCGGGGCCAATGCCCGGACCAGTCCGCGGACACCGAAGACGTTGACCGAGAGCACAGTACGCCACGGTGCCGTGCCGGGCACGCCGGCGATGTTGGCCAGGCCCGCAATGCCGTGCGGCGCTGCGGCGGAAACTGCAGCCGCAGCCGCGTCGATGCCGGCCTGACTGGAAAGGTCCGCCTGCACGAACGTGCCGCTGAAGTCAGCGGGCGGGTTGCGGTCGATGCCGATCAGCGGCACGCCGCGAGCGGACAGGATCCGTGCCGTCCGGGCGCCAATGCCGGATGAAACCCCCGTCAGGACGATGGGCAGTTGCTCTTGGGACATGGAGACTCCTCGTTAGTGCGTGACGTGCTTCACTCCATAGTGGCAACGCGAACCAACCGATTCTCGCAGCCTTTCCGTTGGGCGGAAAGATCCGGGTGGAGTGTGACCGGTGCCATGACACTGGGATAAGAATTCGCATCCGGCCGAAAGGACCACCATGACGGCAGCACATTACGAGGTCCGCGACCCGGCCACTCTCGAGCTGGTGGGGCGCGCTCCGGAAAACACGCAGCAGGACGTCGAACAGGCAGTCGCGGCAGCCCGTGCAGCCGCACCCCGCTGGGCCGCCGACCGGGAGGCCCGCCGCAACGCCCTGCGTGCGGGAGCCGCCCTGATCCGCCGCGACCTGGACGCGCTGGCAACCCTGCTCTCGCTGGAACAGGGCAAACCCAAAACCGAGGCCGCGGGTGAATTCACCGTGGCGGCCGGACTTTTTGAGTATTACGCGAACCTGGAATGGGACGAAGCCGAGGCCCTCGCGCCGCGGGCCGACAGGACGCTGGAGGTTCAGTACCGGCCCGTCGGCCTGGTGGGCACCATTACGCCGTGGAACTTCCCCATCTCCCTGCTCAGCGTGAAACTCGCCCCCGCCCTGGTAGCCGGGTGCACTGTGATCGCCAAGCCTTCCCCGTCGACTCCCCTGTCCACCATCGCGCTCGCGGATCTACTCAATGAGGTTCTCCCCGCGGGGGTGCTGCAAGTCCGGACCAGTTCGCGGCGGACGGTGAATGTTGCGCTGAGCACCTCGCCCGGCATCCGCAAGATTTCGTTCACCGGCTCCACGGACGTTGGCATATCCATCGCCCAGCAGGCCGCTTCCACGGTCAAGCGCGTCACCATGGAACTTGGCGGCAACGATCCGGCCATCGTCCTTGAAGATGCTGATATTGCCGTTACCGCGCGCGGAATTGTCGGCAGTGCCTTCCGCAACGCCGGCCAGGTGTGCATGGCGGTCAAGCGTGTCTATGTTCCGCGCAGCCGCAGCACGGAACTGGCCGAGGCCATCGCCGCTGAAGCTTCCCGTCATGTGCTGGGCCACGGCATCGTGGACGGCACCACCATGGGACCGATGCACAACGAGTCCCAGCTCAAACTGGTCCGTGGACTTGTTGACTCTGCCGTGGGCGCCGGTGCCCGCGTCCTCTCCGGCGGCTCCGCCGGCTGCGATCTGCCCGGCTACTTCCTCTCCCCCACGGTGGTCATTGACGCCGAGCCGGGCATGGACCTGGTGGAACAGGAACAGTTCGGGGCGGCCTTGCCGATCGTGGCGTACGACAGCCTCGATGAGACCATCTCCGGGCTGAATGCAGGGGAATTCGGCCTGGGCGCTTCCGTCTGGACCCCCGACCAGGACCGCGCCTACGCAACGGCCTCGCGGATTGAGGCCGGGACGGTGTGGGTCAACCAGCACACCCTGGTGGAACCGGACGCCCCCTTCGGAGGCTGGAAGGCATCCGGCATCGGCCGTGAACGTGGCCGCTGGGGGCTGGAGGAATACCTGGAAACCCGCGTCATCAATGCCCGTCCCCATTCCTGACCCCGCAACTCTGCAGAAGGACTTTCCTGTGAGCGTCGAACTGATCACTCTTGGCACCGCCGCCGGCCCGGCCATCCGCGGACCGGAAAACGGCATCTCCAGCGCACTGGTGGTGGGCGATGCCTTTTACATGGTGGATTTTGGCCTGGGCTGCTCCCGCGCAGCACACGAGGCGGGGCTCCGCGGCAAGGATTTCGTGGCAGGTTTTGTCACCCACCTGCACTCGGACCATGTGGTGGAACTTCCCGGTTTTCTGCTGTGGAACTGGGGCAAGCCGGTGGAGGGCTTCACCGGGCCCGTCTCCATTGTGGGTCCGGGCAAGGATGCCACCCGCACCGGCGGTGCAGGGCTTTCCGGGACGGGTGAGCTGGTGTCCCACTCTTTGAAGGCCTTCTCGTATGACATCGACATCCGGGTGCACGATGAGGCCCGCCCGGAGCTGGCGTCCCTGGTGCGCACCGTGGATCTGGTCACGCCCGCTCACGGGTCGGCCGCGGCGGAGCGCCCCTTTGACGTCTACGAGGATGACCGGGTCAAAGTCACCGGCATCCTGGTGGAACACCCGCCGGTTCGCCCGGCGCTGGCCTTTCGCTTCGAGACCGACGCCGGCTCTGTGGTCTTCTCCGGCGACACGGCAGAATGTGACGCCTTGGCTGTGCTGGCCACCGGCGCGGACGTTCTGGTGCACGAAGCAGTCAACCTGGGTTTCTATGCGGACAAGGGTTTCGCGCCGGAGTTCCTGAACCACCAGCGGATCGCCCACACCCCGCCGGAGGGAGCAGGCCGCATAGCGGCCGCCGCAGGCGTGGGACGACTTGTCCTCTCCCACCTGGCCGGCCGCGCCGAGCCGCAATGGTGGCGCAGCCGTGCCGCCTCAACATTTGACGGCCCCGTGGACGTCGCCGTCAGCGGCCAGCGGTTCCCCGTTGGCAAGCCGGTGCTGGCACCGGCCTAAGAAAGCTGAAACCGCCCCGCTATCCGTCAGCAAGGACCCCACTTTGAGACAGCCGCTGCCCGCGAAGGCATCCGATGACAGACGGACGACGGCGGACGGGGCGTGGCTTGCCGTCCTGGCGGCGGGGATCGCAGCGGCCATGCATATCTGGAAGCTCCCTGCTGCTCTGGCCGGCATTCAAGCCGATCTGGGCACAACGCTGATCCAGGCCGGGCTGCTTCTGGGGATTATCCAGCTCGCCAGCGTCGTAGGAGGGCTGGTCACGGCCGTGGGCGGGGAACTGGCGGGTCTCCGCAGGCTGCTGTTAGCCGGGCTCGTCCTGCTGAGCGTCGCATCGACGCTCGGCGCGATGGCCCCCAGCACCGAACTGTTAATGGCAGCGCGGACTCTGGAAGGCATCGGGTTCCTGCTGGCGGTTGTCGTCGCCCCTGCCCTGATCCGCCAGGTGACCCCGCCTCAGCGCTTGAACGTGGCGCTGGCAAGTTGGGGCGCGTTCCAGGGCATGGCCACCCTCATTGGGCTGTCCGCCGGGGCTTTGTTCCTGCAGGCGGCCGGCTGGCGCGAGTGGTGGCTGGTGATGGCCGTCGTTACCTTGTTGCCCGTGCCCCTGCTGCTGCGCCGGGTGCCGCGGGACGTGGTCCCTGCTGATACCGGTCTGCGGGCCGCGGTCCGCAAGGTGGCCCGGACTGTGTCCACCCGCCAACCGTGGATCATCGGCCTGGTCTTTGCCTGCTACACCGCGCAGTGGATTGCCGTGCTCGGTTTCCTGCCGTCCATTTACCGGTCAGCCGGGCTGGAAGGCCCGTTGCCTGGCATCCTCAGCGCTATTGTGGGCGGAGTCAACGCGTGTGGCGCACTCAGCGCAGGACCGCTCATCCAACGCGGTCTCTCGGAGCGCACAATTATTTTCTGGACCTTCCTGGCAATGGCAGCCGCCTCGGTGGCAACGTTCGCCGTGGACTGGGAAAGCACCGGCCTCGGTATCGTTTTTCAGGTCGCCTTCATTGCAGCGTTCTCCGCCGTCGGCGGGCTCATCCCAGCCGCGGTGACCAGGTACTCTGTCCGCATTGCCCCCGCGGACGGTTCCGTCACCGCAGTGCTGGGCCTGACGCAGCAGATCTTCAATGTGGGAAACTTTCTGGGACCCATGCTGTTTGCCCTGCTCGCCACCAGCACCGGGGGGTGGGGCACTACGTGGTGGCTGACCTGCGCGCTAAGCGGTGTGGGCATGGCGCTGCTGGCCTTCGTTGGCCACCGTGACGGCACCATTGACGGAGCGGCAGGGCACCCCGGAAAGCTGCTTTCCGCCCAACGGAAAGCTCAAATGTAAGGCCCATCACACGAGCTTAGAGTCAAGGAAACGCCGCTCCAAACGGCAAGACTTCCCCTTCAACGATTGGGCATCAAGTGTCTGAAACTCCCCTCACCGCAAAGCGGGGCACCGCGGCTTCCCGCGATCCCCGCACCTGGTCCCGGGCTAAGCGCAACCGCTACGGCTGGTTCATGACGTTCAGCCTTCTCTTCCTGATGATGCTCAGCTGGGCTGACAAGGCAGTGCTCGGCATCGCCGCCGTGCCGCTGATGAAACAGCTGGGCATCACGCCCGAACAGTTCGGCCTCGTGGGCAGTGCCATGTTCCTGACCTTCGGTGTGGCCCAGCTCGTGGCCGCACCCATCGCGAACAAGGTGTCCAGCAAGTGGATCCTGCTGGTCCTGTGCCTGCTGTGGTCCGTAGCCCAGGTCCCCATCCTTCTGTTCGCCTCCTTGCCTGCACTCTGGGCAAGCCGCCTGCTGCTGGGAGCCGGCGAAGGCCCGCTGGCGCCGGTTCTGATGCATGGCATCTACAAGTGGTTCCCCGAGAAGAAGGGCGCCACCCCGGCGGCACTGGCCTCATCCGGCGTGACCCTGGGCATCGTGGCATTCGCCCCCGTCCTGGCCTGGGTCATCGGGCAGTTCGGTTGGCAGACCGCATTCGCGGTGCTGGCCACCGTGGGGCTGATCTGGTCTGTTTTCTGGGTCACCGTGGGTAAGGAAGGCCCGTACACCAGCCGGAAGGCTGAGCAGGAAATCGACGGCATCGCGCCGAAAGAAGCTCCGGTGGTTTCGGAGGCCAAGGTTAGCTACTGGCGCACCATCCTCTCCCCCAGTTGGATCTTTGCGGTGCTTGCCTCCTTCTTTGGCTACTGGACGTTCACCCTTGCCATGTCCTGGGGACCTGCCTACTTCCAGAACGTCCTGGGCTTCACCGGGCAGCAGTCCGGTGCCATGATCGCCCTCCCGGCCGCCTGGGGCACCATCGCCACCGTCGGTTTGAGCGCGCTGACCCAGCGCCTGCATCTGAAGGGCGTTCCCACCAGGAAGGCACGTGGCTGGGTACTGGGCGGCGCAGGCTCCTTTGCCGGGGCCTGCCTGGTTGGGGCGACCATGACCGCTTCCCCGGCGCTGTCGATCGCCCTCATGGTCTTCGGCTTCGGCACTGCCCCGGCACTCTTTGCCATCACTTACCTCGTGGTCGCAGAGCTCACCACCATTGGGCAGCGCGGTGCCAACCTGTCCATCGCCAATGCAGTACTCACCACCGGCGGAGTCTTCGCGCCGGCGGTTTCCGGCTTCCTGATCGGCGGTGCGGCCACGCCTGCTGAAGGTTACCGGGCAGCTTTCGCCCTTGCTGGCGGTCTTTTGCTGACGTTCGGCGTCCTTGCGCTGGTCTTCGTCAACCAGCAGCGCGACCGCCGCAGGCTGGGCCTTGATGCAACTGCCGTCCCCGCGGCCGCTGCATTCCCTGTTGGTTCGGCCACCGTGGCCGGCGCGGCGCCTGCGTCCATCGCGTCGCCGGAGTCCTTGGAGGCAGGCCACCGGGCATAAGCACCACAGCGCCCAAGTCACGTGCGTGGCCCCGGAGAGGTAAGTCGCCGCTCCGGGGCTATCACACTGCCGCAACTCAGGAAGGAACGTGGAAGGAAACACAATGGAGGACCTCAAGCCTGGCAGGGAACGATCCGGCTTCTCGGAGCGTGTCCTGCGCGGCGGCACCGAGCCTGACCCCCGGTTCACGCTGGCAAACGAACGCACCTTCCTGGCGTGGATCCGGACCTCGCTCGCGTTGCTGGCCGGAGGGGTCGCCGTCGAAGCCTTCGCGGCCGACCTCTTCGGCGCCGGATTGCGTAAGTCGGTAGCCGTTCTGCTGCTCGTGCTCGCACTCCTGATTGGGGGCGGGTCGTTCTTCCGCTGGCTGAAGGTTGAGCGCTCCATGCGTCGCAAGGAGCCGCTTCCGCTGCCTTGGACTGCCCCGATCCTGGCAATTGGCGGCGCACTCGTGGCCGGGACAATGATGGTGTTCGTCCTCGGCCGCCCCTTCTGAGCCGTGACCTCACAACGTAGACCACCTAGCCATGGGGACCCGGGACTCCAACCGGAACGCACGGATCTGGCCTGGGGTCGCACCACCCTGTCCCTTGTGGTTGCGGCCGCAGTGTTCCTGCGTTGGATGCCTCACCACGGCTTGGTTGTGAGCGCCCTGGTCGCGGCACCGCTGGCCACAGCGCTGGCCATCAACTTCTCCCGCAAGCGACGCTTCCACCACGCAATCAACGGCATCAACCAGGAAGCCATCACTCCCGACGTCGTTTCAACCGCAGCCATCGCGGCCAGCGTCCTTTTCCTCGCCTGCCTGGGGATCTATATCGTCCTCTTCCTTCCCATGGAGCACTGACTTCCTTCCCGTGGAGCACTGGCCCGGAGGGACCGGCGCATCAGGGCTGGGCCGGGCTCTGCTTCCGTAGATCGGCCTTTCTGATCTTTCCGCTGGCTGTGCGCGGCATGTCATCCACGAACACCACCGACTTGGGGATTTTGTAGCGCGCCAGCCTGCCCTCAAGATGGGTCCGCAACTCAGCCTCGGTGAGCTGGGCACCGTCCCGCAGCAGCACCACGGCACGGGGAACTTCGCCCCATTTCTCGTCCGGAACCCCGATCACTGCCACGCTGCCCACGGCGTCAAGTTCGCTGATGGCCTGCTCCACTTCTGCCGGGTAGATGTTCTCACCGCCGGAAATGATCATGTCCTTGAGCCGGTCGGCGATGAACACGAATCCTTCCTCGTCCGTGTAGGCGAGGTCGCCGGATTTGAACCAGCCGCCGTCTGCATAGGATTCGGCGGTGGCGTCGGGCCTGCGCCAGTATTCCCTGATCACATTGGGGCCCTTGATCTGAATCTCCCCCACGGTTCCCGGTGCCGCGATGCCGGCGATCGGGTCGGCGATCCGGACATCGGTGAAGAAATGCGGAAGCCCGGCGGAACCGGCCTTGTCACGGGACCGCGACGCGGGGAGGACCGTCGCTCCCGGGGCGGTTTCGGTCATGCCGTAACCGGTGCCGATCTGGAGCCCCCGGGACTCGTAGGCGTCGAGCACCCGCATGGGGATCGCGGATCCCCCGCAGGTGAGCTTGTTCAGCGAGCTGAGATCGGTTGTTGCCCACGCCGGGTGTTCGCAGATGAGCTGATAGGTGGTTGGGACCCCGCTCATCGTCGTGACGCTGTACTGCTCGATCAGGCTCAGGATCCTGGCCGGATCAAACCTGGATTCGAGGATGACCGCTCCGCCCTTGAGGAGCGTCGGCAGGACGCCCATGTCCAGCGACGCCACGTGGAACATCGGCGAAATCATCAGCGCCACGTCCTGCGAGGAAAAGTCGAAGTCCACGATCACGTTGATGCAGTTCCAGGTGACGTTGCCGTGGGTCAGCAGGGCGCCCTTCGGACGGCCCGTGGTCCCGGAGGTGTAGAGGATCAAGGCGCCATCGTCGAGTTCCACCGGCACATCAACGTACTGGTCCGCACCTGAGGCGAGTACCGTGTCGAAGTCCTCCGCCGCCGTCGTGCCCTGTCCGCCGGCCGCTTCGGGGGCAGCCGCCGCCCCGGCGGAATCATCCACTGAGATGCGCCAGGTGACTCCCGTGCCTGCCACGCCGGCCGTGGCGAGGCCGGCCAGGCTCCCGGCGTGGATGAGTGTTTCTGCGCCGCAGTCCTGAAGTTGGAACTGGATCTCCGGCGGGGCCAGGCGCGTGTTGAGGGGGACGAAGATGGCCCCCAGCTGCCCGCAGGCGAAGAGCGTTTCAAGGAATGACGGATGGTTGTCGCCCAGGTAGGCCACCCGGGCCCCCTTCGTCACTCCCCTGTCCCGGAGGGCGCTGGCCAGCCGGACGCTCCGGTCAGCGAGCTCCCCGTAGCTGGTCTCCCGGTCGCCGCTGATGAGCGCGGCCTTGCTGCCGGACTTGGGACGGCGGCGCTGCAGCCATGAGCCGATGCCAAAGTTTTCCACGGCAAATCCTTTCTGCTGTGAGGTGGGGTCGCTGATACGGACTCTGAGGGCCGGGTGTCAGGACTTCACTGTCAGGAGGTTGTTGTTCTTCGGTTCCCGGGTGAGCAGGATGAAAACGATCGACACGACGGACATGACGGCCAGGTAGGTGACCACCGAGGCAGTGTCCTGGCCGGAGTCCTTGAAGATCTGGGCCACAATGCCAGGGGTGAAGCCTGCGCCCAGGAGGGTGGCCAGTTGGTAGCCCAGTGATGCCCCGGTGTAGCGGGACGTGGTGCCGAACTGCTCGGACACAAAGGCTGCCAGCGGCCCAAACAGGGTGGAGTGGATCATCAGGCCGATGGCGAAAGCCACGAAGATCAGCATGATGCTGTTCGAGGACAGCAGCTGGAACATCGGAATGAGGTAGATGATGAACAGGACCAGTCCGCCGATCATGACCGGCCGGCGTCCCAGTTTGTCGGAGAGTTTCCCACCCAGGATGACAAACACGATGGACAGGGCTGACGCCGCCGCAAACGCGTACAGCACGCCCTGCCGGTCCGCGCCCTTGGATACGGCGTAGGTGACGGAGAAGGTTGCCAGGACCACCTGCAGGGCGAAGCCGGCGGCGCCAGCGAGCATGGTGAAGATCAGGGTCTTGGGCCGGCGCAAAACCAGCAGCAGCGGAATGTCGCGTTTGGCGGTGATGCCCGCCTGTGCGGCCTCCATGTCAGCCTGCGCCTGTTCAGCTTTTTCCTGTTCCAGCGCAGCCTTGAAGATGGGGCTTTCGGAAACCTTGAGGCGGACGAACATGCCCACGCCCAGCAGGACAAAGGAGAGCAGGAACGGCACGCGCCAGCCCCAGCTGAGGAACTGGTCGTTGGGCAGGGCAGCGAATGCGCCCATGGCGAGGGTGCCGAGGACGGCGCCTGTGGGAGCGCCCGCATTGACGAAGGAGGCCGCGAAGCCGCGCTTGCCGGATTCGGAATGTTCCAGCGCCATGAGTGCTGCACCGCCCCACTCCCCTCCCACGGCAATGCCCTGGAAGACGCGGAGGAGGACCAGGAGCACCGCACCCCAGGGGCCCGCCACGGAGGCATCCGGGACCACACCGATCAGCGTGGACGCGATGCCCATCATCAGCATGGAGATGATCAGCATGTTCTTGCGGCCGAGCTTGTCGCCGAAGTGGCCGAAGATGATGCCGCCCAGGGGACGGGCCACGTAGCCGGCGGCGAACGTGCCGTAGGCGGCCACCACGCCCACCCAGTCGTCCATCCCGCTGAAGAAGACCTTCGGGAATACTACTGCGGCGGCGGTGGCGTAAAGCAGGAAATCGTAGTACTCGATGGTGCTGCCCAGGTAGCTGGAGGCGATGACGGTGCGCGCTTCCTTGCGCCGCTCGGCAGTGCCCATGGCTTGCAGCTGGTTGACTCCGGACATGGTTGTTCCTTCTTTGACTGCTGTGGAGAAAGGTTGGGGTCTACTTGTAGAACCGGGCCAGGAACTCTGCAACGACGGCGGGGCGTTCCTGCCCTTCGATTTCGATGGTGCTGGCGACTTTGATCTGGGCGCCGCCCTTGACCTCGGTGACTTCGGCGATGGTGGCCTGCATCCGGATGCGTGAGCCCACCTTCACCGGGGACGTGAAGCGGACTTTGTCCAGGCCGTAGTTGACCTTGGTGGTGACGCCCTCGACGTCGAACAGCTCGCCCCAGAACGGGATGATGAGTGAGAGGGTCAGGAAGCCGTGCGCGATCGGCGCGCCGAACGGCCCGTCCTTGGCGCGCTCAGGGTCCACGTGAATCCACTGGTCGTCACCGGTCGCGTCAGCGAACTTGTTGATTTGTTCCTGAGTGATTTCGGTGTATTCGGTGGCGCCGAGATCGGTGCCGGAAAGGGTGAGCAGTTTGTCGAAGTCGACGACGAGGTTGGGCATCTTTGCCTCCTGGTGAGGTGTGGTTGGTTGTTTTGTCTTTGTGTAAGTACGACGGCGGCTGCCGGGCTTCCGCCGTCGGCGCCGCTCAGCGGGTGGTTGGCGCCGCCGAGCGGGTGGTTGGCGCCGGTCAGCGGGTGAAGGCGCTTTCGCCGGTGAGGGCCCGGCCGATGATGAGTGCGTTGATCTCGTGGGTTCCCTCGTAGGAATAGACGGCTTCTGCGTCCGCATGGAAGCGGGCGACGTCGGTGTCCAGGGTGATGCCGTTGCCGCCCACCACCTCGCGGGCCAGAGCCACTGTTTCGCGCATCAGCAACGACGTCTGCATTTTGGCCAGGGCTGACTCCTGGTCGCGGTAGATGCCCTTGGCCTGTTGCTCGGTCAGCCGCACCACCAGGGACAGGGAGGCGGTGACGTTCCCGAGCATCCGGGCGAGTTTCTCCTGGACCAGCTGGAACGAGCCGAGGCTGCGGCCGAACTGCTTACGCTCATTCACGTAGCCCAGGGCCGCTTCGAAGGCGCCGGCCTGGAGGCCGGTGGCGATCCATGCGACGTCCGAGCGCATGGCCCGCAGCATCGCCGCGACGTCGCGGAAAGAGTTCACGTTGTGCAGGCGCATCGCCTCGGGCACCCTCACCCCTGTCAGGGTGATGTGGGCGTTCTGCATCATCCGCAGGGACGTCTTGCCGTGGATCTTCTCCAGCGTCACCCCGGGTGCCTCCCGCTCGACGAGGAAGGCTTTCACCTGTCCGTCCGCCACATCGCGGGCGAACACGGCCAGGACGTCGGCGGTGGAAGCGCCGCCGATCCAGCGCTTCGCGCCGTCCAGGATCCAGCCGTCCCCCTCGCGCCGTGCCGTAGTGGACAGTCCGCCGGCGATGTCCGAACCTGACTCGGGTTCGGTGAGTGAGAAGACTCCCTTGAGCGAGAAGTCGATCACCCTGGGCATCCACTCCCGCTGCTGGGCCTCGGAGGCGCCCACACGGATGGCCGTGCGGAAAAGCCCCGCCTGCGCGGTGTACCACGTGGCCAACGACGCGTCCGTGCGGGCGAGTTCGAAGATCCGGAAGCCCTGGTAGATGCCCCGGGCAGGAACAGGTTCAGCACCGGAGGCCCCGCCCGTCAGTTCGGCCGGTTCCATCAGGTCCAGGTCGATCAGCGGCTGACCCAATTCCGTGGGGAACTCGCCGCGCTCCCAGTGATCGGCCAGCAGCGGGTGCGCCTTCTCGTCCAGGAAGCTGCGAAGCCTGCCCAGGACCCGGCGTTCGCCGTCGGTCAGCAGCGACTCGGCGTCGTAGTAGTCACAGACGCCGTACAGGCGTTCCGGGCTTGCCGTTGCCTGACCTGCGGCCAGGGTGGTTTCGGTGCTCATCTCAGCCTCCGAGCCCGAGCAGGCGGACGGCGTTGTGCTTGAGGATTTTGGGCCGGACCTCGTCCTTGAGTGGCAGGTCGGCGAACGCGCCGAGCCACTTCTGCGGGGTGATGAGCGGGAAGTCGGTGCCGAACAGGACCTTGTCCTGCAGGACCGAGTTGGACATCCGGACCAGGGACTCCGGGAAGTATTTCGGTGACCAGCCGGACAGGTCAATGAAGACGTTGGCTTTGTGGGTGGCGATGGAGTTGGCTTCGTCCTGCCAGGGCACCGAGGGGTGGGCCATGATGATCTGCAGTTCCGGGAAATCGGCTGCCACCGCGTCGAGCAGGAGCGGGTTGGAGTAGGCCAGTTTGATCCCGTAGCCGCCGGGCAGGCCTGCGCCCATGCCGTTCTGGCCGGTGTGGAAGATCGCGGGCAGTCCGAGTTCCTGGAGTGTTTCCCAGAGAGGGTAGAACTGCTCGTTGGAGGGGTCGAAGCCCTGCAGGGAGGGGTGGAACTTGAAACCGCGGGCCCCGAGTTCAATGGCCTGGTGCTTGGCCCTGGCGATCGCTTCTTCCCCGGTGCGCGGGTCCACGCTGCCGAACGGAATGAGCACATCGTTGTTCCTCGCGGCGCCCGCGATCAGGTCCGGGATGCTGTTCGGCTCGTGCTTGAGCTGGGTCCGCGCGTCCACGGTGAACACGACGGCGGCCATGTTCAGTTCCCGGTAGGTTTCAGCGATGCGGTCAAGGGACGGGGACCGGTCCTCGGCTTTGAAGTACTTCGCGGACGCCTCGGTCAGGGCCGGCGGCAGCGATTCATGGCCGTGGCCGTCCACCTCCAGGTGAACGTGCATGTCAATCGCATCGACTTTGGCGGCATCGATGCCGAGTTCGTAACGCATACAGATGTCCTTAAGTCAGGTGGCCGGAGCAGGGTGGCTAGCGGGTCGGGGCCGGCTCGGGCTTGAGCTCCTCGGGCAGCGGGAGGAATTCCTCGCCGTAGCTCTGGAGCGTGTCGGCGTTGAACAGCTCACCGGCGTTCTCGAGCAGGGCGTCGTAGCTCCACCCGCCCTCGCGGTATTCGGTGGTGGCTGCCTCGGGGTGCGTCCAAACCTGCAGCCGGTCTCCGCCGGCACCGATGACCTGCCCGGTGATCCCTGCCGCGGCATCGGAGGCGAGGAACGCAACCAGGCCCGCGACGTCGTCGGCCGTTCCGAAGCCCAGGTCATGCCGGAAGAAGGAGGGCATGACTTCGCCGCGCTCGTCGGCTTCAACGGCCTTCTGGAAGTACGGGACCGTTTTGGTCATGGCGGTGGCGGCCACGGGAATCACGCTGTTGACCGTGACGCCGGCCTTCTTCATTTCCAGGGCCCAGGTGCGGACCATGCCCACGATGCCGGCCTTGGCTGCCGCGTAGTTGGTCTGGCCGAAGTTGCCGCGCTGGCCCGTAGGGGAACCGATGGTGATGATCCTGCCCGGGATGTTGTTTTCCTTGAAGTAGGCGAATGCCTCGCGGACGCAGGTGAAGGTGCCCTTCAGATGGACGTTGATGACCAGGTCGAAGTCCTCGTCGGTCATCTTCAGGAGGGACTTGTCCCGCAGGATGCCCGCGTTGGTCACCAGGATGTCCAGGCGGCCGAAGGCTTTGACGGCGCCTTCTACCAGCGCCTTGGCGGCTTCGGTGCTGCCCACCGGAGCGACGACGGCGGTGGCGCGGCCTCCGTCTGCCTCAATTTGGGCCACAGCCTGGGCGGCCGTGTCGGCGTTGACGTCGTTGATGACGACGGCGGCCCCCTGGCGTGCGAGTTCCCGGGCGTAGGCGAGGCCAAGTCCCTGACCGCTTCCGGTGACGATTGCTACTTTCCCTGACAGGCTCATCGCTGCTCCTTTGCATTGCGCCCTTGCGGCGGATTCCCCGGGAGGCCGGCATGTGATGCCCGTCTCCCTTGTCTGGTTCAATAAGAAACCAAATCCTTGAAAAAGTCAATCATTTATTTCTGCATCCAAACTTGCGCTGCTTCCGACCCGCGCCGCGGGTCCGGAATTTCCGCCAACACGGCGTTCGGTGGGATCATTGAATAATTCAACGAAACAGCCCGCCGGCCCGAAAGGCATCATGACACTCCAGGCAACGGACGCCGCCGTAAACTCCAGCGAGCCTTCCTCGAGACTGGCGGAATCCAGCATCAGCAATGACATGGGTTTCCTGCTGGCCAAGCTGCACGCGGCCGGAAGTGTGCTGAACAATGCCGCCCTGGCCGAGTTCGGGCTGAAAGAGCGCTCCTACTCGGTGCTCGCGCTGGCCTGCGGCAACCTCGGCCCTACGCAGCGGGAGCTGGCTGAGTTCCTCAGCCTTGACCCCAGCCAGATTGTCGCCCTCATTGACGAACTGGAGCAGCGCGGCCTGGTGGAACGGAAGCCGGGGGTTTCGGACCGGCGGCAGAAGCTGGTGGCCGCCACCGCGGAAGGCCGGAAGGTCCACGGCTCGGCACAGAAGGCCACCAAGGCCGCCGAAGCCCGGCACCTGAGCATGCTCTCCGAGCGGGAAGTGGCCTCGCTGCGGGCAATCCTCCGCAAGGCCGTGTGGGCCGAAGAGACGCCCGCTTAAGAATGCCCTGCGGCAGGTCCGCTGTGGATTGTCCGGCTATGCCACCCGGCAGGATTCCGCGGAAGACTACACACGGGAGAACTGGAGCCTCCTGTCAGATTCGAACTGACGACCCCCGCTTTACAAGAGCGGTGCTCTGGCCAACTGAGCTAAGGAGGCGCACCCATACCGGGTGTGCGCCTGAACGGCGCTAGATAAGGTTAGCCCAAGTCCGCCCGCTCGTAAAAACGCGCGCACCGCCGTCGTCAATGGCCCAGCGCAGCGCGGCCCACAAAGAAACGACAATGGCCCGGCCCCGGAGCGAACCGGGACCGGGCCATTTTTCAGCTGGGCTGCGGACGGATCAGCCCTTCGCGGCGATCGCGGCCTGGAGGAAGTCCGGGAACGGGGTCTGGGCGCTGGCGCCCTTGCCCCACTGCTGGCCGTCAACAAACACGGTGGGCGTGCCGGTCACACCGATGGCGGCGGCTTCCTTGGTGGTGAACTTCACGAACGGGCGGTAGGTCTTATCATCCACACAGGTGTCGATGGGCTTGGCCCCGACGTCGGTGGCCATCTTCTTCAGGTCATTGTCGGAGATGCCCGCGGAGCCTTCGGCAGGCTGCTTGGCGAAGAGCGCATCAACGAAGGCGGCGTACTTTTCCGGGGACTCATTCACAACGCAGGCGGCCGCGTTGGCTGCACGGGAGGAGTAGTTGGTGGAGGACCGGCTGTCCAGGAAGCCAAGAGCGCGGTATTCGACACTGATCTTGCCCTCGTTGCGCAGCGAGGTCAGCTGCTCGTTGTACTGGGCCTCGAAGTTCTTGCAGACCGGGCAGATGAAGTCGATGTACAGGACCACCTTGACCGGCTTGCCGGCTTCGGCCTGGGCGCCCGGCGCAACCACCTCGGCAGGGGCGGCCTGCGGCGGTTCGCCCACGGACGCGGCGTCAACGGTGGCCGGTTCGGACTTGGCAACCTCGGAGTTGGCGAGCAATGTGATGCCGCCGTGAATGTTGCCGTTGGCCGGAGTCGGTCCCTGATCGGCGATGGGCGCGTTCTGCCGCATCGTCGTGGTCACCACCAGAGCCACCACCGCAAGGATGGCCACTACGGCCACCACGATGCCCCAGCCGATCAGCAGCTTGTTGCGCTTGTCCTTCTTAAGCTGGGCCTCCCGGATCAGGCGGGCCTTCTCGCGCGCCTCCGAAGTGCGCTCAGCCTTGGACTTACGTATTTCATTTGCGGGGCTCATGTGTTCCTAGGGTCGATCGACATAGGGGGACCACTCTGTGGCGACTCCATCCATTTTAGGACAGAAACCTGAGAGCTTGCCTTTTCAAGTATTAGTCCCTGATACCGGCGGACGAATGGCCCCGAAGTATCCATCCTATTAAGGTGGCTTAAAGGCACAAGCAACCCCAGGGGGCCGCAATGCAAACACCCGTCCAGGAAAAACCCACAGCCGTACCCGAAGGCCACCCGGCCCCGCGCGGCCACCGGTCGCCCACCAAGTACGACTTTATGGTGGTGTCCAACAGGCTGCCTGTTGACCGCACCGCGCCCGGTGAGAGCGGAGACGACGGCTCCGGCTGGCGCCGCTCCCCCGGCGGGCTGGTGACAGCCCTCGCCCCCATGATGACCAAAACGGACGGCGCGTGGGTGGGCTGGCACGGCGCCCCGGACGAAACCGTCAAGCCCTTCAGCCACGGCGGCATGGACCTGGTCCCGGTCCAGCTGAGCACGGACGACGTCGAGCTCTACTACGAGGGCTTCTCCAACGCGACCCTGTGGCCGCTCTACCACGACGTCATCGCCCCGCCCGAGTTCCACCGGACGTGGTGGGACGCGTACCGCAAGGTCAATCAGCGGTTCGCCGACGCCGTCGTGCACCACGCGGACCACGGTGCCACGGTGTGGGTCCAGGACTACCAGCTGCAGCTTGTGCCGCGGCTGCTCCGCGAGGCGCGGCCGGACCTGAGGATCGGGTTCTTCAACCACATCCCTTTCCCGCCGCCGGAAATCTTCGCCCAGCTGCCCTGGCGCAAGGCCATCATCGACGGCCTGATGGGCGCCGACCTCGTCGGCTTCCAGCGCCCCAGCGACGCCGGCAACTTCATGCGTTCCGCCCGCCGGTTCCTTGGCGCCAGCGTTAAGCAGCAGCAGGTGCATGTGAAGGGCCACGACGGCAAAATCACCCACATCGCACGGGCCCAGGCCTTCCCCATTTCCATTGACGTCGCCCACATCAATGAACTGGCGCACAAGCCGGAGATCATCGAACGGGCCCGCCAGATCCGCCAGGACCTCGGCAACCCCAAGACCGTCCTGCTGGGTGTCGACCGCCTGGACTACACCAAGGGCATCCGGCACCGGCTCAAGGCGTTTGAGGAACTCCTCAACGAAGGCAAGCTGGCCGTCACCGATGCCACGCTGATCCAGGTGGCCAGCCCCAGCCGGGAACGGGTGGAGCAGTACCGGCTCCTGCGCGAGGAGATCGAGGGCACGGTGGGCCACATCAACGGCACCTACGACACCATCCAGAACACGGCCGTGCGCTACCTGCACCACAGCTACCCGGTGGAGGAGATGGTGGCCCTGTACCTCGCCGCGGACGTCATGCTGGTCACGGCCCTGCGTGACGGCATGAACCTCGTGGCCAAGGAGTACGTCACCGCCCGCAAGGACAACGACGGCGCCCTGGTGCTCAGCGAGTTCGCCGGCGCGGCCGACCAGCTGAAGCAGGCACTGCTGATGAACCCGCATGACATCGACGGCCTCAAGGACACCATCATGCACGCGGTCAACATGTCCCCGCGGGAGGCTGCACGCCGCATGCGCGCCATGCGCAAGCAGATCCTGGAGCACGACGTCGACCACTGGTCGGCGGATTTCCTCGCCGCCCTGAACGAAAAGGTTGTCCGCGATGACTCCTGAAAGCCGCCCCGCCAAGCATCCCCTCGCCCTGTCCCCCGAACTCCGGGAGGCCGTCCGGCGCATCGCCGGGACCGACCACCTGCTGGTGGCTTTGGACTTCGACGGCACCATTTCCCCGATTGTGGACCGCGCCGGAGACGCCCGCCCGCTCCCGCGTTCGGCTACCGCCCTCGCCGGGCTGGCCGCCCTTCCGCGCACGACGACGGCACTCCTCTCAGGCCGTGCCCTCGCCTCCCTGCGTGCGGTGGCGTCGCCCCCGGTGGACACCCTGCTGATCGGCAGCCACGGGGCTGAAGCCTGGCTCGGCCCCGGCTCCACGGAGCTGACCCTCGACGAGGACCAGCGAATCCTGCTCGCCGAAGTACGCGGCCTGCTTGAGGAAATCGTGGAGCAGGCGCCGGGCACGCTGCTGGAAGACAAGCCCGCCGGCGTGGTCCTGCACACCCGCCTCGCTGAGGACGACGTCGCCGAGGACGCGGTGGCTGCGGCCCGTTCCCTCCTCCAGGACCACAAAGGCGTGTTCCTGAAAACCGGCAAGCGCGTCCTGGAAACCTCTGTGGTCAACGCGTCCAAGGGGGAAGGCCTGACCTTCCTGCGCCAGATTACGGGGGCGACGGCGGTCCTCTTCGCCGGAGACGATGTCACCGACGAGGATGCCCTGGGCCGGCTTGAGCCCGGCGATGTGGGCGTGAAGGTCGGACTGGACTTCACCCAGGCAGAGTTCCGGGTGGAGTCGCCGGTTCACGTGGCGGAACTGCTGGAGGCGCTGCTGCAGGAGCGGAGCCTGGTGGTGGCCGAAGAAGAACCCGGGCCCGCCTGAGCCTGGACCGCATGGTCAACCTCACATGTGACCTCCGTAACATTTGCAACAATAACCACGGCGTCTGACATACTCTTGGTTGTGATGTGGCGCACAGAACCGTGCGGCGTCACGCGATACTCCTCGGCTTCGGCCGGGGAGTACACGGCTGCAATGCCGTGGATAACTGAATTACATGACCATTCACTACGGATCGTCCGGCACGTACCTGCCGGTGAAGGGATTGATAACTGTGGCTACAGTTACTTTTGATAACGCTACGCGTCTGTACCCGGGCACAGAAAAGCCCGCTGTTGACAAGCTCAACATTGAAATCGCCGATGGCGAGTTCCTGGTCCTCGTTGGACCCTCCGGTTGCGGTAAATCCACCTCCCTGCGCATGCTCGCCGGCCTTGAGGACGTCAATGCGGGCCGGATCCTGATCGGCGACCGTGACGTCACCGATGTTCCGCCGAAGGACCGCGACATCGCAATGGTGTTCCAGAACTACGCTCTCTACCCGCACATGACTGTTGCGGACAACATGGGCTTCGCGTTGAAGATTGCCGGCGTCTCCAAGGAGGAGCGCGCCGAGCGCGTCCGTGAAGCAGCCAAGCTTCTTGACCTTGAGCCGTACCTGGACCGCAAGCCGAAGGCACTCTCCGGCGGTCAGCGCCAGCGTGTTGCCATGGGCCGCGCCATCGTCCGTAACCCGCAGGTCTTCCTCATGGACGAACCGCTCTCCAACCTGGACGCCAAGCTGCGTGTCCAGACGCGTACGCAGATCGCGTCCCTGACCCGCCGCCTGGGCGTCACCACCGTCTACGTCACCCACGACCAGGTCGAGGCCATGACCATGGGCGACCGCGTCGCCGTGCTGAAGGACGGCCTGCTGATGCAGGTTGACACCCCGCGCAACCTCTACGACAAGCCCAAGAACGTCTTCGTGGCCGGCTTCATCGGCTCCCCCGCCATGAACCTGCTGGAACTTCCCGTCGTCGACGGCGGTGTCCAGTTCGGCGGAACGGTCTACCCCGTGCCGCACAACGTCCTCGAAGAGGCCCATGGCAGCACCGTCACCCTGGGCAGCCGGCCGGAAGACCTCGAAGCCGCCCCGCAGGGCGAGGGCCTCAAGGTTGAAGTGGACGTTGTTGAAGAGCTCGGCGCCGACGCCTACGTTTACGGCCACACCACGCTGGACGGCAAGAACCACGACATCGTGGCACGCGTCGACGGCCGCCGCCCTCCGATGAAGGGCGAGTCCATCTACGTCCGTCCGCAGTCCGGCCACGTGCACCTGTTCGACACCAAGACCGGCCTGCGCCTGGGCGACTAGTCCCCACCGGCGCCTTAGCCACCCGGTGATCGAGACTCTCGAGAACCACTGAACGACGGCGGCCCTCCCCCACAACGGGAGGGCCGCCGTCGTTCGTTGAAGGCATTTTGCCACTGGCACCCTGATGTACGAAAGAATTGACTCATGACCGATGAAAACAGCGCCCAGTGGCACGATGAGCCCACCGACTACGCGCAGGTGGGCAAACTGCCACGGTTTGAGGCGGCAAGCGCCAATGATTCCAAACTCGCCGCCGTCTCGAGTTCGCTGAGCATCACGGCGGCCGCGGCGGATCCCGAACTCCTTGACCTGCCCTGGCACATCGCGTTGGAGGACTGGCCCGCGGAGAACCTCGCGGCCCTCCCCCGCGGCATCTCACGCCACATTGTGCGGTTCGCGCATCTGGGTGGCTCCGTCATTGCCATCAAGGAAACGTCGGAGCACATCGCCCGGCATGAATACCACATGCTCCGTAAGCTGGCGCGCCTGGATGTCCCGTGTGTGGACCCGGTGGCGGTCATCACCGGCCGCACCACCGTGGACGGGCGGCCGCTGAACCCGGTGCTGGTCACGCGCCACCTGAAGTTCTCCATGCCGTACCGCGCCCTGTTCTCCCAGATGCTGCGCAAGGACACCCTGACCCGACTCATCGACGCCCAGGCGCTCCTGATGGTCCGGTTGCACCTGGTGGGCTTCTACTGGGGCGACGTTTCGCTGTCCAACACGCTGTTCCGCCGTGATGCCGGCGCCTTTGCCGCCTATCTGGTGGATGCCGAAACGGGCGAGCTGTACCCTGACCTGTCCACGGGCCAGCGCGAATATGACCTTGAGATCGCCCGGGTCAATATCGCCGGTGAGCTGATGGACCTCCTGGATGGTGGCCTCATCGAGGAGAAGGTGGACCCGGTAGCCACCAGTGAACTCATCATGGAAAGTTACCGCCGGCTCTGGGCAGAACTGACGGAGAAGGAGTCCTTCGAACTCGGCGAACGCTGGCGTGTGGCCGCCCGCATCCGGCGGCTCAACGAACTCGGCTTCGACGTCGAGGAATACGCCATCAAGACCACCCAGAACGGGACCACCATCCAGCTCCAGCCCAAGGTGGTGGACGCCGGCCACCACATGCGCCGGCTGCTCCGCCTGACCGGGCTGGATGCCCAGGAAAACCAGGCCAGGCGCCTGCTCAATGACATGGACACCTTCCGGGCGGACAACAACCCGGGGATGGACGAGGAATACAGCGCCCATCTGTGGGTCAGCCAGGTGTTCGAACCAATCGTCCGGTCCATCCCCCGCGACCTGTCCCGCAAGCTGGAGCCTGCCGAGGCCGTGCACGAGGTCCTGGAACACCGCTGGTACATGTCCGAGGAGCAGGCCCGCCACATCCCCCTCGCCGAGGCTGTGCAGTCCTACATCGATTCGATCCTTCGCCACCGCCGCGACGAGGCCGCTATCATGCTCAACCCGGACACCGGCATGCTGAAGATCCTCGAAGCGGAGAACGAGGAGTCCCGGTACGGGGATGAGGAAACCATCGACGAGTATCCGGACGTCGACGACTAAGACCCGCCGGGGCTGCAGCACGCTTGGGTTAAAACCCAACTAGGTAGCAGTAACTGTCGTTATGGGCGCTCAAAACGACACTTGCTGCTACCCAGTTTCGTAGATGCGGCTCAGATGGCCTTGCCGGGGTTGAGGATCCCGGCCGGATCAAAGAGTGCCTTGATGCTGCGCTGGAGCTCCCTGACCGGCTCCGGCTGCTCCAGGCCCAGCCAGCGCAGTTTGTACTGGCCCACCCCGTGCTCCCCGGTGATGGTCCCGCCCATGTCGAGTGCCGCGACCACGGAGGCATCCAGGGCCAGGTTCAGCCGCCCCATGGCATCCGCGTCGACGGCGTTGTCCTGCCGGTCAATCCAGAATGTGGGGTGCAGGTTGCCGTCCCCCGCGTGCGCCACCACCTTCAGCTTTACATGATGCTTCGCTGCCAGGTCTTCGAGGGCGGCCACATAGTCCACCAGGCGTGACCGCGGCACCGCAACGTCCTCCCCCACCCGGTATTGATCGTCCACTTCAACGCCGCGGCTGTTCCGGCGGAGCTCCACCAGTTGTTCCGCTTCAGCAGTGGATTCGGTGCTCACCGTTGCCCCGCCGGCGGCGAGCACGGAACGCACGACGTCGGCCTCCGCCGCCGCCCCGAACCCGTCGGTTTGGATCAGGAGCAGCGAACGGCCCCGTGAACTCAGATCCGAGCCGTGGAGGTGGTCCAGCTGGGCCAGCGTGCCGCCGTCGAGCAGTTCCATGATGGCCGGCTGCACCCGGGCCCGTCCCACAGCCAGGACGCCGGCAGCGGCCTGCCGGAAGTCCGGGTAGAACGCGGCGACGGTGCGGATGTCGCGGGGCAGGTACTTGAGGCGCACCGTCACCCCCACCACTATTCCCAGCGTCCCTTCGGAACCCACGAACAGGCCGGTAAGGTCGTAGCCGGCAACACCCTTGAATGTCTGATGCCCGGTGTGGATGAGGGACCCGTCCGCCAGCACCACATCCAGGGCCAGCACCGAGTCCCGGGTAACGCCATATTTGGCGCACCGCAATCCGCCGGCGTTGGTGGCTACGTTGCCGCCGATGGTGGAGGTGCGGAAGCTCGCCGGATCCGGCGCATACATCAGCCCGTACTCCGCCGCGGCCTCGTTGAGTGCCGCGTTCACCACCCCGGGCTCGACGACGGCGGTCTCGTCGTCCGCGTTCAGGTCAAGGATGCGGTTCATCCGTTCCAGTGACAGGACAATGCAGTTCCGGCTCGCGTGTGCGCCTCCGGAAACACCGGTCCCGGCTCCCCGGGCGACCACCGATACCCCCTGGGCGGCGCAGAGCCGGACCGCGGCCTGGACTTCCGGCACTGTGCGGGGGAAGACCACGGCCAGGGGCAACTGGTAGTCCAGCACCGGGGCCTGGTCCACGGCATAGGTGGGCATGATTTCTTCCGCCGTGCAGACTTGGCCCGCGCCGAGTGCGCCAACCAGCTCTTCAACCAAGCTGCCCACGCAGCCTCCATCCGTCGTCGTCATTGGTGCTCCTAGTCTAGGACGCGCCATCGTGACGATACCCGGCAGTAATGTGTCTTGGGCGGCGGCTGCAAACGTTTCCACAGGTCAGCAGGAAGTTCCCCAGGAATCGACGCGGAAACTGAACGGCCAACATGGAAGCGTTTTCACACTTTCACGCATTCGCGCCTAGGCTGTCCCCATGTCCGTAGATACAGTGACTTACGCCACACCACCACTGACGAGTCCTTTGACGCTCATCCACGAGGCCAGCCAGGCCCCCGGGTGGTGGCGATCGGCGGTCATTTACCAGGTGTACCCGCGGTCCTTCCGCGACTTGAACGGCGACGGCATCGGTGATCTTGCCGGGATCACGGCGGAACTGCCCCACCTGGCTGACCTCGACGTGGACGCTGTCTGGCTGTCACCGTTCTTCAAGTCGCCGCAACGGGACGCCGGGTATGACGTTAGCGATTACTGTGATGTCGACCCGATTTTCGGTACGCTGCTGGATTTCGACGTCCTGATGGCCGAGGCCAACCGCCTGAACGTGCGGGTCATTGTGGATCTGGTACCCAACCACTGTTCTGACCAGCATGTAGCCTTCCAGGCCGCCCTCGCCGCGCCGGCAGGAAGTCCCGAACGGGACATGTTCATCTTCCGCGATGGCACCGGACCCGACGGCAACGAACCGCCGAACAACTGGCAGTCCCATTTTGGCGGACCGGCGTGGACCCGGATCACGGGTCCCGGCGGCCAGCCCGGCCAGTGGTACCTGCACCTTTTTGATTCCTCCCAGCCCGACTTCAATTGGGACAATCCGGCCGTTCATGCCGAATTTGAACGGGTGCTCCGCTTCTGGCTGGACCGTGGCGTCTCCGGCTTCCGGGTGGACGTTGCACATGCCCTGGTCAAGGCGCCCGGACTCCCCGGCTGGGGCGGCCGGGCCGATGGCGGCAGCTCGGACGGCTTCCCCGGCCACGAGGCACCCATGTTCGGCCAGCCCGCGGTGCATGACATATACCGGGCCTGGCGACGGATCCTGGACGAATACGGGGCGGACAGGATCCTGTGCGCCGAGGCGGGCGTGGACCTCCCCCGTCTGGCCCACTGGGTCCGTCCCGACGAAATGCACCAGGCCTTCAACTTCCCGTTCCTGCACGCCGGGCTCGATGTGTACCGGCTCCGCGGCGTCATCACCGACTCCCTGACAGTCCTAAACGGCGTGGGCGCACCCAGCACGTGGGTACTCTCCAACCACGACGTCGTCAGGCATGCCTCGCGCTTCGGCTACAACGGTCATGGGCCCCGCGACGGCGACGGCATCGGCCCCGCCGATCCCCAGCCGGACACGGACCTCGGCCGCCGGCGGGCAGCGGCCGCCTCGATGTTTATGCTGGGCCTGCCCGGCGCCGCCTACCTCTATCAGGGTGAGGAACTCGGTCTGCCGGACGGCACTGACATCCCGGGGCACCTGCGGCAGGATCCCACGTTCGCCCGCACCGGCGGGGAGCGCCTGGGCCGTGACGGCTGCCGCGTCCCTTTGCCGTGGCGGGCCGCTGAACGGCATCTGGGTTTCGGCGCCGGGGCAGATCCCTGGCTCCCCCTCCCGGCGAGCTTTGGGGAACTGGCGCGGGACGCCCAGGCCGCTGCGCCGTCGTCGCACCTTAACCTCTACCGCAGCATGCTTGCGCTCCGCCGCGGGCTGGACCTCGGCAGCGGGTCCCTGGCCTGGGCGGAGGACTGGTGCAGCGGCTCATCCCTCGCCTACGTCAACGGCACTACGCTGGTGATCATGAACCTCAACCACGAGCCCCTCGACCTGCCGGCCGGCCGCGTCCTCCTGCGGAGCGCAGGACCGGAGACAGGCCACCGCCTCGCCTCAGGTGAAACGGCGTGGCTCTGCCTTGATGGAGGCGGCGCGGAATAGTGGGACTCGCGGGCATCAAAGACGTTGCCGACCGCGCCGGACTTTCGATTGCCACGGTGTCGAGGGCGCTCAGCGGCAAGGCGAATGTGTCGGCCAGGAGCCGGCAGTTGGCCAAGGCCGCCGCAGACGAGCTCGGCTTCGTCCCGTCGTACCACGCCTCGAGCCTCGCCTCCGGCCGCAACCACAATGTGGGCCTGGTAGTGCCGTCCGTCCACCGCTGGTACTTCTCATCAGTGGTCGAAGGTGTCTCCGGCGCGCTCCTGGACGCGGGCTATGACCTCACGCTGTACAACGTGGGCGATCAGCCGGACCGCCGCCAGAGCGTCCTCACCGATTTCCTGCTCCGCAAGCGGCTGGACGCCGTGATTGCGGTGGCGCTGGTCCTCAGCGAGGCCGAGATTCAGCAGCTTCTGGCCATTCACCGTCCCATCGTGGGCATAGGCGGTGCGCTGGCCGGCGCCTCCACCATCAGGATCGATGACGCTCGCCTGGCCCGCGCCGCTACTGAGCACCTGATCGGACTGGGACATACGCGTATCGCGCACCTGACGGGAGACGGAGAGCTCAACCGGGACTTCAAGCTTCCCGGGATCCGCCGCGCCGGCTTTGAAGCCGCGATGGCTGCCGCAGGCCACAATGTCCGCCCGGAATGGACCGTCTCCGCGGATTTCACCATCCAGGGCGCCTACGCCAGTGCCCGCACACTCCTCGCCACCGCGGCCGAGCGGCCCACGGCCGTATTCGCTGCCTCCGACGAAATGGCCATCGGCACCATTCTCGCCGCGCGCGACTTCGGGCTGCGCGTGCCGCAGGATCTTTCCGTGATCGGCATGGACGGCCACGAACTTGGCGAGGTGGTCGGACTGACCACCATCAGCCAGGATCCCCGGGGGCAGGGGGCGCTTGCCGCCCGGCTGCTGCTGGAAAGGCTCGACGCCGGCGCGGAGCCGCGTTCCAAAGGCGCGTCGCCGGCTCCGGAGCCTACCGACCGGGAATACCCCACCGAATTCCTGGTCCGGAACAGTACGGCTGTTCCGCCGTTGTGAGGTGGCGACCCGCCGGCCTACCGGCCCGTGTCCCCACCCATGAACCGGACGAAGCGGTCCAGCACTACCGGCCAGCCCTGCGCGTAAACGGCCCGGGCCGCGGCCGGGTCCTCGGCGCCTTCCCAGCCGTCATGTACCAGCCGGATCTCCGTCCCCTCCGGTACCGCCCTGAAGGCAACCCGCAGCTCAGTGGACCACATGGCCGTGGTTCCCGGATACCAGGAGGCGTGAAAGGAGAGCGGCGGCTGCCAGTCATCAATGCTGCCCCAGACCGCGGTCCTGCCATCATCGGCGGTCTCCAGAATGAGGATGTCCTCAAATTCGACGTAGGAGCCCGCCCCAAAGACGCTGTTGGATTCCATCGGCCACCACAAGTGGGTGTGGTCCGTGAACCCGGCAAAGGCCTGGGCCACCGGCCCCGGCACCGTCACGGCGTGGATGACAGGCTCGAGGCTTTCCCTGGGCTCGGCTTGGCCGGACGGGGCATCTTCTGCGTGACTGAAAAGGTTCTCCATGGACGTCAACTGTACGCGGCCCCCTTTGAAACGCTCTCTCAGTTGATGTGGGTTTTCCGTGGATGCTCTCGCAGTTGATGTGGGTTCCCGGCGGACGCTCCCGCGGTTGATGCTCCGCTGGACGGCGGTGGGCGGGCGTATGCCGTGGGTGTGGGGTGTTGTGCCGTGGCCGGGGGTGCGGGAGGGTTTGGGGATTTCCCGCGTTAAGTGAGAGAGCGTTTTGTGGGTGCGGCGGGTGCCGGGCTGCGGGTGCCGGGCTGCCTGGATGCAAGGGGGGTGGTTAAATGTGGGAGACCCCCCGACACGTGTGTGTCGGGGGGTCTCAACCATTTTTAATGGTGTTCCGGCGGTGACCTACTCTCCCACACCCTCCCGGGTGCAGTACCATCGGCGCTGTGGGTCTTAGCTTCCGGGTTCGGAATGGGACCGGGCGTTTCCCCCACGCTATGACCGCCGT
>NZ_JARESG010000011.1 GCF_029076445.1 Pseudarthrobacter naphthalenicus
CTGGGGTTACCCGCAAATCGTGGACAGTCGATCAGGCGGCTTGTGCCGGCTGAGGTTTATCCGTGGTGAGGAGTCGTTCGTGTTCCACGGGTGTGGTGTAGCCGATGGCTGAGTGGAGCCGGGCACGGTTGTAGAACTCCTCGATCCAGCGGCCGGTTGCCCGGATTGCGTCGTGCCTGGTTGCCCAGCGTCGCCGGTCGTAAAACTCGGTTTTCAGGGTGGACCAGAACGATTCCTGCATGGCGTTGTCCCAGCACACCCCTGTCCGGCCGACGGACTGTTGGATGCCTAACCCGGTGCAGACATCGTTGAGCTGGGTCGAGGTGTACTGGGTGCCGCGGTCGGCGTGGAACACGACGCCGGTCGGGCCTGCGCCGCGCAGGATGTAGGCCATACGCAGTGCCCGTTCGACCAGGGCGGTGGTCTGGGTTGAGTCCATCGCCCATCCGAGCACGCGTCGGGAGCAGGCGTCCCGGACAGCGCACAGATACACCCAGCCTTCATCGGTGCGCAGGTAGGTGATGTCTGAGATCCAGACCGCGTCCAGGGCCCCGGTGTCCCATTTCCTGGCCACCAGGTCCGGGATGGAATGGACTCGTGCCTCACCGATCGGCGCTATCGGCCGGAAACGCCGCGGAGAGATCCCTTCCAGGCCCTGCCGGCGCATTGAGGATGCCACGGTCTTCCGGTCAACGCCGGTCCCGTTCCTGGCCAGGGCCGCCTGGACCCGAGGGGCCCCGTAGATCCCGGACGAATCCGCATGAGCCCGCCTGACCTTCGCATCCAGTTCCGCCCGGGCAATGGCCCGCTCCGACTCCTCGGAGCTTCGTCGGCGCCAAGCGTAGTACCCGGACCGGGACACCCCCAAGAGCCGGGCCATTCGCTGGACCGGGTAGTTAGCCTTCTCCGCCTCCATCAGCTCGAAGCATTCCGATTCTGCTGCTTGGAAGCGAAGAAGGCTGCGGCTTTTCCCAGGAACTCGTTATCCATCCGCAGCTGTGCGTTTTCCCGCCGCAAACGCTCCAGCTCGGAGTTCCCTGCCTCCGCTGCCGCGGATTCCTCTGGAGCGGCCAGCCGTGCCCGTTCCTGGGCAACCCACCGGCCCAGCAGCTGCTCACCCAGGCCCAGTTCGCGGGCCACCGGCGCGACCGGCCTGCCCGTGTCAATCACAAGGCGGGCAGCCTCCCGCCGATACTCCGGGGTGAATTTTCGTCGTGTCGTGCTCACAAGAACACCTTCCCGCAGAATCCAAGGATCCCGCTACTTCAGGTGTCCATCAACAGAGGTTAACCCCACGTCGGGATCAACCTGCCCGAGACCAAAACACCCCAAAAACAAGCCCAGTGACTCCACACAGCTTGACAACTAACGCGTCAGGGGTTTTTCTGCGTTAAGTGAGAGAGCGTTCCGGCTGGGTCCTGACGTGCGCGCACGCGGCGGGACTATATTGGCCCTGTCGGCTCATCAACAGCCAGCTCTTCAACCAGCCAGCCCTTCAACCTGATCGCGGGAGTGTGCACCATGGCCAAAGAACTCGCCAACCAGCTCATCGAACAACTCCAGGCTGCCGGCGTGCAGCGGATTTACGGGATCGTGGGCGACAGCCTCAACCCGATTGTTGATGCCGTCCGGCAAACGGGAGGCGCCAAGGAGGGCGGGATCGACTGGGCCCACGTCCGGCACGAAGAGGCGGCAGCCTTCGCCGCAGCAGCCGAGGCCCAGCTGACCGGCAAACTGGCTGTCTGCGCCGGATCCTGCGGGCCCGGCAACCTGCACCTGATCAACGGCCTGTACGACGCGAACCGTTCCGGGGCGCCCGTCCTGGCCATCGCCTCGCACATCCCCAGCAAGCAGATCGGCAGCAGCTTCTTCCAGGAAACCCACCCTGACCGGCTCTTCAACGAATGCTCCGTCTACTCGGAAATGGTGAGCACCGCCGAGCAGGCGCCCCGCGTGGTGCACAGCGCCATCCAGCACGCCCTTGGGCTCGGCGGCGTGGCTGTGGTGACGCTCCCCGGCGATATTGCCGGGCTGGAAGCGACCGCACCGACGCCCCTCCCGGCCACCTTCCGGCGCGCCACACTGACGCCTGACCCGGCAAGTGTGCAGGAACTGGCGGATGCGATCAACAACGCCGGGAAGGTGGCGATCTTCGCCGGGGCCGGGGTGGAGGGTGCCCACGATGAGCTGATCGCACTCGCGGAACTTATCAACGCCCCGATCGGCCACTCCCTCCGCGGCAAGGACTTCGTCCAGTACAACAACCCCTTCGACATCGGCATGACCGGTCTGCTGGGCTACGGCGCTGCCGCCGAGGGGATCGAGGACGCCGACCTGCTGATCCTGCTGGGCACCGACTTCCCCTACGACCAGTTCCTGCCGGAAACCCGCACCGCCCAGGTGGACCGGGCCGCCCACCGGCTGGGCCGGCGCACGGATGTGGACGTCGCTGTCCACGGCGACGTGCTGCCCACCCTGGCCGCGCTGATGCCCTTGCTGAAGCCCAAGAAAAGCCGCCGGTTCCTTGACCAGATGCTCAAGAAGCACGACAGGCTGATGAACAAATCCGTCCGTGCCTACACCCGCAAAGTGGAGAAGAAGCAGCCCATCCACCCTGAATACGCGGCATCACTCCTCGATCAGGTTGCGGCGGAGGACGCCATTTTCACCGCGGACACCGGCATGTGCAACGTCTGGACGGCCCGCTACATCAATCCGCTGGGCACCCGCCGGCTGATCGGCTCGTACCTGCACGGTTCCATGGCCAATGCCCTGCCGCACGCCATCGGCGCCCAGCTGGCCTACCCCGGGCGCCAGGTGGTCTCGGTTTCCGGCGACGGCGGCCTGTCGATGCTGCTGGGCGAACTCATCACGGTGGCCGCACACAAACTGCCCGTCAACGTGGTGGTTTTCAACAACTCCACCCTGGGCATGGTCAAGCTCGAGATGCTGGTGGACGGACTGCCCGATTTCGGCGTTGACGTGCCCGACGCCGATTACGCCGCGGTGGCACGGGCGCTGGGTTTCCACGCCGTGCGGGTCGCCGATCCGGCGCTCATCGAGGGGGCCTACCGGGCGGCATTTGCCCATCCCGGCCCCTCGCTGGTGGAGCTCATCACCGATCCGCAGGCGCTCTCGCTGCCGCCGAAGATCTCCGGTACGCAGGTGCTGGGGTTCGCGACGGCTATGTCCAAGGTGGTGCTGAACCGCGGTGCCGGCGAGGCGGTCAGCATGGCGCGGAGCAACCTGCGGAACATTCCGCGGCGCTAAGCCCGGGTCCGGTGCGTCCGCCAGCGCCCGCGCGTCGCGTGAGACGGAAATGAGCGCAAAGCGTGACCCTGCCGCGCTCGCCGTGGACCGCCGTCGCTAATTGACTGGGAGGAGGCGGATTCCCGCCTGATGCGCCGGGGGAGGCAACGGAAGTGTTTCGTTTACAGCGGATGATGGCGTTCGGCGCGGTGCTGGCAGTGGCAGGATGCGCGGCCCCGGCCCCGGCCCCGGCCCCGCCGGAGCTGGTCACGGCCGACGGCGTTGAACGGGTTTCGGTGGACCGCGCCTCCTACGCCACTGAACTGCGCGCCTTCCGGGCGTCCGCATTCGTCCTCGGTTCGGCACTGCTGACCGACGGCCGCGACGGTCCGAGCGGGAACGTGGTCTCCTCACCCGGCAGCCTGCTGGTGGCCCTCGCCATGCTGCGGGCCGGAGCGTCCGGCGGTACGGCCGCCGAGATGGACGCCGTCCTGCAATTCCCTGCGGCGAGGCGCGATGAGGCGATGAACGCGGTTCTCGCCTCGCTTGAGAAGTTCGACGGCGACCCCGGCTCCGTGGATGAGGAGAACCCGCCGCGGAAACCGGTGATGCACGCAGCGAACGGACTGTTCGTGGACAGGGGCGTGCCCGCCGGGAAGTCCTTCCTGGACACCCTCGCCCGGCACTACGGGACCGGCGTGTACCCCGTGAACTTCAGCGATGAGGGTACAACCAAGCCGGCCATGGATGCGTGGGTGAACCGGAACACCGGCGGGCGGATCAAGGAAGCGCCCGCAAAGTATGACCCCCGGAACACGTTCAGCCTGCTCAATTCCCTGTACTTCGCCGCCGCCTGGAGAGCGCCGTTCGACCCGAACAACTCCTCCGATCTGCCCTTCACCACAGCCGCCGGTGAGGAGATCGATGTGCCGGCCATGCACAACGAACTCAGGATGAAATATGCGGAAGGTGCCGGCTGGCAGGGGGTTGACCTTCCCTACGCGGACGGTTTTGTTATGCGGTTGGTCCTGCCGGAACGCTCATCCGATGCCGCCGGCCGCCCCGTCCCTGCGGACTTCGGTCCGGCGAAGCTCACAGAAATCGCCGACGCCTTGGATGCTGCCCGGCCGGCCTCCGTGCAGATCCAGCTGCCCCGCTGGGACCACAAGTCCAGTTTTGACCTGCGGAAGGTTTTCGACTCCCTCGGCCTGCAGACGATGCTCAACACCACGGAAGACTTCAACACCATCCAGCAACAGATGATGATCACCCAGGCCGCCCAGGCAGCGAACATCACGGTCGCCGAGAAGGGCACCGTTGCCGCCGCGGTAACTCAGATCAACGGCATGGTGACCGGTGCCCCGCCGGAGCCCGAGCGGAGCATCGACTTCAACCGGCCGTTCCACTACCAGGTTGTGCATGTGGAGACCGGCCTGCCCCTGTTCATGGGAACGGTGGCCGACCCGCGGTAGCGGCGCTGTGCGGCACGGCCCGCCGTCGTCCGTTTGCCGGACGCTCTCTCACTTAATGCAGGAAAATCGACGGCCGCACGCTCGCTCACTTTCCCGGAGATAGTGAGCGAGCGTTGTCGAAAAACCCACATTAAGTGAGTTTCTCAGGGGCGCTGCGCTCCGCCGTGGGGGCCGAAAATGTATTGCTGCCGGGAACCTTTGCTGTGTCTGGGCTGCCGGAGCAGACTGGAGAGTGTGTTCCGGTCGACCCCGGTCTCTCTTTAGTGCCGGTGAGCCTGTAAGTGAGTTTGGTGGTGGAGGGCACAGCTTTTTGTCCGCGGGACCGTGGAATGTTGCCGTTGAGCACGAATGTCAGATTTGTTGTTTATCCGCCTTCCCCGGGACACAGACGCTATCTGTTGGAACCGGTCGAGGAAGGGTGGGCTCTCATGGAGGTCATTCACCCGCGCTGCGCGGGTATCGATATTTCAAAGAAGGACGCGAAGGTCTGTGTCCGCATCCAGGGCCGCGGCGGCCGGTCCACCACATCCACCGTCACGACCTGGGGCTCAATGACGGGGCAGATCCTGGGGCTGAAGGAACACCTGCTGGACGAGCACGTGGATCTGGTGGTCATGGAGGCCACCGGTGATTACTGGCGCCCCTTCTACTACCTGCTTGAAGGCGACGGGCTGAACATCATCCTGGTCAACGCCCATGACGCCAGGAACGTCCCGGGCCGCAAAACCGACGTTTCCGACGCTGCCTGGCTGGCCGACCTGGGCGCCCACGGGCTGGTCCGGGCCTCCTTCGTGCCCCCGCCACCGATCCGTGAACTGCGGGACCTGACCCGGGCCCGGACCATCATCACCCAGGAACGGACCCGGGAGATCCAGCGCCTGGAGAAACTCCTCGAGGACGCCTGCATCAAACTATCCTCGGTAGCTTCGAACATCACCGGGGTCTCCGGACGCCTGATCCTGCAAGCACTCATCGACGGGCAGACCGACCCGGCGGTCCTGGCGGAGATGGCCCAACGCCGGTTGCGGTCCAAAATCCCTGAACTCACCCAAGCACTCACCGGCCGCTTCAGCGCACACCACCGCTACATGACCGAACTGTATCTGCACCGCATTGATGCCCACACCGCCGACATCAACGACCTCAGCGCCAGGATCGAGGCGGCGATGGAGCCCTTTCGTTTCGCCCGGGAGCTCCTCGTGAGCATCCCGGGGTTCAGCACCACCATCGCGGAAGTCTTCATCGCCGAAACCGGGGCCGACATGAGCATGTTCCCCACCGCAGGGCACCTGGCATCCTGGGCCGGCACCTCCCCGGGATCCAACGAATCCGCCGGACGGGTAAAATCCACCAAAACACGGCCCGGCGACCGGTACCTCAAAGGCGCGCTGGGCATCGCTGCCCTATCCTGCGCGAGATCGAAGAACACCTACTTCAGCGCCAGATACGTCCGCGTCGCCTCCCGGCGGGGACCCGCCAAAGCCCTTGTCGCCGTCGAACACTCCATCCTCACCGCAGCCTGGCACATGCTCACCACCGGCGAACTCTACAACGACCCCGGCGCCGACTACTTCACCCGACAGGCACCAGCCAAGACCAAAGCCCGCGCCGTACGACAACTAGAATCCCTCGGCTACCAAGTCACCCTCGAACCCCTACAACAGGCCGGATAACACCCATCACCCCACGCCCCCCGCCGTGCTCACCCAATTTTCATGTCAGAGAGCGTCCTCGGGTGGGGTGGGGTGGGGAGTGGTGGGGTGGCTAGCGCGCGCCGCCCTGCCAGAGGGCGTCGAACGGGGCTCCGGAGGCCACACGGTTCCGGATCCCTGCCGTGACAAAGGCCTTGGCGGTCCGCGCAGCCTCGAGCGGCGCGGCGCCCTTGGCCAGTTCGGCCGTCACCGCGGCGGCCAGCGAGCAGCCGGCACCGGACACGGCCACCTCGCCCACTTTGGGGGCGCTGAGGACCTCGAGGGTCGCGCCATCGTAGTAAACGTCGACGGCGTCCGGTCCTGACAGCCGCACCCCGCCCTTGGCGAGCACCACGGCCCCGCTGAGCTCATGGATGCGGATGGCCGCGGCCTTCAGGGACTCGACGTCGGTGATCACCAGGCCGGACAGCGATTCCGCTTCAAAGTGGTTGGGCGTGACGAACGTGGCCAGCGGCAGGATTTCCGCTTTGAGGGCCTGGTCCGTGTCCAGCGCGTGGCCGGGTTCCTGGCCTTTGCAGATCAGCACCGGATCCAGCACCACGTTCCGGAAGTCACCCGCCGCCAGGGCTGCTGCCACGGTGCCAATGGTCGCAGGG
The DNA here is from genome assembly GCF_029076445.1 of Pseudarthrobacter naphthalenicus. Taxonomy (GTDB): domain Bacteria; phylum Actinomycetota; class Actinomycetes; order Actinomycetales; family Micrococcaceae; genus Arthrobacter; species Arthrobacter naphthalenicus. Next base: position 7,030 of record NZ_JARESG010000011.1, read on the forward strand.
CTTCCCAGCACGCCGATCTTGACGGTATCCAGGACCGGGCGGCCCGGCTCAGTCCCGCCGGAGGGCGCCCCGGCAGCGGCGCCGTACGCCGCCGTCGTGGCTTCCAGCTGGTCCGCGATCACCTGCTGCTCCATGGGCACAAACCGGTGGTTCCAGTTGTCGTTGGGGTCGAAGGAGACGATGCAGGTGAGGTTGGCGATGCCAAAGACGCCCAGCTCCTGGAACGTCTTCAGGTCAGCCTGGGCGCCGGCGCCGCCGGTGGCTTCGGAGCCTGCGATCGTGAGGACGACGGCGGGGGACTGGGCGGGGGACTGGGCGGCGGTTGAAGCAAAGGTCATGGATCCATCCTGCCATCCGCCACCCGGTGGCTCAGCGCCGCTTCCGCTTTGAGCGCTGTTCCTCCTCCCGCTCTGATCTGGCCCGTTCTGCTGAACGCTGGGATTTTCCCCCGCCCACCACTTTCTGGTGCCACTCGCGCTGATAGGCGCGGGTGGCTGCGGCATCCTTGCGGCGGGCCAGCGCGGCCTGTTCGCGTTGGAGTTTCCGGTAGTTGTTCCAGCGGCGGTCATCGAGCGTGCCGTCAGAGAGGGCGGCCTGCACAGCGCAGCCGGGTTCGTGCTGGTGGGCGCAATCGGAAAACCGGCAGAGGTGGCCAAGCTCCTCCACGTCCCCGAACATCTGCTGCATCCCGTCGTCGGCGTCGAACAGCCCGAACCCGCGGACGCCGGGCGTGTCCATGAGGACCGTGCCGTCCGCCAGCGGCACCAGTTCCCGCGACGTGGTGGTGTGCTTGCCCCTGAAATCACCGGCCCGGACCTCGCCGGTGTGCTGCACGTTGTGGCCAACCAGGGCATTGATCAGGGTGGATTTACCTGCCCCGGAGGGCCCCAGCAGGACAAGCGTGCTGCGCGGGGGCAGATGTGCCAGCAGGTTATCGATCCCGTCCCCGTTCTCCGCCGATGTGGTGACCACATCAACCCCTGCCGCCTGCAGGATGACCTCCCCGACGACGTCGTCCGCCACGCGCGCCAAGTCGGCCTTGGTGATAATCACCAGGGGAACGGCGCCGGAATCCCAGGCGGCGACGAGGGTCCGTTCGAGCCGGTTGTGAGTGAGCGGCCGGTCAACCGGGACCACGACGCCGATCACGTCCATGTTCGCAGCAAGGACCTGGGCGGCCGAGGAGTCCTCGAAGGCACGCTTCCGGCTAAGCTCCGAATGCCGGGGCAGCACGCTGAGGATCTGGCGGTCACCCGCACGGTTGGGTCCCACCCACACCCAGTCGCCCGTGACCGGCACATCCGCATCAAGCGGGTAGGGGAGGTGCAGGAGCTCCATGCCCACAGCCACCAGGATCAGGCTGCGGTCAACCCGCACCACGCGGCCGGGCTCGCAGGGATTGTCCGCGCTGGAGGCGGGTGCGGGGTTTTCGGCGAAGTGCCGCGCTACGGCCGGGTTGTAGCCGTAAAGGGTTGGGCCGGCGATGCCGGAGGCGGACGTAACAGGACTGGCCAGGCCGGGGCCTGAAGAATTTTTCACTGTGTGATACCTCGGGAAGGAGCCCCCTGGCACCGGCCACTAGCGGGCAAGGCCCAAGGGTGTGGCATCCCGCGGGCAGTGCCCTATGCGGTACGGAAGCTGGGGGCGGGGGTGGTTATTTTGATGGTTTCGGGGCGCCGAGGGCGCACGGCAATGGCAATCATCTAAAACACCTCCCTTCCCGCTGCGGTCCGGTCGACGTGGAAACCGGACTGGCTTCCACTGTAGCTTCCGTCCGAGGCTTTCCGCCATGGTTTTTCGCATGGCTTTCGCCTGTGGCTTTCCCGGTCCGAATCTCGCCCGGAGGCCCGTGAACTAGCCCCGGCTGAGACCGGCAGCATCGTGTGCGAGCCTGGTGATCTGCTCCCAGTCATTGCTCTCGACGGCTGCGCGCGGGGTCAGCCAGCTGCCGCCCACACAGGAGACATTCGCCAGCTTGAGGTAAGACGGCGCTGAGTCCAGGCTGACGCCGCCGGTGGGGCAGAACCGCACCTGCGGGATGGGAGCTCCGATGGCGGCTAGGTAGTCCGGGCCCCCGGCGGGCCCTGCCGGGAAGAATTTCATGGCCGTCAGACCCCGTTCGAGGACAGCCATCACCTCGCCCACGGTGGCCACGCCGGGGAGGACCGGGATGTTCAGCCGCAGCATGTGGTCCAGCAGTGCCGGTGTTACCCCGGGGCTCACCAGGAACTGCGCACCGGCTCCCGCCGCGGCGTCGGCCTGCGCGGGTGTGAGGATGGTGCCGGCCCCCACCAGGATGTCCGGCACCTCGGTGGCGATCCGCTTCAGCGATTCGAGGGCGCTGCCGGTCCGGAGCGTGAGCTCGATGATCCGCACGCCGCCGTCGGCCAGTGCCCGGGCCACGGGAACCGCGTGCTGTGGGTCGGCGATGGTGACGACGGGAATTACGGGGGAAACGTGCAGGACGCTGGTTGCGTCAGCCATGGGTGATCTCTTTTCTCAGGCCGTCCAGCCCGTCGGTGTCGATGATGCGGTACCAGTGATTCCTGCATGGGCTTGGGTCTGCGCCAGGGTGGGGATAAAGCCTGTACCGCCCTTGCCGCCCACGACCAGTGACGCTGCCGCGGCACCGTACCGGGCCGCCACGGGGAGCGAGTCGCCGAAGACCATCCGGGCGGTCAGGGTGCCGACGAACGCATCGCCGGCTCCGGTCTGGTCCACCACCGCGGGGGCCGGAATGGCGTCGATCCACGAGCCATCCAGGCCTTCGCCTTCGAGCTGGATGCCCTCGGCCCCGCAGGTCACGGCAACGTTTGCGGCGCCGAGGCTCCGGAGCTTCGCCGCCGCCTCTTCCGCCGTACTGCAGCCCAGGAGCGCGGACGTTTCGGACGGGAACGACGGCGTGACCAGGAAGGTGCGCGGCGCAAGTTCCAGCAGGGCCGCCGTCGCGTCCTCCGCGGACGTGAGCCGGGGGCGGAAGTTCGGATCGAAGACGAAGCGCCGGGCAAGGCCGGCCGCCTTCACCACGGCAGCGCGGGACGACGCGGAGATGGCGCAGGCGATGCCGCCTGCCACCACCGCCCCGGCAGCGGCGAAAACTGCAGGATCGACGTCGTCGGGGCCCAGGCTGGAACCGACGCTGCCGCTGCGGGCGTAAGAGAATTCGCGCTGCCCCTCCGGGTCGCAGTGCACCAGGTAAACGCCCTGCTGTCCCGTCCGGAATGTCAGCAGGGCGGGGGAAATGCCGAGTTCAACAACCCGGGCGGCGATGGCCTTGCCGAGGTCGTCGTCGGTCAGCGCCGAGAGCAGGCCAACGCGGGCGCCGGCTGCCGCAGCGGCCGCCGCGACGTTGAGGGCGTCCCCGGAGATGCCGAGCTGGGCCGGGACGCCGTGGGCGAACGCGACGTCCGTGGCGACCTCTACGAGGATTTCGCCCATCACGATGACGTCGAACGGCGTGGCGGGATTTTGTGTTGGCTTGTTCACCAGTCATGCACCGATCCGTCGAGCCGCCGGTTGATCGGCAGGTATTTGTCGTAGGGGAAGCGGCCGTCGGCTTCCTCGTTGAACTTTACGCCGAGGACTGGACGCCAGGCTCAGGCGCCGATCTCGACTTCGTCACGCGTGGTCACCAGGCGTACTACCGCCAGCCGTCCGATGGCGGCGCAGGCGCCCGTCACGGCCGGCCTTTGGTGATGCTGAGCAGGGCGCGCCCCAGCTCGGGCTGCCGGAAGATGAACCCGGCGTCGATCAGCTTTTGCGGCTGCACCCACCGGCTTTTCAGCACCAGTTCGGTTTCGGTGCGGATCAGGACCGCGCCCAGGCGCAGCAGCCACTCCGGCGTGGGGATGCCCAGCCTGGCACCGTACGCCCGCCGGACCAGCCGCATCAGTTCGCGGTTGCCCACCACGTCCGGCGAGGCAGCATTCACCGGGCCCGAAATGTCAGTCCGTGCGTGCAGGAAGCGGACGGCACGGTACAGATCTTCCACATGAATCCAGCTGAACTTCTGGCCTCCCGGGCCCATGTGCCCGCCCAGGCCGAGCCGCGCCAGGGTGGCGAAAGGGCGCAGCGCACCGCCGCCAGGTCCCAGCACGATGGCGATCCGCAGCGGAATCTTCCGGGTGCCGGGCGTGTCCGCCGCAGCCAGGGCAGCTTCCCAGGCCCGAGCCACGTCCACGGAAAAGCCGCTGCCAAGTTCGCCGTCGGCCTCCGCTTGGGGCCGGTCGTCCGCGTGCCGGTAGATGGTGCCGGTGCTGGCGTTAAGCCAGCACGACGGCGGCGCCTGGCAGCGTGCCAGGGCGCGGCCAAGCGCCGCGGTGGTGGCAACGCGGGAATCGAGGATAGCGGCTTTGTTCCGCGCGTTGTAGCGGCAGTGGACGGAGCGTCCGGCGAGGTTCACCAGGAGATCGGTGCCGTCCAGCACCCGGGCGATGGCGCCGTCGCCGTTCCAGCCCGCCGACGTCGCCGTGCCGGTCGTGACCCGGCGGCCGATGGTGCGCACCGCCCAGCCGTCCCGCTCGAAGCGCGCGCGGAGGTACCTGCCGATAAAGCCCGAAGCTCCGGCGAGGACCACCGTCTGTGTTTTGATCATTTGTTCCCCCATGATGTTTCAGTTGCGGATGCTGCGGCTCAGGCTGAGGACATCGTCCAGAACCTTGTTGACGCCCGGAATTTTTGCGAGCGAGAGCCCCCGGGCGATCAGCGGGACGGCTCCGTCCACGAGTCTCCGGGTGCGGCGCTGGCCGTCCGAGGTGTCATACACCCAGAACAGGGCGATCCCCATGTAGCCCAGCCACAGCAGCTCGGGCAGGTCTGCGCGCAGCTTCTTCGGCGCGGGCGGACTGGCGCCTTCCACCGCCGCCCGGAAGATGCCCAGCGAGGCTTCACGGGCCTCCGTCGACTCTCCGGCGAACGGGTTGACCGGGGACGTCGGCCGGATGGCCGTGGCCACGAAGTCGGCGCCGAAGCGGTGGTAGGGCGCCATGACATCCAGGCCGGCGTGCAGCGTGGCCTTCAGCCTGCTGGCCAAGTCCTTGACTCCTTCGAGGGCTTCGTCCGCCTTGGCTGCATGCTCGGCCTGCACCCGGACGTAGAGTTCCTGGACCAGATCGTCCTTGGACGCGAAGTAGTAGTAGGCGTTGCCCACGGATACGCCCGCCTCCGCAGCGATGGCCCGCATGGTGGTCTTCTCAAACCCGATCTCCCGGAACATCCGCAGCGCCACGTCCGCAAGGCGTTGCTTGGTCTGCTCGCTCTTGACTGCTGCCACGGAACTCCCCTTTTTGAACACGTTCAGGGAATCGAGTATGCCACCTTTTTGAACATGTTCAAAAAGGTGGGCTCCGGACGGATGGGAGAATGGCGTGACAGTGCTAATACAGCCAGGCGTCCCGCGGTCAGTCTTCGGCTGAGGCGGATGCCCGAGCGAACCACTACGAACGGACACCCCCATGCCATCCCCCTCAGGCCCGCGCGTCCTGCCGGCCACAGTCCCCGCACACCCGGTTGCGAAATTCGCATCCATCGGCTCGCCCTACTTCGGCATCATGCTGGCCTCTATGGCCGTTGTGCTGATCCTGTCCAACATCGGCGCGTCAAAAGGCGTGGCGATCGGCCCGATCATCACCGACGGCGGCTTCTTCCTCTTCCCGCTCGCCTACATCCTGGGCGACGTGATCAGCGAGGTCTACGGCTTCAAAGTGGCGCGCAGGGCCATCTTCACCACCTTTGCGCTGTCCGTGTTCGCCTCGGTCTGCTATTGGGTGATCATCGCCCTGCCCGGCTTTGACGACGAGTTCGGCGCGTCCAAGCAGGCCGCCCTGGAGGGTGCACTGGGCCCGGTCCCGCAGATTGTGCTGGCTTCGCTGCTGGCGTTCCTGGCCGGGCAGACCATCAACTCCTGGATCCTGGTAAAGATGAAGGCCCGTTCCGGCGAAAGATCCCTGTGGGCACGGCTGATGGGATCCTCCGGCGCAGGCGAGTTCGTGGACACCCTGATCTTCTGCAGCATCGCCGCCTCCGTCATCGGCATCACGGACTTCGGCATGTTTGTGAACTACGTAGTGGTGGGCTTTGTGTACAAGACCCTCGTGGAGTTCCTGTTCGTCCCCGTGACGTCGCTGGTGATCGGCTGGATCAAGAAGCGCGAACCAAGCTACGGCGTCCCGAGCGCTTCGGTGACCAACGCCGCGGTAACCGGCGCCGCGTAGCTGCCGCCCGGCGTCGTACTTTTAGCCGCATCCGGGAGCAACCGATGGGGTGCGGCTCTAGGCCTTCAGCGTCCCGTCGAGGAGCGCGTGGAGCTCGGTGAAGTGCCGCTCGGTCGCCTCAGCATGGAACATGGACGTGTCTGCCATCGTGTAGCCGTGGGGTGCGCCCGCGTAGACCTCGTTGGAAGCCTCGAGTCCGGCGGCCTCGAGCGCCGAACCCAGGCGTGCGACGGCGTCGGAATCCATGCTTTGGTCATGGTCCGCATGGCCGAAAACGAAGCGGGCCTTGGCCTGGGGGAGCCCCAGATGCGGGCTGTCGGGGGTCTCCGTGGCGAGGCCGCCGCCATGGAAGCCGCCGCACGCGGCCACCACCTCGGGGTGGGCGGTGGCGGTGCGGACCGCGAGGCGGGCGCCCATGCAGTAGCCGAACGTGCCGATGGGACCCGCTGCGACGCCGTCGAGCTTTTCCAAGGCCGCAACCCACGCATCAATGTCCGGGAGGGCTTTCTCGGCGGTGAGGTGCCCGACCCGCGGGAAGGCTGCCTTCCCGGCGGCGGAACGGCCCTCCGGGGTGGTCATGTCCACCTTCGGTGCGAGTTCCGCGACGGTCCCGTCCCGATAGAAAACGTTGGGTGCCAGGACAATGTAGCCCCAGTCAGCGATGCGCTGCGCCATTTCCTCGATGCGCGGCCGCAGACCGAACGCGTCCATGTACAGGATGACGCCCGGGAACGGCCCGGTGCCGGTGGACGGACGGACAACAAGGGCCTCGGCGGTGCCTGCTGCAGCAGGGATCTCAATGAACATCTGGTCAGGATAACCGAGGCAACCGGGAACAACGCTCAGGAATAATACTGTGCCAGGGTCTCGGCCTTGAACTCGAAGAAGGTGCCGGCCTCGATGGCCAGCCGGGCGTCATCCACCATTTTCACCACAAAGCGTTCGTTGTGGATGGAGATCAAGGTGGCGGACAGCATCTCCTTGGCCTTGAACAGGTGGTGGATGTAGGCGCGGGAGTAGTTGGCGCAGGCGTAGCAGTCACAGCCTTCCTGCAGCGGGCCGAAGTCGCGTTTGTACTTGGCGCCGGAGAGGTTGTAGCGGCCGGTGGGGTGGTAGAACGCCGAGTTGCGGGCTACCCGGGTGGGGGAGACGCAGTCGAAGGTGTCCGCGCCGTTTTCGATGGCGGTGAAGATGTCGTCCGGCTCGGAGATGCCCAGCAGGTGCCGCGGCTTGTCCTCCGGCAGCTCCTCGTTGCACCAGCGCACAATGGTGCCCAGGTTCTCCTTCTCCAGCGCCCCGCCGATGCCGTACCCGTCGAAGTTCATCGCGCCCAGGTCCTGGCAGGCTTTGCGGCGCAGGTCCTCGTACTGGGCGCCCTGGATCACGCCGAACAGGGCCTGGTAGGGCTTTCCCTCCCGGGACGCGGTCAGCCGGAAGTGCTCGTCCAGGCAGCGGAGGGCCCACAGCCGGGTGCGTTCCAGAGATTCCTCCTGGTAGCCGCGGGAGTTCTGCAGGGTGGTCAGCTCGTCGAAGGCGAACATGATGTCCGCGCCGATCTGGTGCTGGACCTGCATGGAGATTTCCGGGGAGAACCGGTGCCGGTCTCCGTTCAGATGCGATTTGAACCAGACGCCGTCGTCGTCGATGTGGGCGAGGCGTTCCTTGCCGGGGGCCACGGCGTCGTCGGGGAGGGCCGCGTTCGCGGCAGACACAGTTTTCATGTCGATGACCTTCTTGAACCCGGACCCCAGGCTCATCACCTGGAACCCGCCGGAATCCGTGAAGGTGGGCCCGGCCCAGTTCATAAACGCGCCCAGGCCCCCGGCCTCATCCAGGATGTCCGCGCCCGGCTGGAGGTACAGGTGGTAGGCGTTGGCCAGGAGCGCCTGCGCCCCGAGCTCCGCCATGGACTCCGGCAGCACCGACTTCACCGTGGCTTTGGTTCCGACGGCGATGAAGGCCGGGGTGCGGATCTCGCCGTGCGGGGTGGTGATGGTGCCGGTGCGGCCCAGGAACTTGCCGCCGTTCTCCGCGACCTGGGCGTCCGACGGCGGACAGCTGTCAGCCAGGCGGGTGCCTACGGTGAAGGAGAACTGGGACTGCGGCTCGGAGGCGGGGTTTGCTGGCACCGTTACAGTGTGCCAGCAAACCCGGCCCAACCTTCAGCGGGCCGCCGTCTGTGTGGGGTAGTTCTCAGTCCGCCAGCCGTCCCAGGCCGAGCGGATGGAATCCAGTTTGCGGGCACCCAGGTCATACGTCGAGGCGATCACGATCGCACCGCCGTCGGGCCTGACATCCTCGATGACAGGCTGGTCCGCCACAATCAGCAGGCCATCGCCGTGTTCGGCGTAGCCGTGGACGGTCAGGCCCACCTGGTGGTTGCTCCGATACCAGACCTTGCCGCTGATTTCCTCACCGGTGGCCAGGGTCAGCTGGTACGGTTCGCCCGGCTTGGGAACATCAGACAAGCCCAGCTTTTCGATGGCGGAGCCGTGCCCTCCCGGCAGTTCGAAGAACAGGGTGTGCCTGTTGCCGTGCGGGTGGTGCTCCAGCGCGAAACGGAGCTGCTGGAGGAAGGTCAGCCAGCCCTGGGTGATGTCCTCGTCCCACGCGGCCCACTCGGAGTTGTGGTCCAGGGCGGCCCGGGTGACACTGACCTGCGTCCCGCCGGGCACGGGTTTGAGGTCGAAGACGTCGCCACCGTTGGTGGTGAGGCTCGTATGGTCCGGGGCCTCCACCACGCCCTTGCCAAAGTAGATCTGGTTGATCTCGGCCGGCAGCTCCTCAGTCTCCCAGCCATGCCACTGGGCCACCTTGGCGGGTTCGCGCAGCATGATCCAGACCTGCGGCGCATCAGCATTAATGACCACGCTCAGATTGTTCGTCATAGCCCGAATGTACAGCGCGTGCGCAGCTCCGGGTAGGGGGCAATTCCCCCATCAGGACACCCCCGGAGCAGACGCTCCAACCCTGACGGTTCAGGCGCGGACGGCCTCGAGTTCGTTGCTGATGCGGCGCTGCAGCTCGCCGAGGCCGATCGTTTCGGATCCGCCATGGGCCCGCAGGAAAAGCAGCGACTCCAGGCGCAGCAACCGCCACTCCCGCTCGGCCTCGTGATTGGAGTTGTCGATCGAGCGGAAGATCTCTTTGTCGTACAGGTTGGGTTCGTTCAGGGAGCGCTGGCGGACCTTGGCATTCATGCGCGCCTTGAACGGGTCTGTTTCCTGGTTCTCCGGCGTGCGGAGCAGCTTTTCGTAGACCTCGGCGCGCTCTTCCTGCCGGTCCTGGCGGCAGATGTAACTGGACAGCGCCAGCGACGCCTCCACCGAGGCCCACCGGCCCGGGTTGCCGTCGAACGGCAGGACGTTGAGCAGGTCCGCCACAGCCAGTGCGCCGTCCGGGTCCTTCAGCGTGATGAACAGTTCGTGGGCGAGGTCGCTGAGGTCCTTCAGGCAGCTGCCGGACTTGAAGTTGATGCCCTTCGCCAGCTTGTCCGCCAGCAGCAGCACACCCACCGCATCCGGGTGGGCCTCCGCCGCAGCTTCCACCACAGCCTCCGGTGTGCCGGCCGGCGCGGGGATCAGCGCGAGCTCGTCCGCAGACGGGCCGCTCACCGCGGGCGGAATGGCAGGCTGGGGAGGAACGACGACGGCGGGTGCTGTGGGTGCCGCGCCGCCGGTTGCGGCGGGCTGATTTCCTGGCTGTTCTGCGCCGCGCGCTGGTACGGCCATCGTTTCGGCACCCGTGGTTCCTGCGCCGGTGCCTTCCCGGTCGGTGCCTTCGCCGCCGTTCGCCTCGACTCCCGGCGCTTCCCCGGCAGTGGCCGCCTCGTGGGGGCCGCGGGCAGCGGCCTCATGCCCGGACGCTGCCGCCGGAAGCCGCGTGACGTCGTCGGGCCCTGCTTCCAGGCCACCTTGACTGACCGCGGTGTCCAGGACGTTGACGGTGGAGCCGGCCGCGATCCTGATGGTGCCGCCGCCGGTGAGGCTGGCCAGGATCACCGCAGCGACGCCGAAATCGTCGAATTCGAGCTCAACCCGCTCGATTTCGGCGGTGCGTCCGCCATCAGGAAGGAGGAGGTGATCGCCGGAAGTCAGAGATCCAGCCTGCGTTTCGCCGTAGTGCCGTGCGGCTGGGGTTTCGGTCATGGGGATCCTTAAATTCTCTTGCGGTCCGCCCTACAGTCTACTTAGCGGGGCGGGCCAAATCCGGGAGGGTGGGGACTCCGCGGGCCTCAGAAACCCACTCCGGCGAAGGCCAGCGCCTGCCGGACCAGGGCGCCGCGGCCGCCGCTGAATTCGAGCTGGACGCCGGGGCTCAGCACTTCTTCGGGGGTCATCCAGGTCAGTTCCAGGGCATCCTGGCGGGGCTCGCATTCGCCGGTGACGGGGATGACATAGGCCAGGGACACGGCGTGTTGGCGGTCGTCGGTGAAGCCCGTATGGGACGGAGCCGGGAAGTATTCGGCCACCGTGAACGGCACGGGGCTGATGGGGAGCTGCGGAAACGCCAGCGGGCCCAGGTCCTTCTCCATGTGCCGCAGGAGCGCCCCGCGGATGGTCTCCCGGTAGATCACCCGGCCCGATACCAGCGACCTGATCATGTTGCCGTCCTCATCGGCCTGCAGCAGCGTGCCGACCTCGTTCACGAACCCCAGCGGATCCAGCCTGACCGGTACGGCCTCCACGTAGATCATGGGAAGCCTCCCGCGCGCCTCGAAGAGGTCTTCCTCGGAGAGCCAGCCGGGATTGGGGTCAGGAGTGCGAACGTTCATGGTTAAGTTCTACCCCATCGGACGCGTCCGGGTCGGCGAGTGGTGAGCTCTCAGCGTAAAGCGGCCGTTTTAGTGCCGGGATCCCGCCGGTCAGTTGGGCCGCTGCGAGATCCAGAGGGTGGGCGGGACGTGGGCGGCCGGGTGGGTGCCCTCGGCGGCGTCGGGGGTAGCGGCGTCCGGGTTGGCTACGTGCAGGGTCCGGCCGAAGGCTTCCTCCGTTTCGCTGACTTCAAAGCCGGCTGCGGTAAGCCGCGCCCGCAAGGTGCCCGGATCGCCGTCGTACTCAAATCCCAAACCCGAGCGGGGGCCGCCCGACGCCGGGCGCACCATCAGCACACCGCCGTTCTTGGCGGTAAAGTCCGCGGTTTCGTCCGCATCCGGGACGGGACGGAACCGTGCGCCGATGTCCTGCAGCGTCATTGCGGCGGCGCCGGGATCGGCGGAGAACCAGACGCCGACGACGGCCAGGGCAGGGTCTGCGTCGGCGCAGTTCGCGCCGTGGGCGGCTTTGTCCGCCAGGAAGCTGAAGCCGTCGGTGCTGGTGATGCGGCACGACTCGCCGTGGGCTGCGGTGATGAGTTCCGCGGTGGTTTTCCCGGACTCTTCCGCGGCCAGGCCGGTGCGCCGGGCAAACTCGGCCAGGTCGCCCACCTCCACGCCAAGGGCCGTGGTGCCGTCGACGTCCTGTCCCGCCGCGGCGGTGTGCAGTGCCAGCCGCCCGGAGCCGGCGTCGAACTCCCGCCACGGGCCCTGGTCAACGGTCTTGACCAGGCCCAAGGCAATCAGGAGTTCTTCCCACCGTTCAGGGCGGGACGTGTAGTGGACGGGCCTGACACGCAGCATGGGTTTCTCCTCGAATCCGGGACAGCGCAACTACCGCCATCATGCCACCTCTTGAAACGGCTGGCACCGTGCAGAATAGGGCCATGGCGATTGAACTTGAGGAATTGCTGGTGCCGGATGCCGCAGCGTGGCGGAGGTGGCTGGAAGCCAACCACCGGGACAGTCCCGGGGTGTGGCTGGTCCTCCACAAGAAGGGCGGCGGTGTCACGGAACTCGATTACGACGCGGCCCTGGATGAGGCGCTCTGCTTTGGCTGGATTGACGGCCAGGTCATCAAGCGCGACGCCGGGAGCTACAGCCAGCGCATGACCCGCCGCGGCCCCAAAAGCGTTTGGTCGGCCAGGAATGTGGGGCACATCGCCCGTCTGGAAGCCGCCGGCAAGATGACCGACGCGGGGCGCGCCGCCGTCGAAAGCGCCAAGGCTGACGGCCGCTGGGAGGTGGCCTACTCGGGCCAGGCGGCGGCGGAGGTTCCACCGGACCTTGCCGCAGCGATCGCCGCCGATCCCGCCGCCCAGGCCATGTTCGATGTCCTCACGTCGGTGAACCGGTATGCCATGATCTACCGGACGAATTCGGTGAAACAGGCGGCCACCCGGGAACGGAAGATCGCAGGGTTTGTGGAGATGCTGGCCCGCGGTGAGGCGCCGTACCCGCAGAAGAGGAAGCCCGCCGCCCCGCCCAAGTAGGTAGCGCTAAGTGTCGTTTTGACCCCTCAAAACGACACTTAGCGCTACCTAGTTGGGTTTAGTCCTCCATAGGGAACGCGACCGCTTCGCCAACCACCCGCAGGCAGAGCTCCATGCCCGGCCGGGCAATGGAGGCGTTCCAGTGCCGGATGGTGATAATCTCGCCGCCGCCGGGGTAGCGGTGATCGCTGATGCCGGCCAGTTCGGGCGGCACCGAAAGTTTGAGCCGCACCGTGGTTTCGGGGCCGAAGTAGTCGGTATCCACCACCACGCCGCGGATGGGGCCGTCCTCGGCGATCCGGATCTGCTCAGGCCGCAGCATCAGCTGCACGCGGCCCTGCGACGGCGGCCGGCGCACCGGAATTGCGCCCAGCGAACACGTGCCGAGCGAACCTTCCATCCAGGCATCGAGGATGACGGCGTCGCCCAGGAACTCGGCCGTGGCCCGATCGGCGGGCCGGGTGTACACCACGAACGGATTGCCGATCTGGGCCAGTTTGCCGCCGCGCATGACGGCCACCTGGTCCGCGAAGGACAGCGCTTCAGCCTGGTCGTGGGTAACCAGGATGGTGGTGACGCCGGCCTCGCTCAGCACCTTGGCCACCGCCCGCCGCGTTGCCACCCGGAGCCCCGCGTCCAGGGCGGAGAACGGCTCGTCCAGCAGCATCAGTTCGGGTTCACGGGCCAGCGCCCGGGCCAGCGCAACCCGCTGCTGCTGACCGCCGGAGAGCTGGTGCGGGCGCCGTTTGGCCATGGCCGGATCCAGCGACACCATCTCCAGCAGTTCACTGATCCGGGCGGCCACTGCCCGGCGGCCGCCGGAAAGCTTGGCGGGGTCCAGGCCGAAGGCCACGTTCTGGCCCACCGTGAGGTGCGGGAAGAGGGCGCCGTCCTGGGCCACATATCCCACGTGGCGTTTATGGGCGGGGAGCCAGACGCCGTCGCCCGCAACCTTGACCCCGTTCAGCGAGATGCTGCCGGTGGCGGGGTGTTCAAAGCCGGCGATGAGCCGCAGCAGCGTTGTTTTCCCCGAGCCGGACGGGCCCACAATGGCGGTGGTGCCGCCCTTGGCCACGGACAGGTTGACGCCCTTGAGCACGGCCTGGGATCCGAAGTTCTTGGTGACGTCCGTGATCTGCAGGTGGCTGTTGGTGGAAGGCTCCACGGACGGCGCGATCCGGGGTTCCGGGAGGCGTGAGGGGGATTGTTCGGTCACTGTCCGGCCACTTTCTTGGACTGCTGGAAGAGGAGGTAGGTCATGGGCGCGGAGAGCAGGATCATCAGCAGGGCATAGGGGGCCGCGCCCGCATAATCGATTTCGCTGCTCTTGCTCCAGAATTCGGTGGCCAGGGTCCGGGTCCCGTTGGGTGAGAGCAGGAGCGTGGCGGTCAGCTCGTTGGCGATGGCCAGGAACACCAGGGCCGCGCCGCCGGCTGCGGCCGGGGCCGTGAGCCGCAGCGTCACCCGGATGAACGACTCCAGCGGCGGCTTGCCGAGGGCCTGCGCCGCTTCGTCAAGTTCCTTCGGGGCCTGCGCCAGCCCGGCGCGCAGGTTTACCAGTGCACGGGGCAGGAACAGCAGGACGTAGGCGGCCACCAGTAACCCGGCGCTTTGGTAGATGCCGGGGACCACCCGGATGCTGACCGTAACAAACGCAAGACCGACCACGATTCCGGGCATGGAACTGGTGACGTAGTTCGACAGTTCCAGGGACTTACTGAACCAACTGGGGTGCCGCACCGCAAGGAAGGCCATCGGAAACGCCACCACCGTGGTCACCACGGCGCCAGCCAGGCCGTAACCCAGGGTGGCAAGCAGGGCGGGCAGGAACTCGTCCGCCGCCCAGATGGCGGGGCCGCCCGCCGCGACCCACCGCAGGACCAGGAAGAGCGGCAGCCCGAAAGCCAACGCCGTCAGGGCGAGCAGGGCAAGCTGCGCCGGCCACTGATAGACATGCAGCGGCAGCCGCAGGGCTTTGGCCTGCGCGCCGGAGCCGATCCTGGCATAGCGGGCACTGCCGCGGCCCCGGACCTCCACCACCAGCAGGACCAGGCAGAGGAACACGAGCACGCTGGCCAGCATGTTGCCCGCCGTGCCGTTGAAGGTGGACTGGTACTGGATCATGATCGCCGTGGTGAAGGTGTCGAAGCGGATCATCGCGAAGGCGCCGTATTCGGCCAGCAGGTGCAGTGCCACGAGCAGCGCACCGCCGGTCATCGCGATCCGCAGCTGCGGTAGCACCACCCGGAAGAAGACCCGCCAGTTGCCCAGGCCCAGGGCAGCCGCGGACTGTTCGATCGCCGGATCCAGGCGGCTGAGCGTCGCCGCCGCGGGAATGTAGACCAGCGGGAAGTAGGAGAGCGTGGCGATTAGGACACCGGACCCCAGCCCTTCCAGTGAAGGCACGGCCGACACCCAGGCATAGCTGTTCACAAACGCGGGGATGGCCAGCGGCGCGGCAAGCAGAACCGCCCAGATTCTGTGGCCCCGCAGCCGCGTCCGCTCCACCAGCCACGCGCCGCCAACACCGATGATGAGGCAGAGCGGGACAGTGATCAGCATCAGCAGGACGGTGTTGAGCAGCAGCTCGCCCACCCTGGGGCGGAAGATGAGTTCGACGGCGGTGTCCCACCCGGTTGCCGCCGTCATGTAGACCACGTAGCCGAGGGGGATCAGGGAGAACAGGGCAATCAGCACAGCCAGGATGGACACCGTGGAAACGCCGAGAGGCGGGCGGGGGCTCTTGCCCCGGCCCGCCGTCGTCGTGCTCCCCGCCTTGGGGGGAGCCGATAGATCAGAGGTCACAGAATTACAGGAGTCCTGCCTTGGTCATCAGCTCGGTGACCTTGGCGGAGTTGAGCTTAGCCGGGTCCACGGTGGGAGCCTGCAGGTCCTTGACGGGAACCAGCTTGTCGTTGGCCGGAACATCAGAGGCGATGGCGTACTCGAAGGAGGTGCCGTTCTTGAGGACTTCCTGGCCCTTCTTGCCCGTGATGAACTTCAGGAAGGCCTGGGCCGCCGCTGCGTTCTTGGAGCTCTTCAGGACACCGCCACCGGACACGGAGAGGAAAGCGCCCGGGTCCTGGTTCTTGAAGTAGTACGGCGTGACGTTCTTGGAGTTCTCGCCGGTCTTGGCCTGATCGCCGTAGTAGTAGTAGTGGTAGATCAGCGCGGCGTCGACTTCGCCGGCGTTGACTGCCTTCATGGCGGTGCTGTTTCCCTTGTAGGCCTTGAAGTTTTCCTTCATGCCCTTCAGCCATTCTTCAGCGGCGGACTCACCCTTGAGCTCGAGCAGGGCAGCCACGATGGCCTGGAAGTCGGCGCCGGACGGTGAAGCGGCCCACTTGCCCTTCCACTCCGGCTTGGCCAGGTCCAGCATGGACTTGGGCAGCTGGTCGTCGCTGATCTTGGTCTTGTCGTACACCAGTACGGTGGAGCGGGCGGCGATGCCGGTCCACTTGCCGGTCGAGGGACGGAACTCCGCCGGCACCTGATCGATGGTGGCCTTGTCAACGTCGGCGAACAGGCCGGCGTTCTCAACCTGCGCCATGGCCGGGGAGTTTTCGGTGAGGAAAACGTCTGCCGGGGAGGCTGCGCCTTCCTGCACAATCTGGTTGGACAGTTCGGTGTCCGAGCCCTGGCGCATGGTCACCTTGACGCCGGTCTCAGCCGTGAACGCGTCCACCCATTCCTGGGTCAGGCTTTCGTGCTGGGCGTTGTAAACCGTGATTTCACCGGAGGCGGCACCAGCGGAGCCGGATGCGGAGCCTGAGGCTGCCGGGGTGGTGGAGCCGCCGCAGGCGGTCAGTCCGAGGGCTGCAGTGGCGGCGATGGCAATGCCCGCCAGGGCGCTGTTGCGGATCTTCATTGAGGGCTACTTTCTGGGGACAAAAGTTTGTGGACCCGGGGGTCTTGCGAACCGGGGTATCGGTGGCTCACTGGAGAAAACTGTAGGTTAGCCAAACCTAAGTCTCCAAGCGCGAAGAGCCTTAAGTGATCAGGATCACATGCATTACGAAACTATTGCGTGACGTAATTAGGGGATCTGGCTGGCCGGACGGCCGCGCGGGCTGGCATAACAGCCTGAACGAGCCTGCAGAGACTCCTTCCGCGCACCCATCAGGCGAAGAGGCCCTCGCCAACGAATCCGCCGGCCTGGATGCCTGGCGGGACAGCGGCCAACGCGGAGCCCGTGTGCTTGAGATACTCCAGGGCAAGCGTGTCCTGCTTTGCCATGGCGAGCTGCATGGGCACGTAGTGGGTGCGCGGATCCTTGACGAAGGCGATAAAGAACAACCCCGCATCGAGGTGGCCCAACCCGTCCGAACCGTCGGTGTAGTTGTAGCCGCGGCGGAGCATCCGCACGCCGCCGTTCTGGTCTGCGTGGGCCAGCCTGACATGTGAATCCATGCCGATCAGGGGCCTGCCGTGGTTGCCTTCGATGGCGAAATCCGGCGCAGTGAATTCCTTGCCTCCGGAAAGCGGCGCCCCGTCGGACTTGGTCCGCCCGATCAGCTGCTCCTGTTCCCGCAACGACGTCCGGTCCCAGATCTCGATGTGCATCCGGATCCGGCGTGCCACCAGGTAGCTGCCGCCCTCCATCCAGGCCTCTCCGGGGCGGGAGCCCGGCCCGGCCCAGACGTGGTCCTGAAGCAGTGAGGTGTCTTCGGCCCGGAGGTTGTTGGTGCCGTCCTTGAAGCCGAACAGGTTCCGCGGCGTCTGCTGGTCCCGGGAGGTGGAGGATGTGCGGCCGAAACCGAGCTGGGACCAGCGGACACGTACCCTGCCGAAGCCGATCCGCGCCAGGTTGCGGATGGCGTGGACTGCCACCTGCGGATCGTCCGCGCAGGCCTGGACAATGATGTCGCCGCCGCTGCGGTTGGGCTGCAGGTCATCGCCCGGGAAGTGGGGCAGATCGATCAGGGCTTCGGGGCGGCGGCCTTCGAGGCCAAACCGTGCGGCGCCGTCCTTCTCGAAGAGCCCTGCACCGAAGCCGAACGTCACGGTGAGATTCCCGGCGCTCAGGCCAAGGGCCTCGCCGGTGTCCTCGGGCGGTGCGTCATACGGGCCATCCACGGCCCCGGTGGTGCCGGTTTCCCGGCCCAGGGTCATTGCCTCGGCCGCCTGTGTCCAGTCCTTCAGGAGCCGGATAAGGGCGGCGCGATCCTCGGTAATGACGTCGAAGGCAGCCATGTGCAGCCGGTCCTGCGCGGCGGTGGTGATCCCGGCCTGGTTTGCCCCGTGGAACGGCACCGTATCGCCGGGTCCTGCCGGAATCGGCGCGGCGGCGGCGGCCAGCGTGTCCTGGCTGAGCAGCCCGGCGGCGAGACCGGCGAGGGCACCGGCACCCCCGGCGCCGGCAAGGGAGAGCAGCCCGCGCCGCGAAAGGCGCGACGCCGGGGCCTCCTGACCGTGCCCCGCTGCGGCCGGTGCGGCCGGTGCGGCCGCTGCGGAAGGGGCGGGGGTGGCCGCTGCTGAGGGTCCCTGGGTGGCGGAACCTGCCGCGCCGGCGTCGTGCGCGCCGCCCCTGAACGGGCAGCCCGTCACAGCACAACGCCGGCGGTGAGGTGGGACAACGGCTCCCCGAGGGCGTCCACCAGGGCGGCGAGCTTCCGGACCTGGTCCGGGCTCAGCTCGTTGTAATAGGCAAACCCTTCGCCGCGGGCATGCTGCTTCAGCTCGGCCTGGAGGGCAGTGAACTTCGTGTCCAGGGAGGTGGCGAGCTCGGGGTTTCTTCGCTCCAGCACGGGACGGAGGTTTTCGAACGCAATCCGGGCGCCGTCAACGTTGGCCTGGAAGTCCCAAAGGTCAGTGTGGGACCAGATCTCTTCCTCACCGGTGACCTTGCCGGTCGCCACCTCGTCCAGGAGTTCCTTGGCCCCGTTGCCGAGCTTGTCCGCCGTCAATTCCACAGTCCGGGTCCGGGAGGCCAGGTCCTCCGTGTCCGCCACCAGCTGGGCTGCCAGTGTTTGCCGTTCGGGGCCGGTCAGGGCGGGGAAGCCTGCCGGCGGGAAGAGATCCTTCTCGGCCCGGTGCCAGCCCGTCCATTCCTCACCGGGTGCGAGGTCTGCTTCGCGGGCGTCCAGCTTGGGGTCGAGGTCGCCGAAGGATTCGGCCACGGGTTCGATGCGTTCCCAATGCATGCGGGTTGCGGCGTAGAGATCACGGGCCTTGGCGGCGTCTCCGGCGGCGTACGCCGTGGCGAACTCCTTGGTTCCCGCCAGCAACTGCTCGGCCTGGTCCTTGACGTAGGACACGTACTGGGCGGTGCCCTGGTCCGTGAGCGCCTTGAGATTGGTGTCCACGGCCGGATTGTCGCCGGACTCGGTGACCTCGAACCCGGCGCGGATGCCGTCACCCGCCATGCCCGGCTTGCAGGCCGCGGTGTAGTTGCCGGCGGGGGCTGTCACGACGAGGTTGCGGGTCAGGCCAGGCCCGATGTTTTCCACCTCGGCGACGATCCTCAGCCCGTCTGCAGCCAGCAGATAGAACTCGGTGACCTGGGTGCCGTCGTTCTGGATGGCGAAGGTGATGTTGCCGCTCGTGGTGGTGTGGGTGGACAGTGTGCAGGCGTCCGCCGTGCTGGAGACCTTGACGGGACCGGCGGCCGGGACGGCGGTGTTGTCGGTGCAGGCGGTCAGGGTCAGCGGCAGTACTGCGGCGGCGAGGAGGGCTGCGTAGCTGAGCGTCCGCCTGGGGGAGTTGGGCAGGGGGAATTTGGGCGCGGAGAAGTTGGGCACGGGCGGATCCTTTGGGGTGTGATGCGTTGGCTGGGGGGTCAGGAAACTGCTGCGGCGGCCGTGGAAGGGCCCGGGGTGACCCTGTGGGCGCGCCGGTTGGAACGGAGGTAGAGGTACATGACTGGCGGTACGTAGAGCAGCCAGGCTGCAGCTTCAAACCAGGTTGTTGCAGGGGAGAAGTTCAGGGTTCCCTTGAGCAGGGTGCCGTACCAGGACGACGGCGGGACGGCGGCTGAGACGTCGAAGGCCAGGGTGTGCAGCCCGGGGAGGATGCCTGCCTCCTGGAAATCGTGGACCGCGTAGGCCAGCACACCGCCGGCAATGACGATCAGGGCCGCGCCGCTCCACGTGAAGAACTTTCCGAGATTGACCTTCAGTGCCCCGCGGTGGAGCAGGTAGCCCAGGGCCGCCGCCGTGGCCAGTCCAAGCAGCGCACCCAGCAGCGGGGACGCCGAGGAGCCCGAGGACTGGGCGGCCGCCCACAGGAACAATGCGGTCTCGAGGCCTTCGCGGCCCACAGCCACGGCCGCCACCACGGCGAGCCCCCAGGCTGTCCCGTCGGACCGCAGGTCCACCCGCGAACGGAGGTCGCTGCCGAGTGTCCGGGCGGTCCTGGCCATCCAGAACACCATCCAGGTGACAAGCCCTACTGCCAGTACCGACAGGGTGCCGCCAATGGCCTCCTGGGCTTCGAAGGTCAGTCCGCGCGGGCCGTAGGTGAGCAGGGCGCCGAAAGCGCACGAGACGGCCACGGCGAAGCCAACACCCGCCCACATCCGCGGTAGAAGATGCCGCCGGCCACTCTTGACCAGGTACGCCATCAACAGGACCACGACCAGGGTCGCCTCGAGGCCTTCGCGGAGGCCAATCAGATAGTTTGCAGTCATTGCGGGTGGATACCTCGCGCTCATGGAAGCCAAGGTTAGGCTTACCTAAAGTGAGATTACTCAGACCATTCCGAATTATGCAAACTTTATGTGACCTAATCGACGAAACATGACGGCTGCCCTCCGCTGGCTATGCTGGCCTCATGCCTGAGCTCGCGGTGTTCCTGCCCACGCTGGTGGGCGTCGGCCTGCTCCTGGCTTTGGCCGTCGCCGTCTTGCTGGCATTCCGGGTACCGTTCGCATTTTCCCCGGCAGCGGCGATCCTCAGGGGCGCCGTGCAGCTCGCGGCCGTCAGCTTTGTCCTTAGCGGCGTCATCACGAGTCCGCAGTGGGTGGCCGTCGGGCTGCTGGTGATGTTTACGGTGGCGGCGGTGAGCGCCACCCGGCGGGTGGGCTGGAGCTGGCCCGGCTTCGCCCTGGTGGGAGGTTCCATGGCCGCCGGCATCGTAGCCACCCTGCTGATCATTTTTGGCACCGGCACCATCGATTTGAGTCCGCGGTATGCCCTGGCCATCGGCGGGATCGTGATCGGGAACGCGATGACAGTAGCGGTCCTGGCCGGGCGGCGGTTCGCGGAGACAGTGCATGACCACTGGGATGAAGTGGAAGGCTGGCTGGCGCTGGGAGCCACGCCGCGGCGGGCAACCCTTGATCTGGCCCGGCAATCGGTGCGCGCAGCGCTGATTCCGGCCACCGACCAGACCAAGACCACCGGCCTGGTCACCCTCCCGGGCGCCTTCGTGGGCGCCATCTTCGGCGGAATTTCGCCCCTGGAAGCGGGCCGCTTCCAGATCGTGGTGCTCGCGGCGATCATGGCGGCCGGAGCAGTCACCGCCGTCCTGGTGATCACCCAGCTGGCGCCGGTCAGGGTGCAGCCGGCGCTGCCCCGCTGATGGCACCCGGGCCAAGGGTGGCGGCAGCCTCCAGGACCATCCAGGCCTGCAGCTGGGTGGAAAGTTCGACGGCGGCGCCCACCGGGTAGGTGGCGCTCGCCGGCTGCGCTGCATGAACGGAGAAAATCGGACCGCCGCTGGTGCGCCGGCCCGCCCAGAACGCTTCGGCGGTCGCGCTGACAAGTTCCGCAGCAGTGGTCCGGGTGCCCTCCGGAAGCCTGGCATCGAGGGCGGCGAGTGCCAGGTATCTGCACAGGATCCCGGTGAAGAGTCCACCGTCGCCCGTTCCATCGCAGCGGAGGATGCTGGTCCGAACGCCGGGGGAGCTTCCGGGCGGCACCGCGGGGGCCGGGACCGTCAGATGTGTATCCACAGCCCTGATCACGGTCGCGGCCCGGCTGAGGTTCTCCTCGCCGCCAAGCTCCAGCAGCGCCCCAAGCACCGGCCCCTGGTTATAGGTGTAGATGGTGTTCTCCAGCGTGATTTCGCCGGCCGCGTTGAGCCGTGCCCCGTCTCTGTAAAGGCCTTGTGCCTGATCAAAGAGGACCGCATTGAGCCAGTCCACCAGCCGCTGCGCCTTGGCCTGGTGGCCGGTGCGGGCATAGTAGAGCGCTATCGGCGCAGTTGCCGGCGTGTTTTTGAAGTCCCGTTTCTTACTCCAGAAAGTGCCGCCGCCAAGGTCCTCCGTGGAGGCGGAATCGAACTGAAGCGTCAGGGTTTTACGGACCCGGGCATTGCGCCGGCGGCCCGGTTTTCGCGTCTCCTCCGCCAGATCCTGCAGGCGGAGGGTGGCCAGGCCCAGCCAGGCCATGTCGTCGTAGTAGTTGTTGACGAAGGTGAAGGCGTTGCGCAGCCTGATGCCGGTGACCAGCCGGGATGCGAGTTTTCCGGCGCTGGGGTTCCCGGGGCCGTTGAACCGGGCCGCCGGTGTGGCACCGTTGCCCAGTTCGCGGCGCCCGGCATCCACCAGGCAGTCCACATAGTGGGCCTGCCACCAGTAGTGCCAGGGGCGGAAGAGGTTCTGCAGCCGGTTCGAGGGCCAGCTGACCGAGCCGAGGTGGGTTCCGGGCAGGAACAGCAGCCGCCGGCCAAAGCGCGATGTCACCGCGCGGGCGGCCTCGTTCGCGCGGGCCTGCCAGTCGTCCGGTGTCCGGTTTGCAGGTGCGGGGCTGGTGTCCGGCGAAGTCATGCGTCAAGCCTAATGGGCGCGGGGCCTGGGCCCCGAAGGCAGGTGCGGGGTGCGGCCGGGCGGTAATTCAGTTAACATTCACTAACTAATACTCGCCGCCGGCATGCTCGCGGGGCCGCATCAAGGAGGATGTATGGACGTCAAGGGTACGGTCGCGCTGGTTACGGGCGGGGCATCGGGCCTGGGGGCCGCGACGGCGAGGAAACTGTTCGACGCCGGCGCCTCGGTGGTGCTGGTTGACCTGCCGTCCTCCGACGGGGCGGCCTACGCCGCAGAGCTGAACGCCGGGAGCGCGGGCACCGGCACCGGCCCCGCCACCGCCACCGGCGCGGGTCCGCGGGCCGTCTTTGCCGCCGCGGACGTTACCAACGAAGCTGACGTCCAGGCCGCCGTCGATACGGCCGTGGCGCTCGGACCGCTCCGGATCGTGGTCAACTGCGCCGGCGTTGCGACGCCCGGGAAGGTGCTGGGCCGGGACGGCGTCCTGCCGCTGGACGTCTTCAGCCGCGTTATCCAGGTGAACCTCATCGGGACGTTCAACGTGCTGCGCCTGGCTGCCGCCGCGATGGTGGCCACCGAACCGGTGAGTACCGACCTGGGCGGCCCGGAGCGCGGCGTCATCGTCAACACGGCATCGGTGGCTGCCTTCGACGGGCAGATCGGCCAGCCGGCCTACGCCGCGTCGAAAGGGGCGGTGGCCGCGATGACCCTGCCGCTGGCCCGGGAACTGGCACGCTCGCTGGTGCGGGTGGTGACCATTGCGCCGGGCATTTTCGAAACACCCATGATGGCAACACTCCCGCAGGACGCGCAGGATTCGCTCGGGCGGCAGGTTCCGCACCCCTCACGCCTGGGCAAGCCGGCCGAATACGCCAGCCTGGTGGCCCACATTGTGGAGAACGCCATGCTCAACGGCGAGACCATCCGCCTGGACGGCGCCATCCGGATGGGCCCCAAGTGAACGGGCTGCCTGGCGCCGACCTTTTCGCCTTCGAGTCGCTCCTCAGTCCGAACGAGCAGGCCAAGCTGGCCGAGCTGCGCGAGTTCCTCGCCGCGGAGATCGCCCCGCACGCGGCGGACTGGTGGAACAGGGCCGAATTTCCCGCGCACATCCTGCCGAAGCTCGCCGCGCTGGAGCTGAGCACACCGGCGCAACGGGGCTACAGCAACCTCTTCGCCGGCCTGGTCATCGCCGAGATGACGCGCGTTGACACCTCAATCGCCACATTCTTCCTGGTCCACCACGACCTCTTTGTGGAGTCGCTCTACGGGTTCGGTTCGGAAAGCCAAAAAGAACGGCTGCTGGCGGATGCCGCCGGCCTGCGCATCACCGGCGCCTTCGCCCTCACCGAACCCGGCCATGGTTCCGACGTCGCCGGCGGCATGGAGACGCGGGCGCGGCGCATCTCCAGCGCCACGGGAAAGGCCGACGACGGCGGTGACACCTGGGTGCTCAACGGCGCCAAGCGCTGGATCGGCAACGGAACGTTCTGCGATTACATGCTGGTGTGGGCCAGGGACGAATCCGCAGGCGCCGACGGGGCGCCGGGCGCAGTGCGCGGGTTCATTGTTGATGCTTCGTTGCCGGGCGTGAGCCGGACCCGGATCGAAAACAAGATTGCGCTCCGGACCGTGCAGAACGCGGACATCGTCTTTAAGGACGTCCAGGTTGCCGAGGCTGACCGGTTCGCGGGGATCAACAGTTTCGAGGACACCAACCAGTTGCTGCGCGGCTCCCGGATCATGGTGGCCTGGCAGGCGGTGGGGCAGCAGTTGGCGGCGTTCGACGTCGCACGGGAGTATGCGGTGGAGCGCCGGCAGTTCGGCCGGCCGCTGGCCAAGTTCCAGCTGATCCAGCAGCAGCTGGTCACCATGCTGGGCAATGCGGTGGCCAGCATGGGCATGATGGCCCGGCTCGCCCAGCTCCAGGACGCGGGCGCCGCGGACATGCCCCAGGTGGCCCTCGCCAAGTCCTATACCAGCGCCCGCATGCGCGAGACCGTGGCGCTGGGCCGCTCCATCCTGGGCGGCAACGGCATCGTGACCGACTACCGGATGGCCAAGATCTTCGCGGACGCCGAGGCCATTTTCACCTACGAAGGCTCTTACGAAATCAACACGCTGATCGTGGGCCGGGCCGTCACGGGGGTCTCCGCGATCGTCTGACACGCGCCAGGCGCGCTCACTCCCGGAGGCGAGTAACCTCTGATTTAGGGGACCGCCGCAAGTGAACAGGAGCGATCATGAAGATTGCAGTGCTTGGAACCGGAAGTGTGGGGCCCGCCCTTGCTGGAGCCCTGTCAGCTCTTGGCCACGATGTGGTGGTGGGAACCCGTGACCCGGAGGCCACGCTGGCCCGCACCGAGCCCGGCGCCACCGGGGGACCGGCGTTTTCCCAGTGGCATGCCTCCCACCCGGACATCGCCGTCGCCACGTTCGCCGATGCCGCCGCGGCCAGCGAACTGGTGGTCAACGCGACGAACGGCATGGCCTCACTCAAGGTTCTGGCTGAGGCCGGCACGGCGAACCTGGCCGGGAAGATCCTGATGGATGTCGCCAACCCGCTTGACCTCTCCCGGGGTTTCCCGCCGTCCCTGAACCCGGTGAACACGGACAGCCTGGCCGAAGAGATCCAGCGGGCGTTCCCCGAAGCGAAGGTGGTCAAGACGCTGAACACCATGACCAACAGCGTGATGGTTGATCCCGGGCGCGTAGCCGGCGGAGACCATACCGTGTTCGTCTCGGGCAACGATGCCGGCGCCAAGGCGGCAGTCACCGAGATCCTCACGGCCCTTGGCCATAAGGACGTCCTTGACCTCGGGGACATCACCACCGCCCGCGGCGCGGAGATGGTCCTGCCCCTCTGGTTGCGCGTATGGGGTGCGCTGGGGACGGGCGAATTCAATTTCAAGATAGCCCGCTGAGTTCCGCCGTGAACGTGGAGGCCCTGGCAACCATCGTGGTTTGCGCGGCGCTGATTGCGGGCTCCGCGCTCGCAGGAATTTCTGTCATGAAGCGGGGCGTCGCTTCCAAGGGCGCCACCGGAACGCTGGGGAGCGTGCTGAGCATGATGGATCCCGCCACCGGGGCGCCTACCAGGCAGGAGGCGGCCGCCGCCCGGGAAGAGCAGAAACAGCAGCGCCACGAAGCGGCGGAGTCCGGAAAGGGCTTCGGGTCGTACGGGGTTTACGGCGGAAAGGTCACCATCCAGGGTCCGCCCGCGCCCGGGAAACCCGCTCCAGGGGCGGCGGTCAAGCGGACGGACATCTTCTGAGACGGATTCCCGCTTCGCCATCGGGTGCGGGTAGCATCGGGAGGTAGTAACGCGGCTCACAGTATCCAGCGCAGTGTACGAGCCAAGTCCGAACCCTCGAAAGACAGTTTCCATGGCTAACACTGCAGTGAATCCCACCACCGATCTCGCCTCTGAACTGAGGGCCGATGTCCGGCGGGTCACGTCCCTCCTGGGCGAATCCCTGGTCCGCCAGCACGGTCCGGAGCTCCTGAGCTTGGTGGAGCAGGTCCGGCTCCTCACCAAGGAGTCCAAGGAAGCAGCCCGCGGAGGCGCCGATGCCACCGGCCCGTGGAGCGCGCACGACGTCGTCGAACAGGTCCGCGAGCTGCTGGGCTCCCTGCCGATTGAGCAGGCAACCGACCTGGTGCGCGCCTTTGCCTTCTATTTCCACCTGGCCAACGCCGCCGAACAGGTCCACCGCGTCCGCACCCTGCGGACCCGGCCGGAAAAGGACGGCTGGCTGGCCAAAGCCGTGGCCGAAATCGCGGCGCAGGCAGGACCCGCACGGCTTCAGGAAGTGGTGAACGGGCTGGACGTCCGGCCCATCTTCACAGCCCACCCCACCGAGGCCTCGCGCCGTTCAGTACTCGATAAAATCCGCAAAATCTCCGACGTTCTGGCCCAGCCCACCAAGGAAGGAACCTCCGCGCGACGCCGGCAGGACCGCCAGCTGTCCGAGGTCATCGACCAGATGTGGCAGACCGACGAACTCCGCCAGGTGCGTCCCACCCCGGTGGACGAAGCCCGCAACGCCATCTACTACCTTGGCGGCATCCTGACCGACGCCATGCCCGAGATCCTCTCGGACTTCTCCGACCTGCTCGCCGAGCACGGCGTCAGCCTCGCATCTCAGGATGCTCCCATTAAGTTCGGTTCCTGGATCGGCGGCGACCGTGACGGCAACCCCAACGTCACGGCAGGGGTCACCCGCGAAATCCTGCAGATCCAGAACCAGCACGCGGTCCGCATCAGCATCGCCATGATGGACGAACTGATCTCCATCCTGTCCAACTCCACTTCCTTGTCCGGCGCGGACCAGGGCCTGCTGGACTCAATCGAGGCGGACCTGAAAAAACTCCCGGGCCTGGACCGCCGCGTCCTGGAGCTCAACGCCCAGGAGCCCTACCGCCTCAAACTCACCTGCATCAAGGCCAAGCTGATCAACACGGGCAAGCGGGTAGCTGTGGACTCCGCCCACGAGCACGGCCGCGACTACAGGTCCACGGCCGAACTCCTGGCGGACCTGGAACTGCTGGAACTCTCGCTCCGCAACCACTCGGCGTCGCTCGTTGCCGACGGTGCCCTGGCCCGCGTCCGGCGCGCCGTCGCATCCTTCGGCCTGCACCTGGCCACCCTGGACATCCGCGAGCACGCGGACCACCACCACGACGCCGTGGGCCAGCTCATGGACCGGATCGGCGGCCCCGGCCTCCGCTACGCCGAACTGAGCCGTGCCGAGCGCTTCGAGGTGCTGGGTTCGGAACTCGCCTCACGCCGGCCGCTGTCCGGCCACCCCATTAAGCTCGACGGCGTTGCGGACGGAACGTACGACGTCTTCCGTGAGATCCGGCGGGCGTTGCGCACCTACGGCCCTGACGTCATCGAGACCTACATCATCTCCATGACCCGGGGCGCGGACGACGTCCTTGCGGCGGCGGTCCTGGCCCGTGAGGCGGGCCTGATCAACCTGTTCGGGGAGTCGCCGTACGCCAAGATCGGCTTCGCACCGCTGCTGGAAACCGTGGAAGAACTGCGGGCCTCAGCGGAGATCGTGGACCAGCTGCTGTCCGTCCCGTCCTACCGCGACCTGGTCAGGCTCCGCGGCGACG
Organism: Pseudarthrobacter naphthalenicus; assembly: GCF_029076445.1. Lineage (GTDB taxonomy): Bacteria > Actinomycetota > Actinomycetes > Actinomycetales > Micrococcaceae > Arthrobacter > Arthrobacter naphthalenicus. The sequence continues at coordinate 34,381 of NZ_JARESG010000011.1, forward strand.
TCCAGGAAATCATGCTGGGCTACTCGGACTCCAACAAGGAATCCGGCGTGATGACCAGCCAGTGGGAGATCCATAAAACCCAGCGGAACCTGCGTGACGTCGCGGCCAAGCACGGCGTCCGGGTCAGGCTGTTCCATGGCCGCGGCGGGTCCGTGGGCCGCGGCGGCGGCCCCACGTACGATGCCATCATGGCCCAGCCGAACGGCGTGCTGGAAGGCGAGATCAAGTTCACCGAACAGGGCGAGGTCATCTCGGACAAGTATTCGCTGCCCGAGCTGGCCCGGGAAAATCTGGAGCTCTCTCTCGCGGCGGTCCTGCAGGGCTCCGCGCTGCACCGCGATCCGCGGACTTCGGACGACCAGCGCGAACGCTACGGGCACGTCATGGAAACCATCTCTGACGGCGCGTTCGACCGGTACCGCAGGCTCATTGACGATCCCGACCTGCCCGCCTACTTCCTGGCCTCCACCCCGGTGGAACAGCTCGGCTCGCTGAACATCGGCTCGCGCCCGTCCAAGCGCCCGGATTCCGGGGCTGGCCTGGAGGGTCTCCGCGCCATCCCGTGGGTATTCGGCTGGACCCAGTCCCGGCAGATCGTGCCGGGCTGGTTCGGCGTGGGCTCGGGCCTGAAGGCAGCCCGCGAGTCCGGCCACTCCGCCCAGTTGGTGGAGATGATGGAACAGTGGCACTTCTTCCGGTCCGTGCTCTCCAACGTGGAGATGACCCTGGCCAAAACGGATCTGGACATCGCCGGCTACTACGTGGCCACGCTGGTTCCCGAGGAACTGCACCGGATCTTCCGCACGATCCGTGAGGAGTACGAGCTGACGGTCACCGAAATCCAGAACCTGACCGGTGAGAATGTCCTCCTGGACGCCCAGCCCACACTGAAGCGTTCGCTGGAAATCCGGGACCAGTACCTGGACCCGATCAGCTACCTGCAGGTGGAGCTGCTCCGCCGCATCCGTGCCGCCCAGGGTTCACCGGACGAAAGCCTGACCAACACGGAGATCGACGAAAGCCTCCAGCGGGCCATGCTGATCACGGTCAACGGAGTGGCCGCGGGCCTGCGCAACACCGGCTAACCCCCCACCCCTTCGGACGCTCTCTCACTTAATGCGGGTTTTTTCCAAACGCTCTATCACTTAAAGTGGGTTCCCCCCTGACGCTCTATCACTCTCCTGAGGAAAGTGATAGAGCGTCGACCGAAAGGGCACTTTAAGTGATAGAGCGTTGGTGGATTTTGGGTATTAAGTGATAGAGCGTCAGCACACGGCAGACGTTCTTGCAGTAAATGCGGGTTTTCGTGACGACGCCCGTTCACCGGTCGCCGTAGTGCACCACCACGGTCCGGCGCATGCTGGGCCCATCCGCGTACGGCATGGTGCTGACGCCCACGCCGTACAACGCCGTGAGCTCCTTCTCGCTGAGAAGCTCCCGGGCGTCGCCGGTCCGGGGTCCGTTGGGGGCGAGCAGGACTGCGCGGTCCGCGAGGTAGAGGGCATGGTCCGGGTGGTGGGTGCTGAGGAGTACCGCCATGCCGTCCGTCATCAGTTCGCGCAGGAGCCGCAGGACGCGGACCTGGTTCTTCAGGTCCAGTCCGGTGGCGGGCTCGTCCAGCACCAGGACGGGGCAGCCGGCGGCGATGGCCCGGGCGATCAGGACCAGCTGCTGCTCCCCGCCGCTGAGTGTGGGAAAGAACCTGCTGCGGAGGCCGGCGATGCCCACCCTGTCCATTGCCTCGAGCGAAGCGGCCCGGTCCGCCGCCCCCGGCGAACGGAAGAGTCCGATCTGGCGGGCCCGGCCCATCAGCACCATGTCCAGGGCCCGGTACCCGAACGTACTGCCATGGGCCTGGGGGACATAGCCGGCCCCGGCCGTACGCATGACGCTTCCCTCGACGGGGGCGAGCAGCCCGGCCGCGCAGCGAACCAGCGTGGTCTTGCCGCTGCCGTTCGGGCCCAGGACGGCGGTTGCAGTTCCGGGGAGTACCTGGAAGCTGACGTCCCGGAAGACCCATTCCGCCCGCCCATAGCCGAAGCCCACGCCTGCCAGCTCAAGCATTTTCCCAGATCCTGTCCCGGTTCCGCCGCAGCAGGACAAAAAATGCGGGCGCCCCGATCAGCGCCGTGAGCACGCCGAGCGGGATTTCGCCCGCCGTCGCGGTGCGCGCCACCGTGTCCACCAGCATGATGTAGGCGCCGCCCAGGAGGAAGGACACCGGCAGCAGCACCCGGTGGTCCGGCCCCACCCACATCCTGGCCAGGTGGGGGATCACCAGGCCCACCCAGCTGACGACCCCGCTGACAGCCACGGCTCCGGCCACAATCAATGCCACCGAAACCAGGACCACCCAGCGCAGCGGCCGGGGCCGGATCCCGAGGGCCGTGGCGTCGTCGTCGCCCAGCGACAGTACGTTGATGCGCCAGCGCAGCGCCAGGAGCACAATTGCGCCGCCGACGACGGGAACCAGTGCCACTGCCACCTTGCTGAAGGTGGCTGTGGCCACGCTGCCCAGGAGCCAGAACACGATGGCAGGCAACGTGGTGTTCGGATCTGCGATGTATGTGACCAGGGCAACCAGCGCGGAAAAGAACGATCCCGTGACCACGCCGCCCAGCACAATCATCAGTAGGGGAGTCCCGCCGCGGCCGGACGTGATCAGGAACAGCGTGGCCAGGGCAACCAGGCCGAACGCGAAGGAACTCGTGATGAGCGCGAAGGTCCCCAGGCCCAGGAGCAGCGCCAGGGCCCCGCCGAAGGACGCGCCCGCGGACACACCGATAATGTCCGGGCTGACCAGGGGGTTATGGAAGATGGCCTGCAGCGCCGCGCCGCCGATGGACAGGCCGCCGCCCACCAGCAGCGCCAGCAGGACGCGGGGCAGCCGGACCAGCAGCACCACATTCCCCTCAGTGGCGGTTGCCTCGGAGGGGATCGGGACGGCCTGCCCTACGAGGATCTGGACCACGTGCCAGACCGGAACGTTGTACCGGCCAACGGCGAGTGCCACGACGGTCACGGCGACGAGGACGGCGGTGCTGAGGGCGATGGGCTTCAGGGCTGCTGGTCCCGGCCGTCCGGCGTCGTAAACGTCCTTGGCCGGGCTGGTGCCCCGGTCCGGACCAGCCGAAGCCCGGGCCCCGCCGGCCTCGAGCCGTTCGCCGCTGGCATCATGCAGCATTGAATTGCCCGTAGTGGTCGGAGCCGGCGTTGGCCGTGGTCCACAGGATCTTGTCCAGTTCGGCCGCCGTGGGCTTGTGGCCGTACAGGAAATCGAAGTACTCCACCACCTTGTTCCGGAGCAGGGACTGCTGCCGCGGGAACGCGATATCGCTCAGCCAGTGCCACATCAGCGGTGATTCCTGCCCGGGCGGATCCCACCGGTATCCGCCCAGCGGCACCTTATAGACGCGCCGGTTCCTGACTGCGGATACGGGCTGCCAGACGGGGTTTGAGTACAGATCCTGGGGCACGGCGTTGTCGAAATTCCCCAGCAGGATGATCTCCGGATCCCAGCGAAGGACCTGCTCCACGTCCAGGCCCACCATCCCCGAGCCCTTCAGGGGATCGTTCCCCGTGGCGGGATTCGTGCCCCCCACCAGCTTGATGTAGAAATCGTTGTAGCTGTTGGCGGCGGCCACCTTCAGGCCGCCGGTGAAGCGGTTGAAGTACAGGATGCTGGGCCTGGTTGAGCCCCTGCCGGCTGCCAGATCCTTGACGGCGGCCAGGTCCGCATCGCTCCGGGCTTTGATGTCCGCGGCGCGTTCAGGCTTCCCCAGCATTGCGGCGAACATGGCCACCCACGCGTCCACATCCTCCTGCTTGCCGGTGTTGGTGAGCCCAATGACGTTCAGGCCGGCCTTTTCCAGGGGATCGATGAGCTGCGCGTCGGACCATTGGATCACCACGTCAGGGTCCAGTGCACGCACGCTCTCCACGTTGGCGGTGAAGTCCTGGGTGGCGATTTCGTGCGGCAGCTCCAGGGCCTTGGGAAAGATGGTGCCCATGATGCCATCGCGCATGGCCACCCACGAAGCGTTGTGCATGGCGGCGAGGTGGTCCGCGGTCCGGTCCACGGCCACCAGCAGGGACGCGGCCGGCATGGGAATGGTCACCACCCGCGTCACGGGCCGGGCGAATGTGAGGGTCTTGCCACGCTGGTCGGTGACGCTGATGGTCCTGCTGCCGCCGTTCGTGCCGTTTGTGGAAGGGCCCGACGGCGGCGGCGCACCGGGCGTGCCGGCGCACCCGGCCAGCAGGGCTGCGGAGCCTCCCGCCAGCAGAAGTTGAAGGGCGGTGCGGCGGTTCAGATCAGTGGATGCCATGGTGGGCGACCCCGGCTTTCGGTCTGATTGGCGTCCGCACCTTCGCGGAGGCTGTCAACGGATATTTTGGTGCCGGCAGCGTGCCCTTGTCCGGGGCAGGCTGCGGTGCTACTTTCGAAAGACCCTCGGAGAAGGTGGCCACGCCATGGTTGTCGATGGTGCCCAGTTGTTTGTCCGGTACGCGTACCCGCCCAATTCCCGAGGCAGCTGCGGCCCTCCCGACAGTGATGCCCTGCTGCACTACGGCCAGTCCGGAGTTACTGACCAGGGCCTGCGGGAACTCGCGAGAGGGTTTGCCGGAGCCTTTCCCTACCTGGAGCTCATTGCCGGCTCCCACGGAATCCACGATCCACTCGACGCCCGCGTGGTGGAGGCCTATTGGGTGGGAAACAGCCTCCTGGACACCGTGGGCATCGGCACCATGGGCAACTCGATGGAAGACCGGTTCCGGGCCCGCACCGGCCGGCAGTTTCCGCACCTCGTGGAAGGAGTGCTGGCCGGCGGCGTCCCGCACCACAGCTTCCACGTCTTCGAAATCTATCCCTGGCTGGGCCTGCTGCGTGACGACCGGCGCTACGCCACTGCCTTGAACGTGCTGGACCGCTGCCGGATCCGGTGGGGCGAAGTCATGGCCATCACGGGTGATGAAGCCGTGGTGAAATCCCGTCCCCTTACCTGGGACGGCATTTCCCTGGCGGTGGGGGAGCCTGTGGTGGAAACGGCCAAGTATGCCGTCAACGGAACCGGCTTCATTGCCGGGCTTGCGGCGGGTGATGTGGTGTCGCTCCACTGGGACTGGGTTTGTGACCGGCTGACACCCCACCAGCTGCAGCAACTGAAACTCTTCACCGGCAGGCACCTCAAAATCGCCAACAGCGGCGTGGAGCACCGCGGCGCGGCCATCGCCCTCGAGCGGTAAGGAGTGGAGCGCTAGCCGCCAGTGCATCCGCCTAACCGCCTTGGCCGGCGTCGTCGGATGGCCGTGGCCTGCCCATCAGTTCCAGGCCGCTCATCGCCTGTTCGGCTCCCGCAGGATCCACCCGCTCGAGCGCGAAGCCCATGTGGATCAGGACCCAGCTGCCTGCTGGCAACGGTCCGTCATCCAGGAGCCCGATGTTGATCTTCCGCTGCACGCCGGCCACGTCCACCAGGGCGAGCTGATCGCCGTAGCCTTCAATCGGGCCAATGACCTGGCCGGGAATTCCGAGGCACATAGTGGGTCCGCCTTAGGTGGGTGTGGGGATCGGCCGGGAGGTGTGCTGGCTGAGGAGATCAACGACAGCGGCGACCGCCCCCGGCAGGGCGGCGGCCACCGGTGGAGTCAGGCCGACGCCCTCGGTGACGTCGGCCGGAACACAGCCCACCACGTAGGTCTCGGGGACCTCGCCACCCAGGGTCCGGAGTTTGCCCAGGACGGCGGCAGGGTCCATGCCATGGGGGTCCAGGGAAGCGCCGCCGTCGAGATCCCCGCTGCGGATCCGGAGCACCCGAAGACTCCCCGGAACGGGGGACCCGGAGCCGTCGCCATCTGTCCGATGGCCGGGCGGCACGGCATCCACCAGGACCAGCACGTCCACGCCGGCAAGGAGGTCGTAGGCGAGGTGCATCCCGCGGATGCCGTAATCCACCACCTCCACACCGGGCGGAAGGCGCACGTCCGACGCCAGCCGGCGGGCCACCTCGGGCCCGAATCCGTCATCGCGCAGGAACATGTTGCCCACGCCCGCAACCAGCACAGTCATGCCCGGCTCACATCCGCCGGGCCCTCAGATAGCGCTGGATGTCGGGAACAGACCGGATCCCCACGTAGATGGCGCCCAGCCCCAACCCCACCAGCAGCGCTACCGTGGCCATTCCTATGATTCTCATGGCATGCCTTCCTTTCCATCCGGACCCAGTGGTTCAAGCTCGTCGGGCGAGTAGTAGAAGGACCTGCCGTAGCCCTCGTGGAGGTCTGCGGCCGGGTCCTGATCCAGGACAAGGCCCACGTGCGTGCTGCCGTCAACATCGAAGTGGACGTTGGTAACGCGGCCCGTCTGCCCGGCGAAGAACAGGTCCTGGGCATCGGCGCGCCTGCTCGGATTCACCCTGACCCTGCTGCCCCGCGCCACCGGAATCCCGTTGATCAGGACGGCATCCAGGTGTGGCTGGACCAAGGCTTCGGCCTCGGGCGTCCACCACGCGGCCGCGCCGGCGTCTGAAGGGCGGGTTTCCGGAGTGTCCATCGAAGGAATGTCCATGGCATGGGGATTTCGCAGGATGCCGTGCAGTTGCTGCAGCTCTTCGGGGGACATGGCCTCACACCGGTCGATAATGGCCGCTGCCCGCGGATCCGTGGCGCGGGCCTCGGCCTTTTCCTCTTCGGTGAGGGTCAGCACGCGCAGGGTGAGGATCTCGTCGATTTCGGTGGAATCGTACAGCGCCACCGAGCTTTCGGGGGCCACAGCGGGGTGGTCGTACAGAATGATGGGGGACACCAGAACCACATCCGACTGCCCCTCCGGACCGGCGAGGACAGGCCAGCAGCGGTGTTGCCCGCAGGCGGCCGCCGCGGCCCGGGCCGCCGGCGGTGGCTCCAGCAGGGACATGAAGTCGGCGTCCTGGAGGCTCAGGAGCAGGTGCGTTCCGATGAAGGATTCCGCGACGGCATCCTGCCTGCCCCGGTCAGCCGCCGCGCCGGCTGTCCCGTTCGCGGTTGTGTTCGCAGCGCTGTTGCAGACTCCGACGCGCAGCCTGACCAGGCCCCCGGGGGCCGACGCCGCTGCCAGCCTCACCTCAGCATGAAGCGGACGACGACGGCGGACCAGCCTCCCAGCCAGCCGCCCCGAAGCGTCGTGCAGTTCCTCGGTGTCCTCGCCGCCGGGAACCTCCACCGGCAGAACTGCTTCCCTCTCACCGAGCCCGGCAACGGTAAACGGTCCCAGCGTAATTTCGCGCTCCACCGCTTCGTCCCAGCTCAGCCAGCGGGCGGCACCGACCGAAAGCTCATCCACCGCCGTGAACCGGCCGTCGTCGTCCGTTTTCTCTGCGGTCCGGCTCTGCAGCTGCAGGAATCGCAGGTGGATTTCGACGTCGGCCTGCGGGCCGGGGGCGAGCAGGCAGTCGGCGAACATGTCCGCTTCCTCGCCCGAGCCGGACGCGGCGGCGCCGGGCGGGCCAAGGATGCCAAACTGCCACCGCGCCTGGTTCTTCTGTGAGGACGCGCGGTACGGGTACAGCAGGTAGCCCTCATACAGGACGGCATCTGCCACGGCGCGGGCCAGGCTCAGGCTCATGCTCACGGCCGCGGGTCTCCTGACAGCGCAGATGGCGAGAATGACTCCGCGGACACCGCCGTGGCGTTCGCCAGCAGGCTCTCCATGGTGGCATCCCACGAGGTCAGGCCGTGGGCGGCCTTGTATTGAAGCAGCCCAGAGAGCACGTCCCGGTCCAGCCGGAGCCAGCCGGTGTTGGGGAAGTACTGGTCGATCAGCCGGCGCCATGCCTCGACGGGAAGCCGGTAGGAGGCTTCGAGGTCCCAGGGCACCTGTTCCACGCCGAAGCCGGCCTCGCCCCGGGTGAAGACGGTGCCGGAGAACAGCAGTTCCAGCGGGACCAAACCGTCACGCAGGGACTGCAGATACTTGGCAGCGGAAACATCGAAGTCAAAAGTGCAGGGCAGCGGCAGCCGCACCTCGGTTTCCCCGGTAAAGCCCTGCACCATGGTGCTGCACTGCAACCAGAGGAAGGACTTCAGGGTGGTGGGCCAGCGGCCGCGCTCGCCGAACAGGTCCAGCAGGCCGGCTTCCTCATCCGGCGTGTAGCCGCGGCGCTGGGGCAGGATCCGGACCTGGCAGCGCAGGGCGATGGCGTGCACTGCGGCGCCGGAGGACTCAGTCACCCGCAGCGTCGCCGTGAGCTGGGGTGCCGCCGCGTACGGTTCGGGCTGGATATCCACAACTTCGAAGGCGAGTGCGATCACGGCCGGCCCCCGGACGTTGAGTCTCCGGCGGCATCGGGTGCACGGTCGGCAGCGTGGACCGGCCTGCTGCGGCTGCTGACCTTTTCGAAGAACGCGGTGAGCTGGTTGCGCGCCTCCTGGCCGCCGTCGAACCCCCGCCAGAGGCGCCGCAGGTGCCCCACCAGTTCATAGCAGGCGTCCACGGGGACCAGATGGCAATCGGCCTCGGGACGGTCGTTGCCGGGTCCGCGGATCAGGAGCGCCTCAGTGTCCGGGGCCGCAACGGACAGGGCGGGATTCCGTGCCATCACGGCGTCCCAGGCGTCCAGCGGCAGCTCGGACTCGGTGGCCCCGGCAGGGCCCGGGTAGAACGCCACCGTCCGCTCCATCCTGGAGCTGCGGAAGAAGAACGCCAGTCCCACGGGTATTTCCAGCTCGTCCCACTGGCCGGGGCCGAGCTCAAAATCGGGGAAGGACAGGTACCGGTCCGGCACCGACCGATATCTCAGGTGGGCGCTGCTGTCCGTGAAGAGCAGGTAGCAGGGCCGGCACGTGCACATCATGGCGTGGCTCTCCAGGTCCACCACGTGCTGGTGTTCGGCCGCGATGGGCTCCCCGCACATTTCGCAGCGCTCGCCGGCGGGAGCGGCCGGCGGGGCGGCGGCGATCCGGCGCAGCAGCGCGACGGGCAGGCCGGGCGATTCCATCTCAGCCGCCCTTCGCGGAGGCAACCGGCACTGCAACGGACATCACGCCGCCCCGGACGAGCAGTGGGAGCGGGTCCAGGTGCAAGCTCCGGTCCTCCAGGCAGGCGCCGGCCTGGCGGACGTCGAAATGTGAGCGGCAGGTGGGACAGCGCAGCAGGCCGCCGCCGGCAGGGGCAGCCAGGGCACGCTGCAGCAAGGCACCCGCCATGGACCCCTCGCAGCGCGGGCAGAAGTCCCGGTACGCGTAGACGTCCTGCCCGGTCCGGCAGGCCAGGATTGAATAGCCGCCCACCTGGAATCCGGCCACGTCGCCGGGTTCCAGGTCTGCCACACCCGGGACCGGCTCCCAGGCCCCCTCCGGCCGGTCCGTGTGGTTCATCCTGACCAGCAGGGAGTCCACGGGGATGAACGCAGGGGTGGGGGCGTGCTTTTCGGCTTCCACCACTTCGATGGCGGTGACCTCCGGGGCAGCCGTTTCGATCGCCTCTTCGACGGCGAACTTCAACGTAACGGACGACGACGGGCAGCCCTGGCAGGTGCCGAGCAATTTCAGCCGCACCACGCCCTCCGGGCTGATGTCCAGCAACTCCACGTCCCCGCCATGGGAACCCAGGTACGGCCGGACGCTGTCCAGGGCGCCCGCCACCCTGGCCTCCATAGACTCCGGATGCAGGCCATGGATGATGAGCAGGCCGGACACCAGTTCATCGGACGCGAGTGCCGCCAGCGTGCGGTCGTCGAGCTTTCCCTGCTCATCCAGGATTGCCAGGATCCGCTCCAGCCCGGAGCCGTACATGTCCGTGACTTGGCGGACCAGTTCTTCGGCACGGGAACGGGCCACCGCCCCGCCGGCTCCGAGGGCGTCAAGGAGCGTGCCTATGCGTGCGCCGGTCCGCAGTTCTCCGGTCGCCCATTCCCCGGGCCGCCGTTCGCCTGTCTGCAGCGGCCGTTCCCCGGCGGGCATGGCAGTTACTCCCCGGTGAGGGTCTGGGTGGGGGAGTGCAACTGCTCCAGGGTCTGGCCGTTGCCCAGATACATGTGGACACCGCACGGCAGGCACGGATCGAAGCTCCGGACCGTGCGCATGATGTCGATGCCCTTGAAGTGCTCGCGGTCGTTCTCCTCAAAGATCGGCTGGCCCTGCACCGCGTCCTCGTAGGGGCCGGGCGTGCCGGACGAGTCTGTGGGGCTGGCGTTCCAGGGAGTGGGCGGGTACGGGTGGTAGTTGGCGATCTTGCCGTCCCGGATCACCATGTGGTGGGACAGGACACCGCGGACCGCTTCGGTGAAGCCGCAGCTGATGGCCTCGTCCGGAACCGTGAAAGTCTCCCAGGTCTTGGTCCGGCCGGCCCGGATTTCTTCCAGCGCCTTCTCCGCGAAGTGCAGGGCCGCCGCGGCCGCGTAAGCCTGGAAGTAGGTGCGGGCCCGGTTGCGTTCCAGGGTGTTGCTCCATTGTGGGATGTTCCATTCAAAGGAGACAGGACCCTTCAGCGCCGTCTTGGGGAGGTTGATCTGCACGCTGCTGCCCGTGGCCTTGAGGTAGCCGATGTCCACCAGCCCGGCCAGCGCCGTGGCCCACAGCCGTGCCAGCGGGCCGCCGCCGGTGTCCAAGGCCAGGTTGTTTTCGCCGTCGAACCAGCGCGGGGACATCACCCAGCTGTACTTCTCCTTCAGGTCCCGCTTCTGCGGCCGCGGATTGGTGTGCTGGTTCCAGGGGTGGCGGCGGTCCACGGGATTGCCCAGCGGATCGTGAGTCACAAACATTTCCTGGTCTTCCCAGTCCTCGTAGTACGAGGACCCCAGCATGATCCGCAGGCCAAGATTGATTCGGACCAGGTCCGTGGTGACGAGTTTGCCGTCCACCACCACGCCCGGGGTGACGAACATCTTCCGGCCCCACTCGGTCATGTCCTTGTACTCGAAGTTGCAGTAGTCAGGATCCTGGAGGGAACCCCAGCAGCCCAGCAGCGTCCGGCGCAGGCCCACCTGCTCGTAGCCGGGCAGTGCCTCATAGAAGAAGTCGAAAAGATCGTCATGCATGGGCACGACCTTCTTCATGAATTCCACGTATCGCATGAGCCTGGTGATGTAGTCCGTCATGAGCTGGATGGTGGCAACGGTCCCCACCCCGCCGGGGTAGAGCGTGGACGGATGCACGTGCCTGCCTTCCATGAGGCAGAACATCTCGCGGGTGGCGCGGCTGACCTGCAGGGCCTCGCGGTAGAACTCTCCGGTGAACGGATTCAGCGAGCGCATAATGTCCGCGATGGTGCGGTAGCCGTGATCGCCCTCGTGCGGAGCCCGGGTGTTCTCCGCCTTGGCCAGGACACCGGGGTTGGTTTCGGAGACCATCTTCTCGCAGTAGTCCACGCCCACGAGGTTTTCCTGGAAGATGTTGTGGTCGAACATGTACTCGGCGGCCTCGCCCAGGTTGACGATCCATTCGCCCAGGTTCGGCGGCTTCACGCCGTAGGCCATGTTCTGCGCATAGCAGGAGCAGGTGGCGTGGTTGTCGCCGCAGATCCCGCAGATGCGGCTGGTGATGAAGTGGGCGTCCCTCGGGTCCTTGCCCTTCATAAAGATGGAATAGCCCCGGAAGATCGAGGACGTGCTCTTGCACTCCACCACCTGGTTGTTCGCGAAATCGATCTTGGTGTAAATGCCCAGGCTGCCGACGATCCGGGTGATCGGGTCCCAGTTCATCTCCACCAGGTTGTTGTTCTCCGTCCCACTCCCGGACGGCATTGGAATCGTTGAGGTCATGTTCTTCACCTGTCTGGAATGGGGGATTTACCAGGTGCGCCGTGCGCCGGTCAGCAGCTCGGTTCCGGTCCGGCGCCACTTGGGCTCCTGGTTCAGCGTGTGGGTGGTGATGCCGCGGAGCGCCCTGATGGCTGCGCCGTAGGGGCGGATGGTGCTGGTTGAGAGCTTGCCGCCGGGAGGCTCGTCCATAAACGGCATGAACTTGTCCGGGAAGCCCGGCATGGTGCAGCCGATGCAGATGCCGCCGACGTTCGGGCACCCGCCGATCCCGTTCATCCAGCCGCGCTTGGGCACGTTGCACTTGACCACAGGGCCCCAGCAGCCAAGCTTTACGATGCACTTGGGGGAGCCGTACTCGGTGGCGAAGTCGCCCTGCTCGTAGTAGCCGGCCCGGTCACAGCCTTCGTGGACCGTTTGTCCGAACAGCCAGGTGGGCCGCAGCGCATCATCGAGCGGGATCATCGGGGCCTGGCCGGTGGCCTGGTACAGCAGGTAGGTCATGGTTTCCGAGAGGTTGTCCGGCTGGATGGGGCAGCCGGGAACGCAGACGATGGGGATGCCGGCCTTGGATTTCCAGTCGTAGCCCAGGTAGTCGGGGACGCCCATGGCACCGGTGGGGTTTCCCGCCATGGCGTGGATGCCGCCGTACGTTGCACACGTGCCCGCAGCGATGATTGCCGTTGCCTTGGGTGCCAGGCGGTCCAGCCACTCACTGGTGGTAATCGGCTGGCCCGTGGTCAGGTCGTTGCCGAACCCGCACCAGTAGCCCCCGGCGTCGTGCAGTTTCTCGTTCGGGATGGAACCTTCCACTACCAGGACGAACGGCTCGAGTTCGCCACGGTCTGCCTTGCGGAACCATTCCAGGAAATCGTCGGACCCTTCCTGCGGGCCGCATTCGAAGTCGATCAGGGGCCAGTGCATGGCGATGCGGGGCAGGCCGGGCAGGGCGCCGAGGGCGATTTCCTCCACGCTGGGCTGGGTGGCCGCCGTCAGGGCGACGGAATCGCCGTCGCAGCTCAGCCCTGCGTTGATCCAGAGCACGTGAATCAGGGTTTCTTCGGCCTTGAGGGAAGTCTCAGTAGGCATCGTTGCCTCTTTCCGCGGCCCGCGAGGGGGCTCAGTGTGCGTCTGTCAGGGTCTCTTCCAAGGGCCCTGCATGAGACCCCAGGCGGGTCTCTGTCCGGGAGGGACGGCCGTCCAGCCAGTCGTACCAGGCGGCAATGCCGTCGCCGGTAGTGGCCGAGAGGACCAGGAATTCTGCGTGGGCGTTCAGGTGACGGATGCGGCGGACGCATTCGTCGATGTCGAACTCGACGTAGGGAAGCAGGTCTGACTTGTTGATGATCACCAGGTCAGCTGCGATAAACATGTGCGGGTATTTCTGCGGCTTGTCATCACCTTCCGTCACTGAGACAACTACTACTTTGGCGGCTTCGCCCAGGTCGAAGAGGGCGGGGCAGACGAGGTTGCCCACGTTCTCGATGAACACGGTGGAACCCATCGCGGGATCGAGCGCGTCGAGTCCGCGGCGGAGCATGTCGGCGTCCAGGTGGCAGCCCGCTCCGGTGTTGATCTGCACAACGGGCCGGCCGGCCGCACGGATACGCTCGGCATCGAGGGACGTTTCCTGGTCCCCTTCAATGACCCCGGCCTGCAGCCTGTCTCCCAGTTCCATGAGCGTCCGCACCAGGAGCGTTGTCTTGCCGGCGCCCGGGGAGCTCATCATGTTCAGCGCCCGCACCTTTCGTCCCGCGAGCCAACCGCGGTTCCGTTCCGCGAGGAGGTCATTTTTGGCCAGCAGGTTCTGTTCCAGGGAGATGAGCTCCGGGGCGTGGGTATGGCTGTGCGCGTGCTCGTGCGTGTGGTCGGCGTCGTGCGCGTGGTCGTGTCCGTCCTCGTGCGGGTGGGAGTGCCCGTGGTCGTGCGTGTGCGGGTGATCATGTGACTCCGAACCGGGGACATCCAGGGCGTAAACCCGGGGTGTGGCGTCCTCGCCGCAGCCGCATGTTGCGCACATGGCCTATGCCACCTCCACCGACACGAGCTGGAGCTCGCGTCCGGTCACCACGTGGACGTCGGCGCTGCCGCACGGACAGAGGAGGAACTTGTCAGTCAGGGCGAAGTCGCTGCCGCAGGTGCGGCACAGGCCCAGGCCCTGGGGCTCATCGATCCGCAGCCTCGCCCCTGCCAGAGGGGTTCCCGCCGAGGCTACATCAAAACAGAAACGGAGGGCATCCGGAAGCACACCTGACAGCGGCCCGATCCGAAGATTGACGCCGGTCACCGCCCGGCTGCCTGTCTTGTCCAGAACCGCGTCTATGAGGCTTTGTACGATCGAGAGTTCATGCATCGGCTGTGCCTCCCTCCTGTCAAGATAGGCTCGTCCCGGTCAGAACGCAACCCAATTATTTGACAGCTGCACGCACATCGAGTATGGGCGTATAGTCGTGTCATTGTTCTGCAATGACGCGGAAGCCGGAGGCTGGGAAGTGAAGCAACCGGAAGCTGAAAACAGCACGCAGCCCAGGGCCCGGACGGGTGGGTCCGCCGTCGCGTTGACCAAGCGGGAACGGTCCTCGATCGCTGGAATGGCTGCTGTGGTGCTGCTGCTGCACGCGGTGGGCTGGGGTGTGCTTCTGCTTGTCGTCGCACCGGAAAACCTTCCGGCGGGCTCGTTCGGAGTGTTTGGTGTTGGCCTCGGCGTTGCTGCCTACACGTTGGGTCTGCGCCACGCGTTCGACGCCGACCACATCGCGGCCATCGACAACACCACACGGAAACTCGCGGGCGGTGAACCCGCAGGCGCCGCGCCGCTGCTGGGGAGCACTCCCCGCGCCGCGGGGCACTCCGTGGCCGGGCACAGGCCCATGACAGTGGGCTTCTGGTTCTCCCTGGGCCACTCGAGCATCGTCTTCGGCCTGTGTGCTGTGCTGGCCGCCGGAATCCGGACCGCATCGGCTGGGGGTGGCGTGGTTTCGGGCGAAACCGAGGCAGGCCTGCATACTCTCGGAACGGCTATATCGGGTGTTTTCCTGTACATTATCGGCATCCTGAACCTGGTGATCCTCTTGGAGGTCCTCCGCTCGGCACGGCGGCTGCGGTCCAACCGGCACGTGGACGCCGGACTGGAGATTCTGCCGGCCGCCGGTGGCCTGATGGCACGGCTGTTCGGCCGGGTCACGCGCCTCATCACCAGGCCGTGGCAGATGTACGGCGTGGGACTGCTGTTCGGACTGGGCTTCGACACCGCCACGGAGGTAAGCCTGCTGATCCTGGCAGCCGGAGCCGCTGCCTCGACACTGCCGTGGTATGCGATCCTCACGCTTCCGGTCCTCTTCGCGGCGGGTATGAGCCTGCTGGACTCGCTCGATGGCTGCCTCATGACCTTCGCCTACAGGTGGGCGCTTTCCAGGCCCGTCCGCCGTATCTACTTCAACCTGGTGGTGACCGGGATGTCCGTGGCTGTTGCGCTGGGCATCGGTTCCGTGCAGCTCATTTCCCTCCTGGTGGACAGTGCCGGGATCCGGTCCGGGCCGCTGGCAGTGATCGGCGGGCTCGACCTCGCAGCCGTCGGCTACACCACCGTTGCCCTGTTCATCTTCACGTGGCTGGTTGCACTGGGCGTGTGGCGTTTCGGGCACATCGAGGAGCGCTGGTCGCTGCCCGTTCCGAAGGGCGGCCCCGAACAGCGCGGCTAGCCGGACCAGGAGGCGGCCGGGATAGGGTTGACGGCATGCCTTCGTTCCAGACCCGCCTGAAGATCACCGGCCTGAAACCGGGCAACCCGCCCGAAGCGGTGATGGCCGCCGCGGTGGAGGCTCTGGAGACCCGCCATCACGTTGAGGCCAACCAGATAGAACTGGCCGGCGGTGTGCCGCAACTGAACCTGCGGTTCCTGGTGGAGGCCACCGAATACAACGGCGAGAACCGCCAGGCGCGGGAATCGGCAGCGATGATGCGCGACGCCGTCGAACGCGTTGCGCTGACCGGCTCACTGACCGTGCTGCGACGCAGCCGCGGCCGCTGGGCACCTGTGTAGCCCGCACGTCCCGGCACCAAATGGCGGCCCTCAGTCGCCGGGCGCCGGCTCATCCACGGGGGAACGGGTGCCGCGCCGGCGGGTGACAATGACACCGACGACGGCGCCGATCACCAGGCCCACCCCGACGCCGATCAGGGAGCTGGCCCAGAACGGCAGTTTGGTGGCTGAGCCCGTGAAGTAGCCGAGGCCCACCAGCCAGCAGGCCCAGAGCACCGCCCCGAGCCCGGCGCAGAGGCTGAAACCGCGGACCGAGACATCGGCAATTCCGGCTGCCGCGGAGGTTGCCAGCCGGCCGCCGGGGATGAAACGGGCGCCGATAATGGCTCCGTACGTGGATGAGCGGCCCGCCCTGGCGATGGCTTCATGGATGCCGTGGTGGACCTTCCTGCCCCAGCGCCAACGGTCGAGCACGTGGCTGAGCCGGCGCTTGAAGAGCTGGAACACCACCATGTCGCCGAGCCAGGAGGCCACCGCAGCCAGGGCCGCCACGAGGAAAACGTTGGCCCGGCCGTCCGCAGAGAGGGCACCGCCGGTGATCACCACCATCTCGGAGGGGATGGGCGGGAAGATGGCGTCGCCGAGCACCACGGGCATGATCCAGAAGTAGATCGCCGCGCCCCAGCTATCGGCATTGCCAAAGTCCATGGCCACAAAGTACCGCACTTTCGTTCGGCGGAGAGGCTGTCAGTGCACGGCCGGGTGGAATGCCGGCACCAGCCGCGACCGCGGGCGGCAGGCAGGGGGCCGCCCGGGGCCAGGATGCCCATTTATCCGGGATTCAACACGTGGGAAACTGGCCGCATGCGGATCAGCATCCTCCAGGCCGACATCACCACCCGCGAGGTCGACGCGATCGTCAACGCGGCCAATTCGTCGCTGCTGGGCGGCGGAGGGGTGGACGGCGCCATCCACCGGGCAGCCGGGCCGGAACTTGTGGCTGCCTGCCGCGAACTCCGCGAGGCGAGGCTGCCGCACGGTCTCGCCGTGGGTGCCGCCGTCGCCACTGCCGGGTTCCGGCTCCCGGCCCGCTGGGTCATCCACACTGTGGGGCCCAACCGGCGCGCGGGGCAGACAAACCGGGCGTTGCTGGTCTCCTGTTTCAGCGAAAGCCTGCGGCTGGCGGATTCGCTGCGTGCTGCTTCCATCGCGTTTCCTGCCGTGGGCGGCGGCGTGTACGGCTGGGCGGCGCGGCAGGTGGCTGAGGCAGCGCACGACGCCGTTACCGGGTTTGGTGCCTCCCATCCGGAGAGTGCACTCGAGGTGGTGGAGTTCGTCCTGTTCAGCGCCGAGATGGAGGACTCGTTCAGCGCGGTGTTTGAACAGCCTCGCTGAGTTCGAGGGTGCTGCGGTATTCCACGGGCTGCTTGCTGATGGGGTCCACGAACCGGATGCCGCGGGCAAGGAGTTGCAGCGGTTTGGTGTAGTCGTCCGGTGCCTTGTCCAACAGGTCGGGGTAAAACGCGTCGTTCACGATGCCCAGGCCCAACGACGCCATGTGGACCCGCAGCTGGTGCGTTTTGCCGGAGTGCGGCTCGAGGCGGTAGCGCGCAAGGCGCCGGATGCCATGGTTGCCGGCGCCGGCGGTGGCGGGCGTGCGCGGGGAGGTGCCGGCGTCGAACGTTTCCAGCCGCTCGATGCGGGTCTCCGCGTTCGGTTCGCCGGCGATCACTTCGGCCAGCAGGTAGCTGCGGGATTTGGTCATCCTGTTGCGTACCACCACGGGGAAGTCGATGGCCGGGTAGCCGGCCGCCGTCTCCGCCGCGGAGATGCATTCGTATTCCTTCTGCACCTGGCGCTTCTCGAACAGCACCTGGTAGCGGCCGCGGGTTTCGGGGTTCGTGGACAGCAGCAGCACGCCGGCGGTCATGCGGTCCAGGCGGTGCATGGGAATGAGGTCCGGCAGGTTCAGCTGGTTCCGCAGCCGGACCAGCGCCGATTCCTGGATGTAGGTTCCACCGGGGGTGGTGGGCAGGAAGTGCGGTTTGTCCACCACCAGGAGGTGCTCGTCCTGGTGCAGGATGCGGATGTCCACGGGGATGCGGGTCTCCGGCGGCAGCGTGCGGTAGTACCAGATGAAGGTGTGGTCATCGAGCTTCGTGGCCCGGTCGAGGGGGACGCCGCCCTCGCCCACGATCTCGCCGGCGTCGAACCTGTCCTCGATCCCCTGGGGATCGATGTGGCCCCAGCGGTGCATCATGTAGTCCATTGCGGTGTCCCACGGCCCCTCGTCCGGGAGGCGCAGGCGGGTGGCGTTGACGCCGTCGCGCACGGGGAGGGGGGATTGCATCACCGGTCCATTCTACTTTGCCTCGCGGGAGCGGGGTCCGAGCCACCACAACCGACGGATAAAAGCTTCTTGACAAGAAAACTTGTCGGTTGGCAGGATGGATGCATGTTGGATATCGAAGTGATCGAGGACCCGGCCGCGGCGGAAGCGTCGCTGGACCCGATCCGCACCCGCATCCTCCGGGAGCTGACGGAACCGGGATCGGCCACCCAGCTTGCCGCCAAGGTTGGCCTGGCACGGCAGAAAGTCAACTACCATCTGAAAGCCCTCGAGCGGCACGGCCTGGTGGAGCTGGTGGAGGAGCGGCGCAAAGGCAACGTCACCGAGCGCGTCCTCCAGGCGACGGCGGCCGCCTACCTGATCTCACCGGCGGCCCTCGCCTCGGTGGCGCCGGACCCGCACCGGTTTGCTGACCGTTTTTCGGCCTTCTGGCTCCTGGCGCTGGCCGGCCGCATGGTGCAGGAAATGGGCAAACTGATTGCCGGCGCGGCGGCGGCGCGGCAGAAGCTGGCCACCTTCGCCATCGACGGCGAGATCACCTTCCGTACAGCCGCGGACAGGGCCGCGTTTGCCGAGGAACTGGGCGTCGCGGTGACCCGGCTGGTGGACAAATATCACGACGGCGGTGCGCCGCGTGCGGGCGGGGAACGCACCCAAACCAGCGGCACCCCGGCGGGCGGCACCCCGGAAGACGCCACCCAAACCAGCGGCACCCCGGCGGGCGGCGGGCGGAAGCACCGCCTCGTCGTCGCGCTTCACCCCGCACTGAAGACCCCTACCAAAACCACCTCAGCGAAGGAGCAGGACAATGACTGACAAGCGTGAATTCGAGATCGTCTACGACACTGAGCTGCCGGGCACTCCGGAGCGCGTCTGGGAGGCTGTGACCACGGGTACGCCGGCATGGATGTTTCCCACGGACCAGTGGCCGGACGTCAAAACGGTGCAGGAATACCCTACGCACCTGGTCTCGCGGATGGATGGCCCGGACGGCTGGTTCAACCAGCTCGAGCATGTCCTTGAGCCGCTGGACGGCGGCCGCGCCAAGCTCCATTACGTGCACAGCGGCATCTTCGCGGACAACTGGGATGAGCAGTACGACGGCGCCAGCAAGCATACCGAGTTCTATCTCCATACCCTTGGGCAGTATCTGGCGCACTTCGACGGCCGGCCTGTGGTGTTCACGGACATCCAGGGGCCTGCGGCCTCGCAGACGCCGGACGGATTCGACCGGCTGAAGAAGGCCCTCGGCGTGGACTCCGCTGCGCAGGGTTCCGCAGTGGACCTGGAGGTCGACGGCGTCGGGAGGCTCTCCGGGGAAGTGGACTTCGCCAACGAGCACTTCCTGGGGCTCCGGACCGCCGACGCGATGTACCGGTTTTTCGGCCGCAACGCCTTCGGTGCCCCGGTGGGCATGACGGTGCACGATTTCAGCGGCAGCGGCGACCCGGCGGCAACCGCCGAGGCGTGGGGCAGGTTCCTGGCAAAGGTCTACTGAGGAACCGCAAAGTACTTTTCGACCCGTACATTTCCTGGCGCGCCCCATCTTTGGGGTGCGCGTATCTGGGGGGTGCCGGGTAATTTGCGCGTCGCTGGCCAATTAGCGCGTCAGGCGATGGGTGGAATGGGGGCTTTAGCGTCGAGGTCCTTCGGATCGGGTATGACAAAGGCGAAATCAGGTATGACAGTGCCGAAATTTAGAGTACTTTCTACGCATGTAGATCCCGGGTGATTCTTCTAAGGTCGTTGAACGAGATGACAGTCCGATCGGCCGGGCCCAGGCGCGAGATTTAAGAGTCAGACCCCGGCCCGTTCCCTCAGCGGCTGAACCGTCTCTGGCCTGCAAGGACACCTGCAGGCGCGGTTCACTCGCGAGGATGAGAATGGCGAACCTAGCAGCCTCAGGCAACCGGCCGAGCACCGGTTTTCTTCGATACCACCGGAATGCGCTGCCAGGAAATCCTGACTCTGCTGGCAGCGGCGCTGATGCTACCTCCAGGAGGCAGCAGTGACGCAAACTGTAGCCCATTCTGCCTCGGTGCCGGAATTCAATGCAGGCGCCGTCCGCGTCGGGATCAGCAACGGCATGAAGTCCTCATCCGAAAAGAGCTTCTTTAATTTCGCCACCGTCGCGCCCATGAGCCGGGCGGCTTATGAAGCCGCCCGCACTTTCATGGACGACTTTTATCAGTACGGGCCGCCGGAAGTGCTCTACCGTTACGACTCGCTGGCGGACAACATGGCCGCAGAAGCGGCCCGGCTCATCAATTGCGCGCCGGCGGAAATCACCTACCTGAAGAATACGACCGAGGGCATAATTATCGCGAGCGAGGCGCTTCCGCTGGGGTGCGGAGACGAGGTGCTGGTGCTGGGAAATGAATATCCGGCCAACCTGCTGCCCTGGTTACGTAAGCGTCATGACGGGGTGACGGTCAAGGTGATAACGGGCAGTGACAATGAGGCCGCGTTCCGGCGTTTGCTTGAGAGCATCAGCCCGCAGACCAGGGCCATCAGTATGTCCTCAGCCCAACGCTACGACGGATTTATGCCGAACCTGGCCCTGCTTTCCGAACGGTGCCGTGACCAGGGCATCTTCCTGGTGATCGACGCAGTGCAGCACATAGGGGCACGCGCGATCGATGTGGCCAAGACACCGGTGGACATACTCGTGTGTGGTGGCCAGAAGTATCTGCGTGCCGGTTTGGGCATTGGCTTCATGTACGTCAGCCAGAACGTCCTGCCCGCCCTGCGTGACAGCAGGGTCGGCATCCGCAGTATGGAGCACTTCGACGAGAACTCCTATGTCCTGAGAAATACGGCTGCCCGCTTCCAGGATGGAACCCAGAACATGGCGGGGTTGGCGGCGCTGAACGCATCGCTCCGTGAAATCAATGCCATTGGCATGGACGCCATCGAACAGAAGAACCTTGCGATCCTCCAAGGGATCAAAGCTATTCTGCGGGAATACAAGATCGATTTTATCGATCACGGTATGTGCCAGAGCAACATCGTGTCTTTGCGCACCGCTGATCCATCGGCTCTGGCCAATTTTTTGATGGAGCGCGGCGTCTATATCAAAGCTATCCAGGACGTGACCCGGGTTTCATTCATCCATGAGTCCAAACTGGAGGACGTCGAAGTCATGGCCCGGCATCTGCATGAATTTCTCCACGCGGGCACGAACTGCATTCGCTCAGGCAGCCTGGGAAAGCCGGAAACGGCGGGACGACGGACCGGGACGAAAAGGCCTAAGCTTTCTTCTCCGCTGCCAACCATTTGACCTCGGGCAGGATGATGGAGGGATCGATGTCGTCCTTGTAGCGGCTGGCAAACTCCAGCATGTTGGCCATTTCTTCCCGAAGCCGGGCGTCCTTGTTGCTGTCCACAGCCTTGATGGCTTCATGGACTTCAACCTGGGGATCCAACTTGCCGGTCGGTTCCTCACGGGGGTTCGTGAGGTAATTGATCTTCGTCGAGGGGCTGATATTTGCGAGCCTTTCGGCGATTTCGCTGATGCTCAAACGGTGGGTGTAATTGTGGACAACCATATGTTCACCGGGCGTCACGTCGAGGTCTGCAAACTTGAGGAAGTTTACGGCAGTATCCGTGAGGCTGATTAAGCCTGTCTTCTGGGTGCCGTCACCATAGACCGTCAGTGGGTGGCCAATGACCATCTGGCAGATGAATCGGTTGATGACCGTGCCGAAGACAGCATCGTAATTAAAACGGGCCGCAAGGCCCTCACGCTCCGTCCAATGGTTTTCGGGAATGGTCGCGCCAAAGATGGTGGCCTGCTGGACGGTAATGACTTTCAGTCCCCACATTTTGGAACAGAGGTCATCGATCAGGAAATCGGTAATTTTTGACTGATGGTAGAAGTCGGTCGCCTGCATGGGGAGGAAGCTCTGCAGGACTTTGTGCTGCTGGCCGTCCAGCTCAAAGGTAAAATCGTTCTTTCCCAGCGGGACATAGTCGGTGTCCGTAGCCATATAGCAGCCGCCGGAGCCCACCTTGATGTATTTCGTAGCGTTGCTGAGGTGGGCGATGGCCCACAGCACGTTGAGGTGGGCGGCAACATTATTCGAGAATGTGGCCGCCGCGTTCTTGGCGCTGCTCATGGAGAACGGCGCGGACGGCTGTTGGGCCGCATTAATGACGACAGCCGGCCGATACTTGGCAATGATGTGCTCAACAGCTTCGGGGTCCAGAAGTTCCACTTTTTCAAAGGACAGGTTGTGTTTTCCGAAGATCCGCTCATATTCGGCGATTCGGCGCTGGGGGCTTTCCAATGGAACCAGGACCTTGGCCCCTGCCTCTTTTTCCCAACGGCGCTTGACAAAGTTATCCACCAGGACAACCTGCCGGTCGGTGCGATGGGCCATTGCCAGACCCAGGGTCCAGCCCAAATATCCGTCGCCGCCGAGGATCATGACGGTATTGTCAACTGACTGATTCATAGTCCCATTCCAGCCCTGGTATGAATTTCTGAACTTTTGAAAATGTCCGGCAGGTTTATAATTCCTGAATCTAGAACAAGGCCCGGTAAACGTCAATGGCGCCCTCGCGGTTCGGAAGGTACGGCTAAACGCCGGTCGAACGGAATCAAACGCGATCAGCTGTGAACTCCCGGAAACGGGCCGTGTCCCGGATTGTCTGGGCCTGCGGGCGGGGCCGCCGGCGTGTGGATCAGGCGATGGCCACGTCCGGGGCGTGCTTTAGGGTCCGGCGGAGTTGCGGGGCGGCATCCAGCCTGTCCTGGGCGGCCCGCAGGGCCAGGACCGCCGTCGAGAGTTGGGCCGGCGGCAGGGTAAACGGCACCCGCATGTACTGCTCAAAGGCCCCGCCGGCGCCGAAGCGCGGCCCTGCGGCCAGACGGATGCCGAACTCGGGCGCGATGACGGTCAGCGCGGTGCTCGAGGCTGCGGGCAGCCGGCTCCACACCGCGAGGCCACCGGCCGGCCGCTCCGGCTGCCAGCCCGGCAGATGTTCGGCCAGCAGATCCAGCAGGAAGGCCCGGTTCTCGCGCAGTAAGGCCAGCCGGGCCCCGAGTGGCTGGTCGAAGGAGCGGACCAACCCCGTCGCAGCCAACTGTTCGACGGCGGCCCCGCCCAGATCCATGGTGGTCCGGGTGGCGATGAAGCGGCCAAGCAGTCCCTCCTCGGCGCGGATCCACCCGGTCCGCAGCCCGGCCCAGTGCGATTTGCTCAGTGATCCGATGGATACCACGGCGGGACTGAACGCTGCCAGCGGCGAGGTGGTCCCGCCGTCGAGGTTTAACGCCCGCAGGGTCTCATCCACCACCAGCACTGTCCCGGCCGCCGCGGCCGCGCGCGCCAGGCGGCGACGCTGGAGATCGGACATCAGCCGGCCCGTGGGATTGTGGAAGTCCGGCACCAGGTAGGCCATGGCCGGACGTTGTTCCTGAAGGGTGGCCTCCAGCAGGTCCATGTCCCAGCCGGGGCCCGCATCCGCAACCCCAACCGGCGCCGGCGGCAGCGGAACGGGAACCACCCGGGAGCCGGAGGCGCGGATGGCATCGAGTGCATTGGGGTAGGTGGGGTGGTCCACCAGGACTTTGTGGTTCCGGCCGGCTATGGTCTGCAACACAATGTTCAGCGCATGCTGCGCGCCCGAGGTGACCAGGATCTGCCCGGCGGTGGTGGGCACGCCGGCAGCCGTATACCGCTCGGCAATGGCCTCCCGGAGCGGCGGGAAACCTAGGGCGTCGTAGCCGAAGCCGGGCAACAGCGCGGGCAGATTCTTCAAGGCATCCGCAAAAGCCCGGTGCACCACCTCCCCGGTGGCCGGGAGCGAGGCGTGGGCCAGGTCCAGGATCCCGTCCGGGACAGCAACCCCCGGTGAGCTGACGGGCACGGTCCGGTGCGGGATGCCGGTCCGCCCGCGGCTGCCCTGGCCCGCGCTGAGGAACCCTTGCTCCCGCAGTCCGGCATAGGCGGCCGTCACGGTGGTGCGGCTCACGCCCAGGGCCTGGGCCAGTGCGCGCTCGCTGGGCAGCGCGGCGTCGAGCGGGATGCGGCCGTCCATGATCAAAAGACGGACGACGTCGGCAAGTTCCCGGTAGGCGGGCCCCGCGCCGGTGTTCCAGGGTCCCAGCAGCCGGACGAGTGCGGAGGCGTTCAAGGACGTCGACATCAGTCCAGTATTACAAACTGGCTATGGAAAACAAGGCCAGTTCTCCCGCAGTATGGGGTTCATGATGATCCGCAGAATCACCCAGCTCCTGATCGGCCTCGCGATGTACGGGATTTCACTGGCGATGTTCATCCGGGCCGGGCTCGGACTGGACCCCTGGGACGTGTTCCATCAGGGCCTGGCGGGGTTGAGCGGCTTCAGCATCGGAACAGTAGTGGTGGCAGTGAGCTTCCTGGTGCTGCTGCTGTGGATCCCGTTGCGCCAGAAGCCCGGCTTTGGCACGCTGGCGAACGCCGTCCTGGTAGGGGTCTTCGCCGACATCGGGCTGGCACTGATCCCCGCGTTCTCGCACCTCGGTGGCCAGATCGGCATGCTCGCCGGGGCGGTGGTGCTCAACGGCATCGCCTCCGCCTGCTACATCGGCGCGCGCCTCGGTCCCGGCGCCCGCGATGGCCTGATGACCGGCCTGGCACACCGCACCGGCTGGTCCGTACGGGTGTCCCGGACCCTGATCGAGGTGGTGGTCCTGGGGATCGGCTGGCTGCTGGGCGGATCCGTGGGCGTGGGAACCGTGCTCTATGCCCTGGCCATTGGACCGCTGGTCCAGTTGCTGCTGCCTTGGTTTATGGTCCCGGCCGCGGTAAAGGCTCCGGCCATTGAGCCCGAGGCCCTGGAACCACGCGCCGTCCGGTCCTAACCCGCCTGCGGCGGGTCCGCCAACGGCTGGCATTCCGGGCAGAAGTAGATGTCCCGTTCTTCCTCACCGTTGAGCTTGCCCAGCACGCCCCGGCGAATGGGTGTGCCGCATTTAAGGCAGGGCTGGTGTTCGCGACGGTAAACCCAGTAGCCCGGCCGGCCGGCCATTCGTCCCACCGGCATCCCGCGGGCATTGAGGATCGTCACCCGGCGGCCGGGGCCGAGGTTTGCCTCCAGCAGTTGTTTGGCGTCCGTCATGAGGGTCCGGAGGTCGCCGACGGCGGAAACCGGCGTGGCCGGGTGAACCCCCGAGAGGAAGCAGGCCTCGCAGCGGTAAATGTTGCCGATCCCCGCCAGGTTGCGCTGATCAAGGAGGGCAACGCCGATGGGGACCTCGGGCGCCGCGAGGATCCGCTGTTCTGCTTCGTCCAGGTCCCAGTCCGGGCCGAGCAGATCCGGCCCCAGATAACCCACGATTGAGTCCTCGTCCGCGGTGCGAACCACCTCGACGATCCCTAAAGAGAAGCCGACGGCGTCCGCCGCGGCAGTGCGGAGCACGCACCGTGCCGTGAATCCCGGCTTGCGCCACCGTCCGCCCGGGGGATAGACCTGCCAGGTGCCTTCCATTTTCAGATGGGAATGGATGGTGAGCCTGCGCCGTGGTCCCTGATCGTCCGGACCGTCTCCGTCCGGACCGTCTCCGTCCGGACCGTCTCCGCCCGGACCGTCTCCGCTCGGCCCCTGCACACGCATCAGGAGGTGTTTGCCGCGCGGCACCACTTCGGTCACGGTCCAGCCGGCCAGGTTCAGCGTGGCAAACCGGGGTACGCGGAAGTCCGACGCGGTGAGTGTCTGCCCGGCGAGGGCCTGGTGCAGCTGGGCGGCGGCGCGCCAGACCGAATCGCCCTCAGGCACGGATCCTCAGCCCCTTGGGCGTGGAATAGGCGCCGGCGGCAGCCAGTGCCCTGGCCACGGCGGTGTCCAGGATGTCGTGGCCGTTGACCTTCTCCATGATCAGCTTGTCCACGGCGCCCCGCGTGACCACACCCACCAGTGCGGCGCCTGCTGCTGCGAGGATGGCTTCGTCGTCGTTGAAGGCCAGCAGCGTCTTGCCGCCCCGCTCCACGTAGAGGACAAGGGCGCCGTCCACGAGCACCACCAGGGCCCCGGCTTTCCGGCCCGG
Organism: Pseudarthrobacter naphthalenicus; assembly: GCF_029076445.1. Taxonomy (GTDB): domain Bacteria; phylum Actinomycetota; class Actinomycetes; order Actinomycetales; family Micrococcaceae; genus Arthrobacter; species Arthrobacter naphthalenicus. The sequence continues at coordinate 60,480 of NZ_JARESG010000011.1, forward strand.
CCGGTGGCCGGTACCGGCTTCCTCGTTAAGGGCGGGCCACGCCAGGGCGGCACCATACGGATTGGCCGGGTCCGTGGCGGCCAGCGCCAGCGCAACGGGCTCCGGTTTCGCCAACTGGCTGTCCTCGGAGTAGGACCGCAGCCTGTCCACGGTGGCCGGGACGGCGAACTGGGCAGCGCCGAGGTGCTCGATGAAGTACCCGCGGCGGCACCGGCCCGCCTCCTCCAGCCTGGCCAGCACTTTGTACATCAGGCCAAAACCGCCCAGGATCTGCTCCGCCATCACCGATCCGCGCGTGACCACGCCGTAACGGTCCAGCAGCAACTCCGCAGTGGCCCGTGCGTGGATGGTGGCATCCAGCTCGGGCAAAGGAAGCGCGGACCACCGTCCTGCAGCCAGCGGCGGCGTGGCCGCCGCACCGCCCACGGAGCCGTACCGGCCGCCGGAGCCCGGCACGCCCAGCCCCGCAGACCCCAGCAGGCCGGTGCCGTGGGAGCGCCCCAGCCTGCTCAGCCGGGGTGCTCGCGCCCGGGGTGCCCGTGCGACCTGCCGATGGGCGGTGTGGCCACCGGCGATGAGCGCGCGGACCGGCGCGAAAGTGTCCCCGGTGATGCGGCCAGCCCAGGCCAGGTCCCACAAAGCGCCAACCACATCCTGGTCGCTCAGGACGGCGTCCATGCCGCCTGCAACGTCCGTGAGCTGGCGGAAGAAATAGCCACCGCCGTTGTTCCGAAGATGGTCGAGCAGCCGCTGCTGGGCATCCCCCGGCTCGTACTCGATGGCGGGGTTCAGCGTCAGGTCGGCGGAATCGGCCAGGTGCATGCTCACCCAGCCGTCATTGCCGGGGAGCGAGCCGGCGCCGGACCAGAGGACCTCGCCGGCGGCCATGAGTTCGTCCAGCATGGCGGGCTGGTAGTTGGAAACCCGGCTGGCCAGCACCAACGGCTCCCATGCCGAAGCGGGAATGGGCACGCCGGACAGCTGGTCGATGGCGGTGACAATCCCGTCCAGTCCCCGCAAGGACGGCTGCCCGCGCCCGGAACCCGGGGTTCGGACGTGCTGCCAGGCGGGAAGGAAACGCCCGTAGGCCGCGGCATCCACCGGTTCCACTTCGGCGCGCAGTGCTGCCAGCGAACGACGCCGGAGCTTCCGGAGCACATCGGCATCACACCACTCGCTGCCGGTAGCGGCCGTCTGGTGTTCCGGATGCTGCTCCTGCGGGAGCGGCTTGGACTGCCCTTCGGATTCCAGCGCAGGAGTGTCCGGCGGTGTCACGTGTGGCCGGAACTCGCCCTCCACGACGCGGCCGTCGGCGGCGAGCCGCTTCAGCGCGGTGGCAACGACGGCGACGCCGAGGCCCAGCCGGGCAGCGGCTTCCATCGCCGTGAACGGCCCGTGCGTGCGGGCATAGCGGGAGACCAGATCGCCGAGCGGGTCAGCGACGGGTTCGATAAAAGCCAGCGGCACACCCATGGGCAGCGGCACACCGATCGCATCCCGGAGCCGGGCTGCATCTTCCACCGCGGCAAACCGCTCATAGCCGCCGACGTTGACTTTGATGGCGCGGTTGGCCCGTTGCAGTACGGCGAGGTGCTCGGCAGCGAGGCCGGTGCCGGCATGGGGGATTTCAACCGCAGCGGTTTCCGGCGGGGTTTTGGCCGGCTCTGGCGGCGGGCCCGCTTCAGCCACCCCGGTGGTGGCCGGTCCAACTCCAGGGTCCAGCCGGGCGGCGACTTCCTCAGGAGACAGCGGGCCCAGCAGCCGCAGCAGGTCCGCCACACCTTCCATGCCGCGGGCCCGGCGGTCCGGCGCAAGCCGCTGGAGTTCGAGTTCGGTGGCGTCGATGACTTTCGCGTCGAGCAGCTCACGCAGTTCCACCCGCCCGAGCAGTTCATTCAGGAGGGTCGAGTCCAGTGCCAGGGCTGCCGCGCGGCGTTCGGCCAGCGGCGAATCACCCTCGTACAGGAACTGGGCCACGTACCCGAACAGCAGGGACTTCGCGAACGGCGACGGCTGCTGGGTGGTGGTCTCGACGATCCTCAGTTCGCGGCGCTCCACCGAGGCGGCGATGTCCTTCAGCGCCGGGAGGTCGTATACGTCCTGAAGACACTCGCGGACAGTTTCCAGCACGATGGGGAACGTGGGGTATTTCCGCGCGACGTCGAGCAGCTGCGCGGAGCGCTGCCGCTGCTGCCACAACGGCTGGCGCTTGCCCGGTGTCTGGCGGGGCAACAACAGGGCACGCGCCGCGCACTCCCGGAATCTAGAGGCAAACAGGGCGCTGCCACCTACTTCCGCGGTGACAATCTGCTCAAGTTCCTCGGGATCGAAGAGGAACAGCTCCGCCCCGGGCGGTTCGTCCTCCATCATGGGAACGCGCAGCACGATGCCGTCATCCGCGGCCATCGCGGAGCCGTCCAGGCCGTACCGCTGGTGGAGCCGCTGCCCGACGGCGAGCGCCCACGGCGCGTGCACGGGCATGCCGAACGGGCTGTGGAGAATGACCCGCCAGTCACCCAGTTCGTCGTGGAACCGTTCCACCACGAGCGTGGTGTCGCTGGGGACCACCTCGGTGGCCAGCTTCTGCTCACTCAAGTATTGGATGAGGTTGTTTGCGGCGAACGTATCCAGCCCGCTGGCCGTACAGCGTTCGGTGGCAGGGCCGACGTCGGACGCGGAGAGCTCGCGGACGAACGCGCCCAGGGCGCGGCCCAGGTCCACCGGCCTGCCCAGCGAGTCGCCCTTCCAGAACGGGAGCTTGCCCGGCTGCCCGAACGCGGGGGAGACCAGGACGCGGTCGTGGGTGATGTCCTCGATCTTCCAGCTCGTGGCACCGAGGGCAAAAATGTCACCCACCCGGGACTCGTAGACCATCTCTTCGTCCAGTTCGCCCACGCGGCGCCCGCCCTTGGCCGGCGAGGGAGTGGACGCCTTGCCGTCACGGGAGGGAGAGGCCGAGCCTTCAACCTCGGTGCCGATGATGTAGACGCCGAACAGCCCCCGGTCCGGGATGGTCCCGCCCGAGGTCACGGCCAGACGCTGGGCGCCCGGCCGGCCTTCGATGGTGCCCGCGTTGCGGTCCCAGATGATCCGCGGCCGCAGTTCCGCGAATTCATCGGAGGGGTAGCGGCCGGCCAACAGATCAAGAGTTGCCTCGAACGCAGAACGGGGAAGGGACGCGAAGGGAGCTGACCGCCGGACCGTGGCGAACCATTCCTCCACGTCAATGCTGCCCAGGGCGGTGGCGGCCACGGTCTGCTGCGCCAGGATATCCAGGGGGTTTGCGGGGACAAACAGCCGCTCGATCTTTCCCTCGAGCATCCGCTCCACGGTGATGGCGGTGTGGACCAGGTCCGCGCGGTGTTTGGGAAAGAGCACACCCTGGGAGATCTCGCCCACCTGGTGGCCGGCCCGGCCCACGCGCTGCAGCCCGCTGGCCACCGACGGCGGGGACTCCACCTGCACCACCAGGTCCACGGCGCCCATGTCGATGCCCAGCTCCAGGGAGGAAGTGGCCACAACGCAGCGTAGGCGGCCCGACTTCAGGTCGTCCTCGATGATGGCCCGCTGATCCTTCGAAACTGACCCGTGGTGTGCGCGGGCCAGCAGGGGATCCGCCCCTGCAGTGCTGCCGGCCTGCGCCATCATGTGGGCCGGCGTGGCGGTGGACGCGGGGACAGCCGGCAGGCCGGGCCCGGCCTCACCGGCGCCCGCCGAATCCCACCCGCCGCCGGCCGTCACGAGCTGGCGTTCGGCATAGATCTCGTTGAGCCTGGCAGTAAGCCGCTCCGCAAGGCGGCGGGAATTGGCAAACACGATGGTGGACTGGTTGGCCAGTACCAGGTCAACGATTTTTTCCTCAACATGCGGCCAGATCGAGGCCTGCGGCTGCAGCCCCGAAGCCGGCCCGGAATCGAAGGCACCGGCCGCGCCCTGAAGGTCTGACATGTCCTCCACAGGCACGGACACTGTCAGGTCCCAGGTCTTTCGCGACGGCGGCGCTACGATTTCCACCGGCGCGGAGCCGGCCAGGAACTGGGCCACGAGCTCCCGCGGTTCCACTGTTGCGGACAGGCCAATCCGCTGGGCGGGTTTGGGCAGCAGGGCGTCGAGCCGTTCCAGGGACACCGCCAGGTGGGCTCCCCGCTTGGTGCCCGCCACGGCGTGAACCTCGTCGACGATGATGGTGTCCACCTCGGTGAGGGTCTCCCTTGCCTTGGACGTAAGCATCAGGAACAGCGATTCCGGCGTGGTGATGAGGATGTCCGGCGGGTTGCTGAGTAGCGAGCGGCGGTCAGCGGTGGTGGTGTCGCCGGACCTGACCCCCACGGTGATGAGCGGGGCAGGCAGCGCAAGCCGCTTGGCCGTCTGGGTGATCCCGATCAGCGGCGCGCGCAGGTTCCGCTCCACGTCCACGCCGAGGGCCTTCAAGGGTGAGATGTACAGGACCCGGGTCTTGCGCTTTGGTGCCCGCTGCCGCTTCCCTTTGCCCTGCACGCCTTCGAGCCCCGGCAGCTCAACGGCGGGGGCGGGAGCCGAAACGAGCAGCCGGTCCAAGGCCCAGAGGAACGCCGCGAGGGTCTTCCCCGAACCGGTGGGCGCCACCACCAGGGCATGGGAGCCGGACGAGATGGCGTTCCAGGCTCCGTCCTGGGCAGGCGTTGGCTCAGAAAAAGCGCCCAGGAACCAATCCCGGGTGGGCCTGCTGAACCGGCCCATGGAGGTGCCGGCACGGGCGTCCGGGCCCGCTGCCGGCGGCTGCTGATCCTGCATTCCTCCATCATGCCTTACCCCACCGACAGGATTGCCGGGGCCGTCCACAGAGGCAATCAACCCTTCCCCGCCGGCGGAAGATTCCGGGTGGCCGGCCCTTCGAGGAGCTGCCCGTCGCTGCCGAAACGGGAGCCGTGCAGCGGGCAGTCCCAGGACTGTTCGCTGTCATTCCAGCGCACAATTCCGCCGAGGTGGGTGCAAACGGCAGACAGCCGGCACGTGGTTCCCCCGGCTGTGGAGACTGCCACCGGACGGGCGCCGTCGCGGTATACCTTCCCGGCGCCGTCGGGCGGTGCCGCTCCTTCAGGGCGCGTGCTGTCCGCGGCCAGGTTCCCCCAGCCGGAAGCCAGGGTGGTCGCCACCTTGGCGTTGAGGGCCACCGCGGAGTAGGCCCCGGCCGGTGAGGTGATGCGGTGATGGATGGTGTCAGCCCAAGGAATTTTGCCGCCCAGGATCTCGGCCGTGATGCCGAGGGCAACCGCCACCGAATTGGTCATGCCCCACTTGTTATAGCCGGTGCCGAAAAGGATCCTTCCCCGTCCCCGCGGCAGCTTGCCAAAGAACGGCATGAGGTTGGTGGCCTGGTAGTCCTGGGCCGACCAGGTGTGGGTGGCCGCGGCGCCGGGGAAATGTGTGCCGCCCCATTCGAGCAGGCCTGAAAGGTGGGACTTTTCGGACGCAGTCCGCCCCACGGGATGGCCGTGGCCGCCCACCAGCAGCAGACTGCGCCCGGAGGATTCGTAGTCCCGGATCGAGTGCGTCGGCTCCTCCGCGGAGAGGTACATCCCCGGCGGCGGCGTCAGCCCGGGAGGCAGCTCAAGCGCGGCGGCGTAGGAGCGCAGCGGCTTGAGTTTCGCGAAGTAGAGTCCCCGGTCCAGGACCGGGATGCCGGTGGCCAGGACAACATGCTCAGCCGTGACGTTGCCCTGCTCCGTCTGTACCGTCACCGGTCCGTGCCCGGTGACATCCCGCAGCCGGACCCCGGCAGCCACCAGGCCGCCGTGGGCGCGGACGTCCAGCACCAGGGCCTCCACAACGTCCATCGGATTGATCTGGGCCTGATCGGTCAGCTTCAGGGCGCCCTGGATGGGGAAGGGAAGGCTGGCGTCGAGCACGTACTCCACGTCCAGGCCCGCAGTTGTTGCGGCGATGAGTTCCTCGCGGAGCCGCTCGGCCCCTTCCCCGGTGGTGGCGTAGGTGTACGCGTCCCGGCGCTGGTAGGGGAGGGCGTTCTCGTCGAGGTAGCGCAGCAGCCACGCCTGCCCCTCGCGGTTGGCATCAACGTACGCCTGGACCTGCTTTCCCGAATACTGCCGTGCTAGGGAGCCCAGGACGGTTCCCTGCAGGAGGCTGACCTTCGCCGTGGTGTTCCCTGTTGTCACAGCACCCGGGGACCGGGCTTCCAGGACCAGGACCCGATGCCCGGACCGGGCAAGCAACAAGGCGGTGGTCAGGCCCGTCAGCCCGGCGCCGGCCACGACCGTGTCATATCTGGCGCCGGGCTGGAAGGGATCGGAACTGAAGGTCTTGTCGCGGTCCAACCAGAGGGACTTCATGAAAGCTAAGTGTACTTATTACCTGCGGTTACGCCCATAGGCCGCACGCAGCCGGACGCAGCCTTACGCCTCTGGAAGGCTACGCCGCCTGGAACGCTCCGATAGTCAGCAGTTCAATACCTGCATTGCCGCAGGCCTGCGTGGGCTGGGGCAGGAAGAGGGATGCGGTGTCCTCCGGCGGATAGATCCGGTACCCGGCCGCGGGCGTCAGGGCACAGTCCGTGTAGTTCTCTGCGTGCGTGTACCGGAGCACGGCCTTGCCGCCCTGGCCGGGAGCCAGCAGAACCTCGGCAACAGGGGTGGACTCGTCGCGCTTGGCCGGGGCGCCGATGGGTGCGCCGTTGGCATCCGCGGTGAGGGAAACGCCCGGGTAACCCTTCAGGAGGCAGGGTTCGGTGCCGGTGTTGGTCAGCGTGAGGGTCATATAGACGCTGCCGGCAGCTCCGCCGCCGGTGGCATCGGTGGCGGCGGACAGGGTGGCTGCCTTGCAGCGGGAGGGCCCGGTGGGGCCGGTTGTGGCCAACGACGTCGGCGCCTGGGATGCGCTCGGAGCCGCCGAGGTGGGGGCGGGCTTGGCCGACTCGGTGCCGGGTGCCGTGGTCCCCTGCGACTGCGGCTGCGCCTGGCCAGAACCGCAGGCGGTGAGCATCATTGCTGCCGCGGCGACCGCCGTCGTAATTAAGAACCCTTGTGAAATGCGCTGAGACGTCATGCCCCAACTTTTATTGTTGCCGTGACCGGAGTCAACGACGCCACGGTCCGGCAGGGCGATTTGATGCCCGGATCGTGATGATCCGGGCATCAAAACACGCAACGTTACGAAGCGGACTCAGCCTTGCGCTTCGAGCCACTGCGCGCCAAAGCCAGGCCACCCAACACGAGGCCACCGAGCCCGGCGGCCAGCCCTGCCCAACTGCGGGCGTCAGCATCAGTGCTGGTCACGGCGGCTGCCTGAGCAGTGCCGGCCTGAACAGTGCCGGCGTCAGCAGCGGAACCGGTGTGGCCCGCGGCATGCGCGTCCGCGGCGCCGCTGATGGTGATGGACGGTGCCGGTGCCTTCAGGGAATGCGGGTCCTGGCCGTCCTTGGCGATCTCCGACCAGTCTGTCTGCCCCGTTTCGCAGGTCTGCAGCGTGGGGAAGTGCAGCGTGGTGCCGGCAGCGTCGGGCAGCTTCACGGACAGCACCAGGGCGTCCCGCAATTCGTGGTCCAGCGGTGCTTTGGCTGTGTAGACAATCTGGCTGGTGCGCTTGGTGATGGATGAGCCGTCGGCCAGCTTCGTGGGCTCGGCGAGCTTCTCGGTGACTTTCTCCACGGTCCAGTTGGGGTTGACCGTGGGCTGGGCGTCATTGAGTTCGGCCGGCAGCGTGATGGCCACCTTGGTGGTGGCGGATTCGTCGCAGCCGTGCGGGATGCCGAAGGTCAGCAGGGCGTACGAGTTAGCCGCGGTTTTGTCCGGGGTTACGCCGACGTGTGCGGACGCGCCGCCGGCGGCGGTCAGGAGCAGGACGGCAGCGCCGGCAACGGCGGCGGCCGGGGTCAGGGTGTGGCGCAGGGCGGTGGTGTTCATGGGTATGCCTTTCGGACACATGCCGGTTCCAGGCATGCGGAAGTACGGGGAAGGCCCGCCACCCGGGTGAAGTCCGGTGCGGGCAGGATCAGGAAAGCACGACGGCGGAAGGCGGGCCGCGTCGGCTGTCCTGCCTGAGGTTCCGCCAGGGGCGGTGGGGGAGAACCGCAGGCGTGTGGGGCACCGCCCGCGGGGTGCCGGCGTCGGGCGTTACCGCGCGGGGAAGCCGGCCGAGGGGTCTGAGCCAGGCGGCGAGGGCCCAGAGTGCGGCCTCACCTTTGGCGAGCAGGAGCGCACACGCGGCCGTGGCCAATGCGTGGACCCCGAGCATCAGGATGCTCGGGGGGCTTGCCAGGGCGTGGACATGGGCGGCGGTGTCCAGGAGGGGAATCGCCGCGGCGGAAAAGTGGTGTGCGTCCGGCGGCGGGGGACCCGCAGCCAGGGGCGTGCTGAACACCGTGAAGACTTCATGCAGGGCGAACTGTCCGGCACCCAGCAGCGCGGTGACGGCGGCTAAATTCAGCTTCAGGCGGGTGGCCGCGGTGGCCACCAAAACTGAAAGTGCCAGCACCGCCAGCAGGATGCCCGGGCCGGGGAGATCGCCGCCGCCCAGCACGTGGGCCCCGGCTGCAAGGGTGAGGGTGCCCGTGGCCAGCGACGCGGCACGCAGGAAATGAAAAGGAGCCCGGGCGTGGGTGCGCACTGGATCCTCCCTTATTTTGGTGCCGGAGCCTCGGCACTGCAGGTCACTGCAATGCCGCACAGCCAACGTTCAGATTCTACCGATTTCCGAGTGGACGGCCAGTCCGTGACGGGACGTGCAGAGGGACCACGTTGGATTGCGCCTCGGCCGCGGCGGCCGGTTCGGGGGCGGAATTCAGGAAACCCAAGGCCAGGTCCACACACTGCACGGCCACCGGCGGAACACGATAATCAGCTGCGGCCTCCACCAGCCCCAATTCGGCCAGCAATGACAACCTCTGCCGGGCCGCGAGGGCCGCGTATGCCGCGTAGGCATCTTCCAACTGGCTCTCGACCAGCTGCTGATCGTCAAACCCGGCGTCATCGGGAAAGGGCCCGGCGGGGTCCATCGCAGCCACACGGTCGAGCTGCGCCACGGGCACCGGCTCCTCACTGGTGCCGTAGGCGAGAACAGTACTCAGCGTCTCCAATACGGGTTCCCGGTCCCAGGCATCGTCTGCATCGCTGAGGACCCGGACCAGAAGGACCACGGCGAGCATCCGACGCATATCCAGCCGGTCCTCAAGCTTGGCACTGTTCCAGGCGGCCAACGCCGGACCGGGGACTGCGCGGGTGGAACTGAGCGTGATCAGGCCGGCCCCCACCAGGGCCGTCCAGATCTCACGGAGCACCGGCACATCGAACATGGTGCTCACCTCCAAAGGTGTGTCCGCCCCGCCTCCGGGGACGTCCTGCGGATCTGGTGCCACCGTGCTCCGCGCACCGCGTTTTCCCCGGGCCTCAACCTTCACCGCGGCAGCGGCCGGCTCGATGTCCTTGAGCCGCAGCGCCCCTGTTGCCGTGACTTCCTTGCCCGTCCCCAGCCACTCCAGCAGCGCGGACGCCCGCTGGATGAGGGGCATGGTTGCGAACGCGGCGTCCTGCTCCTCGTTGCTGAGCCGGGGCACCAGGATGTCCGGAAGGTCCGGGCCCGACGCGCCGAGGCCGCTCTCCAGCAGGAGATGCAAGTCCTCATACGCCTCTTCACTGCCGCTCCAGCGGCCAGTCTCCTTGAGGAAGTGGGCGAAAGAGTGCAGGGCGAAGTAGAAGTCCACCAGGGCGTCTTCGGCTTCCGCCGGGTCCAGGGACATCATGACTGATCCGACGGCGGGCTCAACGCTGTCGGCGGGAATTTCCGTGGCGGAGCTCGAATCGCTGATGGCGTGCTGCGCCGTGAGGAAGAGTTTGACCAGTTCAAGGCATTCGAAGGCATCAGCCGGATCGGGGGACTCAGTCCCGTGCCACTGAATGAACTCAAGAGCCATCGAATCAACGGACCGATGGTTCAGGACCAGCTGCAGGGGCATCTTGGGGGCTTGGGGTACTGCCTTGAGGTGCCGCTGGTTCTTGCTTTTGGTCTTGGACCTGCTGGTTTTCTTCGCCAAGGATTTGCCTCCGGTCGCGGGGGAGGGTCCCCCTTTGGTGGTTCGCGGGCCCTCCGCGCGTATATCGAGCTTACAAAACAGGGCTGCCGGCAAGAAGTTCGGCCAGGACGTCCGCGGCGGAGTCGTGGCGGATCAGCGGCGCGCCCTGGCCGGCCCACAGCGACATCAACTCGGTGTTTCCCTGAGCCGCCGCTTGGGGCCGGAACCTGCCGGTGAGCCAGTTCTGGACGGGGAAGGGGGCGGTCTCCGTGGCCTCGGAGAGTTCGCGGATGATGCGGTTAGGGATTCCGCGGGCCAGCCGTCCGCTGAGGACCCGTGTCAGCACAGTTTCGCCGGCGGCCGGGCTGTGCAGGATCTCGCGGTACGCCGGCACCGCAGCGGACTCACGGGTGGCCAGGAATGCCGAGCCCACCTGCACCCCCTCGGCACCGAGGGCCCGGGCGGCTGAGTAGCCACGGCGGTCCACAATGCCGCCGGCCGCGATTACCGGAATCTTGATGGCGTCCGCAACCTGCGGGACCAGGGCGAACGTGCCGATCAGCGACTCCTCCGCCGGTTTGAGGAACGAGACCCGGTGGCCGCCGGATTCCATTCCGCTGGCCACGACGGCATCCACACCGCCTGCCTCCAGCGCTACGGCTTCGGCCACGGTGGTGGCAGTGCCCACCAGGAGGATTCCCCGCCTGTGGGCTTCCTCCACAAGGTCCGGTGCGGGCACCCCAAAGACAAAACTGACGACGGCGGGAGCTGCCTCCAGGGTGGCGGCCACCTGCTCGTCGTAATCAGGCATGTAGCGGTCCGGCATGTCCGGAAGGGGCAGCCCAACTTCTTCGAAGTAGGGCCTCAGGGCTTCAACGTAGTTGCTGAAGTCCTGTGGAGGGAGCGAGGCCGCTTCGTCTCCGGTGGGGATCCAAATGTTGAGTGCAAAGGGTTTCGCCGTCGTCTCCCGCAGCCGCGCCGCGGTGGGGCGGATGGCGTCGGCAGTGAAGCCGTACAGGCCGTAGGAACCCAGCCCGCCGCCGTCGCTCACTGCTGCAGTCAGTTCCACGGAGGACACTCCGCCGAAGGGTCCCAGAACCACCGGAACTTCGATGCCAAACAGTTCGGTGAGGCGGTTCCGGTGGGTGGGGGTGCGGTGCTCCGGCGTCATGTCTGCTCCTGGAAGGTCGCTGGCGGCTTCTCGGCTCCAGTCTCGCAGCCGTACGCCCGGCTCCCAAGCCCCTCCCGCCTGTGGACGGCTATGTACCCTGTCCGAGGGGCGGGCTACACTGCTCGCGTAAGTCGCCGACGATCTCAGGAGACACCATGAACTACGCAGGGACTGGCAACGAGAAAGCCGTTCTGGCCAGCGAACTCAACCGAACCCATGTTGGGCAGACCATCAGCTTCGAACCGGACGATTTCACGTTGGTCTTTGGAAAGATCGCAGCCATCGCACGGAAGGAAGGCGGGGTCACCATCGCCCTGCGCGGTGTGGAAGGAAGCGGCGGCCTGCAGTCGAGTTACAGCCTGCCCGGCAGCCAGAACGTTTATTTGCAGCCTGACATGCTGACCAACACCGAGTCCACCATCAAGGATCTCTTCGGCAAGGTCCAGGAGAACCTTCGCGGCGGCGGTCACCGGGGCGAGGACAAGACGGACAAGCTCTAAGCTGCCCGGGGCCCGGAACTACACCGCGTTTTTCGGCGGCTGCGGGCTTGCATCATGGGGAGCCGGTGGCTTGCTTTTCCCGAACGCCCGGGCCGCCCGGGAACCGGCGGCGGCGCTGGCTCCGATGCTGATGAGCGCGCCCAGAATCATGGCAGCCGCTTCGCCCGGCTCCAGCAGGTGCAGTTGTGATCCGATGGTGGCCGCGGCAACCGGAACTCCGAGTTGCGACGCCGACATGATAGCCAGCGACATCGGCTGACCCAGGAGCCGAAGGCTTCCGTGCACCAGCAAGGTTCCGGCGCCCAGGCAGACCCCTAACAGGATCATCCGGGGGCTGCCGGCCAGGGCACTCAAATCCAGCGACGCCCCCAGCCAGACGAAAAATACCGGCCCAAGAAATCCGTCGCTGACCGCGAAGAGCTGGTGAGCCAGCCGTCGCGGCTCGCCGACCGCGGCCACCACCAGGCCAAAGGAAAACCCGGCCAGCATGATCGAGACGTGTCCCGCAACAGCCAGGCCTGCCAGCGCGAACAGCAAAGCCAACTGGATGCGCAGTTCGAGGGCAAACTTCCGGTCCTCGGAAACTTCGTGCAGCCGGGCCCTCGTGCCGCTGTTTTCCAGAGCCCGCAGGACAAAGTAGAGCACCGCCGCACAACCGGCCAGGGCAGTGGCACCCATGGCGGCCCTCCCGGCGTTTGGCGGGTCGACCGCCAGCGGAAGCGCCACGATGCAGGCGATGTCGGCGATCGCCACCTGAGCCGTTGTGGTCAGGACCTTGGGCCCGGACAGGCGCAAGGAGTCAACGATGGGCAGCACGAGTGCCGCTGACGAGGAGGCCAGCAGCACCACGTACAACGGCGCATGGCCAGTGCCGAAAAGTAGCGCAATGAGGATCCCGATGACGACGGCCAGCCCCGCCGCAATGCCGGCCCGAAGGGCGCCGACGCCGAGCGCCGGACGGATGGCCTTATCCCGGACGGGAACATGTGACCCTGCGACAAACATGATGAGGGCGAAGCCGACGTCGGCCACGAAGGTGAAGGTCGGATCGGTGGAATCCACCAGGCCCAGGCCGGTCCGCCCGATCGCAATCCCCGCCAGCAGTTGCCCGAGCACTACGGGAAGGTGCCATTTCTGGGGTAACGCGAGCAAGGGGCCGAGCAGCGCGACGGCGGCTATCAGTGAAAGCTGAAGAAATGACACGTGCCTCCTCTGCTGGCGTGCGTGATTGGCGCTTGGTGAACGCGGCTGCAGTTACTGGGGCAGGTGGGCCATTTTGAGCGGAATGTCCGTATTCTCATCCGTATAATAGCTGGCGCAGACACGATGATAGCCGTCCGCTACCTGCGCCGGTATCCCGCCGGCCAAAGCGCCCCGGACCATCAGGATGGGCGAGAGCGGCTTGCCCTCCTTGATTTTCTTCAGGTCCGCAGCCACATGGGCGTTGTCCGGAGGCAGCAGCTCCAAGCGGGCGGCCCTGAGGATGTCCTTGGCCTTGCGGTACTCAAGAGGGGCCTCCCGGAGGGCCGCGACGAGCGAGCCGACCACCTCGGCCGCACCGAGCAGGGAAAGGTAGCTGGACGCGTTGGGATAATCCTGCTCTTCGGGCGAAGTCAGCCAGAGCACTTCACCTTTGTCTTCACGGTGCATGGCGTTCTCCTTGGTGCCTCCGCAGGCGCGGATCATGGTGCTCAACAGTACGTACGGGCCGAGAGGACGGTCAACGGTCCAGGTTGGCGGGAGCGGGGGATAGGGTCAGAGCTGATGACACAGACAGAGGTTCGTGATGCCTATGCCAGGCGTGCGCCGGAGTACACCACCCTGTTCGGGTCCGTGGACACGGCAGACCAGCGGGACCGGCGGCTCATAACTCAGTGGGCGAAGTCGCTGCGCGGGCCGGTTCTCGATGCCGGCTGCGGCCCGGGTCATTGGACCGGTTTCCTGGCCAGCCTGGGTGCAGATGCAGAAGGCATCGACGTTGTGCCTGCGTTCGTGCAGGAGGCCGGGGTCCGCTTCCCGGGTTGCCGGTTCCGGGTTGCCGGCGCGGAGGGCACGTAGTGTCGGTTGGGTTGGAGGCTGCCGTGCCACCGTGTCTGGTGCGCGAGGCAAGGGACGGTGACCTGGCCGGAGTGGCCGGGCTCCGGCTGGCGGGCGACGGCGCGGCTTGGACTGCCGGGATGATCGCTGCGGATCCTGCAAGGACCGTAGTGGTTGCCACCGTGGGCGTGGAGCTCGTAGGCGTGGCAAAGACACATCATCATCCCGAGGCCCGGGCGGAGGCGCCTGCGGGACGCTACCTGGGAGGGATTCTTGTGTCACGGCGGTGGAGCCGGCGGGGGATCGGGACGATGCTTACGACAGCCAGGCTGGACTGGATCTGGGAACGTCGCATCGCGCCAAGAACCCGGGTGCACGGACGGGGAGGCCCGATCGGATCAGGTTCTGACGATTTCAGACTCCTGCGGAATCCACACCGTCCCATCCCGGCCACGGAACGCAATCGGCACGGCGTGAGCCCGAGGCCAGTCAGTCGAATCAGTCACCTGCACATGCACGTGGGGCTCGGTGCTGTTACCGGAGTTCCCGCATTCTCCGATCTGCTCGCCAGCCTCCACCTGCTGTCCCGGGTGTACCCGGACCGTGCCTTGCCTCAGATGCGCAAGCAGGACGAAGGGGCCGTTGGCTGTTGCGGCGATCACCACGTGATTGCCGGCCACAGCCCCGATGCCTTGGCGGATCCGGTCTGCCTGGCCCAGCATGTACGGCACGAGCGCGAGCTGCGAACGGCGCCCCTCATGATCTGGCTGGCCGTCAAGAACAGCTGCCACAGTCCCGGACAGGGGAGCGAGGATGGGCTGTCCGAACCCGACGAACGCTTCGGGGCGTTCCGCCGCGATGAGGGAGCGCCACGTTCGGGGCGCGGACCTGCCGGCAGCATTGACGGCCACGAAATCGATCGCGTGGGCAGTCCCGAAAGCGTATGTACCATGGCTCGGCACACGGCGTGCCGGACTGTTCTCCACCCGCCAGCTTCCCCGGAAGGGCAGGTCGAGCACGACTGAAGCAGCGCCGGGAGGCAGCGCGGACGGCCGGCCGGGCCCTTGGCTGCGGCGGATGATCACGAGGTCTGCTGCTCCTGCCGGAAGGGGGCTGTGCGACGAGTCATGAACCCATGGTCCTCGTCTCGCCGGGACCAGGGCAACCGCTCCGCAGGAGATCTCCAGGATTGGGGCGCGTAGGGTGGGGACCGGACGATAGGAGCACTTCATGAAGAAAATCCTCATGGTACTGACCAGCGTTTCCGAGATCGGCGATACGGGAGAGAAGACCGGCTACAACGTGGCCGAGGCAGCACACCCCTGGAAGGTCTTCAAGGATTCCGGGCATTTCGTTGACTTTGCATCCATCAAGGGAGGCCAGCCCCCGCGTGACGAGGTGGACGCTGATGATCCCATCCAGGTCGCCTTCACGGAGGACGAGACCACCCGGGCCGGGTTGTACAACACGGCCCGCGTCGACGTCGTGGATCCCGACCAGTACGACGCCGTCTACCTCGTCGGCGGTCACGGCACCATGTGGGACTTCCCGGACAGCGACGGTCTGCAGCAACTTGTTGCCCGCGTCTACAACGCGGGCGGCCTGGTGGGCGCGGTCTGCCACGGGCCGGCCGGGCTGCTCAATGTTGAGTTGGCGAACGGGCTCCGCCTCGTCGAAGGCCGGAAGGTGGCCGCCTT
Organism: Pseudarthrobacter naphthalenicus; assembly: GCF_029076445.1. Taxonomy (GTDB): domain Bacteria; phylum Actinomycetota; class Actinomycetes; order Actinomycetales; family Micrococcaceae; genus Arthrobacter; species Arthrobacter naphthalenicus. Next base: position 75,888 of record NZ_JARESG010000011.1, read on the forward strand.
CACCAACGAGGAGGAAGTTGCGGCAGGGAAGGACAAGGTCATCCCGTTCTTTTTGGCAGACCGGCTGGAGGAGCAGGGCGCCACCCACGTCTCAGCTGGTGTCTTTGAGGAGATGGTCGTAGTTGACGACAGGTTGGTGACCGGCCAGAACCCGGCCTCGGCCGCCGGCGTGGCCAAGGAGATGGAGAAGCTCTTCGCGCAGGTCATCCACAAGGAAAAGGCCGAGGAACAACACGAGACCGAGGCTCTCCGGGCCGAGAAGGACGCCGAGAAGAACGCCAAGAAGATGGCCGCTGCCGAGGCTGATCACTAACTCCCCCAGCCGTTCCGGGCGCAACGATTGGCCTACTTCCCAGCTGATTATGAGGGAAGTAGGCCAACAGCCAACTTCAGCGGCCCGACCACACGTGGGGCCGACAGCCGTGGGTCTGTCAGCAGATGGGCGGCCGACAGGCTACGTGCGTTCTCCGGGTTGAGCCGCATCGAAGAACCGGAATTCCTCGCTAACCAGCTCCGTCTCCCCGCCGGCCCCCTTGTCCCGAATGAAATCGAGGTCCTCTCGTGAAAGGATCATTTGGCCATGGACGTCGACTTCAATGTGCCCGGCGGAATGCCGTTTAATCGTCGCAGCGACGGTTCTCGGCACCATCACACAGCCCGGGTTGTTCAAAAGCCACTGACGCGTTTTGGAATCAAGCCGATCCCACTCTTCTTTGAGTGTCATCTCGTAATTCACCCTTCTCATGTCCTCAAGCCCGCAGTCCTGGGCCCGGGGTTCCGCTAAGGGTACGTCTCAGGTCCAAGGAAGAACAGGGGCCACCGCTCCATCGTGGGCCGGGCGTTTGAACATGGGTGGCTTTTGCCTGCCACGCCCGTATAACGGTCCCCTCGCCGGTACTTGCGTTGAGGACGTCGCCCTGTCGATTAACCCCGGGGGGGCTTATGGCTTAAGGCAAAGGGCCCTGCCCCCTCAGTAAAGAGGAGGAGGGTCTTTCTCATTGGCAGTGACGGTGGGATTTGAACCGAGATAAACACACGCGGCACTAAGCGGAACCCCAAAAATCCTTGAAAGGCCGCGGGTCCTGACCACGTCTAATTACGCGTCCAAACATCCGCTCGCAGATGTTCCGTTACCGCGGCGTTACTGCAAAGTCTGCTTGGACCGGACTGGTGGAGGGCGGCGACGACTGCATCGAAGTCGTCCTCGAAGAGGTCAGCATACCGATCCAGCGTCATCGCACGGAGGCGTGCCCGAGCAAGTGCGTTCAGGTGTCTTTGGTGTGCCGACGATGATATGGCCGTTGACGGTCACTGCGTTGTAGTGCGCTTGGCGCTGAGTGCGCTGACCCAGGCTTTTACTTCGCTTTGGAGGGTTGAGCCGGCTTGGCGTGTGCCGGATTTCGGTTGGACGTGCATCCGCCGTGCCCGCTGAGCTGGGACACTTCTCCTGGTCCAGTTGACCTCCCCGTCGCGGCGTTTCTGAGCCTCGCCCATGGCAGCGGGCCCTAGGCCTCTACTGGCACTCCCCACAGATCCATAGCATGAGCGCAGGAGCGCCTCCCTCTGACGTGGGACAAGGCAGCTTTGGGACACTGAGGGGGAGTAATGCGCGCTCACTGGATCCGTGATCCTCGATTAGGCCTCGCGCTCTCCGTGGCGCTTGCGCTTCTCCTGGGGGGATGTGGGCAGGAGGGTCAGCCCTCGTCGTCGACGCAGTCGCCGTCATCCAGGTCTGGCAATCCGGCCTGTGATCTGATCACGCAGGAGATAGCAGCCAAGATCGACCCGAGCCTGGCTCAAATGGGGCAGAGCGGCAAACCGCCCGGGAGCCGGGCCTACGTGTGCAGCTACATGAGTATGTCGGACAAGGGCCGTGTGCTTACCGTGTCGTTGACCTCTCCGGCATCGGCGGCGGAGATCGCCCAGGCGAAAAAGACCCCTGACTGCTCGGCGGTGGAGGGCATCGGCGACTTAGCATGCATGCAGTGGACGGGGTGGTTCCGTGGCGAGGCCAACGCGTCGGCCAACACGGTCCTCAAAGCCGTCCGGGGCAACGAGTCCCTCGACCTCCGCTATCTGCTCCCTCCACCCACCGTCCCGGGACCCACTGGCACGCGCCCGCTCCCGGACGGCAACGCCACGGCCCGCGCGCTCACCCAGGCAGCCGTCCAGGGCGGGTGGGGCAACGGGAGCGCGCCCAGCGTTCCGTCCGCGCCGCCAGTCGGTCCGCAGACCGTGACAGATAGTCCCGTGTGCGCACTGGTCAGCGCCGATGCGCTCAAGCAGGCCTTCGGCGCGACAACCCAGCCGCAGGTCCTCCCGGGCGAGGGCAACTGCCGGTACATATTTGGCGCGTCGGGCACGCCCGGACCGGACTCGCTCATGTTCTCCATCGAAATCCATCAGGGCGGCGCATCATTGCTGTCACGGCCGGTGCCGGACGGCCAAAACATCGACGGCGTCGGAGACAGGGCGATCCTCATTGTGCGGTCGGACGCGGGGGGATCGAAATCCCTCCGACCCCCGAGCGATGTACCGCTCACGTACATGTCCCTCATGGTGGCCCGCGGCCAAAACATGGGCATCTTCACCGCACAGATCCTCGTCTCCCCGACAGGTCCCACAATCGAGCAGACGCAGGATCAGCTGGTCACCCTCGTCAAGGGCATCGACTTCTGACCCACCCTGCGCTTCGGCTCAACAGGTTTGGCGACGGATCTCCCAGAGAGGGTTCAGATGTATCGAGATTTCAGAAGCTCCGGGAAGAATAACTCACGTTCGGCCGCGTTCGGGGCGGCCGTGGTCGCAGGACTGTTGATCCTCACGGCATGCGGATCCGAAACGCCTGCTGACACTGTGCCAACCAACGGCAGCACCACCATCAAGACAGCGCCGCCCAGCATTGCCACACCATCAGCTGAGCCCACCGCTACGCTGCCGAAGGTCTTCACCGACCAGGAACTTATGACGATTAGCAGCAGAGTGCTGGAGCCACACGGCGGAAGGGCCGAGGACACGGCCATGGCCCGCAAGTCTTATGCCTTGATGACTCAGCCGCCAGCGTCTGCATCGCCATCGTCCATATTGGGCCCCACCGATCCAGGTGAGTGCAACGTATTCCACAGGTCGTGGCAGCACGAGGCGCAGTTGGATCCCGCTGTGAACTTCGCACTGGGCGAAGTGTTCAACCTCGGCGAACACGGAGTCGGCACGATCCTCTTTGATGTCAGGAGCGCTCCCCGGGAGACTCTAGCCAGAGCTGACTTTGATTACAGTCAGGAGCTGATGGTTCACTGCGCCACATTCGACCAGACGGTGTCCTCGGTTACCGGGCCACAGAGGTTCACCATCCAACTTCTCCAGGGTCCGGCCATCGGAGAGAAGGCTTACGTGACCAAGGGATCCTTCGACGGGAACAGCGTCTTTGTCGGGCTTCGGGTCCTTTACGGAACGATTTCTGTTGACATGGGGGTCAACACGGGGCAGGTGATAACTGCGGAAGAAGGCCTCAGCCTGATGTCGCAGATTGCGCAGGAGTTTGTCGAGGAGATAAAGAACCAGTAGCTGTAGCCAGCGAGTAGCACTCCGTCGACTGTTGGCGCCTTTGCATGGCTGCCCTGTCGCCATCTTTGGATCACGGTGTCCAATCGGGCTTCTTTGGAGGCCCGCGTTCGGGAGCCGGACATTCCCTGTTATGTGCCGCCTCTTAAGCCCACACATCCAGCCATTCGACTGGCCCGATGGGTGTCCTTCGCAGACCGAGACATTGTCTCGGCGTGGCCGGACGCGGAGCACTGCAGGAATTCTGTTACTGCCGCGTTACCGCGGGGCCTATTTGCAGGCAAAGAAATGGCCCTGCTTCCCTTTGTTTACAAGGCAAGCAGGGCCTTTCTCATTGGCGGTGACGGTGGGATTTGAACCCACGTTGGCTTTGACACCAAACAACATTTCGAGTGTTGCACCTTCGGCCGCTCGGACACGTCACCAACCTGACTAGGGTACCGGAGCAAGGCTCACATCCCCAAAACGGCTGCCGGATGGCCTGCGGCCCGAGAGGCCCTCCTAGAGCGATCGAGGATGTGGTCCCGATAATCGAAGGGTTATGCACATAGGCGTTCTACCTGACGCTGAAGTCCCAATTCTCGCGGGATGATTTTCTTATGGAACGTGGAGCTGCGGTGTTGGTTGCGGAGGCCTTGGCGGCGACTGCCAATGCGCTCGTTGCAGCGTTGCGGGGGACAAAATCTGCCGCTGCTGAACCCTACGCTGAGGATTATGGCGCTGATCCCTTGCAGGTGCTGGCGGATGATTACCTGGATGGGTTGGCGGTGACATCCCTGATTGATAGCCAAGTAGCTGCGGTACGGGTCCATCTGGCGGCCGGGTATTCCGGGGCTCTGGAAGCCCTCGGTCCGCCGGCTGCATCCCCGCAGGAACACACCGCGCGGGAGATGTCGCTGGTGGCGGAAGTGGCGGGCGTGCTAACGGTTCGCGAGTCTGCCGCCGCGGGTCTGCTGGTTGAGGCCCGGGCGCTGAGCACGTCCTTACCGTTGACGTTGTCCGCGCTGGAGGCCGGGTCGATTTCGTGGCAGCACGCCCGGATCGTGGTGGATGAGGCCGGGGGGGCTGGGGCTGGCGGGAGCGGGGGCGTTGGAGGCGCATTTTCTGGGTCCGGAGGCTTCGAATCCGGGGCGGGGGTGTCCGGCGGGTGAGTTGGTTCCTGGCCGGTTCCGTGCCAGGGCCCGGGCGTGGCGGGAGCGGCATCACCCGGTCAGTCTCGAGACGCGGCATGCGAAGAGCGTGGCGGACCGGCAGCTGCTGTTTTCTCCGGACCGGGACGGCATGGCCTGGTGCTCGGCGTATTTGCCGGCGGATACGGCGTCGGGGATCTGGCAGCGGACCACCGCGGCCGCCCGGGCACTGCAGGGCCCCGGTGAGGACCGCACACTGACCCAGTTGCGGGCGGACATCGCCGCGGCCTGGCTCCTGGGCGGGGATGCCGCTGTCGGCGGCACAGACGGGGACGGCACTGTCCATCACGCGGCCGCTGCGGACAACCCCGGTCCCGGCGTGCCCGGCAGCGGTGTGTCCAGTCGTGGCGTGGGCAAACATGGAGTGCCCAGCCGTAGTGTGTCCAGCGGTAATGTGCCCCCGCCGCGCGCGCAGGTGCTGATCACGGTCCCGGTGCTGGCCCTGCTCGGTGTCACGGAGGAACCGGCGATGCTGGACGGGTACGGGCCGGTCCCGCCCTCCATGGCAGGAAACTTATTGCCGGCGGCGCCGAGTCGTTCCACCGGGTCCTGATCGACCCCCGCGATGGGGCGCCCCTGGAGATCGGCCGGACCAGTTACCGGGTCACCAAAGCCCAGCGTCGGTGGCTTCGGCTCCGCGACGGTCGATGCCCGTTTCCGGGCTGTCCAAACCAGTCCCTGGACAACGACGCCGATCACGTCCTGGCTTGGGCCAAGGGCGGCACCACCGGGATCAGCAATCTTGGCCAGCCCTGCCGCCGTCATCACCGCCTCCGGCACACCACCGCCTGGACCCCCACCAAACCCGGCAAGAATGAACCACCGGGCTGGACCTCACCGGCGGGACGCCACTACCGAAGCGAACACCCCGACTGGGAACCGCCAATTTGGCCCGGGACGGCTACTCCATATGCCGACGGGCAGCTGTCGCCCGTCGATCCGTTGGCACCTCGTGAATGAGCGGTGCACCAAGGTGAATGAGCGGTGCAACAAGCACGTGCTTGGCTCGCTGCAACGTTGTCCGGGCAACACGGTTCCACTGACTCACTGCTGTTGAATCGACGCAACTTCCGCCAGCAGCCTCCGGCGGACTAGATTCATAAGCAAGATGACTACTCCAGATGAACCAACCCCTCAGACAGATCAGGCAACGGCATATTGGACCACCGGCCTGGAACACGGTGAACTCCGGGCAGAGGAACTGCCTGTCCCGGGACCGGGCGAAGCCCTGGTCCGCACGCTCTACTCCGGCATCAGCAAGGGCACGGAAATTGTGGTTCACACCTGCTCCGTCCCGCCGCGAGTGGCCGAGGCCATGCGAGCCCCACATCAGGAGGGCTCGTTCCCGTCTCCGGTGAAGTTCGGTTATCTGTCTGTCGGCATCGTCGAACAGGGACCGGAGGATTGGCTGGGCCAAAAGGTATTCTGCCTGAACCCCCACCAGGACCGCTACATCGTGGAAACTTCGGCGCTGACCAGGATTCCCGACGCCGTGCCCCCACGCCGCGCCGTGCTCACCGGCACCGTGGAAACAGCCATCAACGCACTCTGGGAAGCCGGCCCCCGGCTCGGGGACAGGATTGCGGTTGTCGGTGCCGGGCTGGTGGGCGGAATGGTGGCCACCCTCTTGCGGACGTTCCCGTTAGCCCGTTTGCAGCTGGTGGATCTGGATCCTGAACGGAAACAGCTGGCGGACCAGCTGGGCGTGGAATTTGCCCACCCGGATGATGCCGCAGCGGACTGCGACATCGTCTTCCACTGCTCTGCGTCGCAGGAAGGATTGGCACGCAGCCTGCAACTGGCCGGCGACGAAGCCGACGTCATTGAGATGTCCTGGTATGCCAACCGCGAGGTCACGCTGCCCCTTGGCGAAGACTTCCATGCCCGCCGGCTGTCGATCAGGGCCAGCCAGGTGGGGGTTGTAGCCCGGGCGCGGAGGCACCGGAGAACCAACGCCGAGCGTCTGAGCCTGGCGGTTTCGCTCCTGAAAGACCCCGTTTTTGACGCCTTCCTTACCGGCGCGTCGCCGTTTGCAGACCTGCCGGACGTGGTGCAGAACCTGTCCGACGGCAGACTTGAAGCGCTGTGCCACGTGATCGAGTACCCCGATGATGACGGTGCCGTACCCGGTAATGACGGTGCAGCACCCGGTAACCACACTGCAATAACCAGCTCCCAAGACAGGACGTAGCCCGTGTTCAGCCTCACCATCCGCCGCCACTTCATGATCGCCCACAGCCTCCCGCGCGAGGTTTTCGGCCCGGCCCAGGCCCTGCACGGGGCCACTTTCGTCGCGGAGGTGACGTTCCGGCGTCGTGCTTTGAACGAGGACGCGATTGTGCTTGACATCGGAGCCGCCGGCGGCATCCTCGAAGAGGTCCTGGCAGGGCTCAACTACACCAATCTGGATGAGCACCCGGACTTTGCCGGCAAACTCAGCACCACCGAGGCGCTGGCCGAGTACATCGCCCGGACTGTTGCCGGCAGGATCAAGGACGACGCTGACGGCCGCGAGCTTGCCGGAATCGACGTCACCCTGCGTGAAAATCCTGACGCGTGGGCGTCCTACGCCCTGGACCTGTCCGCCTGACCGTGGGTGTCAGACTCCTGGTCCCCGGCAACATCCGCCACAACTCAGGCGGGAATGTCTACAACGCGCGACTCGCCGAAGGGCTTCAGAGCCTGGGCATCAGCGTTGAGGTTCTTGCTGTGGGCGGGGACTGGCCGGACGCCGGGATAACTGAACGACGGCGCCTGGGGACCCTGCTGGAAGAAGGTGAACCGGCGCCGGGGCTCACGTCAGCGGCGGTCACCGTGGTTGACGGGCTCATCGCGTGCGGTGCCCCTGACGAACTGGAAGCAGCGGCGGCTGCCGGGCACGCTGCGTGGGTCCTGCTCCACATGCCCTTTCCGGGACATGCCGAGGGAGAACGGCGCGCAATGCAGGCCGCCGCCGGCGTGATCTGCACCAGTGCGTCTGCTGCGGATCACGTCAGGAAACGGCACGGCATCACCGCAAACGTGGCACTCCCGGGCACCGATACCGCGCCGGTTGCTGCCGGTTCAGACCCGGTCCACATCATTTCGGTAGCCGCGCTGCTGCCTAACAAGTCCCAGTTACTGCTGGTGGAAGCTCTCGCTAAGCTGCATGATCTGGAATGGACTGCCTCCCTGGTGGGCACGGACGACGCCGATTCCGCCTACGCCGCGGAGGTCCGGACAGCCATAAGCTCGCACGGATTGGATGGCCGGATTCGGCTGACCGGCCAACTCGCCGGACAAGCCCTGGCGGCCGAATGGCATCGGAGCGACCTGAGCGTGCTCGTTTCCCGGGCTGAAGCGTTCGGTCTGGTGGTGTTGGAATCCCTGGCCTGCGGAATCCCGGTGATTGTTCGGGCCGGCACCGGTGCTGTGGACGCGCTGGCGATAGGCGCCGGGACGGTCCTGCCGGGAGCCGCCGTTGACCTTCCCGGCGGGGAAAGCGGTGAGGCGGAGGCGCTCGCCGCGGCGCTCGGCAGATGGCTATCGGACCCAGTAGAGCGTTCAGAGTGGCGGGCTGCTGCACTTGCTGCTCGGGATCACCTGCCAGGCTGGGAATCCGCGGCCCGTAAAGTGGCGGGTATCCTCGGCGTTGGACCGCAGGTGCGCCATCAGGCCTGACCGGGCGCGCCCGCATAACCACGCACACAGCCCTACCCCAGCGCATCGCGGCCGTCTGCGGGCTCAAAGGGGAAGGGCAACCCCGGGGCTAGAGCTTGCCGCGGTGGGCGGCGAAGAATTCCCGCAGCAGCGCCCCGCACTCGTCTTCCCTGACGCCGCCGTAGACCTCCACCCAATGATTGAGGCGGCGCTCGCGGAGGACATCGAAGACCGATCCGGCCGCGCCGGCCTTCTCATCCCAGGCACCGAAAACCACCCGGGGGATCCGGGCCAGTACTACCGCTCCCGCGCACATGGCACACGGCTCCAGCGTGACCACCAGTGTGCAGTCCGCCAGCCGCCAGCCGTCCCCGGCTCCGCCCTCAAGCTTCGACAAAGCGCGCAGTTTCCCGGCCGCCTCACGGATGGCCACCACCTCCGCGTGGGCGGTAGGGTCCCCGAGTTCCTCCCGCTGGTTCCGTCCGGAACCCAGCACGGCGCCGTCGGGTCCGAGGACAACAGCACCGATGGGCACGTCCTCCGTGGCAAGGGCGCGCCGGGCCTCGTCAAGGGCAAGGCCCATCCATTCGCTGTGTTTCTTTTCGCCCGGCGCCATGGCTCAATGATAGTTTCGAGTGATATCCGTCCTTGCCACCCACTGACGCCAGGAGGAACTCGTGGATGTTGACACATTCAGGGCCCGCGCAGGCCAATGGTTCAAACCGTACGCGGCGCTGTGGATCACCATGCTGGTGGGTGGTGTTCTGGTGGTCATCATGGCGCTGCTCGGTGCCGAGGTCTACGACAACGTGGTGGACGATGCCGGGCTGACGTCCCTGGACCGGCCTGCGCTCCAACTGGCCGAAAGCCTGCGGAACCCCGGCCTCGACGCAGCCGTGACGGCATTCACCAACATCGGCGGCGGCATCGGCATGCCCATCCTGGCCAGCATCCTGACAGCGTGGCTCACGTTCCTGAGCAGGACATGGCGCCCCATCATCCTGGTGGGCGGCGCCGCAGCCGTCTCCACGACGGCGACGACAGTGGGCAAGCGTCTGGTCGGGCGCACCCGCCCGGACCACGCTGATGCGGTCCCGCCGTATGAGACCTCGCCGTCGTTCCCCAGCGGCCACACCCTGAACACCACGGTGGTCATTGGTGTCCTGATCTACATCATGTGCCTCCAGTTTGAGATGACCTGGGCGCGAATCACCGCGATCGTCGCCGGGGTGGTCTTCATCATTGCCATGGGCCTCAGCCGGGTTTTCCTGGGGCACCACTGGATGACGGACGTCATGGCCGGCTGGTTCCTGGGCCTGGCGTGGGTGGGAATAGTGATCCTGGCCCACAGGCTTTTCCATGTATTGCGGAGACGCGAGCACGCAGGTCCGCCCCCGACGTTCGAACACCCTGCTATCCGGGACGAGCAGCGGAGCTGACTCCCGGCGGGGCCGCCCGGGCCGGATGATAGTTTTGACCCATGCGCACTCTTGTTGTTGACCACCCGCTGGTCGCCCATAAGCTCACCGTCCTGAGGGACAAAAACACCCCGTCTCCGGTTTTCCGGATGCTGACGGAAGAGCTGGTGACACTGCTCGCGTATGAGGCCACGCGCGATGTGCGCACCCAGCCCGTGACCATCGAAACGCCGGTGAGCACCACCGTGGGCACCGCCTTCACCAAGCCCACCCCGCTGGTGGTCCCCATCCTCCGCGCCGGCCTGGGCATGCTTGAGGGCATGACCAAACTGGTCCCCACTGCTGAGGTGGGTTTCCTGGGCATGGCCCGCGACGAGGAAACGCTGGACATCATCACCTACGCCGAGCGTCTGCCGGAGGACCTTACGGACCGTCAGATCTTTGTCCTGGATCCCATGCTGGCTACCGGCGGGACCCTCCGCGAAGCCATCAAGTTCCTGTTCAAGCGCGGCGCCTCCGACGTCACCTGCATTTGCCTGCTGGCCGCGCCGGAAGGCCTGGCCAAGCTGGAAGAAGAACTGGCGGATGCCAACGTGACCATCGTCCTGGCCTCCATCGACGAAAAGCTCAACGACAAGTCCTACATCGTTCCCGGGCTCGGCGATGCTGGAGACCGCCTCTACGGCATTGCCGGCTAGCTTCCGGCGCAAGAGGGCAAGAGGGCCTTCCGGTTTCAGGACCCCGCCGCTAGCCTGTGCGGATGGACTGGAAACTTGAACTTGTCTTTGTCCCTGTGTCCGACGTGGACCGTGCGAAGGATTTCTACGTCAACAAAGTCGGCTTCAACGCTGACTACGACGAGCGGCCCAGTGAGGGCATCCGTTTTGTCCAGCTGACGCCGCCCGGATCCGCCTGTTCCATCTGCATTGGCGAGGGCCTCAACGACGCCCCGCCGGGGACGGCCCCGAGCCTGCAGATGGTGGTCAGCGATATCCAGGCTGCCCACGCCCATCTCAAGAAGAACGGGGTGGATGTGAGTGACGTGGACGTGCAGGACTGGGGCCATTTTGTGTACTTCGCGGATCCCGACGGCAACAAGTGGGCCGTGCAGTACATCCCGGGCCGGGAGTCCCAGGGCTGATTCAGCTGGATTCAGCCAGGGAAATATTCAGCCAAAGAAGGCAGCAGGCCCTGAACCGGGGGATTCAGGGCCTGCTGCGGCTGTGCGGATTCCGGGGAATCGGATCAGTACCAGTTGTGTGACAAGTGGAAGTTCAATGCACCGCACGGCGACTGGTAGCGCTCCTGGATGTAGTTCAGGCCCCAGTTGATCTGTGTGCGGTAGTTGGTGAGGTAGTCCGCGCCGGCACTGGCCATCTTCTCTGCAGGCAGCGACTGGACGATGCCGTAGGCACCGCTGCTGGCGTTGGTGGCCGTGGTGGTCCAGTCGGATTCCTTGGTCCACAGCGTCTGGAGGCACTGCATTTGGTCAGCGGACCAGCCATAGCTGCCCAGCTGGCCGGCGGCGTAGGCCTGGGCTCCTGCGGGGTCATTGACTGCCACCACGGGCGCAGGCTCAGGTGCGGGCGCCGGTTCAGGTGCCGGTGCGGGTGCCGGCACGGGCTCCGGCGCAGGAGCTGGAGCCGGTGCGGGTGCAGCTGCAGGCTCGGCGGCCTGCGGGGCTACGCTGATTTCAGCCGCGGCGGCCTCCGGCGCAGATTTGGCTTGTATTTCGGCCTTTTCCATCGTCAACCGGGATTCGATGTCGGCAGCGGACAGTTTCTGCGTGTCGCTGACGGCCGTAAGGCCGCCGGACTCGGATGCTTGGCCTGCTGCGCCCAACCCGATGAGGAGCGTGAGCGCCGTCCCTATAACGGCCACACGCTGTCCCAGCGTGGGAATCCGGTTGCGGAGCCTGTTTGACCCGTCCTGCGCGCGCGTTTGTACCTTGGATTCAGACATGATTGATCGCCTCTCACACCTGCGGAGTTAGCTGTCGGGTTCGGATGAGGGCATCCGGCCACACGGAATATCACGTGCTGGCTTCACCCCAAGGGCACTAAAAGCCCGGGACTCTGGGTCCCCCGCCTCTGCCTCGGTCGAACGGAATCCGGGAAGCGGCAGAGCTTGGCGTCATCCGGATGTGCGGACCAAACGGGAACCGCACGTTATCAACGGTACCGGAGTAGGCCGCCGAAGTCACATTTTGGTAACGAGGATCACGACGTCGGCGTGTTGGCTTGCGGTGCCCGGCGCCGGAGGGGTGCCGCAACGCTACGCGGCTAACTAACCAGCGCGTAGACCGTGGTTCCGCCGATGGATTGCGCAGGGAACGTTGCCGCCACCCACTGCGCAATCTGGGATGCGGCGTCCGAGCCGCTGGTGGACCGCATCGTTCCGCCGGCAATGAAGTAGTGGATCTTGCCTTGCGCCACCAGATCCTGGAACCCGCCAAGGCTGGGGGAGGGGTCCGTTCCATTGAAGCCGCCCACGGGCATGACCGGCAGTTGCGTTGCCAACTGGTAGCCGGCCGCATTGTTGGAACCCACGACGGCGGCCGCCCAGGTATAGCGGGATGCGTCACTTCTCAGGGCGGTCACCAACTGAGCCGACGGCGAGGTGGCACCCAGAAGGCCACCCATTCCGCCGGCCTGCCGGCTGGTGCCGCCCGGTCCATTGATGTTGGCGCCGGTGCCGCTGGCGGTGCCGCCAGGCCCGTTGGGATTGGCGCCGGTGCCGCCAGGCCCATTGGGATTGGCGCCGTTCCGTAACGGGTTACCTTGGCCGGCTGCAGCAGGACCGCCTGGACGGAACCCGCCTGCGCTCGTGGCAGGTCCGGCGCTGACGATCGCGCCGCTGTGGACGGCCGCGGCCGTTGATAGCGAGAACGCCAGCGGTCCGGCAAGGGAGGCGGCGACGGCGAGGACCGCCGTCGTCCGCTGCATCACACGGAAGCTCAGGTAACGGCCGAACAACACGCCTGCTGCGCCCGCAAGCCCGGCGGCCAGGACAAACCAGCGGAGCCACGGACCGTAGGCGGAGGTGGTGCCCAAAAGGGCGAAGCCCATGCTTGCCGCAGCCGCCACGGCAGCGGCGAGCAGCAGCGCTGCGGCGGGCTGCCGCCGGTGCTGCCAGAGGAGGACGCCGCCCAGTCCGGCCAGGCCGGCGATTCCGGGCGCCAGTGCCACCGCGTAGTACGGGTGGATAATGCCCGCCATGAAACTGAAGACCAGCCCCGTGACCAGCACCCACGAGCCCCACATGATGACGGAGGCGCGGACACCATCCGTGCGAGGTGCCCGCCGGCCCACCCACAGCAGGCCGGCGGCGAGGATCAGCACGGACGGCAGCAGCCACGCAATCTGGCCGCCGAACTCACTGCTGAACATCCGCAACGGGCCCGGGACGCCCCACCCGTTGCCGCCGCCCACGCTCCCGGTTTCGTCACCGCTCAGGCGGCCCAAACCGTTGTAGCCCAGCGTGAGCTCAATGATCGAGTTGTTCTGCGAACCGCCAATGTACGGCCGCAGGTTTGCCGGCGTGAGCTCCACGGCGAGGAGCCACCACCCTGCGGCGGCCACCATGGCCGCACCCGCCGCCGCCAGGCGAAGCAGGCGCCGGCCGATTCCTTCCGGTGCCGCCACAAAGTAGGCCACGGCAAAACCGGGAAGCACCAGCAGCACCTGGAGCTGTTTGGTGAGGAAACCGAAGCCCAGGAGCACTCCGGCCAGCACCAGCCAGCGCACCTTCCCGTCCTGGATGGACCGGAGTGTCGCGTAGCCTGCGGCGGTCATGAGCAGAACAAGCAGGGCATCGGGATTGTTGAACCGGAACATCAGCGCGGCCACCGGCGTGATCGCCAGAACCACGGCGGCCAGCAGGCCCGCCCGGTGTGCCAGGAGGCTATCGGCAGCGGCCGGCCCCGCTGCCCGCCGTACTGCGAGATACAGCAGCCACGCGGTGGCAACACCCATGAGCGCTTCGGGTACCAGGACGCTCCATGAACTCAAGCCGAAGAACCGGACCGACAGGCCCATGATCCACAGCGATGCCGGAGGCTTGTCAACGGTGATGGAATTGGCGGCGTCCGAAGAGCCGAAGAACCAGGCGGTCCAGTCCTGGGAGCCCGCCTGGGCCGCCGCGGAATAAAACGCATTCGCCCAGTCCGATGCTCCCAGGTTCCAGAGGTACAGCACCGCCGTGGCCACCAGGACCGCCGCCAACTCCAGGCGCAGCCGGAGACGCCCCCGACGGGCGCCGCGTGATGGGCCGGACCGTGAATGGCCGTCCTGTGAACGGGCCGCCGGGAAACCTTCCGGCACAGGAACACCGCGCCGGCCGTCCGGTGGCCTCTGAAGCCCGCCGGCATGGCCGGGGATATCGATGGCCACGGTGGGCTACTTCGCCAACGCGTACACGGTAGAGCTGCCCACGGTCTGGGACTGGAAGTTGGCCTGAACCCAGGCTGCCACTTCGGAGTTACCGCCCCGGCCGCCCATGCCCCCGCCCATGCCACCGCCGATGCCCCCGCCTTGGATGAAGTAGCCGATCTCGCCCTTGGACACCATGTCCTGGAACTGTGCCAGCGTGGGGTAGGGGTCGCCGCCATTCCAGCCGCCCAGGGCGATGACACTGGTGTTTGTTGCCAGTTCCAGGCCGGCTGCCTGGGTAGCGCCGGAGACAATCGCTGACCACTTTGTGGTGGTGGAGGAGAGCAGGGCGGTCACCGCAGAATCCGCCGTTCCCTCGCCGCCTGGGCCGCTGGCACCGCCGCCGCCGGGGCCGTCAGCACTGCCGGGGCCGTCAGCGCCCGGCAGGCCGCCCAAAGCACCGTCGCCGGCAGCAGTGTCACCGGCAGCACCGTCGGCGGAGGAGCCGTCGCTTGAAGTGCCGGCCCCGGTGCGGCCGTCCCGGAAACCGGCTGTCCGGTTGCCGAAGCCGCCTGTTGAGGACCCCGCGGGCCCCGACGTCGGGATGGAGCCTGAGTGCGCGGAGGCGGCAGTCGCCAGGGTCCACGCCCCGGTGCCCAGGCCCCCGGCCAGAATGGAAACTACGACGACGGCGGCCGCACCGGCGTGCCGGAACCTGCCGGCGGTGCCGCGGGCGTCGAGCCGAAGGATCACCGCCGCGCCGGCAAAGACGCCGAGGACGACGATGACGATGCGCAGCCACGGGAGCCAGGACACATCGCGGCCCAGCAGCACCGCGGACCAGATGGAACTGCCCAGGATAACGACGGCCAGGACGATCCGGGCTGGCCAGTAACCCCGGCCACGCCACAGTTCCACAGATCCGATGCCTACCAGGGCTGCGATTGCCGGCGCCAGCGCCACGGAATAGTAGGGGTGGACGATGCCGCTCATAAAGCTGAAGACACCCGCCGTGACCAGAAGCCAGCCGCCCCACAGGATCAGGGCAGCACGGGTACGGGAGGTCCGAATTTCCCTCCGGGTGAACCACAGGCCGGCAGCCAGCAGGACCAGGGCAGCGGGCAACAGCCAGGCAACCTCGCCGCCGAAGCTGGTGCCGAACATCCGCAGCAGGCCGGCGGCTCCGCCGAACCCGCCGTTGCCGCCGCCCGCACCCGTCCCGCCCGGCGCACCGGCGCCGCCACCTGGCATACCCTCGCCCGAGCCGGTGATGCGGGACAAGCCGTTGTAGCCGAAGGTCAGCTCCAGGAAACTGTTGGTGGTTGAACCGGCCATGTAGGGCCGTGCCGAGGCCGGAGTCAGTTGGAAAAGTGCCACATAGCTCCCGGCCACCACGATGATGCCGCCCACTGCACCGAGAAGGTGCAGTATCCGGCGTCCCACAGTGGTGGGCGCCGCCCAGAGATATGCGAGGCCAAGGGCAGGAACAATCAGGAAACCCTGCAGCATCTTGGTGAGGAAGGCCAGGCCCACCACGGCTCCGGCGGCCGCGAGCCACTTCCACCCCGCCTGCTCAATGGCGCGGGTGGTGAAGTACGCGGCGAGGACCAGGCAAAGCGTGAGCAAGGCGTCGGGGTTGTTGAACTTGAACATCAGCGCCGCCACCGGAGTCAGCGCCAGGGCGCCCCCGGCCAGCAGGCCTGCCCCCGGTCCGGAGATGCGTTTGACGGTCAGGTAAAGGATGCCGACGGCGGCCACTCCCATGAGCGCTTCGGGCACCAGCATGCTCAGCGACGAGAAGCCGAAGATCCTTCCCGCGAGGGCAGGAATCCAGAGTGCGGCAGGGGGCTTGTCCACCGTGATCGCGTTGCCGGCATCCAGTGAACCGAACAGGAAGGCCGTCCAGTCTTTGGTTCCGGCCTGGATGGCGGCGGCGTAGAAGGAGTTGCCATATCCGGTGGCCGCGAGGTTCCACAGATACAGGACTGCCGTGGCCACCAGGAGAGCCGCAGCCGAAGGCCGGACCCAGCGGGGCTGGCTGCCGAACGCGTACCGGGTCCAGCGGGTGCCGGGACCCGGGGCCGTTCCCGAGGGAACTGCGTGCCCGGAATGTGCGCCGGCGTCCGGCACGGCAGGAGCCTCCTGCGGGGCGCCGGAAGTGGGGCCGGCGTCAGCCGGTGTGATGGTGGAGGTCATGATGCTGCCGTTTCCGTCGAAGAAGTAGTGGGGGATGTGGCCGCAGGGACTGCCGGGCCGCGGAAAACCCACAGCCGGAACAGCAGGAACCTGACTGCGGTAGCGGCAAGATTCGCGGCCACCACCGTGAGGACTTCCGCCCAACGGTCCGGCGTCGTCGTACTGTGCACCACGGCGAGTGCCCCGGAGGTGAGTAGCAGGCCGATGCCGAAGACGATCAGCCCGTCGAAATGGTGCCGCACCGGGTTCCCGCCCTGAATGCCGAAGGTGAACCGCCGGTTGGCGGCGGTGTTGGCCACCGCGGTGATGAGCAGGGCCACAAAGTTGGCCACCTGGGGGTCCAAGAACCCGCGACCCACCAGGAAGATGAACAGGTACGCCAGCGTCGAGGCGCCGCCGATGGCAGCAAACCTGACCAACTGGCGGAAAAGGCTCCCCACCCGCGTCTGCTCGGCAGTACGGGATGACGCGGGCAGCGGGCCGCGGGCCAAGGCGGCACGCAATTCCGGAACAGGGATCCGGCCGTAGACCAGATCCCGGGTCAGCCGGGCCATGCCGCGCATGTCTGCCAGGGCGGTGCGGACCACATCAACGCTGGAATCGGGGTCGTCGGTCCAGTCCACCGGGACTTCATGGACCCGAAGGCCACAACGTTCGGCGAGGACCAGGAGTTCGGTGTCGAAAAACCACGAATTGTCCAGAGTATGCGGCAGGATCTGTTGAGCGACGTCGGCCCGGATGGCCTTGAAGCCGCACTGCGCATCGCTGAACCTGGCGCCCATGAAGGAATGGAGCATGAGGTTGTAGGTCCGCGAGATGAACTCCCGTTTGGGCCCGCGGACAACCCGTGAGCTACGCGTCAGGCGCGTGCCGATGGCAAGGTCCGAATGACCCGAAATCAGTGGGGCCAGCAGGGGTGCCAGCGCGGCGAGATCGGTGGACAAGTCCACGTCCATGTACGCCAGGACCGGAGACGGCGAGGCCAGCCACACTTTCCGCAGCGCATTGCCGCGGCCCTTTTCCCCCAGATGGACCACCACAAGTTCCGGAAGCTCCCTGGCCAGGCGTTCGGCGATCTTCAGGGTTCCATCCGTGCTCGCGTTGTCAGCCACGGTAATACGGAAGCTGTGCGGAAAGGACTCGCGCAGGTGCGCGTGGAGCCGGTGCAGGCATTCCTCCAAATCGCGTTCCTCGTTGAAAACGGGGATGGTGACATCGAGGACCGGGACGGCGGTGCGGGTGTTCACAGGAGCACGCCACCCGGCGCCCCGCTGGGGCCGGGGCGGCTGTGGCTGTGGCGGCTGTGGCGGCTGCGGCCGGGATTGCCGCGGCGGGAAGCTCAGCGGCGCCACTGCAGCGTCCGGCAGGCTTCCTGAGGTGGAGTCGGTGAGCGTCATGAATCAAGACTCGCGCCGCTTTATTTGAGGCCATTAGGCGCAACCTGTGACGTGCCTGTGTAATTCAGCTTGCCGTTCAGCTTGCCGCCCGGAGTCAGTTGCCGGCCGGATTCAGGCGGAGGCAACCTTGGCTGCGGGCAACCGGACGGCGAACTCGGTCCTGCCCGGCCGTGACGTCAGTTCAACGCTCCCGCCATGCGCCTGGACAATGGACTCCACAATGGAGAGCCCCAGCCCGGACGAGCCTTCCAAGCCGGCTGAGCCCTTCAACCCGGCCCGGGCAGCGTCCACCCGTGCGAAGCGCGAGAAGATCCTGCCCTGGAACTCTCCCGGAATGCCCGGCCCGTCATCGGTGACGGTGACAACAACGCTGCCATCGGCTGACCGCATCACGCCCGTCACCACCGTGGTTCCCGCCGGCGTGTGCTTGCGCGCGTTGGACAGCAGGTTGGCGAGGACCTGGTGGAGCTGGGTGTTGTCCCCCCGCACGATGATGGGCTCAGCCGGCAGTTTCAACTGCCAGATGTGGTCCGGGGCCATCACTTTCTCGTCGCTGACGGTCTCAACCACCAGCTGGGTGAGATCCACATCGGTGGTCTCCGGGGCTTTGCCTTCATCCAGCCGGGCCAAGAGCAACAGGTCCTCCACCAGCGTGGTCATGCGCTCGGACTGGCTCTGCACCCGCCCCAGCGATTTCCTGCCGTCCTCGGTGAACGTCTCCGTCATGCGCATCAGCTCCGTGTAGCCGCGGATGGCAGTCAGCGGGGTGCGCAGCTCGTGCGAGGCATCCGCCACAAATTGGCGCACCTTCATTTCGCTCCGCTGGCGGGCTTCCAAAGCGCTGGAAACGTTGTCCAGCATAAGGTTCAGGGCGTGCCCCACACTGCCCACTTCCGTGGTGGGATGCGCAGCGGAGGCAGGTACGCGGACGGCGAGCGCCACCTCGCCGGCGTCGAGGGGCAGCTTGGAAACTTTGGTGGCGACGTCGGACAGCTGCTCCAGGGGGCGCATGGTCCGGCGGATCAAGGCTGTGCCGGCCAGTCCGATCACGAGCAGGCCGCCCAGCGACACCAGCACCATCGTGAGCACAAGCGATGCCTCGGTGCTCTGTTTGGTGCTCAGCGGCAGGCCGGTAATCACCACGTCACCGTAGGGAGTCTGAGTGGCCATGACACGGTAGTCGCCGTTGGACAGCTGGCGGTCCACCGGTACGCCGTCGCGGGGTAGCGCCTGGAGGGTGGCCACATCGGAGGACGTCAGCGGGGTGCGGGTGAAATCAGAGGACAGGAAGCCCGCTTCCCGGCTGATCTGCCCGCCCGCCACCCGCGCGTTCAGCGTCCCCACGGCCTGCCCGCGGGCATCCAGGGGGTCGGGGCGCCCGGACGGGTTGCCCTCCGGCGGCCGGCCGCGGGACGCCATGGTCAACTGTTCGTTCAGTTGCTTGGAAAGGACCACGTCCATGGAGGCGTAGCTGACCACGCCAATGGCACCTGAGATGGCCACCAGCAGTGCCATGGAGAGCAAAATGAGGCGGGTCCGGAGGTGCCAGGTCGAGGGGTTGAACCAGGACCGGCCGGACCGCCGGGGAACACCGGAAAGAGCGGACATGCGGTCCCCGGCTAATCTGCAGGCTTGATGACGTAGCCGGCGCCGCGCACCGTGTGGATCATCGGCGGGTGGTTCGCCTCGATTTTCTTGCGCAGGTAAGAGATGTACAGCTCCACGATGTTGGCCTGGCCACCGAAATCGTAATCCCACACCTGGTCCAGGATCTGGGCCTTACTGACCACGCGTTTGGGGTTCTCCATCAGGTAGCGCAGGAGTTCGAACTGGGTGGCCGTCAGCTGGACCTCTTCCCCGGCCCGGGTAACTTCCCGGGTGTCCACGTTGAGCACCAGGTCACCCACCACCAGTTCGGCGGTGTCCATGGCGGCCACCCCGGAGCGCTGGACCAGCCGGTGCAGGCGCAGCAGGACCTCTTCCATGCTGAACGGCTTGGTGACGTAGTCGTCGCCGCCGGCGGCCAGGCCCACGATGCGGTCCTGGACGTCGTCCTTGGCCGTGAGGAACAGCGCCGGTACCTCCGGCGCAAAGGTGCGGATTCTGCCCAGCAGCTCCACGCCGTCGAACCCCGGCAGCATCACATCCAGCACCAAAACGTCCGGATGGAAGTCCTTGGCCAGCTTGACGGCGGCGGGCCCGTCGGCCGCGACGGCCACGGACCAGCCTGCCATGCGCAGGCCCATGCTCATGAGCTCGGACAGGCTGGGTTCGTCGTCCACCACGAGGGCGCGGATAGGCGAGCCGTCCGGGTGCGTGAGCTGGGGAAGGTTGTTGGTCATGGAGTGCGGGGATGCCATGGGACAACTCTCTGATCTGCCGGTGTGCCGGGGCTTTGCGGTTCCTGTGTGTGTGCTGTGAGTTCCAGCGTAGTCACCTGCTTGTAGCGGCGGGATGCCGTGGCCCGGAGATCGGACCCACGTCACAGTCAGGGTTTCGTTGCGGCACAGCGTGCGCACAGCAAAGCGGCCGACGCTGTTGGGACAACCGTAGCCAGCAGTACCGACCGTCTTTGGAGAAAAGCCATGGATCAGCAAAACAATCACGCCGTCCCGGGGTCTGGAGCGGGCAACAGACAGCCGGAAAACGGGCCAGCCCCGGTGTGGGAGGGCGCGCCGCAGAAGGACGCGTCCTACCAAGAACCGGAGGGTTGGGGTACGACGCCGGCAGTCCTGGCGGGCGCGAACGCCGGGACCGGATGGGGCGCACCGAAGTCCTACTCCCCGAATGGTGCCCTGGGTTCCGGCCGGAACAGGACCTGGACGGCGAAGAAGGGCATGGTTGCAGGGGGCGTGGCGGTGGTGGTTGCTGCCGCAGCGGGCGCCGGCGCTTACGCCGCCGCGAATGGTTCCAGCGCGGCTGCGGCCGACGGCCAGGGCGCGGGTGGCCAGGGTTCAGGCGGGCAGGGTTTCGGCGCGCAGGGCCAGTTCGGGCCAGGGAGCCAAGGCGGCATGACCGGCCCCGGTGCCGGCGCCGGAATGGACGGCGGCCCTTCCGGACTGGGCATGGGAATGGCTGGGCTCAATGCCGCCATCCATTCCGAATACGTCATCCTCCAGGACTCGGGCTACGTCACCATGGCGGGCCAGGCAGGGACCGTCACCAGCGTCTCCGCGAACTCCCTCACCGTCAAAAGTGATGACGGCTTTTCCCGCACCTACGCCGTGGATTCGGATGTGCAGGTCTCCGAAGGAGTGCGGCAGCGGGGGAGCTCTGCCGGCAACACACTCGGTCTGTCGGCCGTCACCACCGGTGCCAGTGTCCGTGTTTCCGCCCTCAAGGAGTCTGATTCCTACCGGGCGGAGACCATCCAATTGACGGCCGCCGGCACGTCCATCACCCCGAACTCCGGCACATCCAGCACTCCGAGCTCGGGAGTAACTACGAATTAGGAGATCGCCCCGAACCGGGGCACTCACCAGGCTCTGGCGGTTACTGCGAACTAAGACTTTTGAACCCGCTTTGGCCCTGGCAGAACCCCTTACCGGTCAGTAGGGTCGTGCTCGTTCGGCCAAGAATGCGCGTCCTGGCGAAAAAATCAGCCGACGATTGGACAACACGCCTCAACCAGTGTGGCAATTTTACGTCAAGCGCATGAAGTTCCTGTCGATTCTCAGATAATGGGTTATATCGAATAATATTCTTCATCTGAGCACAATGGGGCCCCTCGACAGAAATCCATGTCATGCAAATGCCGACTCGCCGAATTGTGATACGACGCGCATTATTGCCGCTTTGTCTCACGATGCGGACGAACGGGCCCTTTGTTACTTGCAAGTTTTCATTGTTACGTTGCACACTTTCAATTGTGAACAAGAACTCAACAGCAACTGCAGCCGCAGAATATTGGTCCAGCACATCCGCTGCTGCCGACATGCGCTGTTGTCGAATGCACGCCTGACCTTCAGACCCACGAAGTTCTTAGGCATTCGCCTTCCCAGTCCAGAGACGGGCGCCCTCCCAGATTTTTCATTGCGGGCAACCAGCATTCGAGCCGCAGTGACGGCCATTCACATTTGAGGTAAGCATTCATGTCAGTTGCATCCGGATACGTCCACATCTCCGTCCGTAACGCCGGTAAGCCCAGCCAGTCTTCCGGGCTCCGTCAGGGTTTTGGCACCCGCCAGGCGTTCGCGCCTGCCGCTGGTGGAACCGGTTTCCCCGCTCCCGGGTACGTACCCCAGGGCTACAACCCCAACTCCTACGGCCAACTCCGCGCCGTGCAGCCCTCCGAAGCTGCCCCGCTCACCGCGCCCACGCCGGTAGTAGGGGGGAACAACGCACCCAGGTCCGCGAACGATAACCTTGCTCGCGGATTCGTCCTTTACATGGGCATCGACGAGGAGACCGCGGCGGCAGCCGGAACCTCCATTGCCAAGCTTGCCCAGGAAATCCGCGCCTACGCCCAGTCGCTCGTGACCGGCGCCGAAAGCTACGCTGCGGTGGCCATGGCCCCGGCCGGTACCCCCGGTTCCGCGCTCGACGTCGTCCGGTCCACCTTTGGTGACCCCACTGTCAATGCCCAGAAGCGCACCGAAACTGCGCGGCTGCAGCAGGCGGCGGAGCCCCGTCCCTCCGGCGTCCTCATCGACCTGGCCCGCCGCGAAGTCCACCTTGACGGCGAATCCCTGAACCTGACCTTCAAGGAATTCGAACTCCTCAACTACCTCGTCGAGAACGGCACCCGCACCGTCGGCCGCGACGAGCTGCTCGAAGGCCTGTGGCGCAACGCCGAAGAGGTGCCCAACGAGCGCACCATCGACGTCCACATCCGCCGCCTCCGCTCCAAACTGGGCCGCCTCGCCAACACCGTCCGCACCGTCCGCGGCCAGGGCTACCGGTTCTACGAGCACCCCGAAGTAGTGGTCTGGGCCGCTCCGGAATACTCGATCTAGTCTTAACTTCAGTACCGCAAGAAGGCGGCACGATCCCTCTGCGCCTGCGCTCGTTCCTCGCGCAACAACGGCGCTTTCGGGATGTGCCGCCTTCTTGCGTTCCGTTCCGGTCAGCGAGTATTGGCCTCCGCGGCTAAGTTTTGGCCTCCGCGGCTGGTGTTTTTGGGGGCTAGGCTTGGGGAATGAGCGACCACCACATCAAGCGACTGGTGATCATGCGCCATGCCAAGGCTGACTGGCCCGGCGGGGTTGATGATCATGAACGGCCGCTGGAAGAGCGCGGGCACCGGGAAGCGCCGTTGGCCGGGCAATGGCTGGTCAAGCACAACATTTTCCCGGATTTCATCCTCTGCTCCAGTGCCCTGCGCACCCGTCAGACCTGTACGTGGGTGTGCGCCGAGCTGGGGGATAAGGCCCCGACGCCGAAACTTGAGGACGGCCTCTACGCCGCCTCCGCGCTACGCATGCTGACCGTGGTCAACCATGTGCCCGACACCGTGACGACGCTGATGCTCATCTCGCACATGCCCGGGGTCCAGGACCTCGCCATGCACCTTGCCTCCCGGGACTCAAACCACGATGCCTACATGGACGCCGCCACGCGCTACCCCACCAGTGCCCTGGCTGTGCTGGAAACGGAAAAGTCCTGGGCCGAACTCGACGGCCAGGACGCCCGGATCACCAAATTCAAGGTTCCGCGCCCCCACTGAGGCGCAGCGTCTGTCAGAGTTGAACGGTGAACCTCCCACACTCCCTCCTGGCGCTGCTCGTCGCCGTCCTCTGGGGCGTCAACTTCGTCGCTATCGACCTGGGACTGCATCCCGACGGCGGTGACGTTCCGCCGCTGCTGTTCGTTGCCATGCGGTTCGTCCTGGTCGTCTTCCCCCTGATCTTTTTTATCCGGAAGCCGGATGTCAGCTGGAAGGCGATCATCGGCGTCGGACTCTTTATGAGCGCGGGCCAATTTGGCCTCTTGTACCTGGCCATGGCGCTTGGTATGCCGGCCGGTCTGGCATCGCTGGTGCTCCAGGCACAGGTGCTGCTGACGGTTCTGCTGGCGGCGGGGTTCCTGGGGGAGCGCCCCAGCCGGAGCCAACTGTTCGGCGTTGTCCTTGGCGTCGCGGGACTCGCCGTGGTGGCAGTAGGGCGCAGCGCCGTGGCGCCCCTGCTGCCGTTGATCATTGTGCTGGGGGCGGCGTTGTCCTGGGCGGCCGGAAACGTCGTCGCCCGCCGGGCCAAGGCGGCATCCGGGCTCGGACTGGTGGTCTGGTCCGGGGCTGTTGTTCCGCTGCCCCTCGCCGGACTGTCGCTCCTGGTGGACGGGCCCGACGCCGTGCTCGGAACGCTGGCCCACCTGCAGCCGGTCACCATCGCCAGTGCGCTGTACACGGCTATTTTCGGGTCATTGGTGGGGTACGGGATTTGGAACCGGCTGCTGGCCCGCTACCCGTCGTCGGCGGTTGTTCCCTTCACTCTCCTGGTGCCCGTGGTGGGGATGAGTGCCGCCTGGCTGATACTGGCCGAAGTCCCCTCGCCCGCGGAACTGGCCGGTGGCGTCCTTCTGCTGGGCGGAGTGGCGACGGCGGTACTCACCGGACGCGGCGGCCCGCGTCAGCGCCGGGACGTGGTCTTGGCGCCGGATTTGGGTGCCGGCGGGGGCGCCGCTTTGGCGGCCGGTTTACGCGCCGGAGATGCCGACGACGACGCCCGCTTGGCTGCCGCCGGCAAACGGGCAGGCGCGCGGGAGCCGGAAGCCCGCTGAACCGGTGCCGCAGTGTTGCGGGCAGCCGTGCTCCGGGTGACTGGCCCGTGGCTGGCGGACGTGCCCCGGGCGGAGGGGCGGCCCTGGGACGCCGTGGGCTTCCGGCCGCTTCCCGCCACCGGCCGGTTCCGGGAGCCGGGCCGACGTCCCGGGGGCCACGCCACACCCAGAAACAGGACCAGTACTGTGGCAGCGGCCGAGGCGGCGGCCCAGAAGAAGTAATTGTCGGGATCGTTGGTGGGAAGCGGCGTGCCGATGATGGTGGACTGATCCACGAAGGCGAGCTCCCACGTGCTGAGGAAAGCCAGCGAAAAAGCGACGGTCAGGCTCGACCCGGCCCCGGTGGCCACCAGGACTGCATGGCGGCGCCGGACAAGCACTTCGCCTACCGCGGCCACGTAGGCCAAGGCCACGAGCCCCAGGAACGTGACCATCACGGCCTCCTCAAGCGTGATGGCAGTAAGCACCAGCATGCCCAGGGCCGCGATGGCCATAACGAGGGCGAACTTTCCGCTGATACCCATGTGGCGCATGGGATCAATCATCCCCGAGGGAGGAGTTACTTCAGCACGTAGCCGCGCATGCTGGCCATGATTGCTGCAACGCTTTGGTCACGGCTCCGCTCCGGGTTGTAGGTCACCCGGTCCAGGCCCACCACAAAGCAGGCACCAAAAATCGCCGTCTCCAGGCTGCCGCGCGAGATGCCGGCGTCCACCGGGTAGACGGCGGCCACCGCCTCGATGGCATCGCCGATAACCGCCAGGAGTTCGGTCCTGAGCACGGCAAACGTATCCTGCCACACGCTGGGGGTGCGCCAGTTTTCGCTGACCCACAGCCTCGCGAAGGACGGATAATCGGCCATGAAGTCCATTGCCTGACCGATCATTGCCTCCATGGCCAGCAGCGGGTCGCCGGCGGAACCACCCGCCGCGGCGGAATCACCCGCGGGGCCGGGATCATCCGCGGGGCGGGGATCAGCGGGCGCGCTGAGCAGGCGTGCCTTCAGGATGTCCACGCCATAGCGCAGCAGCTGCGCAATCAGATCGGACTTACTGCCGAAGTTGTAGTAGACGGTACCCTTGGAAACCCCGGCCGCGGCGGCGATCTCATCCACGGTCACGCCGGCAGCACCCCGCTCGCCGATCAGCTCCATCGAGGCGTCGAACAGCTTCTGCCGGGTGGCGTTGGTCCGGGCCGGCCGGAGTTTCTTCCCGGCCGCACCATCGTCGGGCAGGACGGCGCTCATACCGCGATCTCGGGTTTGAGGGTCTTGAGCGTCCAGTACTTGTGCTTCCGGACCGCGAAGGTGGACATCGCGGCGCCCAGCAGCGTGTAGCCGAGGAGCCCCAGGACGGTGGGCACAATCATGGACAGGTCCGCGCCGTAGATGAGGTGCCGCATACCGGTTACCACGTAGCCCATGGGGAGGACCTCATGGACCACGTGCAGCGGCTGCGGGGTGGTCTGCCAGGGAAACGTTCCGCCCGAGGAAACAAGCTGCAGCACCAGCAGGATCAGCACCACCAGCTTGCCCGGCGATCCCAGCAACGCAACGACGCCCTGGATGATGGCGCTGAACGCCATCGCCGCCGCCAGCATAAAGAGCCACATCAGGACCGGATGCGCCGGGTTCAGGCCCAGGGCCAGGTCCACCACGAGCGTCAGGAGGGTGGCCTGGACCGCTGAGACCGCAAGGAACGGCAGCCAGCCGCCGACGGCGATTTTCCAGGCCGGGGCGTTCGACGCCAGGGCCCGCTGGGTGATGGGACGCATGGCCTGGACCAGCATAAAGATGCCGATCCACAAGGCAAGGGTCATGAAGAAGGGCGCCAGGCCCGCCCCATAGGAGTTCGCCTTGGCCTGGGAGACGTTGCTGACTGCAACAGGGTCGGCGATCACGTGGGACAGGCTGTCCTTCTGGGCGTCGTCGGGGTTGGGCACTTGCCCGGCACCCTTGGCAATTTCGGTGGCGAGCGTCCGCGATCCGTCGGCGGCCGTCGCGGCGCCGGCCTCCACCTGCCCGGCACCGGCGTCGACCTTATTTGCACCCTCTGCCAGCCGGCCGGCTCCGTCCAGTGCTGACTGCTGGCCGGTGGCCAGCGCGGCCGCACCGGTGTGGAGCTGGTCCGCGCCCGCCGAAGCCTGTGCCACGGCGTTCTTCAAGGCCGGCATACCGGCAGCGAGCTGGGCCGCGCCCACGCTCACTGCCTCGGCACCGTCAGCCAGCTGCTGGATTTGGGCGGCGTCGGCCTGAAGGGTGGTCTTCGCACCAGCCACCGGGTTTGAGGTTGCCGCGGCGTCGAAATCGGCCAGGATGCTGTTCGCCTGTTCCTGCGTAATCACTTTCGCGGCAACGAGGCGGGTGTTCGATTCGAGCACGCGTGTCCGCAGTCCCCGGTCGGCGGCGTCGAGTTGGGTGACGACGGACTGGACCTTGGTGTTCAACTGGGCGTTCCCCGCGGCCACCTGAGCGGCCCCGTTGGCAAGGGTCTGGGTGTCCGTGGGGAGCGTGGCGGTCTTATCCTTCAGCAGGGTGAGGCCGCTGCTGAGCCGGCCAGCGCCGTCGGTCAGCTGGTTCGCGCCGTCACGGAGTTTCAGTTGCCCGGCGTAGAGCTCTGCGGCTCCGCTGCTGAGTTCGGTGGTACCCGCGTGGAGGGTAACGGTTCCGTCGCGGAGTGTGGCCACGCCGTCGGCCAGTTGTCCGGCACCGTCTCCTGCCTTGAGCATCTGGGCATGGATGGTGCCGAAGCCGGTGAGGAGCTGGTTGGCGGTTTCTTCGCCCACCTCCTTGGCAACTGTGGTGTGGACCGAGGTGGTCAGCTTGTCCACGATGGTGCTCAGCAGGTAGTTGTTGGCATCGTTGGTGGTGACGTTCAGCATTGCCTGGCTGGCGGAATCGAAGCTGCCCGGTGAGACCAGGTTGGTGGAGAAGTCCCGGGGGATCTTCAGCGCAAACGCGTACTTGCCGTTGCTGACGCCCTGATCGGCCTCCGATGCCGTGCTGACCGGCTTCCAGTTGAAGACGTGGCCCTCGATCAGGCCGTCCGCCACCTTGGTGCCGGCATGGAGTTCTGTGCCGTCGCCGGAAGTGGCTCCGGTGTCTTCCACCACCAGTGCGGCATCGATCTGATTCAGGTTCCCGTAGGGGTTCCAGTTGGCGTAGAGGTACACCGCGCCGTACAGGAGCGGCACCATGGTCAGGGCAAGGATGGTGAGCTTCGGCAGCAACCCGCCGGTCATCCGCTTCAGTTCGGAACGGGCCAGCCGCAACACGGTCACTTGGCGTCCTCGGTTTCGCGTAGGAGGGCTTCGGATTCGTCGTCAGCCAGGGAAGGTTGGTCGGTCACGGCGGTTTGGGCCGGGGTGGATTCAGGTGCCGATTCCAGCGCGGCGGGCGCTTCCTCCGCCGGCTGGACCGCGTTGCCGATCACGGCGGCGGGACCCGTCCACGAGTCCGGGAGGGCAGTGACGGTAGCGACGACGGCGAGTGGCCGCCCGCCGTCGTACGCCAGCGCTTTAAGCCGCGGGAGCCAGTCCGCAGCGCTGGCACTGTGCCGGTCCGGGGAATCCACCACCAGGAGGTCGGTGTGCGGGTTGGCCAGCGCGAGGGCGGTCAGCAACTCCGTCCGTTTGCCGGCGGGGAGCTGTTCGGTCCAAAGATCCGCGATGTCCTCAAACCTGTTGATTTTAAGCCAGGGCTTGCTGAGGAGTGCGCCGCGGTAGCGGCGGGGGACCAGGGCGAGGTCCTCGGTCACGAGGTCGCGCACGCTGAGGTGCTGCTCGGGTTCGTTGACTCCGGGGGAGTCGACCAGGGCGCTGGCCAGCCGAAGCGTCTTGGTACGGGAGTTGCCGGCCCAGGTAATCAGGCCGCCGGTGGGCTTCATGCGGCCACTGATGGTCAGTGCGAGGGCGGTTCTCTGGTCCTGCCGGTCTGCTGCCACCAGCAGCAGCTCACCGGGGCTGACGCGCAGGGAGGTGGGCGGAAGAAGTTCATCGCGCCGGCCCTTCACGTGGAGCTGCTGGACAAATAGCAAGGATGGCCTTTCGACGATTAATGTCTGCACCCATCCTAACTAAACTGACCAGTCAGTTCAAATAGGCCTAGAGGCCGTACTTTTCCAATAACCGCAGCCACACTTCGCTGATGGTCGGAAAGGAGGGCACCGCATGCCACAGCCGCTCAAGCGGGACCTCGCCCACCACGGCGATGGTGGCGGCATGCAGCAGTTCTCCCACGTCGGGTCCGGCAAAAGTTGCCCCCAGGAGAACCCGGCGGTCCTCGTCCACCACAAGCTGCGCCCAGCCCTCGTAATGCTCGGAGTGCAGGGAAGACCCTGAAACGTCGATGGGCAGCTCCACGGATGAGGCGTTGTAGCCGTCCTTCCTGGCCTGCTCCAGGGTTCGTCCGACGGCGGCCAGCTCGGGATCGGTGAACACGACACTGGGAACGGCGTGCAGGTTGGCGGTCTGGGCGTAGCGGCTCCACGCTGCCGGGTCTCCCGCCAGTTCGCCCTTGGCGCGGGCGGCGATGGCATCACCGGTTGCCCGGGCCTCGTACTTGCCCTGATGCGTGAAATAGTTCTTGCCGGCGGCGTCTCCCACCGCGTAGAGCCAAGGCTCGTGCCCGTCCGTGCCGCGGACTAGGCCAGTCAGGTCCGTCTGCAGCCGGAGTGGCTTCCCGTCCGAGGCCCCGAGGCCCACGCTTTCCAGGCCGAGGCCCTCGAGGGCCGGATGCCGGCCCGTGGAGACCAGGACCTTGTCCGCCGTCACGGCGCTCTGTCCGCCGGCGTGCTGGTCACGCAGCGTCAGGGTGAAGGTGCCGTCGTCGTTTTGATGGATGCTTTCGGTCGATGTGCCCAGGCGGATCTCCACGCCGTCCGCCCGCAGTCCGGCCGCCACGAGACTGCTGGCCTTGGCCGGGAAGCTGCCCAGGAGCCCGCTCCTGGCCACCAGAATCACCTCCGAGCCGAGGCGGGCAAATGCCTGGGCGAGCTCGGTGCCTGCCACGCCGCCGCCGAGGACCAGCAGCCGTGCCGGGATTTCCTTGGCGGACGTGGCTTCCCGGGTGCCCCAGACGTGCAGTCCTGCCAGCCCTTGGATGGGCGGCTGGTTGGGGGTGGAGCCGGTGGCCAGTACGACGGCGTGCCGCGCCTTGAGTTGGTAGATGTTTCCGTCCAGGCCGGCTACTTCCACGGCGCGGGGCCCGGTGAGCCGCCCGCGCCCGCGGA
Organism: Pseudarthrobacter naphthalenicus; assembly: GCF_029076445.1. Taxonomy (GTDB): domain Bacteria; phylum Actinomycetota; class Actinomycetes; order Actinomycetales; family Micrococcaceae; genus Arthrobacter; species Arthrobacter naphthalenicus. Next base: position 105,604 of record NZ_JARESG010000011.1, read on the forward strand.
TGAGTTCGATGCCGGCACCCTCGAGCCACTTCACCGCGCCCTCATCCTGCCAGTTGGCAGTGAAGTAGTCGCGGCGCTTGAGTACTGCCGCAACATCCAGGGTGCGGGTCACCGCCGCCTCGGCCCCGGGCACGGTCTGCGCACCGTGAAGGGCTGTGCCCGGTCGGAGCAGCGCCTTCGAGGGCATGCAGGCCCAGTAGGAACACTCGCCACCCACCAGTTCGGCCTCGACCACCACAACGGTGAGTCCACCTTGGACTGCACGGTCCGCGACGTTTTCACCCACGGCTCCTGCGCCAATGATTACGACATCAAATTCCCGTTCCAAGGTTTGGGGCGTCATTTGTCCAGCCTACGCCCGCCTTCCGGGACGGAGCCGGCCGGATTGGCTGCTGCCTGGCGTCGCTGTTGACCAGGCAAGGGAGCGGCGGCCCCGTGTTGCAGGGTCCGGAGTGAGGCCCGTGACAAAAAGTTACGCATTCCGGTCACGGCTTTTGGCGAGGGCTTAAAAGCAGAAGGTCCGCACCGGCGAACCGATGCGGACCTTCATTCTGTGCGCCCAAAGGGATTCGAACCCCTGACCTTCTGTTCCGTAGACAGACGCTCTATCCAGCTGAGCTATGGGCGCATTCTCTGTTTCGCGGAGTATCTCGCTCCCCGAACCTCGAATTACTTTACGCGAGTCTGGCCCTCGTGCCAAATCGGAAGGGGTGTAATATGGGTGACTAGACCGGTCTACGTGACCTTCATCACTTAATTCCATCAATTTGCGCACCGTTTCCTTGAATTTGCGCGGTTTCCGTCCCAAAAGAGCAGAAACGAGCACGCCTGCCATCCTCGGCCACCCCGGGGCGGCCAATAACATTTAGGACACACCGATGAACCCGAGGAAGGGAACCGTAATGGGCGAACTGGCGCAGAAACCGTTGCTTGAACAAGCACCCACCACCCATGCCGCACTGCTGGCGTGGGTCGAAGAGGTTGCAGAACTTACGCAGCCGGACCGCATCCATTGGGTTGACGGGTCCGAGGAAGAGAACACCCGGCTGACCGACGAGCTCGTCGCCGCCGGGACCCTGACACGGCTTAACCCGGAAACGTTCCCCAACTCCTTCGCAGCCTTCTCCGACCCGGCCGACGTTGCCCGGGTCGAGGAGCAGACCTACATCTGCTCGGAAAATGAACGCGACGCCGGCTTCACCAACAACTGGATGGCTCCGGCCGAGATGAAGCAGAAGCTGCGCGGCCTCTTCGCCGGCTCCATGCGCGGCCGCACCATGTATGTCATCCCGTTCGTCATGGGCCACCTCGAGGCCGAGGATCCCAAGTTCGGCGTGGAAATCACCGACAGCGCCTACGTCGTCGCCTCCATGCGCATCATGGCCAACATCGGCACCGCCGTGCTGGACAAGATCACCTCCACGAACGCCTTCTTCGTCCCCGCCCTGCACTCCCTGGGCGCACCCCTCGAGGCCGGCCAGGCTGATGTGCCGTGGCCGTGCAATCCGGACAAGTGGATAGTCCACTTCCCCGAAGAGCGTTCGATCTGGTCCTTCGGCTCCGGCTACGGCGGAAACGCCCTGCTGGGCAAGAAGTGCTACGCCCTGCGCATCGCCTCGGTGATGGCCCGCGATGAAGGCTGGCTGGCCGAGCACATGCTGATCCTCAAGCTCACCTCACCGGAGAAGAAGAACTACTACATCTCCGCGGCCTTCCCCTCTGCCTGTGGCAAGACCAACCTCGCCCTGCTGGACCCCACCATCGAAGGCTGGAAGGTCGAAACCCTCGGCGATGACATCACCTGGATGCGGATCGGCAAAGAGGGCGAACTGCGCGCCACCAACCCGGAAGCCGGCCTGTTCGGCGTCGCGCCGGGCACCGGCTGGGGGACCAACCCCAACGCCATGCGCGCCATTGCCAAGGGCCACAGCATCTTCACCAACGTTGCCCTCACGGACGACGGCGGCGTGTGGTGGGAAGGGATGACTGACGAGGTCCCCGCGCACCTGACCGACTGGCAGGGCAACTCGTGGACACCGGACTCGGACCAGCCGGCCGCCCACCCGAACTCCCGCTTCTGCACCCCGATCTCGCAGGTCGACATGCTGGCTGAGGAGTACTACAGCCCCGAGGGCGTGGAGCTCTCGGCCATCCTCTTCGGCGGCCGGCGCAAGACCACGGTTCCCCTGGTTACCCAGGCCCGCAACTGGACCAACGGTATCTTCATGGGCTCCACGCTCTCCTCGGAGACCACGGCCGCCGCTGCAGGCCAGGTGGGCGTGCTCCGCCGCGACCCGATGGCCATGCTGCCCTTCATCGGCTACGACGCCGGCGACTACCTGAAGCACTGGATCAGCGTCTCCGGAAAGGCCAACCCGGAACGGCTCCCGCACATTTTCCTGGTCAACTGGTTCCGGCGCACCGCCGACGGCGGCTTCGCGTGGCCGGGCTTTGGCGACAACGCCCGCGTCCTCAAATGGGCCATCGAGCGCCTCGAAGGCAAGGCTGACGCGATCGAAACGCCCATCGGCTTCGTCCCGGCGCCCCACTCGCTGGACCTGACCGGCCTGGACCTTACCCACGCCCACGTGGAAGATGCCGTCCGCGTGGACCGCGAGGAATGGGATGCCGAGCTGGCCTCGATCGAAGAGTGGTACGCGAATTTCGGTGACTCCCTGCCGGAGGCCCTGAGTGCCGAGCTGAACGCACTGAAGGAACGCATGGCGGACCACAGCTGATTAGCTGGAGTCAAACAGACATCACGACGGCGGCCCCGCACCTTTTCGAAAAGGTGCGGGGCCGCCGTCGTACTGCGACTCTTAGCTGGCGAGCCAGATGTCCGGGCCGAAGACCTCGTAGTGGATGGATGTGGCCGGGATGCCCGCGTTGATGGCCTCGTTGCGGATGTTTTTCATGAACGGGAGCGGTCCGCACAGGTACAGCGACGCATCGGCCGGGAGGTCCACCTCGCGCAGGGACATAAAGCCCTCCTTGGTGCCCTCCACCGGCTGCTCCAGCCACAGCTGCAGTTCGGCACTGTCCAGGCGTTCGACGTCGTCCGTCATCTGCCCGCGCAGTGCCCAGCTGTCCAGGGTGCTTTCGGCATGGAGCACCAGGACCTGCCGGTCCGACCCGGCTTCGGCGAGGGAACGCAGGATGGATGCGGTGGGCGTGCAGCCAATGCCGGCCGAGGCCAGGACCACCGGACCGTCACCATCTTTGAGGGTGATCTCGCCGTAGGGGTTGGAGATGTCCAGGACGTCGCCGACCTGCACGGTGTTGTGCAGCACGGGGGAGACCTCGCCGCCGTCATCCAGCTTGGTGGTGAAGCTGCGGCTGGTGCCCGCCTCGCCGGACAGTGAGTACTGGCGCACCTGGCGAAGGCCGTCCGGCAGGACCACCTTGACGCTGACGTACTGGCCCGGAAGCGCCGGGGTGATGGGGGTGTCGTCCGCCGGCTCAAGGGTGAAGGTCATGGCGCCGACGCCGGCCGCAGTCTTGGCGGACACCCGCCACGGGGCCCACATCTTGCCGTTCGCCTGCATGGCGTAAAGGCCCTTTTCAAGCTTGATGAGGGCGTCCGCCATCAGCCAGTACACCTCGGTCCAGGCCTCCGCGATTTCGGGGGTGATGACCTCCGCAAGGTCTTCGGCAATGGCGGCGAACAGGTGCTCGTAGACCACCTGGTACTGGGGTTCGGTGATGCCGAGCGAGGCATGCCGGTGGGCAATCCTGGCGAGAACGGTTTCCGGCAGCGTGCCGGGGTTGTTGACCAGGTGCGTGGCGAAAGCGGCGATGCTTCCGGCGAGGGCCTGCTGCTGGTCGCCCGAGCGCTGGTTGGAACGGCTAAACAGGCCGTCCAGCAATTCGGGGTGGGCGGCGAACAGCCGGGCGTAAAACTTAGGGGTGATGGCGCCGATCCGCGAGCCGACTAGCGGCAGGGTGGCCTCAATGACGGGGCGGGACTTGTCCGAGAGCATGTGTACTCCTGAGGTAGGTAACCGGGGCCTTCGTCCGGTCGGATAATACGTGCATTTCAAATGCTTGTATTGATACCCCAAGTTCTACACCTTGTAGAAATGTGAAATCAAATCGGCCCGTCACATGGCGCTTTGACGGGGAAGTGAGCCCGGTGAAGCGCGGTTTTGCGGCTACTGTGACGGAACCGGCGGCTGAAGGCCGGGGCGGAGGCCGATCATCTGGAAGACGGGCGCCATCTGCTTCGAGCCGGGCAGGTCGGCCACCACCACGTCGTCGAGTTCGCGGTAGAAGGCTTCGCGTGCCCGGGCAAGTGCTGCCCGGAGTTTGCATTCGTTGATGAGCGGGCAATTGCCGCCGGGGGATACGCAGTCGGCGGCGTCGGTGCGGGTGTTCAGTGACCGCAGGACCTGGCCCACGGTGGCCACGCGTCCGGCGGGGCTGAGCCGGGAGCCGCCGCTCCGGCCGCGTTCAACGTCGATCAGGCCCAGGGCCCGCAGCTTAGCCATTGCCTTGCTGACATGGTTGTACGGTGTGGCCACGGCGTCGGCAATGTTCTGCGTGGTGAGGAGCGTGGCCTCGGGGGCGGCGGCCAAAACCATCAGGGCCCTGAGGCTGACGTCTGCAAAGGCATTGATTTTCACGACCATTCGCCCCGGTCTAGTCCACCCAGATGGCGGGCTCGTTGGAATCGGCGGCGAGCTCGCCGAACTCCCACTCGCGGCTGGCTGTGTTGGCGGCGTACGGCAGGACGGCCGCGAAAACTGACCCGTCCCGGTGTTCCGCGGCCACATGGATGGCATCGGACTCATCCTCAACCAGCGTGATGTCGCAGACCACTGCGGCGGCGCGGAAATCGCCCCGGTTCTGGCGCAGCAGTTCAGTGAGGTCGCTGATCATCGCATCGGCGTCAAAGTCGCCGTCCGAACCTTCCGCAGCATCCGCCGGGGTGACGGCCATGAGCCGGACCTCGCCGTCGTTCTGCACCACCAGCGCGAACGGCAGAAACCCGCCGTTGCGCTGGAGCTGTTCCTGGGCCGCACCGAGTCCGGTGCCCATCAGGTTCTCCAGATCCGCGGCGCTGGCCTCCGGAACGGAATCCCGCCAGGACGGCACCATCTGGCCGTCCGCGGCACCGCCCGCGGCACCGCCCGCGGCTTCGCGGGCGACTGACTGTGCCGTTGTTCGGGGCGCCGGGTGATTAGCGCCGGACATTGGCCAGCACCCGGTCCCGCACGCGTTCCATCAGGAGGCGGTCCGTGGCTTCGACGTTAAGTCGGAGGAAAGGCTCGGTGTTGGAGGGGCGCAGGTTGAACCAGTAGCTGCCGTCCTTGGCCGTGAAGGTGCTTCCGTCCATGGTGTCCACGATGATGTCCTCGGCGGCAAAGTCAGCCTTGACCCGGTCCACAGCCGCCGTCTTGTCCTCGATTTCGGAGTTGATCTCACCGGAGGAGACGTACGGCTCGTACTCGCGGCCAAGCTCGGACAGCGGGCCGTCCTGCTCGCCAAGGGCCGCGAGGACGTGCATCGCTGCGAGCATCCCGGTGTCGGCGTTCCAGAAGTCGCGGAAGTAGAAATGCGCGGAGTGCTCGCCGCCGAAGACGGCACCTTCCTCGGCCATGACTGCCTTGATGAAGGAATGGCCAACGCGGGTGCGGACGGCGCGCCCGCCGTCGTTCGCCACCAATTCCGGCACCGCGCGTGAGGTCAGGAGGTTGTGGATGATGGTTGGGGTGGCCTCGCCCTGCCCCTGGGCGCGTGCGATTTCGCGGCGAGCCACCATGCCGGTAATGGCCGACGGCGAAACGGGCTCGCCTTTTTCGTCAATCACAAAGCAGCGGTCGGCGTCGCCGTCGAACGCCAGGCCGATGTCCGCCCCGTGTTTGATGACGGCGGCCTGCAGGTCGCGCAGGTTCTCCGGCTCGAGGGGATTTGCAGGGTGGTTCGGGAAGGAACCGTCCAGTTCGAAGTAGAGGGGAATGATCTCGAACGGCAGCTTCGGCAGGAGGGCGTCGCCCAGGACCGCGGGGGTGGTCAGGCCGGCCATGCCATTGCCCGCATCCACAACAACCTTCAGCGGGCGGGACCCGGACAGGTCCACCAGCCCGCGGAGGTACTCCGAGTAGCCCTTGAGGACATCGTGGACGCCGATCTTGCCGCGGGTGGCGGCCGCCGGGATGTGGCCCGTATTCAGGTACTCCTCGGCGAGGGCCTGGATCTCCTTGAGCCCCGATTCGGAGGAAATGGGCTGCGCTCCGGCCTTGGCCATCTTGATGCCGTTGTACTCGGCAGGGTTGTGGCTGGCGGTAAACGTGGCGCCCGCTGCGTTGAGGGAACCGCAGGCGTAGTAGAGCTCATCGGTGGAGATGAGGTCCAGGAGCTGGACGTTCGCGCCGCGGGTGGCGGCGCCATCGGCAAAAGCCTTGGCGAACTCGGGGGAGGAAGGGCGCATGTCGCCGCCCACCAGTACGGTCTGGCCTTCGAGTTCCAGGACATCGACGAACGCGGCACCTACGGCTTCGACGATTTCGGCCGTGATGGAATCGCCCACGATGCCCCGGACGTCGTAGGCCTTGAAGGATGCCGAGAGGTCAAAAGTCTTTGTCTGTTCGCTAGTCACGGGTCTTATCTTACGTGGAAGTGCACAGGAGCCTGTTGAGGGGGAGTGGGCGCCGGACCCTGCCCCGGCCGCAGTGTCCGAACCTGTGGGGTTGTCCACATAGGGCGGCTGCGGGGCATGGGGTGTCGGTGGGGGCTGGGATACTGAATCAATGGTCGATACCCAGAACGCCGCCCTTCTTTCCGCTTCCCCTGACTTGCCGTCCACCACCAAGGCCCAGGCGCTGGAAGTCCTCCGCGAACTGGTGGGGCATCCGGAAGCGGGATTCCACGACGGCCAGTACGAGGCGATTGAGGCATTGGTCGACGGCGGCCGCAGGGCCCTGGTGGTCCAGCGCACCGGCTGGGGAAAATCGGCTGTGTACTTCGTGGCGTCACTGCTGCTCCGGCGCCGCGGCGCCGGACCCACCCTGATCGTCTCGCCCCTGCTCGCCCTGATGCGGGACCAAGTAGCTGCAGCCGCCCGCGCGGGCGTGCGTGCCGTGGCCATCAACTCGGCGAACCAGCTGGAATGGGATTCCGTACGCGAACAGCTGGCCGCCGACGAGGTGGACGTCCTGCTCGTCTCCCCGGAAAGGCTCACCAACCCGTCCTTCCGCGAGAACCAGTTACCCGAGCTCATCCGGCGCACCGGCCTGCTGGTCATTGACGAGGCCCACTGCATCTCCGACTGGGGCCACGACTTCAGGCCGGATTACCGGCGCATCGCGGACCTGATCACGCAACTTCCGGACTCGGTGCCCGTCCTGGCCACCACCGCCACGGCCAACTCGCGCGTGGTCCACGATATCGAGGAACAGCTCGGCGCCGGTGTCCTGACCATCCGCGGCACGCTGGGCCGCGATTCCCTCCGGCTGGGCGTCCTCACCCTCCCCGACTCGCGCCAACGCCTGGGCTGGCTTCTGACCCACCTTGGCGACCTCCCCGGCAGCGGAATCATCTACACGCTGACCGTTTCTGCAGCGGAGGATACCGCGCGGCTCCTCGCTGAGGCGGGGCACGAGGTCCAGGCCTACACCGGCCGGACAGACCCCGCGGACCGGGAGCGTGCCGAGCAGCTGCTGAAGGACAACCAGGTCAAAGCGCTCGTAGCCACCTCGGCGCTCGGCATGGGCTTTGACAAGCCGGACCTGGGTTTTGTGGTTCACCTCGGCGCGCCGTCCTCTCCGGTGGCGTATTACCAGCAGGTGGGCCGTGCAGGCCGTGGCGCGGCGGATGCCGACGTGCTGTTGCTCCCCGGGTCCGAGGACCGCGATATCTGGCAGTACTTTGCAACGGCGTCCATGCCGTCTGAGGAGAAGGCCACGGCGGTGCTGACGGCACTGGCCGAAGCGGGGTCCGCTGTTTCCACAGTTGCCTTGGAAGCACGGGTGGACCTCCGCCGCACGCCGCTGGAGCTGTTGCTGAAGGTTCTGGCGGTGGACGGTGCGGTGGAGCGCGTGGGCGGCGGGTGGCGTTCCACCGGGAAACCGTGGGTCTATGACGCCGAGCGCTACAGCAGGATCGCCGAGGCCCGGGTGGACGAGCAGGACTCCATGGTGATTTACCAGGACACTGCCGGTTGCCGGATGGAGTACATCACCTCCGTCCTTGATGACGAGACGGCGCACGCCTGCGGGCGCTGCGACAACTGCGCCGGCCGCTGGTTCCCGGCCGATATTACCGCCGAGGCCACGGCAGCAGCGGGCCAGACCCTGAGCAGGGCCGGGGGTGTCCTGGAAGCACGGCTGCAGTGGCCCAGCGGCATGGACCGACTCGGCGTACCCGTGAAGGGCAAGATCAAAGCAGATGATGGGCTTGCCGATGGCCGCATCCTGGCACGGCTCACCGACCTGGGGTGGGGCGGGGCATTGCGGGAGCTCTTTGCCGCCGGCGCGGCGGACCGGCCGGTGGACCCGGCCATGCTCCAGGCCTGCGTTCAGGTCCTGCGCGAATGGGCCACCGGAGATGCCCGTACCCCGGGCTGGAGCGGCGCGGGACGGCCGGCGGCGATCGTCAGCATGCCGTCCCGGAGCAAACCCGAATTGGTCCGCTCCCTGGCACAGGGGATCTCGGAAATCGGCAGGATGCCCTATCTCGGGGAACTGTCTCTTGGCCACGGCGGACCTACGGGAACCCGGGGCGGGAACAGCGCCTACCGGCTGGCGGGGGTCTGGGACCGTTTGGTTGTGGGACCCGACCTCGAGGCAGCGGTGGCGGCGCTCCGTGGCCAGGGCGTGATGCTGATCGACGATCTGGTGGATAGCCGGTGGAGCCTTACTGTCGCCGGACGCGCCCTGCGCCAGGCCGGAGCGGGCGCTGTTCTTCCGCTGGTCCTGGGGCAGGCGGGGTGACTGTCTGACGTCCAAGATCTGCGTGGCCTGACCGGCTGAGTTCCGGATCGCCGGGACGGCTGACTTCCGCGCCGGCCTGTCGATGCAACGACAGGCTGTCCGCGGTGCTCAAGAGCATCAGGACTGCCATGGTCAGGAACGCGCCACGGAACGGCCCGGCGGCATCCGCATCAAAAACCGTTACACCGTCGAAGACGCGGATGAGCAGCGCGCCCACAGCGATGCCGGAACCGGCGGCCAGCTGAACCAACGTGGCTGACACCGAATTGGCGGACGTCAGCTGCGCGGGCACAATGTCCGCGTACTGCACCGAGGCGTAAGCCGAAAAGCCGATCGAGCGGAAAGCCCCGCTGCACACAAGCACGGCGAAAATCAGGGCCTGCGGAGTGTCAGGGGTGAGCAGGGCACACAACGCGAAGGTGACCGCGGACGCCAGCGAGCCCAGGACCAGCATGGCGCGGAAACCGAAGCGGCGGATCAGCGGTGTGGTGGCAGGTTTGATGCCGATGTTGCCGATGAACACAGCCGCCACCATGATCCCGGCATGCAGCGGGGACCAGCCGAAGCCCGTCTGGAACATCAGCGGCAGCAGGAAAGGGACAGAGCTGATGGTCAGCCGGTACACAAAACCGCCCGTGGCCATCGCCCGGAACGTCCGGGTGCGAAACACCGAAAGATCAAAGAGCGGGTGTTTGGCGCGCCTCATCCACAGGACCGCGCAGACGAGGGCGGCCAGGCCCGCCAGCGCTGAGATCGTGGCCCATGGCCCGTCCGGGTGGGCCGTTGCCAACTCCAGGCCCACCACGAGGGAGCCCACTCCCGCGGTGGTGAGGACCAGCCCCAGCCAGTCCAGCCTCCGCCCCGGATCCCCGGGAACAGCCGGAACAATCCTCAATGCCGTGATGAAGGCGGCCGCTCCCAGGGGCAGGTTGATGAGGAAGATCCAGTGCCAGGACAGATACGTCGTGAGGGCACCGCCGACGAGCGGAGCGAGCACCGGCGCCAGCAATGCAGGCCATACCAGGAAGGCCGTCGCGCGCAGCAGTTCAGATTTGGGGGTGCCGCGAAGCACCAGGAGCGTTCCCACCGGCACCATCATGGCCGCGCCGGCGCCCTGCACAATCCGGCTGACAGTGAGCACCGCCAGGTCGGGGCTCAGTGCACAGGCCAGCGACGCGAGCGTGAAAAGGGTGATGGCCAGGCAAAAGACCTTCCGCGCACCCACACGCTCCGCGGCCCAGCCGCTCAAGGGGATCCCCATCGCCACGGTCATGAGGTAGGCGGTCATGGTGATGTTCACGTCCGCGGGGGGTACGCCGAAGTCGCCTGCGATGTTGGGGATGGCGGTGGTGAGGATGGTGCCATCCAGAAATTCCATAAAGAGCGTGGCCGCAACCAACAGCGCCAGGCGCGGATTCCACGCGGGGCTTGTGCCGGGTTCGGGCGCCGGGACGGTGCTTGATGCCATCCCATTATCCTGCCATCGCCGGGCCGCCCGTCGCCCATGGAAGTGGCAGTTGATGTCGTCATGAAGGCTCAAAAGACATCTGCTGCTGCCCAGTTGGGCGAGGAGGGTGCAACAGACCCAGGCGCGGGGACGCAAAAGGCCCCGGTCCAGGACCGGGGCCAAACGCGGAGACGGGGGGATTTGAACCCCCGGTGGAGTTGTGCCCCACACTTCATTAGCAGTGAAGCCCATTCGGCCGCTCTGGCACGTCTCCAATTGCTATTCCTAGCCCACCAAGGATACGCAGAACCGGGCACCGAGCGCAAAACGGCCAACGCGGGGTCACTCCACGCCAATAAAAGGCTGGTTATCGGGCGGAAAGTGACCCCGCGTTGCTTCAGGCCGCCGGCTGCGCGGGGCGGACCATCCTGATTTCGCGGAGACCTTCCCAGTCCGCGATGGTGTCCTGGGCGCCGTCGGGCGTAAAGCCGAGCCGGGTGTAGAAGCCGATGGCCTTGCGGTTGTCTGCCGCAACCCACAGGCTGGCCGCCCTCCCACCAAGGGCGGCTTCGAGCAGGCGGCGGCCCAAACCCAGGCCCTGGTGCGATGCCAGAAGATAAAGTCCCCACAGTTCCAGATCACCGGAGGACGACGGCGGAGGGCCCTCCGGGGAACCGGAAGCGGGCTCCCGCCGGATGCCGGCGAATCCCACCACCACGCCGTCGTTGCACGCCACCCAGGCCTCCGCGGGTTCAGGCCGGTCCAGAAGCTGCTGCCACAGCGCCAGCCGGCCGGCCGGATCCACGGCAGCCAGGAAGGCATCGGACAGCATGCCGCGGTACGTTTCCTGCCAGCAGCGGACGTGGACCTCTGCCAGGCGTGCAACGTCTGCCGGCCCCGCCCGCCGCACGGACAAGCCGGGCATCAGCCGCCAGCCAGGGCACGCCAGAGGAAGTGCTGGCTCCGGGCCTGCAGCGCGGCAGCCTGCCGGTTGTCCGACGCCCCGGCGTGACCGCCCTCCAGCGACTCGTGGAACCAGACGTTCCGGATCCCCATGGCCTCCATGCGGGCGGCCATCTTGCGCGCCTGGACCGGGCCAACCCTGTCATCGGAGGTGGCAGTCCAAATGAACGTCTCGGGGTACTCCACGCCGTCCCGGAGCAGGTGGTACGGCGAGAACGTCCTGATGTACTCCCATTCCTCCGGCACGTCAGGGTCGCCGTATTCAGCAATCCACGAGTGCCCGGCGGAGAGCTTGGTGTAGCGGCGCATATCCAGCAGGGGGACCCCGCAGGAGACTGCCCCGAACAGTTCCGGGTAGCTGGTGAGCATGTTGCCCACCAGAAGCCCGCCATTGGATCCGCCCACGCAGCCCAGCCGCTCGCGGGAGGTGACGCCGCGGGACACGAGGTCCCTGGCCACCGCCGCGAAGTCCTCGAAGGCCCGGTGCCGGTTCTCCTTCAGCGCGGCCCGGTGCCAGCCCGGCCCGTACTCGCCGCCGCCGCGGATGTTGGCCACCACATACACGCCGCCGCGGGAGTGCTGCGGCTCGCCGGCATCGCCGGTCACGGCCGTCCGGCGCTCCAGCCAGGCGCGGCCCACCGTCCCGCTGTAGGCCGGGGTGCGGGAGACTTCGAAGCCGCCATAGCCGGAGAGCTGGGTGGGGTTTTGGCCGTCCAGGACCAGGCCGCGGGCGGCCACCTGGAAGTAGGGAACGCGGGTGCCGTCCGCGGACACCGCGAAGTGCTGCTCGACTTCGTAGTCGGCCTCGTTAAAGAACGACGGCGATGCCTTCACCTGGGCGTGCCGGCTCACTACGCCGGTGCTTACGGCGGGAGTGCTTACTTCGGCAGCGCTCCCGGGAGCAGCCCGCTCCAGCGTTCCGCGCATCAGCGTGCTGGGGGTGGTGAAGCCGGTGGCGACCAGCCAGAAATCGTCGCCCGCACCGCCGTCGGCCGGGCCTTCATCCTCATCATCCACGGCGTAGGCATTGACGTCGTGCAGCGGCGCGCAGGCATCCAGCAGGGAGGAAGCCCACGCTCCGGAAGCAGAGTCGGTTACAGCCCCGCCAGCCGAGACAGCAGGGGCGGAGGAGGCCGGCATGGAAGGATCCAGGACCCGGATTTCGGACGAGACGTCGCGCAGCAGGTTCAACAGCAGGAAGTTCCGTGTCCAGCTCCAGGACTGCAGCGATGTGTGCGCATCCGGGGAAAACAGCACCAGCAGGTCCCGTGACCCGGCCAGGTAGTCGTCGAACTTGGCGGCCAGCAGCGAGCCGGCGGGATAGGTTTCGCCGTCAAGGGCCCAGTCCTGCTGCGGCCGAAACAGCAGCCACTCGCGGTGCGCGCTGAGGTTCACGTCGGTGGGCGCCTCGATCTCCACCCATGTGTCAGCGGACCGGACGAAGGTGCTGCGGTTGTAGAAGTCGACGTAGTCCACGGCGAACGTTCGCTCGAACCCGGGGGTGGAATCGTGGGCCACCACGGCCATCATGTGGGCCTCGGGGACCTCAAACAAAGGGGAAGCCGCGCCAAGGGCTTCGCCGCGCCGCAGTGTGACGGCGGTGCGGGCATATCCGGACGCCGTGCGCGGCAGGTCCTCCGCCGTGGAGGCGACCAGCAGGGTGTCCGCGTCCAGCCAGGAGACGTTGCCCTTCGCCGTCGGCAGGTCAAAACCGCCGGCTGCCGGGTCCACAAAGGTTCGGGTGTCCACGTCGAACTCGCGGTAGCGGTTGGCGTCGCCCCCGTCGGGGGAGAGCGCCACCAGCGCCTGACGGTACGGTGCGCCGGTTTCCGGGCGCAGGAACGTGGCCCCGTGGAACACCCACTCCACCCCCTCGGCGGCGGCCAGTGCATCCACATCCAGCAGCACATCCCACTCCGGGGAGTCGGTCAGGTAGCTTTCCCACGTGGTGCGGCGCCACAGCCCCTTGGGGTTCGCACGGTCCTTCCAGAAGTTGTAGTACCAGTCGCCGCGCTTGCCCACCATGGCGATCCGGTCGGTGGAGTCCAGCACTTCGAGGATGCGTCCCTCGAGGACCGCGTACTCAGCGTCCTCCAGGAGATCCTCGGTACGCGCATTCTGTTCCCGGACCCAGGCCAGGGGATCCTCGCCGTAGATATCCTCCAGCCAAACGTTCTCATCGGGAGGCTCCGGCGCGACCCCCGGCGCAACCCCCGGCCCAACCCCTGACGGGACAGTTCCGGTGGGCGTGGGGGTGGAAGCGGACGATGAACCGGGCGCTTGATCAGCTGCAGTGGTGGTCATGCGCCCCATCCAAACAACATCTCCGGCCGGCAAGCAAGTCAAACGCTCGTCAAAGGCCCAGGGTTCGGGCGGATACTCTGGATTCCGTGGGTAAATCGACGAGCATCCGGGCAGCCATCATCGGCGCAGGCCCCCGGGGTACCAGCGTTCTGGAGCGTCTGCTCGCCCACGCCGCCACCCTCAGCGGCTCCGTCGCCGTCCACCTCGACGTCATCGACCCTCATCCGGCAGGCCCGGGGCATGTCTGGCAGCCGGCGCAGTCCCGGCTGTACCTCATGAACACCCAGTCCTTCTACCCCACGGTGATTCCCGAAGACCCCCGGCTCCCGGCGCCCCTGGCGGGCGCCACGTTCGACCAGTGGCGTGCCCGCCAGCGGACCGATCCGTCGCCCTCCCTGACGCCGGAGGAACTGGAGGAGCTGGCCGTCCTCGAATCCCGTGACTTTCCGAGCCGTGCACTGTACGGCCGCTACCTTCGCTGCACCGTGGAGGAACTCCTCGGAAGGCTGCCCGACGGCGTCACTGTCGCTTTTCATGAGACGGCGGCTGAGTCGGTGCACCGGACGGGGGACGCGTTCGACGTCGGACTCGGCAGCGGCGGTTCGCTCACGGTGGATTCCGTGGTCCTCGCCCTCGGGCACATCCCGTCCCGGCTCAACCTGGAGCAGCGCGAACTCCAGGCCTCGGCCGGCCAGCTGGGCCTGCGCTACCTCCCGCCCGCCGTGCCCGCCGACGTGGACTGGTCCGCCATCCCGGCCGGCGAGCCCGTCCTGGTCCGCGGCATGGGCCTGAACTTCTTCGACGCCATGGGCCAGCTCACCGAGGGAAGGGGCGGGAAGTTCACCGACGCCGGCGCGGGGCTGGAGTACCAGTCGTCCGGCCAGGAACCGCTCATCATTGCCGCCTCCCGCAGAGGTACCCCCTACCGAGCCAAAGCTGCGCTGGACGGTTACTACCCGTCGTCGGTCACGTTGCGGTACCTGACCGAAGCGGCGCTGGAGCGGTTCGCGGCCGCCGGCATCCTCCCCGGGTTCGACCACGACCTCTGGCCGCTGCTGCACCGTGACACCCTCTGGGCCTACTACTCCACCCTGGTGCGCTCGCAGCCGGGTGCCGTCCCGGACGTGCCGGCGTTCCTGGCTGCCCTGGATGAGGCCATGCGGCCGCACGCCCACAGTTCGACCAACTGGGAAGACGCGGTGGAGAGTGTGCTGGCCGTGCACGTCGGTCCGCGGCACCGGCTGGACCTGCTGGGCCTTGCATCCCCTCTCGCGGGCCGGTCGTTCCCGTCGCGCGCGGACCTGGACGCCGCCGTCGTCGATTACCTCCTCGATGACGCCCGCCGCTCCGCACTGGGTGAGCAGGACCCGGTCAAAATGGCCATCGGGGCGCTGCACCGCGGGCGGGCGGTGCTGAAGACGGCAGTGGCCGACGGCGGCATTACCGACGAGTCCTGGGTGGCCGGCCTGCGGGGCTGGTTTGAGTCGTTCGTGGAGGGCCTGGCCAGCGGGCCGCCCGCGCTGCGCGCTGAACAGCTGGCTGCACTGGCGCGCGCGGGGGTGGTGAGCTTTGTGGGCCCCGATCCCCGGTTCAGCGTGGACCGCCGGGCACGCCGCTTCACCGCCGTCTCGCCATGGGTGGGCGGCCAGCCGGTAACCGCGACAACGATGGTCGAGGCCCTGGCACCGGCCAACCGGGTTGCCGCCAACGATTCCCCGTTGCTGCAGCAGCTCCTCGACGACGGCCTGGTGCGTCCGCGGCTGATGATGACGGCGGAGGGTGCCCCGGTGGAGGCGACCGGCCTGGACGTCAGGCCGCATCCGTACCGTCCCGTGGCGGCCAACGGCTCCGTAACGGACGGTTTGTACGTTCTGGGCCTGCAGCTTTCCGCCACCCAGTGGGGCACGGCCATTGCCGCCGAAGCGGTCCAGCCCGGCGGACCCGTCTACGCCAGCGGGCAGCGGACCCTCCGCGATGCCGACGAAATCGCGCAGGCCATCCTGGGCGCGTAGGAGCTTAAACCAACGCGTGAACCTTAACCAACGCGGGGTCACTTTACGCCCGAAATCCTCTCCGGATTGGGCGCGAAGTGACCCCGCGTTGGCCTAATGCGAAGGAGCTAGCCCTTCGCGCCGTTCAGGCAGTGGCGATAGGCGGCCATGGCGCTGCCGTAGTTGACCTGGCCAACGAGGTCGCCGGGGCGTGCGGGCTTGACCGGTGCCGTGCAGACCGGCTGGGCCGGGACACTGGCCGCCACCTTGACGTCAGTCCTGACCACGGTGCCGGACTCGACGGCGGTGAGCACCAGGGTGCCCGTTCCCGCGGCCGCTCCTGCCGGCACCTGAAGGTCCACCGTGGCCGCGCCCGCAGTGACCGGCACGCTGCCGAGCAGGGTTACGGTGCCTGCGGCGTCGGTGAACTCCGCGCGCAGCGAGGTGTTGACCGGGCTGCCCAGCGACGTCAGGTCCAGCTTGGATACCGCCAGGGTGATGGCGTCCCCGGCCTTGACCTCGGCGGCCGTGGTGTTGACCACGGCGACGGAGCGGCGGGCGAAGTCCGGCGAAACCGGGCTTTGCGCCTGCAGGTACTTGATCCACGCGTCGCGGTCGATCAGGCCGGAGTCTTTGGTGGTGGCGCCTTCCTTGAAAATCCGAAAGTTGTCACCGCCCTGGGCCAGGAAGCTGAACGTTCCCACACGGTAGGACTTCGCGGGATCGATCAGGGCGTCGCCCACCCGGATCGAGGTGATCCGGTCACCGGCGGCACGGGAAGCGTCGTAGGTGTAGTTGACGTTCTTGGACAGGCCCAGCTGCAGGTAGGCGCGGCTGGGAACCGTGCCGTCGGCGTTGGTCTGCCACTGCTGCTCCAGCAGGACCTTGAACTGCGCGCCGGTCAGGGACGTGGTCCACAGGTTGTTCACGAACGGCAGTACTGCATTCGCCTCGGCGTAGGTGATGGTGCCGTCCGGTGCGTAGTACAGCTCGTTGCGGAGGCCGCCGGCGTTGACGACGCCGATTTCTGCGCCCCCGAGGTTCGTGTCCTTGAGTGCATCCACCAGCGAGTCCGCCACGAGGTTGCCCAGCGTGGATTCGCTGCCGCGGTCATCGCGCTTGGCCGGACCGCCGGCGGGATCCGGCGAGAACGCCGTGGTGATGTCCTTGGTTACCGAACCGATGGGCTGGTTGCCGACCTCGGCCGCGGCGGCGAGGGCCTTCTTGACGATCGCATCAACAGCCGCGACCCGCGGGTACTCCTTCACCAGGTCGGAGGCCAACGCTGTGGTGCGCTTGACGTTGCCGGCCTTGTACGCGGTGACGTTCTTGGTGGCAGTGTCCACGGTCAACTGGATCTGGCCGATGTTCTCGCCGTAGTTTCCGGTCTGGACAACCGGGCGGGTCTTGCCTGCCTGGCCCGGAACCGGGGCGTCCCAGGCGTATTCCTTGTGCGTGTGGCCCGTGAAGATGGCGTCCACGTCTGCGGAGGTTTCGTTGACGAGCTTGGCGAACGGGCCGCCGGCTGCGAGTTCCTGCTCCAGGGTGGCGCCGTCGGGGGTACCGGATCCGGCGCCGTCGTGGTTTTCAGCGATGATCACGTCGGCGAGGTTCTCCGCCGTGATTTTTGCTGCTGCCCGGTTGATGGCCTCCACCGGGTCACCAAAGTCCAGGTCTGCGATGCCGCCGGGGCTTACCAGGGAGGGGACTTCCTGGGTGACGGTGCCGATGACGGCCACCTTCACGCCGTTCATGTCCAGAACCGTAAACTCGGGCAGGGCCGGCTCGGTGGTGCCCTTCTTGTATACGTTCGCACCCAGGTACGGGAACGCGGCGTTGCTGCCGCCCGCGATGACGCGGTCGCGCAGGTCTGCCCAGCCGCCGTCGAACTCGTGGTTGCCCACGGCGGAGGCTTTCAGTTCCAGGGCGTTGAGGACGTCGATGGTGGGCTGGTCCTTGGCGACGGCCGAGGCGAACAGCGAGGCGCCGATGTTATCCCCTGCGGACAGCAGGGCAGTTGCACCCGGGGAAGCCTTGGCGCGCAGCTGCTCGATGGTCCCGGCGAACTGAACGGTGTTCGAGTCGATGCGTCCGTGGAAGTCGTTGATGCCCAGGAAGTTCAGGTCAACGCTGGCGGGTGTGGCGGGAAGATCCAGGCCCACCACCACGGGGTCGTGGTCGCTGGCGCGGAACTGGTCCGGCGCGTAGTAGTTGGTGACGTTGTTGTTGTACCGGCTGTACTCGAGCGCCACGGATTCAACGGAGTTGATGTTCCAGATGTCCGCGCCCGTGACAACGGCGTTGGCCGCCGGTGAGGCGACGATGTGGTCCAGGGAACCCACCAGGCCGCCGAAGAGGTAGGAGTGCTTCGCGGATCCGTCGGCGTTTTTGGCTTTCTCGTCCTGGTTGACGTACCCGGCGGATCGGAACACGTTCATCGGGTCTTCGTGGGCGTAGGAGTTGAAGTCGCCGATCAGGAAGACCTTGTTGGTGCCCTTGGACTTCTGCAGTTCGTCCGAGAAGGCCAGCAGGGACTGCGCCTGGGCAGTTCGGGCCAGGTTTGAGGCGCCCTGGCCTTTGTCCGTGTCCTCCGGGGTGGCTGCGGAGCCCTTGGATTTGAAGTGGTTGGCGATGGCGATGAACTTCTTGTCCTCGGCAGCACCGACGGGCTTGAAGACCTGGGCGAGCGGCTTGCGGGCATTGGCGAAGGCGGTGGTGTCGTTGAGGATGATTGACTCGCCCACCGGCTCTGCACTGGCTTTCTTGAAGATGAAGGCGGTACGGATCATGTCCTCATCGGCCAGCGGGGGAGCGTTCGCGGGTGTGCGCACGTAGTCCCAGATGCCGGGGGTTTCAATGTTCAGGGCGTCCACCAGTTTGGCGAGGGCATCGTCCCGGTTCTTGCCGAACTGAGCCGAGTTTTCGACTTCCATCAGGGAGACGACGTCGGCACCGGACTTCGAGATGGCGGCAACGATCTTGTCCTGCTGGCGTTTGAAGTTCTCGGCGTTGGCGGCACCGCGGACGTCGCAGCCGCCGCTGACGGTGATCGGGTTGCCCGCCCGGTCGGTGTAGAACTTGCAGCCGGCGATCGTGTCGCCGGTGGTGGGGAAGTAGTTCAGCACGTTGAAGGAGGCGATCTTCAGGTTGCCGCCCACGGTGGCCGGAGCTTCGGAGCGCGTGGCGCCGAACGTGGCCGGCTGGACAGTGTCCTTATTGGCCTCGGTGAGGTGGGTCAGAGGCTGGAATTTCCAGGAGTTGTTTGTGTAGCCGAGCACCACGTTGGTGGTGAACGTCGCGGGGGAGCCGACGCGGACGGGGTCCGTGGCCGTCAGGTACGGGAGAACCTGCGCCTTGGTGCTGGCGTCCTTGAGGAAGTTCGTGCTGGAGCCGTCGTCGAGCTTGATGCCGCGGGCGGCGTTGTCCGCCACCGCGGCGTTGTATTCCGCCGAACCGAAGGGCGCGACGGCGGTGGGCTGGACCAGGGGAGTGGTCCCGCCGGCCAGGCCGATCTCACCGTACTGGTTCAGGCTGTAGTTGTCCGTGACAGTGAGCGGTCCCTGGGGTGCCAGCAGCATTCCTTCGAGGGATTCCCGGAAGGTCTCGTTGGCCGGCAGCGTGAACGTGGTGGGCTTGACCTCGGGGGCAGCCTCAGCGAGCTTGGTGAGGCCAGCAGCAGCGTTGACGTTGAGCTGTGTCATGCCGAAGTACTCGCTGACGACTCCGGTGACCTGAACGTAGTCTCCGGTCTGGACTGCAGCCGCGGTGGCGGGGGAGTACACAAAGATGCCGTCGGAGGCAGCGTGATTGGTGGCCGTCAGGTCACCGCCGGTGCCCGCGGTCTGGAGGTAGTAGCCGTTCAGTCCGCCGGTGGGGAAGACTGCGGTGACCTTCCCCTGGGTGGTGACAGTAGCCCCGGTCAGCGGGCTTTCGACGCCGGTGCCCTGGATTTCTGCGATGGTCTTCAGGACCGGGGTGCCCGGGTCCACGGGGGGATCGACCGGCGGGTCCACTGGCGGATTCGCCGTGCCGGCGCCCTGGGGAGTGATGGTTGCGCTGAGCGTGAAGTCGGCGGAGTTGTTGTTGCTGTCCGCGAAGCCGGTGCGGTTCAGGCTCTTGACGTCCGTGTTGCCCGCCGGTGCCGTGGCGGCCTTGGTTTCGAACGTGTTTGACGCGCCGTACCCCAGCAGGTCTGCGACGCCTGCCGTCTCGATGACGGAGCCGGTGGCGAGGCCGGTCAGGGCCGTAGCCTGCTTGGCCAGGACGATGGTTCCGCTGGCGCCTGAGGGGTTGAAGTTTCCGGCATCGACGTCGGCGGCCGGCAGGTCCGGCGCCGTTGAGGTGCTGTTGTTGGTGCTGCCCTTCACCAGGAAGTGGCCCTTGGCCGGAATGGAGCCGGCCAGCGGGGCGACACCCGTGGGAGCGGCCGTGCCGGGGGCGGCACGGTACTGGACGGACCAGCCGTCAAGCGGGACCGGGGCATCCGAGGTGTTGTACAGTTCCACGAACTTGTTCTTGTAGGCCGCTCCGGCGCTGCCGCCGCTGAGATAGGCCTCGCTGATCACAACGGGTGAGGTGCCGGCAGCTGGTGAGACCTCCGCTGCGGCGGCAGGCACCGCTGCCAGCGGAGCTGCGATGAGCCCCACAGACAGCGCGGTGCCCAGCGCTAATTTCCAAGGTGTGTTTTGCATCCGCTCTAACTTTCATAGGGGTGTCCCGGATTGGGGACCCGATGGAACGCTCCCGGGTTGTGCCCAGAGGCAGGAAGCCGGACTCCGCTCCTGGTCAAGTGGGTTCCGGCACAGCAAATCAGCACTAAATGAACGCAGGGTTGATTCCCTGTGTAGCGCTGCTTGCGGCGTGGGGTTGCAGTGTTGAAAGGTGGCCGAGCCCCCTCAGGTGTCGGCCATCACAAAAGAATACCGGCCGGTAGCTTTAAGGGAAGCTGCCGGCCGGTATTTTTTCGAAGGAATTTACTTACGCAATGATTTTGAAGATTGCTCCGGTGGGGTCCGCCAGCATGGCCACGCGTCCGAAAGGAGAGTCCTGGGGGCCGTCGAGGACGGTGCCGCCCATGGACACGGCCTTTTCGATCGAGGCGTCGGTGTCTTCCACATTGAAGTAGACCTGCCAGTTCGAGGGAACCTCGGCCGGCAGGTAGGCGGACGCGTCCATGATTCCTGCCTTGGCGGAATCTCCGGCGCCCAGGGTGGTGTAGCGGAATTCCGGAGTGTCACTCATGACGTCCGTATCCCAATTGAAGACGTTTTGGTAAAACCTGACGGCGGCGTCGTAGTCCTTGGTGTGAAGTTCATGCCACGCGGCCGCACCGGGCTCGGCAACCAGTTCATACCCCCGCATTTCACGGGGCTGCCACACGCCCACGGCCGCGCCCGAGGCGTCGCCGAAGACTGCCATGTGCCCCTGTTCCGGGACATCCATGGGCGGCATGAAAACCTGGCCCCCGTTGGCTGTCACTGCTTCGGCGGTGGCCGCCGCGTCGTCCGACCGGAGATAGGTGGACCACATATCCGGCATGCCAGCCTGTTCCGCATCCTTCTGCATGAGGCCGGCCACCATTTTGCCGTTCTTCCGGGCGGTGGTGTAACCGCCGTACTTTTCCTCGTCTCCGGCCTGGTACTCCCAGCCGAAGAGCTCACCGTAGAAGTGGCGCGCCTTGGCGATATCCGACGTCATCAGGTCAATCCAGCAGGGCGCGCCGGGTGTGCTCTCAGGTGCAGGCATAGTGGACTCTTTCGTTGAAGGGGTGGCGACACGAATGACCCTATGCGGGGGCCCTGACAGTTTCAATGGCCCGTTGACCGCTGCATTAGCCCCGGAAACGACGGAACCCCGGTCCGCCATTGCTGGCGGACCGGGGTTCCTGTCGCGGAAGGTAAGAGATTCGAACTCTTGGTACGGGGTTACCGCACACTAGTTTTCAAGACTAGCTCCTTCGGCCGCTCGGACAACCTTCCCTAACGAGTAGTGTTTCATAGGCAGTTGGCTGCAACAAAACAGAGTCTGCCGCGCCTCCGGTGCAGACTGGTTTCCGGGGCACGAATTAGCTAGAAAACGGGAGTTGCCATGAAAGCCGTCTACATCGCCGAACCGGGTGGCCCGGAGGTGCTGGAAGTCCGCCAAGTTAGCGATCCGGTCCCCGGGCAGGGCGAAGTGTTGATCGACGTCGTCGCTGCGGGCCTGAACCGCGCAGACGTGCAGCAGCGGCGGGGCTTTTATCCGCCGCCGCCCGGCGCATCGGAGATCCCCGGGCTCGAGGTTTCGGGCAGGATCGCGGGCTTCGGGCCCGGCGTCGCCAAGGCCTTCTCGGTGGGAGACAAGGTTGTGGCCCTGCTGGCCGGCGGGGGTTACGCGGAAAAGGTTGCCGTGCCCGCCGAGCAGGTACTGAGGATTCCCGACGGCGTTGACCTGGTCACTGCCGCGTCCTTGCCGGAGGTGACGGCCACGGTGTATTCGAACCTGATCATGACGGCCCAGCTGCAGCCGGGCGAGACCGTCCTGATCCACGGCGCCACCGGGGGCATCGGCACCATGGCCATCCAGCTGGCCAAGGCCTTCGGCGCCAAGGTGGCCACCACAGCAGGGACAGACGAGAAAGTGGGCACGGCCAAGGCTTTCCTGGGCGCGGACATTGCCATCAATTACAAAGAGGAAGACTTTCCGGACAGCCTGCGCCGTCAGAACGACGGCAAGGGAGCCGACGTCATCCTCGACGTCGTAGGGGCCAAGTACCTGGCGCAAAACGTTGATGCGCTCGCCGATTACGGCCGGTTGGTGGTGATTGGACTGCAGGGCGGGGCCAAGGGGGAGCTGGATCTCGGCCAGCTCCTGCGCAAGCGCGCCGCCGTGGTGGCCACGGCCCTGCGGCCGCGCCCGGTCGAGGAGAAGGGCGCCATCATGAGTGCGGTGCGCGAATCGGTCTGGCCGCTGATTGCTGACGGCAGGATCCGCCCGTTGGTGGCTAAGACCTTCCCGCTCGAGCAGGTCAGCGAAGCCCACCGGTATTTCGACAGCGGCGATCACGTGGGCAAGATTCTGCTGGTGATGTAAGGGTGTCCATCCGCCACAGCCTCCTCGCCCTGCTGCAGGACCAGCCGCGCTATGGCTACCAGCTCCGCGTTGAGTTCGAGAACCGCACCGGCGCCACCTGGCCGCTGAACATCGGGCAGGTCTACACAACCCTGGACCGCTTGGAACGCGACGGGCTGGTCAGCAACGACGGCGGCGACGGCGAAGGCCACGTGGTCTACAGCATCACTACGGCAGGGAAGGCTGAGGTGGAGGGCTGGTTTGCCGCCCCCGTGGAGCGCGCCAACCCGCCGCGCAATGAGCTCGCCATCAAACTCGCGCTCGCCGTGACCCTGCCCGGCGTGGATGTGCAGGCCATCATCCAGGCACAGCGGGTGGCCTCCATCCGCGCGCTCCAGGACTACACCAAGTCCCGGCGGGACACCGCCGCTACTCAGCGGGCGGCGGACACCGCCTGGCTGCTGGTGCTCGATTCGCTGATCTTCCAGACTGAAGCGGAGGTCCGCTGGCTGGACCTGTGTGAAGCGAGGATGGTGCAGCAGGCGCAGGCTGCCTCCCTGGGCGCGACCGGCCAGGCGGGTACCCGCAAATCGTCCAACGGGGTCACGCCGGAAGAGGCTCACCCGCTCTCAGCGGAAAAGCGGAGGTAAGTGGCCGTCACGCTCCGTTATGGAGTTGGGTCTTTGCCAAAGGCCGGCGCGGGCCTACGGTAAGAGGCACGAGGTCCGTCACTGAGCGCCTCCAGCCTGCCGTTCACCGCATGGACGCCGACCGCTGGCGCAGGGCTGCGTTTGCGGCTGGGCCGCATTGGTAGGGTGCCTTGGAGCAACCGATCGAAGCAGGAATTCTCGAGGAGGAGACATGGCCAACAGGCCTGAGGAACCGGCAGGTTCAGCGAAACGGGGCGGTCCGCTGACGGCCAGCCCGGACCTGCCACCCACCGCAGTGGATGACGCTGTGCGGGAGGCTGAAGAGAACAAATGGACGCCGGCCAAGATCGCCCTCTGGGCAGCCATCGCGCTGCTCGGCGGTGTGGCCTGGTTTATGGTGGCCATCATCCGGGGCGAGACGGTGAACGCCATCTGGTTCGTTTTTGCCTCGGTTTGTACGTACCTGATTGGTTACCGCTTCTACTCCAAGGTCATCGAGCGGTACATCACCAAACCCGATGACCGCCGCGCCACACCGGCCGAGTACAAGGCCGACGGGAAAGACTACGTCCGGACGGACCGCAACGTCCTGTTTGGACACCACTTCGCCGCCATTGCCGGCGCGGGTCCGCTGGTGGGGCCGATCCTCGCCGCCCAGATGGGCTACCTGCCCGGAACCATCTGGATCATCATCGGTGTTGTCCTCGCCGGAGCGGTTCAGGACTACGTGGTGATGTTCTTCTCGATGCGCCGCGGCGGCCGCTCCCTGGGCCAGATGGCGCGCGAAGAGCTCGGCGTCATCGGCGGCACGGCTGCACTGATAGCCACACTCCTGATCATGGTCATCATCGTCGCCATCCTGGCCCTCGTGGTGGTCAACGCCCTGGCGGAAAGCCCCTGGGGTGTCTTCTCGGTGGGCATGACCATCCCGATCGCCCTGTTCATGGGTGTTTACCTCCGCTTCCTGCGCCCCGGCAAGATCATGGAAGTCTCCCTGATCGGCTTCGTGCTGCTGATGGCCGCCATCATCGGCGGCGGCCTGGTGGCCAACACCGAATGGGGTGCCGCATTCTTCACCCTGGACAAGGTCACCATCGCCTGGGGTCTCATCGTCTATGGTTTCATCGCCGCCATCCTGCCGGTCTGGCTGCTGCTGGCGCCGCGTGACTACCTTTCCACGTTCATGAAGATCGGCGTGATCGTGATGCTCGCGCTGGCCATCATCGTGGTCCGCCCCGAGATCACAGTTCCGGCCTTCAGCGAATTCGCGAGCCGGGACAACGGGCCGGTCTTCCCTGGCGCGCTGTTCCCGTTCCTGTTTGTGACCATCGCCTGTGGCGCCCTGTCCGGGTTCCATGCGCTGATCTCGTCCGGCACCACACCGAAGCTGGTGGAGAAGGAACGCCAGACGCGCTACATCGGCTACGGCGGCATGCTCATGGAGTCTTTCGTGGCCATCATGGCCCTGGTTGCGGCCATCTCCATTGACCGCGGACTCTATTTCGCCATGAACTCGCCTGCCGCCCTCACCGGCGGGACGGTGGAAACCGCGGCCGCCTGGGTCAACAGCCTGGGGCTGTCCGGCGTGAACATCGGCCCGGAGCTGCTTGCCGAGACGGCGAAGAACGTGGGCGAGGAAAGCATCGTGTCCCGCACCGGCGGCGCACCCACCCTCGCGGTGGGCCTGGCCCACATCATGCAGCAGTTCGTCGGCGGTACGGCAATGATGGCGTTCTGGTATCACTTCGCCATCATGTTCGAGGCGCTGTTCATCCTGACCGCAGTCGACGCCGGAACGCGCGTGGCGCGCTTTATGCTGCAGGACTCCATCGGTAACTTTGCCCCGAAGTTCAAGGAACATTCCTGGCGCCCCGGTGCCTGGCTGTGCACAGCCATTATGGTGGCAGCCTGGGGTCTGGTGCTCCTGATGGGTGTGACGGATCCGCTCGGTGGCATCAATACGCTGTTCCCGCTGTTCGGCATCGCCAACCAGTTGCTGGCCGCCATTGCGCTCTCCGTCTGCCTGGCCATTGTGGCCAAACGGGGGAACTTCAAGTACCTGTGGATCGTAGCGGTGCCGCTGGCGTTTGCGGCTGTGGTGACCATCACCGCCAGCTACCAGAAGATCTTCTCGTCCACCCCGGCGGTCGGTTATTTTGCCAACAATGCGGCGTTCAGCAAGGCCCTTGCCGACGGCAAGACCGAGTTCGGGACGGCCAAGAGCGTGGCCGCCATGGAAGCGGTGGTGCGCAACACAGCCATCCAGGGCTGGCTGTCCGTGATCTTCGTGGTGCTCAGCATCATTGTGATCGCCATGGCGGTTGTGGCCACCATCAAGGCCTTCCGGAACCAGCAGTCGGGGATCACCAACCAGGACAACGAGGACCCGGCCCGTCCGTCCCGCGTCTTCGCTCCTGCCGGGCTGGTTCCCACGCCGGCTGAAAAGGAACTGCTGGCCGAATGGGACAAGGTGCCCGCCGAGCTGCGGTTTGAAAGGGCTGGGCACAACTAATGAGTGCCGGCCTGGCCGCTGTTGCCAGTGGCTTCCGTGGCTTCGCCCGGTACTTGGGCGGCGTTATGGGGGCGGATGCGTATGCCAAGTACCTTGAGCACTGGCAGGCGGCCGGGCACCAGGAGCCGCCGATGACGGAGCGGGAGTTCTGGCGGGACCATACGGACCGCCAGGACTCCAACCCCCAGGGGCGGTGCTGCTGAACGTGCCGTCCGGCGTCATGGACTGGACCCGGCGTCGCCGGCGCGTGAGAGTATGAACGCATGAGCGATCCGAAAGACACTCAGCCTGACGATATCCCCGTGGAGGGCACCATGCTCGAGGACGGGGGCCCGGCCGAGCCGGTGGTTGCCGGGCCAGTCCCAACCGGTCCGGCTGCTGCCGGCGGCGGCCCGGGCAAACCAAAAGGCAGCAACCTGCAGGACCTGGTGGACGAGCCCGCCAAGGTGATGCGGATCGGGACCATGATCCGGCAGCTCCTGGAGGAAGTTAAGTCGGCGCCGCTGGACGAGGCCGCCCGCGGACGCCTGGCCGAGATTCATGAGCGGTCCATCAAGGAGCTGGAGGACGGGCTTGCCCCGGAACTGGTGGATGAACTGGAACGGATAAGCCTTCCGTTCCCGGAGGATGCCACACCGTCGGACGCCGAGCTCCGGATCGCCCAGGCTCAGCTGGTGGGGTGGCTGGAGGGTCTTTTCCACGGTATCCAGACGGCCATCGCTGCCCAGCATGCGGCGCGGGAGCATGCCGTCGCGCAGATGCAGCTCAAGCAGCTGCCGCCGGGCACCATGATCGCTCCGGGAGTGGTCATCGGAGAGAACGGTGAACCGCAGCGGGCCACCGCCGGGCAGCGTCCCGGCGCACCCACACCCGGCCGCCCGGAAGACCCGGACCACGGCCCCGGACAGTACCTCTAGGTTTAAGTGGGATTCTTTACTGCAGCCCGCCAAGGGCGCAAGGACGACGCCGAACTGGGCAAGGGCTTATGGCGCCGCGCCCACGACCGGTTCCACCGGGGACTGGACCGGTATCACCAAGTGCTTGAAGGCGTGGAAGACGATCAGCTTTACGCCGAGCTGGTGGAAATCGCCAATGAGCTGACAGGGCTCCTGGAGCGGGTTCGTACAGTCTGTGTGGAGGCCCAGCGGCGGTCACCCAGCGACGGGCTCGACATTCCGGGAGCGTTGGCCGGGGTGCACCGCTCGCTGTCCAAGGCCGGCAACTCGCTGGCTACCACTGCCGAAGCCGCCGCCATGCTGCGGCTCGCCGTGGGGCCGGTGCCGGTGGATGCAGCGTCGGTGCGGCGCCGCGCGGAATCGGTGTTCGAGCAGGTGGCCGACGCCGAACGTCGGCTCGCGCAGGATACCGCCGGGGGCCGCCCGGAGACGCTGTCCGGCTGACGTGGCGCGGGCGGCCTGCCCCGCTGCGGCGGGGTGAAGCCTCAGGCGGCGATGCGCACCGGCTCTGCAGTAACTTCGTCGATGACTGCCCAGGATTCCTCGCCTGCGCACTGCCGGCTGGCGAAACGCTCGGCGTCCGCCAGCGAGTCAAAGCTTTCATGGCGGATCCGGCCGCAATCGGCGTCGAAGTAGGTGACGTGGTATTCGGGGGCCGCGTTGTTGTTTTCCATAAATCCAGTCTGCAACCGGGGTCTGACAATCACCGGGCAGCAGTGCGGCGTGTTGCAGGTGATGAAGTCGGATCTGTCTCCCGCCATGATTTGGGCGGCTGCTTACCGCGCTGACAGCCGGAGTACCCGCTGCTGAGCGAGCATGGCTGAACGCTGTGCCTTTTCGGCCGCCCTGGCCGCCTGTTTTGCTTCGGCTGCGGCAGAGGACAGTCCCTTCCGGGCGCTGTCCAACTGTTCCTCGGTGGCTTTCAGCCGTGCCCGGAGGTCCTGGGCTTCGCGGGTCAGTTCGGCCACGTTCTGCTCTGTCTTCGCCAGCTGGTCCCGGCGTTCGGTTGCCATTGCGGAGGCGTCCTGTTCGGCCGCCTCGGCGTCTGCCAGGACGGCCCTGGCCTTCTCCAAAGCGGACGGCGACGTCCGCCGCGGAGTCTCCCGGACAGCCTTGAGGCGCGGCTGCTCCGACGGCTCACGAGCGGCGCCTGCCGCCGTCGCGCGTTGTTTGTGTTCATGCTCCGGGACCGGCGGAGGGGAGGCGCGCGGTGCCGGAACTGCCCCTGGCACGGCCACGGCGCCTTCGAGGTCCACCGTGTCCACGCCGTCCGCGGATAGCGTCCGGACCAGCAGTCCGCTCTGAACGGCGGCAGCTGCCCCTTCATCCGCGATCAGCGCGCCCAGGGTCCGTTCCACGTCGCTGGCGATTGCCGTGCTGATGGCGCGCCCGTTCCGCTCGGCGACGGAACGGGCGGTGCCGACGGCGGTGTCCAGGAGGGCGCGGCGCTCGCGCGCCAGTTCACGGAGGGCACGGGCGTCGAGGGCTGACTGTGCAGCACGCATCCGTCGGCCCAGGTCAGCGAGTTGTGCGAGTATTTCGGACTCATGCACCGCCATCATATTGACGGCCCAGGCCGCCGCTGAGGGCTTGGGCAGGGCTTTAACGGCGGCGGCGAGGTCCTTCCCGGAACCGGTGGCGGCCTTGGCGGCAGCTGTCCGGGCAGCCATGAACTCATCAAATGGCACGGCGTAGAGTTCCAGCGCGATGGTACTGAGCGCCTTGTCATCCATGCACGCAATCATAAGCGGGCAGGCGGGCGTCCCGGGTACGCGCACGCCCGGCCTGACCGTGCGACTGTTCAGGGCCGCGCAGGCACCTGTCTGGATCCCCGGCGGTGCACCCTCAGCCTCCGGGGACCCCTGGGCGTGCTCCGTCGCCGGGTGCCGTGAGGGCTCCTGCGGGGGGCCCTGAGTCCGGCCTTCCGTTCAGCGCGGCCGAGCAGGCCAAGCATGCTCGAAATAATGACCACCCACAGCACGGCGGCTGCGAGGACGATACAAATCAAGGTCAGTGGATGCATGGCGGGCCCGGCTCACGCGACGTATTTCTGCAGCAGGTCTGTAGTCTGCCTGCCGCATTTGGTGATCCGTGAAATGTTGGCAGCCGCCAACTGCGGGAGCAGCCTCGCGGGTTCGGCATGGCGGGTATCAACCCGGAGGCAGTGCTCCAGGTCGGTCGCAAACTCTGCGAGGCGTTCCGCGCCCACCATCTGGCTCGACGACTTGAGGCTGAGGACGGCATCCAGAGCACCCCTCAGATCACCGGTGGTCAGCGTGAGGCGGACTTTTTCAGCCCGGTCGGGCAAGAGTGCAATGAAGTTCAGGACGAAGTGCTTGCAGACATCTTCGTCGTCGAGACCGTCCCGCAGCTTTTGCAGAACTCCCCGATCCAGTAGCGGTAAAGCATTGGTGTCCATAACTCCCCCGAGCGTCGAAGTGCCTACAACGACCCCCCAGGACCTGTAATGGACGTTACTGGCTCGCAAGGATGAAGACACGAGTAGGTGGTACTCGTGTTTGCCTGTGGGAACACCCGAAATCCCCGTCATCCACCAACGGTGTCGCCATGCCGGTGGGCCACTTTCCACGCGCCGTGTTCGCGCCGGTAGACCTGTGTGGCCCGCAGCGTGAAGGTGCGCGGGTCGCCGTCGACCGAGACCGAGATGTGTTCGAGCCCTGCGGTATAGGCCATGTCGCCGGCCACGTCATACGCCTGCAGCTCAAAGGCGTAGGCGGTGCAGGCCGAGAAGCTCTGTTCGAGGGAAGTAAACAGTTCGTCCAGTTCACGCTGCCCATAAGCGTTCCGCCACGCCCCCAGCACGCTCACGGGTTCGTTCCGTGACCAAAGCCTGCGTCGCGGGCCGGAATCGCCGTTGTGCAGCGCGAGTTCCGCTTCGTAAAGGTCGGTTTTAACCCACGCCAGGAATTCATCGCGATCGGTCATGCCACCAGTATGAGCCCGGCCAGTCAGGCGTGCGTGCGGAAATTTCGAAAAGCCGACCTCGAACCCGCTGCCCAGCATGACCCTCTGGGGCTATTGTTTGGCGTAGCGGTTCAGGCAGCGGACCGCCCATCGAGCATCGGAGCAACGAACCATGTCCGGACCGCTGCCTGGAAGTGAGCACGGGGAAGACCACGGCCCAGGAGCCAATGCGGAACGCCGGGCGGTCTCCGCAGGGCTGCTTGCGCTCATCATCCTGATTGTCGATGCGTCGGTACTGTTATGGGCTATCTGGGCCGCGGGTGGCGGCGTTGACTCAGGGCTCCTGTGGGTCGGCATATTCCTCGCTTTCAACCTGCCGGCGACCTGTCTCGTGGTCATCCTCGGCGTCGCGTCCCTGGTGAAAAAGAGTGGGCGAATGCCCGGGGCAATCGCTTTGGTGATCTCAGGCGGTGCACTAATTTTCGCGGTCTACGGCTTCGTGACAACCCAGATTCTCTGAGGTGTCAGGAAGGGGGCAGAAGCGCCGGGGTGCGCCGACGGCACTGCCGCATCGCCTACGCACCGCAGCCAAGCCCTAAGGTCATTCGCGTTCCCTCGCGTAGGCGCTGAGGGGGTCGCGTGGTCCGGTTAGGGGTGCCCCGGGGTCAGGTTGGCAGTGCCATGGGCGGTCCGGTCGGCATAGTTGTAAATAACCACGCTCCGGACAGGTGCCGGGAGGGCGGACCACATCTTGATGTCCATGTCGATCCGTTGGCTGGGCTGGTCGCTGAGCGGAGCCAGGTCAATCAGCGTGGCGGAGGTCAGTCCCGCCTCGCCGTTGGCTCCGGGGCTCAAGGTTCCCGGGCTCAGCATGATGCGGAGGTCTACACCCGGAGCGGTTGAAAACTCCTTCAGCTCCAGCACCGCTCCCGTGTCCGTCACGCGGATGGTGGCCACGCCTCTGGTGACGGCAGCTTGGGACTGGAAGCGCCCTTCGAGCCATTGGGGGCCGGCCAGGGGAGCAGGATGGGACGGCGAAGGACTTGCCGGTGGTGGGCTCCCGGCCTCCGCAGGAGGTCCCGAGTACGTGCAGCCAACAAGGCTTGCAGCCAGGGCGCCTGCGATGGCCGCGTGCGAAAGCAATTTCATAATTCCCCCAAATTATTCATGCGTGCTGCACCCAACCGTCGTGCGGACATGACGAACAGGTTGGGCATCAACGGAAAAAGCGGGGAACCCTACGATTCCCCGCTTGTCCACAAGCCAGCGAAAAACCCCCCAGAAACCTTGATTTCTAGGGGGTTTGTCCCGAGCTTCCTATCAGAATCGAACTGATGACCTTTTCATTACGAGTGAAACGCTCTACCGACTGAGCTAAGGAAGCACCGCGTGAAATCTCCCGGCTAACCGGGCGGTTCATGCAAGAGTCAACTGTAATAGAGTCCCGCCGTCCGGGTCAAAATGGGACCCGACAGACGGTCTAACACACCGTATTGTCGGCCGGAACCTTGCCGTCCACGAAGTAGCTGTCCACCGCATCCTCAAGACAGCTGTTCGCCCGCCCGTAGGCGGTATGGCCCTCGCCCCGCCACGTCATCAGTGAGGCGTTTCCCAGCTGCTTACGCAGCGATGCGGCCCATTCCACCGGAGTTGCGGGGTCTCCGGTGGTCCCCAGGACAACGATGGGGGACTGCCCCGTGTACTCGACCGGGGCCGGGGTCCGCACATTCTTATAAGGCCAGTCAACGCAGTTGGTGCCGCCGTAGGCGAAGTAGTAGCCCAGGGTGGGTGAAGCCTGGCGCAGCCGCTGCTCTTCGGCGCGCATGGAGGCCGTGTCCGAGACCATGGGGTAGTCCAGACAGTTGATGGCGTTGAAGGCGAAGGTGGAATTGGAGGTGTATTTTCCGTTGGAGCCGCGGTCGGCGCCGAGGTCCGCCAGCCGGAGCATCAGGCTCACGTCACCGGTGGCAGCGGCCGCAAGTGCCTGCGTGAGGGCGGGCCAGCTCTGATCGTTGTAGAGAGGCGTGATCAGGCCACTGACGAACATCGTGGCGTTGACCATGCGGCCGTCCTTTGCCGGGCGCGGAGTCTCCTGGACGGAGTTGATGATGCCGCGGATCTGCTGGACACCGCTGTCCACGGTGCCGCTGAGGGGGCAGCCGTCATTCTGGAGGCAGTTGGCGACGTAGGACCTGATGGCCTTCTCGAAGGCGACGGCCTGGCCCATTGTCAGTTCCTCATTGCTGATGGACGGATCAAGGGCGCCGTCCAGGACCATCCGGCCCACGTTGTTCGGGAACAGCGAGGCGTAGGTGGAACCGAGGAAGGTGCCGTAGGAGTACCCCAGGTAGTTCAGCTTGGCGTCGTTCACCACGGCGCGCAGGATGTCCAGGTCCTTGGCGGCGCTGATGGTGTCGATATGCCCGAGTGAGGGACCGGTCTGCGCCGCGCACTGTTCGGCGATGGCTTTGTTGTCCGCCAGCGCGGTGGCCAGCCCGGAGTCTGTTTGGAGGTCGTAGATTTTGGCGCGCGCCGCATCCCGCTCCGCATCTGTCATGCACGTCACGGGGGCGGAGCGTTTGACGCCGCGGGGATCAAAGCCAACCAGATCGTAGTTGGCGCGGACGGACTGCGAAAAGTGCGTGCCGGCGGCGTCCTTGACGAAGTCGTAGCCGGAGCCTCCCGGGCCGCCGGGGTTGACCAGCAGGCTCCCCTGCTTCTTGCCGGTGCTCGGAGCCCGCAGGGCGGCGAGCTGGATCTTGTCCCCGTCAGGCTTCGCGTAGTCCATCGGCACGGTCACCTTGGCGCACTGGAAGCCGTTCTCGCAGGCTTCCCACACCACCTGCTGGGAGTAGTAGGAGTCGAGCCCGGCGGGCGCGGAAGCCACAATGGAGGGGTCTGCCTTCCCGGTGGCGGGCGCAGTGTCCGGATTGTTGCCGCCAAGGAGGCTGCACGATGCCAGCGTCAGAGCCAGAACCAGGGCGCCGGCAGCCCGCAGTGCGCTCCCCATGGATCGGGAGCGTGCGGGCAGGGGGCGAGCAGTCATTCGAGTGGTCTCCTTGGAAGGGCTAGATCAGGCTGGCTGCCATGGACTCAATGGTCAACAGCGGAGCAACGTTGGTGGTGGTGATGCGTTGGCGGGCTTTATTGATGGCGTCCATGCGGGCAAGCGTGGTCTCCGGGGCAGACCGGCCGGCAAATTCCTCCAGTTCACTCCTGAGCTCAACGTTCACCAGCTCAACACTGTTCCCCAGCTGGATGATCAGCACGTCCCGGTAAAAGGAAAGCAGGTCAGTGAGGGTCCGGTCCAACGAATCGGTGATGGACCGCTTGGCCCGGCGTTTCTGGTCCTCCTCCAGCTGCCGGATCTGGCTCCGCATGGACGGAGGCAGCGTCCCGGACTCAGGGGCGCCCAAGGTGGCCAGCAGCGCCGCCTTCTCCGCGGCGTCGCGCTCTTCATTGGAACTGTTCGCCTCGGCCGTGGCGATCTTTACGAGCTTGTCCGCCATCATCACCGCCGCGGTGACCCCGCGCAGCCCCAGCGGGAACTTCACGGTCTCCATCCGGCGTTCGCGAGCCTCCGGATCCCGCGCCAGCCGGCGGGCAATCCCCACGTGACTCTGCGCGGCGCGGGCCGCGCGTTCAGCGAGGGCCGGTTCCACGCCGTCGCGCTTCACCAGCAACGCCGCGACGTCGGCGGCCGGGGGCAGGCGCAGGGCCACGGCACGGCAGCGGGACCGGATGGTCACCAGCACGTCGGCGGGTGATGGCGCGCACAGCATCCAAATGGTCCGCGGGGTAGGTTCCTCGATCGCCTTCAGCAGGACGTTGGTGGTGCGTTCGGCCATGCGGTCGGCGTCTTCCACCACGATGATCCGCCAGCGCCCCGAGGACGGCCGGTTGCCTGCCGTGGACACCAGGTCGCGCGCCTCGTCGATGGTGATGGTGACTTTCTCGGTCCGGACGAAGGTGACGTCCGAATGGGTCTCGCCGAGGATGGTCTGGCAGGCGTGGCATTCGCCGCAGCCGCGCCGGGTCACATCCTCCTGGTCGCAGTTGAGCGCCGCTGCGAAGGCCTTGGCGGCATTGGAGCGCCCGGAACCGGGCGGTCCCGTGAACAGCCACGCATGGGTCAGGCCCTCACCGAGGGTTGCCTGCCGCAACTGTTCGACGACGGCGGGCTGGCCCTGGAGGTCATCCCAGACGCTCATGCGGCACCCCGCGCCGCCGTCAGCAGGGAGTCGACGCTCGCCAGGATCCGCGCCGCGAGGTCGGCGACGGGCAGGTGGGCCGGCAGGACGAGGTATGCTTCCGGGCGGCCGGCAGCAAGATCGAGGAAGGCGTCACGGATGGTGGTGTGGAACTCGTCTGCTTCGGATTCGAGCCGGTCCTCCGCGGCGGCACCGGCAGTCCGCCTGCGTCGGCCGACGGCCGGGTCCACGTCCAACAACACCGTCAGGTCCGGCTGCAGCCCGGATGTGGCCCACTCGTTGAGCGAACGCACGGCATCGGCGCCGAGATCGCGGCCGGCACCCTGATAGGCCACGGACGAATCGATGTAGCGGTCAGTCAGGACCACCTCACCCCGCTCCAGCGCCGGACGGATCACCTGGCTGGCGTGGGCGGCGCGGGAGGCAGCAAAAATGAGGGCCTCGGTATGGGCGTCAATGTGGCCGTGGCCGTGATCCAGGACGAGGGAACGCAGCTTCTCGCCGATGGGTGTCCCGCCCGGTTCCCGGGTCCGCAGGACCGTCAGGCCGCGTGATTCCAGGGCCATGGCCAGCAGGGCCGCCTGCGTGGATTTCCCGGCGCCGTCACCGCCTTCAAAGGCGATGAAAAGTCCAGGGCTGTTGGTGGTGGTCACTGCTCCAGCCTACCGACTTCAGCGCTCCGCGCGCGTCAAAGTACGCTTTCACCATGAGCCTCACGGAACAGCACGCAGCGTCCCTGTCCGCCGAAACCGTGGTGGTTGCCGCCGGCAGGCCCCCGCGGGAGCACGACGAACCCGTGAACCCGCCCATCGTCCTGTCGTCGACGTATTTCGGCACCGGAGCACTGGGCGACGGCGACCGGGGCTATGGCCGCTACGCGAACCCCACCTGGGATCCCTTCGAAGAGGCTCTCGGCCAGTTGGAAGGCTCCGAACTACCCGGCCTGCTCTACGCATCGGGTCTGGCGGCGGTGAGTTCCGCCCTGTCGCTGCTGCCGGCCGGCGGGGTCCTGGTGATGCCCTCGCACAGCTACGCGGGTTCGATGGTGATGGCCAGCGAAATGGCGCAGAAGGGATTCCTCGAGCTCCGGACCGTGGACATCGCAGACACGGACGCCGTCAAGGAACAGCTGGCCCCGCGGGGACCGGGTGCCAAGGCCGCCAGGATGCTCTGGCTGGAAAGCCCCACCAACCCCATGCTGGGAATCGCGGACATCCGCGAACTGACCGCCGCGGCCCACGCCGCCGGCGCCATCGTGGTCACCGACAACACCTTCTCCACCCCCTTGGTCCAGCAGCCCCTGACCCTCGGCTCGGACGTGGTGCTGCACTCGGTGACGAAATACCTGGCCGGCCATTCCGACGTTGTCCTCGGCGCCCTGGTGACCTCAAACCCGGACATCCGGGCGGCGCTGCTGCACAACCGCACCATCCACGGTGGCATCGCCGGCCCGTTCGAGGCCTGGCTGGCGCTGCGCGGACTCCGCACCCTGGCCTTGCGCGTGGAGCGGTCGCAGGCGTCAGCGGCGGTCCT
This sequence comes from Pseudarthrobacter naphthalenicus, assembly GCF_029076445.1. GTDB lineage: Bacteria > Actinomycetota > Actinomycetes > Actinomycetales > Micrococcaceae > Arthrobacter > Arthrobacter naphthalenicus. The sequence continues at coordinate 141,076 of NZ_JARESG010000011.1, forward strand.
GGCCGAGCGGCTCAGCCAGCACCCCCTGGTCGAAAGCATCCGGTTCCCCGGGCTCCCCACCGATCCCGGCCATGAGCGGGCCAAGTCCCAGATGAAGGGCTTCGGATCCATCGTGTGTGTTCAGATCGCGCCCGTGGCCGGCCTTAGCGGAGCCGACGCCGCGGACAAACTGGTGCGTGCCCTGCACCTTTGGCTGCCCGCCACCTCCCTCGGCGGCGTCGAGTCTTTGATCGAACGGCGGCGCCGGCACACTGCCGAGCCCCTCAGTGTGCCGGAGAACCTGGTCCGGCTGAGTGTGGGCATCGAGAATGTTGAGGACCTCTGGGCCGATTTGAAGCAGGCACTGGACGCGCTGGGCGGCTAGGCTTGGACAGTGGACGGTCAAATGATGATTTTTTATGTCGAGCGCGCAGTGTTTTTTGTCCTTGCCCTGGTGGCACTGGGCCTCGAGGCGTGGGCGCTGCTGGACTGCGTTCGCCACAAGTCCGCCGCGTTTGAGGCCACCGGCAAGCGGACCAAGACGTTCTGGCTGGCACTGACCGGCGGCGCAACCCTCATCGGAGTCATCTCCCTGTTCAGCAGCGGCGGCTTGTTCGGCACCCTGGGCCTGTTCGGGCTGGCTGCCGTTGTGGCAGCGTCCGTCTACCTCGCCGATGTCCGCCCGGCCGTCAAGGACGCGGGCCGGGGCGGAAGCCGCCCTTACGGCTGGTAGCCGCCGGGAGCTACGGCATCCCAGTCCACGGTCAGCTCGCCCAGACGCCACCGCGACGGCCCGTCCTGAACCGGCCAGCCGCCGTCGCGCAGTGCCTTGCACATGCCCTGCCAGCGCTGCCTGTTCCCAAACGAAGCCAGCGGCGCCGATTCCAGCCACGCGCGGTCCATGGCCTGCATCAGCCGGTGCACGGGCTCACCGGGGACGTTCCGGTGGATGAGGGCCTTGGGCAGGCGCTCGGCAATGTCCGAGGGCAGGTCAAAGCTGCCGAACCGCACGGACATGCTCAGCGATAGCGGCCGTTCAGCGTCGAGGGCTATCCAGGCCACGCGCCGGCCGATCTCATCGCACGTTCCGTCGATGAAGAGGCCGCCGGGGGCGAGCCTGCCCTGAACCAGGCGCCAAATGTCCGCGACGTCGGCCTCCTCATACTGCCGCAGGACGTTGAACGCCCGGACCAGGACCGGGCGCCCGGGGAGGGCCAGCTCGAAGCCGCCCACCTGGAAGCGCAGGCCCGGCTGTTCCAGGGCCTTGGCAGCGCGGACCCGTTCCGGTTCGATTTCGATCCCGCAGACGCGCACGTCCGGCCGGGCAGCGCGGAGGCGTTCAAAAAGTTCGACGGCGGTGGCTGGCGTTGCGCCGTAGCCCAGGTCAACCACCAAGGGGTCTTTGGCCGCCCGCAGCCGCCAGGACTGCGGCCCCGTCAGCCAGCGGTCCACCCGGCGCATCCGGTTCGGGTTGGTGGTGCCGCGGGTGACGTTTCCTACGGGTTTGCCGTTCCGATGATGGGGAGCGTTCACCCGTTCAGCCTTTTGCACCACCGCCCAACTTTAGCCCCGGAACGTCCTGTGGTGTAACGCACAGCGGGCTCAAGCGTGCCCTCGGCTAGGATGAAAATCATGACTTACAAGCTGATTCTGCTGCGCCACGGCCACAGCGAATGGAACGCCAAGAACCTGTTCACCGGCTGGGTGGACGTTGACCTTAACGACCAGGGCCGCGAGGAAGCGGCCCGCGGCGGTGAGCTCCTGGTGGAGAACAACATCCTGCCCGACGTTGTTTACACGTCACTGCTGAAGCGCGCCATCAACACGGCCAACATCACGCTGGACAAGGCGGACCGCGGGTGGATCCCGGTCAAGCGGGACTGGCGCCTGAACGAACGCCACTACGGGGCGCTGCAGGGCAAGGACAAGGCCCAGACCCTGGCGGAGTTCGGTGAAGAGCAGTTCATGGAATGGCGCCGCAGCTATGACACCCCGCCGCCGCCCCTCTCGGATGACAGCGAATTCTCCCAGGCCCATGATCCGCGCTACGCGGACCTCGGCGACGCCCTGCCGCGCACCGAGTGCCTCAAGGACGTCCTGACCCGTCTCCTGCCGTACTGGGAATCCGATATCAAGGTAGACCTCAAGGCCGGCAAGACCGTCCTGGTCACCGCCCACGGCAATTCCCTCCGCGCCCTGGTCAAGCACCTGGACGGCATCAGCGACGACGCCATTGCCAGCCTGAACATCCCCACCGGGATCCCGCTGGTCTATGACCTCGACGAGAACTTCCAGCCCATCAAGGCCGGCGGCACCTACCTGGACCCCGATGCCGCCGCCGAGGCCATCCTGGCCGTGGCGAACCAGGGCAAGAAATAAGACTCCGCGGGTTGCGTTGACGGTTAATTGACGACGGCGGGCCGGTCACCTCAGGTGACCGGCCCGCCGTCGTACGCGGTGAACTTTTTGGGCTAGAGGGCCTGGGGCTGCCATTCGCCGGTGACCAGGTAGGTGACCTTGCGGGCCACGGAGACGCCGTGGTCAGCGAACCGTTCGAAGTAGCGGCTCGCGAGGGCAACGTCCACGGTGGTCGCGGGGGACTCGGCCCAGTCCGGCGAAGCGATGGCCTTGAAGACGCTCAGGTGAAGGTCATCGATGGTGGTGTTGGCCTTCAGGATGTCGCGGGCCACCTCGAGGTCCCGGGTTTCCAGGAGCACGGTGAGCTTGTCCGCAATCAGCTGGTCCAGCTCGGCCATCTTCTTGAACGTTTCCGTCATGGATGCGGGGATCACGGTGGACGGGAAGCGCAGCCGGGCCAGCTGGGCGACGTGCCGGGCAAGGTCACCCATCCGCTCCAGCGAGGCACTCATCCGAAGCGAGCCAACGATCATGCGGAGGTCGCTGGCAACCGGGCCCTGCAGCGCGAGGATGTCGATGGCACGTTCGTCCAGGCTGTTCTGCAGGAAGTCGATGCGGGCATCGGCCGCGATGACGTCCTCCGCAAGGTCAACGTCAGCAACCTCGAAGGACGTGGTGGCCTTCTCCATTGCCTCACTGACCAACTTTGAAATCTCAACCAGCTGCTCACCGACCTGGGTCAGCTCTTCCTGAAAAACCTTACGCACGGGGGCGTCCTTTCTTCGGAACCCCGCCCCCAATGGCAGACGGAATTCATGTCGCCGTTCGGCACTCCAACCCGTAACTCTGCCAGCGTGCGGTGAACGGCAAGTCTCTTGTAAATGAACGTTAGCTGAACCGTCTGTGCAACGGCCCCGGACGCACCGGCCAGCCACTCATCTCAGCATAAGCTGGAGCTGTGGATCCTACGCTTATCGGTGTCATCGCCGGCCTCGTCGGCCTGGCGCTGGGCACCTTTGGCGTGCTCGCCTTCAGGGTCAGTGAAAAACAGCGGCGGTATGTCGACGTGGACATGGACGAGCCGTCCCTGCCGGCAGGCGCAGCGGAGGTACTGGCCGTGGTTGGCCGGGCCTTCGTGGTGGTGGACGCGGTGGACGGTGTGGTCAGGGCCAGCCCTGCGGCCTACGCCTACGGCCTTGTGCGCGGCCACACGGTGGTCCACAAGGAGCTGCTGGACATGACGGCCGGCGTTCGCCGCGACGGCGTGATCCTGGAGAAGAAGCTGGAGCTCCCGCGCGGACCGCTCGGCCAGGGCACCATTATTGTCCAGGTGCGTGCAGCCATGCTCGGCGAGGAATACATCCTGCTGCTGGCCGATGACCGCACCGAGATCACCCGCACGGAAGAGATCCGCAACGACTTCGTCGCCAACGTGTCCCACGAGCTGAAGACCCCGGTGGGCGCGATTTCCCTGCTGGCCGAGGCCCTTGAGTCCTCCGCGGATGACGAAGAGGCGGTGCGCCGCTTCGCCAAACGGATGCACAAGGAATCGGGCCGGCTCGCGGCCCTGGTCCAGGACATCATCGAACTTTCCCGGCTCCAGGGCGCAAGCGTGTCCCAGGGCGGCAGCGCGGTGGACATTAACGCCGTCATCGCCGAAGCCGTGGACCGGTCCCAGTTGCCCGCCGAAAGCAAGAAAATCCAGATCGTCGTCGGGGAACCCGTAGCTGCCACAGTGTACGGTGACCGCGATCTGCTGGTAACCGCGCTGCGGAACCTGATCGATAACGCCATCCGCTATTCGCCGGAGAACACCAAGGTGGGGGTGGGGGTCCGTTCCAAGGACGGACTCATCGCCGTTTCGGTCACTGACCAGGGCGAGGGCATGACCCCGGAGGACCAGGAACGGGTCTTTGAACGTTTCTATCGCGTGGACGCGGCACGGTCCCGCCACACCGGCGGCACCGGCCTGGGCCTGAGCATCGTCAAACACGTTGCCTCCAACCACGGCGGCGAGGTGACCCTGTGGTCCCGGCCCGGCCAGGGGTCCACCTTCACCCTGAGGCTTCCTGAGATGGAGAGCCAGGACGAACCCGATACCCCAGTTGTCAGAGATCGAGCCGTACCCGAGCGTGTCAAAGAGCGCGGCGTACATGAGCAAGGAGCCAGCGCTTGAGCAGGATTTTGATTGTTGAGGACGAAGAGTCTTTCAGCGACCCGTTGTCGTATTTGCTGGGCAAGGAAGGATTCGAAGTCGAGGTCGTGGACAACGGCCTGGACGCGATCACTGAGTTCGACCGGAACGGGGCGGACCTGGTCCTCCTGGACCTGCAGCTTCCCGGCCTGTCCGGAACGGAGGTCTGCCGGCAGCTGCGGCAGCGTTCCGGTGTTCCGGTCATCATGCTGACGGCCAAGGACTCGGAGATCGACAAGGTGGTGGGCCTCGAACTGGGCGCCGACGACTATGTCACCAAGCCGTACTCGTCCCGAGAACTGGTGGCCCGGGTGCGGGCCGTGCTCCGCCGGCAGGGTGAGCCGGAAGAGCTGATCTCCGCCACAGTGCAGGCAGGCCCCGTCCGGATGGACATCGAACGGCACGTGGTCAGCGTGGACGGTGAGCAGGTCCTCCTGCCGCTGAAGGAATTCGAGCTGCTGGAAATGCTGCTGCGGAATTCGGGCCGGGTGCTGACCCGCGGCCAATTGATCGACCGGGTGTGGGGATCCGACTATGTGGGGGACACCAAGACCCTGGACGTGCACGTCAAGCGGCTCCGCGGCAAGATCGAGCCGGATCCGTCAGCGCCGCGCTACCTGGTGACGGTCCGCGGTCTCGGCTACAAGTTCGAGCCGTAGGCGGTATCCCGGCAGTCCAACGGCGCCGGTAACGCAAAAGGAGGGGCTCCCCTGGGGAGCCCCTCCTTTTGCGTTACCGCGGTTTGCCTGGTGGCTGTTGCCCGGCTGCGGTTGCCTGGCGGCGGCCGTGACTAGTGCGCGCCGGCGGTGGCGCTTGCCGACGGCGATGCCGACGTTGATGACGACGGGGTGGGGGACGCGGTTCCGGTGGGTTCGCTGCCTGCCGGCAGGTATTCCTTGTACTCGGGGAGCGTGGCGTCCAGGACGGGCATCTTCACAGTCTTGTTGACGTTGGTGCCGTCCTCGGTGACCTTGATGTCCACGAGGGAACCCGGAATGCCGCCGCTCGTGCTGAGGATGGCCTCGTCCGTTGATTCGTTGAGCAGGGTGTAGGAGTTGGCCTTGACGGGCACCTGGGTCTGTGAACCCTTGGCGCCGTTGACAGTAAGCTTCACGTCCTGCGAGGAGGAGTTGTAGACGGCGCCGAGCAGGCGGCCGGGCTTGTTCTCACCGGCGGAGACGATCAGCATGTTCCGCAACTGCAGCGGACCCAGGTCGGCACGGATGCCGTCCGAGGAGGAGTACTGGTGAGTGGTCTGCTGGGGGGTGATGTAGCCGCAGCCTGTCATCGTGGCCAAGCCCAGGGCCAGAGCTCCTGCCGCCAGTGCCAGTTTGCCGCTCTGGGCCCGGTTCATCGCAGTGAAACGCACGTCACGTACTCCTCGAGAGTGTGGAAACATTAATCAGCCATAGCCTAGCCGCAAACGGGCCCAAACGAGGATTCCGCGCGGTCACAATGTCCTTGGCAGCAGGCCCCGCATGCACTATTATCCGCATCCGTCAAGGGGTCCGAGGGGGTCGATTCCGCCCATTTTCCGCGTATTCACGCGGTTCCGGGGCTCGTTCCAGGCCAGTCATATGCCTGAATCGTGATAAACTGGTCTGCGGGAAAGGGGAATGTTTACATGGTATTTGAGGTCGGCGAGACAGTAGTTTACCCTCACCACGGTGCTGCAAAAATTGAAGAAATCAAGATGCGCACTGTCAAGGGCGAAGAGAAAATGTATCTCAAGCTCAAGGTGGCTCAGGGTGATCTGACCATTGAAGTTCCAGCAGAGAACGTTGACCTTGTTGGGGTACGTGACGTAGTGGGCAAGGAAGGCCTGGAGCACGTGTTTGACGTGCTTCGTGCCGAGTTCACTGAAGAGCCCACCAACTGGTCACGCAGGTACAAGGCAAATCTGGAGAAGCTTGCTTCCGGTGACGTCATCAAGGTAGCAGAGGTTGTCCGTGACCTTTGGCGCCGCGATCACGATCGGGGCCTTTCCGCAGGTGAAAAGCGCATGCTGGCCAAGGCCCGCCAGATTCTGATTTCAGAACTGGCACTGGCTGAAAAGACCGATGAAGAGAAGGCGGCAAGCGTTCTCGACGAGGTCCTGGCTTCCTAAGAATTGAGCCCCGGGGATGCGAAAGCACCTCCGGGGTTTCTTTTTGCCCAATTTCAGCCCGTGGCGCGTCCCCGTGGCGCGGCCTCGAGGCCGACCGCCACTGCCGACGATCGCCGGCGCCCACCAATTCCGTCGCAGGGTCCAGCCGGACTGGCCGGGCGGGACGTAGGCTAGACGCCATGAGCAACGCACTGCCCCGCCCCGTTACCGCCGTCATCCTTGTGGCCGCCGGCTCCGGCGAAAGGCTTGGGCACGGGATGCCGAAGGCTGCGGTACCCCTCGGCGGAGAACCAATCCTGATGCACGCGCTCCGCGGCGTCGTTGCCTCCGGGGTGAGCAGCCAGGTGTGCATCGTGTTGCCGGCGGGTGCCGACGGACTGCACGAGCTGTTGGAGGAATTCAGGGAGGAACTGGCCGACGGCGGGCCCGTCCTCACCCTCGTGGACGGCGGTGCCACCCGGGCTGAGTCGGTCCGGGCTGGCCTTGGAGGCCTGATGGAGGGCATCGAAGCGGTGCTGGTTCATGACGCCGCCCGCGCGCTGACCCCGGAGTATGTTTTCCACCGGGTGGTGGACTCCTTGGCCGCCGGCGCCGTTGCGGTCATTCCGGCAGTTCCGGTGGTGGACACGGTCAAGACCGTGGCCAGCACCAGCGGCGAGGACGCCGCCATTGCCCCGGAACTTGTGACCGGGACTGCCCCGCGGGAGGAACTGCGCTCCGTCCAGACACCCCAGGGATTCCGGCTCTCCACGCTGCACGACGCCCACCGGGCAGCCTCCCGGTTCGACGAAGCCCAGGCCGCTGCCGTCACCGACGACGCCATGCTCGTCGAACTTCTGGGCGTCCCCGTGCATGCCGTCCACGGCTCCACCCAGTCCCTGAAAATCACCACCCCCCTCGACCTGATCATTGCCGAGGGCCTGCTGGAAGGCCCACTCGGGATCCGCTGGGTGGAAGGCTGAACATGGAAGGGCCGCAGATGATCCTGCCCCGCACAGGCATCGGCCTGGACGTCCACGCGTACGCATCGGAGGACCAGCCACGTCCGCTGTGGCTCGGCGGCCTGTTCTGGGAAGGCGAGCGCGGCCTTGCCGGGCACTCGGACGGGGATCCCGTGGCTCACGCCGCCGCCGATGCCCTGTTCTCAGCCGCCGGCATCGGGGACCTGGGTACACATTTCGGGACGGACCGCCCGGAGTTTGCCGGGGCCTCAGGGATCACCCTGCTGAAGGAGGCAGCCAGGATTGTCCGGGCAGCCGGTTTTGAAATCGGCAACGTGGCAGTGCAGTTTGTGGCCAACCGGCCGAAGTTCGGTCCGCGCCGGCTGGAGTCGCAGGATGTCCTGAGCGCGGCAGCTGAAGCCGCCGTCAGCGTCACGGCCACCACGAGTGACGGGCTGGGGTTCACCGGCCGCGGCGAAGGCATTTCCGCCATTGCCACCGCTTTGGTGTATCCCAAGCAACCGGACCGGATCGGCTAATCTGGAGCGGTGACCCTCCGTTTTTACGACACCGCATCCGCCGAAGTCCGCGACTTCGTTCCCCTCGTCCCGGGAAAGGTGAGCCTGTACTACTGCGGTGCCACGGTGCAGGGCATGCCGCATGTGGGCCACATCCGCTCAGCCATCGCCTTCGACCAGCTCACCCGCTGGCTTGAGTACCGGGGCCTGCGCGTCACAGCCGTCCGCAACGTTACGGACATCGACGACAAGATCCTGAGCAAATCCGCGGAGTCCTTCGACCCGGATTTCGAAGACGGACCGGATACTGTCCGCGAGGAGGAATGGTGGGCGCTGGCCTACCGCTACGAGCAGGAATTCCTGAAGGCCTACGACACGCTGGGCGTATCGCGTCCCACCTACGAACCCCGCGCCACGGGGCACATCCCGGAGATGCACGCGCTGATACAGCAACTGATCGACCGCGGGCATGCCTACCCGGCGTTGGACGGCTCCGGCGATGTCTACTTTGACGTGAGGTCCTGGGATAAATACGGGTCCCTCACGCGCCAAAACATTGATGACATGCAGGGGGCGCCCGACGCCGATCCCCGCGGCAAGAAAGACCCCCGCGACTTCGCCTTGTGGAAGGGTTATAAAGAGGGAGAGCCGACGACGGCGAGCTGGGCTTCGCCGTGGGGTACCGGCCGTCCGGGCTGGCACCTGGAATGCTCCGCCATGGTCACCAAATACCTCGGCGCCGAGTTCGACATCCACGGTGGCGGCCTCGATCTGCGCTTCCCCCATCACGAAAACGAGATGGCCCAGTCGCAGGCGGCAGGGCACGGCTTCGCCAACTTCTGGATGCACAACGGCATGGTCACCTACGAGGGTGAAAAGATGTCCAAGTCCATCGGCAACACCATCAGCCCGGCCGAGATGCTGGAGCTCGCCTCGCCACGGGTGGTGCGGTACTACCTCGGCCAGGCGCACTACCGCTCGGTGCTGGACTACCGGCCCACCTCGCTCGAAGAGGCCGCCGCCGCCGTCGAACGCATTGACGGCTTTATCAGCCGCGCCGTCCGCGCCCTGTCCGAGGGCGGCAACTACGCGTTCGCCACCTACGGCAAGGTCCCGGAGCCGTTCGAGCGGGCCATGGATGACGACCTCAACGTGCCCCAGGCGCTGGCAGTGCTCCACGAAACCGTCCGGTCCGGGAACACCGCGCTGACGGAAGGGCGGCTGGAGGATGCGCAACAGGCCTTGCACTCGGTACACGACATGCTCCGTGTTCTTGGCCTGAACGCGGTGGCAACCGGCGCGGTATCGGATGCCCGCGAAACCGCTGCCCTTGAGGTGCTGGTCGAAGCCCAGCTCGCGGCACGTGCCCAGGCCCGGGCAACCAAGGACTGGGCTGCGTCGGACGCCATCCGGGACACGCTGAAGGCGGCCGGGATCGCCGTCGAGGACGGCCCGGACGGCGCCACGTGGAGCCTGCAGCGGGACTGATGCCCCCGGCGTTTTCGCGAAGGTCAGGCGATTTTACTTGATTCAGTAGACTGTTAAGCAGACTCAGTCAAACAATCAAGGGTGGAATTCTCATGGCCAACAACGGTCGCCGGTCGGTCAAAGCAAAGAAGGGGCCCACCATCGGAACCGGTGGCCACGGCCGCAAGGCTCTGGAGGGCAAGGGCCCAACCCCCAAGGCGGAGGACCGCCCGTATCACAAGGCGCACAAGAGCAAGCAGCTCGCGGAACGTTCTGCCGCCAAGCGCGGTACCGGTGCCCGCAGCGCCGGCGCAGCCCGCTCAGGTCCCAAGGGGCGGGCCACCGAGGAAGTTGTCACCGGCCGCAACTCTGTGGTCGAAGCACTCCGTGCCGGCATCCCAGCGAAGGCCTTGCACATCGCCATCCGGATTGAAATGGATGACCGTGTTAAGGAGTCGCTGAAGATCGCGGCAGAACGCGGCATCCCGCTGCTCGAAACCGGCAAGCCCGAACTCGACCGCATGACCGACGACGCCGTTCACCAGGGCCTCGTCCTGCAGATCCCGCCGTACGAATACCAGGACGCCTACGATCTTGCCGAAGAAACCGTGGACCGATGGAAGAAGGGCCACGTTGCAAACGCGCCGCTGTTCGTGGCGCTGGACGGCATCACGGACCCGCGCAACCTGGGCGCCATCATCCGCTCCGTGTCCGCATTCAGCGGCCACGGCGTCATTGTGCCGGAGCGCCGTTCCGTGGGCGTCACCGCCTCGGCCTGGAAGACCAGCGCCGGCGCGGCCGTGCGCGTCCCGGTTGCCCGCGCGGGCAACCTCAACAGCGCGCTGAAGCAGTTCAAGAACATGGGCATCTTCGTCCTGGGGCTCGACGGCGACGGCGACGTCTCGCTGCCCGCCCTCACCCTCGGCACGGAACCCGTCTGCATCGTGGTGGGCTCCGAGGGCAAGGGCCTGAGCCGGCTGGTCCGGGAGAACTGCGACCAGATTGTCTCCATCCCCATTGATTCCGCCATGGAGTCGCTCAACGCCTCCATGGCCGTGGGCATCTCGCTGTACGAAATCTCCCGGCAGCGCGCCGTCAAGTAAGCCAAACGCTCTCTCACTTGATGTGGGTTTTGGCTCGACGCTCTCTCACTTGATGTGGGTTTTGGCTCGACGCTCTCTCACTTTCTTGAAGAAAGTGAGAGAGCGTCGGCGTTTAAGCCGCATTAAGTGAGAGATGGGGTTACCCGCAAATCGTGGACAGTCGATCAGGCGGCTTGTGCCGGCTGAGGTTTATCCGTGGTGAGGAGTCGTTCGTGTTCCACGGGTGTGGTGTAGCCGATGGCTGAGTGGAGCCGGGCACGGTTGTAGAACTCCTCGATCCAGCGGCCGGTTGCCCGGATTGCGTCGTGCCTGGTTGCCCAGCGTCGCCGGTCGTAAAACTCGGTTTTCAGGGTGGACCAGAACGATTCCTGCATGGCGTTGTCCCAGCACACCCCTGTCCGGCCGACGGACTGTTGGATGCCTAACCCGGTGCAGACATCGTTGAGCTGGGTCGAGGTGTACTGGGTGCCGCGGTCGGCGTGGAACACGACGCCGGTCGGGCCTGCGCCGCGCAGGATGTAGGCCATACGCAGTGCCCGTTCGACCAGGGCGGTGGTCTGGGTTGAGTCCATCGCCCATCCGAGCACGCGTCGGGAGCAGGCGTCCCGGACAGCGCACAGATACACCCAGCCTTCATCGGTGCGCAGGTAGGTGATGTCTGAGATCCAGACCGCGTCCAGGGCCCCGGTGTCCCATTTCCTGGCCACCAGGTCCGGGATGGAATGGACTCGTGCCTCACCGATCGGCGCTATCGGCCGGAAACGCCGCGGAGAGATCCCTTCCAGGCCCTGCCGGCGCATTGAGGATGCCACGGTCTTCCGGTCAACGCCGGTCCCGTTCCTGGCCAGGGCCGCCTGGACCCGAGGGGCCCCGTAGATCCCGGACGAATCCGCATGAGCCCGCCTGACCTTCGCATCCAGTTCCGCCCGGGCAATGGCCCGCTCCGACTCCTCGGAGCTTCGTCGGCGCCAAGCGTAGTACCCGGATCGGGACACCCCCAAGAGCCGGGCCATTCGCTGGACCGGGTAGTTAGCCTTCTCCGCCTCCATCAGCTCGAAGCATTCCGATTCTGCTGCTTGGAAGCGAAGAAGGCTGCGGCTTTTCCCAGGAACTCGTTATCCATCCGCAGCTGTGCGTTTTCCCGCCGCAAACGCTCCAGCTCGGAGTTCCCTGCCTCCGCTGCCGCGGATTCCTCTGGAGCGGCCAGCCGTGCCCGTTCCTGGGCAACCCACCGGCCCAGCAGCTGCTCACCCAGGCCCAGTTCGCGGGCCACCGGCGCGACCGGCCTGCCCGTGTCAATCACAAGGCGGGCAGCCTCCCGCCGATACTCCGGGGTGAATTTTCGTCGTGTCGTGCTCACAAGAACACCTTCCCGCAGAATCCAAGGATCCCGCTACTTCAGGTGTCCATCAACAGAGGTTAACCCCAGAG
>NZ_JARESG010000012.1 GCF_029076445.1 Pseudarthrobacter naphthalenicus
GGTTGGGTGCGGCGGGATCCAGGAAGTGGGCTTCCAGGGCGGCGGCGCCGGCGTGATCGAGGTTGAGGGTTTCGTCCGCCATGACCCGGGCGTGCTGCCAGGACATGGTTCCTGCCTGCAGGGCGGCCAGGGTCAGGGGCAGGGTGGTGGTGAGCCGGTGGGAGGTGGAGAGAAGTGATGCGGCGTTTGGTTCGCTGACGGTCAGGACGCAGGCGAGTTCGGCGATCGCGGCCATTTCGTGGGCGGTATTCTCCTGCGGGGACGCGGCAGGGGGTGTGAGTGCCGTGGTCCCGTCGAGGTATTCGGTGGTGGTGAAAACTTTCAAAGCGGCCGTGCTTGCTTCGAGCCGGGAGATGACGGCCAGGCGGTCCAGGGAGCCGTCCACACCCCGGCGCAGCGGATCCGGCCCGGCGGGGTCCTCACGCTGGCGACGGCGGAGTTCGGCCAGCACGGCAACGGCAGCCACTACCTCATCAAACGCCGCGTCCGACGACACCGCGTCAGCCGACGCCGCGTCGATTGGCACGGCTGCTGCTGGGCCGGCGTCCGCCGACACCGCCTCTGGCCGATCGTCCGCTGCTGTGCTTTCCATACCTCCATCATGTCGAGGGGGTACGACATTTAAGGCTGTCAGCGTGATCGCTCGAAAAAGAATTTTGAGGTATTTCAGCAGCGGAGTTCCCGCATCGCCGCGGTCGTCGCATCGCCGCGGTCGTCGCATCGTCGCGGTCCTCGCCTGCCGCGCAGCCTGACCGATTGTGTGACCGACTCCACCAACAGGCCTGACAGCTCAGGACGGCGTGCACTAGTAGCCTGTTCACCTCCGCCGCACGCCGGCCTCCCCCGCACGGCTGCCCTCTCCCGCACGCCTGCCTCCGCCGCACTCTTGAAGGACATACCGATCAACCGTTCCGCCGCCACCAAGGCATTGACCCTGTTCACCAGTCTGCTTCTCGTAGGCGCCCTCGCCGGTTGTGACGCCGCAGCCCAAGCCGCAGGGCAGGCAGCAACCTCGATGGCCGAAGGGGTCAGAGGAGCGCCGTCGGCCAACTCCGGCGAATCCCTGAGCCCGGCCGAAGCAGCGACGGCCCGTGCACAACTGGAATCGATCCCCGTGAAGGGGCGTGCGCCCAAGACCGGCTACAGCCGCGAGGAATTCGGCCCGGCCTGGGCCGACGTGGACCGCAACGGCTGCGACACCCGGAACGATATCCTCGCCAGGGATCTCGAAGGCGAGACGTTCAAGCCCGGCACCCAGGACTGCGTGGTTGCCACCGGCGTGCTCAGGGACAAGTACACCGGCACAACCATCAACTTTGTCCGCGGCAACGCCACCAGCACGGCCATCCAGATTGATCACCTCGTAGCACTCAGCGATGCCTGGCAGAAGGGCGCACAACAGCTCAGTGCCGAACAGCGAAGGCAACTGGCGAACGATCCCTTGAACCTGATGGCTGCCGACGGCCCCACGAACAGCGCCAAGGGTGACAAGGACGCGGCCACCTGGCTCCCGCTCAACAAGGCGTTCCGCTGCGAATATGTGGTCCGTCAGACCGCCGTCAAGGTCAAGTACCAGCTGTGGACCACTCAGGCCGAGCACGATGCGATCGCAGGGATTCTGACTTCCTGCAGCTAGAGCCGTGGGGGAGGGGCCCGGGACGAGAAGGACAGATCAGTCCTTGAACAGTCCCGCCAGGTCTTCGGCGGTGATGGCGCCGCCGGAGAGGGCATCGCCTTCCATGACGTCCGCGAACAGCTGGGATTTCCGCGCCTTCAGGGCCATCACTTTTTCCTCGATGGTGTCCTTGGCGACCAGCCGGTAGACCATGACATTGCGCGCCTGCCCGATCCGGTGGGTCCGGTCCACGGCCTGCGCCTCGGACGCGGGGTTCCACCAGGGGTCCAGCAGGAAGACGTAGTCGGCCTCGGTCAGGTTCAGCCCAAAGCCGCCGGCCTTGAGCGAAATGAGGAACACGGGCGCACTGCCGTTCTTGAATTCATTGACGACGTCGGTACGGTTCCGGGTGCCGCCGTCGAGATAGCAGAACTCGATCTTCTCCTCCACAAGCCGCTCGCGGACCTTCCCGAGGAAACCCGTGAACTGGCTGAAGATCAGGGCGCGGTGACCTTCGGCCACCAGGTCCTCCAACTGCTCAAACAGCACGTCCAGCTTCGAGGACCGGACGGCGGTCAGCGACGGATCCACCAGCGACGCGTCCAGGCTGAGCTGCCGCAGCAGGGTGAGCGACTGGAAGATGGTGAAGCGGTTCTTGTTGACGTCCTCGATCAGTCCCAGGATCTTCTGCCGTTCCCGCTGCAGGTGCGTCTGGTAGACCTTCTGGTGGCGCGGATTCAGCACCACCTCCAGGATCTGCTCCTGCTTGGGCGGCAGGTCCTTGATGACCTGGTCTTTGGTGCGGCGCATCATGAGCGGACGGACCCGACGGCGGAGCTTTTCCAGCTGCCCCTTGTCGCCGTTCTTTTCCACCGGCTTTTGGTAGTACTCGGCAAACCGCTTGGGGCTCGAGAACAGGCCCGGCGCCACGATGGACGTCAGCGCCCAGAACTCCATGAGGTTGTTTTCCAGCGGCGTGCCGGTGATGGCCAGCTTGAAGGCTGCCGGCAGCTTGCGGGCGCACTGGTAGGCCTTGGACTGGTGGTTCTTGACGAACTGCGCCTCATCCAAAACCAGCCCGGCCCAGGTCCGGGTGGCGTAGGACTCGTAGTCGATCCGAAACAGGGCGTAGGAGGTGATGACGATGTCCGCGCCGCCCAGTTCCACGGCGACGTCCTGGCCGTTCTTGGCGAAGGTTTCACTGACGGTGCGGACTTTCAGGCCCGGCGCGAACCGCGCGGCCTCCGCCGCCCAGTTGCCCACCACACTGGTGGGTGCCACCACCAAAAAGGGAGTCCCGCCGTCGCGCGCTGCTGTTTGGGCGGTGGGTTCCGCGGCCGAAGAATCGGCCGCCGTTCGTCCCGCAACCTGAGCAACCTGCGCAGCCTGCTCCTTCGCCGCGCACATCAGCGCGAGGGCCTGCACGGTTTTGCCCAGGCCCATGTCGTCCGCGAGGACCCCGCCCAGGCTGTGCTTGTAAAGGAAGCTCAGCCAGTTGAAACCCTCAAGCTGATAGGGCCGCAGTTCGGCATTCAGTGAGGCAGGCAGCGGCAGCCCCTCGATCCCGCCCTCAAGCAGGCCGCCCACGGCGGAGCGCCACGCGGCAGCCTGTTCGTCCACGATGCCCAGCTGGGCCAGCTCGTCCCACAGCCCGGCCTGGAAGCGGCTGATCTGCAGCGGCGCGTCCTTGTTGTCCTGCAGCGAGCGGGCTTCCTCGATGAGGGCCCGCAGCTGGTGCAGTTCCGGCAGGTCCAGCGAGAAGTAGGCGCCGCTGGGCAGGAGCATCTTGGTCTGGCCGGCCGCAAGGGCGGAGAACACGGCGGCGAACGAGACGGGCTGGCCTTCCAGGGAAATCTGGATGCCAAGATCGAACCAGTCGCGCTGTTCGGTGGCCTTGGTGGAGATGGAAACCACCGGGGCTTCCTCGGCCTCACGGTAGTCCGCGATTTCGCCCGCGGTGTCCACCGAAACATCCGGTGCCTGCCGCAGCATGGGCAGGACGTCCTCGGTGAACGCGAGGGTGTCCAGGCCGCTCAGTTCCGCCGAAGCGGAGAGCCGCGGCGTGCCCCAACCACCGGTGGCCGATTCGCCTAGCGCCGGGACAACGTCCCACGGCTGGCCGATGCCCTCAAGGATGCGTGCTTCCGCGGTGTCGTCGCGGTAGCCGTGGTCGCCGGGGTGCCGCCAAAGGGGCTGGGCGGTGACCAGGGTCCCGGACTTGTAGTGCCATTCCCAATGCAGCCGCACGCGGTGGTCCGCCCCGTAGTTGGCCAGCAGCGAGAGCGTGGGGACAGCCAGGGCGGGCAGTTCCACCGAGTCATCCTTGGCGGTCACCCGTGCGGTCTGCTTGAGTTTCGGGTAGAAACCGGTGAGGAAGCGGGTTTCATCCTTCGCGGGAATATGCAGGGTGCTGCCCGCGGTCACGAACGCCAGGAGCTCCTCGCTCAGCCCGCTTTCCAGCGGGGCAACCGTGATCACACTGTCCGCAGACACACCCGGCAGCGCGTCCCCGCCGGTGGTCAGGAAGATGCCGTGCGCGGGGCGGCCGATGGTGCCCACCGACGCCGGATCAACGTCTTCCCCCTCCACGGTGATGGTGGGCGCGAGCTCCAGACCGCCGTCGTCGGCCGTTTTGTCTGCTGACTGCCCCGACGCAGTTTCCGTGGCAGATTCGTTGCCGTAACGGCTCAAATTAAGCCCGACGGCGGCGGGAGACTCCGCGAGCCGCACCGGCTCAGTGCCGCGGCTGTGGACGAGGGCGAGGCCGATCTTTTTGGCGTCAGCGAGCAGGCTCCACATGTTCTTGCCCGCGAAGGTGTTCAGGCCCAGCCAGAGCGCGGAGGAGTTGTGGACGCGGTTGGCGGCGGCGGTGTGGGCGGCGAGGAAGGCCTGCATCCACTCGATGTGCGCCTCGTTGCATTCGCGCCGGAAGTTCAGGTAGCTCAGGGTGTTCCAGGAGACGTCGCCCCGGATCCACTTGCCCTTGGCGCCCATGATCACGGGCCGGGCCTTGAGCTGGCGCACGCTGCGGAGCGGATCGCGGCGGCCTGTGTAGGAGAAGTGCGGGGCCGGTTCCTCGACCTCAAACTGGAGGGCCAGCGGGATGCCGTTACTCGACTGGGTGATCCCGGGCTGCGAAATGAGCGGGCTGAGGGCCTGCTCCCAGTCGGCCAGCTCCAGGCTGGCGGGCTGCCGGGACAGCCGGGAAACCTCGGCCGGGGCAAGTAGCTGGACGCGGATGGCGGGGTTGTCCTCGGCAGCGAAGAGCAGCGCCGCCACGTGCTTGCAGTCCTTGCGGACGGGGCAGCTGCAGACCCCGACAGTGCAGCTCCAGCCGCCCGTTTTCCGGACCAGCTTGGCCGTGGTGGAGTAAGGCACGTCCGCGCCGCCCCTGACCTTGCCCAGCATGAGCCCGGTGGTGGCATCGAACGAGATACCGGAGACGCGGCTTCCCATGGCATACGCCAGGCCGGCCGCGAGGGAACGGTCGGTGATGGCGGGAGTCTGTATTGCCAGTGCCGCACTCTCGTCCGGTTGGGATGGCATGGTGCGCGCTACTTTCAGTGGCCACGGCAGGGCCGTGTCCGATTCGATGGTTATCTGATTCATCTTAGTTCGCCCGGCGGGGGCCTGAAACTTCGTCTGACGTTCACTTCCGCCTCAACCGCCCGCTGTCCAAGCCCCCGTAGCGTGAAAGTGTCCCGAGCTTCATCGAAGCTTTCAGCAGCAGTGAGGAATCCCATGACCATGAGCCAGAACCCTGTCGTCCTGACCAAGGCCAGCATCGAAGCCGGCAGTGAGGAGGTTGTCGATGCCAACGTTCACGTGGTGAATGCCATGTACGGCAGCCTGCTGGACTCCCGCGAGATCGCCCCCGCGGCACTTCGCAGCTACTACGTGGACTTCTATGTCACGCAGTCGCTGGAGGGCGGCTTTGCCCAGTACGTGTTCACTGCCGACCGCGACGAGGTGGATCCGCTGATCCGCGAGGGCCTGGAGAGCATGGGCGCAACGGCGCACCTGGAGCTCTTCAACCGGACCGTTGGTGTCTTTGATGCCCTGTCCGAGGAAGACGAGGAGCGCTACCTCGACGGCGACCTGGACGCCGAGGAAGAATCCAACGATGCCGTGCGCACCATGGAAGAACTCGACGGTGAGTTTGAGGAACTGTTCGAAACCGAGAACATCACCGCCCTCAACGCCGCCTGGCTGCTGGGCCAGGAAAGCCTGCTTGTGCTGGATGACGAGGAACTCAGCGCCTACATCGAACGCCAGGTTGCGCTCCTGCCCGATCTCGAAGAGCGCCGGGCGCGGGCCGAGGACGAGGCGCTGGACAACGCCCCGGACTTTGAAATCATCATCCGGGAACTGTGCGACGTCGCCGGGTACGAACTCGAAAAGATCACCTTGGGCGACCCCAACTACCTCCACAACGGCGAGAAGACGCTGGCCTGGCACTTCAGCACCGACCACGGCGACTTCCTCATGGTCGAGGAAGAGGACGAGGCCTTCATGATCAACCCGGAGACCCAGGAGATCGTGGCCGCCGTCGAGTTCGAGGAAGTGGACGACGACGAGATGATCGAGGCGTAGCGCGCCTCACCTTTAGAGTGGCTCAGCTGGAGCGCGCCGCGCCCCAGCTCGCCGGGCCTGGCGGGGCCGCCGGTGCTGGCGCAGCACGGCGTGCCAGAAGAGTGCGGGGCCGCCGGGACGTTCCGGCGGCCCCGCTGCTTTCCGGCGCGGGCTGTGCAATGAGACGTATCCCTTCCGCATCTGGATTTCCACCCCCTCCGTGGCCGATGCCGACG
Organism: Pseudarthrobacter naphthalenicus; assembly: GCF_029076445.1. Classification (GTDB taxonomy): domain Bacteria; phylum Actinomycetota; class Actinomycetes; order Actinomycetales; family Micrococcaceae; genus Arthrobacter; species Arthrobacter naphthalenicus. The sequence continues at coordinate 6,424 of NZ_JARESG010000012.1, forward strand.
TCGTTCTTTACGCCCGTACTGCGCGCGAGCTCCACCCAGTAGGCCACGTCCCGGCCGGTCTCCCGCAGCAGCAGTTGTTGGTTGTGATCCACCATGGTCTGCCAGGTCCTCCGCACGGTGCCAAAAGAAATTTCGGACAGGCCGTAACTTTCCCGGCCCGGCCGGCGATGTAAGGCGTGATGGGTTCCCCACGGAGCCGGATCTGAAATGTTCTCTAGTTTTTGGAGTGTCTCTATGTCGCTGTTCACTGTTCTCGCCACCAGCAAAGTTGCAGCCGGAGTTCTCGCTGCAGGCACCTTGGCCGTCGGCGGGACCGGCGTAGCCGCTGTCTCCGGCGTCCTCCCGGCCGACGCGCAGCAGACCGCGCACGAACTGCTGGGCGCCCCGGCCCCGAAGCTGGCAGGCGAAGCAGCCGCCGACGCCGCCGGTTCCGCAAAAGCCAATTCTGCAGTAACGTCCGCCGACGCCACCGCCAAGGGTTCCGCTGACACCTCAGCCAAGGTGACGGTTTCTGACCACGACGCCGCCGCCAAGGCAAATGTCGCTGCCGCTGCCGGCACGGCCGTGGACGCCGCCGGTGCCGCGGCCATCGGCCTTTGCACCGCCTTCACGAACGGCGGACTCAACGCGTCCTCCGAAGGTTTCTCCTCGCTGGCCATCGCGGCCAAGGGCGAAGCAAACGTCGAAGCTTTCTGCGCCGACGTGGCCGCCAAAGGCACTGCCGCCACTGAGGCCAAGGCTGCTGTAACGGGCTCTGCGGCTGTCCAGGCAGAGCGCCCCGAAGTGCCGGCAGTCCCCGCCATCCCGGCGGTACCCGGCATCGACGGCGCCCCGGCCGTGCCCGCCGTCCCTGCCGTTCCGGCAGTTCCTGCAGTGCCCGCCGTCGCCGGTCATCACGTAGACGTTCCGGCCGTTTCGGGCCGCTAGGACCCTCGCGGCTAGGCTGGACTGCGGGAAAACGGCCCCTTAGGGGTCCCCCGCGGTCCAGCACGCCGGGACGATGCAGCAGCCCGGGACGAAGGAGCCACTGGTGCCAGGTACTTTGGCCGAAGAAGACATCGACATATTTGAAGACACAGCCGGCGCTGATCCGGCCGTGCTCTTCGGCGTTGTCTACCGGACCTTTGCCGGCGCAGTCCTGGGTTACCTGAGGGCCCGCGGCGTCGACGATCCCGAAGCGGTCACCCAGGACGTCTTCCTGGCGTTCTTCCCCAAAATCGGCGAACTGACCGGCGGCCTGCAGGGCGCCAAGTCGTTGGTGTTCTCTATCGCCCACGCCCGGATGGTGGACTACTACCGCCGCGTTGAGCGCAGGCCGGCCTTCACCCCGTATGACCCCCTGCAGGACGCGCGCAGCACGCCTTCAGCAGAGGACCTCGCCCTCGGGCACGCCGGCGGCGCAGCGGGCATGCTCGAAGGCCTGGCCGACGACCACCGTGAAGTGCTGGCACTGAGGGTGGTGGCTGACCTGTCCATCGAACAGGTGGCAGGCATCATGGGCAAGTCCCAGGGCGCCATCAAACAGCTCCAACGCCGGGCGCTGCAAAACCTCAAGGACCGGACCCTCAGAAGAAACCAGGCAGATCATGAGTGACATTGCAGGCTCCAGCAGCGAGGGGACCGTCGACCAGCTGCTCCATGACGCCGGGTTCGACGGCGACGCTGCCCTCCGTTCCGCCCTGCAGGACCTCCGCGGCCTGGCCGCCGGGGAACAGCCGGAAGCCTCCGCCGCCGTGGCCGCGTTGATGGTCCCTGCGCCCACACGCCATCTCGCGGCCGTCCCGGCTCCGGCCACCGAACCGGCTCCAGCCCCTGAACCGGCTCCAGCCGCCGACGAACTGGCCGCCCGCCGTCGCGCCAAGCGCCGGATCACCCTAACCACACTGTCAGTGGCCGTTTCACTGGCAGCCGGCGGCGCGGTGGCCGTCGCTTCCGACCACGGCTTCCGCGATTCCATCGGCCATGCGAATCAGGCGGTCACTTCTTTCGTGGCCACGATGGCTGGCGGCAACGAAGCTGCCCCGCCCGCCCCGCTGCCTGCCCGGCCGGTCACCCCGTCCACTGTGCCCGCCGCCCCCGCTACCCCTTCCACCCCTGCCGTCACCCAGCCGGTTCCGGTGGCTCCGCATGCGAACTCCGGCCACACCCCGCCACCTTCGCCCGGCCAGCCGTCCCCGGCGAAGGACGCGCCGCTCCCGGGCCTGCCCGTCCCGCAGAATCTCACGCCAGGCCTCCCGAAGGTCCCGGACCGGCTGCCGGTCGGGGAGGGACAGCCCCCAGCCCTGCCCCTGCCGCCGACCCCTCCAGTCCATGTGCCCGGCGTCCAGCCCTAGCTACGGGTAGCCGCCTCTCCTTGGCAGCCCGCGCCGTCAGCCGCCCGTTCCTCAGCAACGCGGCGCTTCCTCAGTAACCCGGTGCCGCCGTCCTGATCATTTCGCCGGCCGGGTCTGCCAGGTACCAGACACCGCCAACGCCCTGGCCCATGACGTCACCCGGCTCCTTGTCCTTCGCGTAGTAGTACAGCGGCAGTCCATTCAAGGTCAGCTGCTTTGCACCTTCCGGCGTCGTGATGGTTCCCAGCACTCCGGTGACCCCGTCAGCGGAGGGTTTGGCTGCGACGGTGAGCGCTCGTGGCCACGATGCCAGGCATGCGCCGGTGCAGGCGCTGGTGCCCGAATCCTTGGTGTCTTTGGCGAAGAAGTAGAGACTCATGCCCTTCGCGTCCACCACAATCCTGCCGGCGCTTGATGCCGCGGTCATGAGGTCGACGGCGGGTGCTTTGGTTGCAGCGGTGGGCGCCGCGGACGTGGCGGCGGGTCCGGTCACTGCCGGAGCGGCGGAGGACCCGCCGGGGGCAGCCGTTGTGGTGCTGGTTCCCGGGCTGCCGGCGCATCCTGCCAGTCCGGCCATGAGGGCCATGGCCGCAAGGCTGGTGGCCAGATGCTTTTTCATGGAATGCTCCCTCGAACTGATGGCCCGGCGTCGGATCGCCGGACGCTAACCGGTATGACGCCCCACGGTAAAGAATGGTTCAAAGCGGTGGCCGCCTGGTCCGCCGCCGTGCGGGCCCTAGCCGCGGGTGAACCGTTTGCCCGTGGCGGACGTCGTATCAGCGGAACCAACGGAGCCCGGCCGGGACCCGGGCGGGCGACGCTGAGGGGCGGGCGCCGCTGAGGCAGGGACGGGAGGAGGCAGGCATGCCGCTGGACGAGGATGTGGTGGCCGCGATTTACCGCGAACACGGCCCCGCCCTGCGCCGGTTTGTGCTGAGTGCCTCCCGGGACCCGCAGGTTGCCGAAGACGTGGTCCAGGAGACGGTGCTGCGCGTGTGGCAGCAGGCGCCGGACATCACGGGCAGCCTGCGCAGCTACCTGTTCCGGACGGCGCGCAACATCATGATTGACAACTACCGGAAAGCACAGCGCAGGCCTGCCGAGGTGGCTGAACGCGAAATCGCGGATCCCGCCGAGGCCGTTGAGCGGGTGGATGAACTGCTCAACCGGGTGCTCATGGAGGAGGCCCTGCTCCGGCTCAGCAGCGAACACCGGGACGTCCTGGTGGCGCTCCACTACCGCCGTTTCACAGTCAACGAGGCCGCCCTGCAACTGAATATTCCCAGCGGAACGGTGAAGTCGCGGGCGTACTACGCGGTCCGGGCATTACGGACCATCCTGGATGAGATGGGGGTGGAACGGTGAACGCCGAGGAATTGCACCACTTGCTGGGCGCCTACGTGCTTGGGGGGCTTGATTCCGCAGACGCGCAACGCTTCGAAGCCCATCTCCGGGGGTGTGCGCAGTGCAGCGCGGACCTCGCTGAACTGGAAAGCCTGCCGGCCCTGCTGGACGCGCTTCCGGTGCCGGACGCGGTGGCACTCACCGGTCCGTCCCGCGGCGCCGCCGCGGCAGACCCGGCCACCTCCGTGCCCAAGGCGGTCCTCGGTGAACTGGCCGCCCGGCGTCGTAAATCACGACGCCGGTGGGCAGCGCTGGTGGGCGCCGTCGCCGCCGCGTGCCTCGCATTGGGCGTGGCCGCAGGCCCACTCCTGAACCGGCCGCCGCAGCCGGACGCCAGCTACTCCGTCCAGGCCGATAACGGCCTGCGTTTCAGCGTTGACCTGGCCCGGAAGAACTGGGGTACCGAGCTGGCGGTTAACGGCAGCAGCATGCCGCTGACCGGAACGTACTCACTGTGGGTGCGGGACCGCGCCGGCGGGGAGGACCGCGCCTGCGCCTGGACCGCCACACCGAGCGGGCGGGTCAAGGTCACCGGCGCCACCCCGGTGCAGCTGGCCAGCATCGCCACCGTGGAGCTGCGGGACGATGATGCGAAGACCGTCGCCGTGATCACCGTCCCCTGAGTCCCGCCGCACCGGCCGTTCCCCAAGGCCGGAGTGGACGTCAGATTATCGCGACATCTTGGCCAGCTTGGCCCGGACCACCATGTACACGCCGTAGCAAATCAGGCCGGCACCCACGGCGGCGAGCAGATACACACCGAAGGGCTGGTCCCGGAGTGCTTTCAGGCCGCCGTCCAGGCCCGTGGAGTTCTCCGGATGGGCACTCAGGGTGGCGATCACGATCAGCAGGCCCGTCAGCAGCAGCACCGCGCCTTTGGCAACGTAGCCGGCAACGCCCAGGACCGTGACCGCCGTGCGTGCCTGCGGTGAGGAAGGCATGACCAGGTGTTTTTCGAAGGATTTCTTGATTCCCCTGATGGCATACACGGCCCCGGTGATGGCGATGCCTGCACCCACCAGGACCAACAGGGCCACGCCGCCGGGGGCCTTCATGACGGTCAGGGTGAGGTCGCTCGCCTTTTGCCGGTTGTCGTTTCCGGAGCCTGTTCCCATGGCGAAGGCAGCGAGCGTCAGGGCAAAACCGGCGAACACCAGGCACTGCGCTGCTGCCTTGCCCTTTTCCGCCGCTTTCTTCTTGGTCGGAAGCCGGTTGTAATCGAAGATCGCATCGCTGGCCTGCCAGATCGCCAGTGCGGCGCACGCGGCGAAGCTTGCCCAGAGAAGGAAGGGGCCGGCAGGCTGGCTGGCGAGCTCGGCCACAGCACCGCTGAAGTCCGCGTTCCCTGCTCCGCCCATGGCCAGGCGGATGGCGATAGCGCCGATCAGAAAGTGCAGGACGCCGCTCGCGGCAAACCCCGCCCGTGCCAGCAACTCCAAAGCACGCGAGTTGGTGACGTCCTCCGCCGCGTCTGCGGCCTGCTTTAATTCTCTTTTGATGACGGTTCCTTTGGCCGGCGCCAGGGAGGCGCAAATTGTGTGCCCCCCACACAATCCCCATCGTGCCATGCAACGACTGCCATCAACAGTCCCGCCATCCGCCGCGCCCATGGGGAGTGATCCCCATCGCGGGGCACTGGCCGCCGTGCAACCATATGTTCAGCGATATACCCACACGTATCACTTCCCGGGGGAGAAACCATGACCTTTTACGGCGCGGACGTCAGTCAGCTGCGTGAGCTGGCGAAGGCCGTCGACAAGGCGGCCACCCTGTTGAGCAGCCGGGCCAGCTCCCTGCAGGGTCAGATTCAGTCCGCGCCATGGAAGGGCCGTGACGGTGAGATGTTCCGGCAGGATTGGGCGTCAAGCCACCGCCCTGCCCTGGAACGCGTAGCGTCCAGCCTGCGCCATAACTCCAAGCTGCTGTTGCAGCACGCGAACGAGCAGGAACAAGCGTCTGATGCGGCCGGCGCCGGGAGCAGCGGCACTGGCGGGGGAAGCGTTCTGGACAAACTCAAGGGTTGGGGCGGCCGCGCTCAGACATGGCTCGAGGAGCAGATACAGAAGGCTGCCGAGGCGAAGGCCCACCAGCAGGAGCTCGAACGTGGACTCAACGAGGCGGCCAAGGACAGCCCGGAAGAGCAGGCGAAGTGGTGGGCGGGGCTGTCCGAGGCGGACCGGCAGTACCTGATCGAAGGCGAAGGTGAGCACGGCCCCCTTGCCGCTGAGCTGATGAAGATGGACGGCGGCATCCCGGAAGCTGCCCAGGCCCAGGCCACTGACCATCTCCAGCAACTTGCCCTGGCGGACACCGCAATCTACACCGAGGCCGGCAAAGCCTCCATTGACGGCCGGGTGGCCTGGTTCCACGCCGGCGCCGAAGTGGGCACCGTGGTGGTCGAAAACGCTGACGGTTCAGCCACGCTCAAGGTCTACGGAAACATCGGCCTGGGCGTCAATGACCACACCGGATCGGGAAACATCACCCTTAACGGGGAAACCTCCCGCGAGTTCAAGTTCGGCAGTGCTGAGGAGGCCATGGCCGCCCGGAACCAGCTGTACCGTGAGCTTCCGCCGGACAGCGCCGGCAAGATCAAGGACGTGGCCACCAACGCGCCGGTCTACCTCGCAGCAACCATCCAGGAGGCTGCGCAGGACAACGGTACGTCCAGCTGGGACGACAAGGTCAAGGGAACGTTCTCTCTTGAGGCCAAGGGTGACGCCGGCGCCGCGTCCGGCTCCGCAAAGCTGGATCTCGCTTACGAGCGGAACCTGACGGACGGCACCGCGAAGGCCAGCGGCGAAGTGTCCGCCCAGGGCAAGCTGGACCTGGACGGCCAACTGTTCACGGCCTCCGGCAAGGGTGGCCTGGAAGTCAGCCTGGACAAGGACAGCAACATCGATTCGATCGCGGTATCAATGGAGGGCAACGTAGCGCAGGGAGTCAGCGCGGGACCTGACATTGAGGGCGCCAAGCTCGAGTCCAACGTGACCGTTGGTTCGCAGAGCACCGTCAAGATCGATGTGGACTACACGCCGGACAATGCCGCCGTGATCGACAGCTACATGCGCAACGTGGCGCTGGGTGACAACCAGGCGGCAGCCGCTGACGCGGCCAAACTGTACGAGGCAGGTTCCGCCACCGTCCAGGTGAACAACGTGGTGACGGTGTCCAACGAGGCCGGCGTGGACTTCAAGGCGGGCGAGGTGGAGCTGAAGACGGAGAACAAGGCAACCACCAACGTGTCCACGTACTATAAGGTCGCGAACGACACCAAGCTCGAGCGGCTCTGACCTGGCCGTGCCTGATCCCAAGACTTACCGCCAAGGAGCAACCATGTCAGTGCACATCGAATCCCCGTTGGGCTTTACCGCGGACTTTCCCGAGCACACCCAGGTCCTCGAGGATTCCGCCGCCGGACCCAACACCGAGCAGTACGGCCTGCTCGGCGGCGTCCTCGTCACCGTGATCAAGGACGATAACTCCGTCACGGATGCGCCCGCTGCCAACGGCTGGGCACACCTGATGTCGGACTTCTACCGGGATGAACACGCCGGTGTTGTATTGACTGAAGGTGAGCTGAACCTTCCCGGAAAAGCGGCGTATGCCGTCCTGGTGGGCTACTCGGATTCTGCCGGAGCGGCGAGGGTGGCCGCGACGGTCGGGGTGTGGGAAAACAACCGGTTCATCGGCGTTGTGGTGATCTGGCCGTATGTCAACCCGGAAATCGAACCGCGCGTGGACATGCTCAAGGAGATCGTCGCCTCAATCAGCGTGGCCTGACCCAACTAGGTAGCAGTAAGTGTCGTTTTGAGCGCTCAAAACGACAGATAGCGCTACCTACATTCTGGGTTGGCGGGTTCAGCGGCGCCGGTAGCAGAGGTCGAAGATCAACCGGCCGGCCTCATGGGCTTTGGCTTCGAAGCTGGTCCGGATGCGGCCCTCGAAGCGGGGAGCCCAGCCTCCGGTCTCATCCACGCCCTCGTTGGGGCCGGTGTGTTCGGTACTGACCGGGGCCCTGCCCTCCCGGACCGGCGCGCCGCCCACCAAGGACTCGACGCCGGACTGCCACACCTGGGTGAGGGGGCTTTCGGGCCCGTGGCGCTCGCCGGTGTGCAGGTTTTCAAAGTCCGCGGAGTCCGCCAGGACGTCGCGGACGTGCACGGCGTAGTTGGACCAGTCGGTCGCGATCCGCCACAGGCCGCCCGGCGTGAGCGCCCGCGCCGCAAGCGCTGCGAACTCCGGCTGGATGAGGCGCCGCTTGTGGTGCCGTGACTTGTGCCAAGGGTCGGGGAAAAACACCCAGAGCTCGCTGACGGAGCCTGCCGGCAGCATGGTGGCCAGTACCTCGGGCGCGTTGGCCTCCACCACCCGGACATTGCTTAGCCCTCTGCTGTTGATCTTGATGATGGTGTTGGCCAGGCCCGGCGTGTAGACCTCCACGGCGAGGAAATCCGTGTCCGGGTTCTGTTCGGCGGCATGGCAGATGGCATCGCCCAGCCCGGAGCCGATCTCCACAATCAGCGGCGCCTTCCGGCCGAATTCCGCCTCGGCGTCGAACGTGTAGTCCGGGTGGACCGAGGTGTTCGCAATGTGCCGGGGCACGTTCACAGCCCAGCGGTCTGAATGCTCTTCCCAGGCTGTCTGGCGGCGGCCCTGCAGGCGGGTTCCGCGGCGCACGAAGCTGACGGGCCTGCCGCCGTACGTGCCGAACGACGCCTGGGTTCCGGGGGTCACCGGCCGCGGGACATGCGGAGGCTGGGGGGTTTCTGGGGATTCGCTCATCCTCTTCAGGATACCCGCGCCGTGCGGTCGGCCCCTGGCGCTTAACCTGCCGGAGCGCAGGAACAGGCAGTGGCACAATGGGTGCCGTGACCCGAGCTGACAACGTTGACGTACCCGGACTCCTTGTCGACGCCGAGATCGATGATGTCCCGCCGGCGCCCCCCACCGCCCTCCCGGGCGGCCCCCGCAGCCGCCGCGCCCTGGCCTACCTGGGCCTTTGCCTGGTGCTCATCGGCCTGAACCTCCGGACGGTTTTCTCGAGTTTCGCGGCGGTACTTCCGGAAATAACGTCCGACGCCGGCCTGCCGGGCTGGGCGGTGGTGGTGCTCACCACAGTGCCGGTCACCCTCCTGGGCGTTTTCGCGCCGCTTGCCCCGGTTTTGGCGCGCCGGTTCGGCGCGGAACGGGTGCTGCTGGGTGCAATGGCGGTGCTCACGGCAGGGCTGTTGCTGCGGCCCGCGGACCTTGGCGGGCTGGTGCCTGGCGCCGGTCATCTGCCCACGCTGCTGCTGGGGACCGCGTCCTGCGGTGCGGCCATCGCCCTGTGCAACGTCCTGCTCCCCGGGTTGGTGAAACGCGATTTCCCGCACCGGCTGGGCCTCATGGGCGGCCTGTACACCACTGCGATCTGTGCCTCGGCTGCCCTCGGCGCCGGCTTTACGTACCCGGTGTTCACGGCAACGGGGGAGTGGACGGCGGGGCTCTGGTTCTGGGCGCTGCCCGCCGCCGTCGTTCTTCTACTGTTCCTTCCGGTGGCGCTCCGGCAGCACCCCGTCCGGCACCAGGCCGCCGGGGACGGTGTCAACGTGTGGCGTTCGGCGGTGGCCTGGCAGGTGACCATCTTTATGGTGCTGCAGGCCATGATGTCCTTCAGCGTGTTCGCGTGGCTGGCTCCGATCCTGCGGGAACGGGGCGTGGACGGCGGCACCGCCGGCCTGATGGTGTCCGCCTCGATCCTGATGCAAATGCTGGGCTCGCTGTTCGCCCCTGCCCTCGCGGCACGGTTCAAAGACCAACGCGCCATCAACGTGGTGGTGGCCCTTATGACCGGCGGCGGCTTCGCGCTGAGCATCTTCGGGCCGCTGGATCTCATTTGGGTGTGGGCCGGGCTGCTGGGGCTGGGGCAGGGGAGCCTGACCGCGGTGGCCCTGACCATGATCATGCTGCGGACCCGCGACGGGCACACCGCCGCGCACCTGTCCGGGATGATGCAGGGCGTGGGCTACGGGGTGGGTTCCACCGGCACGCTGATGGTGGGCCAGCTGCACCAGGCCACCGGATCCTTCACGGCCGCCGGACTGCTCTTCCTGCTGGTGGGCCTGCTGGCCGCAGTGTTCGGCTACCGTGCCGGACGGAGCAGGTACATCGGCGCCTAGCCGTTCCTCGACCCGCACCATCTTCGTTGCCGGAACGTTGCAAAGCCGGGCCGGAAATCCATTGACAGGCCATGAGCCGCGCCTTAGATTTGCCGTAACGTGAATCACCTTTCAGGTTCACTCCGGATTTCGCTCGCACCACGTTCAGATTTTGCGGTATTCAACGAAAGGCATCCCGTGAAGGATACAAAGAAGTTCCTGCTCGCCGCCGTTATGGCCACGGGCCTGGCCCTCACTTCCTGCGCCCCCACACCCGGCACCAGCGCCCCTGCAGGCTCCGGCAAGGCCGAGGCCCAGCCGGTGGACGTGGGGATCATCTACTCCAAAACCGGCCCCCTCGCCGCCTACGGCGAAACCTACTACCAGGGCCTGCAGGCGGGAATCGACTACGCAACCGGCGGCACCGGTGAAGTCAACGGCGCCCAGATCAACCTGACCTACGCGGACGACGGCGGCGATCCGGACAAAGCGGTCACGGCAGCCAAGGATTTGATCGGCAAGGGCTACAAGATCATCGGCGGCACGGTGGTCTCCGGCATCGCGCTGAAGCTGGCCGAACAGGCCGCGCAGAACAATGTCCTCTACATCTCCGGCCCCGCAGCCACCGACGCCATTCAGGGCATCAACAAATACACCTTCCGTTCGGGACGCCAGAGCCTCCAGGACGTAGCAACTGCAGGTTCCTTCCTCGATGCCAATGCCAAGAAGGTGGTGGTTTTCGCGCAGGACAACGCCTTCGGCCAGGGCAACGTCGCGGCCGTCAAAGCCGTCCTCGGCGCCAAGGGCGCCACGGTTGACGCTGTCCTGGTTCCTGAAGGGCAGGAACTGACCCCCTTCGCCCGCCAGCTCATCGACGCCAAACCGGACATGATCTTTGTGGCCTGGGCGGGGGCAACCTCCGGCACCATGTGGCAGACCCTCAGCCAGCAGGGCGCCTTCGATGTGGCTCCGGTGGTAACCGGACTCGGCGACGCTTCAACGTTCGGCGCGTACGGCGAGGCGACCTCCAAGATCAGCTTCCTGAGCCATTACTTCCCCGGCGCTTCCGGCACGGAGGTGGAAAAGAAGATGATCGCCGCCGTCGAAAAGGCCGGCCACAAGGCGGATCTCTTCACCCCGGACGGCTTCGTCGCCGGTCAGATGATTGTCCAGGCCATCAAGGAGGGCGGTGCGGATTCCACTGAGCTGATGGTCAAGGCGCTGGAAGGCTTCACCTTCGACGGCCCCAAGGGCAAGGAAACCGTCAGGGCCACGGACCACGTTCTTGAACAGAACATGTACCAGGCCAAGCTGGTGCAGAAGGCCGGCGTCTGGACCCCCGAGCTCGTCGCCGTGGTTCCCGCAGACGACGTGACACCGCCGGAAAAGCAGTAGCGCCGCCCGACTGCCGCCGGCGCGGTGCAGCTCACAACCCGCGCTGCTCAGGAAAGCCCGCCGCTCCGGCGGACACAACGAAGGGTCCAACCATGGATGCCCCAGCCTTAGCCCTGCCTGCCCTCGCGGTGGACAGCCTCGGCCTGCAGATCGGCGGTGCCCGCATCCTCCAGGATGTGAGCTTCGCCGTAGGCGCCGGCGAAATGATCGGCGTGATCGGCCCCAACGGCGCCGGCAAAACCACCCTGTTCAACCTGATCTCGGGGGTGCTGCGGCCTACCCAGGGCAGCATCAGCCTCAACGGCAGGGAGATCACGGCGGCGCCTATCCACCGCAGGGCAAAGGCAGGGCTGGGGCGGACCTTCCAGACCTCCAACCTGTTTCCCCGGCTCAGCGTCCTGGAGAACGTCCGCCTCGCCGCGCAGGCCAAGATGGGCGGCAGCTTCAACCTCCTGCGCTTTCCCTCCGCGTCGGACGAAGCCACCCGGATCGCCCGCGGCACCATCAGCGAAGTGGGGCTAACCGGCCAGCTCACGACGGCGGCGGGGGACCTTTCGCACGGCGAGAAACGCAAGGTGGAAATCGCCGTGCTCCTCGCGACAAATCCTGCCGTGGTCCTTCTCGACGAGCCGATGGCGGGCGTCGCCTCGGGCGATGTCCCGTCGCTGAGCGCGATCATCCGCAGCATGCACCGCGACCGCGGCTGCACCGTGATGATGGTGGAGCACCACATGGATGTGGTCCTGGGCCTGGTGGACCGGGTGGCCGTGATGCACCACGGCAGCCTCCTTGCCCTGGACAGCCCCGACGCCGTGATGGCCGATCCCACCGTTCAAAGTGCCTACCTTGGAGAACCCGTATGACCGCCCCCATCCTCCGGATCCAGGGACTCAACGCCCACATCGCGGGCCAGCAGGTGGTGGAGGATGTGTCCTTCACGGTTCCGGCCACCGGCATCACGGCCCTCCTGGGCCGCAACGGAGTCGGAAAAACCAGCACCATCAAAGCCATCATCGGCCTGATCGACCGCAGCGGCCTGGTGGAACTCGACGGCGTCCGGCTGGAGAAGGAGCCAACCTACAAAATCATCCGCAGCGGCGTGGGCTACGTCCCGGAGGACCGCGAAGTGTTCTCCAAGCTGACGGTCGCCGAGAACCTCCGGCTGGCCGAACGCGACGCCGCGCCGCGGCGGCAGCTCGTGGAGGACCTCTTCCCGGACCTGCTGGCCCGCTCCGGCCAGATGGCCGGCACGCTGTCCGGCGGCCAGCAGCAGATGGTGTCGCTGGCCAGGGCCCTGCTGAACACCAACAAAATCCTCCTTGTGGATGAACCCACCAAGGGTTTGGCCCCGAAGATCGTTGCCGAAGTGGCCGAAACCCTCGCCGAGGCGGCCAAGACCGTCCCCATCCTGCTGGTGGAACAGAACCTGCAGGTGGTCCGCCGGCTCGCCGAAGGTGCCGTGGTCCTCTCCGGCGGCCGCGTGGTCCACACCGGAAATGCGCTGGAGTTCCTCAACGATGACGCGCTGACGCACCGGCTCTTGGGCGTCTCCACCGAGACGGCACCCCCGGCACCCCCGGCACCCCCCGCCGCGCCGGCAGAGAAGGGAGCAGCCCTGTGAGCACCGTGGTCCTCCTGCTGTTCACCGGGCTCGGCCTTGGAGCCCTCTATTTCCTGGTGGCCGCCGGCCTGTCCCTGATCTACGGACTGATGGGCGTGCTGAACTTTGCCCACGGCGCGTTCCTCACCCTCGGCGCCTTCACCGGCTGGGAAATCGCCCGCCGCACCGGCGCCGACAACTGGTGGACGTTCCTGCTGTCCCTGCTGGCGGGGGCGGTGGCCGGAGCCGTGTTCGCCGCGTTCACCGAGTTCGTCCTCATCCGCCGGCTCTACCAGCGGCACATCGAGCAGGTCCTGATCACGGTGGGCCTCTCGCTCGCCGCGGTGGCCCTCTTTGACGGCATCTGGGGCACCGACCCCGTGTTCATCCAGGGACCGGCCTGGTTCAAGGAAACCACCGAAATCCTGGGTGCCCGCATTCCCAACGACCGGTTCATCTGCATCATCGCCGCCGTCCTGGTGCTGTTGGCCCTGGTGTTTTTCCTGAAGAACACCCGCTACGGCATGATCATCCGGGCCGGCGTGGAGAACCGGTCCATGGTCACCGCGCTCGGCATCGACGTCCGTAAAGCCTTCACCCTCGTGTTCACCATCGGCGGCGCCGCGGCGGGCCTGGGCGGGGTCCTGGCGTCCCACTACTTCGGCTACGTGTCCCCGCTGCTGGGCGGCTCGCTGCTGATCTTCGCCTTCATCGTCACCGTCATCGGCGGACTCGGCTCCCTGACCGGCGCGGCCATCGCCGCCGTAGCTGTCGCGGTGCTGCAGCAGTTCGCCAACTTCTACCTCGGCGGCACCGGCGACTTCGTTGTGGTGCTGGCCCTGGCGCTTGTGCTGCTGTTCCGTCCCTCCGGCCTGCTCGGGAGAACCTCATGACCACCGAAACCGACGCCACCGAAACCCAGGACACCAGCGGCAATCCCGCGGGGCCGGCTACGTCCCGCCGCAACGCAGCCGACGGCGGCGGCCCGCGCCCGCGCCTCACCCGCGGCAGGGTGGTGGGCGCCGCCGTCGGAATTGCGGGAATTGTCCTGCTGGTCCTGCTGCCGCTGCTCAATCTGTCCCTGCCCGGCGTGCTGCCGGGCCCCACCTACACTCCGGGGTCGCTGCAGCTGCTGGCCATGTGCATGCTGATGGCCGCTGCCGCCCTCACGTACCATCTGCTGCTGGGCGTCGCCGGGCTGCTCTCCTTCGGCCATGCCCTGTACTTCGGCGCCGGCGTCTACGGGCTGGCCATCATCCTGCAGAACCTGGACATCCCGCTGCTGCCGGCCATGGGTCTGACGCTGCTGGTGGTGATTGTGCTGGCCCATGTGGTGGGCAGCATCAGCCTGCGGGTCAGCGGCATCCCGTTCGCCATGGTCACCCTGGCCTTCGCGCAGGCCGGGTCGGTGGTGGTCGGGAGGAATCCGGAAGGCGTCACCGGTGGCGATGAAGGCCTCACACTGCGCACGGACAACCTGCCGGCGTTCCTGGTGGGAGTGGTCAACACCCGCAACCTTTACTGGCTGGCGCTGGCTGTCCTGGTGGCCGTGTTCATCATTGTCACGTGGGTCCAGTCCTCGCGCGCCGGCCATGTTGCGGCGGCCGTCCGGGAGAACGAGCTCCGCGTCCGCGTACTCGGCCTGCAGCCGTATCTGGTCAAACTGCTGATCTTTGTGGTCTCCGCCGTTCTGGTCTGCATCATCGGCATGGTCTTCCTGTTGCTGCAAAGCGGCGCCGTGCCCCGGGCCGTGTCCGCCGACCTCACCATCACCCTGCTGGTCATGGTGGTCCTGGGCGGGGTGGGCTCACGCTGGGGCGCGGTGATCGGCGGCGTCTTTTACACCATCCTGGATCAGCGGCTCACGGCGCTGGCGAACTCTGACGCGATCGATGCGCTCCCGGACATCCTGCGGGTGCCGTTGTCAGAACCGCTGTTTATCCTCGGTACCCTGTTCGTTCTGGTGGTGCTTTTCCTCCCCGGCGGCCTGACGGGAACCGCCCAGCGGCTGGCACAGCGCCGCAGCCGTCGCGGCGGGGACCGGGTACAGAAGTCCCGGGAAATCCTGGAGGAGGCCGCATGACCGGCACCAGCGGGCCGGGCCACGCGGACGGGCTGCACACCCTGGGCCGCTGGACCACGGACCGCAGCCTCGCCACGCCGCACCGGATCGCCATCGACGACCGCGGCCTCACCCTGACCTACGCCGAGCTGGAACGGCGGGCGGCCAACCTCGCGGCCGCATTCCGGGCCGCCGGTTACGTTACTGGCGACAGGATCGCCACCCTGACCGGCAACAGCTCGGACCACGTGGTGGCCTTCTTCGCCTGCGCCAAGGCCGGGCTGGTGCTGGTGCCGCTCTCGTGGCGGCTCTCGCCCCGCGAACTCTCCGCCCAGCTTGGCCTGGCGGATCCGCAGCTGCTGCTGGTGGAAGATGACCTGGACGCCCTGGCCGCCGCGGCGTGCTCGCTGCTGCCCCAACCGCCACGGACCGCGGCGCCCGGCCCCGGCGGCGTCGAAAAGTCCGTGCCCGCACCGACGCGCCTGCTCCGCCCGGAGATGGTTCCAGCGGAACCCGTCAGGGCAGTGCGCGACGACGACGCCCTCCTGATGATCTTCACTTCCGGCACCGAGGGGGCCAGCAAGGCCGCCGTGCTGACCCACGCGAACTGCTTCTGGACGAACCTCTCGCTCTCCCGGACCCTGGACATGGCCAGCACCGACGTTGTCCTGGCCGTCCTGCCCCAGTTCCATGTGGGCGGCTGGAACATCCAGCCGCTGCTGGCCTGGTGGGCCGGTGCCACAGTGGTCCTGGAACGGGGTTTCGAACCGGGCCGGGTGCTCCAACTCATCGCCGAGCGCCGGGTGACCATGCTGATGGGCGTCCCTACCCAGTACCGGATGCTGGCCGAGCACCCGGACTTCGCACAGAGCGACCTCAGCAACCTGCGCCATGCCGTGGTGGGCGGCGCGCCCATGCCGGCGCCGCTGCTGCGGATCTGGCACCGCCGGGGCGTGGCCCTTAGCCAGGGTTACGGGCTCACGGAGGCCTCGCCCAACGTGCTGTGCCTGGCCAACGAGGACGCCGAACGAATGGTGGGCTACTCCGGCAAGGCGTACCCGCACGTGGCCGTCGCGGTTGCCGATCCGGTCACCGGCGAAGTGCTCGACGGCGCCGCCACCGGCGAGTTGCTGGTGGCAGGACCCGGCGTGTTCGCCGGATATTTCCGCGACCCTGCCGCGACGGCGGCCGTGCTCGCCGGCGGCTGGCTGCACACCGGTGACCTGGTGGAACGCGACGCCGACGGGTACATCCGGGTGGTGGACCGGCTCAAGGACATCTACATTTCCGGCGGCGAAAACGTTGCCCCGGCCGAGGTTGAGGCGGTCCTGCTGGCCCACCCCGCCGTGGCACAGGCCGCCGTCGTGGGTGTCCAGGATGAGCGCTGGGGCGAAACCGGAGCGGCCTTTGTGGTGGTGCGCGCCGGTATGGCCACGGATGAGCAGGAACTGCTCGAGCACTGTGCCGCCCAGCTGTCCGCCGTCAAGGTCCCCGCCACCATCTCGATGGTCGGGACCCTGCCCCGCACGGCGCTGAACAAGGTGCTGCGCGCCAGGCTGCGGCAGGAACTCGCCGGCCGCGCACCGGCTGCGCACGCGGAAGGCGGCCGGCCATGAGCGCCCAGCCACGCACCGCCAGGGGCACCCGGACCAAAGCCAAACTGCTGGAAGCCGCCGAAGCGGTGTTTGCCTCCGTGGGCTATCACGAAGCCTCGATCGTCAAGATCACTGAAGAGGCCGGCGTCGGGCTCGGAACCTTTTACCTGTACTTCGACGGCAAGCAGGCCATTTTTGACGAGGTGGTGGAGGACCTCAACCGGCGGGTCCGGCATGCCATGACCGACGCCGCCCGCAACGCCGGTACCCGGATTGAGGCCGAACGTGCCGGCTTCCGGGCGTTCTTCCGGTTCACGGCGCAGCACCCGGCGCTGTACCGGATCATCCGCCAGGCCGAGTTCGTTTCCCCCGGCGCCCTGCGGCTGCACTACACGCGCATTGTGGACGGCTACATTGCCGGACTTAAGGCTGCCCAGCTCACCGGCGAGGTCCGGGACATGGATCCCACTGTTGCCGCCTGGGCGCTGATGGGCATCGGTGAACTGATCGGCATGCGCTGGGTGCTCTGGGATGAAGAAGGCACCGATCCGGTCCCGGGCGCCCGTCCGGACGTTCCGGAGGACGTGTTCGAGGAAATGATGCAGTTCATCGAACGGGCCCTCGCGCCCACCCCAGATTCCACCCCGCTCCAGGAAGGGAAAGCCCCATGACGCAAGCAGCCAACGGCACCGGCTACCGGACCACCGACGTCGAGGTCCGCGGCGGCACCCTGCACACCGCACTGTGGGGCCCGGACGATCCCGTGGCGCCCACCATCCTGGCCGTCCACGGCGTTACGGCCTCGCATAAGGCATGGCCGTACCTGGCCGAGGCCCTGCCCGGGGTCCGGATCATCGCTCCCGACCTGCGGGGCCGCGGCCGCAGCAACATGCTGCCCGGGCCTTACGGGATGCCCACACATGCGCAGGACCTGGCCGCCGTCCTGGCCGCGCTCACCACGGGGCCGGTGGTGGTTGTGGGGCATTCCATGGGCGCCTTTGCCGCGCTGGTCCTCGCGAACCTGTTCCCCGAGCGGGTTCGTTCGCTGGTCCTGGTGGACGGCGGGCTGCCGCTGCAGGTGCCCGCCGGAATCTCGGACGAGGACGTGGTGGCCGCAGTACTGGGGCCGGCCGCCGAACGCCTGAACTCCACGTTCCCCAGCCGTGAGGTCTACCGGTCTTTCTGGCGGCAGCACCCGGCGTTCAGCGCGGACTGGACCCCGCTGGTGGAGGACTATGTGGACTACGACCTGACGGGGGAGGAGCCGGACCTGAAGCCGGCCACCCGCTACGAGGCCATGGCGGAGGACACCGCCGAGCTCCACCGGGGCGCATCGCTCCTTAAGGCGCTGGATGAGCTGGCCGTCGACGTCCAGGTGCTCCGGGCACCGCGCGGCCTCCTCAACGAGCCCGCCGCCCTGTACTCGCCCGGCTATCTTGAGGACTGGGCGGAGAAGCTGCCGACCCTCCGCGTCCGGGAGGTGCCGGACGTCAACCATTACACGATTGTCATGGGCAAGGCGGGGGCCCGGGCCGTGGCGGAGAGTGTGCAGGAGGCCCTGGCGGTACGCTGAAACGTGCGAGACTCCACCCTCCCCTCAACGGGGACCACCGCCGGGATCCTGCAGCGGCCGTACCTGTGGGTGACCATCGGCGCGTGCTCCCTGGTGTTCCTGGCGGCGTTCGAATCGCTGGCGGTGACCACCATCATGCCCGTGGTCAGCCGCGAGCTGAACGGCGCCAGCCTGTACGCGCTGGCCTTTGCCGGGCCCATGGCCACCGGGGTTATCGGGATGGTGGCGGCCGGCAACTGGTCCGACCGCCGGGGACCCACCCTGCCGCTTTACGCCTCCGTGGCCCTGTTCATGCTGGGCCTGATCATCGCCGGCACCGCCGTGTCCATGCCAGTGCTGGTGGCGGGCCGGCTGGTGCAGGGGCTGGGCGGCGGGGCCCTGACCGTGGCGCTCTATGTGGTGGTGGCCCGGGTCTACCCTGCAACCCTGCACCCGGGCATCTTCGCCGCCTTCTCCGCCGCGTGGGTCATTCCGTCGCTGGTGGGGCCCTTCGCGGCAGGCATCGTGGCGCAGGTCCTGAGCTGGCACTGGGTGTTCCTCGGCGTGGTGGGGCTGGTGGTGCCTGCGCTGGTCATGATCGTCCCGGTGCTCCGCGGCATGGACGGCCAGCCCGAACAGGCAACCCTCCCGCCCTGGGCCGTGGGCCGGATCGCCTGGGCTGCGCTCGCCGCGCTCGCCGTCCTGGGCCTGAACCTCTCCGCGGACGTGACCGTTGCGGGCTTCCCCGCAACCCCGGCGCTCCTGGCCGCGGCCGCCGTCGTCATTGCCTTGATTGCCGTGCGCCCGCTGGTGCCCCGGGGAACGCTGCTCGCCCAACGCGGCCTGCCGAGTGTGATCCTGACGCGCGGGCTGGCCGCCGCAGCGTTTTTCGGTGCCGAGGTTTACCTGCCCTACCTGCTGATCGACCAATACGCATTTGCGCCGACGTTCGCCGGACTGGCCCTGACCGCAGGTGCGGTGGCGTGGGCCGGTGCCGCCGCCATGCAGGGCAGGCTCGGCGGCCGGCTGCAGCACCGAGCCGCCGTGCGCATCGGCTCACTGCTGGTGCTGGCCGCCATCACGCTCACGCTGGCGACGGCGGCACTCCACTGGCCTGCCGCCGTCGCGATTGCCGGCTGGACCTTCGCCGGCGGCGGCATGGGGCTGCTCTATCCGCGGCTGAGCGTCATGACACTGGCCCTGTCCACGAAGGAGAACGAGGGCTTCAACAGTTCGGCCATGTCCATCGGGGATTCGCTGGGCGGCGCACTCTCCCTGGCTACCACCGGAATCGTCTTCGCGGCATTTACGACGACGGCGGAATCGTTCGCGGGAGTGTTCGTCCTGACGGCCGTGCTCGCCGTCGCCGCGGTGGCCGTGGCGCCGCGGGTGGGGAGCGCCGGGAAGGCGGCGCGGCCGCCTCAGTAGTCAGGCGAGGCGGGTGGCGCGGAGCACGGTATCGGCGATGACGGCCTCCTGGCCGTCCGGGCCCGTGGCAGGCCGGTCCCGCGTTGTGCTGACCTCCACCTGCCAGTCAGGGGACTTGATGCCAAGCTCCTGCACGAGCTGCTCCGGGGTGTAGAACATGTCCGGGTGGGTGTGGTTTCCCCACGGCGGCAGGCGGTGGGGGTGGTGACCCACAATCAGCAGCGTGCCGCCCGGCTTGACCGCGGCAGCCGCGGTCAGCAGTGCCGTCGGCCACACCAGCTGGGGACCGTGCAGGAAATGGGAGGACACCAGATCGTACTTCTCGGTGGGGTGCCACGCTTCCAGGTCGCACTGTTCCCAGTGGATGCGGCTGGCAATGGCGCCGGGGCCGGCATGCACGCTCTCGCGGTCCAGGGCGTCCTGTTCGTGCCTCGCCGCGCGTTCCAGGGCCACGGCGGAAACGTCGACGGCGGTGACGGTCCAGCCCCGCTGCGCGAGCCAGATGGCGTCGGCACCTTCGCCGCATCCCAGGTCCAGCGCCTTGCCCGGCCGCAGCCCGTCGCCTTCGCGGACCAGCTGGGCGTTGGGTTTGCCGCTCCAGATCTGCGGCTTGCTGCCGTATCTTTCGTCCCAGGCCTCAGCGGCGCTTTGCTGCCGCTGGTCGCCTTGGCGAGTGTCGCCGTCGTGCGTTCCGTGGTGATGGCCCTCGCCCTGTTCAGTCATGCCCCAAGCCTGCCCCGGCCCGGCGTGGAAGGCAACGGTCCGGTCGGCGCTTCCCCCCCAACTGAGTAGCGCTATGTGTCGTTTTGAGGGGTCAAAACGACACATAGCGCGACCTACATGGGCGGGTGTGCAGGGCAGGAATCGGGGCTCCGGCCGACGGGATGCTATGCTTAGGGAACTTGATGTGCAGTGATGCCCGCTTGCTCCCGGATCTGTGGATTCCCTGATGGGTGGAGTCCCAATTGTTTGGGAAGCGGGTTTTTTCATGTGAGAGGCACATCCTGCGTCGATGAACGCGTTCCATTTGGTCCCGTCAGCCGCCCCGATATGGGCAGCAGCCCGGTTGATCACCTGAATTTTCTTCGGCGAAACCCTTGAGCCAACCGGCATCGGGGGCCGATATCCACCTGGATACCGCCTGAAAGACCTTGAATCTATGACTACTTTTGCTGCCCTCGGCACGCCCAAAGAACTTGCCGAGACCCTCACAGCCCAGGGAATCGTTGAGCCATTCCCCATCCAGGTCAAGACCCTCCCGGACACCCTGGCCGGACGCGACGTCCTAGGCCGCGGCCGCACCGGCTCCGGAAAGACCATCGCTTTCGCCATCCCGCTTGTAGCAAGACTCGCTGAGCGGGAAGCAAAGCACTTCCGGAAGCCCGGCCGCCCCATGGGCCTGGTCCTTGCACCGACCCGCGAACTGGCCACCCAGATCAACGCCACCATCGAGCCGATGGCCAAGGCCATGGGCCTGAACACCACCGTGATCTACGGCGGCATCTCCCAGGCCCGCCAGGAAAAGGCCCTGCGCGCCGGCGTCGACATCGTCATCGCCTGCCCGGGCCGCCTGGAGGACCTCATCCGCCAGCGCATCCTGACCCTCGAAGCCGTTGAGGTCACCGTCCTGGACGAGGCCGACCACATGGCCGACCTCGGCTTTCTGCCCGTGGTCAAGAAGCTCATGGACATGACCCCCAGCCAGGGCCAGCGCCTGCTGTTCTCCGCCACCCTGGACAACGGCGTGGACAAGATCGTCCAGCGCTACCTGTCCAACCCGCTGACCCACTCGGTGGATGACCCGCAGGCAGCGGTGACCACCATGGAGCACCACGTGCTGGTGGTCAACGATCAGACCGTCAAGAAGCAGGTTCTTGTCGAGCTCGCCTCCGGTGCCGGCCGCCGCGTACTTTTCATGCGGACCAAGCACCACGCCCGCAAGCTTGCCAAGACCCTGACCGACGCCGGGATCCCCGCCGTCGACCTGCACGGCAACCTTTCGCAGAACGCCCGTGACCGCAACCTGGCTGAGTTCTCCTCCGGTGACGTTCGCGTCCTGGTGGCCACCGACGTCGCCGCCCGCGGCGTCCACGTGGACGACGTCGAGCTGGTCATCCACGTCGATCCGCCCACAGAGCACAAGGCATACCTGCACCGCTCAGGCCGTACCGCCCGCGCAGGTTCGGACGGCACCGTGGTTACGCTGACCCTCCCGGAGCAGCAGTCCGACGTCAAGAAGCTCATGAAGGCTGCCGGCGTCGAGGTCAACTTCGAGCGCGTCACCGCCAACTCCCCGCTGGTTGCTGAACTCGTGGGCGAAATGGCCGACAAGATCGATCCCCGCACCCGTGCGGCACTGCTGGCCACCAAGGCCAAGCAGCAGGGCGGCGGCGCCTCCACCGGTGCCAACGCCGAGCGCAAGCGCGCCCGCCGCAGTGGCCAGGCCGCTCCGACGGCCGGCGGCCGCGGTGGACGTGGCGGCCGCGGACGTGTCTCCACCGAGGCTCCCCGCACCGTCCTGCCCCGTGCCGAGCGCCGCGCGGTGGCCTACGAAGGACGGACCGAGGCACGCGCCGCGTTTGATCGCGTAGCCGAGCAGAATGAGGACCGCGCCATTGCGGCCGCAGCTGCACGCCGCAACGCCCGTGGCACCACTGCGTCGACGCACCGCAACGACGTCCCCGGGGCAGGTGGCCGTGCATCGGCTGGCCGCGGTTCAGACGGACGCAGCACTGAGGGTCGCACCGATTCCCGCATCACCCGCAGCGACGCTCCCCGCGGCGGAACCGGCCGTCCGGCTTCCTCCGGCCGCCCGGCGTCGTCCGGCGGACAGCGCAACGGCCGTCCGGCAACGGGCCAGCGCGCAGCCGGCGCCCGCACAGCCGGCGCAGGCGCAGGTGCCCGGACCGGCGGGTCAGGCCAGCGCTCCGCAGGCGCGGGCGCAGCCGGCGGCAACAAGGCTGTCTGGTCCTCCAACACCGGTGGCACGTCGGGTGGCTCCTACGCAGGCGGCGGCAACGGCCGTTCCGGCGAAGGCCGTCCGGCCCGCAGCGGCCCCCGCCGCGCATCGGCTCCGGCTTCAAACGAACGCCGCAGCCGCTAGGTCCCCAACCCACGCCTTAAAACACCATCGAGTGCTCCGTAACCGCCGTTTAGAAGGTTCATAACGGCAGGTACGCAGCACTCGATGCGTGGTTTAACGCTGTTTTACCAGCCTCGGGCGCGCCACTCTTCCAAGTGCGGGCGTTCCGCGCCGAGGGTGGTGGGGTTGCCGTGGCCGGGGTGCACCACGGTGTCGTCCGGGTAAACATCGAACAGCCGCTCGCTGACGTCGCTGATCAGCTGGTTAAACCGTTCCGGATCCTTCTGGGTGTTGCCCACGCCGCCGGGAAAGAGTGAATCCCCGGAGAAGATGTGGGCGGGCCCGGCCGGATCCTGGTAGACCAGGGCCACTGAGCCGGGGGTGTGTCCTCGCAGGTGCACGGCAGTCACGTCGAAACCCTCGAAGTTGCCCACGCTCCCGTGGTCCAGCAGGACATCCACCTTCACCGGCAGCTCCGGGGCGTCGTCTGTCCCGGCCGCTGTCCGCACACCGGTCGCTTCCACCAGGGCAGGCAACGCGCGGACGTGGTCCCAGTGCTGGTGCGTGGTGACAATCAGTTTCAGTGTGGGCGTTGCGGCGGTGTCCGCGGCAGCGTCCCGCAGCAGCGCCTGGATGGCCGGAAGGTCATCCGCGGCATCAATCAGCAGCTGCGCCCCGGACTCCTTGGCGGTCAGCAGGTAAACATTGTTATCCATCTCGCTGACCGATATCCGGCGGATGGTGATGTCCCGTAAGTCGTGAATGAGCGTGTCCATGGGCACCAGTTTATTCACGCCCCTCGGACACCCAGCCCGGATCCGCCGAGCGGGAACCGACGACGGCGTCCGCGGCCTGATCCAGCGCGTTCAGTTGCGTCGGGGTCAGGTCGAGGGCGAGGGCACCCAGGTTTTCATCGATCCGGTGCGTTTTGCGCGTGCCGGGGATGGGGACCACCGGCAGCCCCAACCGCTTTCCCTGGGCCAGCAGCCATGCGAGCGCTACCTGCGCCGGGGTAGCGGACAGTTCCGTGGCCACGGCCTGGACCGCCGCCACCACGGCCTGGTTCGCGTCCGCGGCATCCGCTGCGAAACGGGGGATCCGGCGTCGGAAGTCCTTTGCTCCGAGGCTGGAAGCGTCCACGGTGCCGGTGAGGAATCCCCGGCCCAGGGGCGAATACGGCACAAAACCCACGCCCAGTCCGGCGGCGGCAGGAACAACGTTGCGTTCCACGTCGCGGCTCCAGATGGACCATTCGCTTTGGACTGCGGCGATCGGATGGACCGCGTGGGCTTCAGCCAGCTCCTGTGCGGTCACCTCAGACAGGCCAAGGTGTTTGACCTTGCCTTGCTGCACAAGCCCCGCCATGGCCTCCACGGTTTCCACTATCGGAACGCGGAGGTCACGGCGGTGCATGTAGTAGAGGTCGATCACGTCCGTGCCGAGGCGCTTCAGGCTGGCGTCCACGGCCTGCCGGACGTAGGCGGCGTCGCCCCGGATGTCCGTGTAGCCGTCCGTGGGGGTGCCCACGAGGCCGAACTTGGTGGCGAGCTGAACCTCCTGACGCCTTTCCTTGAGCAATTTCGCGATGAGTTCCTCATTACCGCCCCCGCCATAGATGTCCGCGGTGTCAATGAAGCTGACCCCGGCGTCCACGGCGTGGTGCAGGGTCCTGAGGGCCTCGTCCTGGTCAACATCGCCGTACACGGGCGTGAGGGCCATCCCGCCGAAGCCCAGGGGGCTGACGTTGAGGCCGTCGCCAAGGTGAACTGATGGTGCGGTCATGCGCGTGCTCCGTTCCTTGAGGAATCCTGCAGTGTGCTGGTGCGTGTGTCAGCCAAGAACCCCGTGTGTGGCGTGAGTATTCCGGGGTGCCGCTCATCGAGGGGCGGGATCTCGCCGCTCCGGCGCCGTCTTAGCGCCGGGATCTCGCCGTTCGACGCCGGGAAATCAGGCCCACGGGATGATCCGGTCCGCCGCGGGGCGGGTGGCTTCGATAAGCCGTGCGTTTGCCTCATCCGGACCCGAGGCCCAGGCTTCCGCGGCGCCGCGTTCCATGCCGAACTCCACATGCCGGCCCACCAGCCGGGCCAGCCTGACCGCGGGTGGCGTGTCCATGAACCAGACCTCGTCCAACTGTGCCCGGACGTCCTTCCACTCAGGCGTGTCCGCGAGCAGGTAGTTCCCCTCGGTGATCACCAGGGAAGCTGAGGCGGGGACGGCGATGGACGCGGCCACGGGTTCGTCCAGGGTGCGTCGGAACTCCGGCGCGTAGACCACTTCCTCGTCCCGCCGCACCAGGCGTCGCAACAGGGACAGGTACCCGCCGACGTCGAACGTGTCCATGGCCCCCTTGCGTTGCCGCAGCGGTGTCCCGTCGATGATGGCGTTGCCCAGATGGAAGCCGTCCATCGGGACCACCACGGCAACCTCAGGGCCAAACTCCTGCTGCAGGCGGGCGGCGAACGTGGACTTGCCCGAGCCGGGCGCCCCGGTGATGCCCAGCAGGGTGCGGTGGCCGCCATCGAGCCTGTGCCGCAGGGCGCCGATCGCCGCAAAGATTTCGGGGGAATCCATGGCAAAAGCCTAGCCCGGGCGCCGGGCCTCCCGACGTCCGGCGTCAAGAACGGGAAGACTCAGCAGGGGGCCTGGGGGCGGCCGCCAGGTCAGCGCCGCCCTTCGCATCGGCGGGCAACGACTTCAGCCCCGCGGCGCAGCCCACAATCCCGGCGATGAACAGCACTTTCAGGAAGCTGAAGGGCTCGACGCCGGTGGCCATCGCCCAGCCAACCGTCAAGGCCGCCCCGATACCCACCCAGACGGCGTACGCGGTGCCGAGTGGAATGCTGCGGATGGCCAGGCCCAGCCCGATCATGCTCAGCGTGGACGCCACCGCGAAAACCACGGTGGGCAGGGGAACCGTGAAACCGTTGGACAGCCCCAGCGCGGTGGCCCAGACAGCCTCAAGAAGGGCAGAGCCAAGCAGCAGCAGCCAGGCAACGGAACGCGTGCTCATCACGCCACCACCTTCAGGCCAACCACGCACGCGGCGATGCCGGTGAGCAGCAGGAGGCGCGCCGTCGTCGGACGTTCTGCCTTGGTGACCATGGCGTAAGCGGAGGTCAGCACCACGCCCACACCCACCCAGACGGCGTACGCGGTGCCGGTGGGGATGGACTGCATGGCGAGGGCGAGGCCGGCCATGCTGGCGAGGACCGAGGCCAGGAAGAGGACGGCGGGGGCGATGCGGCGCCGGCCTGTTGATTCGAAGGTGCGGTGCAGGGCCGCTGCCCAGACGGCCTCCAGCGACCCGGAAAGAATGAGGATTAACCACGACATGACAGATCCTTTGGCCAGTCTTGTCGCGTGCCGGGTACTGAACCGTCGTCCGGAGGCCCGTTTGCAGGGCCTTGCTTTTCAGGGTAGCAAACCGCGACGGCGGGTGCCCGGGCAAGTAGGTAGCACTATGTGTCGTTTTGGGCCCTCAAAACGACACATAGTGCTACCCAGTTGGGGTGGCGGGACCCACCTTTAGCCCGCCACGCGGTCGATCGACACCACGGCCAGGAAGCCGCGTCCCAGGATCTCGGGGGAGCGGATATCGGAACCGACGACGGCGTCATAACGGTTGAGTGCCTCGGGTGCGGCGGGTGCGGACGCTTCCGCAGTACCGGAACCGTCGGAAGCCCCCGCAGCGTCGGAAGCATCCGCAGCGTCGGCATCTTCCGCAGCGCCGGAAGCCCCCGCAGCGCCCGGGCTGACCGTGGCCTGCCCCTGCAACAGCACGGCGAGCTGGCCCGCGAAGACCGGATGCGCGCGCTTCTTGGACAGTTCGATGATGGACGTGAAGCCCTTGAAGGAACCGGTGCGGGTGATGACGTTGAGGTCCCGGATATCGCCGGTTGGCAGGGCACCGTGCGCAGCCGCGTCACCGGAGAATCTGAAGGGCCGGTACTTCTCCAGGGGATGCTCGGCGCCGTCAAGGGTGAGCAGGAGCAGTTCGCCGTCCACCACGGTCAGCACCCGCTCCATGCCGGGGAATGCCGAGAAATCCCCGGCCCTGGTGACATCGGCGATGCTGACGCGCCAGTCCCAGGCGCCGTCCTGCGCCGAAGCTGCCTTGGGATGGCTGGCCAGTTCGCGGGATACCCCGCCGCCGTTGCGCCACGGTTCGGACCTGAGTTCTGCGAAGCGGATGATCTCCATTCGTCCAGCCTAGTTCGTTGGGCAGGTTCGCCCGGCAGGCTGCCCGGGTGCGTGGCATGCTGGGTGGATGCGCAAGCGGATCACGGAAGAACAAGCCCGGCTCCTGGCGGCCTGGCTTGGTTCCTTCAGCGTGGTGCGGGATTACAGCTGGCCCCTGCAGGACACCACCGTCCTCCACGTCCGGACGGTCTCCGGCGAGGAACTCATCGTCAAGGCGAGCACCACCAGCCACCACATCCGCCGCGAAATTGCGGCCCACGGCGCCACGCCTGCAGCCGCCGGCGGCACACACCTGACCGGCCGGGTCCCTGACCTGCGGCACGCTTCGGCCGAGGCCGGGATCCTGGTGACGGGGTTCCTGCCGGGGACGCTGGTGGAAGGAACTCCCGCCGAGGATGACCCAGAAACGTACCGGCAGGCTGGATCGCTGCTGGCACGGATCCACCGGCCGGCTGGCGAGTCCAGGCACTATGCCATGGCCCTGACCGCCAAGACCTGGTCGTGGCTGGACCGTGCACGCGGGCTCGTGCCAGAGGGGCAGCTCACCAGTCTCGCGCAGGAGCTTGCCGCGTTGCGGCCGGGGGCGGTGCAGCTGGTCTCCACGCACGGCGATTATCAGCCGCGCAACTGGCTGTACGACCATGGGCAGATCAAAGTCATCGATTTTGGCCGGGCCGACGCGCGTCCGTGGGTGCACGACCTCGTCCGGCTCAGCCATCAGCAGTTTGTTGGCAGGCCCGGGCTCGAAGCCGCGTTTTATGACGGACTGGGAAAGACCATGGGGCCTGAGGATGCCGCCCTGTGGCGTCTGGAGAACCTGAACCAGGCCATCGGCACGGTGGTCTGGGCGAACCAGGTTGGGGACGGCGCCTTTGAGCAGTCCGGACGGACCATGGTGGCGCGCGTGCTGGCCGCCACCCGAGGAATCCGTCCCGCGGGCAATCCCTGCTAGTGTCCTCCCGGGGGACATCGCGAAGACTGCCTGAAGGAGCCGGGAATGTTCGTTAAAGTGTGTGGGCTCAGTACGCCTGAAGCTGTCCACGAAGCAGTTAATGCCGGGGCGGACGCCGTCGGGTTTGTCCTCACCGCGAGCCCCCGGGTCGTGTCGCCGCCGCAGGCTGCTGCCCTGCTGGGCGGCGTTCCTGAAGGCGTCGCCGCCGTCGGAGTGTTCCGGGATGAACCCGCCGCGGACGCCGTGGCCATTGCCCGCGCCGCCGGACTTGAGTGGGTGCAGCTGCACGGGGAGCGTACGGCGGAGGACGTCAAAACAGTGCACGACGCCGGGATGAAGCTGATCCGCGCCGTCACCATGAGTGCCGCGCCGGAAGCGTTCGGCAACTGGGGTGAGGAACTCCTCCTCATCGATGCCGCCGTGCCGGGATCCGGGGAAGCCTGGGACTACGGTTCCGTGGCGGCCATTCCGGCTTTGACGGGGCGCCGTTGGCTGCTGGCCGGCGGCCTTGATCCGGAGAACGTCAGCCAGGCCGCCACAGCGGCAGTCGCCTGGGGCGTCGATGTCTCCTCAGGAGTGGAATTGTCGCGCGGGGTCAAGGACCTGGATAAGATCCGGGCTTTTGTGAAGGCAGCCAAGGCCTGACCGAACGCTCCGGTTGCCCCTTACCGGTAGAACTCAGGGGACAATCAGGGCATACCCCGATCTCTTTGTCAGACCCTGCAGGGCACAATGGACAGATGAAGACACTGCTCAACATCATCTGGCTCGTTTTCGGCGGATTCTGGCTGGCCCTGGGCTACTTCGCGGCGGGCGTTATCTGCTGCCTGCTCATCGTGACCATCCCCTGGGGCATCGCCTCGTTCCGGATCGCGGCGTACACCCTGTGGCCCTTCGGCCGGATGGTGGTGGACAAGCCGGGCGGGACAGGCGTGTTCTCACTGCTGGGCAATGTCATCTGGCTTGTGGTTGCCGGCATCTGGATCGCGATCGGCCACGTGGTGACGGCCTTCGCCATGGCGGTCACCATCATCGGCATCCCGCTGGCCATCGCCAACCTGAAGCTCATCCCGGTGAGCCTGATGCCGCTGGGCAAGCAGATCGTGCCCACCGACAGGCCGTTCATCACGGCCTACCGCTAACGGGCGGAATAACCTCGACAAATTGGGGCCGCAGGAGCAATCTAATAGTTGCGCCTTAGCTTCCGTTTGTCGGATGTCACGCCTGCCAGCCGAGGCGCCTGGATCAAAATCGAAAATCTGCGCTGCACCACAGCGGTGGTGCTTTTCCGGCGTGTGAATTTTGCTGGTTGCCCGCCCCCATGCGTGAGCGCCCAAAGATCTGCCCGCCGAGAAACAGTGACCAGTTTGGGATGTGTCCCGGCTGGGGTTGAACCGGTCACGGTGATCCATCGGCCAGTCATGGCCGGACACGGTTTACAAGAGAGCATTGCGATGAAGCACATCAAGGGCATTCGCACCAGGTTCCACAAACTACCGTATATTTTGGCTGCCGCCGCTGCCCTGGCGACGTCACTGGCCGTCGCCGGTCCGGCAGGTGCATCCGGTTGGGGGACGCATTCCTGGACAGTCCAAGTCGGGTCCGAATCCTGGGACCAGGCAATCCAGGGCATGGCTTTCCTCCCTTCGGACATCACAGTCAACGCAGGGGACACCGTCAACTGGGAGGCCAACGGGGCCGAAATACACACGGTGACGTTCCTTGCCAAGGGCCAGTCATTAAAGCCGTTTGATCCGTTTGACCCTAAGCATCTGGGTCCGGTAGGTACGGACAGCTACGACGGCACGTCTTATTACAACTCGGGGCTCATGTCCAACGTCGATGTCCCTGGGTTCAAGGTCGTAGAAAGCTACAGCCTGACGTTCCCGAAGGAGGGTGACTTCACGTATTACTGCCTGGTTCACGGGACGGCCATGAAGGGGACGGTCCATGTCCAGGAGGAAGGGTCGGAGTACCCGTACACCCAGCGGGACTACGACCGCTCGTCCTATGAACAGGAACGGTTCATCCTTCGCGACGGACACCGGCTAACTGATTCCTTGGCCGACGATGCCACTGACCACCTGGTGATGGCTGGTGGAGACGACGGCGTTGCGATGGTCATGCGCTTCGTCCAGCCGACCGTTACGGTGCATGTGGGCGACAAAGTGGTGTTCAGTAACCCCGGAATGGATGCGCCTCACACAGTCACCTTCGGCACTGAGCCGGCGAACATCTTCGCCCCTGCAGGTGACCCCACCCATTTCAGCGGGGGCAACCTCAGTTCGGGGATCATTCCCGCGAATGCCGGCAAGGCGTCAGCCTTCGAGGTCACGTTCACGAAAGCGGGCACATTCAAGTACATCTGCGCCCTGCACGACTACATGGGGATGGTAGGCGAGGTCACGGTCGAAGACTGAGTACTTTTCCCAAACGGTGCGGCTGGACCAACCGTCCGGCCGCACCGTGCCGGTCGCCACTCCAGCCCCGAGGGAGTGGAATCAGGCGAGCTCGCCCCGGAGGTTCCGGCGCGCGGCGTCCAGCCACAGCTCCCGTGCCCGCTGGCTATGGAAGAGCGGGTCCAGTTCCAGCAGGTGACGGACGACGGCGGCGCGTCCGGCCGCGAAGTCGGCGTCGCCCACGTGCGCGTAGTCTTCCCGGACGGCGGCCACGTACCGGGCGTATGCCTCCGGTTCGCCGCCGAGGACTGAAAGGTCCGCGTCGCAGAGGAGGGCGCCGTCGTCGTCCCCTGGTTCCGGACGGTGGTCCGACGTCAGCAGCACCAGCCGCGCCACCTCCGCCACCTCGGCCGGCGGCAGCCCCGTCCCGGACAGCCGGACCTCGGCCAGCCGGGCGGATTCCTCCTCGTCCTGGCCCGCGACCCCGCGGTACACGGCGTCATGGAACCACGCCGCCAGCAGCACGGTCCGCGGCGGATCGGCGGGGTCGGTGAGCAGGTCCAAGGCCTCAAGGACAGCCAGCAGGTGGGTGCGCCCGTGGTACCTGCGGTGCTCCTCGCCCCACCGGTCCAGAAGGTCCAGGAAGAGGGCATCGTGGCCGGGCATGATGCTTTCCCAGCGGTTCAGGAGCGGCACTTTCAGGGACTTGCTCCGCTGCCGGGCAGGGATTCGCAGGCCGCTGGCGATGAGCTTGCGGACCAGGATCCGGGCTTCCACCGGTACGGCGCCCGCGGCCACCAGGTCATCAAACCTGCGCTCCGGCACATCGTAGTGGTCGCCGTCGAACGCGCGGTCCGGGATGCCGGCCGCGGCAGCGAAGGCGTGCAGTTCCGCCAGTGAGCTGTCCGAGACCAGATGCGAAAAGTGCGTATCGTGAGCCGGCCACAGCGGCGGATCGATGTATATCAAGTTCTCCATTCTGAGCCCCGGAACCGTTCGGACGCCTGAAAAGATCCTAGCGCCGCTCGGGTGCCTCGTCCCATCATTCGGAACTCCAGACCTTGTGCCGACAACACGCGGCCGGGAGAACCTCAACGTCCCGGAGATATTCCCCACCGGAGCTCTCCCTCTGCAACTGTGGGTGTGAAGGACAGCGCAGGTTGGCCAGTCCGCAGGCTCAACAGAGTGTCAGCCAAAAGAGCTTCAAGAGATGGCCAAATCGCCGGGCGCCAATCGGCTTCCTCCTTGAAATATTCACTTATGCAGCCGTGCCGCCGTCCCTTTCTGAGGTCGATAAACAGGAAGTCGCCGGAACCGTCGTCTGCGACCGGGAGGAAGGATGAAATGAACATAGAAACCCTGGTACCGGCCTCTTCGGCTGCAGCACGTGCCGGGTCGTACGGTTGATGGGGCGTGGGCGCAAGAGTACCGCTGTAAGCTTCGTGGGCGGCGCGCAGATTCAAGTAAAGAGGCGACCTCTTCTCGCGTTCGTCCAAGGCATTTGCTTCCTCTCCAACCCGCGCCCAGATGTCGAGCAACATTTGTTGTGTCTTCCCCGCTTCTTTCAGTGGGAGCGGCCGATAGTTCGGGAAGATGTACCCTGCGGTTGACGGCTCGGCGCCGTCGAAGAGCAGGTAGAGAGTCGACAGGTCTTTGTGCCATCCGTTGGGTGCTGCCTGTTCAAATGAGCGAATAAGCGCTTCGGGCGCGGGGGCTCGTATGGTCCGGGCTGTTTCTGGTGCGTTAACGCTCAGCCACTCAACAATTTCAGTCCACACTTTCTGAATCCCCATGCCGCGAATCTACCCGCCATTCCTGAGCATGGACGCGGAAAAGCTTCAGCAATTCTTTCCAGGAAGAAACACGGGCCCAGGGAGGGAGCCAGGGCCGCACCTCGGCCAGTGAACTACGGCGGATCCAGGTAAATCACCATGGAGAAAGTCTAGTTCCGGCCCCTCTGCCGGCTCCGGAAGAAGCCCCACCGTTGATATTCGCCAGGGGAAGGCGGATGATCAGGGCACATGCCGCCTGTTCAAAGGGGAGGTTCCAGTGGAGATGCCAGAGGACGCCCGGTTGCAGGGCCAACCAGTGTCCCTGTGGCTCGACTCCGCCGGGGAAACCGACTATCCCAAACTTGACCGGGATATCGAGGTGGACGTGGCAGTCATCGGGGCCGGCGTCGCCGGGCTGACGGCCGCGTTGGCCCTCAAACGGGCCGGGCGCAGTGTCGCGGTGATCGAAGCTGCCAGGGTGGGAACCGGCGTAACCGGCCACACCACCGGCAAGGTCACCTCGTTGCACCGGATCGCCTACACCGAGCTCGCCCGCAACCACGGAGCCGACACCGCGCGCAGCTACGGCCAGGCCAACCAGGGCGCAATCGAACACATCCGGCGGCTGGTGGCGGAGGAGAGCATCGACTGCGGCTTCCGCCAGGTTGACAACTACACCTACGCCGAATCCGAGGACGCCCTGGCGGAAGTCCGCGCCGAAGCGGATCTCGCTGCGGGCCTCGGCCTTCCCTCGACGTTCACCACGGATGTGCCGCTGCCGTTCCCCGTCAAGGGCGCGGTCCGCTTCGACGGGCAGGCACAGTTCCATGCAGTGGAGTACCTCCAGGGCCTGGCACGCGCGGTTGACGGGGAGGGCAGCTTCGTGTTCGAACAGACCCGGGCTTTGCAGGTCCACGACGGCGCCCCGGGTGTGGTGGAATCCGAAGGCGGCACGGTCCGGGCCCGGGACATCATCGTGGCCACGAATGTGCCGTTCGCTGACATGGGCAGCTTCAAGGACCGGTGTCAGCCGCACCGTTCCTACATCGTGGCCGGCCGTGTGGACAGCCCGCCGGCTGAGGCCACGTTCATCAGCGTGGATGAGCCGATGCGTTCCATCCTGACCGTCAGCATCGGCGGCCAGACGTACGTCCTGGTCGGCGGCGAAGGCCATCCCGCGTCCGAATCCGGCGACACCGCCCGGCGGTACGGCAGGCTTGCGGCATTCGCACGCGACAGGCTCGGCGTCCGTGAGGTCTCCCACCGCTGGTCCACGCAGGACAACCTGCCGGCGGACGGTCTGCCCTATGTTGGGCTGATGTCCGCGGAGGCCAAGCATCTGTATGTCATCACCGGACTGCGCAAGTGGGGCCTGACGAACGGAACAGCCGCCGCCCTCATCCTCACCGACCTCATCAGCGGCCGGGACAACCCCTGGGCCGCGGTGTTCGACAGCAACCGAACCACCGGGACGGCCAGTGCCGGCGCGCGGGGCGACGGGAAAGCGACCGCGGAGCCGGCCGGCGAGGCCACGCCCGCGCCCGGGAAGCTCGGCCGGGCACCGGAACAGATTACGCTGGCTCCCGGGGAAGGAACCGTCATTGACGTCGGCGGCCAGAGCACGGCGGTCTACAAGGACACCGGCGGCCGGATCCATTCCCTGTCCGCCATCTGTACCCACCTTGGCTGCACCGTGGAGTTCAATCCTGCCGACACTACCTGGGACTGCCCCTGCCACGGCTCCCGCTTCGCCGCGGACGGCGCGGTCATCCACGGACCCGCCACCACTAACCTCCCGCCCGGACCGGAGCACTTACCGGAAAGCCTGACGTAGGCCCAGAAACCGCAAATGCGGACTATTATGGCCAAATGCCCACGATTCGCGTTTCCGAAGCGGCCAGGTTCCTCGGCGTCAGCGATGACACCATCCGCCGCTGGACGGACAACGGCACCCTGACCGCCATCAAAGACGACGCCGGCCGGCTGGCAGTGGACGGGCTGGAACTGGCCACGCATGCCCAGAAACTCGCTCAGCTTCCCGATGATCCGCACCGCGCCGGCAGCTCGGCACGCAACCGCTTTGTCGGCCTGGTCACCGGCATCACGGCGGATAAGGTCATGGCGCAGGTTGAGCTGCAGTGCGGCCCGTTCCGGGTGGTCTCGCTCATGAGCAGCGAAGCCGTCCGCGACCTCGGCCTGGAACTCGGTTCGGTGGCCACCGCCGTGGTCAAGGCCACCACGGTCATCATCGAGACCCCGCACGGCAAGGGCTCCGCATGAGGCGCGCCGTGATGGCGCTGGTCCTCGCACTGGCACTCGCCGGCTGTTCCCCGGCAGGGCAGGGCGGCACGGCAGGGCAGGGCGGCACGGCAGGCCAGGAAGGAACGGGCGACGGCGGCACGTCCGGCGCTGCGGGCAGCGTCACCGTCTTCGCCGCGGCGTCACTCAAAACGGCCTTCACGGGCATCGCCAAAAAGTTCGAGGCGGCCAACCCGGGAACAGGCGTCACCCTCAGTTTCGCCGGCTCCGCGGACCTGGTCACCCAGATCACCCAGGGCGCTCCGGCCGACGTCTTTGCCTCCGCGGACACGCGCAACATGGACAAACTCAAAGCCGCCGATCTAGTGGCGGGCACGCCCGGCAACTTCGCCACCAACACCCTGACCATCGTGGTTCCCCCCGGCAACCCGGCCCGCATCACCGGCTTCAGCGATCTCGCCAGATCCGGCGTGAAGGTGGTGGCCTGCGCCAGCCAGGTGCCCTGCGGTGCCGCCGCCACAGCCATCGAGCAGGAAACCCGCACCGCCCTCAGCCCGGTCAGCGAGGAATCCTCGGTCACCGATGTCCTGGGCAAGGTCACGTCCGGGGAAGCCGACGCGGGGCTCGTCTACGTCACCGACGCCAAAGGCGCGGGTCCAAAGGTGCAGGAGATCCCCTTTCAAGAAGCGGCCAAAGCCATCAACACCTATCCCATTGCCGTAGTGCGGGGCGCGCGAAACAAGCCGCTGGCTGACCGGTTCGTGGACTTCGTCCGCGGCCCGGAAGGCCAGGCCGTACTGGCCGCTGCCGGCTTCGGCGCGCCGTGAGCGGGCGCGTCAGTGCCCGCAGAGGCGCCACGTACACCGGCATTCCCGGCTGGATCTACGCTGTGGCGGCGGCCGGCGCACTGCTCGTGGTCCTCCCGGTCGTCGCCATGGTGGCCAAGGTCAACTGGGCCAACTTCATTCCCCTGGTCACCTCGGAGCCCTCCCTCACCGCGCTGGGGCTGAGCCTTCGCACGTCGGCCGCGAGTACTGTCCTGTGCATTATTCTGGGGGTCCCGCTCGCCCTGGTGCTGGCCCGCGGGAGCTTCCCGGGCCAGCGGGTGCTGCGCTCACTGGTCCTGCTGCCGCTGGTGCTGCCGCCGGTGGTGGGCGGCATTGCGCTGCTGTATACGTTTGGCCGGATGGGCCTGCTGGGCCGGGCGCTGGAGGTGGCGGGGCTGCAGATTGCGTTCTCCACCACTGCGGTGGTGCTGGCCCAGACGTTTGTTGCCCTGCCGTTCCTGGTGGTCAGCCTGGAGGGCGCGCTGCGCATCGCCGGGCCCAAATACGAAGCCGTGGCCGCCACCCTCGGCGCCAGCCCCGCCACTGTGCTGCGGCGGGTCACGCTGCCACTGGTGCTGCCGGGCCTGGCGTCCGGCGCGGTGCTCTCCTTCGCGCGCAGCCTGGGTGAATTCGGCGCCACCCTCACGTTCGCGGGCAGCCTGCAGGGGGTGACCCGGACCCTGCCGCTGGAGATTTACCTGCAGCGCGAAACGGACGCGGACGCCGCCGTCGCGCTTTCCCTGGTCCTCGTGGCAGTGGCACTGGCCGTGGTGGCGCTCGCGTACCGGGGCCCGCGGGCGGGCCGGCCGGCAGGGGCCGGGAGCACGACGACGGCGCCCGCCCACAGCGGTGACGTCCGGTGACGTTCGTGGTTCAGGCAGCCGTGGAGCAGCGCGGATTCGACGTGTCCCTCCGGGTCGGGCCGGGCGAAACGGTGGCCGTGATGGGGGCCAACGGCGCGGGCAAATCCACCCTGCTCAACATCATTGCGGGCCTGCTGCACCCCGATTCGGGCAGGGCGGAGCTGGACGGCAGGATCCTCTTCGACCTCACCGCCGGGCGCGGTGCGTGGACGGCGCCGCACCGCCGCGGCACCGCCCTGCTGGCCCAGGAACCCCTGCTGTTTCCGCACCTGAGCGTGCTGGACAACGTGGCGTTCGGGCCGCGGAGTGCCGGCGCCCCGAAGGACGCCGCCAAGGCGGCCGCTTTGCGGTGGCTGGCCGAGGTGGAGGCCACCGACCTCCAGGCGCGCCGCCCGTCGGAGCTGTCCGGCGGCCAGGCGCAGCGCGTGGCTGTGGCCCGGGCGCTCGCGGCCGATCCGGGGCTGCTGCTGCTGGATGAGCCCATGGCCGCACTGGACATCCACGCCGCCCCGCTGCTCCGGCGTCTCCTGAAGCGCGTCCTGGCTGGCCGACGTGCCGTGATCATCACCCACGACGTCCTGGATGCCCTGATGCTCGCGGACCGTGTGGTGGTGCTGGAAGACGGCAGGATCAGCGAGGAGGGCCCCACCCGCGACGTCCTGCAGCGGCCGCGGAGCCGGTTCGCGGCCGGGCTCGCCGGGCTCAATTTCCTGTCCGGCGAGGTCACCGAACACGGCCTGCACTCCGGCGGCCTGAACCTCTACGGCCAGCACCACGACGTCCCCGGCCCCCTGCCCGCGGGGCAGCCGGGCGTGGCGGTCTTCCCGCCGTCGGCCGTTTCCGTTTTCCTGTCCGAAGCGCACGGCAGCCCGCGCAACGCCTTCCGGGTGACCATCACGGACCTGGAGCCGCACGGCGACCAGATCCGCGTCCGCGCGGGCGAAAGCGGCCGGCTGAGCGCAGACATCACCCCGGCCGCCGCCGCCGATCTGGGCCTCGCGCCGGGCATGGAGGTGTACTTCGTGATCAAGGCCGGCGCCGTGTCCGTCTACCCGGCCTGAACCCCGGCCGCCCCAGCCCGCCGCCAGCCGCCCCACCCGACGCTCTCTCAGTTAACGTGGCTTTTTGTCGAACGCTCTCTCACTTGATGCGCCCCCGGCGCGGGTAGGCTGGTCAGCGTCGTCCGGACGCGGCGGTATGGGGGGAGAATCATGAAGGTTCGGGTCAGCCGTTCGCGCGGCAGAAAATGGACGACGGCGGCTGCCGCCCTTGCGCTGCTGGCAGCCCTGAGCGGTTGCAGCCTGTTTCCGTCACCGGCGCCCCTCCCGGACATCGCACCGGCCACCCCCGTTTCAGCGCTGCCGCCGGAATGCCCGTTTGTTGGGAAAAACGACCTGACTCCCGTACGAATCCCCCTGGGTACCCCGCGCGAGACGATCGGCAGCGTCCTCAACGCCTACAGCGGCTGGCTTAATGCCGGTTCCGAGCTGGTCGCCGCCTGGAGCCCGGGCAGCGCAGTCCCGGAAACCTGTGTTGAGAGGCTCGCGTCCAGATACGCGGATGCCTACTCCACCACCTTATTCACGTCGCACAGTGATGTGGCCTGGCAGAACTACTTTGCCGCGGTGAAGGTGATGAACCAGCAGAACCTGGCCGCCATCCGCTCTGCGGCCGCGGAAAGCAGCGGGCGGGGGAAGTTTGAACTGCTCCAGGAGATCGATTCGAGCGCCACGGACAGCGGCACGTTCCTGAAGTTCGATGCCGTCTACCGCCCGGTGGTTGCCGGCCAGGGCAGCTGGGAGGACCTGGACAAGCCCACCCGCTGGTATGTGGAACTGGTCCCCGCGGGGGAGTTCCTGGTGATCAACTACATCGAGACCAAATCCGCGGCCGGCTATTAAAAGGCTGGCCACAAGCCGGCTGCGGGCACTTAAGCTGGATTTGTCTCAACGGTTAACCTGCGGACCAAGGAGTGAAGGACATGCCTAAAACCGGCAAGAACGATCACGCCCGCAAGGACGAGCTGCCCTCGACCCTGCAGCGTTCCGAGCAAAAAGCCCAGGACACTTTCGCCAAAACCTATGATTCCGCCCTCGAGTCCTACGACAACGACGAGAGCCGGGCGGCGCGTGCAGCGTACGCCTCGCTGAAACACAGCTACGAAAAGGTGGGTGACCACTGGGAGCCGAAGGAAAAGCGCGGGCCCTCGGACAAGCGGGCAGCGGAGGGGGTTGATTCGTCCCAACCCACGGCCGGGGGCGTCGATGCCAATGCGTCGAAGGAGCACCTCTACAGGCGTGCGCAGGAACTGGACATCGATGGCCGGTCAAAAATGACCAAGGATGAGCTCGTCAAAGCACTGCAGAAGGCGAATGACGCCGCTACCCGGAAGGCCCGGGGGGACTAAGGGCCGCGGGACTAAACCTGGGGGACTAGCGGGAAGCGGCCCACCCCGCATCCGCCCCCAGTGCTACATGCCGGGCATATCCAGGAACTCGTACACCTGGATGCTGGCCCCTGGCATCATCAGGTGCGGGTGCCCCTCAAGCAGGGCCTCGGCGCCGGCAAGGTCCTCGGCCTGCAGGATGCCGTAGCCGCCAATGTGGTTGCCGCTGCTGACCTCGGTAGCGCCCGTTGCGGTGATTTCCCGGCCCTCCCCCAGGGGGCTGCCCATGTCCACAATCCCGCTTCCGGCGCGGTCCGCCCACTCCATCCAGGCCTTCATGCCCTCCTGCGCGGCTTCCGGCGAACTCTGCGCCATCTGGGCCTGGGCTGACTGCGGTGCGACGTAAAGAACAGCAAACTTCTTCATGGCTTACCTCCGCTGGAGTGCGCCGGCGGAACGGTGGTCCCCGGTCACACATCGATCCTAGGTTGATCGCCCCGGCGGCGATACAGTGCAAGGACACCGCTTCCGGGCGACCGGGCGATGATGCCGAAGGTCGGGTTCGCTGTGGGCAAAATCTGCTCTCCGTCTGACGGGAATCAAAGTTGAGCGTAGTACACTCAACTTAGCGAAAACGCTCATTCGGAAGGAGCTCTCTTTGGATTTCAAACCCACCACCAAGAGCCAGGAGGCTCTTTCGGCGGCAGCCATGAATGCCTCCACCATCGGCAACCCCCAGGTTGAGCCTGCACACCTGCTCAAAGCCCTGATGGATCAGCGGGAGGGCGTGGCCGTGGCACTGCTGCGCGCAACAGGCGCTGACCCGGACGCCGTCAGCGTCCAGGCAAGCAGCGCCATCAAGGCGTTGCCCGCAACCTCGGGCGGCTCAGCCCAGCAGGCGCAGCTGTCCCGGCCTGCCCTGCAAGCCATCCAAAACGCCAAGAACGAGGCCGACCGCCTCGGTGACACCTTTGTGTCCACCGAAGTGCTGCTGCTGGGGCTCTCCGCCGGAAGTGACGCCGTCGGGCGGTTATTGCGCGACGCCGGCGCCTCCCATGAAGCGCTCCTCGCCGCCCTGCCGGGTGTCCGCGGTGACAGAAAAGTCACCAGCCCGGACCCCGAGAATACGTTCCAGTCTTTGGAGAAGTTCGGCACTGACCTCACCGCGATGGCGCGGTCGGGCAAGCTGGACCCGGTGATCGGCCGTGACACCGAGATCCGCCGCATCATCCAGGTGCTGAGCCGCCGGACCAAGAACAACCCCGTCATCATTGGCGAGCCCGGCGTTGGGAAGACGGCTGTGGTGGAAGGCCTGGCCCAGCGGATCGTGGCCAATGACGTCCCGGAAAGCCTGCGCGGCAAGACCCTGATCGCCCTGGATCTGGCCTCCATGGTCGCCGGCGCGAAGTACCGCGGCGAGTTCGAGGAGCGGCTTAAGGCCGTCCTGGAGGAAATCAAAAGCTCCGAAGGGCAGATTGTCACCTTTATTGACGAGATCCACACGGTGGTGGGTGCGGGCGCCACGGGGGAGTCGTCCATGGATGCCGGCAACATGCTCAAGCCCATGCTGGCCCGTGGCGAGCTGCGCCTGATCGGGGCCACCACGCTGGATGAGTACCGCGAGAATATCGAGAAGGACCCGGCCCTGGAGCGCCGGTTCCAGCAGGTCTACGTCGGTGAGCCGAGCGTCGAGGACACCATCGGCATCCTCCGCGGCCTGAAGGAACGCTACGAGGCGCACCACAAGGTGACCATTGCGGACGCTGCCCTGGTGGCCGCGGCCACCCTGTCCAACCGCTACATTGCCGGCCGCCAGCTGCCGGACAAGGCCATCGACCTGGTGGACGAGGCCGCCTCCCGGCTGCGGATGGAAATCGACTCCGCCCCCGAGGAAATCGACCAGCTGCGCCGTGCCGTGGACCGGCTCACCATGGAGGAGCTTGCCCTCGAGAATGAAAAGGACGCAGCCTCCGTTGAGCGGCTGGCTGCCCTCCGCGCGGACAAGGCCGACAAAACCGAAGAGCTGGATGCGCTCAACGCCCGCTGGGAAGCCGAAAAGGCCGGCCTGAACCGGGTGGGCGACCTGAAGGCGAAGCTGGACGAACTGCGTTCCACCTATGACAAGGCGGCGCGCGAAGGCGACCTGGAGACGGCCTCGCGGATCCTCTACGGCGAGATTCCCGCCGTCGAACGCGAACTCAGCGCAGCAGCAGCAGCCGAAGCAGCCGTCACCGACAAGCCGGCCCAGATGGTGGCCGAAGAGGTGACCGCGGACGACATCGCCGAGGTCATCTCGGCCTGGACCGGCATTCCCGCCGGCCGTATGCTGCAGGGCGAAAGCCAGAAGCTGCTGCACATGGAGGAGGAGCTGGGGAAGCGCCTGATCGGCCAGTCCAAGGCCGTGACCGCGGTGTCCGACGCCGTGCGGCGTGCCCGGGCAGGCATCAGTGACCCCAACCGGCCCACGGGTTCCTTCCTGTTCCTTGGCCCCACCGGCGTGGGCAAGACCGAACTCGCCAAGGCGCTCGCGGACTTCCTGTTCGACGACGAACACGCCATGGTGCGGATCGACATGTCCGAATACGGTGAGAAGCATTCGGTGGCCCGCCTTGTCGGCGCACCTCCGGGCTACGTCGGCTACGAGGAGGGTGGCCAGTTGACCGAAGCCGTCCGCCGCCGGCCGTATTCGGTGATCCTGCTCGACGAGGTGGAAAAGGCCCACCCGGAAGTCTTCGACATCCTGCTGCAGGTGCTCGACGACGGCCGCCTCACCGACGGCCAGGGCCGCACCGTGGACTTCCGCAACGTCATCCTGGTCCTGACCTCGAATCTGGGCAGCCAGTTCTTGGTGGACCCGACGCTCTCCGCCGATGCCAAGCGGAACGCCGTCATGGCCACCGTGAATGCTTCCTTCAAGCCGGAGTTCCTGAACCGGCTGGACGAAGTGGTCCTGTTCGATGCCCTGACCGTGGACGAGCTGTCCCACATCGTGGAACTGCAGGTGGCTGAACTCGGAAAGCGGCTGCATGACCGCAGGCTCACCCTGGAAGTGTCCGAGGCCGCCCGCGCCTGGCTGGCACTGTCCGGTTTCGATCCCGCATATGGTGCCCGGCCGCTCCGCCGGCTCGTGCAGCGCGAGATCGGCGACCGCCTGGCCAAGGCCATCCTGGCCGGAACGATCGCGGACGGCGACACCGTCCTCGTAGACACTGCTGCCGATGTCGACGAACTCACCATCGAGGGTCTTGAGGCGCCGGCAGGGCCCGACGGCGGCGCTCCCGCCGGCACCGGCCTGGTGGTCCGGCGCAAGGCGTAGGAAAGAACCGGGACGCGAAAATGCCCCCTCCGGATGGAGGGGGCATTTTGGCGTCCGGCCGGTTTTCGCTAGACGGCCGTGTAGCCGCCGTCGACCGGAATGGTCGCGCCGGTAATGAACTTGGCCTTGTCGCTCGCCAGGAAGGTGATGAGGTCCGCAACTTCCTGCGCCTCGCCCACGCGGCCGGCCGGGT
This sequence comes from Pseudarthrobacter naphthalenicus, assembly GCF_029076445.1. Lineage (GTDB taxonomy): Bacteria > Actinomycetota > Actinomycetes > Actinomycetales > Micrococcaceae > Arthrobacter > Arthrobacter naphthalenicus. The sequence continues at coordinate 48,185 of NZ_JARESG010000012.1, forward strand.
GCAGTTTTGCGTACTGTTCGAGAGTGGGCTCGTCGATGAGCGGGGTGCGGATGACGCCCGGGGCCACCGCGTTCACGCGGATGCCCTCCTTCGCGTACATCGTCCCGGCAGCTCGGGTCATGTTCACAACGCCGCCCTTGGAGGCCGAGTACGCGATGTTGTTGGAGACAGCCACGAGGCCGAACATCGACGCGAGGTTAACCACAACGCCGCCCTGGCCCTGCTTGAGAAGCTGCTCGATGACGTACTTGTTGGTGTAGAAGACCCCCGAGTAGTCGATGCCGTTGGTGCGCTCCCAGTTTTCGACGGTCGAGGTGACGACGTCGCCCTCGCCGCCGACGCCCGCGGAGGCAACGGCAATGTCGACGCGGCCGAATTCCTCGACCGTCTTGGCGACGGCGGCCTCAACACTTTCCGCCTTCGCGACGTCGCCCTGGACAAACCTTGCGCCGATCTCGTCGGCCACTTCCTGCGACTTGGGGTTGAAATCGAAGATCATAACCTTCGCGCCTTCGGCGATGAAGGTCTTTGCGGTCGCGAGGCCGAGCCCCGATCCGCCGCCGGTAATGAATGCCACTTTGTTCTCGAGTTGCATGGTCAGTCCAATCTCTAAAGCGATGTCGCGGTCACGGCCCTCAGGGTGTTCCCGCGGAACGAATCTTCATGCGTATGCATCTATCATCCCACTAATACTTGAAAAGTCAACTTTCGTCGCGGGCTGGTTGAGCAGTGTGACGCGCTGCGCGGGGGTGTTTAGGGCAGACTGGTGGAGTGAGCGGAATCCAGTGGGTGCTGCACGTCGATCTCGACCAGTTCATTGCCGCAGTCGAAGTGCTCAGGCGGCCGGAGCTTGCGGGCAGGCCGATCATTGTCGGCGGCCGGGGCGACCCCTCTGAAAGGGCCGTGGTGTCCACCGCCTCATACGAGGCCAGGGTGTTCGGTGTCAGTTCCGGAATGCCCCTGCGGATCGCCGCCCGAAAAGTGCCCGACGCCGTGATCCTGCCGGTCGATCACGAGGCCTACCTCGCAGCGTCTGAAACGGTCATGGCCACCTTGCGCGCTCAACCCGGCGCCACGGTGCAGGTGCTTGGTTGGGATGAGGCCTTTATTGGCACGGCCACGGCGGATCCTGAAGCCTACGCACGGCAGGTGCAGGCTGCTGTCCTGGACCGGACGCAGCTGCACTGCAGCGTTGGCATTGGCGATACCCTGGTCCGCGCCAAGGTGGCCACCGGTTTTGGCAAGCCGGCCGGCATCTTCCGCCTTACTGTGGGGAACTGGCTTGAGGTCATGGGTCCCCGGCCCACCAGGGACCTCTGGGGCGTCGGCGCCAAGGTCTCCGGGAGGCTGGCAAAACTCGGCATCCACACTGTCGCCGAGCTCGCCGCGGCCGACCCCCTGGACCTGGTCCCCGAGTTCGGCCCCAGGATGGGTCCCTGGTATGCGGAGCTGGGGCGCGGAGACGGTGCCACCGTGGTGGACGACACGCCGTGGGTGGCGCGGGGGCACAGCCGGGAGACCACGTTCCAGCAGGACCTGACCGATCCCCTGCAGGTGGACGGTGCAGTCAGGGAGCTGGCGGCGCGTGTCCTCGAGGATGTTGTGGCCGAAGGGCGTCCCGTGGTGGGGCTGACCCTCAAGGTCCGTTATGCGCCGTTCGCCACCACCACCCATGCCCGGAAAATCCCCGAGACCTACGACCGGAACGACATCCTGGCCCGCGCCCTGGACCTCGCGGCCGCGATCGAACCGGGCCGCCCCATCCGCCTCCTGGGGCTGCGGGCGGAGATGGCCATGCCGGAGGATGCCCGAAAGGGGCACACGCCTACGCGCGGCGGCTGGTGACGGCCAGGGCCACGCGGTGATGCGGTCAGGCGGAGAGTGGTGTATCCGTCGGCCGCACAAAGTCAAAGATCACGGTGGTATTCGTCCCGGCCACCTCGGGCCTGACGCTGAGGTTGGCGGCCACCAGGTCACGGAGCGCGGCCGAGTCAGCCACGGCAACGTGGATGAGGAAGTCCCGGTCCCCGGTGACAAAGAAGATGCTCTCGACGGCGGCCAGGCCGGCCAGGTATTTTTCGAACTTGGTCAGGTTGGACCGGGCGTGGGCATGCAGCCTGATGGCGATCAGGGCCTGCAGTCCGCGGCCCACGGCCGCCGGGTCCACCTCAGCGTGAAAGCCCCGGATGATGCCGCTTTCCTGGAGGGCGCGGATCCGACCGTGGCAGGTGGAGGGGGCGATGCCAGCGGCTGCGGCAATGGCATTGTTCGGCATTCGCGCGTCAGCCTGCAGCAACCGGAGGATGAGGCGATCGGTCTCGTCCAGCCGCGGGTGCCGAGCGTTGTTCGGTTCTGTGGCCAAAGTCCCACTATTTTCTGAATAAGTTGGCATAAGCCCACCTTGCTCCAGAATGATTGTCGAATCAATTGAGGTCCTCTTTTACATTCTTCAGACTGGAGCCAATGCCATGTGGCATCCGTCATGGTTGAAGGAGAGTGGAAATGTACTCACGTGCACAGTCGCCGCGCACCGCCGTCGTTGTCGGTGCTGGAATGGTTGGCCTGGCTACGGCCTGGCATCTTCAGGAACGCGGCGTTGAGGTGACCGTCCTCGATCGTTCCGGCGTCGCCGCCGGCGCCTCATGGGGCAACGCCGGCTGGCTCACGCCGGGGATGGCCATGCCGCTGGCCGATCCGACCCTGTGGTCCTACGCCCCGAAGGCCCTGCTCGATGCCACGGCGCCGCTGCACATCCCGGCCCGGCTGGATCCGAAGCTGTGGGCCTTCCTGGCACGCTTCGGCCTGCACGCCACTGGCAAGGCCTGGGCCAAGGCCATGGCAGCGCTGACGCCGATCGACCGGATGGCGCTGGACGCCTTCGATGAGCTGACTTCCGGCGGCGTGGATGCCTGGACGCGGAAGGGGCCCTTTGTCATCGGGTTCGAACGCGAACAGGAAAGCACGCCGTTCATCCACGAAATCCAGCAGGTGGAAAAGGCCGGGCAAAAGGTCCCGCTCACGCGCCTGGACAATCCGCAGCTCAAGGTGCCGCAGCTCTCCGCCGGCGTGTCAACCGTCTATGAAATGGAAGACCAGCGCTTCATCGAACCCGGACCGTTCGTTCAGGCGCTGGCCGACGCCGTGCAGGCCCGCGGCGGAAAAATTCTGAGCGGCCGGGAAGTCCGGTCGCTGCGCCACGGCCCGCAGGGGATCTCCGTCGAGAGCTACGGACAGGAACCGGTCAACGCCGACGTCGTGGTGCTGGCCACCGGAGCGTGGCTGCCGGCGCTGGCCAAGCCGCTTGGGGTCAGGACCCAGGTCCAGGCCGGCCGCGGCTATTCCTTCAGCGTGGCCACGGATGATCCGGCCGAGTTCCCCATTTACTTCCCGGCCCGGCGCGTGGCGTGCACACCGTACCAGGGGCGGCTTCGGATTGCCGGCACCATGGAGTTCCGCGGACCGGACGAGCCGTTGCAGACGGGGCGCATCGATGCCATCCTCGCCTCGGTGCGGCCGTTGTTCACCCACATGGACCTGGAGAACCTTGAAGATATCTGGGTGGGTGCCCGCCCGGTCACGCCTGACGGGCTGCCGGTGGTAGGTGCCACCCGCTCCCCGGGGGTCTACGTTGCCGGCGGTCACGGCATGTGGGGCATTGTGCTTGGACCGGCCACCGGCAAGCTGCTGGCCGAGCAGATCACCACCGGGAACGTTCCGGAGGAGATCCGCCCCTTCGATCCGCTCCGGTAACACTGCTCCAGTGTGTGGCTGCCTGAGCCTGCGCCGGCCTGATCAGGCCGGCGCGGTGGGCAGCACCAACAGGTACCCGGTGGGCAGGTCACTGCTCCAGCGCCGCGGCTCGCGCACCACGAACTGCGTGGCCAGCTCCTCCGGGGTAAGCAGGCTGTTCGGCGCGGGCGAAGGTCCCCACTGCGGGCTGCCATACGGGTAGAGCGGGTCCAGGACGCGGACGCCGGTGACCGCCACGGCCGGGACTTGGCGGGGATCGCCGAGTGACTCAAACCCGCTCATCACCCAGGCGTGCCGGCCGCTCCACATGACCAGCCCCACCGGCCGGCCCGTGACGGCGATGGCGCGCGCGGCGGTTTGGAGGGCTTGCCGGTAGTCGGCGATGCTGACGACCCTGTAGGGCCCCATGCCGGCCTCGGTCAGCACCTGGGCCCAGCCGAACGGGTTGGCGCCGTTGAATGAGTTGGACGAGCGCGCCCGGGCCATCTCCCACAGTTCGTTCTGTTGGGTGCGGTCGCTCCAGGTGCCGCCGCCGGTGTCGTCAATGAGGTTGTGCGCCATCTGAATGCTCGCGGCAACGCACCAGTCAAAGGTGTACTGCGGCACGAAGTCGCCCTCCCGGTAGAGGCTCAGGGCGAAAGGCTGGGGTACCGGAACCGGAACCGGTGCCGGAGCGGGGACGGGGCTCGGTGCGGTGGTGGACGCCGGCGGTGCGGGGGTGGTGGCGCCAGCACCCGGCGTGGACGGCGCGGAGAAGATGGCGGCGGTGGGTTGGCCGGTTGCTACGGCATCCAGGCGGCCGGCGGGCGTGCAGGCGCCCAAGAGGGCGGCCAGGGCAAGGAGCCAAGCCAGGAGTCGGGCACGGGCACCGATCATGATCCAGTTTAGCGCGACGCCGGATCCTCCGGCCTGCCGCTGTTCCCGTACATGGACATCTCGGTCACACCCCTGGCGAAGCACCCCTCCGACGTCAACTGACGGCGGCACTGCAGCAACGCCGTCGTGTTCCCCGGAGACTTAGGGGAGCACGCTGGTGTTGATAACGTTCCCGGCGTCCGCCGTGACGTAGCAGTCCACGCGGCGGTCGCCCGAGTCCCAACTCGTGCCGCTGGGGTAGGCGCGTTGGAAGTTCAATGCGTAGTCATAGGCCGCCGGCGCGAGCTTGGCCGCATGGCAGGCCTCCAGCGCCTTCGCGGCGAGAGCCTCCCGGCCCGGATAAAGATCGTTGCCTGGGTAACGGAACACGGCCACCAATTGGGCCGAATGCGGGGAATCGCAGGCCACCACGGTTGACCGGAGGGCCGCGGGGTCAAAGTCCTTGAAGCAGTCTCCCAGCCGGTAGTCCTGCGGCGTCACGCCTTCCTGTGGCAGGGCGCGCGGGCTCGCCGGGGGAGTGGGGGAGATCTCCACGACGCCGGAGCCGGGATCTCCGGCCGGGGCGGTTGGCTGGGTATCGAGGCGGTTGGCCAGCCACACCAGGGCGAGCACCACGCCAACCAGTACCACCGCGAACAAGGCCTTCAGCAGAAGGGATGCACGCCGGCGGCGCTTCAGCAGGGACGGGTCCGGGACCGCGCCCGGGGGAGCGGCAGGAGGTGCCATCCGGGGCGTGGGCGGAGCCGCTGCGGGACTCGTAATCTGCGGCCCGCCAACCGTGGGCGGGCCCGCAGGTTTGGGAGGGAAGGGACGCTGTTCCTGGTTGTCCATCCGGGACCCTCCTGGGTTTTGCCTCGTCCGGGTGGCCTTCCGCGCACCCGGAAACGCGGCTGTTGAAGAAACTCTATCCAACAAAAAGGCCGCGAACCCGGCGTTCGTCGCGGCAAGGCTACCCGAGATGGCGTCCGGACGCACAGGCTGCAAGCACCTGCCGCCGAAAGCATGTAATCTAGGTGTACGACAAATTGACCAAACATTCCGGGGCCTCACCGATAGCCAAGGTGACCACCTCCGGTCCGAGTACAAAAGGGGGTCACGCCATGGGGCGCGGCCGTCAAAAGGCAAAAGCTACCAAGCAGGCTCGGGACATTAAGTACTACTCCCCGAACACTGATTATTCGGCACTTCAGCGTGAGCTCAAGGGTCGTGAAGGTCTTGCCACGAGCCATTTCGCGAATGACCCGGTTGAACCGGACTATTCGGCTTACGTGGATAAGTACGCGGAAGATTTGGAAGAAGACGACGACGAGGTGCACACCCGTCGGATCGGCTAGCTGTCGCAGCCCGTTCGCCGCGGCGGCCGGTCCCGTGACACCGCAGTACGAAGAGGACGCCACAGCGGCCAGGCCGTACGGCGCTTCTTTTTCAGCACCTTGGTTGAAGCAGACCCCCGGTGTTGGCCTCAGTTATCAGGCCCGTTGCCTGTACCGGAATCCGGTGCAGGTGGCGGGCTTTTTGGTGTTGACTGGAGTCTGGATGCGACGTACCTCCCGCGAAAGGACCCCCGATGCCAGAGACTTCCCCCGCACCGCGATACCGTCACGGCGAACCCTGCTGGGCTGACGTCCAGACCCGGGACGTCGAGGCGGCCAAAGCTTTCTACGCCGCTGTCTTCGGCTGGACCTTCAAGGACCTGCCCACGCCCGACGGCCGCAGCTACGCCCAGGCCTTCATGGGAGAGGACCTGGTGGCCAGCGTTGCTCCGCAAAACCCGCACCAGGAAGCCTTGGGTACCGCCGCCCAGTGGAACGTCTACTTCGCAGCCGAGGACGCTGGCGCGCTTGCCGGGGAGGTCCCCCACGCCGGTGGCGCCGTGGTGTTCGGGCCTGAGGAGATCGGGGATACGGGTGTGATGGTGTTCATGGATCCTCCCGGCGGCGGGACCACCGGGGTGTGGCAGCCCGGAACGCACACCGGTACCGGCCGGTACAACGAGCCGGGTGCGCTTTCCTGGACGGAACTGCTCACGCCCGAGCCGCAGGCCGCCGTCGGCTTCTTCCAGCAGCTGTTCGGCCACGAGGTGACCGAGTATCCCCAGGACGACGGCGGAACATACTCAACGCTGATGGTGAACGGCGCCGAGGTGGCCGGGATCGTCGCTGCTGAGGCGCCTGCGCGCTGGCAGATCTACTTCGGCGTGGCTGATGTGGCGGACGCGGTCCGGAAGGCGGTGGCAGCGGGTGGTGAGGTGCTGGTCGCCCCCGAGGCCGATGACGACGAGACGCCGGGCGCCACGGCCACCCTCAAAGATCCGCAGGGCGGCGAGTTCAGCCTGCTGGAGGTCTAACCCCGATTAAACACATCGAGTGCTCCGTAACGGCCCTTTTGAAGCCTCAAAACGGCGGTTACGGAGCACTCGGTGAGGGGTTTAGGCGTAGGCGTTGACCAGGCGGACGGCGCCGCCGTCCACTCCCTTGGCGCCCTGCACGTAGTCCGGGCCGGACTTGAGGATTGAATCCGAGTCCTCCGTGATGGTGCCCATGACCCAGGACGGCAGCCCGCGGTCGTTGAGGCGGGCCACGGCGGCGTCGGCAGCCTCGGCGGACACGATGGCCACCATGCCCACGCCGAGGTTCAGGGTGCGCTCGAGGTCGGCCAGCGGGACGTTGCCCAGTTCGGAGACCAGCTTGAAGATGGCCGGGAGTTCCCACGTGGCGCGGTCAACAGTGGCCACGAGCCCCTGCGGCAGGACACGGGCCAGGTTGGCTGCGAGGCCGCCGCCGGTGACGTGGCTGAAGCCGTGCACGGCCGCCCCTCCGGCGGAGCCGCTGACCGGGAAGGTGCGGGCCAGGTCCAGGCAGTCGGCGGCGTACACGCGGGTAGGTTCGAGCAGTTCCTCGCCCAGGGTCCGTCCCAGTTCGGAGACCTGGCGGTCCAGGGCCCAGCCGGCGTGGTTGATGACGCGGCGGACCAGGGAGTAGCCGTTGGAGTGCAGGCCCGAGGAGGCCATGCCGATGACGACGTCGCCGGCGCGGACGCGGTCCGGGCCCAGCAGGTCGGAGGCTTCCACCACGCCGGTGGCTGCCCCGGCGACGTCATATTCGTGCTCGCCCAGCAGGCCCGGGTGCTCGGCGGTTTCGCCGCCCACCAGGGCGGTGCCGGCCACGGAGCAGGCGGCAGCGATGCCACGGACGATGTCCGCGATGCGCTCGGGGACAACCTTGCCGCAGGCGATGTAATCGGTCATGAACAGCGGCTCGGCGCCCACCACCACGATGTCGTCCACCACCATGCCCACCAGGTCAAAGCCAATGGTGTCGTGGATGTCCATGGCCTGGGCAATGGCAACCTTAGTGCCCACGCCGTCGGTGGAAGTGGCCAGCAGCGGACGCTTGTAGGTCAGCAGCTTCGAGACGTCGTACAGTCCGGCAAAACCCCCTACACCGCCCAGGACGGAGGGATTGTGGGTGGCTTTTACGGCACCCTTCATCAGTTCGACGGCGCGGTCGCCGGCTTCAACGTCAACACCGGCGGAGGCATAGGTGATGCCTGCGGCGTTCCCGGACGTGCTGCCGGCGGCGGGGGATGCGGAAGTCATATGGACTCTTTCTTGTCGGCGCCGGGGATGGTGGCTGCGGGGTGAATCTCGGGCACACGGTCTTCGTCGGTGAGCAGATCCTCGAACTCCGCATCGGGACCGGGATCGCAGCCGTCAGAGACTTCAACGTCTGCAGGGTCCTCGCGGTCGTCGATGGCGGGCTCGGAGAGTGCAACGGTGGCGCCGGGCAGGGCCGAGGCCGACGGCGTGAGGCCGCCGAGGTCGGTGCGCTCCAGCAGGTTCTTGCCCAGTTTGTCCGAGCTGGGAAGTTCAATGGGGTACTTGCCGGTGAAGCAGGCGGTGCACAGGCGTTCGCGGGGCTGACGGGTGGCGTTGATCATGCCGTCTTCGGAGATGTAGGCGAGCGAGTCGGCCCCGATGGCCTGGGAGATTTCCTCAATGGTGGCGCCGTTGGCGATCAGTTCGGCGCGGGAGGCGAAGTCGATCCCGTAGAAGCAGGGCCACTTCACCGGCGGCGAGGAAATCTTGATGTGTACGGACGCGGCGCCGGCTTCGCGGAGCATCCGGACAATGGCGCGCTGGGTATTGCCGCGGACGATCGAGTCGTCCACCACCACCACGCGCTTGCCTCGGATCACGGACTCGAGGGCGTTCAGCTTGAGCCGGATCCCCAGTTGGCGGAGCGTCTGGGAGGGCTGGATGAAGGTGCGGCCCACATAGGAGTTCTTGACGAATCCGTGCGCGAACGGGATGCCGGATTCCTCGGCGTAGCCCACGGCGGCGGGAGTGCCGGACTCGGGGACGGGGATGACGATGTCCGCTTCCTGGGTGTTTTCGCGGGCCAGCTGGCGGCCCATTTCCACACGGGACTCATAAACTGAGCGGCCCGAGATGGAAGCATCAGGGCGCGCGAGGTAGACGTACTCAAAAACGCAACCCGCCGGCGTCGGCTCCGCGAACCGTTTGGAACGCACGCCATCCTCGTCGATGGCAATGAATTCACCCGGTTCGATCTCACGGATGAAGCTGGCACCCACGGTGGCCAGGGCGGACTGCTCGGAGGCGACCACCCAGCCTCGCTCCAGCCGGCCCAGGACCAGCGGGCGGATGCCATAGGTGTCGCGTGCTGCGTAGAGGGTTCCTTCGTCCATAAAAACGAAGCAGAAGCCGCCCTTGATCTTGGGCAGCAGCTCGGTGGCGGTCTGCTCGAGCGTCTTGCCCTCCTCGCCTTCCAGGAGTGCGGTGACCAGGGCAGTGTCCGAGGTGTTGCCCTGCTTCATTTCACCGCTGAGCTGGCCGCCGTTGCGTTCCAGGATCATGGCGTTGAGCTCGGCCGTGTTGGTCAGGTTGCCGTTGTGCGCAAGAGCCACCGTGCCGGTGCTGGTGGCGCCGAGGGTGGGCTGGGCGTTTGCCCAGTGGCTGGCTCCGGTGGTGGAGTAGCGGCAGTGTCCCACCGCCAGGTGCCCGGTCAGGGTGTTCAGCGTGGTCTCGTCGAAGACCTGGGAAACGAGGCCCATGTCCTTGTAGACGTTGATCCGCTTGCCGTCACTGGTAGCTATACCAGCCGACTCCTGACCGCGGTGCTGCAATGCATACAGCCCGTAATAGGTGAGTTTTGCTACTTCTTCACCTGGTGCCCAGACCCCGAAAACGCCACAAGCGTCCTGAGGGCCTTTTTCGCCAGGGAGAAGATCATGAGAAAGTTTTCCATCGCCGCGTGCCACTGGTCGATTATCTCATGAGATGAGGTAACACTTGGCCGTGCGGCTTTTGTGACTCCGTGCTGTGACGCCCCGCGGGAACCTACTGGCCAGTACCGTCGTCGGGCTCGGAATCCGGGACGGCCTCCACAACGGCCCGTTCCTGGTGCCTGACGCTCCACCGGTCCAGGACGAGCGCAGCCACCGCACCGAGGATGGCGCCGCCGGCACCGAACGTCACCAGGAAGAAACCGAACACCGCGCCGCGGTCAAAGCTTTCGTCGCCGGCGGGGGCGAACGCCACCACGGCGGCAACCACAACGCCCACCACTGCGCCAAGAATAAGGAAAGGCACATATTTGGGCGCCCGGCGTACGGTAACCTCGCGGCGCTCGGCGGGGATTTCTTCAGAAGACATGCCCTCTAGCCTACTCATTTCCGCCCATCCGCTGCTTCCCCGGATTGCCCCGTCATCAACAACACCCAACACGGGCATCCAGGGACCAAAGGAGAGGGCGCGACGCGGAGCCGGATATCATCGGCGGAGGACCGGGGCATTGCTGGTTACTGGGCTGCCTACGCCGCAATTTCACCGAGGGGGACAACACTGCATGGATACCGTCACGTTTGGCTGGACGGCCGCGGAGTCGGACCGGACCACCGCGATCAGGAGCTACGGGCTTGCCCCCACCGTCGCCGGGGAGCCGCCGGCCCTGCCCGAAGCGGAGGCGGGAGGCGCGCTCACCAACCTGGTCCGCCTCGCTGCCCGGCTGTGTGCCGTGCCGTTCAGTGTGGTCAATATCATTACCGAGGACCAGCAGGTGCAGATCGCGGCCTGGGGCGTGGACCCCGGCGTGTGTTCGAGGGAAGACTCGATGTGCGCCAAGGTTTTCCTGACCGGAAAGACGACCGTGGTGCCGGACGCCTCCCGGGACCTGCGGTTTGCAGACAACCCGTTTGTCACCGGCGAAATCGCCGCCGTACGTTTTTACGCCTCCGTGCCGCTGAAGACGCTTTCCGGCTTTGTGCTGGGCTCGCTCTGCATCTTCTCTGACGGTCCGGCCAGTCCCACCGCGGAGCAGATCGGGATGCTGGAGGTGCTGGCCCACCAGGTGGTGGAGGTCCTGGAGCTTCAGCACCGGACCTTGCAGTTGAGCGAGGCGCTGGCCGAGCTGGAACGCAGCAACGCCATGCTGGGGGAATTCGCCGGCCGCGTCAGCCACGACCTCCGCATCCCGCTCACCACCATGCTGGGCTACATTGAGCTCGCCGAGGACGATCCGGACATCCCGCCGGGCCATCCCGCAGTGGAGTACCTGCAGTTCATTGGAGGTGGCGGGCGGCGCATGCTGAAGACGCTCGAGGATGTGCTGGAGTATTCCCGGGTGGACGGCACCCTGCACCGGGAGCGGCTCTCGCTGCTGGCGGTCACCGCCGAGGCTGCCCACGATCTGGGGGTGGACCTTGGGTCCTCCAGCGGTATCTTCTGCGATGACGCGGAACTATACGCAGACCCCGTCCAGCTGCGATTGCTGCTCCAGAACCTGCTGGCCAACGCACTGAACTACAGGAGCACCGAGCGCGAGCTGAAAGTGACCGTGGGGGCCGCGCCCGGCGAACAGGGAATGGCCCTCACCGTGGCGGACAACGGCGTGGGAATCAGCCCGGCGGACCGCAAACGTGCCATGGAGCCCCTGGTCAGGCTGAACCGGGCCGGGGACGGACCGGGCACCGGCCTGGGCCTTGCCACGTGCCGGCGCATCGCGCAGGCCCACGGCGGGGAACTGGAAATCCGGGACTCACCGGGAGGCGGAGCAAGCATCTCGGTGCTGTTCCGCTGGGACCAGTAGGAAACCGCCGGCATCCCCGAATCTGCAGGGAACCTAAACCTGCTGCGACTTGGACAGGATCCAGGTGTTGGTGCCGTCCTGTCGTTCGAAGGTCACGGTGGTGACCAGCGCCTCGATGAGCGCCAACCCGCGGCCTGACTCGGACTCTTGATCCGGGGTCCCGGGCTCCAGCGGACCGAACGGGGGCTTGGCGTGGAACGCGCTGACCCTGGCCCGCAGGAGCGTGGGCCGGACGCTGATGTCCACTCCCAGTTCCACAGGCTGCTGAACCCTGGCCGGCAGGGCATGCTGGACGATGTTGGAGGCCGATTCGATGACGGCGGTGGTGAACGTCATCTGGTCCATGGCCTCCACGAAGGGTGCGTCGTTCCACAGGGCGTCCAGTTCATCGTGGACGGCCTCGACGGCCTCCGCCTCTGCGAGCCCGCGGAAGCTGCGCTCTGCCAGCACATCAGTCATTGCTGAACGCATCCTCGGCGGTGGCGTAAGCGTTCAGGACACGATCCATGCTGGTCAGCTCCAGCACCATCTTCACCTGCGGCTGGACGGCCGCAATGCGGAGGTCTCCACCTGCCTGGCGCGCGGCCTTGAGGCAGCCGATCAGCGCGCCCAGCCCGGAGGAATCCATGAACGCCGTGTTCTCCAGGTTCACCACGATCCGCGACGATCCGCCGGCGATCACATCGGTTACGAACTCGCGCAGCTTGGGCGCGGAGACCATGTTCAGCCTGCCGTCCGCCTTGACCTCGGCGTATGAATCCTTGACCTCGTAGCTAAACTCCATCGGTTTTCCTCTCTAAAGCATCAACGTCCCCGGCGGGTTCGTAGCCTTTGTACAAAACAGCCCGAACCAGGATGCTCATGACCACCAGGTCAAAAATAACCCAGGCCACGTTCACCAGGGTGCCAAGGGGCTCGGCCAGTCCCGTGGCCAGGCGGATAAGTCCGACGACGGCGGCCACGGCCAGCAGCGCGGCCACGATGATCTGGGGCCGGATCAGGCTCCAGCTGGGACCGCCGGTCTGGCGGGATTTCGGTGTGACCGCGAACCCCAGGGGACGGCCGAACCAGACGTTGCGGGCCGCCGTCGTGCACGCCTTGATCCAGGTGGGGAACAGCGCCAGGCTGTACTGCTGGCCGCGCCAGGTGGGAATCCCGCGGCCGGCCACCGCGAACAGCAGCTGGTTGGCCACCATGAACGGGATGAACCGCAGGAAGAATTCCCAGCTGAGGCTGGTGACGGGCAGGATGCCCAGCAGCAGGTAGATGATGGGGGCGGCGAAGTAGATGACCGCCGCGTACCCGCTCAGGTAGGTCCACATGGTGGCGAAGTACATCAGCCGCTGGCCGATCTTCAGGCCCTTCTGGACCAGAGGGTTCTCGCGGAGCAGCACCTGGATGGTGCCCTGCGCCCAGCGGAGCCGCTGCGTGAGCATGGTGGCGATGTCCTCGGGCGCGAGGCCGTACGCGAGGATCTCGTGGTGGTAGACGCTCTCCCATCCCATGGCGTGCATGCGCATGGCGGTGGCCATGTCCTCGGTGACCGAGATGGTGGCCAGCGGCATCACCGGCTGGGCTTCGTCGTTCCGTTCCACGTTCAGTGCATCCAGGACGGCCTGGACTGATTCCAGTGCGCCCAGCGGAGACCAGTCGCGGGCGGACATGCGCTGCACGGCGTCCTCTGCCACCACCGGGACGCCGGCCTCGCCCACGTGGGCCAGTTCCATCGCGGCGATCTCCTCGAGGTCCGCCTGCAGGGCGGACATGTCCGCCATGACCAGGGTCTGCACGGCGGCGTCAACCCGGCGGCGGACCCGGTAGGTGATTTCACCCAACGGTTCGCCGGCGGCCAGCTGCTCCTGGGCCTCCAGGGTGGCAGCCTCCACCTCATCCAGCACTTCGGAGACCAGGGGAGTACCGACGTCGGCGGATTTCCTTGCCTGCCGGATGGCCGAACGGGAGGCCGTAAGGGCCCGGCGGATGCTCTTCTCGGTTTCCTTGACGTAACCCACCAGGCCCAGCTGCATGAGGGCTTCACGCCGCAGGATGGCATTGGAGCCGCAGAAGAATGCGGCGTTCCAGCCGTCCTTGCCCTGCTGGATGGGCCCGTAGAACAGGGGAGCCTGGCTGCCGAGGGGATCGTCCGCGGGGACGTTGCTGAAGTACTGCGGGGTCTGGACGAGGGCGACCCGGCGGTTGTTGAAGTAGCCCAGGGTCTTTTCCAGGATGTCCGGCTCCGGGATCTGGTCCGCGTCCAGGATGAGCAGGAATTCGCCGTGGGTGACCATCAGGGCGTTGTTCAGGTTGCCGGCCTTGGCGTGGCGCGGCACATTGGCGGTCCAGTCCACGCTGCGGGTCACGTACCCGAGCCCGTGCTCTTCGGCGAGGGCTTTCAGTTCGGGCCGGGCGCCGTCGTCGAGGATCCAGGTGCTGTGGGGGTGCCGGATCTTCTGGGCGGCCAGGGCGGTGGTCATCACCATGTCCAGGTCTTCGTTGTAGGTGGTGATGAAGACGTCCACCGTGGCATCCTGCGGCGGCGCCGGGGCTTCCTTGCGGACCTTGAGTTTCCATACGGTCATGCCGAAGAGCATCACGTCGATCAGGCTGTACGTCTCGGCCACCACCAGGGGCACGGCGATCCACCACGCGTCCCAGTTGAGCGACGCGGCCCAGCGCCAGGCGACGTAGTTCAGGCCGAAGATGACGGTGAGGACAACCACCAGGCGGGTCCAGAAGCGGGTCATGCGGCCCCTCCTTCCAGCAGCCGGCGGACCACGACCACGGTGACGTCGTCCTCGGCTGATTCGGCGGGAGCCAGGGCCAGGATGGCATCGCTGGCGGCCTGTGCGGAGGCTTGGCCCCGGGTTGCCGAGCCCACGGCCTCCGTGAAGGACTCCACCGAGTCGAAAACATCCAGCACGCCGTCACTGACCACCACGAGGGAATCCCCGGGGGCCAGGCCGATTGCGGACTGCGGCCAGGCCGAGCCGGCCCAGGCGCCCACCGGCGGGCCGCCGCTCTGAAGCCGGTGCAGCTCACCGTTTGCCCTGACGTGCAGGGCAAGGCCGTGGCCGGCGTCGATGTAATTGACGACGCCGGACGCGGCGTCCAGCCGGGCGTGGAAGAGGGTGGCGAATGAGTTGGAGGAGTCAAGGTCCGCCGCGATGGTGCCGGCGGCGGAGGCGAAGGCCGCGTCCAGGTCGCGCCGGTGCCCGGTGGACCGCATGACAGCCCTGACCGTGGCCGCAATCAGAGCGGCCCCCATCCCTTTGCCCATGGCGTCCGCGAACGTCAGGTGCAGGCCGTCCGGGGTCCGGTACCAGTCGTAGAAGTCCCCGCCCACGCTGCGGGAGGGGCGGAAGGCTCCGGCGAGGTCGTAGCCGTCCACCCGGACGTCTTCTTTGGGCAGAAGGCTCTGCTGGACCTCGGTGGCGCGTTCAAGCTCGCTGTGTTGGGCCGGGTCGGCCGCCCGCGGCTGGTGACGGCGGAACAGGGCGTTGATCCTGGACTGGAGCTCCCGCGGGCTGAACGGTTTGCTGATGTAGTCATCGGCACCGTTGTCCAGGCCCGTGAGCTTGTCCAGTTCGTCCGTGCGGGCGGTCAGCATCACAATAAAGGCATCGGAGAACTCGCGCAGGAGCTTGCAGACCTCCAGCCCGTCCATATCCGGGAGGTTCAGGTCCAGGGTGACCAGATCCGGCTTGGCGCGGCGGACTTCCTCGACGCCGGGCAGCCCCGCCTGGGCCTGGCTGACCTCGAAGCCCTGCTTGACAAGGACCCGGACCAGAAGGCCGCGGATATCGGGGTCGTCCTCGATCACAACGGCACGGCGGGCTTCGGGGATGGAAGGCATGACTCTACTTCTACCGTATTAAGGCTGTTGGGGCATGTCACAAAGCTGACCACACCGGTTGAGTAGCCGTTGAGAGGCCGCTTTAGGTTACCTCAGGGCACATGCGGGTGACGGGTCTTGTGGAAATATTTGCACCCCCTTGATGGGGCCTTGAGCGTCGCTGGCCACACTCGATATGGGAGCTCCAACAGGGTGCTTCGAGGAATGCGCGGCTGGCCAGAGGACGGTGCAACGGTTATGGAAGAAACTACGGAAGAAACAGGATCCACCAACGGTCTGCTCCCCAGGCTGACGGGCTCGTGGCGGCTGTTGAAGCAGGGCCGCCGTCCCCGGCGCGCTGTTCATTACCTGAGCCATTCCTGGCGCCTTCGGTCCCTGTCCCGGTCTTTGGCCAAGGCCCTGGGTGAATCATGGCAGGCCTCGAGCTGGCCGGGGGACCGGCTGGCGGTGGGTGCCGAACTTTCGGAGAAAGTGGAAAAACTGACGCTCCGCCTGAACCGGGAAACCGAAATCCACGGCCGGCTGGCGGCGCTCCTGAAGTAGCCCGTTCCCTCCTGACCCAATCCGTGCCAGACTAACCACCATCGAGTGGCTGGGGGTTACCAAGTCAGGAGATGCCGTGCATTGGTATACAGGATGGGCTTACCTCTTAGCTGGGCTCATGACCATGGACGCACTCCTGTTGGCCTTGTGGGTGATTGACTCCGACTGGCCCAACAACTGGCGAAAAAAGCCCTGACCTGCCTTAGCGCAGGTCCAGCCGCATCAGCACCCTCGGGAAACCGTTGAGCACTGACTGGGTGTCCGCCGCTTTGACGAACCCCGCGGCTTCAAACAGCTTGCGGGTGCCCACGTAGGCCATGGTCAGGTCCACCTTGCTGCCCTGGTTGTCCACGGGGTAGCCCTCGATGGCCGGCGCCCCGTAGCTGCGGGCCATGTCCACGGCACCCTTGAGCAGATGGTGCGAGATGCCCTTGCCGCGGTGACCGGGACGGACCCGGATGCACCAGACGGACCACACCGCCAGATCATCCACGTGCGGGATCCTGCGGTTGCGGGCAAAGCTGGTGTCGGCGCGCGGATGGACGGCGGCCCACCCGACCGGTTCGCCGTCGTCGTACGCCACAACTCCCGGCGGGGGATCCTGACGCACCAATTCCTGCATGCGGTCTCCACGGTCGGTTCCGCGCAGCGCCACGTTCTCTGCGGACGGAATCCGGTAACTGAGGCACCAGCACACGGTGGCATCGGGACGCTTGGGCCCTATGACTGTCCGGACATCCTCAAAGTGCGTGGCAGGGCGAACCTCGACTGCCATGGTTGCCTCCGATCCGTACGGGCTGACCCGCGCGGGCCTGACCCGCGCCTGCCTGACCCGCGCTGCCTGACCCGCGTCTGCCTGATTCCGTCGGCTTAGACCCCGAGTGTCTCCCGCAGGGCTGCGACGTGCCCGTCTGCCTTGACCTGGTACTGGGCCAGCTCCACGTTGCCCTGGGGGTCAACCACCACGGTGGACCGGACGAGGCCCTCGACGATCTCGCCGTTCACCAGCTTTTCACCCCAGGCGCCGTAGGCGAGGGCCACGCTGTGGTCTTCATCGGAGAGGAGCGGAAAGGTCAGGCCGAAGTCGCCGGTGAAGGCGGCCAGCTTCTCCGGGGCGTCCGGGGAGATGCCCAGCACTTCGTAGCCGGAACCCTGCAGGGAAGCGAGGCTGTCGCGGAAATCGCAGGCCTCGGTGGTGCAGCCCGGGGTTGCCGCCGCCGGGTAGAAGTACATGATGACGTTCTTGCCCCGGTAGTCGGACAGTGAGACTGCCTTGCCGGCGGCATCCCGGAGGGTGAACTCCGGGGCCTGCGTACCTGGCTGAAGCTTGATGGTCAGTTGGTGGCTCATGGCGTTCCTTTGGGAGACTCTGGCGGCTAAAAGGCAAAACCAGTGAAGCGGGCTTTCCGCTCTGGGAACAACTCCGGCGTCATGTGGAGTATTCCGCAGGTCATGCTTTTCCATTGACTTCGGCGGCGGCAGGGATACGGTTAAAGATACTCAGAAATGGTCTCTGCCGTACTTCGTTGCCCGCACTTTGCCGCGCCTGACCGCGTGGTTACCGCCCTCATTACCCCGCGAATCATTTCCTAGGCTGTGTCCTAATGACCGCAAATTTCATCAGAGCCCTGGCCGTCAAGTCCCTGGACATCCCGGACAAAAAGCGCTGCCCGGACAAGGCCGAGTTCGATCTCGTCACCGTGGACGACTACGCTGTGGCGCGGTTGATCCTGGCGCCCGGCTGGCGTTGGTCCGAGTCCGCCAAGCCCACCGAGCTGACGGACTTCTGCCAACACAACCACCTGGGCTACTGCGTCTCCGGTTCGCTGGAGATTCAGACGTCCGACGGCGTGAGGTCCACTATCCGGGCCCATGACACCTACGCGTTGCCTCCGGGGCACGACGAGTGGGTGGTTGGCTCCGAACCGTTCGTCGCCATTGAGTTCCTGGGGGCGGCGTCATTCGGCCGGCCGAGGAGCCGGGGCCTGCACGCTCTGATCTGAGCCCGCGGAGATCGGTGAGCGGACGACGGCGGCCGGGCGGCCGCCGTCGCGCGCTCAGACGGGACCTAGCTGCAGAAGCTGGACAGCGCCGTGTTTGCTGCCTGGCTGTCTGCCTGCATCTGCGCCATCTTGTCCTGGTCCGGGCTCTCCTTGGACGCCTCATCCGCATACTCCAGCAGGGATCCCAAGGCGGGCTTGAGATCGTCCGAGGCCACAGCCTCGATGGGACGGAGCTGGTTGGCGAGGCGCACCAGGCCGGTCTTGGTCTGGCCGCCGCCGTTCGACGGGTTAGAGATCACAACCTGGACGCGCTCGCAGGTTTCTTTGGTGGAGAGTTTGGTGGGCGCTGTGCAGGCCGAAGCGGAAAGCACGAGGCCGGCGGCGATCAGGGCGGTGGCGAATTTCTTCATGGGTCCCTCAGTAGGCGGTTGAGGTTTCGATTGTAAGCAGAGTGCGCGCTCCGGTGCCCCTTCGGAGTGCTCGGATGGGCCCAGTGTGACCGGCAGGGTGGGGGCCTCGGGCTCTGGCGGGAGGCGCTGCAGGTTGCTTAAACTGGCAGGACAACCGTGCGGGCCTGCCGCATGTTGGCCTGTGCGGATCAGCCCAATCTAGGAAGCAAAATGGCCCGCACAACCCAGAATTTAGGAAGAGTGCAACGCCGTACCGCCATGGTGTTCCTGGCGCTTATGGGGTTGCTGGCACCCGTCAGCCCGGCGACAGCCACGTCGCCAAAAGACGCAGTCATTGTCCTTGAGGGTGCTAAATCCGCCGAAGGAATCGCTGCCGGCGACGGCACGACTTTCTACGCGGGCGACCTCCAGCTCGGCGACATTTACCGCGGTGACATCAACAGCGGCAAGGCGAAACTCTTCATTGACGTGTCCAAGTTTGATGCGGCACCACGGGCCGCCGTCGGCATGAAGGCCGATCTCCGGAACGACCTGCTGTTCGTGGCAGGCGGTGCCACCGGCAAGGCCTACGTTTATGACACAGCCTCAGGGGAGCCCGTTAGGGACTACACGCTCGCCCCGGGCTTCATCAACGATGTGACCCTCACCGACGAGGGAGCCTGGTTCACCAATTCTGTGGCGGCAGAGCTCTACTTCATTCCGGTCGGCCGGCACGGCAGGCTGGGCGACGTCCAGAAGCTGGCGCTGCATGGTCCGGCCGCGAAGATAGCCGGAACCTTCAGCCTCAACGGCATCGCAGCCGCGGATGACGGCCGGACGCTGATCGTGGCCCACTCAGGGCTGGGCAGGCTCTTCACCGTGGACCCGGAGACCGGCAACAGCGCAGTCATTGCCGGTGTGGACGTGCCCAACGTGGACGGCATCCTGGTCCGCGGCAGCCAGCTATGGGCCGTGCAGAACTTCTCAAACCAGATCAGCCGTTTCCGCCTCGCCGATGACCTGGCCTCGGCTGAACCCAGGAAGGTGATCACCAGTGCAGAGTTTAAAGTGCCCACCACCGTGGCCTTCTTTGGCGACACACGGGACGGGGACACCTTGGCCGCGGTGAACGCCAAGTTCAACGACACCACGGCCACGCAGTACGAAGTGGTGCTGGTGCCGGCCTGGGGCTAGCGGTCGCCCAAGGTGCCGCCGAGGGGCGGAAAGGTGCCGTCCGCGCGCCTGATGCCCCTCCGGTCGGCCCTGCTGTGGGCCTCGCCCTCCGCCGATCCGTCGGATTCACCCTCGAGGTCCACCAGGCCGCCGGTCTGGTCGAACGGGTGCGCGAACCGGTTGTACTCACGCGGCGCCTCGCCCGCGAGGCTTTCGGCGGTGCCCTGTGTTGCAGCCATGTCCTTTGTTGCAGCAATGCCCTGCGTTGCGGCGGGCGGAGCCTTCCGCCACTCGCCGGAAGCATGGCCCTCGTGTTCGATGAACTTCTTGAATTTCCGGAGGTCGTGTTCTGCCTGGCGGCCCACCACATGAAGCAGTTCGCCAACCCGTTCCAGCATCCCTTCCGGCAGGTATTCCAGGGTGAGGGAAACCTCGGTCCTGTTGCCGCCGGCGTCGGAAAATTCAACGGCGCCAGCGTTCGTGGCACCTCCGGTGGAAGCCCACGCCAGCCGCCGTTCCGGCACGCGCTCAAGGATGGTTGCCTCCCATTCCCGCCGGACACCGGCAATCCGGGCCACCCATTTGAGCCGATTGTCGCCCAGCTGGGTCACACTCTCCACACCGTCCATAAAGTGCGGAAAGTCTTCGAACTGCGTCCATTGGGCGTACGCCGTTGACACCGGCACGTCCACCACGATCTTCTTCTGCACTTTGCTGCTCATGGTGCTACTCCTCGTCGGGATCGAGGCCTTCCGCCGGTTCCTGCGAGTGCACCCGGATATCGGCCTCTCCTGCCTCATCACCCACGGCTTCGTCGCCTTCGGCCGGGGCCTCGCTGTGGATCCGCTGCTCTGCTGGCTTGTCCTTCATGACAGATGCTCCCTGGGTGCTTTGTTGATGGCGTACTCATCATTCAGCCCCTCCCGCTGCGGGGTGTCAATAACCCCAAAAGCTATGGCTGTGCCTGCGGTTTTGTGCTGGACTGGTGGGGCACTGTGCCGCTTCACCAACCAAACTTATTGGCCAGCCGGGCTACCGGCTGTTGGGAAGGAACAATCGCATGGCATCGTTTAGGATCGGTTATTTTGTGGGGAGCCTGGCAACAGGGTCCATCAACCGAACGCTTTCCCGGGCGCTCATCAAACTCGCTCCGGAGGAGCTGGAATTTACCGAGATCCCCATCAAGGACCTGCCGCTCTACAGCTACGACTATGACGCCGATTACCCGCCGGAAGGACAAGCCCTCAAGGATTCCATCGAGGCTTCCGATGGAATCCTCTTTGTGTCCCCGGAATACAACCGTTCCATTCCCGGTGCCCTCAAGAACGCCATTGACTGGGCGTCGCGGCCCTGGGGCACCAACTCGTTCGCCCGCAAACCGACCGGAATCATTGGCGCCTCGCCGGGCAGCATCGGCACGGCGGTGATGCAGTCCTCCATGCGGAGCGTCCTGAGCTTCCTGGACGCTCCCCAGCTCAACGCCCCGGAGGTCTACATCCAGTTCAAGCCCGAGGTCTTCGGGGAAGACGGCGAAGTCCATGATGAATCAACGGCCAAGTTCCTGCGGCACTACATGGAGGAATACAGCGCCTTCGTCCAGCGGGTGTTGGACGCCAGTGCGCCGGGCCACATCGGCGATCCGGAACCGGACCCTGACAAGCTTTCACGCTAGGACCGCCTTCCGACGTCCGCAGGTTCAGTCCAGGGGCAGGGTTACCGTGACAGTGGTGCCTTGCCCCGGCGTCGACGTGACCTGGACGGTGCCGCCGGCCTCGTGAACAGCCACGGACATCAGTCGCAGCCCGTACCCGTGGTGCCGTCCGCTGAGTGCGAGTTGGCTGTCAAAGCCGGTGCCGTCGTCGGACACCATCAACCGCACGCCATGGCCTACTGCAGCCAGTTGGACCGTGAGTTCCGAGGCCGCTGAATATTTATACGCGTTGCTGAGCGCTTCCCGGGCCGACTGGTACAGGAGGGACGCACAGTCCGCCGGGATCTCAATCCCCCAATGGGGAGTATCCCAGCGGACTGCTGTGCCCTGCTGGCGGAGTGGGCCCGTGAGCCGGTCAATACAACCGGCCAGCCCCAAGGTGTAGAAATCGATCGGGTGGTGATCAGTGATCACTCCTTCGACCGTTACTACCTCGTCGAGAGCTGATTCGTTCACCATTGAACCGTCCTGCTTTCCGCACAGATCATCCTTGTTGATAACTCCAGAGTGAACCGCGAAATGCATGGGTTGCGAAGGGTTTGCTCAAGATTTCATCAAATTTTTCGGCGGCTGTTGCGGAGGGGACTTTCCTGCTGGGTGTTCTGTCCGGCGGTCCTGCTTGGTACCGTGATTTCCCCACATCCAGGAGGAATCATGAGCATTAACTCACCCGAATCCCTGCCCGCCGATGAGCCGCAGGACGAGGAAGCCGGCACAAGTGCCGTGAACAAAAAGGACGACGGCGGGGTCCCCACCGGGGCGGACGGTGTTGGCCTGGGCTTCACGCACGACGCCAACACCTTCGAGCCCGAGGAGGACACCGAGGCCGAGTAGGGACGGCTCCCTTTCGTTATCCGCGCAACGTTTCAGCGCCAAAGGAACGGAAGGGCGGTCTTTGCGTGCCCGGCCCCCGGACAATGTTAGGACCAAGAGTCGGGCCCTAGGAGGGGTGTGATGGGCAGTCCGTCCGCGGCAGTTTCTACAGCGTTACTTCTCACCTTGGTGCTCGCGGGCTGCGGTCCGCAGGCTGGACCGATGACGACGCCTGCCAGTCCCAGCTCCACCGCCACCTCCACAACAGCGGCCCCAACAACGGCTGGGACGCCCACTGCGGCCGGGTCCCCGACCGCAACATCCGGCTCAACCCCGGGCGCGCCGGCGTCGGCCGCCTGGACGAGCTTCACCACGGCGGACGGCCAGCTGATCCTCGACCTGCCCGCCGCGTGGAGCGTCAGGGACCCCGCCGGGGAACTGCCCGAAGGCGGGGGCGCCTTCGCGGAGGTAACCAACCAGGCAGGCAAGCCGCTGGCCACCTTGCGGACGAACATGGCCACCGGCTCCACCTGTACGGAACGCTTCCCCTATGAGGTGCTGGAGTCACAGGAGCTGCCGGCACTGACGCAAAACGGCACAGCGCCCCGGTACATTTTCGAGACCCGCGGGAACAGTACGACGCCAGGCCCGGCAGACACCCCGGCAGCGGCTTACGGCATCCAGACCAGTCAGCCGCCCGCCGGTGACTCGGCCTGCGCCATCTTCCAGTTCTTCACCTGGCCGCCCACCGCAGCGATGTTCGGAGCGTTCTTCAGCCCGGAAAACAACGTGACGCCCGGTGCCGAGTCCTTGCCCTACCTGGAGCAGGCGAAGAAATACGCCCAAACGGATGAGTACCGGGACATCAAGCGGATGATCACGTCACTGAGGCCTGCGGGGTAGAGCTGCAGGGTAAAGCCAGCCGGCCGGCCGGGTAGCGTCAGGACCAGTCGAAGAAGCCCTTGCCGGTCTTGCGGCCCAGCTCGCCGCGGGCCACCTTGTCCCTGAGGATCTGCGGCGGGGCGAACCGGTCACCGAGCGTGGACTGCAGGTATTCGGCGATGCCCAGCCGCACGTCCAGGCCCACGATATCCGTGGTCCGCAGCGGGCCGGTGGGGTGTTTGTAGCCCAGCACCATGGCGTTGTCGATGTCCTCCGCGGAGGCCACGCCCTCCTCCACCATGCGCATCGCTTCCAGCGCGATGGCCACGCCAAGCCGTGAAGAGGCAAAGCCGGGCGCGTCATTGACGACGACGGCGGTCTTGCCGAGTGCCTCGACCCACCCCTTTGCCGCAGCGGCTGCGTCCGGGGAGGTCTGCTCGCCGAGCACCACTTCAATGAGTGTGGAGGCGGGCACCGGGTTGAAGAAGTGCAGGCCGAGGAAATTCTGCGGCCGCTTCAGCTCGCGGGCCAGGCCGTTCACGGACAGCGACGAGGTGTTGGAGGCCAGGAAGGCGTCCTCGCCCAGGCGCGCTTCGATGCCGCGCAGGGCGGTGACTTTCAGGTCCCAGTCCTCGGGGACGGCCTCCACAACCAGCTGGCGGTCCGCGAAGTCGTCGTAATCCACGGTGACGGCGAGCCGGGACACCATTTCGTCGAGGTTGACGTCGGTTGCGCCGCGTTCGATGCTCTTGGCGGCGGCGGATTCCACGCGTTCCCGGGCGGCCTCGGCGGACTCTTCGTCACGCTCCACCACCAGGACGTTGGCTCCGTTGATGAGGAAGGCGTGCGCGATGCCGGCTCCCATGCGGCCCCCGCCGAGGACACCGACGGTGGAGGGAAGGTTGGGGTTCGGCTTCGTCATGGCTGCTTTGCCTTTTCGTCGTTTGCTTTCTTGGCTGTTTTTTTGTCCAGGAACTGCTGCATGCGGTCAAACTTGGCCTGGGACTCAAAGAGGATTCCCTGTGCCAGCTGGTCGATCAGCGGATGCGCCTCGGCCGGGGCGTGGAACACGGATTTGGTGATGCGCACCGCCAGCGGGTCCTGGCGGCCAACCCTGTCTGCGAGGCTGTGGGCGGCGTCCATCAGCTCCGAAGCCTCATGGATTTCCGTGATGAGGTGGGCGGCCAGCGCGTCCTCGGCCCGGAGCACCAGGCCGGCCAGCAGGATCTGCTTGGCCAGCGGCTCGCCCACCAGTTCCTTCAGCCGCCAGCTGGCGCCGGCGGCGGCGAGGATGCCCAGCCCGGTTTCGGGGTTCCCGATCCGGACGCGGGGTGTTCCGATCCGGAAGTCCGCTGCGTAGGCGAGTTCGGCGCCACCGCCCAGGCAGTAGCCGTCCAGCGCGGCAATGACCGGCATGGGCAGCTTGGCGATCCGCACGAAAATCGTGGAGTTGATGCCCTGCAGGGCGTCGTCGCGGCGGCGTTCGCGCAGCTGGGCGATGTCCGCCCCGGACGCGAAGACCCCGTCCACGCCGGCGATGATCAGGACTTTGGGGTTCTGCTCCAGCGCGGCGCAGACCAGGTGCAGCTCATCCACCATCTGCTGGTCGATGGCGTTCCGGACGTCCGGCCGGTTGAGGAGGACCACCACACGGTCCTCGCGTTCCTCCACCAGAAGGGTGCTGAACTGTTCCTGGGCGAGGTCCGGGCCGGCCACTAGACGCGCTCCAGCAGCATGGCCGTGCCCTGGCCCACGCCGATGCACATGGTGGCGAGGCCGATTTTGGCGTCCTCACGCTCCATCCGCCCCAGCAGGGTGATGGCGATCCGTGATCCGCTGGAACCGAGCGGATGCCCCAGGCTGATGGCGCCGCCGTCGTTATTCACGATTTCCGGATCCAGGCCGAGCCGCCGCATGCTGGCGAGCGACTGGGTGGCGAAGGCTTCGTTGAGCTCGACGGCGCCGAGGTCCCCGACGCTGAGGCCGCTTCGCTTGAGCACCTTCTGCGTGGCGGGCACGGGCCCGATGCCCATGATTTCGGGCTCACAGCCGGCCGAGGCGCCGTCGATGATGCGGGCACGCGGTGTCAGGCCCAGGCGTTCGATCGCGGCTTCGGAGGCCACGATGATGGCGGAGGCGCCGTCGTTTAGCGTGGAGGAGTTGCCGGCGGTGACCACCGAACCGCCCGGGACCACCGGGCGCAGGCCGGCCAGGACATCCATTGTGGTGCCGGCGCGGGGGCCTTCGTCGGTGTCCACCACGGTTTCGGATTTGCGGGTTTTGACCGTTACGGGGACGATCTCGTCCGTGAACCGTCCTGCGGCGATGGCGGCGAGGGACCGTTCGTGGGACCGGACCGCGAAGGCGTCCGCGTCGTCGCGGGAGATGCCGTCCACCCGGGCCACTTCCTCGGCGGTTTCCGGCATGGAGTACGTCATCTTGCCGTCACGGGACAGCTCACCCTTGGTGAAGAGCGGGTTGGCGAACCGCCAGCCGATGGACGTATCAAAAATAGCGCCCGGCTTGGCGAACGCGGTGGCGGGTTTTTCCTGGACCCACGGGGCCCGGCTCATGGATTCCACACCGCCGGCGATCACAATGTCAGCGGCGCCGGACTTGATCATGTGGCTGGCCATGATGATGGCGCTCAGCCCGGAGGCGCAGAGCCGGTTCACGGTGATGCCGGGGATGTGGAGGGGGAATCCAGCCAGGAGAGTTGCCATCCGGGCCACGTTGCGGTTTTCCTCGCCGGCGCCGTTGGCGTTGCCGAGGATGACTTCCTCGATGCTGTCCGGATCAAGTCCTGCGCGGGTGACGGCTTCGCGGAGCACCAGAGCGGCGAGGTCATCAGGGCGGACCGCCGAGAGCGCCCCGCCGTAACGGCCAACGGGTGTCCGGACGCCGCCGACGAGAAAAGCTTCAACCATAAGAACAGATCCTTTTCAGCAGGGAAGCGGGCCGGCCGGGAATTATTTACCGACCGTTCGTTCTATAAAGATGGCACGGGGCGCCGTGGAGGTCAACCTCGGGAATGGGCCGGCTGCTGGCGGGGCCCGTGCAGCCCGTCGAACGCAATGGTGATGACGTCATCGGCCAGTTTTTCGGGGGAGAGGGGGCCGCCCGGTTTGTACCATTCCACGATCGAGTTGATGGTGCCGAACAGCAGCCGGGTCACGGTGCGCGGGTCGATGTCCTGGCGCAGCGAGCCTTCATCCCGGGCCGCGGAAATGAGCTCCGCCACCGCGTGGTCAAAGGCGCGGCGGCGTTCCAGCGCATCGCGCTCAATCTCGGTGTTGCCGCGAAGGCGCAGCAGCAGCGTTACGAAGGGAAGCCGCTCCACCAGCACGGCCACGGTCTGCCGGAGCACAAATTCCAGCCGGGCATCAGCGGCGCCGGAGGTGGCCTGGGGCTGTTCCAGGATGGCTTCAAGGCCGCCAAGCGCGTGATCCAGGGCCAGCTTGAGGAGGTCGCCCTTGGACGGCACGTGGTGGTAGATGGCCGACTTGGAGATGCCCAGGTTCTCGGCCAGGATGCCCATGGACGTGGCATCGTAGCCGTGCCGGTTGAAGACGTCCACGGCGATGAGCAGCACGGACTGCTGGTCATAACCGGGGCGGCCGCGTTTGGCGCCGGCAGTGCTGGCTGTATCGGTGATGCTGGGCATGGGGCCTAGTTTCTCATGAACGATCGGTCGGGCGGTGCGGCCGGAGCCTGCACCGCCCGGCGGGCCTACTGCTGCGGGCGCATGTCGTAGATGCGGCGCAGCTTGCCGTTGGACCGCTCCAGGGAACCCGGATCCACCACGTTCACTTTGCACGAAGAACCCACGTGGATCTTGATCTGCTCCTGCAGGGTGCGGGCCGCCGTCGTGCTCTGCTCGAGGGAGACGGATTCCCGGCGCTCGATCTTGACGGTCATCTGATCCATCCGCTGGCCCTCCGGGCGGGTGAGCTCCAGCTGGAAATGCGGGCTGAGCTCGGGAATGCGGAGCGCGATTTCCTCGATCTGTGACGGGAAGACGTTGACGCCGCGCAGGATGATCATGTCGTCACTGCGGCCGGTGATGCGGCCCATCCGGCGGTGCCCGGGGCGGGCGGTGCCGGGGAGCAGCCGGGTGAGGTCCTTGGTGCGGTAGCGGATGACCGGCAGGGCCTCCTTGGTGAGCGAGGTGAAGACCAGCTCGCCGTGTTCGCCGTCGCGCAGCACGTTTTCCTTGCCCACCGAGGGGTTGAAGGGGTCGATGATCTCGGGGCGGAAGTGGTCCTCCCAGATGTGGCAGCCGTCCTGGGTTTCCACGGCTTCGCCGGCAACGCCAGGGCCCATCACTTCGGAGAGTCCGTAGATGTCGCACGCCTTGATGTTCATGGTGACTTCGAGTTCGTGCCGCATCTCCTCGGTCCAGGGTTCGGCACCGAGCACCGCGAACTTCAGGGAGGTGGAGGCGGGATCGATCCCCATCTGGGTCATGGCGTCCGCGATGGTCAGGAGATAGGTGGGCGTGGCCAGGATGGCATCCGGCTTGAAGTCCTGAATGAGCTGGATCTGGCGTTCGGTCTGGCCCCCGGAGATGGGGATGACCGTGCAGCCCAGGGCCTCGGCGCCGGCGTGGGCACCCAGCCCGCCGGTGAACAGGCCGTATCCGTAGGCGTTGTGCACCTTCATGCCCGGGCGGACGCCGGAGGCACGCAGTGAACGCGCCACCAGTTTGGCCCAGTCGGCGAGGTCCTGCTTGGTGTAGCCCACCACGGTGGGCCGGCCCGTGGTGCCGGAGCTGGCGTGCACACGGGCTACTTCGGCCTGCGGCACGGCAAACATGCCGAACGGGTATTCCTCGCGCAGGTCATCCTTGGTGGTGAAGGGGAAGTTGCCCAGGTCGCTGAGTTCACGCAGGTCGTTGGGGTGGACGCCGGCCTCGTCGAACTTGCGCTTGTACAGCGGGACGCGGTCGTAGGCGTAGGAAACGGTGTGCTGCAGGCGGCTCAGCTGGAGTGCTTCGATCTCGTCGCGGGACATGGTTTCCTCGCGGTCCAGGACAGCGTCGGTGCCTGCCACAGCGGGCTGAGAGGTGGGCGTTTCGGGGAGGTGGAGGCTCATGGTTTCCTACTTCTTGGGGATGGTGCGGCTGCGGCCGCGGAACTCGGCAATGAGTTCACCCGGCTGGCCGGCGCCAAGCGGGGAATCGGACGAGGATCCGGATTGTCCGGGATCAGCGGCGAATATTTGGATGTCATACAGCCCGCTGCGGCCCGCGCTGGAGCGACGGTCCGCTACGGCGGTGATGACCTGGCCCTGGTAGGCGGGTTTGAGGAAGTTGATGTCAACTCCGGAAGCCACCGTGATGCTGCCCTCGTCCCCGGGCCCGGGGTTGAGCGGGTTGCAGGCCATGGCGAACGCGGTGTCGGCGAAGGCGAAGATCATTCCGCCGTGGGCCATGCCGAAGCCGTTGAGCATTTCCTGGCGAAGAGGCATGCGGATGGTGGCATGGCCTTCGCTGACGGCGAGGACTTCGATGCCCATCCATTCGGAGGCATAGTCGTTTTCCAGGATCGGATGGGTGGCCCCGGAGAGGGCTGCTTCAGTCATGCGTCATTGCCTCCAGCTTTATTTACCGAATGTTCATTAGGTAATCCCACAAGGGTGCCCGGTGTCAAGGGTTGGGCGTTGCCGGCTGGTGCTTGCGCCGCATGAGCATGTTGGTGATTCGGAGGGTGCAGAGCCGCTGACCGGCCTCGTTGGTGATCAGCACCTCATGGGTGGTCAGTGTCCCGCCGAGGTGAATCGGTGTGGCCGTGATGGTGACCAGGCCCCCGCGCGCCGAGCGGTGGTGGGTGGCGGAAACGTCCACGCCCACCGCCGTTTTGCCCAGCGTGCTGGCGTGGATGACGGCGGCCCACGATCCCACAGCCTCGCCCACGGCCAGGGATGCCCCGCCGTGGAGCAATCCGAACGACTGCCGGTTTCCCTCCACCGGCATGGTGGCCACGACGCGCTCCACCGATTCCTCCAGGATCTTCACGCCCATCTTTTCGTCGAGCTCGCCCAGCGTGATTTTCCAGAGTGCGTGTTCGGCGGGTTCCGGGGCGGAATCGGAGCCGTTCTTGGCGGGGGAGTTCATGGGCCGTCCTCGTTGTGGGGCATGGATCTTTTCAGTGTGCAGCACCGATCATTCATGTACTGTAGTCATATTACCGAACGGACGGTCAGTAAATCACCTGGCCCTGCCGTTTTGTCCCCGTGTTGGAAGGACCCGTCGACGATGACCACCACCGCAGCTGCAGAAGCCACCGTAGATACCGTAGAGACCGTTCCCAGTTTTGTGCAGGATTCCTGGTGGACGCCCGACGCCGGATCGGCAGCCTCCGCTGTCCCCGTGCGGGATGCGAGCACCGGCGAGATCCTGGCCAAGGTGAGCGCCGACGGACTGGACCTCGCCGCCGTCGTGGAGTACGGCCGCACCACCGGCCAGGCCGAGCTGGGCAAGCTGACGTTCCACCAGCGCGCGCTCAAGCTCAAGGAGCTCGCCCAGTACCTGAACGCCCGGCGCGAACACTTCTACACGTTCTCGGCGCAGTCCGGCGCAACCAAGATCGATTCGATGATCGACATCGACGGCGGCATCGGGGTGCTGTTTACATTCGGCTCCAAGGGCCGGCGCGAGCTGCCCAACTCCCAGGTAGTGGTGGACGGCCCCATGGAAGTGCTGTCCAAGGACGGCTCCTTCGCCGGCGAGCACATCTACACCCGCATCCCGGGCGTCGCCGTGCAGATCAACGCCTTTAACTTCCCGGTCTGGGGCATGCTGGAAAAGTTCGCCCCCGCCTTCATCGCCGGGGTGCCCACCATCGTCAAGCCCGCCACCCCCACCGGTTACGTCGCCGCCGCCGTGGTCAAGGCCATTATCGAATCCAACATCCTGCCCGCCGGTTCGCTGCAGCTCATTTCAGGCTCGGTCCGGGGCCTGCTGGACGTCCTGGACTACCGCGACCTGGTGGCCTTCACCGGGTCCGCGTCCACCGCGCTGACCCTCAAGTCACACCGCAACGTGGTGGAGGGCGGCGTCCGGTTCACTTCGGAGACCGATTCCCTGAACGCCGCGATCCTGGGCCCGGATGCCGTTGAGGGCACGCCGGAGTTCGACGCTTTCGTCAAGTCCGTGGTCACCGAGATGACCGCCAAGGCAGGCCAGAAGTGCACCTCCATCCGCCGCGCCCTCGTTCCGCAGGAACTGGTTTCCGCGGTGACCGCCGCCGTCGGCAAGCGCATCCAGGAGCGCGTTGTCCTCGGTGACCCCCGCGCCGAGGGCGTCACCATGGGTGCCCTGGCATCCCTGGAGCAGCTCGCGGACGTCCGCGCCGCCGTGCAGTCCATGCTCGACGCCGGCGGAGAGCTGACGTACGGAACCCTCGATTCGCCGTCGGTGACCTCCGCGGACGGATCCACCGGCGTGGTGGAAGGTGGCGCGTTTATGTCACCGGTGCTGCTGGGCTGGGATGACGCCGAGGCTGAGGCGCTGCACTCGCTGGAGGCCTTCGGCCCCGTTGCCTCGGTGGTGGGGTACAAGGACCTGGCCGACGCCGTCCGCCTCGCCGCCCGCGGTGGCGGCTCCCTGGTGGCCACCGTCTGCACGAACGATCCGGCCGTGGCCCAGGAACTGGTCACCGGCATTGCCGCCCACCACGGCCGCGTCCTGATGCTCAACCGCGAGGACGCCCGGAGCTCCACCGGCCACGGCTCCCCGGTTCCGCACCTGGTCCACGGCGGCCCCGGCCGCGCCGGCGGCGGCGAGGAACTGGGCGGCATCCGCTCCGTCATGCACCACATGCAGCGCACCGCGATCCAGGGCTCACCCAACATGCTCACCGCCGTCACGGGGATCTGGCACACCGGGGCGGACCGCAACTTCACCCTCGAAACCGAAGGGCAGCACCCGTTCCGAAAGCCGCTGGCCACGCTGCACATCGGCGACGCCATCCGCTCCGACCTGCGCGAGGTGACCCTCGAGGAAATCACCAAGTTCGCCAACTCCACCGGTGATACCTTCTACGCCCACACCAACCAGGAAGCGGCCGCCGCCAACCCGTTCTTCCCGGGCATTGTGGCCCACGGCTACCTGCTGCTGGCCTGGGGCGCCGGGCTGTTCGTGGAGCCGGCTCCGGGCCCGGTCCTGGCCAACTACGGACTGGAAAACCTGCGCTTCATCACGCCCGTGGCGGCCGGCGACTCCATCAGGGTGACCCTGACGGCCAAGAAGATCACCCCGCGCGAAACGGACGAGTACGGCGAGGTGGCCTGGGACGCGGTGCTGACCAACCAGAACGACGAGATCGTGGCGACTTACGACGTCCTCACGCTCGTGGAAAAGGGCTGAATAAAAAAGCCCGGTTCACTTGCCCCCATCCCACACCGGCCCATATACTGAACGAACGGTCGGTAAATAATTGAGCGCCTTTCAGAGGCCTTTGCTAGAGGAGCAACCATGGCAGTGCAGAATCTGCAGTCAGTGACCGCTGAGCTGTCCCCGGACGAACTCGAAGCCGCTGCCCGGCGCGATGCCGAGGGCCAGGCGAATTTTGACCGGGTGATCGCCGATGATTCCCGGATTGAACCGAAGGACTGGATGCCTGCGGCGTACCGCAAGACACTCCTGCGCCAGATCTCCCAGCACGCGCACTCGGAGATCATCGGGATGCAGCCGGAGGCCAACTGGATTTCCCGGGCCCCCAGCCTGAAGCGCAAGGCCATCCTGATGGCCAAGGTCCAGGACGAGGCAGGCCACGGGCTGTACCTCTACTCCGCCGCCGAGACGCTGGGCCAGTCCCGCGACGAGATGATGGACGCGCTGATCGCCGGCAAGGCGCGCTACTCGTCCATCTTCAACTACCCGGCACGGACCTGGGCAGACATGGGCGCCATCGGCTGGATGGTGGACGGCGCGGCAATCTGCAACCAGGTGCCGCTCTGCCGCGCCTCTTTCGGCCCCTACGGCCGGGCCATGGTCCGCGTCTGCAAGGAAGAATCCTTCCACCAGCGCCAGGGCTTCGAAATCCTGCTGGAACTCTCCAACGGCACGCCCGAGCAGAAGCAGATGGCCCAGGACGCCGTGAACCGCTGGTACGCCCCGGCCCTGATGATGTTCGGCCCGCCGGATGACGATTCGCCCAACTCCAAGCAGTCCATGGCCTGGAACATCAAACGCTTCAGCAACGACGAACTCCGCAACCGCTTCGTCGGCATGATGATGGAGCAGGTCAAAGTCCTGGGACTCACCCTGCCGGATGAGGAAATCCGCTTCAACGAGGAAACCAAGAAGTGGGAGCACGGGCCCCTCGACTGGGACGAGTTCCACGAGGTCCTGGCCGGCCGCGGCCCCTGCAACGCCCAGCGGCTCGAGCGCCGCAGGGAAGCGCACGACGACGGCGCCTGGGTCCGTGAAGCAGCGGCCGCTTATGCGGAGAAACAGCAGGCAAAGCAGTCAATGACGACGAAGGAATACGCAGCATGAGCCCCCACGGCAACCCGGAAGTACCGGCCAGCTCGGCCACCGAAATCAACCGCAGTGCGGAAAAAGTCAGTCCCGTCGTAGAGCCCGCCGATACCCGGGCGGCCCACCGCCAGGGCTGGGGCCTCTGGGAGGTCTTCGTCCGGTCCAGCCGCGGCCTGAGCCACGTCCATGCCGGTTCCCTGCACGCGCCGGACGCCGCCATGGCCCTGCGCAACGCCCGTGACCTGTACACCCGCCGCAACGAGGGCGTGTCCATCTGGGTGGTTCCGGCCGACGCTATTGCCGCCAGTGATCCGGATTCCAAGGGCTCATTCTTCGAATCCCCGCAGGGCAAGGACTACCGGCACGCCACCTACTACACCAAGAGCGAAGGAGTGAAGCACCTGTGACCGCTCCCGGAACCAACACCGAAGCAACCGAGACGCACGGCCACGGTGACATCTCCACCGGCGTGGCCGCGCCAATGGGAGGTGGCGAGAGTAACGCCTCCGCCACCCGCATCACCCCCGGAAACGCCCTCCGCCCGGAGGACATTGCCCTCGAGGTCCGTGCCGGCGTGGCCAAGCCCACCGAGGACGTGGCCGAGTATGCGCTGCGCCTGGGTGACGACGCCCTGATCCTCGCCCAGCGCCTGGGCCACTGGATCTCCCGCGCACCCGAACTGGAAGAGGACATTGCCCTGGGCAACATCGCCCTGGACCAGCTGGGCCACGCCCGCAGCTTCCTCACCTACGCCGGCGGCGCCCTTGGAGAGGACGGGGACCCCAAGTCCGAGGACGATCTGGCCTACTTCCGCCGGGAGCACGAGTTCCGCTCCGCGCACATCTTTGAGCAGCCCAACGGCGACTTCGCGGCCACCATCGCCCGCCAGTTCGTGGTCAGCTACTACCAGTTCGAGCTGTACCGCCGGCTCACCGGGTCCAGCGACGCCACCCTGGCGGCCATCGCCGCCAAGGCCGTGAAGGAAGTGGATTACCACCGGGACCACAGCGCCCAGTGGATCCTCCGCCTCGCCGGCGGCACGGATGAGTCGCGGAAACGGATGATCCACGGCCTGCACGTGGTGTGGCCCTACGTCAACGAACTGTTCGAGGACGACGATCTGGTGACCCGCCTCGCGGAGTCCGGTGCCGGCGTCGCCCCCTCCACAATCCGCGCTGACTTTGACCGCCTGACCGGCGACGTCCTGGCCGAAGCGGACCTGGACGCTCCGGACGTTCCCCCCGCACCCGGCGGCGGCCGGCGCGGCAAGCATTCGGAGCACCTTGGCTACATCCTCGCGGAGATGCAGGTGCTGGCCCGCGAGCATCCCGGAGCAAGCTGGTGACCGTGATGGCTGCCCAGACAGATCAGAGCCAGAAGGCCTGGGACATCGCCGCCACGGTGGTGGATCCCGAAATCCCGGTCCTCACCATCGCGGACCTGGGCATCCTGAGGGATGTGCAGGTCGCGGACGATGCCGTGCGGGTCACCATCACGCCAACCTACTCGGGCTGCCCCGCCATGGATGCCATCCGGGATGACCTGAAAACCGCGTTCGCCATGGAAGGCTACGCCAGCGTGGACGTGGACCTGGTCCTCGCCCCGGCGTGGACCACCGACTGGATGACCGAGGCCGGGAAAACCAAGCTGCAGGAGTACGGGATCGCCCCGCCCACCGGCCGCTCGGACGCGGCCCGGCACGCAGGCCCCATCCGCCTCACCATGGCCGTGAAATGCCCGCAGTGCTCGTCACTGAACACCAAGGAACTCACCCGCTTCGGTTCCACATCCTGCAAGGCGCTGTACGTCTGCCAGGACTGCAAGGAACCGTTCGACTACTTCAAAGTCCTGTAAGGAAACCCCATGCCTGTTGTCCGCCAGACCGCCGCCGAATCGGCGCAGGCCACCGGCCGCCGTCGTCCGTCCTTCCACACGCTCGCCGTCAAGGAGGTGCGCCGGCTCACCGAGGACGCCATTGAAGTCTCCTTCCATGTTCCGGCCGAACTCGCCGGCCAGTTCGACTACCTGCCCGGGCAGTACGTGGCCCTCCGCACCAAGCTGCCGGACGAGACCGGCGAGCTGCACGAGGTCCGCCGCAGCTACTCCATCTGCGCCGAGCCGCGCAGCTTCGAAGACGGCAGCAGCGAAATCCGCGTCGCCGTCAAGAAGGACCTTGGCGGGCTGTTCTCCACCTGGGCCAACGCCGAGCTGAAGGCCGGGGACACCCTGGACGTCATGAGCCCGATGGGCGCGTTTGTGTCCAAGCACGGCCGCGACGGTAAAGCGGTGGAGCAGAACCGGATGAACTCCATGAACCACCCGGAGGATCTGGCCGGCGAAATCGCTTCCACCGGCGAGGCAAACTTCGTGGCCATCGCCGCGGGTTCCGGCATCACCCCGGTGATCGCGATTGCCCGCACCCTGCTGGCCGCCAACCCGGAGAGCCGGTTCGACCTGATCTACGCCAACAAGGCCGCCATGGACGTGATGTTCCTGGAGGAACTCGCGGACCTGAAGGACAAGTACCCGCAGCGCCTGGCCATCCACCACGTGCTGTCCCGCGAACAGCGGATCGCGCCGCTGCTCAGCGGCCGGATCGACGCCGAAAAGCTCCAGCAGCTGCTGGGCACCGCCATCCACGCCGACGACGTGGACGAGTGGTTCCTGTGCGGGCCGTTCGAGCTGGTGCAGCTCTGCCGGGACACCCTGGCCGAGCGCGGGGTCAGCCCGGACAATGTCAGGTTTGAACTCTTCACCTCGGGCAAGCCGGACCGGCCGGAGGGCCACGCCGGCCGTCCCGTGCTGGTGGACGAGTCCAAGGAAACGTACAAGATCATGTTCAAGCTGGACGGTCTTCAGGGCGAGGTGGCCAGCCCCACGCACGCCCGCGAATCCATCCTCAACGCCGCACTGCGGGTCCGTCCGGACGTGCCGTTCGCGTGCGCCGGGGGAGTCTGCGGCACCTGCCGCGCCAAGGTGGTCACCGGCAGCGTGACCATGGACGAGAATTACGCGCTGGAACAGGACGAGCTGGACAAGGGCTACGTGCTGACCTGCCAGAGCCACCCCACCACCAAGGAAGTCATGGTCGACTTCGACGTCTAGTCCTGTTGATCGCCGGGACTCTTCACATCAGCGTGCCTTAATTCCGAACCAACCCTAGGAGCCCCATGATCTCCCTTTCCATCGCCAACAACATCGCCGAAGTGGTCCTGGACGCCCCGCACAAGCTGAACTCCCTGGACGAGCAGGCGCTCGGCGAACTGTCCAAGGCGTACGACGACGCTGCTGCCGCCGCCGCGCGCGGTGAGGTGCGGGCGTTGTTGCTCAGGGGAGAGGGCCGCGCCTTCTGTGCGGGCCGGGACATCCAGAACGTTACGCCGGAAAGCGACGACGCCGAGGCGTACCTGGCGGGGCTGGTGCAGCCGCTGCTGAAGAAGATGAGCGCGTTCCCGGCGCCCACGTTCGCTGCCGCGCAGGGCGCCTGCCTGGGCGTGGGCCTAGGCCTGCTCCTGGCCACCGATGTGGTGTACGTGGCGGAGAACGCCAAGTTCGGCTCGCCGTTCGCCAAGCTGGGAGCCACGCTGGATTCAGGCGGGCACTGGTACTTCACCGAGCGGCTGGGCATGCACCGGACGCTGGATCTGATCTACACCGCTGACCTGATTTCCGGGGCAGAGGCCGTGGCCCAGGGAATGTTCAGCCGGGCCATGCCCGCTGACGAGCTACTGACGGGCACGCGGGAGATCGTGGCCCGGGTGGCCGAAGGCGCCACCGGTGCGTTCACAGCCAGCAAGGAACTGGTGGCACACATCCGCGACCAGCGGCTGGGCCTCTGGGATGCCATGGCGGAGGAGAACACCGAGCAGGCGCGGCTGTGCAAGAGCGAGGACTACGCCGAAGGCTTCCGCGCCTTCCAGGAAAAGCGGACTCCCGTGTTCACCGGAACGGTGGCGGGCTAGCGCCAACTGGCGCCGTTTTGCGGGTTGGCCCACGCCTCAAAAGATTTAGCTGTGTTCCGGGCCACATCCATGTATTATCTAGAGTAACTGAACGTTCGATCAGTAAATCTCTCGACCCTCATCCCCAGGCAGCAGTGCTGCCCCAGCCATGGAGTTCCAATGACCGCAACTTCACACGTCGATTCAGAGTCGGGTCCCAGCAGCAAACACGAGGAACGAAAAGTCCTTGCGGGGACCCTCGTGGGCACCACCATCGAGTGGTACGACTTCTTCATCTTCGCCCAGCTGACGGCAACGCTGCTGTCCCCGCTGTTCCTTGCCCCGCTGAACGACTCCAACCCCGGCCTTGCGCAGATCCTGTCCTTTGCCCTGATCGGCATCAGCTTCCTCTTCCGCCCGCTGGGAGCGATCGTCGCCGGCCACCTGGGTGACCGCCTGGGCCGGAAGGCCATGCTGGTCTTCACCCTGATCATGATGGGCGCCGCTACGGCGCTGATCGGTATGCTGCCCACCTACGCACAGATCGGCTTCTGGGCTCCTGTCCTGCTGATCCTGCTCCGCGTCATCCAGGGCTTCTCGGCCGGCGGTGAATGGGGCGGTGCAGCCCTGATGGCTGTTGAGCACGCCCCGATGAGCAAGCGCGGCCTGTTCGGCGCCTACCCGCAGATCGGTGTTCCGGTCGGCATGATCCTCGCCACCGGCCTGCTGTACTTCCTGAACACGTCCATGTCCAAGGAAGACTTCGCCGCATGGGGCTGGCGGATGCCGTTCCTGCTCTCGATCGTGCTGATCGTGGTGGGATACCTGATCCGCCGGGCGGTTGCCGAGAGCCCCGTCTTCAAGGAGATGCAGGACCGCAAGGAAGAGAGCAAGGCGCCGCTGGGCGAACTGATCCGGAACCACAAGCTGCCGGTGCTGTACTCCACCATGATCTTCATCGGCAACAACGCCGCCGGCTACCTCCTGATCGCGTTCTTCATCTCCTACGCCACCAAGTCGCTGAAGATGCCGGTGGCGCAGATCCTGCTCGCCACCACCCTGGCTTCCTTCGGGTGGTTGATCTTCACGCTGGTGGGAGGCTGGCTCTCCGACAAGATCGGCCGGGTAAAGACCTTCCTGATCGGCTA
Source organism: Pseudarthrobacter naphthalenicus (assembly GCF_029076445.1). Lineage (GTDB taxonomy): Bacteria > Actinomycetota > Actinomycetes > Actinomycetales > Micrococcaceae > Arthrobacter > Arthrobacter naphthalenicus. The sequence continues at coordinate 85,860 of NZ_JARESG010000012.1, forward strand.
CGCCATCGTCTTCGCCTGGATGATCCCGATGTTCGCCCTGATCGACACCAAGGACATCATGCTCTACGGCGTGGCGCTGTTCGTCCTGACCGTCGGCCTGGGCCTCTCCTACGGCCCGATGTCCGCCATGTACGCCGAAATGTTCCCGGCCAACGTGCGCTACTCGGGCATCTCCATCGGCTACGCATTCGGTGCGATCCTGGGCGGCGCGTTCGCCGCCACCATCGCTGAGACCCTGCTGCAGAGCACCAAATGGACTGGCTCCATCGGTATCTACATCATGATCCTCTGCGTCATCTCGGCCATCGGCGTCCTGCTTGCCAAGGAGACCAGGGGCCGTCCGCTGGGTGTCAGCCACCACTGAATCCGCGCGGCCGGCGGGGGTGGCGCCTTAGGGCTCCACCCCCGCCGGCTCAAGGTTCAGTCAAGATTTCGCCAGGGCGGTCTGTGGCCGCCCGGGTGCCGGTTGGCAGCCGGTAGATTTGTTTCGGTTTCCCCCAACGAAACCATGGAAGCCCCCGCGCTCGAGTTCACCTCGCGCGGGGGCTTCCAGTCAAAGAGCGCCCGACGGCGGCTCCGCCCCGTCACTTGCAGTGCGGGAGCCGGGCCGTTCCGGTTAGCGGCCGCGGCCAGTTTCGCAGGGGTGGTCAGCGCTCAGCGGTTCCGCCAAGCGGAGGAATCGGCCCGGGACCGGGCTCCTCGCGACGCTTGGCCGCGCTGCGGATCTCACCCTCGGCCGTTCCGTCGGATTCACCCTCGAAGTCCACCAGGCCATTGGTCTGGTCGAAGGGATGCCCCGGGGCGCGGTCCGCGCCGCCCACGGTGGCGTCACCCCCGGCGCCAAGATCCGACGTCGTACTGGTCACTGAATTGGCGGGCACATGCTGGATCGGCGCCGGCTCACCGGTGACCGGCGCCCCCGGAGAAGCCGCCTCCCCGGCCTCGGATGAGTCCTTGCCCGCCCTCATGGCCGCGGCGGCGCCGGCAACTGCTGCCACTCCTGCCGCTGCTGCCACCTTGCCGGAAATGCCCGCCTTGCCCGAATCGCCGCGTGAGGCGCCGGCATCCCCGACTCCCGGAGTACCTACGGAAGCGCCCTCGTTGACCGACCCCCGCCAGGCGCCGCTGGCGTAGCGTTCGTCCTCAATAAACTCCTTGAACCGCTGCAGGTCAGCTTCGGCCTGGCGGTCAACAACGTTCAGTTTGTCGCCGACCTTTTCAACGATGCCCTCGGGATCGTATTCGAGGGTGAGCCGCAGCGAGGTCTGGCCGCCGCCCACGTCCTCGAACTCCACCGCCCCGGCATTGGTGGCGCCTTCGGTGGCTGCCCAGGCGACCTTGCGGTCTGGGATCTGCTCCAGCACCTTCGCAGTCCACTGCCTGCGGACCCCGGCGATCTCCGCTACCCATTCCAGCTGGTCGTCGCTGGTCTGCTTCACGCTCTTTACCCCGCCCATGAAGTGCGGGAATTCTTCGAACTGCGTCCACTGGTTGTAAGCCGTGCTCACCGGCACGTTAACCAAAATGCGCTTCTCCACCTTCGTGCTCATAACATCTCCTTCGAGAGTAGAACCGGACCTGATGAAGGACGTAATCAATTCATCAGCATGCTTAGCATATCGTCCGGGGCGGCATCGAGGTCAACCCGGACGGCGCCGCCGGCGGTAGTTGCAGATACTTCCGCCGCTCCTGCACGGGCGGCCGCACCTATCCGAAAGTGTAGGTAGAACCGTCAGAAAACAGGATTACCCCTGCCCGCTCGCTTCGGAAGGATGGATAGCAGCAAAGCGGCATTCGGCTGCTGCGCGGCCGACCGAAGAGATGGGAAAGACGCGTGACTCTGACAGCAAGCGTGGTTCGTGGGTGCACCGGCCCGGAGGACATTGCCCGGAACCTCTCCCTTGTCCGTGAGGAGATCGTGGACACGGCGGCCAAGCTCGACAAACAGCAGATTGCCGGCGTGGCCCGGCACCTCGTCCGTCCCGGCAAGGTGTTTGTGGCAGGAGCAGGCCGCAGCGGCCTGGTCCTGCGCATGGCCGCCATGCGGCTCATGCACCTGGGCCTGACAGTTCACGTCGCCGGGGACACCACCACCCCCGCCATTGCATCCGGCGACCTGCTGCTGGTGGCCTCGGGATCGGGAACCACCTCCGGTGTGGTCACGTCAGCAGAAACGGCGGCTGGAGCGGGAGCGCGCATTGCCGCGTTCACCACCAATGCCGCTTCACCGCTGGCGGAGCTGGCCGATGCGCTGGTGATCATTCCCGCCGCACAGAAGACCGATCATGGCTCCGGGGTTTCCCGCCAGTATTCCGGGTCGCTCTTCGAACAGGTCCTTTTCCTGGCCACCGAAGCCGTCTTCCAGTCCCTGTGGGACAACGCGGATGTGCCCGCCGATGAGCTCTGGCTCCGGCACGCCAACCTCGAATAATTCCTGCACTCAACCTCGACACCAACGGCAGTTCCCAACAGAAAGACAACATCCTCATGAAGCTCCAAGTTGCCATCGACCTCCTGACCACCGAAGCGGCGCTCGAAGTCGCCGGCCAGGTTGCCGAATACGTTGACATCATCGAACTCGGTACCCCGCTGATCAAAGCCGAAGGCCTCTCCGCCGTCACCGCCATCAAGAACGCCCACCCGGACAAACTGGTCTTCGCCGACCTCAAGACCATGGACGCCGGCGAACTGGAGGCGGACATTGCGTTCAAAGCCGGGGCTGACCTGGTCACCGTGCTCGGTGCAGCCGATGACTCCACCATCGCCGGCGCTGTCAAGGCTGCCAAGGCCCATAGCAAAGGCATCGTTGTCGACCTCATCGGCGTGGCTGACAAGGTCACCCGCGCCAAGGAAGTACGCGCCCTGGGCGCGAAGTTCGTGGAGATGCACGCCGGCCTGGACGAGCAGGCGCAGCCGGGCTTCGACCTGAACGCCCTGCTCCTGGCCGGCACGGAAGCCCGGGTCCCGTTCTCCGTGGCAGGCGGCGTGAAGCTTGCCACCATCGCAGACGTCCAGAAGGCCGGCGCCGATGTTGCCGTTGCCGGCAGCGCAATTTACGGGGCAGCTGACCCCGCCCTGGCGGCCAAGCAGCTCCGCGCGGCCATCAACTAAGCCGCCATTAACTGACTGGGCATCCCCGCGGTTGATGATCTCCTTAGCGGGATCGCACAAGCAAAGATGTGGAACCCCGTCACGTCAGTTAGATTGGCATTTGGTGCCGATTCACCGGGTCCGAACGGATCCAGGAAAGGAACACAAGAATAATGGTGCATAAAGTACAGGCCGTCATTGTCAGGGAGAAGAACGCCCCGGTTTCGCTGGAGACCATTCTGGTCCCGGATCCCGGGCCGGGGGAGGCCCTGGTGGACATTCTCACCTGCGGCGTCTGCCACACCGACCTGCACTACAAGCAGGGTGCCATCGGCGATGACTTCCCTTACCTGCTGGGCCATGAGGCCACCGGCGTGGTCAGCGCGGTGGGTCCCGATGTCACGCAGGTGGCCCCGGGCGACCGGGTGATCCTGAACTGGCGCGCCGTCTGCGGGGAATGCCGCGCCTGCGCCAAGGGCCAGCCGCAGTACTGCTTCAACACGCACAACGCGACGCAGAAAATGACCCTCGAGGACGGAACCGAACTCTCTCCCGCGCTGGGCATTGGCGCGTTCGCGGAGAAGACTCTTGTTGCCGCCGGGCAGTGCACAAAAATTGACGACGACGTCGATCCCGCCGCCGTCGGGCTGCTCGGCTGCGGCGTGATGGCAGGCATTGGTGCAGCCATCAACACGGGCGAGGTCAAGCGCGGCGAATCCGTGGCTGTCATCGGCTGCGGCGGCGTGGGCATCGCCGCGATCGCCGGGGCAAAGCTCGCGGGCGCCACCACCATCATCGCGGTGGACATCGACGCCAAGAAGGTGGAGATGGCCAAATCCCTTGGCGCCACCCACGGCGTGGATTCCAGCCAGGAAGACCCCATCGAGGCAATTCGGGCCCTCACAGGCGGCAACGGCGCGGACGTGGTGATTGACGCCGTCGGACGCCCCGAAACCTACAAGCAGGCGTTCTACGCCCGCGACCTCGCCGGCCGCGTGGTCCTGGTGGGTGTCCCGGCGCCGGACATGAAGCTTGAGCTGCCGCTGCTGGATGTCTTTGGCCGGGGAGGATCGCTGAAGTCCTCCTGGTACGGCGACTGCCTGCCCTCCCGGGACTTCCCCATGCTCGTGGCGCATTACAAGCAGGGCAACCTGGACCTGGACGCGTTCGTGTCCGAGCGGATTTCCATCGACCAGGTCGAGGAAGCGTTCGGCAAGATGCACGAGGGCAAGGTGCTGCGCTCGGTAGTTGAACTCCCCGCCGCGGTGACTTCCTGATGGGCGTCACCATTGAAAACCTGGTCACCTCGGGCACGTTTTCGCTCGACGGCGGAACGTGGGATGTGGACAACAACGTCTGGATTGTGGGCAACGACGATGAGTGCGTGATCATCGATTCCCCGCACGATGCGGCTGCGATCATCAACCAGGTCCGCGGCCGTAAGGTCCTGGCCATCCTGCTGACCCACGCGCACAACGACCACATCGGCGCGGCACGTGAGGTTGCCGCCGCCGTCGGCGCCCCGATCATCCTGAACCCGGAGGACCTGGTCCTCTGGAAGCAGGTTTACCCGGATGCGGACCCGGACCGGTACCACGGCGACGGCGATATTTTCGAGGTGGGCGGCACGGCGCTGCTGGCCATCCACACCCCGGGACATTCCCCCGGCTCCACCTGTTTCTACCTTGAGACAGAGGGAACGGTGTTCACCGGCGATACTCTCTTCAACGGTGGACCCGGGGCAACGGGACGGTCCTACAGCGACTATCCCACCATCCTGGCGTCCATCCGGGAGCGGCTCCTCGTCCTGCCGACGGAGACAGTGGTCCGCACCGGCCACGGCGACAACACCACCATTGGTGCTGAACGGGAAACGCTGGCTAAGGTTTCCGAGTAAAGCAGGGTCGCGAAACAGCAGTAGCCCCGTTGAGGCGCGCCAGGACAGCTGGCGCGCCTCAACGGGCGTTTTGGACAAGAACGGCGTGAGCCGCAAAGGAAGTTGGAACAATGAAGTTCGGTAAGCAGCCCGCACCGGTCGCGGACATCAACGAGGACAACCTCGAAGTCCACAAGCCCAAAACGGAAGCGGCCGGAGTCAAGGCCGTGATGGTGGCCTTGGAACGCGCCGTGGCCCAGGCCGGCGTGACACGGACCGCGCAGTCCCTGCTGCGGCTGAACCAGCAGGGCGGATTCGACTGCCCCGGCTGCGCCTGGCCCGAATCGGCCACCAAGCGCAAGGCGGCAGAGTTCTGCGAGAACGGGGCCAAGGCGGTGGCCGAGGAGAACACCCTGCGCACGGTGGGGGCTGAGTTCTGGGCCACGCATTCCATCGCCGAACTCTCAACCAAGACCGAATACTGGCTGGGCAACCAGGGACGGATCAGCGAACCGGTGGTGATCCGGGAGGGGGAGTCACACTATTCGCCGATCTCCTGGGCCGAGGCCTTCGACCTGATCGGCGAACACATCCGGGCTTCCACCCCGGACCGCTGCGTTTTTTACACCTCCGGGCGGACCGCGAACGAGACCGCGTTTATGTACCAGCTCTTCGCCCGCGCCCTGGGCACCAACAACCTGCCGGACTGCTCCAACATGTGCCACGAGTCCTCCGGTTCGGCTCTGAACCCGACAATCGGCATCGGCAAGGGCACCGTGTCCCTGGAGGACATCCACGATTCCGAACTCATCTTCGTGGTGGGGCAGAACCCGGGCACCAACCACCCACGCATGCTGTCCGCGCTGAAGGAATGCAAGGACAAGGGCGGCAAGGTGGTGGCCGTTAACCCCCTCCCGGAAGCCGGCCTGTTCAACTTCAAGGACCCCCAGACCGTCTCCGGCGTGGTGGGCGGCGGCACGCCGCTGGCCGATGAATACCTGCAGATCAAGGTGGGTGGTGACCTCGCACTCTTCCAGGCACTGGGCCACCTGCTCCTGGCGGAGGAGGAACGCAACCCGGGCACCGTCGTGGACCGTTCCTTCATTGACGCACAAACCGATGGGTTCGACGCCTACACCGAAGCCCGCAAAGAACTGGACTGGGATGAGACGGAGAAGGCCACCGGGCTGTCCCGCGGACAGATCGAAACCGTGGCCGGAATGCTCATCAAGTCCAAGGCCACCATCTTCTGCTGGGCCCTGGGCGTGACCCAACAGCCGCACTCGGTGGACACCATCAAGGAAATGGTCAACGTCCTGCTCCTGCAGGGCAACTTCGGCAAGCCCGGCGCCGGTGCCTGCCCCGTCCGCGGACACTCCAACGTCCAAGGTGACCGGACCATGGGTATCTGGGAAAAGCCCAAGGAATGGCTCCTCGACGCACTGGACGCCGAGTTCGGAATCCAGTCGCCGCGGCATCACGGCCACGACGCTGTCGAGTCCATGGAGGCTTTTGAGCGCGACGAGGTGGACGTTTTTGTGTCCATGGGCGGCAACTTCTCGCTGGCCTGCTCGGATACCGAAACCCTGGAAGCGGGCATGCAGCGGATTGGCCTGACTGTGCACATCTCCACCAAACCCAACCGGTCCCACATCGTGCATGGCCGCACCTCGCTGATCCTGCCCACCCTGGGCCGGACGGACAAGGACGATAAGCACCCCAAGGGCGCCCAGTTCCTGTCCGTGGAGGACTCCATGTCCGTGGTCCACTCCACCCAGGGCAGGCTCCAGCCGGTCTCGGACCACCTGCTTGCCGAGCCCGTCATTGTGGCGCGGATGGCCGAGGCGACCTTCGGGCCGGACCACCCGGTGGACTGGAAAGCCATGGCCGAGGACTACGACGTGGTCCGTGACCACATTTCCCGGGTCCTGCCCGGGTTCGAAGACTTCAACACCAGGGTCCGCACCAAGAACGGGTTTGTGCTGCCCAACCCGCCGCGCGATACCCGCTCCTTCAAGACGGACATCGGCCGCGGCCGCTTCACCGTGAGTCCGCTGGAATACCTGACCCCGCCGGACGGCCACCTGGTGCTCCAGACCATCCGCAGCCACGACCAGTACAACACCACCTTCTACGGCCTGGACGACCGGTACCGCGGCATCTCGGGCGGCCGCCGGGTGATCCTGGTGCACCCCGAAGACCTCGCCGAACTCGGCTTCAAGGACCGGGACCTCGTGGACGTGGTCAGCACCTTCCGTGGTCACGACCGGCAGGCGGACAAGTTCCGCCTGGTGGCCTACCCGACGGCGAAGGGCTGCGCCGCCGCGTACTTCCCCGAAGCCAACGCCCTGGTCCACAAAGAGAACGTGGCCCGGGAATCGAACACTCCGGGTTTCAAGGCGATGTTTGTCCGGTTCGTGCCGCACCTGGCGGAGCCGGACGGAACAGAGTCGGAGGCAGCGGGGGCGGAAGCAGCCCAGGATTCTGCTGCGCTGGCCGCTGCCGGCTGATCCAATAACGCAACGGCCCAGTCTCCCAGTGAATCAGGGAGGCGGGGCCGTTGCGCGTTGGCCGGTCAGCGGGCTTGCCTCGTCACCGGAGTCCGTGGCTGTGTGCCAGCGCGATCGCCTCGGTGCGGGAGCCGACGTCGAGCTTCCTGAACAGGTTCCGCACATGGAACTTAACCGTGTTCTCGCTGATGCCCAGGGTGGAGGCGATGGTCCGGTTGCGGTGCCCGGCCACAAGGTGCTCGAGTACCTCGAGCTCCCGGGCGGCAAGGTCCCAGCCGGCCACATCCCCGGCCGGGCTTGTCTTCTTCAGGTCCAACGGGAGGGTGACAAAAACGTCCGCACCCCAGCCCGGCATCACGTCGATCCGCAGGGTTCCGGTGAGGGCCTGCACGCGGCGGTCCAGGCGGGCGATGCTCGGGGAGTCGGCCTTAAGTGCACCCCGGCCGTCGTCGCGGACGTTGATCAGCAGGTTGTCGCCGTCGCAGTCCCACTGCGTCCGCACCCTGCTGACATCCGGCTGCTCCGTCATGGCCAGCACCAGCCCGCGGACGATGGCCCGTGCCGCGTGCGCAACTTCGCCAGGCAGGGCCCTTCCGTTCAGCGGCGGTTCAATAAATTCGATCTCGATGCCGCTGTAGCGTGTGAGCGGCCGCAGGTCCTCCCGCAGGCGTTCGAAGGCCTTGGCGACCGGCTCCTGCACCAGGTCCGTGGTGCGGTCGCTGTGGGTCCGGAGCCCGATCAAAGCTTTGGCGGTGAGGTCGGTGACGGTGATGCGGGCTGCCGCATCGTCCAGCGAGGATGACCGCAGGGCCGCCAGCAGGGTCTCCAGGGTGGTGGAGTGCAGATCTGTCAGTTCCGCCGTCACGCGGAGGCGTTCAGCGGATGCCGCACGGGATTCGAGCAGGTACGACGGCGGCGCGTCCGCCACTTTCTCCCGGATCCGCCGCGCAGTCAGGTGCCACAGATACGTCACGAGCTTCAGGGCATCGGCGCGCTCGGCATCGGTGGCGGGATCAGTGAAGACGAGCAGGGCGTTGCTGGAGGCGTGCTTCAGGGCCAGCACCCGGCGGGGCTGTCCCGCGAGCCTGGCTTCCCCAAACCAGGGCACCTCATCCTTAAGGGTGGCCCGGACTGTATCCAGCTCGGTGATGGAGACCCGGGAAATGATGTCCTCATCGCCCGCCTTCTTCTGCGGCCGGCCCGTGCAGTCTTCTGTGAAGATTACCAGGGCACTGCTGGCCAGGTAGGGGAGTGTGGCTTCGCGCAGACGCTCCGCTATCAGGGCGAGCGGGGCATCGGCCAAGGCTGCCACGCTCTGTAATAGCGGCCACGGCAGGTCTGGGAGAGGCATGCTGAATTCCTTGCGGATGGGTCAGGAATGGATAACGGGATTCCTTGCCATTTTCGCATCCCGCCCGCGGGAACGGTGACCTGGCAGCTCAGATGCTGCTAAGCAAGTGGTCCGCCAGCTGATGCCGGCGGACCACTTTGCGTTGTCGGTGACGGGCGGACCTGCTACATGATGCCGGTAGGCACCAGCAGGGCCCAGGCGAGGGCCGGGGCTACCAGCACAACACCGCCGGCGTAGGCCATCAGCTGCTTGTAGACGCGCTGCCGGTCGTCGGGGCGGGCGTTGGCGACCACCAGTGCGCCGTCGGTGGAGAACGGCGAGACGTCAACCACGGTGGCGGCGATGGCGAGGGCGGCAACGGTGCCGGATGCACTGAGGGAACTGGTGGCCAGCAGCGGGCCGGCCAGGGGAATGAATGCGGTGAGCAGTGCGGTGGAGGACGCGAAGGCCGAGCCGACGCCGATCACGTAGCAGAGGACCAGGGCGATCAGCAGGGGTGCGCCCAGCGCCAGGGCCTGCTCGGCCAGGGTGTCGATGACGCCGACGTGCTGGAGCAGGGAGACGTAGGTGATCATGCCGGCCACCAGCAGAACGGTGGACCAGGAGATTCCGCCGATGAAGGTCTGGTGTTCCTTGATGTTCACGAAGGCCAGCAGAAGGCCGGCGGCGAGGGCCACAAAGCCGATCGGCATGTGGAAGCCCAGCGTGCACACCAGCATGATGGCGATCAGGGCCAGGGTGAGGATTTGCTGGCCGTGGGGACGGCCTGTCCGGGAGGTGTCCACGTCGGCGTGCTGGCCGCCGTGGCTGTCGCGCAGCTTGCCCAGGAGGGCGAACAGCGCCACGGTGAGGGCGGAGAGGATGAGGTTCAGGGCGAAGCTGGCCACGAACAGCGAGCCCTGGTCGATGGCAAAGCCGTTCTTGACCGAGATGTCGTGGACCAGCACACCGGCGACAGAGAGCGGGGAGAAACCGCCGGCGTGGGCGCCGTTGATGATGAAGGCGCCCATCAGGACGGGGTGGATGCGGGACTCGTAGGCGAATCCGATGGCCGCGGGGGCCAGGAGTGCGATGGCTGCCGGGGAGAAGGTGCCCAGCGAGGTCAGGGCGGCAGCGATCAGGAAGAACACCCAGGGGAGCAGCATGGTCTTACCCCTCACCAGCCGCACGCACGTCTGGACGATGATGTTGATGGTGCCGTTCCGCTGGGCCATGCTGAAGAAGTAGGTGACGCCGATGATGGTCAGGACGATGCTGGCGGGGAACTCGTCGAGGATCTGCTTGTCGCTCATGCCCAGCATGAAGTATCCGACGCCGAAGGAGGCCACCAGGCCCATGACCCCGATGTTCAGGGGCCATTTGGTGGCGACGACAAACATCACCACCAGGATGACCAGGGGAATGATCTGCGTTGCGGTCATGCTCGGCTCCGATTCCGGGGTGGCTGCCGGGTTGAAGACGGCACCCCCGAACACGAGGGCAATCAGACCCAGGATCGCGGCCGCGGCTACCGCTACCAGCAGGATACGGCGGCGGCGGTTGGGACGCGTGGCAGGGGTTTCGCGGATGTCGCTCTTTGCTTCGGAAGCAGGCTCGTAAATGGTTTTAGTCATGATCTTGACTCCTCATTGAGTGGCTGATGCGAGTGAGGTTTCGACGGCGCTGCCGAGGGCCTCGGGGACGTGGATGATGGTGGTGGCGATGGTGCGGGCAGTGCGTTCGACGCCGATCAGCAGGGACGCGTCGTCCTCCTCGCTCCAGGTCTCGAGCACCCCTGCGGGGGTGCGGAGCCGAAGCCTGCTCCGCGGGGCGTCGCCGGTGATGCTGCTCAGGACAGTGCCCGGTGTCCGGGCGGCGAGAGTCAGTGCGATGCTTCCGGTGATGGCCAGGGCCGGGTGCGGCTTGCCCATGGAGAGCATCATGACGCTGACATCGGAGTCCGGGTCCGGCTGGGCCGGGGAGGCAACGATGGCGAGTTTGGGGATGGCGCGGGCGGCGGCGGCAACCGTTGACGCGAGCCCCATCCGGACCGCAGCCTGGCGACGGATCTGCTCCAGCGTTTCCAGCTGCAGTTCCACCCCTGACGCCCAGCTCCCGTACCGGGAGGGGTCCAGCCCCAGCTGTTCGGCGCGGACGATCACCACCGGTGCTCCGGCGTCGACCATTGATACTGTCCACCGCGTTCCGCCGGCGGTGATGGTGTCGGTTGCGGAGCCGGTGGGCAGCAGCTTTCCGGTCGTCTTGCCGGCCGGGTCCTGAAAGCCGAGGCCCACCCGGTAGCCGGGAAAGGCTACGCCCGGCATCTGGGCATCCGGAACGATCGGCAGCGCCCCCGCGGGGGTGGCCACGCGCTGGATGATGATCTGGCCGGTGTTGGTGTTGCGGGTGACGATCCGGGTGACGTCTCCGCGGGGGACCACCCAGCCTTTTTCGATGGCGTAAAGCCCCACCACCGCGGAGCAGTTCCCGCAGTTGCTGCCCCAGTCCACCGCTGCCTCTTCGATGCCCACCTGGGCAAAGGTGAATTCGACGTCGACCTCCGCGTCCGCGGGGCGCCGCAGGATCATCGCCTTGCTGGTGGTCGAGGTTGCCCCGCCGACGCCATCAATCTGCCGGTAATCAGGGCTCCCGAACAGCCGCGGCAGCAGCTCATCCAGGCTGGTGCGGGTCTGGTCCAGGTGCTCCGTTTCGAAGACCCAGCACTTGCTGGTGCCTCCGCGCATCCATTCAGCTTCTATCTTCATTGTCTTCCCACATCTCTCGGGTCATGCATTCTGTTCAGGGCGCCTGATAAGAGAATGAGCCGGATCACATATGAAGACAATGTTGGATAAGTAATGGGATATGTAGAGATACTACAATCACTGGCAGATAAGTGCTTAGGATCGGTCCATGACCGCTGTCCTCGTCAAAAAGTGCCCCTGTAAGCGTGCCGATGCGCGCACGACTGCATAGAATGAACTCCTCTGACAGAAGGGTGAAGCGTTGCTTAACGATGACAACCAGGATTTATTCGACATCCGCCGCTTGGCCCTGCTGGTTGAGGTCGTGGAGCAGGGGTCCATCACCGCTGCGGCTGACCTGATGATGTACACGCCGTCGGCCGTTTCCCAGCAGCTGCGGAAACTGGAACAGGAAGTGGGGCAGCCGCTCCTCAACCGCCGCTCCCGGGGTGTGGTGCCCACCGAGGCGGGCCAGGTGCTGGCCGGGCATGCCCGCAGGATCATCGGCCAGATGCGGGCGGCGCAGTCCGATCTTGACCAGATCGCCGGGCTGCGGCGCGGCTCCCTGACCGTAGGTACGTTCCCCACGATTGCCGGTTCCTTCCTGCCGGTGGTCATCCGCGCCTTCAAGAAGCGGTACCCCGCCATCGGACTCTCGGTGCGCAGCGCCCGCTTTGACGAACTCGTGTCCGACCTCGAGTCCGGCGTCACCGGACTGTGCCTGCTCTGGGACTATCCCTGGAACCGGTTCCAGGATGATTCCATCCGGATCACCGAGGTCTTCCAGGAGAGCACCGTCATCCTCGTAGCCCGCGGCCATCCGCTCGCCGGCCGGGACGAGGTGAAGATGGAGGAACTGCGGAAGGAGTCCTGGATAGTCCGCGCGGAGGCCCACCCCGTGGTCGAAGTCCTGCAGCGTTCAGCGCACGACGCAGGGTTCGAGCCCACCATCGGCTTCCTCGCCAATGACTACCAGGAGGCCCAGGCCATGGTCAGCGTGGGCATGGGCGTGGCACTGGTGCCCAAGACCGCCGTCGCCCTCCAGCACCCGGACGTGCGGGTCATCAGCCTCGGGGGAGCCGCGCCCATGCGCCGGGTGCTGCTCGCTCAACGCCAGGACAAGGTGTACGCCCCGGCCGAGGTCGCCTTCCACTCCACCCTCCTGGAAATCGCCCGCGAGCACGCTGGGGACTATCTGTAGGGGTCAGAGCGGCGGACCCGTGCGCCATGGACAACCCCCGGCGCCAGGCTTAAAATTGCTGGGCTGGGGACCCCGACAATGGCGTTGGAAAGGGTTCGCAATGGGCGTTCAGGAAGACGCCGCAGTGGTGCGGCGCGGCTATGAAGCATTCAATTCGGGCGATATTGAAACGCTCAAGGACCTCTTCGCCCCTGATGCGGTCTGGCGCGTCGGCGGAAGCGGTGGCCTCGCCGGGGTCAAACAGGGGAAAGAGGAGATTCTGGCCTATTTCGGCGAGCTGTTTTCACGGTCAGGCGGCACGGTAAAAGCTGAGCTTCAGGATGTCATCGCCGGCGAGAGCCATACGGTGGCCCTGCAGACCGCGCAGGCTGAACGGAATGGCCAGTCCCTGTCTCAGCACGGCGCCTTCGTCTTCACGCTCAGGGACGGCAAAGTCACCGAGGTCAACGAGTTCCAGGAGGACACGGCCAAGACCTCGGAATTTTGGGCCTAAGGGCCAAAATCCGCCCTCCGAGAACTGGCCACTTTTCCCCGGCGGGAACAGGCCCACTTCCCAGCCTCCGGACGTAAACTGACCTCCGCACCACAAATCGCGGGACGGAACGTTTGGGGTCTGATGCTCTGGAAACTGCTTGTTGAATACCTGCGGCCGCACCGGCAGCTGCTGATCGCCGTCGTGGTTTTCCAGCTGGCGCAGTCCATCGCGTCCCTGTACCTGCCCACGCTGAACGCGGACATTATTGATGAAGGTGTGGCCAAGGGCGATACCGGCGTCATCCTCAACCTGGGCACCCTGATGCTGGGCATCACCCTGCTGCAGATCATCTGCGCCACCATTGCCGTGTACTTCGGGGCGAAGGCCGCGATGGGCCTGGGCCGGGACCTGCGCGGCGCGATCTTCGGACGGGTGGGTGAATTCTCGGAACAGGAAGTCACCAAGTTCGGGGCTCCCAGCCTCATCACCCGTTCCACCAACGACGTCCAGCAGGTCCAGCAGCTGGTGCTGATGTCCGCCACCCTGATGGTGTCCGCTCCGATGCTGGCCATTGGCGGGGTGATCATGGCGGTCCGGCAGGACGTTCAGCTGTCCTGGCTGATCGCGGTGGCCGTGCCCGCGCTGCTGGTGGGCATCGGCCTGATCATTACCCGCATGGTGCCGCTGTTCCGGAAGATGCAGAAGCGGATCGACACCGTGAACCGCGTCCTGCGCGAACAGCTGACCGGCATCCGCGTGGTGCGGGCGTTTGTGCGCGAGGACATCGAGACGGCCCGGTTCGGCCGCGCCAACGAGGACGTCACAGACACCGCGCTGCGTGCCGGCCGGCTGATGGCGCTCGCGTTCCCCGTGGTGATGCTGGTGCTGAACATCTCCAGCGTGGCCGTGATCTGGTTCGGCTCCTTCCGGATCGAGGACGGCTCCATGCAGGTGGGCACCCTGATCGCGTTCCTGAGCTACCTGCTGCAGATCCTGATGTCCGTCATGATGGCCACCTTCATGGCGGTGATGATCCCGCGCGCCTCGGTGTCCGCGGACCGGATCGGCGAGGTGCTGAACACCGAATCAAGCGTGCGGCCGCCGAAAAACCCCGTCACCAGTGCCGTGTCACCGGACGGCCGGCGCCGCGGCACGCTGGAAATGCGCGACGTCGGATTCGCCTACCCGGGTGCCGATCAGCCGGTCCTGTCCGGCATCAGTTTCACGGCCAAGGCGGGGCAGACGACGGCGATCATCGGCAGCACCGGCTCCGGCAAAACCACGCTGGTGAACCTCATGCCGCGGCTGTTCGACGCCACCTCCGGTGCGGTGATGATGAACGGGGTGGACGTGCGCGAGCTGCACCCGGACCTCCTCTGGGGCCACATCGGGCTCGTCCCGCAGAAGCCCTACCTGTTCTCCGGGACCGTCCGCAGCAACCTGCAGTACGGCAAGCCGGACGCCAGCGAGGACGAACTCTGGACGGCACTGGAGATCGCCCAGGCCCGGGATTTCGTGGAAGAGATGGAGGGCGGCCTGGATGCGGAGATCTCGCAGGGCGGCACCAACGTCTCCGGCGGGCAGCGGCAGCGGCTGGCCATCGCCCGGGCCCTGGTGAAACGGCCCGAGCTGTACATCTTTGACGACTCCTTCTCCTCCCTGGACACCGGCACGGACGCCCGGCTCCGCCAGGCGCTCAAGCGCAACACCGCCGGCGCCACCCTGGTGATCATCGCCCAGCGCGTCTCCAGCATCGTGGACGCGGACCAGATCCTGGTGCTCGACAACGGCAGGATCGTGGCGCACGGAACGCACCACGAACTGCTGGACACATCCGAAACCTACCGGGAGATCGTCTCCTCCCAGCTGTCAGCGGAGGAAACGGTATGAGCTCAACCCACCGGCCGCCGTCGTCCGCTGCTCCCGGAACTGCAGGTGCCCCGAAAGCCGGCAGCGCCGAGGTCATGCGCATCCCACGGCCGCGCGGCGGCCCCGGGCACGGCGGCCCGTTCGCGGGAATGAACGTCCCGGCCGAGAAGGCAATGAACTTCTGGCCGTCCGCGCGGCGGCTGCTGGGCACGCTGCGGCCGGAATGGCCCTGGCTGATCCTGGTGCTGGTGATGGGTGTTGGGAGCGTGACGCTCTCGGTGATCGGGCCGCGGCTGCTGGGGGAGGGCACCAACCTGATTTTCGCGGGCGTGGTGTCCAAGCAGCTGCCGCCCGGCCTGAGCAAGGAGCAGCTGATTGCGCAGCTGCGGGCGGCGGGCGAGAACCAGAAGGCGGACATGCTCACGCCCATGGCGCTGACCCCGGGGCACGGAATCGATTTCGCGGCGCTGTCCAGCGTGCTGGCGTGGGCGCTGGTGCTGTATGTGCTGGCCTCGGTGTTCATGTGGGTGCAGGCATATGTGCTGAACGGCGTGGTGCAGCGGACCGTGTACGGGCTGCGGGAAAAGATCGAGGCGAAGATCAACCGGCTGCCGCTGCGGTATTTCGATTCCGTCCAGCGCGGTGAACTGCTGAGCCGGGTGACAAACGACGTGGACAACATCTCCCAGAGCCTGCAGCAGTCCATCAGCCAGGCGGTCACGTCGGTGCTGACGGTGGTGGGGGTGCTGGTGATGATGGTGATCCTCTCGCCCACCCTGGCGCTGATTGCGCTGGTGACCATCCCGCTGACGCTGGGCATCACGGCGCTGATCGCCAAGCGCTCGCAAAAGCTGTTCGTGGCGCAGTGGAAGAACACCGGCGAGTTGAACGGGCAGATCGAGGAAACCTACACCGGGCATGCGCTGGTGAAGGTGTTCGGCCGGCAGCGCGAGGTGGAGGAGCGGTTCCGGCAGAAGAACGTGGAGCTGTATGACGCGAGCTTCGGCGCGCAGTTCATCTCGGGGCTGATCATGCCGGCCATGACGTTCATCGGGAACCTGGTGTATGTGGGGATCGCGGTGGTGGGCGGCCTGCAGGTGGCGTCCGGGGCCATGCAGCTCGGCGATGTGCAGGCGTTCATCCAGTACTCGCGGCAGTTCACCCAGCCCCTGGCGCAGCTGGGGTCCATGGCCAACCTGCTGCAGTCCGGGGTGGCGTCCGCCGAGCGGGTGTTCGAGCTGCTGGACACCCCGGAGGAATCCGTTGAACCTGCCCCGTCCACGGGGCCTGCGTTCGGGCGGGGACGGCTGGTGTTTGAGGATGTATCGTTCTCGTATTCGCCGGACAAGCCGCTGATCTCGTCGCTGTCCCTGGTGGCGGAGCCGGGGCAGACGGTGGCGATTGTGGGGCCCACCGGGGCGGGGAAGACCACCCTGGTGAACCTGATGATGCGGTTCTACGAGATTGATGCGGGGCGGATAACGCTCGACGGCGTCGACATCACCTCGGTGCCGCGCCGTGAGCTGCGCTCGCGGATGGGCATGGTGCTGCAGGATACGTGGCTGTTCGGCGGCACCATCCGGGACAACATCGCGTACGGCCGGCCAACCGCCTCGGAAGACGAGATTCTGGAGGCCGCGAAGGCCACGTACGGGGCCTGGTTCGTGCGCTCCCTGCCCGAGGGCTACGACACGGTGCTGGACGACGAGGCGTCCAACGTGTCCGCGGGCGAGAAGCAGCTGCTGACGATTGCCCGGGCATTCCTGGCCCGGCCGTCCGTGCTGATCCTGGACGAGGCGACTTCGTCCGTGGACACCCGGACCGAGGTGCTGGTGCAGAAGGCCATGAGTGCTTTGCGGTCCGACCGTACGTCGTTTGTGATCGCCCACCGGCTGTCCACGATCCGCGACGCCGACCTCATCCTGGTGATGGAGGCTGGGCAGATCGTGGAGCAGGGCACGCACGCTTCGCTGCTGGCTGCCGGCGGGGCCTATGCGCGGCTGTATGAGGCACAGTTCGCTGCTCCGGTGGCGGAGGTTTAGAGGCACTAGCAATGGGCAGGCCTATGTACTATTCGATTTACTGCGCCACGAGACCTTTGCCGGTCCAAGAATTGGGATCGGTTAACTCTAGTTTTGCCAGGCACAACCGACGGAAATGAGTTCGGATGCCGGATTTATGTTCATTTGCTGCGACCTCTCACCCTAGTGAATGACATTGCCTACTCCCGGTTCGAAGGACGCGAGGGCACATGCGAAAATATCTCGCAGGTACCCCTAATCCGGCTCTTCACGAAGAGCCCCTAATCCTAAATTAGGTAGATCTCCCACTCGCCCCTCCACTTCGAAGCGCAATAAGATGGCCCCACGGCTCGATTGGATAGTCCGGATTCGACGCCGGCTAAACCGGATGTCAGGGAAGAAGTCCGAATGCTTCATAAACTGAAATCAAAGGGAGTCGGTATAGCGGCAATTGAGCCTTGGAAATTCCCGCCTACTAATGGATTTCTGTACAGGTGCCTTTGGTGGGTTCAACGTGTTTAGCCAGTCTGTGGTCCAAGCCTGCAAATCGGGTACTCACTGAAATTAATCAGCCGCTCCTAGGCCTATTCGGCGTGATAGGGGCAGCTCACCTCTATTTCTTCAATGACAGGGAGATCACACCATGTCGGCACTTTCTAAGAAAATTGCATCGTTAGTCCTCACTTTGACCGCCGCCGTAGGCGGAACATTGTTGCTGTCGGGCGGTGCAGCTAATGCGGCACCGAATCAGTCCCAGGGAGCTTTTGTTATCAAAGGACTTATCTGCAGTGGCTCAGGTTATCAAGGTCCCTTTGTGGTTACCGACCAAAGTCAGGTCGTTGTTACCCCAAGCGGAAACACAAAGTTGACTTGTCACTTTGATGGCCCCACGGTGTCGCAGACGGTCAATGACAAAGGCTTCCTTTGTGGCACATGCTTGGGTGCTACATATGACTCGCACTTCGTTTATACGAAAAGCGGGCATGGAACTCTCACGTGCTACCTCCACTCCTCCTAGCTGGCTCGGCATCTGGGAGTCGCGCCCCTAATTAGATCTTGGTTCTAGAATTGCATACTTCTGTTGGACTGCTGGCAAGCGCTTGTGGCGAATAGGACTAGCGGGAAGGAATCGGTGAACGGATGCCTGAGAAGGGCGTCGGGCTTCCGCCCCCGCAGCCCCTTTCTTTTGTCCTCAAAGTGCTTGCTACAGCGAACCCTCCCGCTCGACTGATGTGCACAGGCTTGAAGGAACGCCGGAGTCAGATCCAGTAGGTGGGGTAGGTGGATCCGCGAAGCTTGGACCCAAGGATGCCGAAACCGACGAGGACGCAGGCAGCGATGCCGACGCACACCACAAACGACACCTGGCCTGTGGTGGACATGGTGCCGATGACTGCTGTGGCGGCTGCGGGTGAATGCGGCATTCTCAGCAACATCGTCGCTCCGATGGCCATGCCGCCGGCAATCGCCGCAGCCCAGACCGAGTGGCTGACCAAACCCATGCCCACACCGAGCGCGGCGGAAACAACCTGGCCCCCGATGACGCTCCGGGGTTGGGCGAGGGGCAAGTGGGGTACCCCGGCCATGAGTGCCATGGAGGCGGCCATCGGAGGGACCAGCAGGAGGTGGCCTGATAGCTGACCCAGCAGAACGAGGCTGCCCAGAGCAACCATGCTGATAAGGGTCGCCGCAACCAGGGTTGCAGCCGGCGGCCGGCAGGGAGCCTGGGAGGACCAACGCGAACGGGCCGTGGGGAAGGCGGCAGAGGACGCTGTTGGCCGGTCAGAACTGGTAACCGGCATGAGGTTTTCCTGACGTTGCTGAAGGTTTGGGCACGCCGCCGACTGGCTAGCGGCTGCAGAGCAAGGAGAATTCGAGGTGCGGCACATCGATCGGAATCACCATTTTGTCGCTTGGCGTGGTGCGAAGCCTTTCGCCGACGAGGTACGCACCGGAATTCCCGACGACCACGCGGCCGCTTCCGTTGAGCAGCGCGGCGTCTCCTGGGATAGCCCGTAGGACGGGCATGAATATTTCTTCCAGTTTTCTGATGCGGATGTCGCAGCCGGCCACCCCTGCGAACTTTTCGTCAAGTTGTATGGGGGCGGAGTAGGTGAGGATGTATTCATCCAACCCCAGGTAGTCCACATACGGACCCCACCCCGCCGGCTCCCCTGTGTGGTGGGCCGAGGCGAAGAAAGGCATGTTCTGATAGTCGTAGAACCGTTCGCCGCCCGGTGTCAGGTCAAATTCCAGTTTTTCAACGGCATGGTCGCGTTTGATCCACCACTCGAGGCCGCCGTCGCTGCCTGTGACGGCTTCTGCGGAAAAAATGACTCCTGTCCCCACAACGAAACCATGTGATTCCAAGAACTGCTTGGACAAGTCCTCGAGGTTTGACAGGTCGCGCGGCGTGACATTGAGGGGACTTCGGCGGTCTGACCAGAGTGCGGTTGTTTGTCCTGCGAATTTCTGGACATCGACGCCGAGCGCCCTCATCCATGCAGCAATTTCGGCGGCAGCTTGGTCTGCAGGGGTAGTAGTCGTCATTGGCGCTCCTGCTCATGTGTCGTGGGGTACCCAAGGGAAAGCTTGGCGTCCACCAGATGATGGATGTCGTGCCGGATGTGCTCCAGCACTAACCGCTGGGCGTCCTCGGGTGCGTCATTTGCTATTGCGCGGGCCAGTGCAAGATGCTCGGCTGCCGCTTTCTCCGGATCCCGGGCAAGGGATACGGGGGACCACAGAGCCTGGACTGTTTCCGCCTGCAACCGTATTTCTGCGTTCGTCAGCCTCGGCGACTGAGCCAGGACCGCCAGTTCGATATGAAACCTGCTGTCGGCGCGGGCACGTAATTCCGGTTTGTCGGTCATGACGACAGCCCGGCCGAGCTCCACCAGTCTGCTGACTTCATGTGCCTCGGCCCGCTCGCAGGCGAGCCGCACGGTGGCTGCGGCAATGGCAGCATGCTCATCCCCGACGTCTCTGATCTCTGCGATGGATGTTTCCCGGAACCACTTCTTAATAACGTCATCCGAGGTGAAGGGCTGCTTGGCGATGAATGTTCCGCCGTTGCGTCCCCGCCGCGTAGTGACGATTCCTTGGTCCCGCAGGTCCGCCAAGGCCTCCCGGAGGGTGGAGGATGCAACACCAAACATTTCCGAAAGGGCCGTCTCCGAGGGAAGCCGCTCACCAACCTTGAGCAGGCCGAGGGCGATCGCTTTGGAAATCCGGTCAACGATGGCCTCTGAGCGCTCGGTCTCGGGTAACGACCGGTAGACCTGGGCTTGAAATGTGGTGGTAGATGCCAAAAAGAGACTCCGTGCGATGTAGGGACCAGAACTGATTCTAATCCGGTGCCGAAGGTCCACCCCCAGGTGGGACGTGTACTCCACGTTCCGGCCCTGGATGGTGTTCCTTCTTGACCTGCCTTACGTCAAGAGTAAGGGGATCAGGCTCGAAAATCCACCGGAAACAAAGGTTATAAGACCATTTAGCCCTTCCAGTACCGCCAAGTTTGCGGAAACGTGCGGCATTTTCCGAGTGTTGCGCATCTAAACCTTTGAAAGTACAGTTTTACGGACGTGGCCCCGCTCACATCAAAAACCAGGGCCCATCAAAAGGAGTTCTATGCGTGAAGAGATCACGGAGCCCGCGACGGAGTTCGCCGGCGACGAAGACGCTCAGCATCTCGCTAGTCTTGGCTACTCTTACCAGAGCCAGTTCAAGCGGGAGATGACGTTTTGGGGGAACGTTTCGCTGGGGTTTACCTACCTGTCGCCGGTTGTGGCCGTATATTCGCTGTTCGCAGCCTCCCTGAGTGCGGCCGGTCCCCCAATGTTCTGGTCACTCGTTATTGTCGGCGTTGGCCAATTCTTCGTCGCCTCGATTTTCGGTGAAGTTGTGGCCGCGTACCCAGTGGCCGGCGGAGTCTACCCGTGGTCCCGCCGGCTTTGGGGCCGCAAATGGGGTTGGATGAATGGCTGGGTCTACCTCGTTGCCCTCCTGACCAGCATCGGCAGCATTGCCTACGGGGCGGGGCCTTTCTTGAGCGCACTCCTGGGTATGGAGAACACTGTTGACTCTGTCATCGTGTCGGGCGTTGTGGTCATCGCGCTGGCGACAACTCTCAACCTTGGGGGAACCAAGGTGCTGAACACTGTTGCCATGCTGGGTCTGCTGGCCGAACTTGGCGGCGCCCTGGTAGTTGGAGGGTGGCTGCTGGTTACGGCCCGGCACCACGATCTCAGCGTCCTGTTTCAGGCATTCGGCGCAGGGGAAGGCAGTGATTATTTCGTCGCGTTCGCGGCAGCCGGACTGATCGGAATCTTTCAATACTACGGATTCGAAGCCTGCGGTGACGTGGCCGAGGAAGTAGTGAACCCTGGCCGCACCATTCCCAAGGCCATGAGGATGACCATCTACATTGGCGGCTTTGCAGCCATGTTCGTGTGCCTGTCCCTCATCCTCGCTGTTCCCGATTTTGCTGCAGTGATCTCGGGCCAAGACACGGACCCCGTTGGCAACGTCCTCCTCTCGGCCTTCGGCCCTATCGGCTTCAAAGTGGTTCTGGGCGTGGTTATGGTCTCCTTCCTCTCCTGCGTGCTGAGCCTCCAAGCAGCCACCTCCCGGCTCGCCTATTCCATGGCCCGCGACGGCATGCTTCCAGGGAGCAAAGTTCTGAGCATCTTCAGTGAATCGCGGCGTGTGCCCCCGTACGCCCTGCTCCTGGCAGGTGTGGTGCCGGCCCTTATCGTCATAGCATCAAAAGTTTCCAGCGACGCCCTGACGGTGATCATTTCCTTTGCAGCCATGGGCATGTACATGGGTTTCCAGATGGTGGTTCTGGCCTCGCTGCGGGCCCGTCTCCTCGGCTGGAAGCCGAATGGAGCCTTCCAGCTTGGCCGCTGGGGCATCCCGGTCAACATCGCCGCCCTGGTGTGGGGAATCCTTGGCATCATCAACATGGCCTGGCCCAGAACGCCGGAAGACGGCTGGTTCGCCAACTACGTCGTCCTGATCTCCGCCGTAGCAGTGGTGGCATCCGGCCTGATCTACATGGCCTGGAAGAAGCCACACCTCAAGGGTGACGCGCCGGCAGCCGACGCCATTCCGGCCGCCCCTGCCCATGACCGCTCGGACTCCCTCGTCGGGGCATCAAAGGGTGGAAGGTAACAAGCGCATGCTTATCACTGGCATCAAGAGCCGCCCGGTCTACGACGAACTCACACCGATGGCAAGCGGGCTGAGCCACGTCGCTGCTGCGCAAGGCAGCGGCGGAGGGCCGCTGGTGCGCCTGCTAGGAGAGATGGACTCCGACCAGCTGGCCGCCACCACCGTGCTGTATTCAACCGAGTCATTCACAGGCCAGAACTATCTAGCTAACATCCAAAAATTCACCGTACGCGAGCTCATCGTGTTCCAGAGCAACGCCGACACTGTTAAGGGACTCGACGCATTCCTCGCCACAGCAACGATGGGAACCCGGCTGTACATCTCCGGTTCGGAGGGGTTCATCGGCACATCAATGCAGGTCGCAACGTCCTACGGGGTGAACCGGGATGAGGTGCTACGCGAGCACGCGGGCTCCTTCGTCAGACGGGTGTGGTGCGCGCACTGCAGCCACTACTCGGAGAACGTGACCCGGCGGATCTTCCAATGCCCCGGCTGTCAACGCAATCTGATCGTTCGCGATCACTATTCCGGAAGGCTCGCTGCCTTCCAGGGAGTAAAGGCTGATGGCGAAGTCCCCGGGGAACTGCCCGACAACGAGGAGTTGGATACATGAGCGAGGCGCAGCACGGAGCCCTGCGGTTGAAAGTCGACCGCATTGAACCGGTCACACCGGAAATAAAACGGTTCACATTTTCAGCAGCTGACGGATCGTGGCTTCCTCCCTTTTCGGGAGGCAGCCACGTCAGAGTCCTGATTGAGTCCGACGGCGACACCCGCCGCAACGCGTACTCGCTGATGAGTTCGCCCTACGACACAAGCCAGTATCAAATCGCTGTCCGTCGAGTCGAGGACGGCAAGCGCGGCTCAATCAGCATGCACGAGAACGTCCGGGAAGGCGACGTCCTGTCCGTCACGACGCCCGCGAATCTCTTTCCCGTCTCCAAGCATGCCCGGCACCACCTCTTCATCGCCGGTGGCGTCGGGGTTACCCCGATCTATGCACAGCTGGAAGAACTGAGCGTCAAGGGCGGGTCCTTCGAGCTCCACCTGGCCGTTCGGGGTGCAGAGCATGCAGCCCTCGGCCATGAGCTCAAGGGACTTTACGGGGACAAGGTCACGCTGTACGGCGTTGGCGACGGACCCCGGCTGAACTCCTCGGAGATCCTGGCCGAACGGCCGCTCGGAACCCATGCCTACGTCTGCGGACCGGCACGGATGGTGGACGACGTTATCGGGTCCGCCCATGCCCTGGGCTGGACCGAGTCGCACATCCACTACGAAAGGTTCGATGATGTCGGGTCAACCGGCAGTCCCTTCTCGGTCACCCTGGCACGGTCCGGGGCTGTAATCGATGTTTCACCGGAGCAGTCATTGCTGGAAGCGGCCGAAGAGGCTGGCCACAAGCTGCCCTATCTCTGCCGGGGAGGGGCCTGCGGTGAGTGCGAGATCGAGGTCCTCGAGCTCGAGGGCACCATCGATCACCGGGACGACTGGCTGTCGGAATCTGATCGCTGCACCAACAAGCTCATCATGCCCTGCGTTTCGCGGGCCACCTGCTCAAAACTCGTCATAGATGCCTAGGAGAACTCCCCATGACAGTGATATCCCAGTCCGAGTTTAGCGCGAATGAGACGTACACCCCCGAGGGTGAGTACCAGTTCCGGAACTCCCGCGAGGCAGTCCGCCGACTTCCGTTCCCGTTTCCGGACGACGAGTATGCCTACTCGATGAATCTCGAGCCCCACGTTCCCGCCGGCGACGGTGCGCTCCGGGCAGCATTCGATATTGATGAACACTATGTATCCGAATGCGCCCACCGGGCCCAGATGCTGGAAGACATGCCGGGCGTCAACTACATTGCGCTGCCGCACATGCTGGAGGCGCAATGGGACCTGCTAGAGCTCATCTTCGAGTCCTACAACCGAGATTTCCCGGAGCACTTCACCCTCACCAAGAGCGGGAATGAGTGGCGGTGGCAGAACCGTCTCCTCGAAATCGACGATTCGTTCACCTTCGGCGACCCGGCAACCCTGCCGATGGATCCGATGGAGTACGCCACGAGGCAGGCGCAGGGCGAATTTGTCGTTCTCGAGGAGAAGGACAACACGCTGGTCATCGGTGCCGGGATGACCACCCAGCGGGCCGACTACTCCCTGCAGTTCAACATGGGCATGAGCTTTTTCGAGTTCCACGGACCGGTGCCCAAGCTGCATGAGACGGGCATCCTGGACCGGGCGCTCAAGTTCCTGCTCCGGATGAAGCCCGGCCACCCGGTCCGGCGCGTCAACTGGTCCCTTACCGTCCACCCGCGCCTGGAGACGTCCGTGGAAACGCTCCCGGACTGGGCGCCGGACCGGGCGAAGGTCACCGCAGAGAACGCAGGAGAGATGGTGTACCTGCGAATCGAACTGCAGCCCCTGCACCGTCTGCCGCGCTCGAACGCCATAGTCTTCCCGGTCCGTACCTACCTCGTCAGCCTGGCTGAACTGGTGCAGCACGCTCCGGACTGGGCGAAACGGGTGCACCGCGCCTTGGCTTCGATCGACCACGAGCTTGTCGACTACAAGGGCTTCCACCGCTACCACGACGTTGCCGTCGAATGGCTCTCACACCACGACGACGGTGCACCCTTGGCCACGGGCTACCCCTGGATCGAGGGCGGGATCCAGCCCGGCGACAGCTAAGCCGGACTAAGGGAAGACCGCGGGGCGGCATCATCTAGCTGATAGGGATGATGCCGCCCTTGGGCGTTCTCGGCAGTTCTCCATGCCGCTGGCGCAGCTGGGGTCCATGGCCAGCCTGCTGCAGTCAGGGGTGGCGTCCGCGGAGCCGGATCGCTTCGTTGTCCTGATGGCGGAACCGGGGCAGACGGTGGCGATTGTGGGCCCATCGGGGCCGGGAAGACCACGCTTGTGAACCTATGATGCGGTTCTACGAGCTGAATTCCGGGCGGATAACGATCGACGACGTGAACATCACCTGGGTGCCGCGGCGCGCCCGATATTCCGACGGAAGCCCAAGACCTCCTCGCAAAACTCCGCCGCGAAGTCACTAAGCCACTTGGCACGAGTCAGGTCTGAATCCCCCCATCCGGTGACGCCGTGATCTGATATGTAGGGGTTTCTTGTCAAGAGGGCAAGGGTGAGCGGTCCGCGGCTGGCTTGTCGTGGACCGCTCGTTTGTGTCCGTTCGGGGTCCGTTGGGGGTGGCTGGCGCGTCTTGATCGACGGGGGCGCTGTCAGACTGATATGCGCGGGTTGGTTACCGCAGGACGAGGTGTTCGGCTGGAGGGGTGCCGCTGGTCTAGAAATGTCGGGCGTCGCCGGCTATGGCCGGTTGTCCATAGGTCAATCGCGGGTCTCCTCCACGCTGCCGAGCCATCGGGTCGGGGCCGGGAACGGCACACGTCTATTCATCCGTCCATGGCTGTTCCTGTTGGACCGCGGAGGCGAGGGACCAGCACCAGCCGGCCAGTTCACGGGCAATGGCGACGTTCGCGATGACCCTGCGCTTGTGGCGCGCTTCGAACTGGTCCCACTTGTGATGCAAGCGGTGATTACCTTGGTGACCGCGGACCCGAGAGTGCTCATCGGCTGCATCCCAGCGGGCACGCATCTCACGGCTGACGTTGCTGTAGGGCCGGCGGTGGTGCCAAGCGGCCTCGACCAACAGTCGGCGGGCGTGGGTGTTGCCTGTTTTGGTGATACCGCCCAAGGACCTTGAAGCTCCGGAGGAATGCTCCGAAGGCACCAGGCCCAGGTACGCGCCAATGGTGCTGCCAGTGAAACGGGTCCAGTCACCGATCTCCACTGCCAAGCCGAAAGCGGTGAGCACGGAGATTCCACGTAAACACATCAACGCCCGGACCACCGGGGCGTATCGGTCAGTCGCGGCCAGAGCGGTGATCTTAGCGTCCAGACGGTTCCTGCGGTCCAGGGTCAATTGCGCTGCTTCGAGGCTGGCCTCGAAGGCTGCCTGCAAGGCTGGGTTCTCGAAATGTTGCCGGTGCAGCCAGGTGTGGTGGGCTTCGGTCCATGCCTTGCCTCCGGAGTAGACCAGACCGTGGCGCAGCAGGAGCTTGGAGATCCTGTTTCTGGCCCGCATGAGATCCGCGCGGATGTCCTCTCGGGCGCGCACGAGGTCCCGGGCGGCTTCGTCCGCGCTGCCGGGGACCCGCACGGGTGTTATTTGTCCCAGCAGGGCCAACCGGGCCAGGTGCTCGGCATCGCGTGCATCGGTCTTCACCCTGTCCCCGGACGGCCGCTGAAGTTTCGAGGGTGCCGCGACCAGGCACTCGATGCCTGCACCGGTCAGTAGCCGGGCCAAGCCGAATCCCGTGGGACCGGCCTCATAAACAACCAGAACGGGGCCCGGCAGCCCGGTCACCCACTCGGCGATCCCGGCATCGTTGGCGGCCAGGCTTTGCCGAAAAATTTCGCCGGTTTCCCGGTCTATCGCGCAGCCTTTCACACTGCGTGCGTGGACATCCAAACCGACGTAAGTACGCTTATTCATGGCTGGAACCTCCAGACGTTCAAATGTGGCTCTGCCAGTCCACACCCCCCGCAGCTAAATGCGGAAAGACCCGGAGTTGGTAACCCACGAACCTCTTTGAACCCGAGGTTCCAGTCCTACGCCAGCGGCAAGCCCACGCTCATATCGTCTAGAAGCTTTCCACGGTTGATCCCTACCCGACCCGAGATGCCGCGTACGAACCCGTCTCCACTGGAACTGCTGCATTTTGAGACTGATTGGAGACCTCACGGTTACCGGGTTGTGGCCTGCGCGGATAGTCCAACCAATATTTCCGGTATTCCGACTCAAAACCCTCCAAGAAGCGAAGCATTTCATTCCGTGGAGCGAACACAGCCCCCTGCATCAAATAAACCGGACGGTCGAGACTTGGCAGTTGGTCCAGGCGAAGGCTGAGGGCGTTGAGAAACTTATGCTTCGCCCGTTAGACGTAAGCGTTGTTGTCGCACCGCCCCAAGCGTTGATGTGTGTGGAGGCGATGGAGTAGGTTCCTCTGACGCAACCCACCGATTCAAGCCGGTCCAATGCCGCCCTTGCCTTCTGTAACGCTTCTTCAACCTCCGCGACCGTGGGGACTCGAGTTTTTGCATGATGGAGCCCGTTTCGGGCAGTCATTATGCCCGAATTCTTGAGCTCACTCCCAATTTCAGCTAACGCATCCTTGAGCTTCACTTGCGACTCAGGCAAGAGGTCCAAGAATGGGTGTACGTGTGCAAAAGGAAACTGCTGCAAAGATGTGAGTTTTGCGAATTGAGGGAATCCGTCGCTATCGCGTCGATGGAGTTCGCTGCGCTCGCGGAGATTTCCTAACAGCTTCGAAAGTCGAATGTAGCCCTCAACAATTGAGCTGAGAACGGGTTCATCCGAAAGACCATATTTATCTTCGCTTTCATCGACGGTGGCATTTAGCGTGGATATGGTAAACGCCCGTGCTTGGGTCTCAAAGAACACAAACGGATCATTGCTCGAATAGTGGTCCTCCAACAAAGCCCAGGTCGCGAAGGACAATGAGTCAAAAAGAAATCGCTCTAGACAGACAAAGTAGTCTGAGGAAGCCGCACGGAGGCCTTCCGCCGTGCGGGTCAGCTCGACCGACGCCGTCTTGGCGAGACTCTCCAATCCGTGGTGGAGGCGCCAGTACTCATCACGCAGATCGCTAGAGCGGGGCAGCGGAAAGCCTAGTTTCCACAAAATGGAATCCCGAAGCGATCGATTATCTTGGTTTATAGGTATGCCCAGCGCAGTACAGACTTTGTTCGCATTGGCTCGGCGGGCGAGCACCAGTGTTTCGATCACCTGGATGGGCTCGGATGTGCGTAGAAACTCCTCCAATCGTTCGCGAGGGGTATTGCCGACTGTGCCTCGGAGTATCCAAGCCAGCTCCTCGATTTCATCTGGCGAATCTACGTCAAAAAGCGAACGTGCAAGTGAGGAGAGCCGAAGTAAGGGGAGGCTGCTGTCGACACTCACTGCGCGCGTACCGAGCCTACTGATTTGTGACCGGAGGTTCCAAGCGCCCGATCGTAGGCTGGCATTGGTTCTGGGTCTACGCACTTCGTCGCCCGGAATGGAGATGACAGAGTCCTGTACTGAAGAATCAAGGATTTCGACGAGCGATGCATCTGGCAGCATAAAGAGGAGTTGCAACAGTTGCGGACGATTCATTAATTCAAGATCTTGATCTTGACCCCCTAATCCGAGGCTAATCTTTGCTTCGTGCAACTCCGCACCGCGGATTTTTGTGGCTTGAATTACCAGGTTCCTGAGTTCATGATCACTGAAAGCGTCCCCAATGAGGTAGCAGATTGTCGAGTGACCTTCGACCGAATAGCCATTTATCCTCGATTCGGTGAAATCTGCAACAAAGGCATTCCACTCAGAGGGATCATCGCTAATTTGATCCAATAACTTGTTGAGGGACGGACGGCTCTTGTTCACGCCGGCTTCAATGCTCGTCGTTAGTTGCACTCTATGAACAAGCCCGCAGGCGTAGTCGGCGCAGTGCTGAAGGGGTACAGATGTTGTTGGGTTTAGGTGTCGTTCAAAGTCGCGTTTGCGTAATCCGTAAGGGCCGATCAGGTATCTACCCGCTTGAAATACGCCTTGGGGCATACCTTCCAGGAGCCGCAAGGTGTCCTCATGGTTGAGATAGTCGCGTTCTTCATTGAACAGCTCTGCGGCCCGGTCGTAAAGTGACCGGCCAAACACCAAGGGGAAGCGAAGTTCTCCGGCCACGATCTCGCCAGAAATGGCAGCGGCGAGCTGGTCAAGGTCGATGCGCTCGACGTCAACGAGTGGTTCAACGTGAACCAATCCCAATAGAGCCAGGACGTTGGCGTCCTTGGCGTTGACTTTCTCTTTGGTTGTTAGTTGGCTTCGGATACGTGTTCCAACGTCGCTTAGAAGTATTGCTGCATTGAGTTCTTCGGATGGCCTATATGAGTTATCAATAACGCAGCCGCGAAGGATAGCAACCAACGAGAGAAGATCGAGCAGTTTCTGGCGCCACTGCTCGTCGGGATATTTTGTAGCAAGTTCGGTACGATTGAGCCTCTTTACGGGCGTCATTGCTCCCCCAAGTCATAAATTCAATGGCTTACACCACGATAGCCAGTATTTGTGGAATATTCTGAATTCTGAGGGTGATTCTTCTAGATGTCAGTCGCGGCCGAGCAGCTGTGTGCAGATTGAAGGCAAGAGAGGTCCTGAGGATGCCCATCAATGCGCGCGGTTCTCCTTGCTCAACACGTAAGTGGGCGTCCTGTCAGTGACTGCTGCTACGGTTCGAGCATCGTTACTCGACTATTGGGGGAATCATGTCAGACGTGTCATCCGGGCCTGCGCCGGAGCCGGAGAAACCAAATAAGGCGCCCGCTCCATTTGCTAAGCACATCGCATGGGCCTGCGTAGCCCTTCTACTTACCGCGTTGCTTGCGGCTGCATTCTTTCCATTGAGACTCATACCGGCGTGCGGTGTGCTCTGGATTCTGCTCGACGTCCTGAAACAGTACAAGAAGGCCTTTGGTGCACCTGCCGAAGGCTTCGGGATCAGCGCTGAGAACACCTACCGAACTAGCCTCGGCGCTCCGCCACTCCCGGCCTTCGGGCTGAAGCAGTATGCAGATGAGGTGTACAAGGCGAACGCCCAAATGCTTGCTGACCTGCAGAGGCTCGGCGCACTGGACACTCTGGCCAAGGAACGCCACAACGCCGATCTGATGGCCAGCATCGCTTCCGCGCAGCGGGACTTGGCGGCGATCAACGCAGAGCTGGCCACCGTCCGTGGGGAGGTGCTGGACGTCCGGCAGGTCGCAGATCGCCACAATGTTGGATTCTACGACTACGAGCATCCGGCCGAGACATCAGTAAAGCTGGCCGATGAACTGGGCGCCGTGCGAGCACGCATCAAAGACAAGTTGCGGGAGAAGACTGCAGTGACTACTGTCTCCGGTTTCACCTTCAACGGCTCAACGAAGGAGGGCGCCAAGTTCGTCCGTGACCTCTCCGCGCTGCTTCTCCGCGCCTACAACGCCGAGGCCGAGAACTGCGTGAAAACGGTGAAAGCCGGGAACCTTCACACTGCGGCCGCCCGACTTGAGAAGGCCCGGGAGCAGATCGCGAAGCGAGGCACCATGATTGGACTCCAAATCACCAACGCATTCCACTCTTTGCGTGAGAAAGAACTCGAATTGGCTGCCCGGCACCTAGAAGCCGTAGCCATCCAAAAGCAAATGGAGGCCGAGGCCCGGGCCGAAGCCCGCGAGGCGGCCAAAGCGCAGCGCGAGTGGGAGGCGCTGAAAGCCAAACAGCAGAAGGAAGTGGACCACTACGCCACTGTGCTCGTTCAACTGCAGGCTGCGGGCGACCTGGAAGGTGTCCAGCGTATCCAGGAGCAGCTCGAGGAGGCAGAAGCAAAGCTGGCCGATGCCGAAGACAACGCGCTGAACATCCGCGCCGGCTACGTGTACGTTATCTCCAACCTCGGCGCATTCGGTGAGGGCGTTGTGAAGATCGGCATGACCCGTCGCCTCAATCCAATGGAACGCGTCCGCGAACTTGGCGATGCGTCGGTTCCGTTCCTTTTTGACGTCCACGCCCTGTTCTTTTCGAAGGATGCAGTCGGTATTGAGACCATGCTCCACCAGCATTTTGCTGGCCAGCGTGTGAATCTCGTGAACTTGCGGCGGGAGTACTTCTACGCGTCCCCTTCGGACGTGAAGAACGCTCTAGTGGAGCACCATGTGGAACTGGTCGAGTACAAGGAGAACGCGCCCGCAGAGGAATTCGCCGCATCCAAGGACCTGCGCGAGGCAATGTTGGTACCGGCCGCCGTTTAGCTTCACCTGACTGAAGCAGAGCGGGCGGCGGTGGGCACTCCGCCGTCGTCCGCTCTTTTGAATCGGATCACCCCCCGTAGTACACAGACACACAGCGCAACGTTCCGGCCCCCACACGTAACCTGTTTAGATGCCTCGTTTTGCGCTTGATATTGAGTCCGTGCCCCGCCCTGCCCGTTCGCAGGAGCTCCTGGACGCCGTGAACCACTCCGTGGTCATTGCCGACGGCGCAATGGGCACGATGCTGCAGGGCCGGGACCTCTCACTTGAGAAGGATTTCCTGGGCCTCGAAGGCTGCAACGAGATCCTCAACGACACCCGCCCCGACGTCCTTGCCGACATCCACGACGCCTACTTCGCCACCGGCATCGACGCAGTGGAAACCAACACCTTCGGCGCCAACTGGTCCAACCTCTCGGACTACGGCATCGACGACCGCATCGCGGAGCTCGCCCTCAAGGGCGCAAAGATCGCCCGCGAACGCGCCGAGGCTGCGGAAGAAACAGACGGCCGCATGCGCTGGGTCCTCGGCTCCATGGGCCCGGGCACCAAGCTCCCCAGCCTCGGCCACACCAGCTACGACTACCTCAAACAGACCTTCGCCCTCCAGGCCGAGGGCCTCATCGACGGCGGCGCGGACGCCTTCCTCATCGAAACCAGCCAGGACCTCCTGCAGACCAAAGCCGCTGTCAACGGCTGCAAGCAGGCCATCGTCACCCGCGGCATCCGCCTCCCCATCTTCGTCGAGGTCACCGTCGAAACCACCGGAACCATGCTCATGGGCTCCGAAATCGGCGCCGCGCTCACCGCCCTCGAGCCGCTCGGCGTCGACGCCATCGGCCTGAACTGCGCCACCGGCCCTGACGAGATGAGCGAGCACCTGCGCCACCTCTCCAAGCAGTCCTCCGTGGCCATCGCCTGCATGCCCAACGCCGGCCTGCCCATCCTCGGCGCCAACGGCGCCCACTACCCGCTCACCCCCACCGAACTCGCCACCGCGCACGAACAGTTCGTGCGCGAATTCGGCCTGGGCCTGGTGGGCGGCTGCTGCGGTACGACGCCGGAGCACATAGCCGCCGTCGTCGAACGTCTTGCGCCCTTCCGCACCCGCGAGACGAAAGCGAGCAGCGGCCCCGCCCGCGTCCCCACCGAGCGCGAGGCCGGCGTCGCCTCCCTCTACCAGCACGTGAACTTCGACCAGGACGCCTCCTACCTCGCCATCGGTGAGCGCACCAACGCCAACGGCTCCAAGGCGTTCCGCCAGGCGATGCTCGAAGAGCGCTGGGACGACTGCGTCGACATCGCCCGCGAGCAGATCCGCGTCGGCGCCCACCTGCTCGACGTCTGCATCGACTACGTGGGGCGCGACGGCGTCGCCGACATGAAGGAGATCGTCTCGCGTTTCGCGTCGGCCTCCACGCTCCCTCTGGTCATGGACTCCACCGAACCGGCCGTACTTCAGGCCGGGCTCGAACACATCGGCGGCCGCCCGGTGGTCAACTCCGTCAACTACGAGGACGGCGACGGCCCGGACAGCCGCTTCGCGCGCATCATGCCGCTGGTGAAGGAACACGGCACCGCCGTGATCGCCCTGACCATCGACGAACAGGGCCAGGCCCGCACCACCGAAGGCAAGGTGGCCATCGCCTCCCGCCTCGTCGGCGCCCTGGTGGGCGAATGGGGGATGCGCGTCGAGGACATCATCGTCGACGCCCTGACCTTCCCCGTCGCCACCGGCCAGGAAGAAACCCGCCGGGACGGCATCGAAACCATCGAGGCCATCCGCCAGATCACCGCGAAGTACCCCGGCATCAACACCACGCTGGGCGTCTCCAACGTGTCCTTCGGACTGAACCCGGCTGCGCGCGTCGTCCTGAACTCCGTGTTCCTGCACGAGGCCGTGCAGGCGGGCCTCACCAGCGGCATCATCGACGCCGCCAAGATCGTGCCGCTCGCCTCCCTCCCGGAGGAGCAGCGCAAGGTGGCCCTGGACCTCGTCTGGGACAAGCGCGAGTACGACGCCGAGGGCAACACCACCTACGACCCCCTGGCCATCATGCTGGACATGTTCGCCGGCGTCGACACCGCGGCGCTCAAGGACCAGCGCGCGGCCGAACTCGCCGCGCTGCCCACGGGCGCGCGCCTGGAACGGCGCATCATCGACGGCGAAGGCAAGGGCCTCGAAGAGGACCTCGACCTGGCGCGGAGTGAGGGCATGACCCCGCTCGGCATCATCAACGACCACCTGCTCGAGGGCATGAAGGTGGTGGGCGAGCGCTTCGGCGCCGGCGAAATGCAGCTGCCGTTCGTGCTGCAGTCCGCCGAGGTGATGAAGAACGCCGTCGCCCTGCTCGAGCCGCACATGGAGAAGTCCGATTCCTCCGGCAAGGGCACCATGGTGATCGCCACCGTGCGCGGGGACGTGCACGACATCGGCAAGAACCTGGTGGACATCATCCTCACCAACAATGGCTACAAAGTGGTCAACATCGGCATCAAGCAGGGCATCGCCGAGATCATGGCCGCCGCGGAGGAACACAACGCGGACGTAATCGGCATGTCCGGGCTGCTGGTGAAGTCCACCGTGGTGATGAAGGAGAACCTCGCCGAGCTGCAGTCCCGAGGCCTGGCGAAGAAGTGGCCCATCATCCTCGGCGGCGCAGCCCTCACCCGCGCCTACGTGGAGCAGGACCTGGCCGAGCAGTTCGACGGCGTGGTCCGGTACGCCAAGGACGCCTTCGAAGGCCTTTCCCTCATGGAGCCGCTGGTCCGCGTGGCCCGCGGCGAGTCGCCGGACGACGTCGGCCTTCCGCCGCTGAAGAAGCGCATCCACAAGGGCGGCGCTAAGTTCACGGTGACCGAGCCCGAGGCCATGCCCGGCCGGTCCGACGTCGCCGCCGACAACCCCGTGCCCGCCCCGCCGTTCTGGGGCACGCGCATTGTGCGCGGCGTCTCGCTTCACGACTACTCGGCGTTCCTCGACGAGCGCGCCACCTTCATGGGCCAGTGGGGGCTCAAGCCCGGCCGCGGCGAGGACGGCGCCTCCTACGAGGAACTGGTGGAACGCGAGGGCCGGCCGCGCCTGCGCTACTGGCTGGACCGCATCCTCGGCGAGGGCATGCTGGACGCGTCCGTCGCCTACGGCTACTTCCCCGTCGTCTCCGAGGGGGAGCAGGTGGTGGTGCTGCACCACGGGGAGGATCGCGACGGCGTCCTGGGCACCGCGGGGCTCCTCGCCCCGGACGGTGGTTCAGGCGGTCCGATCGGTACCGACCGGCTGAGCTTCAACTTCCCGCGCCAGCGCCGCGACCGGCACCTGTGCCTGGCGGACTTCGTGAAGTCCCGCGAATCCGGCCAGATCGACGTGCTGCCCGTCCAGCTGGTCACCGCCGGCTCGAAGATCGAGGAGTTCACCTCCAAGATGTTCGCCGCCAACCAATACCGCGACTACTACGAGCTCAACGGCCTGGTCATGCAGCTCACCGAGGCGCTGGCTGAGTTCTGGCACGCCCGCATCCGCAAGGAACTGGGCTTCGCCTCCGAGGAGCCGAAGGACACGGCAGGGTATTTCAAGCTCGACTACCGCGGTGCCCGGTTCTCACTCGGCTACCCCGCGTGCCCGGACATGGAGGACCGCCGCAAGGTGACGGAGCTGCTCAAGCCCGAGCGGATGGGCGTGGTCCTGAGCGACGAGCTGATGCTGCACCCCGAGCAGTCCACCGACGCGTTCGTGTTCCACCACCCGGAGGCCAAGTACTTCAAGGTGTGAGTGCCGTGCCGCTGTGAAAGGCTGCAGTTATGGACACCTCATCTCGGGAACATGACCTCGTTCTTTATGGAGCGACGGGTTTCGTTGGCAGGCTGATCGCCGCCTACCTC
Organism: Pseudarthrobacter naphthalenicus; assembly: GCF_029076445.1. Taxonomy (GTDB): domain Bacteria; phylum Actinomycetota; class Actinomycetes; order Actinomycetales; family Micrococcaceae; genus Arthrobacter; species Arthrobacter naphthalenicus. Next base: position 120,900 of record NZ_JARESG010000012.1, read on the forward strand.
GCCGAGCATGCACCGGCCGGGATGCGGGTCGGGCTCGCGGGCCGGTCCACGTCCAGGCTCGAGGCGGTCCGGTCGGAGTTGCCGGCCGCGGCGCACGGGTGGGCCCTCATCGAAGCCGACTCGGGGGATGCGGACTCAATCGCCGCCCTGGCTGCGAGCACACGCGTGCTCTTCACCACCGTCGGTCCCTACGCGAAGCACGGACTGCCCGTCGTCGAGGCCTGCGCCCGGGCCGGTACCCACTACGCCGACCTCGCCGGTGAGGTGTCCTTCATCCGGGAGGCGATCGATCGCTGCGACACTCTGGCCAGGACGACCGGGGCCAGGATCGTTCACTCCTGCGGCTACGACTCTGTGCCGTCCGATCTCGCCGTACTGCTGCTGCATCAGGCCGCAGAAGCCGATGGCGCTGGCGGTCTGGCCGAGGTGCAACTCGTTGCGAGGGCCAAGGCCGGCATCAGCGGAGGCACGCTCGAATCGATGCGCGGGCAGCTCGATGCGATGCGATCGAGCACCGCCCTGCGGTCATTAGTCGCTGACCCCTACGCTTTGAGCCCCGACCGCACACGGGAGCCGACGACACCACAGCCTCCTGACGCCGGTCCTGTGCGCCGTTCCGCTGACGGCACCTGGACCGCGCCGTTCATCATGGCCCCGTTCAACACCCGGATAGTGCGCCGCAGCAACGCACTGCAGGGCTGGGCCTACGGCCGCTCCCTTCAGTACGGCGAGGTGATGGGGGTGGCCCCCGGACCGGCGGGAGCGGTCCTCGCCAGGGCGTTGACCCTGGGGCTCCGGGCATTCACGGGCGCGATGGCATTTCCACTGACCCGGAAGGTGCTCGACCGCTTTCTTCCGGTACCGGGTACGGGTCCGAGCACCAGCATGCAGCGCGCGGGCTGGTTCCACTCCCAGGTGACCGCCCGCACCGAGGACGGCCAGCGTTACCAGGCGATTGCTGCTGGCCCCGGTGATCCCGGCTATGCCGCCACCGCCGTGATGGCAGGGGAGACAGCACTCGCTCTTGCCCTCGACGGTGACCGGCTGCCGCCCGCGAAAGGGTCGCTGACACCGGCCACGGCACTCGGCAGCGTGCTCATAGAGCGACTCCGCGCGGCCGGCCACACGTACGCGGTAAGTAAACTCGCCTGAACCCGGATCTGCAGGTCACCTGTCAGGAGCGGGTGTCGAGGTAGTGCAGAATCGCCCGGGCTGTTTCCTCCGGGGCACTGACGTGGGGGCAGTGCCCGGTGGCCTGGAGCTGCACCAGGGTGCTGTGTTCCAGATTCTTGTGCAGGTAGGCACCCACTTCCGGCGGGGCAAGCCGATCGTTGGAGCACTGCAGTATCAGGCAGCTGGTGCGTACCTTTTTCAGTTCAGGGCGGGTGTCGGAGAAGAAAGTTACCCCCGCGAAGTGCCGTGCGATGGTCGGATTTGTCCGGCAGAAGCTAACGCGCAAGTCCTCCGCTAATTCGGGCTCCTGCGGGTTGCCCATCACCACGGGGGCCAAGGCCGCGGCCCAGGCGAAGTAGTCGCTGTCCAGGGATGCCAGCAGGCCCTCGATGTCTTCCCGCGAAAAGCCGCCCACGTAGCCGTCGTACGGGTCATCCGTATGACGGGGCGAAGGAGCAAGCAGGACCAGGTGGGAGAAGCGGCTGGGGTCCTGCACGGCGGCGATCACGGCGATCATGGTGCTGACACTGTGGCCCACCAGGATGACATCCTCAAGGTCAAGGGCGGCGCAAATCTCCAGCAGGTCCGCCGCGTACCCGTTCAGGGACCCGTACTTCTCCCAGTCGTAGGCGCTGGTGTCGGAGTGTCCCGCACCAACATGATCAAAGAGCACCAGCCGGTAATCGTCAGCGAAATAGGGCAGCAGCTTCCGCCACATGGCCTGGTCGCAGCCGAAGCCGTGGGCAAACATCATGACAGGCCCATCATCCCGGCCGGATATGGTGACGTTGTTCCGGCCGATGACGGCGGCAACTGCTTCCATCACGTTCTCACTGACCCTCCGTCGGGTGGCGTCCTGTCCCAGACTATCGACGGGAAATAGCGAATCCTAGCGATCCTCCCACTATGACCTTCAAGGCGACGTCCGTTCAGCCCCTTGCATGCGCCGCGGCTTACGCGGCTCCCCGACTCATCCGGCGCATGAGTACTTGGGATATAGCCTCGCTCGTTACTCGGCTACCAGGTCGGACGGCAACTGGGCTTCAGGTCCGGCCTCGCCACCCATTGCAGCGACCAGCCGTTCACGGGCGCGCCCCAAATGGACGTCGAGCAGGCCGGCGGCCTCGTCGCCCCGGCCTTCCTCAATCAGTTCCAGCAGCCTCTGGTGCTCCGCCTGGATCAGGGCGGTGTCGAGGAGGTGCAGCGACTGTACACGGGACATGCACAGGCGGACTTCCCCAACGAGCGACCGGTACATCTTGCTGATGCGCGTATTGCCCACAGCATCGATCAGGCTGGTGTGGAACCTCATGTCCGGTTCCACCACGTCCAGCGGCGCTCCGCTCTTCACTGCGGCAATGTCCTTGTTCGCCTGCACGGCTCCGGTCGGAACGGTCCGGCGGGAGGCAAGCCGGCGGAGCACTTCGCTTTCCAGGTAGGCCCTGGCCAGGTAGATGTCCCGGACCGACTCCGGTCCCAGATCCACCACGCGTGCCGTCTTGTGCGTTCCCCTGTCCAGCAGCCCTTCGGCCACGAGCTTTTCAATGGAGGCTTTGGCGGTGGGGCGGGCCACCTCGTAGGTGGAAGCGACGTCCGTCTCGGTGAGCGCCTCCCCGGAACCGAGCTCACCGGAGAAGACGCGGCTCCGCAGATCTGCGGCGATCGCCTCCACGATGGAGACTGCTGCAATGCGACCGGGCACGTGCGTTCCCTCCCAAGGTTCTTTCCGACGTACTTCATCTTGCCAGACAGAACAACATCGATACTTGACCAACATGTGTACTTGTTAGACAATCAAAGGGCGCCACGGTGTTGTGACGCCTAACACAATCTGGAGACACATGTTTCAGCAGATCCTCGACCCCCTCGCCGGGTCCCTCGTGATTTCAGCCCTTTGCGCGGCACTTCCCCTCGTCCTGCTTTTCGTCCTCCTTGGCGTCTTCAAGGTCAAAGCACCTTTCGCCGCCCTGGCCGGCCTGGCCCTGTCACTGGTGCTGGCTGTCGTCGGCTGGCAGATGCCGGTCAACCAGGCCCTGAGCGCCACGGCGGCCGGCATCTTCTACGGGCTGTTCCCCATCCTGTGGATCCTGGTGAACGCGCTCTGGATCTACCGGCTCACCGTGGCCACGCCGTGGTTCGAGGTTCTGGGGCGCACCATCCGTTCCATCTCCAACGACCTCCGGATCCTGGCCATCCTCATCGCCTTCTGCTTCGGTGCGCTGCTTGAGTCGCTGGCCGGCTTCGGCGCACCCGTGGCAATTTCCGCCGCCATGCTGATGGCCGCCGGCATGAAACCCCTGAAGTCCGCAATTGTCTCGCTGCTGGCCAACACCGCTCCCGTGGCGTTCGGCGCCATGGCCGCACCCATCATTGCCCTCAACGGCGTCACCGGCCTGCCCCTGAATGAGCTGTCCGCCATGGCCGGACGCCAGACGCCGTTCATCGCCCTGATCGTCCCGCTGCTGCTGGTGTTCATCGTGGACGGCCGCCGCGGCGTCAAGCAGACCTGGCCCGTGGCACTGGTGGCAGGCGCCGCCTTCGGCCTGGCCCAGTTCGTCACCTCCAACTACTTCGCCGTGGAACTCACAGACGTCGTCGCCGCCGTCGTCACCGTGGCCGCGGTCCTGCTCATGCTGAAGGTCTGGCAGCCGAAGGAAACCGTGGGCATGGGCGGTGCCGTGGAGGCTGCTGCGGTCCCCGCCGTCGTCAGCGCCGGCGGAACGGGCGGCTCCGCGGCACCGGAAGGTACGACGGCGGCACGCGGCAGCGGCGGCAGCGCCCTGTCTGCAGACCCCGCCATCCCCACGGACAACTCCCGTCCCGGGCCGCGCCAGATCTGGATGGCGATCGCGCCCTACCTGATCATCATTGCGGTGTTCTCCGTGGCCCAGATCCCTGCCGTCAAGGCCTGGCTGACCCAGGTTGGCAGCGTCACGTTCGCCTGGCCCGGCCTGGACATCACGGATTCGGCCGGCAAGCCGGTGGCGGCCACCAAGTTCAAGCTTGACCACCTCAAGGCCACCGGCACCCTGCTGCTGTTCTCCGGCCTGCTTACCATGCTGCTCTACAAAATCAGTGCATCCCAGGGCCTGCGCATCTACCGCGACACCGTGGTGCAGCTGCGCTGGACCATCGTCACCGTCACCGCCGTGCTGGGCCTCTCCTTCGTGATGAACCTGTCCGGCCAGACCACCACCCTGGGCTTCGCCCTGGCCTCCGCCGGCGGCTTCTTCGCCCTGCTCTCACCGCTGATCGGCTGGATCGGCGTGGCACTCACCGGCTCGGACACCTCCTCCAACTCCCTGTTCGGGCAGATGCAGGCCACCGCAGCGGAGCAGACCGGACTTTCACCCGTGCTGATGGCTGCGTCCAACTCCTCCGCCGGCGTGATGGGCAAGATGTTGTCCCTGCAGAACCTGGCCGTGGCCTCGGCTGCGGTGGGTCTTGACGGTGCCGAGGGAACCCTGTTCCGCAAGCTCATCGGCTGGAGCCTGGGCCTCCTGGCGCTCATCACCGTGCTGATCTTCCTGCAGTCAACCCCCGTCCTCGGCTGGATGGTTCCCTGATATGGCACCGCTGGACCTCGCAGCCCTCCGCTCCGCCGTCGCCGATCCCGCCCACGTCAAAACCCGAGCCATCGACCTGCACGCAAACGCCCACGACGCCTCCCACTTCCTGCTGATCCCGCAGGCCGTGGTCACCGCCGGAAGCGCAGCCGACGTGGGCGGGCTGCTCCGCGCGAGCGCCGCCCAGGGCGTCCCGCTCACGTTCCGCTCCGGCGGAACCAGCCTCAGCGGACAGGCCGTCACCGACGGCGTGCTGGTGGACGTGCGGCGCAATTTCCGGGACGTTGAAGTGCTCGACGGCGGTGCGCGCGTCCGGGTGCAGCCCGGCGTCACGGTGCGGGCGCTGAATGCCCGGCTGGCACCCTACGGCCGGAAGTTTGGGCCCGATCCGGCCAGCGAGGCCGCGTGCACCATCGGTGGTGTGGTGGCGAACAACTCGTCCGGCATGAACTGCGGCACCGTGGACAACGCCTACCGTACGCTCGAGTCCCTCACCGTAGTGCTCCCGTCCGGGACAGTCATCGACACCGGCGCCCCGGACGCGGACACCAAGCTGCGCGCGCTGGAGCCTGAGCTTTACCAGGGTTTGGCCCAACTGGCGGAGCGGGTGCGCGGAAACAGCGAGTCCGTGCGCAGGATCCGGCAGCAGTTCGCCATGAAGAACACCATGGGCTACGGCCTCAACACGCTGCTGGACTTCAGCAGCCCGGTGGACATCATGGCCCACCTGATCGTCGGCAGCGAGGGAACCCTGGGCTTCGTGGCCGAGGCCGTCTTCCGCACCATCCCGCGGCTGCAGCACGCCGCCACCGGGCTGCTCGTCTTCCCGAACCTGCGGGCGGCCAACGCCGCCCTGCCCGCGCTGGTGGAAACCGGCGCAGCCACGGTGGAGCTCATGGACGCGCTGTCCCTCAAGGTGGGCCAGACGCTGAAGGGGACTCCCGCCGTCGTGCGTGACCTGGTGGTGCGGGACCACGCTGCCCTGCTGGTTGAATACTCGGCCGAAGGGCAGGACCGTCTCGCGGAACTGCAGCAGGGCGGTGAAAGCATCCTCAAGGAGCTGAGCCTCTCCGCCGAAGCCCACTTCACGGGTGACGCCAAAGCACGTGCGGGGCTCTGGCACCTGCGCAAGGGCCTGTACGCCTCGGTGGCGGGAGCCCGGCCGCCGGGGACCACCGCTCTGCTGGAGGACATCGTGGTCCCGGTTCCCGTGCTCGGCCGCACCTGCCAGGAACTCATCGGGCTGTTCGACAAGTACAGCTACAGCAACAGCGTGATCTTCGGCCACGCCAAAGACGGGAACGTCCACTTCATGCTCACGGACGGGTTCAGCACCGCGGAGGAGCTGGACAGGTACAGCTCGTTCACCGAGGACATGGTGGACCTGGTGCTGGGGGAGGGCGGCTCACTCAAAGCCGAGCACGGCACCGGACGGGTGATGGCGCCCTATGTGCGGCGGCAGTACGGGAATGAGCTGTATGGCGTGATGCTCAGGATCAAGGAGCTATTCGATCCGCGCGGGATCCTCAACCCCGGCGTCATCCTGGACGACGATCCCGAGGCGCACCTCCGGCACATCAAAACGGCGCCACCCGTGGCCGAAGAGGTGGACCGTTGTGTCTCCTGCGGCTACTGCGAGCCGGTGTGCCCCAGCAAGGACCTCACCCTTACGCCGCGGCAGCGCATCGTCACCCTGCGTGCCATCGAGGCCGCGCGTCTGGCCGGGGACACGGCACTCGTGGAACAGCTGGAGAAGGACTACGACTACGAGTCCGTGCAGACCTGCGCGGTGGATGGCATGTGCCAGACGGCCTGTCCTGTGGACATCAACACGGGGCTCCTGGTCAAGCGGATCAGGCGATCCGACGCCGGGTCCGTGGCCAACGGCGCCTGGAACGCGGCTGCCAAGCACTGGGAAGGGGTGACCCGCGGCGCTTCGCTCGCGCTCACCGTGGTCAACAAGCTGCCGGCCGCCGCGCTGGTCCCGCCAAACAAGGCAGCCAGGGCGGTCCTGGGCACCGACACCGTCCCGCTGTACTCGGCCGACCTGCCGGGCGGCGGTTCCGCGCGGAAACGTCCGACGCCGGACCGGGCACCGGACGCCGTCTACTTCCCCGCGTGCGTGGGGACCATGTTCGGGCCCGCCGGTGCGGATCAGTCCGGCACGCCCGGTCCGGGAGTCCAGTACAGCTTCGAGCAGCTGTGCGAACGGGCCGGGATCACCCTGCTGGTGCCGCAGGGCATCGATGGCCTGTGCTGCGGCACGCCCTGGTCCTCGAAGGGCATGGTGGCCGGCCAGGCGACCATGCAGGAGAAGACCCTGGCCGCGCTGCGGGAAGCCACCCGGGACGGCGAACTGGCCATCATCTGCGACGCGTCGTCCTGCACGGAAGGCCTTCGCCAGGCCGTGGAATCGGATGTTCCCCTGGTGGGGCAGCGTCCGCTGCGGATTGTGGATGCGGTGGACTTCGCGGCCGAACGCATCCTGCCCATGCTCCCCGACCACAAGAAGCTGGATTCGCTGGCACTGCACCCCACCTGCTCGTCCACGCGTCTGGGGATCAACAGTTCCCTGGATGCTGTGGCCGGTGCTGTGGCCGAGAAGGTGGATGTCCCTGTGAACTGGGGCTGCTGTGCCTTCGCGGGGGACCGCGGCATGCTCCACCCCGAGCTCACCGAGTCCGCCACCCGGAAGCAGGGGGAGGAGGTCGCGGAGCTGGGCGCGTCAGCCCATGCGTCCTGCAACCGCACCTGTGAGCTGGGGATGACCAGGGCAACCGGGGCTGAGTACCGGCACGTGCTGGAGCTGCTGGAGCAAGTGACGCGGCCCGGGGAAGGCGTCGTAACGACCCCTGAATTTCGCAGCTCGACGGGTGCATAGGATGGCTTTCCTGGGCAGGAGAAACCGCCCCGACCTTGAGGTCCGCGAACAGCGCCCTGAGTTTCCCGCAGCGCGAGTGTGGGGCCCAGGCGGTGTGCTCAGACCCGAAGGTGCAGCCGGTCCCCGGCCGGGGTGGATGAAGCCTGCGCGGCGTGCCCGCCGGCGCCTCCACCCGCGCTGGAGACCGGCTTCACCCGCCGGAGCGCGGCGAGGATGGCCCGCCCCACCACGGCGATGCCGATGATGGTGGTGACGGCGCGCAGGGTGTCCCAGCCCGCCGTCGACGTCACCAGCGAATACAGCAGGAAGCTGCTCAGGTTAGTGCCCAGCGGCGCGCCGGGCACATAGGAGATGCCGGTTCCGGCGCCCACGGCGAACGGCCAGAACCAGAGGTTGGTCAGCAGGCCGAACAGGTAGGACGCCACAATGCCGTAGCCGCACAGCATCCAGAGTTCCGCCTTGCCGCGGATCCGGCGGGGGAGCAAACCGGCGCCGGCGCCCACCCACGCGCAGGCGAAGATCTGGAACGGGGTCCACGGCCCGATCCCGCCCCACAAGGCACTTGAAAGGGCGATGGTGGCGGCGCCGAGCAGCATGCCGAACCGGGCACCGAACGCCCGGCCGGCCAGGATCAGCAGGACAAACACAGCCTCCACGCCCCCGACGCCGGTGCTTGCCACCCGCACCGCCGATCCCACCGCTGCCAGGACGCCGAGGAGCGCCACGGTGTGCGCCGAGCGGACCGAGCCGTCCAGGGACACAATGATGGCGACGACGGCGAGCGGCGCGATGGCCAGCGCCGCGTAGGGGAGGGCGGCGGCTGCGTCCTGGGGAAGTGCCGCGGCGAGCAGCGGCCAGCAGAAGGCAGCAAGGGCCAGGAGGTTCGCTGCTGCGAGGACGGCGAGTTCGACGCCGCGCGGCATGCGGAGGCGGCGCTTTCGTTCCGCTGCGGGGGATCCTGGTTCGATGGTCTTCGGTTCCGGCCCGGTTGCTGCGTGCCGGGGGAGCGCGAGGAGCGGTTCGGGTTCTTCGGCCGGTGCCGCTTCGGAGGAGGGCGCGACGCCGTCACGCATCGGCAGGATCTGGGCGCCGAGGCTGTGGGCGAAGTCGTGGTCGTGGGTGGCGACCAGGACCGCCGCGCCGGAGTCCGCCGCGGCTGTCAAAGCCGCCGCGACGGCCGTCCGCGCCGCAGGGTCGAGTCCGCGGGTGGGCTCATCGATCAGGAGGACCTGGGGATCGTCCATGGTCTGCAGCGCGATGGCAAGGATCCGGCGCTCGCCGGCAGAGAGGTCCCGGGGGTGCTCATGTCCGATGGGGACCGTGGCGCTGCCCCACAGCCGGGCCAGGCGCGACGCCGCAAAGCCGGGCGCGGGCTGTCCGCTGTTCTTTCGGCGCGCAAGGCGACGTTCGGCCGCGCGTAGCTCGCCCGCCACCGTATCCCTGGTGAAGAGGTCGTCCGAGGCGTCCGGCACCAGGGCGACCCGGCCGCCGTCGAGCGTTGCCACCACGCCTCCGCTTTCGCCACCAGCCCGTAGACCGCCGCTGCCCTCACGCAGGGCCAGCGCCACCAGGAGGGATGACTTTCCGGCACCGTTCGGGCCCACCAGCGCCACCACCTCACCGCGGTGCAGGGTCAGGGATGCGTCACGCACCAGCATCGCGCCCTTGCGGTGCACCCCGAGGTTGGTCGCCGTCAGCACGGGCGTAGGATCTGCCAGCGCCGGCGTCGAATGCGCAACAGCCAGGGATGACGGGGCGGAGGGCGCGGCACCCGGTATCAGGGCGCCGTCGTCGATGGTCCACCACGAATCGGCCACGGGAACGAGCGCTTCGGCGCGGTGCTCCGCCACAATGACGCAGACGCCGGCGTCGCGGGCCAGAGCGTGGAGCACGGCGATGACGCGGGTACGTGCTGCGATATCAAGGTCGGCGAGGGGTTCATCCACCAGGAGCAGGGCCGGATGATCCACCACCGCGGCGGCGATGGCCACGAGCGTCGCCTCACCGGCCGAGAGGGTGCTGGTATTTCGGTCCAGCAGCGGCGAGACCCCGACGCGGTCCGCGACCTCGAGCACCCGTGCCTTCGCAGCAGCGGATGGCATGCCGCGCAGTTCAAGGGCAAGGCAGATTTCGTCCCGGACCCGGGTGCTGGCGAACGCGGCGCGGGGATTCTGCAGGACGACGCCGACATGGCGGGCGGTATCGCGCGGCGGCGTGGTGGCACGGGCCGCTCCGGCGACGCGGATGGTGCCGGATATTTCGCCGCCGTCAACGTGGGAGAGCAGGCCGGCGATGCCCCGCAGGACGGTGGACTTGCCGGAACCCGTCGGCCCGGTGACGACCGTGATGGACCCGATTGAGGGCTCGAATCCTGAAACGCGCACCGTCGCGTCGCCGATGCGGAACTGTGCGTCGCGCACCAGAAGCGGGCCGCCGTCATCGTTCCCGGGTTGGTGGGATGCCCGGCTCCCGAAGCCGCGCAGCTCCAGGGCCGCGGCAACCCGGCTCGCGTGTTCCAGGGTGCGTTCGAGCACGGGCACCAGGGCGCGCGGGCCGAAGCGTTCGCCCCGCAACCGGAACGCCAGGCGGACGGAGGTTACGGCGTCGGACAGCGCCGGAAGCGCCGCCCACGCCACCACCACGGTCCGGGCCACGCCCTGCATGGGACCGCGGCGGGCCAAAACCACAAAGCCGCGGGCCACATCCACCCAGGCGTTGAGCAGGCCGAAGGCGAGGAACATCCCGGCAATCGGCAGGGCGGACAGGACCGCCTGCCACAGGCCTTGCCCCGTGACCGGACCAAGAAATACCACATGGGCGTACGGGGCAGGCAGCCGCAGCGCCGGCAGGTCGAGCAGTACCGGCCCGCCAATGCCCGTCCCGTTGAAAAGGATGCGGTAAATGACCCGCGCCGCGACGAAGACGACGGCGAGAGCCGCCGCTGCACGTAACGGCGCGGGTCGGAAGGTCATGCTGCGGGGGCGGCCGGTTCGCCGTCGACCGTAAAGAGCAGTTCCAGGCTCTGGCCCGGGCTGACCTGCAGGGTGGTGAGGCCTTCCTGCGCGTAGGCCCAGTCACCGGAGACAGGTCTGACCCAGAGACCCCAGTAGGCGAAGGCTGCGGGCATCTTGCTGCAGTCCTCGCGGTAGGTGCCGTCCTTGTGCTTGATGTCGAAGTCCGCGGCAGGCACACCGTTCACACGGCAGACGACTTCCGTGGGGTATTGGGTGGTACCCTCGGTCTTCACCTTGGCTTGGTCGAGCACCTTCGACGCGGGAGTCGGCGCGTCCACGGGAACGCATACGGACCGGTCAGCAGCGGACTGCTTGATGGAGCCCGAATCGACGATGACCTTCACACCGGCGCAGGGCTCGGAGGCGCTGGCTGAAGCAGTTGCCGGAGAAGGCGCAGCCGTGGACGCCGGGGCAGAGGCACCTGGCTGGGTGGCCGGCGCGGAACAGCCGGCGAGGGCAAACAGGAGGCCGGCGGCGGCGAGGGAGCTCGCGGCGGTGCGGATCGTAGGCAAAGTCACCTGTCAAGGGTAGGGCGTGGGTGATCCGGATGCGGAGGAGGTCACGTTGTGTGACGTGAACGTTCCAGGCGATGACGACGCTGACATCCCTGGGGGATTTCCGAAGGTCTGGACACGGGCAGCCGCCGGACTTATCGTGCAGAGGTGGCGGCTGCCTGACTGGCAGGATGGCACACTCTGCCAGCCCGTTGTTGCGGCCGCCCGTCATGACAGGAGGAAGCAGATGGAACACGTTGAAGAGACCGTTGAGGTCGCAGTTCCGGTCCGGACCGCGTACAACCAGTGGACTCAGTTCGAATCATTTCCGCAGTTCATGTCCGGTGTGGAATCCGTAACCCAGCTGACTGACACCACCAATCACTGGGTGACCAAGGTGGGCGGCGTCCAGCGGGAATTCGACACCGAGATCGTTGACCAGGAGCCTGATGACCGGATCGCGTGGCGCAGCACTGACGGCAAATCCCATGCAGGCATCATCAGGTTCACCCCGTTGGATGCCAATCACACGAAGGTCAGAGTCCATTTCGAATGGGCGCCCGAAACCGCCACGGAAAAGGCGGGCGCGGCACTGAAGATTGACGAGATGCAGGTCAAGGCTGACATGCGGAAGTTCAAGGACTTCATCGAATCGCGCGGCGGCGAAACGGGCGGCTGGCGCGGTGAGGTCAAGGACAAAGGCCCCACCGGGCAGTTCTAAAACTGCAACGGACGGGGAACTGACCGAAGCCAAACGGCCGACGGCGGCACTCAAGGTGAGTGCCGCCGTCGGACTTTCCGCTGGGCGGCTAAGGCGAGGGTCAGGACGCCGACCGGGTGTCGAACCCGGCCGCTGCTTCCCGCAGGAGGCGCGCGACGGTGTCCACGGGCGTGCTGGCTGTCCGCCGCCGGTCGAACCGCCGCAGGACGATGCGCCGCGTGCCCAGTCCCGGGACGTCCAGGACATCCACCCCGTCGTGGCGGACGCCGCTCAACGCCAGAGTGGGCACGATCGCAACGCCCTCGCCCGCCGCAACGAGCGCCAGCGCGGTCAGCGTGTCATGGTACTGGTGCACCGTTTCCAGCCGGGCGCCCGTTGACTGACGGAGCCGGCCGAGCACGGATGCGTTGGCGGCCGAGGAGTCGACGCCGAGCCACGGAAGCGGCAGGTGGCCCAGATCAATGTTCTCCGTGGTGAGCAGGGCACCGGATGGCACCACCAGTTTCCACGGCTCGTCCAGCAGGGGCTCCTCGATCATTCCGGCGGACAGGGAGCCTTGGCCCGGCGTCGTCGAATCGAGCTCCACCACCACGGCGTCGAGCGCCCGCTGCCGGAGCAGCCGCAGCAGGGCCGGGAAATCGCCTTCAACCATCCGGATCTGCACTTGCGGGTACCGGAGGCGCCACTCGGGCAGGCGGGGGATCACCACGGTGCGGAGGAAACTGGTGAATCCGCCCACCCGCACCACGCCGGCCACTTGGGCGCCGCCCTGTATCCGGGCGCGGGCCACACTCAGTGCGCGCTCGATCTCCTCGCCGGCTTCAGCAACGGCCAGGCCGGCTGGTGTCAGGACTGAACCTTTGGGCGTGCGCAGCACCAGCGCATGCCCGGTTTCGTCCTCCAGTTTGTTGAGCTGCTGGGACACCGCCGAGGGCGTGATCCCCAGTTCGTCAGCCGCGGCGAGCACGCCGCCGGTGCGGGCAACGGCAAGGAGAACGCGCAGCCGGCGCGGGTCAATATCCATGTTAAGTATTTCTAAACCACATCTTCAGAAGAATGCAATTGATCTACAGTCCCGGCGTCCCCATAATTGCTGTTGAAAGCCAAATCCAGGGTGCCTGACTCACTCCGCAGCAGCCCCAGACACAAGACTCTTAGCCCGCCGTTCTGCGCGCCCCGCCGGGCGACGGCAACCGGGCATCACCCCCCGAAAGGACACCATGGAACTGCTCTGGGAAATCGCCGGGTGGACCGGCGCGGCCCTGATTCTGAGTGCGTACCTGTCGGTGTCCATGGGGTGGCAGGCCGCCGGCAAGGGCTTCCAGGCGGCGAACCTCATCGGTGCCTGCGCCTTTATTATCAATGGTGCGGTTCACGAGGCGTGGCCGTCCGTGGTCACGAACATCGCCTGGTTCCTCATCTCCGCAGTGGCACTTCTTCGCATGCGGTCCACACAGGCTTCGCCTGCGGCCGCTGCCGAAGCTCCCCAGGTCCAGTTTCCGGGAGTCCCTGACACCACCGGCCAACTGGCCATCGTGGACGCGTCCCGGGCACCCGCCTTTAGTTAGGCTGACGATTAGTTAAGCCGACGACGGCGGGACGTCCCGCCGTCGCGCGCTATCCGAACCGCACGGCATTCCACTCCAGGATTCTTGGCTCGGCGAGTCCCTCGATGACGAACGGGTCGTCGGCGATGAAACGCTCGGCGTCCTCGTGCGAAGTGAAGATCACGCCCGCGGTGCCACGCGTTGATGTGTCGGGATTTTCCGACATATACTGTTTCCGTGCTTCCTGATGTCTTCGGTGCCCTCTCCAACCCGGCCCGGCGCGTCATCCTCGATGAGCTCTGCCACGGGCCGAGGACGGCGGGCCAGCTAACCGGGCTGCTGGACCTGAGCCGCTCGGCGGCGTCCGAACATCTGGGCATTCTTCGCGAGGCCGGCCTGGTCCGGGAGGAGCGGCACGGCCGCAACCGGCTGTACCATCTCCAGCCTGCAGGGCTCGCCGAGGTCAGCGGCTGGGTCAAGCACATTGAGCAGTACTGGAACCGGCGCCTGGAGGCGCTGGGAGAACTTTTGGACGAGGAGAAACCTTCATGACCGAGAACGCCATCCGGCTTGAGCGCCGCTTCCCGCACCCGAGTGCCGCCGTCTGGGACGCGCTGACTACACCCGAACTGCTGGCCCGGTGGTGGGCCCCGGGCGACATCGCTCCGGTTGTCGGGCACCGCTTCACCATGGACATGGGATCCTGGGGCCAGCAGCAGTGCGAAGTGCTCACCGTGGACCCCGGCACATCGATCAGCTTCCTGTTCTCCGAGGGCATGCTGGACACCACCATCACCTGGCGGCTCGAATCCGACGGGGACGGCACCGTCCTTCACCACGAACACGCAGGTTTCCGCCTCGACACCCCCATGGGCAAGCAGGCCCTGGAAGGCATGGGCAACGGCTGGCCGGGCCTGCTGACGCGGATCGACGGCGTCCTCGCCGGGGCCTCCTGACACGTAGGTCAGCGGACGCGCAGATCAGCTCGGGGATCTAAATGGCGGACATGCCCCCAGCCACGGTGGACGTGAACGACGCCCTCGTGGGGCGGCTCCTCCGGAGTCAGCGGCCCGACCTTGCGGGCCATCCTTTGGTGCGGGTGGCGAACGGCTGGGACAACGCCACCTTCCGGCTCGGCGACGCCCTGGCCGTCCGGCTGCCGCGCCGCGCGGAAGCCGTCCCGCTGATTTTGCATGAGCAAGCGTACCTTCCCGCCCTGGCCCGCCGGTCCCCGGTGGCGGTTCCCGTCCCCGTCCACGCCGGCCGGCCGACGCCGGAGTTTCCGTGGCCGTGGAGCGTCGTGCGGTGGGTCCCCGGAACTGCTGCGGCCGACGTCGACCCCGCCCGCCGCGGCCCTGCCGCTGAAGCGCTGGCCGGCTTCCTCCGCGCCCTTCACGTGCCAGCCGAATTCGGCGTCCCGGTGAATCCGTTCCGCGGGGTGCCGCTGGCGGACCGCGACGCGGCGGTGGTGGCACGCCTCGGGGACCGCGGACGCTACCCGCAGACGGCAGCCCTGAAGGCAGCTTGGGTGGAGGCCCTAGCCGCCGAAGCCTGGGATGGTCCGCCGATGATGCTTCACGGTGACTTGCATCCCGGCAACATTCTGCTGGCCGACGACGGCGGGCTGGCCGGTGTGATCGATTTCGGCGACGTCGGGGCCGGGGACCCCGCCGTCGATCTTGCGCTGGGGTGGCTGATGTTCGACGCCGGGGGCCGCCGGCGCTTCAGGGGCGCCTTTGGCGGCGTGGTGGATGACGACACGTGGGCGAGGGCCCGCGGGTGGGCCCTCAACCTGTCCACCGCCAGGCTGAGCAACTCCGATGACAACCCGTGGATGTTCGCCGTCGGCGAGTTCGGGGTCCGGCAGGTCCTGGACGGCTGACTGTTGGGCTGCCGGTTATGGCTCCACAAGCGTCAGGACTGTGTCCGGACGGACGCCGTCGGATTTCATCGCCTCGGCTGCCGTTTCGGACTCCATGAATCGCTGGAATGTTTCCATGTCGGGGACCTCGGCGATCAGGCCTACCCGCTGGCTCTTTGCAGGGTCCACGAACGTTCGGACCGTGATGCCCAGAGGCCCGAAGACTTCTTCTCGCTTTGGTGAGTTGAGCCAGTGCTCAACGTCGTCGACCTCGTGGAAAATCAATAGAGTTGGCATCGTTGCCTTCCCTTTCAGGGGTTTGCGCCAGGAGCCGGGCTGGATTGGGGGGCCGTATGGGACATCCTGATCAGGCTGAAAGTACCACGGCGTTGCAGGCAGCGGTAGCAGGACCGGGTGACTGTTCCGCCGTCGCGATTTTCCCGCTCATGGTGTCGCGACTATTGAAGTCTTGGGAACGATTCGCAAGCATGAGTTATGGGATGGGCGGCCTCGCCAAGTCGATGGGGAAGGGGCGCGTCCACCCGGCTGAGGGCGGGCGTGAAACGGCGGATAACGACCTGGATTAGTGCGCTGGCCGTGTTGGGCGCATGGCTCCCCGGAGCAATACCAGTGATCCAGGTGGCTCGCCCTTGGCTGCTCCGTGTCTCCGGTGTCCGTGCTCAACTCCGCTGCAGGTACCTGGCTACGCCGTCGGGGTTTGCCAGCGCGAGGAGGTGACCGCCCGGCAGTACGTCAGGCTCGATGCCGAGGCGTTCACGCGCAATCCGTCGCTGGAAGTCCAGGGGAAAGAACCGGTCTCCCTCGCCGGAGAGTACGCGCGTCGGGATCCTGGGCCACGCGGCGAAGTTGCACACCGATTCGAAGGCTGCGTTTGCTTCAGGCCGCTGATGCGGCTCGCCTTCGGCGGCGATTTCCGGGGGAACGTCGTGCAGGAAGTAGGTTTCTGTGTCGAACTCCGTGCTGTAGCCGTGCGCCTTCGCGGCAGTTTGCTGGGCCGCACTCCATCCCGTGTTGTCCCACCACGCGCCCGGGGTCTCGCCCGGCACGGGGATCATCGCGTTCACCAGCACCAGTTCGCCGACGGAAGCTTTTTCACACACCAACGGCGCCGTGAAGCCGCCCAGCGACTGGGCCACCAGCACCACGCCCTCATGCTCGCCGATGGCGTCCATTACGAGGTCCGCATAGTCGGCGAGCCCGGCGCTTTCGTCGTCTCCGGGCAGATCGACGGCGATGGCGTGGTGGCCGGCCTCCTGCAGCAGCGGAACGACGCGGCTCCAGTACCAGGCGGTGCCGCCTGCTCCCGGGATCAGGACGAACGTGCTCACCGCAGCACCCGCTGCACGACCAGCCGCACGCCCGCGCCGCGGCTCCGGCCTCGGAGGGGTGGGCTTCCGGAACGGTTTCGAGTCGACGCTGAGCTCATGCCACCATTGTCGCCCCGATTGCCTACCAATGAATCTCCCTTGTCAGTTTTCGAAGTCGGCTGCCGTCTGCACAGCCCGCCCATTGAGTACGTGAGCCGTCTTGCATCGCTAGCGTTTCGAGGCACGGAGGTTTCGAGACACCGAAGTGGATTAGCAGAAGTGGGTGGCTGCCCTCGGACGGAACCCTAACCCTCTCCGGGAAGTGGTCGCCTACAGCATGGCCCCGTCATTGAGGCGACGCCTTGCGGAGCGGCGGGGGATGCCCCTGGCCCAGAAGGCGATCATCAGTCCGGCGGCAGCGGCGCCGCCGGCATGGGTGAGCGGTGAGGTCCACGACCCTTCCGGCGTAGGCAGCAGGAGGGCCAACACGACGGCGGCCACTGACAGAAGGACTTCCACACCCGTCTGCAGGCGATGAGCACGGAAGTCGGGGTGGGCAAGGCGTATCGGTACGAACGGAAGCAGGAATACCGCGAGGCTGAAAAAGCCGAGGATGAACCCGGTAAACGTGAAGATCACCAGGCCCAGAACCAGCATCGCCAGGAACTTCAGGACTTGGACGACTAGAAGCTTATTCTCCGGAGCCCATCGGCTGAGCAGGAGCCCCCAGGCAGGGAGTCCAAGGAGCCATGCTCCGCACCAGAAGCCGAGGTCCAGGAGGGCCAGCACTACGAGCAGGACACCGGGCAGCAGGAACGCCAGGGACTGGCGAAGCGACGGCATTCTCCCGATGGGGCCGAAGATGCAGACACCGATCAGGAGGTAGGCGGCAACGTAACCGGGCAGCAGCTGAATCGCCGGCATCTGGGTCAGGCCAGGGACAAGGAGCGTCGCAGTGATGACCATGACGCACACCGCAGCGAACGTCCAGGGATGACGGGTATCGGCAGGATTCACAGGTCAACCCTACTCACGGAACGTATCTTCCCAGCCGAACGGGGACCCCAACCGCAGCCGCTGACGGGCCGGACTCGTTTCGATGCCCCAAGGTGGTGGCGTCGTTGAACGTTGAGTACAAGATGCCTGTCAACTACGGGGATGAGCTCACGCTGGTGCTCGACATTTCCAGGGTGGGCAACGGGTCCTTCACCGTCCGGCATATGGGGAATCGGCAAGGCGCCACCGTCTTCACCGGCACCACGGTGGTGGTCCCGCTGGACCCTGAATCGAACCACCCGCGGAAGCTCACCGCAGAGGAAAGGGCCTACCTCTCGCGGTTCGCCGGGTAGGCGTCAGCTGCTGAGGTTCCAGTGCACCATGATTGCGTCGGCAATGGGACCGGTGGCGACGTCGACCCGGAAGGCGACGGGCGCGGTCCCCGTCTCTTCGATGACCGCGTCACGGTACACCCGTCCACACGCGGGGCACAGGGTGTAGAGGTCCTCATCCGCGGGCCATTCCGCCAGCTCCGGCGGGACCGGGGTGTCCTCGTCACTGTGAACGGGGATGCCTTCTGAGTTGGCCTGGATCAGCCCGTCCTTGCTCACGGTGTTCCCGCACACGCAGGTGATGGTGGTGACATCGTGACCGATCACGTCGGCAGTTTCAGCGTCCATGATGACCTCCCCGGCGCTGGCAGAGATGTGCTGGTATCAGCTTAGGCCTGCTGCTCCACCACGTCCCACCCTTTGTTAAATCTGCCGATTTCCCCTCATCCCAGCAGGTCATCCTCGTAGCACCAGCGCCAGTCCTCACCCGGCTCGATGCTCCGCATGACAGGGTGCCCGGTGGCGACAAAGTGCTTGGAAGCATGGGTGCCGGGCGAGGAATCGCAGCACCCCACTTTGCCGCAGCGCAGGCACATCCTCAGGTGCACCGACGTCGTACCCTCCCGGAGGCAGTCCGCGCAGTACGCATCGAGGGGCACCTCGGGGGAGCGGGCGGATTCAAGGTGACTGCACACCCCGCCCGGCCTGGCGATTCCTTCTCCGCCGCCTTCGCCGCTGGTGTCCACCTCGTCCAGCGAGACGTCCAGCATGGATTCCTCCACGTCCAAACGCTCCAGGACTTCGCTGAGAACCTCCTGCGCGTACTCCCCGCCGCGCCGCAACTCCAGCACCTTGGCGCGTTCCGCTTCCAGCATGGCAAGCCGCAGCCGGGCGTAGCGCTCGCTGGGCGTCGCCGTCTCCGCGGACGGCCGGCCCAACCGCTCCCAGGCGGCCAGCCCGCGCTCCTGGGTGCGCCGTTTCAGCATGGCCACCACCTCGGGCGGATCGTCATCCGTGCGCAGTTCCTGCAGCCGGGCCACGCCGGCTGCAGTGGCCTGCTGCATGAGCGCGGCCTGGTTCAGTGCGTCCTCGCGCTGGTCCGGGCCCGGGATGCGCAGGACCCTGACCAGGGCCGGAAGCGTGAATCCCTGGAGGGTGAGCGTGCCGCCCACCACCACCAGGGCAGCGAGAATCAGCACGGAACGGTGCTCCAGATCGGCGGGCAGGACCAGGACCGCGGCCAGGGTGACCACCCCTCGCATCCCGGCCCAGGAGACAATCGCCGGGAACTGCCACTGCGGGGCCGGATCGTTCCTCCGCACGGCCGGTATCAGCCGGGGCAGGTACGTCGCCGGGAACACCCACACCGGGCGGAGCACCAGCACCGCCAGCAGGATAATGGCGCAACCGGCCCAGATCCGGCCGGCACCGAGGGAATCGTCCTGGACGCCCTCGATGATGGACCGCACCTGCAGCCCGATCAGGAGAAACACGGAATTTTCCAGCAGGAACTGCACCGTGTTCCAGTTGCTGCGCTGGCTGAGCCGGGCAGCGCCGTTGGGCATGGACGGCGCCTTGGTGCCCATCACCAGCCCGGTAACGACGACGGCGAGGACTCCGGACGCGTGGATCGCCTCCGCGGGGAGGTACGCAACGAGCGGCGCTACCAGTGAGGTTGAGGTGTTGATGGCGACGTTCCGGATCCGCTTGCGGAGTTCGGTCAGGACATACGCGGCGGCCAGGCCCACCACCACCCCGCCCCCGGCAGCGAGCACGAAGTCCCCGGCGATCCCGGCGACGGAAACCGAGCCCGAGATGGCGGCGATGGCTGCGCGGAGGCAGATCAGGGCCGTGGCATCGTTCACCAGGGACTCGCCCTCCAGGATGGTGACGATCCGGCGCGGCATCCGCACCTTCCGGGCGATGGCCGTTGCCGCCACGGCGTCCGGCGGCGCCACCACCGCCCCGAGGGCGATCGCGGCGGCCAGTGGGATCTCCGGGAACAGCCACCACACCACCAGGCCCACCGTGATGGTCCCGAAAATGACGTAGCCCACCGAGAGCAGGGCTATGGCGCGGCGGTTGGAGCGGAAATCGAAGAGGGAAGTCCGCAGCGCAGCGGCGTACAGCAGCGGCGGCAACAGGCCCACCAGGACCACTTCCGGGTTCAGTTCAATGTGCGGGACGAAGGGGAGGAAAGAACCGGCAACGCCGGCCAGCACCAGCAGCAGCGGAACCGAAATGTTGAGTTTCCGGCCCAGGGCGCTGCCCGCGCAGACCACCGCGACGAGAACCAGAAGTCCCAGTGCGATTTCCATTGGGCCATTGTCTCAGGCCCGAAAGCCCGGCCGCAGCGTGGAATTCGAACGACGGCGGGTGGTCACGCCGTCGGGCGCTATTCCCGGTTCTGGAAGTACCGGACTTCGAACATTTTGGCACCGTGCTCGGAGACCCAGGGGCCGTGTTCCATGCCCGGGGGCCGCACTGCCCAATCGCCCGCGCTGAAGGTTCGGTTCAGCCGCTGATCGGTCACGGAACCCTCAATGATGAAGATTTCCTCCCAGAAATCATGTGTGAGCACACCGGCAGGGGAAGTGTCGGTCCCGGGTGCGAACTTCAGGATGCGCGTGACGGCGCCGTTCTCATCATCGCGTGCCAGGATTGCTTCCGAGAGCCCATCGACCGGCGGGATGCAGGGGCTGAACTCCACAGAGGAAGTGGCGGTGAATTCGATCTCCGGCTTTGCCATGGCAGGCTCCTGGTTTCATTCTTTCGGCGTACTTCTCCGCAGGATACGCCATGGCGCAGCGACGGCGGCCTCGAGCATCCCGTGACCCGTTCGGTGACCTCCAGCGCACGCCAGGGTGGCATCGGGCCGGACCTCACGGCACCTGAAGCACGCCTACTGCCGCCACCAGATACGGCGCCGGATCCGGATCGGTTCCGGCAGCCCACTGCATCCAGGCCTCAAAGGTCGCCCCGAGGTAGGCGGCGCAGAGATAGCCGGCAACGTCCTCGTCCACCCCGGCCGAAAGAAGGTATGCCCGGGCCCGCTCGCGCTGCGGCGCCAGGGATTCGTAGCTCCGGCCCGCAAGTTCGGGGTGCTCGGCAATCAGCCGCAGGCGCCCGCGGGTCACGGACAGATCCGGGATGGCGGACGCCCCCGCAACCGCCGCCGCCCGCAGACCGGCCAGCACGCCGGCGTCGTGCGTTCCGGCAGTGGGGGAGGCGTCCGGAGTGCGGGCGGAATCCAAAACCCGGCCGGAAGCCTGGACCGCCGGCTCCATGCCGCCCCAGATGAGTTCGGCTTTGCTGGAGAAGTACCGGTACAGGCTCTTTCGGCTGATTCCCGCCTCCCGCGCAATGTCCTCCATGGAGGTCTGCTCGTAGCCGTGCTCAGCAAACAGCCGCAGCCCGACGGCGGCCGCGGCGTCGGGATCGATTGTTGGCGGACGGCCGGGAGGGCGCGGAATCTCACTACTCACAGCGTCAGACGGCGTCTCAACAGAACTCACCCTTACATAATGACACAGCGTGTCATAAGGTGTAGTCCACCACACCAAGCAACGTCTGGAAGGACATCATGGGCAACGAAGCTTCATGGCAGGAAGTCACCACCAGCGGCCGGTTTGCCGGCAAAACGGTCATTGTCACCGGCGCGGGCTCGGGCATCGGCCAGGCAACCGCGCTGCGCATTGCAAAGGAAGGCGGCCGGGTCATCGCCGCGGACATCAGCAAGGAACGCCTCGACGCCCTTGTGGAAGAAAACGCCGGCCTGGATCTCGTTCCGGTAGCCGGCGACATCTCCACCGAGGAGACGGTGGCCGCTGTTGTCACTGCCGCCGGCGGGCGCGTGGATGCCCTGGCGAACGTGGCGGGCATCATGGACAGGTTTGCCCCGGTTCACGACGTGGACGACGAGACCTGGGACCGGGTCTTCCGGATCAATGTCACGGCCCTCATGCGCCTCACCCGCGCCGTGGTGCCGCTGATGCTCGACGCCGGCAGGGGCTCCGTGGTCAACGTCGCCTCCGAGGCGGGCCTGCGCGGATCCGCCGCCGGCGCCGCCTACACCGCGTCCAAGCATGCCGTGATTGGCCTGACGAAGAACTCGGCCGTGATGTACGGGCCGAAGGGCCTGCGGTTCAATGCCGTGGCTCCGGGCGCCACCATCACGAACATTGTGGCCGACTGGGGATCGCAGCTGGCCGCCGAACGCCTCGGCCCGCTGATGCAGGCCAACATCCCCGCACCCGCAACGGCCGCGCAGCTCGCCGCATCCATCACGTTCCTGCTCAGCGACGATGGCACCAACCTCAACGGCGCCGTCCTGGCCTCCGACGGCGGCTGGTCCGCCCTGTAAATCTGCCGTCTGGGAGCCTCTACTGCCGTCGCCTGATCCCCTCTATCATGAGGCACACGAGAGGGGGTGGCCGGCATGCGAATGCTCGTCGGATACGCCAGCGCACACGGATCTACGGCCGAGATCGCCCACCGGATCGCCGTTGCTTTGCAGCGGGCGGGCTGGACGGTCGACGTCAAGGCAGTGCGGGAGATTGCCGATCCCGGTGCCTATGATGCGGTGGTGTTGGGCAGCGCGATCCATAACCAAGCGTGGTTGCCCGAAGCCACGGAGTTTGTCCGCCGCCACCAAGACGTGCTGCGCGAGCGGCCGGTGTGGTTCTTCAGCGTGGGAATGTCCGGCGGCCTGCCCCGGCCCCTTCGTAAACCGGCGCGTGCGGCGCAGGACCGCACGCTGGCTGAAGCGTTGCGGGACGTGGTCCGGCCGCGGGGCCGCCGCGTGTTTTCCGGGGCTGCCTGGCAGGACCAGTTCCCGCGCTCGTCCCGGATGCTGGTCCGGGCGATGGGCATCCGCTTCGGTGACTACCGGGACTGGTCCGAAATCGACGCGTGGGCCGTGGACATCGCGGAGCAGTTGGCGCGGGGCACCAGCGAGGCCACCGGCCGCTCGTGACCCGGAAGCACTGAGGCGGGAGCGAAGGCAGGGGAGCGGCGCCAACGGTAGGCGGACGACGGCGGGGAGTCCCGCCGTCGTCCGCTTGCTCGTTTCGCTGCCGTGACCAGGCGGTCAGGGCTGCGTCACAGCCACTGAGATGCTGTGCGGGGGCAGACTGAAGGTGGCGGCATCATCCGCGTGGATGACCGTTGAGGACGGGGGTTGGCTGGGATTGGGATGACCGCCGTTCGCTTGGCCCGGGGACGGGTGCCAGGCGTACTGCTCGGACGAGTACTGGTTGAGTTTAAGGTGTCCGTCAACCACTTCATGGGCGCCGCTGGTTTTGTGCATCAGACGGACTTTGAAGGTCCGGTTCGGATCCTTATTGAACAAAAGCACGCCGAGGGTTCCGTCAGGCCGCCGCAGCGCGTAGGCCGTGACCAGCTGCTCGCCCTTGGCGTTGTGGATATCGCTGGTGGCGGTGTGGACAGTGTGGTTGCCCTCCCCTTCGAGCACCCAGTGTTCATTCACCAGCCTGGCGGCGTAGAAGGCGGCCAGCGGCCGGATCTTCCAGTTGTCATAGAACTGCAGCATCATCAGGTTGCCCCACGAATTGCACTTCTGGCCCTCTTTTTCCTGGAAGACCCAGTTAGGTTCCAGCCCGTAGTAGTAACTGGTCTCACCGCCGAGGGCCAGGAACATGGCCGCTGTTTCGGCGTTGATCATGGCTCCGGGCAGTTCCAGTTCCACCTGGCCCGCGAAGGAGGAATACCCGTATTCGGTGATTACTTTGGGGATGTCGGGTGGAAGGCCGGCCTGCTCCTCGCGGGCGAGAAGCTCCTTCAGGAGCTTGGGATGTTCCGCCAGCGGTGCGCTCGGATCCGCGCACACGTCGTCGAAGGGGTACCACTCGAAGGAGTAGAAGTCGAAGTCCTCCATTGCGTTGCGCGCCCGCAGATAGGACACAAAGCGGCCGGTCCAGGACCTCACGCCGTTGTCGTTGGGCCAGTGCACCCACGCGGGCAGGGTGGTCTGGTAGCCCGGACCGCCGAACTCCAGGGTGGGGTCGACCTTTTTCATGGCGCTGGCCATTTGCACGTAGAGTGCGCCGTAGTGTTCGGGCTGGGCGAGCTGGCCGTCCGGTTCTTCACCGATCTCCACGCGCTTCACGGGATAGCCGCGCTTCTTGAGGTAGCTCACCAGGGCTGCTGCATCCTCCGGCACGCCGTACAGGGCAGGTGCGGGGACCATCATGGGCTGGCCGTTGGTGATGCCGCTGCCGAAGAGCCGCTCGAAGCTTGCATGTTCGTAGTGCTTGTCGATGTCGGCCACACTGTGCCAGGGGTCGGTGGAGGAGGTCCACATTTCCGTCTGCCCCTGCGATGCCTCATGGATAATGTGATCAACAAACCCGTCGGCGGTGCTCTGGCCAATGGCCAGCTCGTTGAGGGCGAACCCCAGTTTGTCGCGTACATCGGTGGAGCCCGCCGGAGCCGTGTCCGAGTCCCGGGTGAGGACAATACGCACATACTGCACAGGCAGGGGTTCCGGGGCGATCCGCACGGTCTGGGAACCGCCGGCGCCCTCATGGGCGCTCTGCGGAAAGTCCACCCATTTTCCGTCGTCCACCGGGAAATGCGCGTCCTTGCCGGACCAGTACTGCACCTTGAACGCGGCGGCGTAGGGGGTGCCCCAGTCGAACTGGACGGTGTCTATGGGAACTGCCTGACGGAAGACCGCCATAATCCATTGCGGATTCCGGTCGTCAGCTTCCCCGGTGAAGTGCGAGTCCAGATACGGGTTGCTTTTCCAAAAGGTGGCGGGGTTCCCGTCGGTAAGCCGGGAGTAGCCATCGTTTTTGGCCTGATCAATGGTGTTTCCGCGGCGGGGAAGCCGGTAGCCCTGCGACGCCCGGTAATCGTCGAGTGGTTCATCTGATGACACCCAGTACCCCTGCTGGGCAGCTGCGTCACTCCATGTTCCGCGGGGATTCCAGTGCCAGGCCTTGACGCCGAGTTCCGTGCGGAGGCGGTAGCTGATCGGTCCGAAACCGGCCGTTTTCATCGCTTGAACGTTTTTGGGGGTCCAGACCCTGTCGATCTCGCCTTCCTCCAGGCCGTCCACGCCGGCGCCGAGGGCCAACGTTCCCGGGAACTGGTTGACCGCCGTGTCCAGGTCGATGCTGATGGTCGCGTCCACGGGCGGCAGGGGTTCGGGTTCGGCTACACCGGGTACCACGATGCCCAAAACCACTCCCGTGGTGATGACCCCCGCCAGGGCTACGAGGGCGATTTTCCCCCGGCGTTTCTTGGGTTGCGGCTCAGGCGCCGGGGCTGGGGGCGGATGTTCCGGAATCTGGTGATTCATTGGTTCTCCTCGCGATAGGCGGGAGGCGAGAACCAGCAGTCCCCGAAGCCCCCCTCGTCTCCTTTGACGCCCCAGACGCACTGTGATGCTACGGAAGGACGGTGGGCGGGCGCACGAGTAATCACTACCCAATTGATCTGCAGGGGGCTACTTGCGGGGGCGGCACCACGGAAAGCGGACGACGGCGGGACCTCCCGCCGTCGGCCGTTCAAGATTCCATTGTGGTCACCCACGAACAGGGCCACCATGATCCTATGAATGCTGAACCAGCTCAGACGACCGAACTCAACCTGCCCCAGGCCTTCCTCCTGCTTGCAACGAATGACACCACCGGCAAACCTGAAGTGCCGGTGTATGCCCTCAGAACCACTCTGGCTGGGGCCATCCTGGCCGAGCTGGACCTGATCGGTGCAGTCGAGCTGCAGGGGAAGCACGTCGTGGCGACCGACACCTCCCCGGCAACGTCCCTCCGGCGTGAGCTGGACATTATCCGGGGAAAGTCCCGGCCGCACAGTCCCAAGCGCTGGGTCTCCATGCTGGAGGGCCGTGCCGAGGTGCAGCGCGTCTATGAGGGTCTGGAATCACTGGGCATCGTGGAACAGGTAGGTGAAAAGCACCTCGGCGCGTTCCGGACCGTGCGGTACCCCGAGAAGGACCATGCGCCGGAGGCGGCGCTCCGGAAAAGGATCGAGGCCGCCCTCAGCGGCCCGCACTCCGATCTCGAGTTGCCGGACACCACGGTTCCGATCGACGCTTCCGTTACGGGAGCGCCCCAGCCAGGTACCCCCGTTGCTGCGGCCGGTCCGGGCGCCCCCGATGCCAGGACCATCGTGCTCATCGCGCTGCTTCAGGCGGCCGGACTGCTCGGAAAGCTTTTCCCCGCAGCAGATCTCACCAAGGCAGACGAGCTGGCCAAGGATTATTGGCCGGCCCGCGCCGTGGAGGACGAACTTAGGATGATCAGGCTGGCAGAACAGGAAGCAGCCACGTTGTGACGGCGCCGTCATGACACGGGGTGCGGTGGTGGATTACAGGTAGCCCTTGACGCTCGCGCGCAGGGCTTCGGTGTGCTCGTAGATTTCTTCCAGCGAGCTGATCGGCACGCGCGTTTCTTCCTTGTTGTCATCGAAAAGTCCGATGTACTTCTGGGTGCGGTTGAAATGCAGGCGAGCAATGGGTTTGCGGTTGTTGTCGTCCAGGAGCACCGCGAAGTAGGACTTGGCATCCCGCTGCGAGACGCGGGCCGGCTTGACCTCACTGCAGACGATGGCCCGGACGATCTGGTAGCCCTCGATTTCCTCCAGCGTTGTTTCCAGGCCGTCCGCCTCAGCGAGGTCGGCTTCGGCAACAGGTGCACTGGTGACAAGGGCGGCCACTGCTGCATCGTCATTTTGCGGAAAGCCGGGGGCACCCAGGGCCTTCTTCAGCCGTTCGTTCACCTGGTCGTTCAGGAACTGCTTTGACGCTTTGCCTACAAGGGCGGTGAACTGTTCCCTCACTTTCTGGGTATAGGGGCCCTGATAGACCCGTCCAGTCAGGAACTTGATCCATTCATCCTCCGGCTCCTTGAACTGCGCCGCCAGGCTCCTTTTGAGTTCCCCGATGTATTTCAGTTCACCGGCGGCACTGATGATGGAATCAAGGTCGAAGACGTCTTTGGATAGCTTCTGTAATTCCGGAATGAGTGACTCATCAATATCACTCAGATCAAGCACCAGGAACGGTTTGTCATCCATACGATTCGGTGCATTGAGGTCAGTGAAAAACTGGTATACCTCACCATTGGTGAGGATTGCGATCCTGGCGTTGGTGACGGCAAAGTACCGAAACAGCTGGGAAGCATGCTCGATCTTGACGGGCTCGGTGGATTTCTTGCACTCGATCAGGATCTGCACTTCGCCATCCTTGACGATTGCGTAGTCGATCTTCTCGCCCTTCTTCAGCCCCACGTCCGCGATGAACTCCGGAACGACTTCCAGCGGATTGAAGACGTCGTATCCGAGGATTGTGGAAATGAAGGGCATAACAAAGGCATTCTTTGTCGCTTCTTCGGTTTGGATCACATCCCGCTGTTGGCGCACCTTTGCTGCCAATGCCGAAAGTTTCTCTGAAAACTCCATTTATCCCCCTTGAAAAATGTTGGTGCTGCCAACGGTAGCGCAGGGCAATGACATCTTGACGTGCAGAGAGCATCGAATTCCTTGGTGATGCATGTTTTCCAACGCGCCGGCCGTCAGGATGACCGCGCGAAGGGGTCAAAAGACTCGGCTCCATGGGATCAGGAGCGAGCGGCCAGGCTCCACCGGGCCACATCACGGCGTTGTGAGCCAGCGGACCCACGCCGGGCTGGGGGCGGCCAGCAGCCGGTTCCCGCCGTCGGCCGTCCGCCTCGGCGCTGGGATTAGGGAGGCTTCCGGGGGCAACCTGACGGATAGAAAATTTGCACGTTCAAGGGGTCGGAAAAATAAAAGCGCATAGCCGCCCGAGACATCGAGCGAAAATTAGCCAAACCCCTGGTCGGGCTTCAGAAAATTCGCTTGGGACGACTTACGGGGCCTCCTGGCAGGTCCGCCCGGACGGTGCAGGAAAGACCTGACGGTCCGCGGCGGGCTTTTTCCCGAAACTGGCATAAAAAATATAAGTGTGTATGGTATCGGGTAGACACACAGGATAGAAAGGTGGAATTCCATTGTCAGGAAAATCGCCCAAGAGCGGCAGCGTCAAAAAAGCGGGAAAGTCAATTCTCGAAAAGCGCGCCGAAAAAAGAGCTAAAAGTGAAACCAGCGAAATTCAGTTCATAAAGCCGCGCAAAAACCAGCGCTGATCGACCGCGGGCAGCCGAATGTGAGACTCCTAGACCCACTCGG
This sequence comes from Pseudarthrobacter naphthalenicus, assembly GCF_029076445.1. GTDB lineage: Bacteria > Actinomycetota > Actinomycetes > Actinomycetales > Micrococcaceae > Arthrobacter > Arthrobacter naphthalenicus. The sequence goes on from NZ_JARESG010000012.1 coordinate 149,004, forward strand.
CTGCCCGCCACTCACTTCTCGCCGCCACTTGAGGCCGCAACTGAGATCCACGTTTCAGTCACAAGGACATGACCATGAAGACCACTTTTAACGCCCTGATCGTCCCTGCCCACCTGACGCAACCGGTGCGCATCGAAATTGTGGACACGGAAATGGAAGCACTGCAGAAGCTGGTCGAAGGAAACATTGAATCCCTCACCAGCAAGGACTGGCACGTTTACTTGAACGACGAGGGAAGCCGCCTGCCCCAGAACGTACGGGCCGAAGTCCTGGCCCGTGAAGCGGGCATCTCCCTGGACGACACCCTCAACGGGACCGCCGTGTTCCTCGGCCACGGGGGCCGCAGGAGCGAATCAGACGCCCCGGGTCACCTGATCCGGCTCGCCGAGCAGCTTTTCGACGCGCCGCTCGCGGCGTAGCTTCAGACTCCGCGGCGCCGGAAGCGTCAGAACGAACAGGCCGGCTGCGATCATCGCGGCGCCAAGCCAGCCCGGCGCCGGCAGGCGTTCGCCCACAATCACCACAGCGAGAACGGCCGCCACTACTGTCTCCGAAAGGGACAGGGTGGTGGCCGTGCTCGCGTGAACCCGGGCCAGGCCCCAGCCGAACAGAACATAGCCGGCGAACATGGGCACCAACGCCATGTAGGCACCCACCGCCAGGTTCTGCCAGGACGCAAGGAAGGGCATCCCGGTGATCGCCAGGACCGGCATCAGCAAGAGGCCCCCGGTCCCGAAGACGGCGCCCATCACCGCCCTTGATGGCACGCCTGTGTTAATGACGCGGTGCGCCGCCCATGAGTAGAGGGCATACGTCAGTCCAGCCAGCAGCCCCAGTGCAATCCCTGCCGGAGCCGACCAGGCCGGCACGGACTCCATTGCGGACCGGGGCATGCCCGCGCCGGCGATACAGAGGAGCCCCGCACCAACGACGCCGAGGATCGCACCCCCCACCCAGCGGCGCGTGAACGGCCTCCTGTCCGCCACCCGTTCAATCACAGCAGACGCCAGAGGCGCCGACCCGATGGACACCACCGTCCCCACGGCTACCCCGGCCAGGTGCATGGACGAGTAGAAGGCCAGGGGATAGGCGGCCACGGCCACCGCTCCCAGAGCCACGGTGCGCCACTGGCTCCTCAGGCTGAAGCCGAAAGCCTTCAGCAGACGCCCGGCGACCGCGGCCTGCAGCAGGCCGCCGAAACCCATGGCCGCCGCGCCGATCGCCAAGGGGCTCACATCCGGCGCGAAAGTGGCCGCGGTCCCGGTGGTTCCCCAGAGGACCGATGCGCCCAGAACGAACAGCGCGCCCCAGGCGGACCCGTGGAAACGAGCGGTCGTCACAGGCTGTCCAGCAGGCCGGCCGCGATGTCGCGGGCCTCCCGGACGCAGCGGTCATCACCTTCCAGGCCCGCGCGGACCATGGACCCTTCGAGGAGGAAGGCCAGATGCCGGGCAAGGTGGGCGGCCTGCCCGGCCGGGCCGGGAAGTTCCGCCAGGTGCTGGGCCAGCAACGCCTCCACCTCCTCCTTGTGCCGCCGCACCACAGCGCGTCCCGGGTCGCCGATGGGCAGCTCGGCGGCCGCGTTCAGCAGGCCGCAGCCGCGGAAGCCGTGCTCATACGCGAGGTCGGCGTGGTCGGCGTAGGCATCGAAGACCGCCAGCACGCGGCTCTTTGGGGTGGCCGCTTTTGCCAGCCTCGCCCGGTACAGGCCCAGCCATTCCTCATGCCGCGCGAACAGGTAAGCCGTCACCAGCTCCGCCTTCGATGCGAAGTTATTGTACAGGCTCTTCTTGGCCACGCCCGCCTCGGCTGTGATGGAATCAATGCCCGTCCCTGTGAGGCCGTGGGCGTAAAACCGTTTGGCCGCCGCCTCCAGCAGCGCCTCCCGGGCGGGCCGCCGGGAGGGGCGGGTTGTCGGCATCTCTTGTCTCGCTGTCACGGCCGGTCCTTGATCACTTGGTTAGTAGGTAGACCAGTATACCTACCAAGGTGCGGAAAGCGCACGACGGCGACCTCCCGCCGTCGCGCGTTTCAGGGAATATCGGCGGGCGCCTGCGGGACAAGCGGGGGCCGGGCTCGGGGGACAAGGGAGGCTGCACCTTCCCGGCACCGGAATACAGTGGGACGATTTCTGTATGAGCGAAGATTACGGTGCCAGCATCCATGACCATGGCCCCCACCAGCACGCGCATGTGGCGCCGACCACGCAGCAAATGCGGACCGTGGGTCAACGCCGCCGCGACGCGGAAGAAAAGCTGGAGCACCATCTCCAGGAGGCCCGGCACAAGGAACACCACGACGAAACCTCCGAGCCCGGGGCGGGGCCGGAAGGCAGACCGGTGGACAGCCAGGACGTCGCGGCCATTCAGGACGATGACACACTGACTGCCGCTGACCGGGTGGACCTGATCGCCAACCAGGCCGTGGCTGATGATCAAGGCTCGCCGGGCAATAGTTAGCTCTGCAGACAACAGTTAAATGAGCCAGGGCCGCCCTTCCAACGGAAGGCCGGCTCTGGCTTGTCCTAGCTGAGCCTAGGTGTTTTGGACGGTGTCCTTGGCGTCGGCGGCGCGGTCTTTGACGTCGGCTGCGGCGAGTTGGCTTTCGGCTTTGACGTTCTGGGTGGCGTCGGTGGCGGTGGCCTTGACGTTTTCCATGGCTTCGCGGGCTGGTTCCTTGAGGCCTTGGGCCATGTCTTTGGCGGCCTCGGTCAGCTCGGTGGTCATGGGCTCGGCGGCGGTCTTGAGGGCGTCGGCAGCTTCGCGTTCTTTCTCGCTGGCGGGGATCAGGGAGGAGAGCAGCATCCCGGCGCCGAACGCGATCAGGCCGGCGGCCAGGGGGTTGCCCTGGGTTTTGGCTTTGACCTGGTGCGGGGCGTCGCCGAGGGCTTCGCCGGCGTCGCTGAGCTTGGCCGAGACAGTGTCGGTGGCGTTGTGAACGGACCCTCCGGTGCTGTGCCCGGTCCCTTGGCCCACCGGCTGGCCGGTGTAGGCGTTGGTGTAAGCGGGTGTGGCGTCGGTGGTTCCCATGACTTTCTCCTTCACTCCGAACACGGCGTCACGGACTTTGTCGGTTTGGCGCTGGACGATGTTGGACGGGGTGACTTTGTCCGCGACGGCGTCCACGTTGGTGCCCAGGCGGGCGCGGGTTGCTTCTATGTCTGCACGGATTGCGTCCGGGTTCTCGCTCATCGTTTTACCTCACCGGGTTTCAGGGTTGGGGGGATTTCTGAGAGGGTCTGGCTGGTTTGGGGCAGGCCCTTGACCGCTTTGAGTTCCTTGCGGCCCACGG
>NZ_JARESG010000013.1 GCF_029076445.1 Pseudarthrobacter naphthalenicus
CTTCAACATTTTCAAGCAATGGCGCAGCATCGCCACCCGATACGACAAGCTCGCCATCACCTACCGCTCCGGGGTCGCCCTCTACTCCGTCCTCATCTGGCTACGCCAATAAGGAGACACGCCCTAGCTCCGGACGGGCTCTTTCCTGCCCCTGAGCTTGTCCCAGCGTGCCTGCAGGCCCCACCGGGTCACGTTGATCATGGCCTCAACCACAATGTTGCCGCTCATTTTGGACGCGCCCAGCTCGCGTTCAACGAACGTGATGGGCCGCTCCTCGATTCTGAGACCCATTTTGGCAACCCGCCATGCAAGGTCCACCTGGAATCCGTAACCCACCGAATCGACCTGGTCGAGGTTGAGTTTTTCCAACGTGGATCTGCGGAAAGCACGGTAGCCGCCGGTGACGTCCTTGATCTTCAGCCCCAGCATCAGCCGTGCGTAGGTGCTGCCAACACGTGAAATCGCCTGGCGGTACAGGGGCCAGTTGACCACGCTGCCACCCGGTACCCACCGGGAACCCATCGCCAAATCGGCGCCCTGATCAACGGCTTCCAGCAGTTGGGGCAGCTGTTCTGGCTGGTGGGAGCCGTCAGCGTCCATTTCCACCAGAACCTCGTAGCCGGCCTCCAGGCCCCATTTAAACCCGGCGATGTAGGCAGCACCGAGGCCTTCCTTGCCCTTGCGGTGCAGGACATGGACCTGGGAGTCGGCAGCCGCAATACTGTCCGCCAGTTGCCCGGTACCGTCCGGGCTGTTGTCATCCACCACCAGTACATCCGAGGCGGGTACGGCCACCCGCAGGCGCTGGAGGGTCTTGGGCAGCGATTCCAGCTCGTTGTAGGTCGGAATAATGGTTAGGACGCGCACAAAGGGCCTTCCTGGACGGGAGCGGTCGGAGCACCTGATCATCAGCTATGTTGCCGGCTGGCAGGCGCAACTACCCATTATAGGGCGCCCGCCCGCACATCGGATCAGGAACGCAGGGCCGGACTGGAATAGAGCTCCTGACCGTCCCGGACAGTCTGCAGGCACACCGGATCACTGCCAGTGTCCAGCGCCGGAAGAAGCGGTGTGCGTGCGCGCGGATCCGTACTCCACGACTGCACCCGACCATCCGCCACCTGGACCATCAGTTCTTCCACGTCCCAGACCGCGAAACTGGCCGGGGCGCCGGGAACCAGCTGGCCGGCCATCGGATTGTGGTGCTTCGCTGCACGCCACCCGGCCCGGGTGTGGCCCAGGAACGCAGCCCGCGCCGAGATCCGCTCAGCCTCGTTGTGGTGTTCCAGGCAGGCCCGAACGCTGGACCACGGCCGCAGCGGCGTCACCGGGCTGTCGCTGCCGAAGGAAATGGGGACCCCGGCCGAATAGAACGAAGCAAAGGCGTTCATGTTCCCGCTGCGGTCGCCGAGTCGCTGCTGGTACATCCCGCCGTCGTTCCCCCACGCGGCGTCGAAGCGTGGCTGGGCGCTGACCGTGACTGCGTAACGTGCGAGCTGTTGGATCGCGCTGGCGTCGGCCAATTCCACATGTTCGAAACGGTGGCCGGCAGCGCGGATCCTCTGCTCCCCCACCTCACCGGCGGCGAGCTCCAGGGCCTCCAGCACGGCGTCCAGGCCGGCGTCACCGATGACGTGGAAACCGCCTTGGATTCCCAGGAGGGAGCAGGCTGCCAGATGGGCGCCGGCCTGGGCGGCCGTGACATACAGGTTTCCCCGCCCACCCGGCGCGTCGGCGTAGTCCGCCCGCAGTGCGGCCGTCCGGGAACCCAGGGAACCGTCGATGTTCAGGTCGCCGGCAAGACCGCGGACGGGCACACCCAGCCCGGCCAAAAGTTCCCGGGCGTGCTCCTCCGAGGTTGCCAGTTCGCCCCAGTAGGGCAGGACCTCAGGCATGGCCCGTCCGGCTGTGTCGGTGTTCCAAGCGCCGGCGAGGCGAAGGTCCTCGAGCCCGCTGATGTGCGGCGCGGCCATCTCCGCGACGGCCACGTAGCCGTTCGCAGCGGCTTCCGTGAGCGCGCGCTGCTGGTAGCCGCGGACACTCGATTCGGGCAGCCGCCGCGCTGCCTGGCGTGCAGCCGTGTGAGCAGCCCGGAAGACCTGTGTCCCCGAACCATAACCGTCCAGGCCGGTGATTCCGGCGTCGGCAACAAGTGAGGCGGAAACCAGGGCTGAATGCGCGTCCACCCGCGACAGGAAGACGTGCCGGCCCCCGGCGGCCTGTTCCAGTTCGTGGACTGTGGGCAGGGCTGGGTCTTCCCAGACGGACTCGTCCCAGCCATGGCCCAGGACCGGGCCTTCACCCCGGGAAGCAGCCACCGCGTCGAGGAGTTGCCGTGCGGAGCGGACATTGCCAAGTTGAAGCCCATCCAACGCAATGCCGGTCTCCGTGAGGTGGACGTGCGAGTCCACAAATCCGGGCGCAACGAGGGCACCGTGAAGATCAATGATCTCCATGGAGGAGTCTGCGATGGAGGATGCTGCCTGTTCGGAGCCCACCCACGCGACAGTGTCGCCGTCCACCACCATGGCGGTGGCCAGCGGATCGGCTGCAGAGTACACGGAGCCATTCCGGTACAGAACCACCTTTCGTTCGGACGGGGCGGGCACGGAGGGACGTTCAGTCATGGGCAAGGCTCCTGGATGGGGGACGCAGCAAACGCTGCTGATGATGGAAACTGCTGTGGGGACGGCGTGCGGCCGCGCTGGTACAGAGGACGGGATGGTTCAAAGGACGGAATGGTTCACAGGACGGAGGAGTAAGCCACCACGCCGCGGCGGATGAGCGAGATGGCTTCCGAACACAGCCTTGCCAGCCGTGGATCCAGGCCCGGAATCTTGGCCAACTGGTCCAGAAGGTCGATGACCTGCTTAACCCAGCGGACAAAGTCTCCTGCGGCCAGGTCCGTTCCGTTCAGCACCTCCTGGAGGTGCCGGCCCTTCGCCCACTTGTACATGGGCCACACCAGCCCCAGCTCGGGTTCACCGGTCAGCGGCAGCTTGTTTTGCTCCTCCACGTCTTCAAGGGCTGACCACTCACGGACTACCAGGTCCACGGACGATTCGAGTGCGATGCTGGGCATCCGCGGGCGGAGGCCCCTGTCCTCGCGCTTGGCCTGGTAGACCAGGACGCTCGCCAAAGCTGCGACCTCGACGGCGTCCAGGTCATCAAAGGCACCCAAACGCAGCGACTGGGAGATCAGGAGGTCCTTCTCGCCGTAGATCCGGCGCAGGCGCTGGCCATCCGTGCTGATGGACAGGCGGCCATCAGTACCGGCCTCCAGATAACCGTAGGCCGAGAGGACGTCGCAGACCCGGTCAAAGGTCTTGGCAATGGTGTTGGTGCGCCCTTGGATCTGACGGATCAGACCGTCCGTTTCCCGGCGCAGCTTCCACCAACGCTCCGACCAGCGGGCATGGTCCTCACGCTCGCTGCACCCGTGGCACGGGTGGGCCCGGAGTGCCCGGCGCAGCTCGCTGATCCGTTTTTCCTGGGTGGGCGTGACGCTGCCAAGCCCGAAGTCGGTACTGCGGCCCGGAGCCGGCGGGCGGTTTTCACGCAAGGCATTGCGGGCGGACGAGGCAAGATCGCGCCGGGATTTGGGCACCTTGGCATTAAACGCCTTGGGAATCCGAATCCTGGTCAGGGGAGAAATCGGGCCTTCAAGGTCTTCGGTGCCGATCCGGCGGAGCTGGTTGTCCAGCGTCAGAACGGCGGGCCGCGGCTCCCGGCCGCTGTGGTCCGAACTGAGCACCACGGCCAGGCCGGGCGCGCGCCCGCCCGGCACGTCCACAACGTCGCCGGGCATGAGCCGGGCCAGCGAGTCTTCGTTGAGGGACTTCCTGGCACGGGACTTTGTGCGTGAGGTGATGTTTTCGGCGTCGGAGAGCTCGCGGCGGAGCCGGGCATACTCGGTGAAGTCACCGAGGTGGCACGTCATCGATTTGGCGTAGCCCGCGAGGGACTCTTCCCTGCTGCGCACCTGCTTGGCGAGGCCAACCACGGACCGGTCGGCCTGGAATTGGGCGAACGAGGACTCCAGGATTTCGCGGGCGCGGGTCCGGCCGAACTGGGCCAGCAGATTGATGCTCATGTTGTAGGTGGGTCGGAAACTTGAATTCAGAGGGTATGTTCGGCGGGAAGCAAGTCCTGCCACCGCGGCCGGATCCGTACCGGGCTGCCAAAGGACAACGGCATGGCCCTCGACGTCGATGCCGCGACGGCCGGCCCGGCCGGTCAGCTGCGTGTACTCCCCCGCCGTGATGTCCACGTGGGCTTCGCCGTTAAACTTGTCCAGCTTTTCCAAAACGACAGACCGGGCCGGCATGTTCACGCCCAAGGCAAGAGTTTCGGTGGCGAAGACCGCCTTGACCAGGCCCTCAACGAACAGCTTTTCCACCACCTCCTTGAAGGTGGGCAGCATCCCCGCATGGTGGGCGGCGAATCCCCGCAGCAGGCCCTCCCGCCACGTCCAGAAACCCAGAACGTCCAGGTCGTCGGACGGGATGTCCTGTGCGGCCTCGTCAACGCGACCGGCGATGATCCGCTGCTCCTTCTCCGTGGTCAGCCACAGGCCTGAGGATACGCATTGAGCCACCGCGGCGTCGCACCCGGCCCGGGAGAAAATGAAGGTGATGGCGGGGAGCAGGTCCTGCCGGTCCAGGCTGGCGATCACCTGGGGCCTGCTGGCCCTCCGGGCCGCGCCGGGTTGGGAACCCTGCGGAGCGCGGGCATCAGAGCGCTGCTTGTGCTGCCGGCGCTGGCTGCGTCCGCCGTGGCCGAACCGGCCGCGGAAGCTGTCCTGACTTTCGCTGCGGGCCATTGCCAGCAGGTCGGGGTTGACTTCGAAGCCCCGGCCGGCCCCGCCATCGCGGAGCGGGAGGCCCCGCCCAGGCTCCGTCGCTTCACGGACCGCCAGGGGTGTACCGGTCTCCGCGTCGGCCGGCGGCGCAATTTCGTCGAACGTGGTTTCCCCGGCGAACAGGTCCACGATTTCCCTGCCCACCATGACGTGCTGCCACAGAGGCACGGGCCTGTGCTCCGAGACAATGATGTCCGTGTCACCGCGCACGGTATCCAGCCACGCGCCGAATTCTTCCGCGTTTGAAACCGTGGCGCTGAGGGACACAACCTGGACTTCACTGGGAAGGTGGATGATCACTTCCTCCCACACTGCGCCGCGGAACCGGTCCGCAAGGTAGTGGACTTCGTCCATCACCACAAAGCCGAGGTCGTCCAGGGTGGCCGAGTCGGCGTACAGCATGTTCCGAAGGACTTCTGTGGTCATGACCACCACGGGGGCGTCGCCGTTGATGCTGGTGTCCCCGGTCAGCAGCCCGACGTTTTCCGCCCCGTACTTTTCCGCGAGTTCGGTGAACTTCTGGTTGCTCAGAGCTTTGATGGGGGTGGTGTAGAAGGCCTTAAGGTGCCGCTCCAACGCGAGGTAGATGGCAAACTCGCCCACGATGGTCTTTCCGGCACCGGTAGGGGCCGCAACCAGCACTCCCCTGCCTTCCTGCAGCGAGCGGCAGGCAAGACGCTGGAATTCGTCAAGTTCGAAATCGAGGGTGCGGACAAAACCGCCGAGGTAGGTGCGCGCCTCGGCTGTGCGTTCCGCGCTGGCCCGGTAACTTTCAGAGGGCGAGAGCGGCCCGGAAATAGAGGACATGCTTCAAGCCTAATGCGCTGCGCCCTACAGGTTCTTCAGTTCGCTGCCAGGGGTTGCGATGTCGGCTGTTGCGTCCGTCTCGGCAACCCGTTTCGCCTGCCTCTTGTCCCGGCGCTTGTCGTTGAAAATACACAGCCCGATGGCCGCGAAAAACAGGACCAGCAGTGGGGCGGCCAGCAGGAACATGGACAGCGCGTCCGTCCCCGGCGCGGCAAGTGCGGCCAGGACAAAAACGAGGAAGACGATGATCCGCCAGGCTTTGAGGATGGTCCGGCCCCGCACCACTCCGGCCATGTTGATGCCGACCAGAATCACGGGAACCAGGAAGGAGACACCCAGGATCAGCAACATCTGCGTGGCGAAGGTGAGGTAGTCGGTGGCGGAAATGTTGTTCGCGCCGGTTTGCGGCGTGAACTGAAGCAGAGCCCTGACTACCGTAGGAAAAACAAGCCACGCAACGTACACGCCGGCCAGGAACAAAGGCACCGCCGCCGCCATAAAACCGAGCGTGTAGCCTCGCTCCTTGCGGGTCAGGCCCGGGGTGATGAACGCCCAGACCTGATAGATCCAGACAGGGCTGGAGATCACCAGCCCGATCTGGATGGCAATCTGGATTTTGAAGGCAAACGGGTCCGCGATGGTGGCGAAGTTAAGGACGGCCGTCCGGCCGGTCTCGTGCGCTATGGAGATCAGCGGAGCCGACAGGCTGCTGACGACGGGATCGTAAAGGAACCAGCCGCCGACGGCAGCGAGCACCACCGCAATTGCTGATTTGATCAGCCGGTTCTTGAGCTCCTTGAGGTGGTCCCAAAGAGCCATCCGCCCCTCAGGGTTGGATTTACGGCCCCGCGTCAGTGCCACTGTGCGTTATGCGCGGTTCGACGGCGGAACGTCGGTGCCGTTGGTCGGCTCGCCGTGCTGGGTCGGTGCAGGATTCGGGTGCGGATGGTTAACGACTTTGCCCTCCACCGGTCCCGATTCGGTGTCTGTGGCGTCGGTCTTGCCGTCGTTCTTCATTTCCTTGACTTCGGACTTGATGATCCGCATGGACTGGCCCAGGCTGCGGGCCATGGCAGGGAGTTTAGGCGCGGCAAAAAGCAACAGCGCAACAACGATGATAATGACAATTGGCCACGGGCCATCAAAGAGTCTTCCCACGGGAATTCCTTTCCTCTTACAACATCCTACGTCTAATTGAGATCCAGATCGCGAAGTGACTGGGGCTGTCCCCGGTCGTGCTTGCGCTGTACCCGCCGTTGGCGGCGGTCCTCCCGGCGGGATGACTTGGATGCGTCGTAATCATGTCGCATCCGGGCCGGAGAGGCAAAAACGGCAGCTCCCGGCTCAACCTGTGTTGAATGCTGCAGCTCGCCGGTGGTGGCCGGGGACGGGGCTACTGCCAGGTGCCCGAGTTTCGAGCTGGCCGCACCCAGGTCTTTCAGTACCGCCATGCCCTGGCGGTACAGCCGGATGCCCAGGAGGACATAAAAGAGCAACGACACGGCAATAAGCGCTATCCAGATCAGGATCCAAGACCACCAAGGCATGCTGACGAGTCTAACTGCCGTACCGCGCGAGGGCCGCCTCGATCCAGCTCCGGGCTGCGGCTGCAAGCTCCGAAGGCTCAAGGATTCTGGCCTTGCCGCCATGTTGCGCCACAAACATCGGAAGCCAGGTCGTGTTGCCGAACCTGATTTCCGCCACCAACCCGCCGTCCGGCAGGTGCGCCACCCTTTCCGCGTAGTAATCGTCGGCAAGGCCGGCGCCCTGCCTGGTGAGGTGTACCAGGACGAGGGTGTCGTCGTCGTTCGGCGTAAACAACTTGGCCGGGAACCCTTCCTCCGGCCGGATCGGCGTGGCGGCAGGCAGGCCGTTCGGCCGCACTTCCTGGATCCGATCCAGCCTGAAGTTCCGCAAACCGTCCGCGGAGTGGCAGTACGCCTCGACGTACCACGTGTTGTCCAGCGAGTACAGGCGGAGCGGGTCAACGTCCCGTTCGGAGACCTGGTCGCGCTGGGCGGAGAAATAGACCAGCCGCAGTTGGGCGCGGTCCCGGATGGCGTTCCGGACCACTTCCAGCACGGCCGAATCCGCGGGCCCGACCTCCGGGCCTGCCAGGGATGCTGCCCGCAGCCCCTCTTCCCCCGCGGCAGCCATCAGCTTGAGGGTGACCGACTCCAGGGCGCCGCCCTCGGCAAGCTCCGGGAGCCCGTTCAAGGTTTCCAGTCCGGTCAGGAGCGCACAGGCTTCGTCCACGGTGAACCGGACCGGCCGGGTGAGGTCCAGGTCCTGGGTGATGTAGACGTGGCCTTCCTCCCAGTTGATGTCGAGAAGGTCGTCGGGGTATCCCTCGGGCAGCCCCGAGCAGATGAGGATCCGGAGGTCATTTTCGAGCTCTCCGGGGGTGATTCCGAAACGTGCGGCGACGTCCTCGATGTGGAGGCCCTGGTTGTGGACCAGGAAGGGCACCAGCTGCAGCATCCGCTTCAGCTGGTCCTCCGAAGTCCGCTTCCGGGTCTGCCGGCCGGCCGGGGAGTCGGCGAAGCGGTAGTCCGGTGCGGGAGCCGCGCAGAACGCTGCGGCGCTTTGCAGCCGGTTCCGCACGGCGGCCACCAGTTCTTGCGGCTCCCGGGCGACGGCGTCCGGACCGTAGGAGGCGAGCTCTTCGGCGAGCACCTCAACGTCCCGGAAGTCCACCTGCAGCCGTTCGTCGCCGCCGTCGGGCGCTCCCGCGGTGGAGGCAGGCGCCCGCAGTGCCCGCCGCCGCAAGCCGAGGAGGCGGCCCTCCCGGACATCCACGACGGCGGTGCGGAGCGGGAGTTCGGGGAGCTTGCCCAGTTCCTCGCGGATGTTGAAGTTCGGCGGCGGAGTGTAGGTTTCCTTGTCAAGGACGGAGACGGCGCCCGTGAAGCGGGAGAGCCTGAAATGGCGGGGCGCCTGGCGGCTCCGGTCGAAGCCGGTCAGGTACCACTGGCCAAACCGGCTGCCGAGGCCCCACGGCTCTACCGTTCGCAGTTCTTCCTTGCCCGTGGTGCCGGCAAGGTAGGAGAAGCTGACGGGGTGCTGGGCGTGCATGGCCGCCACCAGGTCATCGAAGGCCTGGCCGGCGGGCCTGATCCGGGGCTGGACTCCTACGGGAAGCTCGATGTCCGCGAGCGTTCCGGAGGCCTGCAGCTTACGCAGGGCGTTGGCGGCCGCCGTGCCCAGGGCGGCGCGCTCCCACAGCTGGGAGGCCAGCAGCAGGACGGTCCACTCCCCCGGGCTGAGCTGGACGTCGGGCAGCCGGTTGGATTCCTTGCCGATGCGGTAGCGCGTCGTGGCCGGGTCGTCTTCGCTCCACCCGTGGTCGGTGACTGTTTCCACATCAAAGCCGAATTGGCGGAGATCGTTTTTGTCCCGCTCGAACATTCGGCCGAACGCGACGTCGTTGCCGGAGGTGTCGTGATAGACCTTTAGCCGCAGCTCCGAACGGCGCAGGCCGTATTTGGTGTTCAGCAGGGCTATCAGCAGGTTCAGCAGACGTTCAGTACGGGATACGGGCACTCTGGCTACGTTACTAAACTCATCCGCGGAACGCAGAAGGCGCGGCAACAACAGGAAGACAGCTCCTGATTGTTACCGCGCCCTGGCCTTTCGGCGACCTTACGGTGTTCGGGTCAGCGCACGCCGACCAGGTCCACAACGAAGATCAGTGCTTCGTTGGGTCCAATGGCGCCACCGGCACCGCGGGAGCCGTAGGCAAGCTCGGAGGGAATCTCAAGACGACGGCGGCCGCCCACCTTCATGCCGAGCAGGCCCTGGTCCCAGCCCTGGATGACCTGGCCGACGCCCACGCGGAAGTCCAGCGGTGCGCCGCGGCCCCAGGAAGCGTCGAATTCCTCGCCCGTGGACCAGGCCACGCCGACGTAGTGGGTGGAGACGGTGTCGCCCTTCTTGGCCTCGGCACCGTCACCTTCGATCAGGTCCGTGATGACCAGTTCGGTGGGGACATCGCCCTGCGGGAAATCGATTTCCGGCTTCTGGCGGTCGAAATTACGCTGACCAAATGACATGGTTGCTCCTTCTGATTGGGTGCGTGATGGTTGGAAGTTACTTGACGCCGAGGATATCCACAACAAAGACAAGGTCACCCTTGGCTTCGCCCTGACCGGCATCACCGTACGCGAGGTCCTTCGGGACGACCAACAGGACCCGTGAGCCGACCGTCTTGCCGGTGAGCCCCTGCGTCCAGCCCTTAATGACACCCGTCAACGGGAAGCTGGCGGGCTGGCCACGGTCGAAACTCGAATCAAACTTGGTGCCGCCCACGAGGTTCACACCTACGTAATTGACGGTGAGCGTGTCGGTTTCTTTGACCTCCACACCCTTGCCCTTGATCAGGTCCTGGGCCACCAGAGCCGTCGGGGCAGCAGCGCCGTCCACGGATATCTCGGGAACGCCCTTGTCGTTTTCCTTAACGGTCGGGAGGCCGGCCGGCGGTGTGACAGGATCGCCTTCGGGCTTCTCAAGCGGCGGCGTGACGTCCTTCGCGGAAATCAGCTTGATCAGCAGCAGCTGGGTGGGCTGGGTGGCGGCGCTCGGCGTGGGGCTCGGTGTGGCGCCGTCCGGCGCGGCACTGGCAGGCGCGGCCGTCTGGCCGGGAACTGCCAGAGCCAGCGTGGAACCAATTTTGGCTCCCACAAAGGCGTTGTAGACCAGGGAGTTGCCGGTCTTCATGTCATCGCTGAGCTCGAGTGCCTCAGGTTCGGCCGGGAAGGTGTCCTCCAGCGTGGAACCGTCTGCGCCGCTCACGGCGAGGATGGAGATGTTGGCCACCTGGTTGGCTTTGATTCGGTCACCGTTGCCCTCGGTGACCACCTTGACGGTAGGCTCCGTCACCTCAAGAGGCTTGGTGAACTCCACTCCGGGAGCTTTCTTGTCCCCGTTATCCGTCAGCTTCAGGGAGTCGAACTTGGCAGTGTCACCGGCCGCCTGGCTGGTGGGTTCCGGTGCCGCGGGCGTACCGCCGCAAGCGGTAAGCAGCAGCAGACCGGGGAGAAGGATCGCTAGGATTCGGCGCACGTAAGAGAACTTTCGTCGGGGCAGGGTGGACGCGGTACCGGAACAGGCGCCCGGCACCGCTGCAGGGCCAAAGAATGGCCCTGTCAAGGATAGCCCCTGAACCTGAACGTCAGCCCATAGAACCGAGGAGAGCGTCCACCCGGTCATCGACGCTGCGGAACGGATCCTTGCACAGGATGGTCTGATGGGCGCGGTCATTGAGCTTCAGGTGCACCCAGTCCACGGTGTAGTCCCTGCCCAGTTCCTGCGCCCGCCGGACGAAGTCACCCCGGAGCTTGGCCCGCGTGGTTTGCGGCGGCACGTCCACTGCATCCTTGATGACGGTGTCGTCTACGATCCGGCGCACCGCTCCCCGTGACTGCAGCAGGTAATACAGGCCGCGCGTCCGCGAAATGTCGTGGTAGGTCAGGTCCAGCTGGGCGATCCGGGGAGCATCCAGGCCCAGACCGTGCCGCTCCCGATAGTTGTCCATCAGCTTTTTCTTGATGGCCCAGTCGATCTCGGTGTCGATGGTGCTGGTGTTTCCGCTTTCGATGGCCTTCAGCGTCCGTTCCCACAGGTCGAGGATCAGCGGAACGTGGGGGTTGTGCGCACCGTGTTCCTGGACGAACGCCGTGACTTTGGTCAGGTACTCCTGCTGGATCTCCAGGGCAGTGAGCTGCCGCCCGTTGGCCAGCCTGACCAGTGCCCGGCCGCTGAGATCGTGCGAGATCTCCCGGATGCTGCGGATGGGATTCTCCATCCGCATGTCCCGCATGATTACCCCGGCTTCGATCATGCGGAGGATGAGGTCCACCGTGCCGACCTTGATCAGGGCTGTGCTCTCGGACATGTTCGAGTCACCCACGATGACGTGGAGCCGCCGGAAAAATTCGGCGTCGGCGTGCGGCTCGTCCCTGGTGTTGATGATGGGCCGGGACCTGGTGGTGGCCGACGAGACACCCTCCCAAATGTGGTCGGCGCGCTGTGAGAACGCGAACGTCGCCCCGTGCGGCGTCTTCAGGATCTTGCCTGCACCCGCGATCAGCTGGCGGGTGACCAGGAAGGGGATGAGAATCTCCGCCAGCCGGGAAAACTCGCCCCGGCGCGGGATCAGGTAGTTCTCATGGCTGCCATAGGAATTGCCGGCAGAGTCGGTGTTGTTTTTGAAGAGATAGACGGTGCCGTTGAAGCCCTCGGCGGCCAGCCTGGCCTGCGCCTCGTCCACAAGGTCATCGAGGATGAGCTCGCCGGCCCGGTCATGCGCGATCAGCTGGGCGAGGTCATCGCACTCGGCGGTGGCGTACTCGGGGTGGGAGCCGACGTCGAGGTAGAGCCGCGAGCCATTGGTCAGGAACACGTTGGACGAACGCCCCCAGCTGACCACCTTGCGGAACAGGTATCGGGCCACCTCCTCCGGTGCCAGTGGGCGTGAATCGGGACTCGAATACGAGATCCCGAATTCGGTTTCAATACCGAAGATCCTCTTATCCATCTCAGGCCTCCTCCGCCAGCAGCGCCGTAATGTCGGCATCGTTCAATCGCCGGAACGCCCGGCGGAAGCCGCGGGCCGTTTCCGACTGCCTGTCCAGGACGGCCACCTCTACGGCCTTCGCCGGAAGGGTCGCTCCTGACTCGCCCTGCTCAGTGCCGGTGGCGAGGCCGCCGATCGCCAGCCGGACCGCGTCAGCAAAGCGCAGCGAGGACCGCCAGCCGTCGGCAATCACGGCGGAAACCCGCTCCGCCTGGCCGCCCATCACGATGAAGCCGTGTTCGTCCGCGATCGACCCGTCGAACGTCAGCCGGTAAAGGTGGTCCTGCTCCGGGGATGCGCCTACTTCGGCGACGGCCAGTTCCACTTCGAATGGCTTCTGTTCGGCTGTGAAAACGGCGCCCAGGCTTTGCGCGTAGACGCTCGCGAGGCCGCGGGCTGTCACGTCCTCGCGGTCGTAGGAGTAGCCCCGGACGTCGGCGTACCGGACGCCTGCCTGGCGCAGGCTTTCAAATTCGTTGTACTTCCCGACGGCCGCGAAGGCGATTTTGTCGTAGATTTCACCGATCTTGTGCAGCGACGGCGAGGGGTTCTCGGCCACCAGGGCAATCCCGTCCTGGCAGCTGATGACCACCACGGACCTGCCGCGGGCGATGCCTTTCCGTGCGAAGTCCGCACGGTCCTTCATCAGTTGTTCTGGAGAAACGTAGAACTGCTGCGTCATCTCAGGCCTCCCGTCGCTCAGCGGACCTGGCGTCAATGATGCTCCCCGCAACGGCCGCAAGCTCCGGTTCGGGGATGCGCCGGGCACCCTCGCGGTTCACGGTGTACACCACCGGCCACAGTTGCCGGACCGGATCCGGGCCGCCGGTTGCGGAATCGTCGTCGGCTGCGTCATAGAGCGACTCCACCGCGACAGAAACTGCCTCCGCTTCCGTCAGGCCGGGGCGCCAGAGCTTTTTCAGGGCACCGCGGGCAAAAACCGAGCCGGAGCCCACCGTATGGTGCTCGCGTTCTTCGTACCGGCCGCCGGTGACGTCGTACGAGAACAGGCGGCCCACGCCGGCTGTGGTATCGAAACCGGCAAACAGCGGGACCACGGCCAGGCCCTGCAGGGCCATGGGAAGGTTCCCGCGGATCATGGCACCAAGCCGGTTGGCTTTGCCATCGAGGCTGAGGAGTGTGCCTTCAATTTTTTCGTAGTGTTCCAGTTCCACCTGGAAAAGCCGGGTCAGGTCAATGGCAATACCCGCAGTCCCTGCGATGCCCAGGACTGAGTACCGGTCCGCCGGGAAGACTTTCTCGATGTGCCGGCTTGCTATGACGTTGCCCATGGTGGCGCGCCGGTCCCCTGCCATCAGCACGCCGCCGCCGTAGCTCATTGCCACGATCGTGGTGGCGTGCGGCACCTGCAGCGGCGTAGCCTGCGCGGCTGCCGCAGTCAGCGAACGGTTGTACGGGAGCAGGTCCGGCCGGTCCCGCTGCAGATGCTCGGTAAATGACGACGTCGCGTTGCCGGCTACCTGGTTGGCGGTTGATTCCTGCACTGGTGCACTCCTTGAACGTGGTCCTTCTACGTCGGTACAGCTTTCGGCCGGTGCGCGGCTACCGCCCCGCGTGGATCCGGGTTACTGGCCGCCCTTTTGGACGAAGGCGCGGACGAATTCCTCGGCGTTGGACTCAAGGACGCCGTCGATTTCATCCAGGAGGTCATCTACGCCCTGGGTGGCGGCTGAAGCCTGCGCGTCGGGGGCCGCGGGCGGTGCCTCGGGGATGTCGTCTTCGACTTCACTGTCCCGCGACTGTGGCTGCTGTTGTTCCTGGCCTGCCATCTTAATCTCTCCTTCTGCGATCATCGGATCCGGGCGGATCTGCTGATACGCCCATATTGCCACGCTGTGAGCCCGTCGGGGCGGTTTACGCCGGAGGCGGAGCGCTGGTGTGCCCGAGGAGTTCCGCGAGGAACGGCCCGGCTGTGCGGTGCCGGGTGAAGAGTCCTCCCGTCAGGGCCTTGGTGCCGCGCAGCGGCTCCCTTGTCGGGACCCGCTGCAAGCGCCCGTAGCCGGGGACATCGAAGATGACAGAGTCCCAGCTGGCGCCTACCACGTCTTTGCCGAAACTGCTGACGCAGCGTCCGCGAAAGAACGCGCGGGTATCCGGCGGCGGTTCGGTCACAGCGGCGGCGATCACGGCGTCGTCGACAATCCGCTGCATCCGGTTCCTGGCCAGGAAACGGTAGTACAGGCCCTTTTCGGGCCTGATATCGGCCCATTGGAGGTCAACCAAACCCAGCCTGGCATCACTCCAGGCGAGATTGTCACGTTCCCGGTAGCCCTCCAGCAGCGAAAGTTTGGCCAGCCACTCAACGGACGTCGCCGCCGCACCCCGGTCGGCATCGAGCTGTGTCAGGGTGGTGGCCCAGCGTTCCAGAACGTCGTGGGTGTGGCCGTCCCCGTCCACGGCATCGGCAACGCCTGTGTCCTGCGCCAGTTTGGCCGCCGCCTCGTGGTACATCCATTGCAGATCCAACGCCGTCACCCGGCGTCCGTCCACCAACCTGAGTTTCGTGGTCAGGGAGGTATCGTGGCTGACCGCCTGAAGGGCCTGCACCGGCTCGTAGACCTCCACCTTGGGCGCCAGGCCGGCCTCAATCAGGCTGAGCACCAGCGCGGTGGTGCCGAACTTGAGGTAATTCGAGGACTGGCTGAGGTTCGCGTCGCCGATAATGACGTGCAGGCGCCGGTATTTGTCGGCAGTGGCGTGGGGTTCGTCCCGGGTGTTGATGATGGGCCGGCGGATCGTCGTCTCCAGCCCAACCTCGGCTTCAAAAAAGTCCGCGCGCTGGCTGATCTGGTAGCCGGCCGTGGAACTGTCCTGGCCGAGTCCCACGCGGCCGGAGCCGCAGATGATCTGGCGTGTGACGAAGAACGGGGTGAGGCCGCGCACGATGTCCCCGAACGGCACAGAGCGGGGCATGAGGTAGTTCTCATGGGAGCCATAAGAGACGGACTTGTTGTCCGTGTTGTTCTTGTACAGGTTGATCGGCGGAAGCTCGGGGTCCGCGGCAAGGCGCCGCACCGCTGCCAGCGCCACCTGATCCCCGGCGGCATCCCAGATCACAGCATCACGGGGGTTCGTCACCTCGGCGCTGGAATACTCGGGGTGGGCGTGGTCCACGTACAGCCGGGCGCCATTCCCGAGCACCATGTTCATCAGCAGGCTGCCGGACTCATCCTCGCCGTCCAGCTCAAGTTCCTCGCGGCCGTATGCCAGTGCCACCGCTTCGGCGTCGAGCACCGGCGGCTGGTCCGTGAGCTGGCTGGGGTGGGCGGAGGCGCGTTCAAGCGTCCAGCCACGGGCGTCGTGCAGCGGCTCCTCATCGGTGTAGTCCCACCGGGTTTCAGCCCCGCCTGCAGCCCGCTGCCGGGTCACCTGGGCGTATGCCTGGACTACGCGCGCAGACATCATGGTGGCGTTGGCTCCGGGGGCGGACGGGGCGTGGATGCCGTACTCCGTCTCGGCACCCATGACGCGCATGGCACCGCCGACGGGGAGCGATTCCCCTGCGGGTCGTTCCGGAACTGCGGTCATAGGTACTGTCCCGTGGTGGGCATCGTTTCGATGGACTTGCCGGGCTCCTGTCCTGCCTTGCCTTGGACAATGGTGCGGATGTACGTAATCCGCTCCCCCTTCTTACCGGAGATGCGTGCCCAGTCATCCGGGTTGGTGGTGTTGGGCATGTCCTCGTGTTCGCGGAATTCATCCACGACGGCCCGCAGGAGGTGCTCGATCCGGAGACCCTTCTGATGCAGGGTGAGAAGGTCCTTGATGGCGTACTTCTTGGCCCGGTCCACCACGTTCTGAACCACGGCGCCGGAATTGAAGTCCTTGAAGTACAGCATCTCGGTGTCACCGTTGGCGTAGGTGACTTCCAAGTACTCGTTGGATTTCTCCGTGGAGTACATGGCTTCAACCGTGCGCTGGATCATGGCGTCCACGGTGGCCTGGACGTCGCCGTCGTGTTCGGCGAGGTCAGACTCGTGGAACGGCAGGTCCGTGGTGATGTATTTGTTGAAGATGTCCGCCGCGGCTTCGGCATCAGGCCGCTGGATCTTCACCTTCACATCGAGCCGGCCCGGCCGGAGGATGGCAGGATCAATCATGTCCTCGCGGTTGGATGCGCCGATGACGATGACGTTGTCCAGCCGCTCCACGCCATCAATTTCGCTCAGGAGCTGAGGCACGATGGTGGTCTCGACGTCGGAGGAAATTCCCGTGCCGCGGGTGCGGAAGAGGGAATCCATCTCGTCAAAGAAGACCACGACCGGGCTGCCGTCCGAGGCCTTCTCCCGGGCCCGGGAGAAGATCAGGCGGATGTGGCGTTCCGTTTCGCCCACGTACTTATCCAGGAGTTCGGGGCCCTTGATGTTAAGGAAGTAACTCTTCAGGTCCACGTTGCCGGTCCGCTCCGCTGCCCGTGCAGCGAGGGAGTTGGCTACCGCCTTGGCAATAAGCGTTTTGCCGCAGCCCGGCGGACCATACAGAAGAATGCCCTTGGGGGCCTTCAGGCCGTGTTCCCGGTAGAGGTCCGGGTGCAGGAAGGGCAACTCCACGGCATCCCGGATCTGTTCAATCTGTGGGCCGAGACCGCCGATGTCCTCGTAGGTGATGTCCGGCACCTCTTCGAGGACCAGGTTTTCCACCTCGGAGCGGGGCACTTTTTCGAGGGCATAACCGGTGCGGGAATCGATTGAGAGCGCGTCACCGACCCTGAGCTTCTCGGCGAGGAGAGCGCCGGACAGCCTGATGACGCGTTCCTCATCCGCCCGGCCCACCACCAGCGCACGGTCCGTGCCCAGCATTTCCTTAAGGGTGGCGAGTTCGCCCGCGCGTTCATAACCCAGGCCGGCAACAATCAGCAGTGCCTCGTTGAGCAGGACTTCCTGGCCCACGGACAGCTGGCCGATGTTTACCAGCGGGCTGATTCCCACCCGCATTTTCCGGCCCGCGTTGAAGATGTCCGCAGACTCCTCGGTGACGGCCTGGCCGCTGTTCCCGGCTGATGGCATGCGCCGGGGATTGAGCTGCAGGATGGTGCCAAAGCTGTACGGCGGCTGGCCCTCCTGGTCCAGGGCATTTTTCAGGCGCAGGATCTCGGCTTTCGCCGCCTCCAGCATGCTGACCAGCTTGGTATTGTTCTGCGTTGCAGCAGCAAGCTGCCGGTCGATGTGCCGCAGTTTGTCCCGAAGGACATTGACCTGCCTGTCGGCAACGGACAGCTCATTGGCGGCAGCCTGCTCCGCCGGTGTACGTCCGGAGTCCTGATTCGGCGTCTCCATGATGCATCAGCCCCTTCCTGCGCTTCTTATTAAGACCTTAGCCCCAACTTGGCAGGTACTGCTGGAGACTCCCGAAATGTGGACTATTCCGTGATCTCCGGGCCGTCCTTGACGTTGGTTCCGGCGATGGCATCGCGTGCCGCGCGGCGGAGTTTCTTGTCCGAGACCAGCCGTTCACCCACTGCCCCGGGGGTCCAGGCGTTGACATCTTCCTCGTTGAAATCTGTCTTCGAAGGGCGGCGTTTCACGGAAATGCCGGTGACGCCGTCGGCAAGGCGGCGGGTGACCAGGAGGAAGCCCGTGTGGGCCACCATGCGGTGGTCCGGGCGGACCGCGAGCCCCTCCAGGTGCCAGCCGCGGACCATGGATTCCCAGGCGTCGGGTTCGGTGAACCGGCCATCTGCCCGGATGGCCTCGGCGGTCCGGGACAGTTGCGTGACGGTGGCGACGTAGTTGATCCAGACCCCGCCGGGTGCCAGCACCGTGGCGACGGCGTCGAGGCACTCCCAGGGAGCCAGCATGTCCAGGACGACGCGGTCGACGGAACCGGGAGCTTCGGTGCGGACCACTTCCTCCTGGAAATCGCCGAGTGAAATTTTCCAGGCGGGGTGCGGGCCGCCGAAGATCGTCTCCACATTGCCCCGGGCAATGTCTGCGAACTCTTCGCGGCGTTCGAAGGAATGGAGGTAGCCGTTGTCGCCCACGGCGCGCAGCAGCGAGATGGACAGCGCGCCGGACCCCACTCCGGCTTCAACAACCCTGGCACCGGGGAAGATATCGGCCATGGTGACGATCTGTCCGGCATCCTTGGGATACACCACCGCGGCGCCGCGGGGCATGGAAAGGACGAAGTCGGAGAGGAGCGGGCGCAGGGTCTGGTACTGCTGGCCAACGTTGTTGACCACCACCGAGCCGTCTGCCTTGCCGATGATCTCATCATGGTTGAGGAAGCCCCGGTGGGTGTGGAAGGCTCCCCCGCTTTCGAGGGTGATGGTGTTCATACGGCCGCGTTCGTCGGTCAGCTGGACCCGCTCGCCTTCACGGAAAGGTCCGCGGCGGCGGGCAGCACCTACCGGCTGGGTGACGCCGGCAGCCCCACTTGTGGTGGACAACGCCGTTGTGGATGGTGTTGCGGTATCGGCGGCAGATTCGCTGCTCATGAATTTCCTCGCTCCTGTAAGACTGTGGGCGCATACACGGAGTCTGACCGTCCGGCGCGTTCAGGCCCGGGGCAGCCTTCCGGCGGCAAGTGCAGGGCCGGCATGCAACTCTACCGGCTTTGGTTCTGCGGATGTTTCTTTGACCGGACGGCTTTGCCGGTGATGGCGCTCACGATGGCATTCTGCGACAGCAGTCCCGTCACAACGCCGTGGTGATCCACCACGGCATATTCCCGGCCCTCGAGCTGGGAGAGGTATTGGATCAGCTCCTGCCCCTGGGACCACTCGGGCACATAGGCGCCGGGCACGAGGGCGTACGAGACCGCCGTCGCAGGGGTGGATTCCGCAGCAGACTCGGGAACCGCAGCGAGGGCAGCCGGGTCGACCACGCCCTCCGGCCGGCCCTCGGGTCCGCAGGTCACCACCGCAGTCCCGTCCGTCGAGAGTCGCCGGATGTCGGCCACGGTGGCCGTGGCGGGAATGCCGACGGCGGGAGTTGCCAAGGCGGTTGCGCTCACCAGATGCAGCCTGCCGCGCAGGGTTCCCTGCTGGATTGCCGCGCTGGCACCCATCCACAGGAATCCGCCCACAAGGACGGTGATCATCAGGAAGCTGAAGTCAGGGGTGTCGCCGGACAGCAGCGGCATGACAATGAACCAAAGGCCCAAAGCCACCACAATAAGCCGGCCTGCCCAGCCGGCGGCGACGGTCCCCCTGGCCTGGCTGCCGGTGGCTTTCCAGACGGCTGATTCCACGATGCGTCCCCCGTCCAGCGGGAGTCCCGGCAGGACGTTGAAGATGCCGATGACGAAGTTGGCCCACATAAAGATGTTGGTCAGAGTGTCCGCCACAACGCCCAGGCTGCTGCCGGACAGCACAAGCCAGGCCCCGCCGGCGAGGACCAGGTTGGCGGCGGGTCCCGCCAGTGCCACGATGACGGAGCGGCCGGGCGACGCCGTGAAGTTCTCGAACTGGGTGTGGCCGCCCCAGAGGTTGAGGACGATTTTCTGCGTCGGCCAGCCGTAAATCTTGGCGGTGAGGGCGTGCGCCAGCTCGTGGACCAGGACCGAAATAAGCAGGAGCAACGCGTAGGCGAAGGCCACGTAGTAGGCGGTGGTGCCAAGGGCGGGATTTCGCTGAAGCAGGACCGGACCATAGACGATGACGGTAAAGGCGGCAATCACAAACCACGAGTAAGCCAGGATGACCGGGATCCCGGCGATCCGGCCGAGGCGGATCCCTTCCTTCCGGGCTGGGGCCGGCGTGTCGCTCAAGACAGGCTCCCAAGAGCCGGTTCCGAGCCGGACGCGGCTGCCAGGCTGCCCGCCGCAATGGCCTCCAGTTCGGACACGGAGCGCCCCGCCAGCGAAGACCAGGTTGTGTGCCGCGGATCCTCGGGGAGGGGAACAATATGCGGAATGGCCACGGTGGCGACGCCTGACGCGAGAGCCGCGGCAACGCCGGGTGCCGAATCTTCCAGCGCGACGCAGTGGTCGATGGTCAGTCCCGGGTCAGCCTCCTGAAGCAGTTCCACCGCCTTGAGGTACGCCTCCGGATGGGGTTTCCCCTGGGTGACGGTGTCTCCCGTCACCAGGAACTCAAAGTAGGGCTTGGGCAGGTTTGCCACGATCTCGCGGGCCAGGGGCCCTTCGGACATGGTCACCAACGCGCACCGCACGCCGGCCTGGTGCAGGTCATCGAGCAGTTCCCTCGCTCCGGGGCGCCACGGCACGGCGCGCTGGACGCTCTCAATGACCTCGGCAGTCAAGGCATCGATGATCTCCCTGGTCTCCAGCCGCACTCCTGCCTCCTGCAGGACCCCGGCCGAAAACGTCAGTGCCTGCCCCACGAGTTGGGTGGCCTGGTCGTGCGACCAGCTGCCGCCGTGGGCTTCCACGAGCGCGTGTTC
Source organism: Pseudarthrobacter naphthalenicus (assembly GCF_029076445.1). GTDB lineage: Bacteria > Actinomycetota > Actinomycetes > Actinomycetales > Micrococcaceae > Arthrobacter > Arthrobacter naphthalenicus. The sequence goes on from NZ_JARESG010000013.1 coordinate 20,609, forward strand.
CGCGGCGATCCAGTACGGTTCTGTGTCCACGATGGTCCCGTCCATGTCCCAAAGTACGGCGCGGAGCGGTGAATCGGAGGGTAAGGATCGCATGGCTTCAGTCTACGGTGCGAGGCTGAACGCCAGCCGTGGGGTACGCCCTTGGCGAATATGGCCCGCCGCGGGCAGGCGGAATCGCGGCCGGCGGCCTTTTTGGGACCTGTAGTCACTGCATCGCCCCGGTCCTTGGACGTAGGGTGAAGAAATGAATAGCTTCGACGGAGACACCACGGAACCAGGTGCCGCGCCTGAACAGGACCAGTTCCTGCTGCCAGTGGCTGACGGGGAGCGCATCACGGTGATGCTGGCGGCGTTTGAGGGCTGGAACGATGCCGGTGAGGCCGCAAGCGACTCATTGCGCTACCTCAACAAGGCATGGGGCGGTAAGAAGGTCGCGTCCATCGATGCCGACGAATACTACGATTTCCAGTTCACCCGCCCTACCGTCCGCCGGAACGCCGCAGGTGAACGAAAGATCAAGTGGCCCTCCACCCGCATCTACAAGGCGGCTGCACCGGATTCCAATGTGGACGTCATCTTTGTCCAGGGCATTGAGCCGTCGTACAAGTGGCGTGCCTACACGGCGGAACTGCTGGTCCATGCCGAGGCTTTGAAGGTTGACTATGTGGTCCTGGTGGGTGCGCTCCTGGCTGATGTCCCCCACAGCAGGCCGATTCCCGTGAGTACCTCTTCGGATGATCCCCAGTTGCGGGAACGGCTCAACCTGGAACCGTCCCAGTACGAGGGGCCGGTCGGCATTGTTGGCGTCCTGTCGGAGGTGGCATTGCTGGCAGGCATTCCCACCCTGTCCTTATGGGCGGCCGTCCCGCATTACGTCGCCCAGGCCCCTTCGCCCAAGGCGCAGCTGGCCCTCCTGAACCGGGTGGAGGAACTTCTCCAGGTCCCGCTGGACACTCACGAGCTGGCGGAGGAGGCGGCCGCCTGGGAGCGCGGGGTGGATGAGCTGGCCACCGAGGACCCGGAAATCGCCGCATATGTCCGGCAGCTGGAAGAGGCCAAGGACACCGCGGATCTCCCGGAGGCCAGCGGTGAGTCCATTGCCCGTGAATTTGAGCGTTACCTCAAACGCCGGGGCCGCGACAAACCCTAAAGCGGAGCCACAGTGGCCGTGCCGCTGCCGCGGTCACTGTGGCAATCACGGGTTGGAATCAGAGAACGACGCCGAGCAGCGCCTCGACGGCGTCGCTCACCAGGGCTTGATCCTGCTGGCAGCCGGGACCCGCTGCCGCCACGGCGCTTTCGGCCCACCGGTCTACCGCTGCCAGTGCCGCCGGGGCGTCCAGGTCTGCGGACAGGGCGGACCGCATGTCACGAATCAGACCTGCGGCGGAACCTGCCGGCGCCGTGGTCAGGGCCTGGCGCCACGTGGCAAGCCTGGTTTTGGCTTCTTCGAAGCCCTCGGCAGTCCACGACCAGTCCGACCGGTAGTGGTGGGCAAGAATGGCCAGCCGGATGGCGGCCGGTTCCTCGCCGTCTGCCCGGAGCTTGGAGACCAGCACCAGGTTTCCCTTGGATTTGCTCATCTTTTCACCGTCGAGCCCCACCATGCCTGCGTGGGCGTAGTGCTGGGCCAGCGGCACGCCGGTCAGCGAATAGGCGTGCCCGGCACCCATCTCGTGATGCGGGAAGATCAGGTCTGAACCACCGCCCTGGACGGTAAAGGGGGCGGGAAGATACTGCCGGGCAATAACCGTGCACTCGATGTGCCAGCCCGGCCTGCCCTGACCAAGCTCACCGCCGGGCCAGCTGGGCTCACCGTCGCGGGCTACCCGCCACAGCAACGGGTCCAGGGCCTGGTGTTTGCCGGCCCTGCCGGGGTCGCCACCGCGTTCGGCGAACAACTCCAGCATTTCGGCCTCCCCAAGGCGGGAGATCGAACCCAGGGTCCAGGCGTCCGGGGCCATTGATTGCTTCCCGGCGGCCTCGACGTCGTAGTACACATCGCCGTCGGGCTCTCCTGCGGCGCCGGCCACGCGGTAGGCAAGCCCGAGCTCGAGCAGCCGCTCAATGGCAGGAACTATCAGGCCCACGGATTCGACCGCGCCGACGTAGTGGTCCGGGGCGATGACGTTGAGGGCTTCCATGTCCGTCTGGAATAGCTCAATCTGGCTCGCCGCGAGGTCACGCCAGTCCACTCCGGTGGCTGTGGCGCGCTCCAACAGGGGGTCGTCGACGTCGGTGACGTTCTGGACGTAAGCGACCTTAAGGCCGGCGTCGCGCCAGACCCTGTTCAGGAGGTCGAACGCCACGTAGCTGGCGGCATGGCCCATGTGGGTGGCGTCATAGGGGGTGATGCCGCAGACGTACATCGACTGCTCACCACTGGCCGGCAGGCTGACCTCACGCCCCAGGGCGGTATCGAACAGACGGATGGCCGGAGTGGCGCCGGGCAGCACAGGAACAGGGCGGGAGATCCAGGATTTCACAGCCCAAGCCTACTTCTACGCGCTGATGACATTGAAACCGAGCAGGAGATAGAGGGCCAGGCCGAGGAGGATCCGGTACCAGACGAACAACCGGTAGCTGCGGGTGGAGACAAATTTGAGGAACCAGCCAATGATGATGTAGCCCACCACCAGGGCGATGACGGTGGCCAGCGCAGTCTCCGGCAGGCCGAACGGTCCGGTGATGCCATCCTTCGAGACCACTTTGTACAGCTGGTAGAAGCCACTGCCGAACACGGCCGGGATGGCGAGCAGGAACGAATAGCGCGCCGCCGCTTCACGGGTATAACCCATCAGGAGGCCGGCGGTGATGGTGCCACCGGATCGCGAAACACCGGGGATGAGCGCCATGGCCTGAGCCAATCCGTAGAGGATGCCGTGCTTGTAGCTCAGCCGGGTCAGGTCCCGGTCCTGTTTTCCGACGGCGTCCGCCACGGCCAGGATCAAACCAAAAACGATCAGCATGGTGGCGACGATCCACAGGCTGCGCAGCACTGACTCGATCTGGTCCTGGAACAGCAGGCCCAGCACGATGATGGGCAGGCTGCCGAGGATCACCAGCCAGCCCATGCGTGCATCAGGGTCCTGGCGCGAAACCCGTCCCGCCAGCGACCCGGCCCAGGCCTTGACGATCCGGACGATATCGCGCCAAAAGTAGATCACCACAGCCGTTTCGGTTCCCAGTTGCGTGATGGCCGTAAAGGCCGCCCCGGGATCCGAGGCGTTGGGCAGGAACTGCCCCACAATCCGCAGGTGCGCGCTTGATGAAATCGGTAGAAATTCGGTCAGACCCTGTACCAGGCCCAGCAGGGCCGCCTCAATCCAGTTCACGCTAAGACACTACGTCATGCGCCCTGTTGATTCCCCGTAAGCTTGCAGCTATGCAGCAGCGTTACGTCGGCAACAGTGGATTGCGTGTCTCCGCCCTTTCCCTCGGCACCATGTCGTGGGCCAATGAAACCGACGAGCAGGACGCCTCGGACATCTTGCGCACCTTTGTTGATGGCGGCGGAAAGCACATCGACACGGCAGCGTCGTACTCCGATGGCGGCTCCGAGGCGCTGATCGGCTCGCTTCTGGGTGACGTGGTCTCCCGCACCGAAGTGTCGATTTCCACGAAGGCTGGGACCTCGACGACGGACGGCAGGCGGTCGGTGGACACGTCCCGGAACGCGATGCTGAGTGCTTTGGATGCGAGCCTGGCGAGGCTGGGGACCGACTACGTGGACGTATGGTTCGCCCAGGCCTGGGACGGCAATGTTCCCTTGGAAGAAACGCTCTCAGCCCTCGAATTCGCGGTCCGCAGCGGGCGCGCCCGTTATGCGGGCATCGCCAACTTCAACGGCTGGCAGAGCGCCAAAGCAGCCGCCGTTGCCGGATTTCCCCTTGTTGCCGCGCAGGCCGAGTACTCCCTGGTCCGGCGGACGCCGGAGGCGGAACTCATCCCCGCCGTCGAGGACGCGGGCCTGGGCCTGATGGCGTGGGCCCCGCTGGGGCGCGGGGTGCTGACGGGCAAATACCGGGGCAGCATCCCGGCTGATTCCAGGGCCGCACGCGGTGATGCTGCGCCCTATGTGGAGCCATATCTGCAGCCGGGACCCTCGAGTGTGGTGGAGGCCGTTTCCATGGCGGCGAAGGGCCTGGGCAGAACCCCGTTGGATGTTTCGCTGAGCTGGCTGCTGGCGCAGCACGGTGTGGCCACCGCCATCGTGGGGCCCCGGACGCCGCTGCAGGCCAAGGAGATCCTCGCCGCCCAACTGACCCAGCTACCCCCGGAGATAGCGTGTGCGCTGGAGGACGTGTCCCAGCCCGGCTAAGGTTGCGCGGACCGCCGCGGCTGAGGAGACTGAAGGACGACGCGTGTCATTCCTCGACGATTTCGAGGTCCTCGTCATCGTCGATGCCGGATTCCTCGTCCTCGTCCTCTTCGTCGTCAAAGACCTGGAGGGGCGTCACTTCGCTGTACGCCTCGTAGAGCGCGTCTTCGTAAACTTCGAAGGCATCTGCGACCGCAAAAAATGCCGCTTCGACGGCGGGGTCCCCATCCCCTCGCCTGTTGGATGCTGCTATAAGGTGTTCTTCCAAGGCGGATGTCAGGGACTGAAGCGCGACACGCGGATCGATGCTCATGACTTCACGTTAGCCGGAAAAGGACGAAAATGGAGAGCAATGAAGGAACAATTTCTCACCAGCTCGGTCCGTCGCGAGCGGGACTTTCTGAAGCAGTACGAGTACCTCGTACTGACGGTCAGCCCCGTGGATTCGTTGCCTGAGGCCCGTCGCCGGCTCGTGGAGCACTCCGAGTACGGCAAATGGGAACTGGAGCGCAGCGTGCTGTACATGGGCGGAGCCAGGCGCTTCTGGCTCCGCCGCCGGGTCATGCAGGTCCAAAGGACCGTCTAGGCTTCGAGCGGCCCCAGCCAGGCGTTGGCGACGGTGTTGTGCGCTGACTCGTCATCGGACGGGTGGAACATTCCGGCCAGCACGTCCCGGTAGAGCCGCTCAAGTTCGGAACCGCGGAAGTAGCTGGAGCCGCCGCTGACCCGGATGGCGAGGTCCACCACCCGCCGCGCGGTTTCCGTGGCGTTCACCTTCAGCCCAACGAGTTTGGGGAACCACTGCGCGCCGTGATCGGAGAGGTTGTCGACGTCGCGGGTTACGGCCAGCAGTTGGGGATAGAGGATGTCCATGGCCATGGCTGCCTCGGCCACCTTCCAGCGGATGTCCGGGTCCTGGGCGTAGCTTCTGCCGGCGTTCTTAAACGAGGTCCGCCGCTTCACAGCTTCCACGCCGAGGGCCAGTGCACGCTCGCCGATGCCCGTATAAACGGCCGCCAGCAGCGATTCAAAGCAGGCAAAGATGGCGAAGATCAGCGGGTCGGCGTTGGGTCCCACCGGCAATTTGCGGAAGATGCGGTCTGCGCGGACTTCCGCGCCGTCCAGCACGGTGGTGTTGGACTGGCTTGCCCGCATGCCCAGGGTGTCCCAGTCCTCCAGGATGGTGTAGCCGGCGGAATCCCGGTCTATAAAACCGTGCACCAGTTCCCCCTCCCCTCCTCTGGCCTCGGCGTCCTTGCCGAAAATACCCAGGCGGGTCCACGCGGGTGAGAGGCTGGTGAAGATCTTTTTCCCGGTAAACCTGTACGCACCGTCCGGCAGCGGGGTTGCCACCGTCCTCGAGTCAAAGAGCACGGAGTCGTTTCCCGCCTCGGAGTTGCCGAACGCGAAGACCTCGCCGCGGGCGGCGTCCCGGAGGACAAAGCCCAGCGAGTCGTCGCCCCTGGCGGCGAGCAACCGGGCGACGCCGGTCCACACCAAATGCATGTTGATTGCCAGGGCGGTTGCCGGGGCCGCCGTTGCCAGCCTGCGCTGGCACTGAGCTGCCGCTTCGAGTCCGAGGCCGAGGCCGCCGTCGGACGTTGGGACAAAAAGCTTCAGGTAACCGGCGGCGGTCAGTTCCTCAAGATCCTCGGTGAAGAAGGCATTGTCCCGGTCGTAGCCCGCGGCGCGGGCTCGGATGCCTTCCAGCAGGTGGTCCGGGAGGACTTCCTCGGGCGTCATGTCCCCGCCCCTAGTAGTTGGTGAGGAGTGTGTTGAGGACCCGGGCCCCAAACTTCAGGGAGTCCACCGGCACACGTTCGTCCACACCATGGAACATTCCGGTGAAGTCCAGGTCGTCAGGCAACATGAGCGGCGCGAAACCGTAGCCGGTGATGCCCAGCCGGCTTAGGGACTTGTTGTCCGTGCCGCCGGAAAGGGTATAGGGCAGAACCTTGGCTCCCGGGTCTTCGGAGTGCAGTGCATCGATCATGGAGTCCACCAGGTTCCCGGCAAAAGGAACCTCAAGCGAGACGTCGTTGTGCACGTAGCTGACGTCAACACCGGATCCGGCGAGTTCCCGCACGATTTCCAGGACCTGTTCCTCCTGCCCGGGCAGCGTCCGGCAGTCCACCAGCGCCTCTGCCGACTCCGGGATGACGTTGTGCTTGTAGCCGCCCTTCAACAGGGTGGGATTGGTGGTGTTCTGGAGGGTCGCGCCGACGAAGCGTGCCACCGTGCCCAGCTGGTCCAGCAGCCGGTCCGGGTTGTCCGGGTCGAATTCGACGCCGGTGAGTTCCGTCACGCCGTCCAGGAACTGCCGGGTGGTGGGGGTGAGCTCGATTGGCCACTGGTACTGGCCGATCCGGGTGACGGCTGCCGCCAGCCTCGTTACGGCGTTGTCGGTATTGATCTGCGAACCGTGTCCTGCCCTGCCGTGGGCCACAAGGCGGAGCCAGGAGATGCCCTTTTCGGCTGTCTGCAGAAGGTACGTGCGCTGCCCGCCGATGGTGGCCGAGAACCCGCCCACTTCCGAGATCGCCTCTGTGGCGCCCTCGAACAGCTCCGGTCGCTTGTCCACGGCGTAGCGGGCGCCGTATTCGCCGCCGGCTTCCTCGTCAGCAAAGAAGGCGAACACAATGTCCCGCTTGGGCTGGCGGCCGGATCGGGCAAGATCCCGCATGACGGACAGGATCATGGCGTCCATGTCCTTCATGTCCACGGCCCCGCGGCCCCAGATGAGTCCATCCTTGAGTTCTGCACTGAAGGGATCCACGGACCACTGATCCCGCAGGGCCGGAACGACGTCAAGGTGTCCGTGCACCACCAGGGCGCTGGCAGACGGATCTTCGCCTGCCATCCGGGTAACAACGCTTGCGCGCCCCGGCGCCGATTCAAAAATCTCGGCAGCGAGGCCAACTTCCTCGATCAGCCCCGCGGTGTACTCGGCAGCAGCCCGCTCCCCCGGCCCCGAACCGTCACCGTAGTTCGAGGTGTCGATCCGGATGAGCTCCTGGCAGATCCGGACAACTTCATCTTCGGGGCGGATTTCGGTCATGGGGCTCTCCTCATAAAGATGGGCGGCTGCTGGGAACCAAGGGCGGATTCGCGTGCCTTCAGCCTACCCATCCGCTCCGATTTCATCTTCCAGGAAAGTTCATGTAGAGTCTTTCTCGCTGCTTCGGAGAAAAGCGAAACGCTGAAAGGCGGAAACGTTCTCCGAATTACCACCTGCGCGGGTGGCGGAATGGCAGACGCGCTAGCTTGAGGTGCTAGTCCTCGAAAGGGGGTGGGGGTTCAAGTCCCCCTCCGCGCACAATGGGAAAGCCCCTGGAATCCACGGATTCCAGGGGCTTTTTTCGTTCCCGCCCACGCGAGTTCCCCTTTCGTCCACCGGCGTTCCAAAGACACCGGCACCCCAACGGACTCGCGTGGCAGGTAATCTCTTGTGCAGGGACCAAAGTTGCCGGGCGGGATTGCCGGCTAAATATGGCGACCGACGTTACCGGCAACGCTCAAGGCATGTGTGGCCTGAAGGGGACAGTCCATGGATGAGCACTCGGGTGTGAGGATCGACTCAACCAGGATCCGACGAATCATTGCTGAATCGACGTTTACGCTCGGGTTCCTGCTCATTCCGGACCCCGGCAGGGTACAGCCCCCAACACTCGAAGTGGACGATGCGATCGCCGAGATTAGGATGCCAGGGCACACCGATCAACGGTTTCACGCAGTGGAAGTGAGCCAGGGAACGGCAATCTATGTTTTCCCACTGAGTTCAGCGTCCCACGCCGTTGAGGTGGCCGGAATGATCGCTGACGCCATTTCGATTATTGGTTTCACCGGAAGTATTACGGCGTGCGCGGACAAGGTCGGGCGCAGGCCGCGGACGGGACGATACGCCTACAGTGCCGCCATCTGCTCAGTTGAGGCGGCCCTGGATAATGACGAGACCCCGTTGAGCCTTCTGCCTGTCAAGAAGAACTTGGACCGTTGGGCCGTCGGAAGCCCCGCATTCAAGGGCGTCGTTGAGGTGCTCGCTGCATGGGCCCGGACGAATCGCGCCGGACCTATCCTTGCCGGCCTCCACTTCACCATGTCCCGCTGCGAACCGCACCAGGTAGCGGAGATCATCACGCGGTGCTGTGAGGACATCGGATGGGCCGAACTTCTGTTTCCGGCGGCTAACGGGGACTGGTACGTCCATTTCTCGACCGAAGGATGGATAGTGCCGGGTACCGAGATCAAAGCGGGAAAGGCGGACGCCTTGGATTCGCTGTCACGTCTGCTCGAAGACTTGGCACCGCTGTATGACTACGCGGCTGTAGCCAGGGTGCACTTCGGACTCGTGACGCCAGTCAGTGTCATCACCCAGTGGGGACTCCCCTCACCAAGCCAGCGTGAACTGTCACGCGACCACGCCGCAATGCAAACCTCAGTTCCGGGTATCTTCGCGGAGCAGGTCCTGGGTCCGGAGCATGCCGATCTGCTGCCGGAAGGCTACTGGAACGTCACGCCCCTCACCGCCGGCCGAAGGATGTTTACTGCCCCGAACCCTGAGGACTGGCACATGGCGACGATGACAACGAAATATTCCCCGACGGATGGCTTCGGCACTCTGAGGGAGGCCAACAAGGAACTTCTTGGCTAATGGTTCTGATGTTGTTCGGTCACCTGCAAATGCAGCGAAAGACTGATGGTCCAGTGCCACTGCGCATGCGGGGACGCTGGCTGTTCCGAGGGAACCAGAGTGAGATGCGTCGCATCATGTGAACAAAGTCTCCACGCTCCCGCCCACCACGGTGTATCGGCGAGCCTCGTTTGGCGTACTCTTATGGTTTGCCGATTGAGTTCCGGCGTTTTGCCCATACTTCCTTGCGGCGCCACAGACAAATTTTTCCGCCAGCCTATTGGGGAATAGTAGCTGGATGCTGTACGTTGCATACGCGACAGACGAACCAAAGAAAAGAGATACACCTAAGTGGCAACCGATTACGATGAACTTCGCTCCGACGTCAAGGAGTCGCAGGACAACTCGCTCGAGGCACTGCAGTCCGCCAACGCACCGGACGCGCGCAGCGTGGTGCTCGAGCTCGATGAAGCAGACGGGCTGGACGGCGCCGGTGTCCCGGGAGGCGAATTCGTTGCCGAGGAACTGGTCGTGCAGGTTATCCCCCAGGCCGAGGACGAATTCACCTGCTACTCCTGCTTCCTTGTCCGTCACCGCTCGCAGATTGCACGGCAGAAGGACGGCCACAGCTACTGCACGGACTGCGAAGGCTAATTCCGGACCTTCGCAGCACCACCGGTCAGGCTGGAAACCCAGCCCGCAGGACCAAGGCACGCCCACCCATTGTCGGCGTGCCTTTCCTGTCTGTTGGAGCCGGTCTCAGGCCAAACGGCCGCGGACAATCTCGCTGACGGCTTTTCCATCAAAGCGGCCGGCGATCTTCGCGGTTACCGGCTTCATGACGGCACCCAGCTGGCGCAGCCCGGGCTCCACACCTTCGGACCGCAGCCCGGCAATGGTCTCATCAACGATCGCCTCCACTTCGGCGGCCGTCAGCGGGCTGGGCAGGTAGCCCTCAATGACTTCGGCCTCGGCGATCTCCGCGGCGGCCCTTCCGGCCTCGCCGGCATCCGTGTAGATCTTTGCCGTGTCCCGCCGCTTGGCCGCTTCCTTCTGCAGCAGCGCGGTCACCTGGGCGTCGTCCAGTTCGACGGGCGTTTTGCCCGACTTTTCCCGCGTTTCGATCTCGCCAAGGACGTTGCGCACCGTCGTCAGTGCGGTCTTATTCCGCTCCTTCATGTGGGTCACAACGTCCGCGTGCAGGCGGTCTTTCAGGCTGGTCACAGTCTTCCTCAATTCGTTCAGTGCCCAAGGGCAACAGGACAGCGGTGAACCGTCCCTCTAGTACGGTAGAGGGCTATGGCTGAGAATTACTACCTTCTGTCCGGCAGGCCCCGAATTTGAGTTCCGAAGAACTGTGGCACCGCGTCCTCGAGATCTTTAGCCGGACCGCGGTCCCCCAGGTCACGCTGGCCGAACTCGCCATCGTCTTCGTGCTGGCGACAGCCTTGTCCATCCCGCGGGCCACCTGGAAGTACTTCGGACTCCTTGCGACCGCCACCCACGAACTCGGTCATGCCTTCGCAGCCGTCATGAGCGGACAAAGGCTTGGCGGAATCAAGCTGCAACTGGACCACTCCGGGACCACCACCAGTTACAGCCGGGGCCGGCTGGCAACTGTGTGGTCAGGATTCTGGGGCTATCCCGTTCCCGCCGTAACCGGTGCTGCCCTGGTGACGTCCGGGTTCGGCGGCTGGGGTCCCGCGGCCCTGGCCACCGGAACCCTCATCCTCATAGCATCCCTGCTGTTCATCAGGAACTTCGCGGGCATCGTGATTACCGTTACGGCGATCACAGGCGGCGCGCTGCTGGTGATCTTCGTCCCGCACGCCTTCACCGGCCACGTGGCCATCTGCCTCGGGGTGGCCCTGCTGGTCGCCGCGGTCCGCGATCTCGCCAAACTCACCAATGTTCATCTGCGGCGCCGCGACCGGCTGGCCAGTTCCGATGCGTATATTCTGTACCGCGCAACCTCAGTCCCCTCCGGCGTCTGGATTGCAATGTTCCTCGCTGTTGTTGCCGGCTGCTGGCTGGTGGCATGGCAGCCCATATCTTCAATTCTGGCCGCGGGAGCCTAGGCTTGTCCTCATGAGCCAGGAACCAGCGGGCACCCAGCCCGCCCCCACACCCACCGACGACACCACGGACAGCCACCTCGACAATGGTGGAAACCACAGCACCAAAGGCGCCTATGTAACCGGCGGCGCGGAGTTCAACCGCGACACCAACTACATCGAGGACCGGATCACGAAGGACGGCCGCCCGGGTGAGAATGGCGAACCTGGCTGGCCGGTGGAGGCGGGCCGCTACCGGCTCATCGCCGCACGGGCCTGCCCGTGGGCGAACCGGACGGTAATTGTGCGCCGGCTGTTGGGCCTGGAGGAAGCCATATCCCTCGGCCAGCCCGGGCCCACCCACGATGCGCGGTCGTGGACCTTTGACCTGGATCCGGGCGGCGTGGACCCCGTACTGGGCATTGAACGCCTTCAGAGTGCCTACTTCCGGCGGTTCCCGGATTATCCCCGGGGCATTACCGTACCGGCCATTGTGGGGGTGGCCAGCGGCGAAGTGGTCACGAACAACTTCCCGCAGATCACCCTGGACTTCGCGACCGAATGGAAGCAGTTCCACCGGCCCGGCGCCCCGGACCTCTACCCCGAGCACCTCCGTCAGGAAATTGACACGGTCAACAAGCGAGTCTTCACCGAAGTCAACAACGGGGTTTACCGTTGCGGATTTGCCGGGTCCCAGGAGGCGTACGACTCTGCCTATGCGCGGCTCTGGACCGCACTGGACTGGCTGGAGGAACGCCTGACGGGCCAGCGGTACCTGGTCGGTGACACCATCACCGAGGCCGACGTCCGGCTCTTCACCACCCTCGCCCGCTTCGATGCCGTCTACCACGGCCACTTCAAGTGCAACCGGCAGAAACTCACCGAAATGCCCGCACTTTGGGGCTACGCGCGCGATCTGTTTCAGACGCCCGGATTCGGCGACACCATCGATTTTGTCCAGATCAAACAGCACTACTACATCGTTCACGAGGACATCAACCCCACAGGAATCGTGCCGCAGGGCCCGGACCTGTCCAACTGGTTGGAGCCCCACGGCAGAGAATCACTGGGCGGCAGGCCCTTCGGCGACGGCACTCCCCCGGGCCCCGTGCGGCCCGGCGAGGAGGTCGCACCGGGCCACGGTGCCTCTGCAGACCCGGAAGGGATTTCCTGAAGGCCGCGAACAGCCGGCGGTCCCCGGCTCCTTGTACCGGCGCACGGCGGGGCCTAACGTGGGCGTGATGGGCGATACACGCACGGGGCCGGACCGGCCGCGATCGAAAGGGACCCGGCTGCTGCGAAACGCCATTGCCGGTCTCTCCACTGCCTTCACCCTCCAGCGCCTGCAGCTGGCGGGTAAGTCAGCGCTGGCGGCCGGAGTGGCCTTCGCCATAGCACCGCTGATGCCCGGCTCCGCGGCCGAGTATCCGTACTACGCCCCCCTGGGCGCTCTGGTGGCGATGTACCACAACGTTGCCGGATCAGTCCGGCAAGGCCTTCAGACGCTGGTCGGGCTGGCCATCGGCATCGGGCTGGCCTTTGTCCTGGTCAGCATCAGTGATCCGTCGCCGCTTGCCGTGGCTGTTTTCATGGGCATAGGAGTCCTGCTGGGCGGCCTGCCCCGGATTGGCTCCGGCAGTGATTGGATCCCGACGGCGGCGCTACTGGTGCTCTTGGTGGGCGGAAGCAATGCGGACTCCTTTTCCTTCGGCTACCTCATCCAGATGGGCGCCGGAGTGGCCGTTGGCATTGCCGTCAATTTCCTTGTCTTTCCGCCACTGCACTTTGCTGCCGCCGCCAACAGCCTGGGCAAACTCCGGCTGGCACTGGGCAGGCAGCTGACCGACATGGCGGCGGCCCTGACGGAACAATGGCCGCCCGAGCATGAGGACTGGTCCCGCCGCTCCGACGAGCTGGCGGAAGCGGCACGGACGGTTCGCCATCTTGTGCAGGAGGCTGATGAAAGCCGGCGGGCCAATCCGCGCCGGCGGTTCCATCCGCGGGACCTGGACCTCGATTACCGTAACCTGCGCGATCTCGAACGGGTCACGTTCCACATCCAGGACATGACCGAAGTCCTCTCCGATGTCATCTGGGCTGACGACGTTCCCTACGAGGTGCCCTTCGAGGACAGCAAACCGCTGGCCGCAGCGCTGGACAGCACGGGACAACTGCTGGCCTCGTTCCACCATGACGACGAGCCGGAGCAGCGGCGCCTCCTCGCTGCGGCGAAGTCTGCAGTGGAGGCTTGTATGGCCGGGTCCGACGGGAGCAGCACTGACGGCGCCGTGACGGCGTCCGAATCCATCCTCCTGAGCCTGCACCGCATTCTCCGCGCCGTTCGTCCAGCCGCTTAGAGTGGCGCCACGGAACCGCTGAAATGCTTGCGGCCGGAGCGGGGGTTCCACGCCACATAGCCGGACCGTTCCCACCCTCCGCCCGGCGCCTGGCCGGTGGTGATTTCCAGCGCAACCCGCCCGGGCAGATAGACGGGCGCATCGAAGGTCACGTCCCAGCCGAACGCCTCGCCCTTCACCGGCCCCACGTCGGCGAGGGCCCTGGATGCCAGGTACATCCCGTGCGCGATGGAGCGCCGCATGCCCAGGGCCTTGGCCGACAGCGCGCTCAGGTGGATCGGATTGAAGTCACCCGAAACGGCCGCGTACGCCCGTCCTGTTTCCACCCCGAGGTCCCACACCGCCGTCGGGTGCGGCGGCGCAAAATCGGGCCGGCCGTTCTGGGGTGACGGTACGTCGATGCCTGGCAGGAACACTCCTTTGGCGAGGTAGGTGGAGCGGCCCGTCCAGCGGATGTCCGGCCCACCGGCACTCCTGATCTCGGCGATGACGTCCAGTTGGGTCCCGGCCCGGTGCCCGCGCAGGTTCTCCACCCTGGCGCTGATGTCGAGGAGATCTGTGAAGAGCACAGGCGAGCGTTGCTCGATGTAATTGCTCAAGTGGACCATCCCCAGCAGCGGCAAGGGGAAATCGTCCCGGTTCATCACGCTCATGGCCAGCGGGAAAGCAAGCGCGTGGAGGTAGCCGGCGGGCAGCGTATCCCGCGCGGTCAGACCGATCAGGTGCTGGTAGGCGGTCAAATTTGCGACGTCGGCCCTGACACCGCGTACCTCATGGCCGGTTTCCGGGAGGGTTGAGGTGCCATGCGTCCCCAGGATGCGGCGGCGCGCCGCCTGCGCGGCGGCATTGACATACAGTTTCGAAAGAGAGGGCACCTCCCCCAGGATCACCGGCTGCGCGGCACTCACGCTCCCACCAGGTTCTGTCCGCAGACCCGCAGGATGTCACCGTTGATGCCGCCCGCGGCATCGCTGGCCAGGAAGGCGATGGCCTCGGCCACGTCGGAGGGCAGCCCGCCTTGCTGCAGGGCGTTGAGCCGCCGGCCCACCTCCCTGATGGCAAAGGGAATCCGTGCGGTCATCTCCGTTTCGATAAAGCCGGGTGCTACTGCATTGATGGTGCCGCCCCGGGCAGCCAGCAACGGCGCCGTGGTGCGAACCATTCCCATCACGCCACCCTTGGAGGCGGCGTAGTTGGTCTGGCCGCGGTTACCTGCGATGCCGCTGGTGGACGCCACTGAGACGATCCGGGGTGCGCCACGGAACTGGTCCGAGGCCAGCAGGGCTTCATTGATCCTGAGCTGCGCGCCGATGTTGATGTTCAGGACGGCGTTCCACCGCGCGTGGTCCATGTTGGCGAGGAGTTTGTCCCGGGTGATGCCGGCGTTGTGAACCACGATGTCGAGGCGCCCGTGCCGCTGCAGGGTGTGCTCGAGGATGCGCTGACCCGCGTCCACATGGCTGATATCCAGCTGCAAAGCGGTGCCGTGTACCTCGTTGGCGACGGCGGCAAGGTGGTCTCCGGCCGCCGGGATGTCCACAAGCACCAGGGTGGCTCCGTCGCGGTGCAGCGTCCGCGCGATGGCGGCGCCGATGCCGCGTGCCGCCCCGGTAACCACAGCCACCTTTCCGGCGAGCGGCTGGTCGGGATCGGCCGGGAGAACGCCGTTCGCGCTGCTGACTGTCAGGAACTGGCCGTCGACGAATGCCGAGCGCCCGGACAGGAAGAACCGAAGCGCCCCGAGGGTGCTCGGACTGGTGCTTTGTGCCTCGTCAGCCAAAAGAATGCCGTTTGCCGTTGCGCCCGCCCGGAGTTCTTTGGCCAGGGACCGCACGAAGCCGTCCACCCCCTGCCGGGCCGCCGCCTCGGCCGGACTGCCCGCTTCTGCGGCCGGCCGCGAAACGGTAATGAACCGGGCACTCGGCCCGAGGTCCCGGAGTGAGGCCGCCGCCGACAGCACCGGCTTTTCAAGGTCTGCGGGCGCGGCCAGCCCGTCCAGGACAAGAATGATGGCACCTAATTTTTCGCCGGGCACCGCGTGCCGGCGCACGTCCAGGTTCCACGACAGCAGCGTAGTGGCCAACTCGTCAGCCCCCGGGGTACTCCCCTGGACCAGGACAGGCCCGTTGACGAGGGCCTGGCCCGGGGTGTAGCGGCGCAACACCGCGGGCTGCGGCAAGCCGAGCCGCTTGGCAAGGTCTTTACCCAGTCCCTGGCTGACCAGCCGGGTATATGTGTCAGTCATTCGGTACTCCTACGCTGCTTCGAGAATTGCGACGACGCCCTGTCCGCCGGCGGCGCAGATGGAAATGAGGCCGCGTGCCGGCCTGCCGTTCACCCTGCCTCTGGTGTGCAGCATCTTGGCGAGGGACGCGACGATGCGCCCGCCGGTGGCGGCAAACGGGTGGCCCGCCGCGAGGGAGGAGCCGTTCACGTTCAGTTTGGCGCGGTCGATGCTGCCGAAGGCGCCATCGAGGCCCAGCCGGGTGCGGCCGAATTCCTCGTCTTCCCAGGCTGCCAGCGTGCTCAGGACCGTTCCGGCGAAAGCTTCGTGGATCTCGAAGAAATCGAAGTCCTCAAGGGTCAGCCCGTTCCGGGCGAGAAGGCGCGGCACCGCGAACGCCGGCGCCATCAGCAGGCCGTCCTTGCCGTGAACGAAGTCCACCGCCGCGGCTTCCCCGTCCACCACCGTTGCGAGCATGGGGAGGTCATGTGCCCGGGCCCATTCCTCTGATGCCAGCAGGACCGTTGATGCCCCGTCCGTCAGCGGAGTGGAGTTGCCGGCGGTCATGGTGGCCTCGGCGCCCAGGCTCTTCCCGAAGACCGGCTTGAGCGTGGACAGCTTTTCCAGCGTGGTGTCTGCCCTCAGGTTTGAATCCTTCGCGAGCCCCCGGTACGGGGTCAGGAGGTCGTCGAAGAACCCGGCGTCGTAGGCGGCAGCCAGGTTGCGGTGGCTGTTGAAAGCCAGCTCGTCCTGGGCCTCCCGTGAGATGTTCCACTGGGCGGTGGTGAGGGCCTGATGTTCACCCATGGACAATCCTGTCCGCGGCTCTCCGGTGTTGGGCGCATCCGGAGCCAGGTCCTTGGGCCGTATCCTGCTGAGCACCTGCAACCGCTGCGGAAGGGTCTTGGCGCGGTTGAGGTCCAAGAGCACTGCCCGCAGCCCTTCGCTCACCGCAATGGGAGCATCGGAGGCCGAGTCAACGCCGCCGGCGATTGCAGAGTCGATCTGGCCCAGCTTGATCTTGTTGGCCAGACCCAGCACGGTTTCCAGGCCTGTGGCGCAGGCCTGCTGGAGATCGTAGGCGGGCGTCTCCGCCGACAACGCCGAACCCAGGACCGCTTCACGGGTGAGGTTGAAATCCCGGGAGTGTTTCAGAACGGCGCCGGCGGCAACTTCACCGATCCGCTCGTCCTGGAGTCCGAACCGGGCAATCAGGCCGTCCAGCGCCGCAGTCAGCATGTCCTGGTTGGAGGACTTGGTATAGGCCCCGCCGGAACGGGCAAAGGGAATCCGGTTGCCGCCCACGATCACGGCCCGCCGCACCGAGGGCGTTCCGCCCGTTGCCGCGGGGCTGCTGGATTCCTGGGGTCCGGTGGCGGACTGTCCGTTGACGGACATGGGTGTCTCCTCTGATCTGCGACGGTTATCGATACCCAGCGTACCTGATACGCTGGGTATCGTGAACAAGCTCCCCACGGACCCGACGATGCCTACTGCCGGCTCAAGCGCCGACGGCCGTTCCGCCCGCTGGCAGACCCACCGGGAGGAACGCCGGCGCGAACTTATCAAGGCCGCCCGGCGGGCAGTCCATGCACTGGGCAGCGACGCTTCCATGGAGGAGATCGCCGCCGACGCAGGCACCTCGAAATCGGTCTTCTACCGGTACTTTGGCGACAAGGCGGGTCTGCAGCATGCGGTTGGTGAAGTGGTCCTCAGCCAGATGCAGCGCAAGATCCGCGAGGCGGCACAGGCTGCCCAGACGCCCAGGGAGGGCCTTTTGGCCATGATCTCGGCGTACCTCCAGATGGCCGAAACCAGCCCGAATGTGTACACCTTCGTCACCCGGTATGCACCGGTGGATCCCGGCAGCCAACAGGGTCCGGCGGCGATTTCCGGGGCCCTGGGCCACTTTTTCGACTCCATCGCCGAAATGATCGCCGCCCCGATGCGGGCGCATCTGGGCGACGGCCGCGCAGCTGTGCTCGGCTACTGGCCCACCGCAGCCATCGGCCTGGTGCGCAGTGCCGGGGAACAGTGGCTCAGCACTCCTGAATCCGGAGACAAGCCGGACCAGGCAACCATGGCCCGGCAAATTACTGCATGGCTGTGTGTGGGGATAGCCCCGGAACTTCTTGAAACACCTGTCAGAACCAACGAAGGACATTGACATGACCGAAGTAGTAGACCGCAGCGGCGGCTCCGGCAGAACCGTCAACACCAAAACCGGCCCGAATGCCGGGACCACCAGCGGCACCGGCACCTCTGCCGGGTCCCGCGGCGGCGCGCAGCCCGCCGTGGACGTTGCGGCCCTCGGCGAGCAGCTCCTGGGCAAGTGGGCTGACGTCCGCCGGCAGTCACGCGGGCTCGCGGGTGAGCCGGAACTGCATAAGACGGAGGGCCTCACGCACACCGAACACCGCACCCGCGTCTTCGGACAGCTGAAGTACCTGGTGGACCACAACGCCGTGCACCGGGCGTTCCCGGCGGAGCTGAACGGTGCGGATGACCATGGCGGCAACGTTGCCGGCTTTGAGGAACTGGTCACTGCGGACCCGTCCCTGCAGATCAAGGCCGGCGTCCAGTGGGGCCTCTTCGGCTCAGCCGTGATGCACCTCGGAACGGCGGAGCACCACGCCAAGTGGCTGCCGGGCATCATGAGCCTGGAGATTCCCGGGTGCTTTGCCATGACCGAAACCGGGCACGGATCCGATGTCGCCAGCATTGCCACGACGGCGACCTTCGACGAAGCGACCGGGGAATTTGTCATCCACACCCCGTTCCGGGCCGCCTGGAAGGACTACACCGGCAATGCGGCCAATGACGGGCTGGGTGCGGTGGTTTTCGCCCAACTCGTCACCAAGGGCGTGAACCACGGGGTCCATGCGTTCTACGTTGACCTGCGGGATCCCGACACCAAGGAATTCCTGCCCGGCATCGGCGGGGAGGACGACGGCGTCAAGGGCGGCCTCAACGGAATTGACAATGGCCGGCTGCACTTCAACAACGTCCGCATTCCCCGGACCAACCTCCTGAACCGCTACGGCGATGTCACGGCTGACGGCACCTACAGCTCTCCGATTGCCAGTCCCGGCCGGCGCTTTTTCACCATGCTCGGCACCCTCGTCCAGGGGCGGGTCTCCCTGGACGGGGCCGCCGTCGCAGTGTCGAAGATTGCCCTTGCCGCTGCCATCCGCTACGCCACCGAACGCCGGCAGTTCAACGCGTCCTCCCACACGGACGAAGAAGTCCTGCTGGACTACCAGCGCCACCAGCGCAGGCTGTTCACGAGGCTGGCCACCACTTATGCCGCAGGTTTCGCCCACGAGCAGCTGCTGCAGAAGTTCGACGACGTCTTTTCCGGCGCCCATGACACCGATGAGGACCGCCAGGATCTGGAGACGCTGGCGGCAGCACTGAAGCCGCTCAGCACCTGGCATGCCCTGGACACGCTGCAGGAATGCCGTGAGGCCTGCGGGGGGGCCGGCTTCCTGATCGAAAACCGCTTCGCGTCACTGCGTGCGGACATGGACGTCTACGTCACGTTCGAAGGCGACAACACGGTACTTCTCCAGCTCGTGGCCAAGCGACTCCTGGCGGACTACGCCAAGGAGTTCCGCAATGTCGACTTCGGCGTGCTGGCCCGGTATGTAGTCACCCAGGCAACGGGGGTGGCGATCCACCGCACCGGCCTGCGCCAGGTGGCGCAGTTCGTCGCCGACACAGGGTCCGTGCAGAAGGCCGCCCTCGCGCTCCGTGACGAGGAAGGCCAGCGCGCGCTCCTCACAGACCGTGTCCAGACCATGGTGTCCGAAGTCGGTGCCGCCCTGAAGGGTGCCGGCAAGCTTCCGCTTGAGAAGGGTGCAGCCCTTTTCAACCAACATCAGAACGAGCTGATCGACGCAGCCCAGGCGCACGCGGAACTCCTCCAGTGGGAGGCTTTCACGGACGCCTTGCGTGAGGTCAGCGACCCCGGGACCAAGGTGGTGCTGACCTGGCTCCGGGACCTGTTCGGCCTCTCCCTGATCGAGAAGAACCTGGCCTGGTACCTCATGAACGGCCGGCTTTCCATGCAGCGCGCGCGGACAGTGGGCGACTACATCAACCGGCTCCTGGTCAAGATCCGGCCGCATGCCCTGGACCTGGTGGATGCTTTCGGCTACGGGGAGGAACACATCCGGGCGGCCATCGCCACCGGTGACGAAAAGACGCGGCAGGACGAGGCACGGGCCCATTACCGGGCGCAGCGCGCCAGCGGAAACGCGCCTGTTGACGAGAAGGTGCTGCTGGCACGGACGGCGATCGCCGCCCGCGGCCGGCGGAACTGACCGCGGCAGATCCTCCAGCGAGTCAATGCACGACGGCGCCGCTCCCCTTTGGTGGGAACGGCGCCGTCGTGCGTTCTCTCTCTCGGTTACTGCCGCGCGTTAGGAGAGCACGGAACGGTAGACCTCGAGGGTGGTCTCCGTGATGGACTCCCAGGAGAAGTGCTCCTCGGCACGGCGGCGGCCTGCCTGCCCCATGGCCCGGGCCCTTTCGGGGTCCGACACAACCTCGGTCAGGGCCGCGGCGAACTCGGTCACGAACTTCTCCGGGTCCAGCGGCGTTCCGGTGCCGTCGGTGACCTGCTCCAGGTCCACCAGGAGGCCCGTCTCACCGTGCTGGACCACCTCAGGGATGCCGCCGGTGGCGCTGGCCACCACGGCCGCCCCGCACGCCATGGCTTCCAGGTTCACGATGCCGAGCGGCTCGTAGATCGACGGGCAGGCGAAGGCGGTGGCGTGGCTGAGGACCTGGATCAGCTCGTGGCGCGGCAGCATCCGTTCGATGAGGATGACGCCGGTCCGCTGCCGCTGCAGCTCCTCAATGAGGCGGGCTGTCTCCGCCGCCAGCTCAGGGGTGTCCGCTGCGCCCAGGCACAGGACCAGCTGCACATCGGCGGGCAACTTGGCGGCCGCACGCAGCAGGTACGGGACGCCCTTCTGGCGCGTGTTCCGGCCTACAAACACGACGCTCGGTTTCTGCGGGTCGATGCCGAGTGCGCGCACCGCGTCCTCGCCTTCATCACGCTGCCACAGATCGACGTCGATGCCGTTGTGGACCACCCTGACCTTGGCGGGATCAACCTCCGGGTAGCTGCGCAGGATGTCCTGGCGCATTCCTTCCGAGACGGCGATGATTGCCGCCGCGGCCTCGTAAGCGGTTTTTTCCACCCAGGAGGACAGTGCATAGCCGCCACCAAGCTGCTCAGCTTTCCAAGGGCGGAGGGGCTCCAGGCTGTGTGCGCTGAGAACGTGCGGGATGCCGTGCAGCAGTGAGGCCAGGTGCCCCGCCATGTTCGCGTACCAGGTATGGGAATGGACCAGATCGGCCCCCTCGATGTCCGGCACGATGCGCAGGTCCACGCCCAGGGTCTGCACGGCCGGGTTGGCCGAACCGAGGTCCTCGGGCACGGCATAGGAGGTCACCCCGGCACCGTGGTAATCAGCGTCGCGGGGCGCCCCAAAGGCTCGAACCTGCAGGTCAACGTGCTTACTAAGCACCCTGCTCAACTCGGCCACGTGGACTCCGGCGCCACCGTAGATTTCCGGCGGGAACTCTTTAGTCACAATGTCTATTCGCACGTTACCCAAGGTAGTCGTTCCGCCGTATCTGTTCTAGTGTGAAGGAGTCCGGGCATGCCGGATTGTTTGGGGAGTTACGAAGGCGTACAGGAGCGACCACTATGCCGATAAACAAAAAAGTCCTGGCCATTGTCCTTGCAGGTGGCGAGGGAAACAGGCTTATGCCACTGACGGCGGACCGGGCCAAACCTGCTGTGCCTTTCGCGGGCAGTTACCGCCTCATCGATTTTGCGATTTCCAACCTGGTGAATTCGCGCTATTTGCAAATCGTTGTCCTTACACAATATAAATCCCACAGTCTTGACCGGCATATCTCCGAAGCGTGGCGCATGTCCACCCAGCTGGGCAACTATGTGGCTTCCGTTCCCGCGCAGCAGCGCGTCGGGAAGAGCTGGTTCCTGGGCAGCGCCAACGCCATCTACCAGTCCCTGAACCTGATCCACGACGCCAACCCCGACATCGTCGTCGTTGTTGGCGCGGACCATGTGTATCGGATGGACTTCGGCCAAATGGTGGAGCAGCACGTCCTCAGCGGAGCCAAAGCCACTGTTGCCGCGGTGCGGCAGCCACTGAGCATGGCCAATCAGTTCGGTGTGATCGAGGTGGACCAGAACGACGCCCAGAAGATTGCGGCGTTCGTGGAGAAGCCCGCCACCACACCCGGCCTCGCTGCCGACCCCAGCCAATTCCTGGCCTCCATGGGCAACTACGTTTTCGACGCCGACGCCCTGGTGGCGGCCTTGCACGTGGACGCCGAACGCCTTGACACCAAACATGACATGGGCGGCGACATCATCCCCTACTTCGTCAGCCAGGGCGAGGCGGGCGTCTATGACTTCACACTTAACGACATCCCCGGCTCCACCGAACGTGACCGCACCTATTGGCGCGACGTCGGCACCATTGACTCCTTCTACGACGCGCACATGGATCTCATCTCGCCGGTGCCGATCTTCAATCTGTACAACTCTGAATGGCCCATCTACACGAGGCAAAGCATTTCGCCACCGGCCAAGTTCGTCCGCGGCGAGGGAAACACGGTCGGTTCGGCCCTGGACTCGATTGTTGCGAGCGGCTGCGTGATTTCGGGTGGCATCGTGGAGGGTTCCGTGCTTTCCAACGACGTCTTTGTCGGCCGGTCCAGCCGGGTGCTCGACTCTGTGCTGATGGACAAGGTCAACGTCGGTGAAGGGGCCGTCGTAAAGCGCGCGATCATCGACAAGAACGTCAAGGTCCCGGCCGGCGCTGCGATCGGCCTTGACCATGACCTCGACCGGGCCCGCGGCTTCAAGGTCACGGACTCAGGCATCACCGTGCTGTCAAAAGGTCAGTTCGTCCCCGAGCCGGAAGAGGCGGAGCGCGCACTGGCAGCGGCCAACCTGATCATCGTGCCTGACGCGGTACGGGCAGCAACGGAAAGATGGTCCGAGCTGCGCGATTCCGTGGACAAGGTGGCAGAGGTGCAGGCTGCCGCCGTCGGCGTCTCAGCGCAGGGCCACCCAACCAAGTCCTAGCACCATCCGGAAGCCCGGCCCGTCCGCCGTTGGGCCGGGCTTCCGGCAGGCTGTAAAATTGGCCCAATGAGCTCCCCCGATCTGTCAGCCGGGCTGACGCCTGAGGAAATTCAGGCCTGCCTCAAGGTTCTGAACACCATCCACGTCTACGACGAGGAACACCCGGACTACGTTTCCGTGCGCCGGGCCACCGGGAAAATGTTCAAGGCCGTCAAGCGCCACCGCCGGGTCACCAAGCGCGACCTCATCTCAGAAGCCGACCGGGAAGTCCTTGCCCGGACAGCCACGGCCGCGCCCGACCGCATCGATGACGAGACCCGCGGAAACAAGCTGGCCAGCTCGGCGACAGGCGAAGTTGCCGGCCACCTGATCCGGTCCCGGCCCTGCTACATCTGCAAACAGCACTACACCCAGGTGGACGCCTTCTACCATCAGCTCTGCCCTGAGTGCGCTGCTTTCAACCACGGCAAGCGGGACGCCCGGACCGATCTCACCGGCCGGCGTGCGCTGCTCACCGGCGGACGCGCCAAGATCGGCATGTACATTGCCCTGCGGCTGCTGCGGGACGGCGCGCACACCACCATCACCACCAGGTTCCACAAGGACGCCGCGCGCCGTTTCGCCGCCATGGAGGACAGCAGCGACTGGCTGCACCGGCTTCGGATTGTAGGCATCGACCTGCGCGACCCCTCCCAGGTCATGGCGCTGACCGATTCCCTGAACGCCGCCGGCCCGCTGGACATCATCATCAACAACGCGGCCCAGACGGTGCGGCGCTCCGGCAATGCCTACAAACCGCTGGTGGACGCCGAAGACGAACCGCTCCCCGCCGAACTCGAGCCTGCCAACGGCGGCCCGGAACTGCTGACGTTTGGCCACGCGCACGACAAACACCCGCTCGCCCTGGCCGGCAGCGTAACCGACCATCCGGTCCTGGCCGGCGACGCCATCACCTCGCTGGCCCTGTCCACGGGCTCGGCGTCGTTGGAGCGCATCGCGTCAGGCACCGCGATTGACGCCGGCGGCCTGGTTCCGGACCTGGCAAGCATCAACAGCTGGACCCAGGTGGTGGATGAGGTGGATCCGCTGGAGATGCTCGAGGTCCAGCTCTGCAACGTCACAGCCCCGTTCCTGCTGGTCAGCAGGCTCCGTGAGGCCATGAAACGGTCCACAGCGCACCGGAAGTACATCGTGAACGTCTCGGCCATGGAGGGCCAGTTCTCCCGCGCGTACAAAGGCCCTGGGCATCCGCATACCAACATGGCAAAGGCGGCCCTGAACATGATGACCCGGACCAGCGCCAAGGAAATGCTGGACGCTGATGGCATCCTGATGACGGCCGTGGACACCGGGTGGATCACCGACGAGCGCCCGCACTTTACCAAGGTGCGGCTGATGGAAGAGGGCTTCCACGCTCCGCTGGACCTGGTGGACGGGGCCGCCAGGGTCTACGACCCTATCGTGATGGGCGAGAACGGCGAGGACCAGTACGGGGTCTTCCTGAAGGATTACAAGCCCAGCCCCTGGTAGGCAGAAGGGCACTGTGCTGACGCGGTCCGCACAGCGTAGGCTCGGCTTCATGACTAGCGAACCAATTACCGAAGTCCACAACCTGGAACACCACGAATGCTGGGAACTCCTCCGGACAGTCTCCGTGGGCCGGCTCGCGGTCCTTGTGGACGGTCATCCGGACATCTTCCCCATCAACTACACGGTGGACGGGGGAACGATTGTCTTCCGCACGGGCCAGGGGACCAAGCTGGCGGCGGCATCCGGAGGTTCCCGCGTGGCAGTCGAAGCCGACGGCGTGGATGCCGTCACCGGGCTCGCCTGGAGTGTGGTCCTCAAAGGGCCCGCGGCCGCCATCAAGGGCACCGAAGGCGTCCTGGATACGGCCGCACTGTACCTGTTCCCGTGGCAGGCCGGCAAGAAGGACACCTTCATCCGGGTCAGCCCGGACGTCCTGACGGGCCGCCGGTTCAAGGTCACCGCGCCGATGACCTGGTGGACGCAGCTCAGCGGAGCCGCCAAGGCCTCGCCTGAGTGATCAGCGGAGCCGCCCTGCCTACGCCAGGCGGGTGATTTCCACGCTGACGCTCAGCGCCGACCCGCCGCCGCCGGAAAGGATTCCCTTCAGCGGCGGCACGTCGCGGTAGTCACGGCCCCTGGCCACCGTCACGTGGAAATCCCCCGCCGGCTTGTGGTTGGTGGGGTCCCAGCTGCGCCAGGCCCCGTCCCAGAACTCAAGCCATGCGTGCGACTGGCCCGCGACGGTCTCGCCGATCGCCGCCGTCGCTCTCGGGTGCAGGTAGCCGGAGACGTACCGGGCCGGGATCCCGCAGCTGCGCAGTGCGCCGATGGCGAGGTGGGCGAGGTCCTGGCAGACGCCCTGCCGCTGCCCCCAGGCCTCTTCCGCGTTGGTGGTGACAGCGGTGGAACCGGACATGTAGGTCATCTCCCCGCGCATCCATTCGAAGACGGCCATCGCAGCCTCATGCGGGTTCTTGCCTTCAACAACGCCCGGAATGATTCCCAGGACTTCGTCACCCGGCCGGCTCAGCTGGGACTGGGGCAGCCAATCGCTGAACCCATTCAACGTTTCGTATGAGGCCAGGACATCCCAGCCGACAATGTCCGCCTCTGCGGGGATCTTTTCTGCCCGGTACACCTCGACGGTGATGTTGGAAACCACCTCGAGATGCTCGTGCGGCATCTGCATGTCGAACGCCGTGACCCTGGTGCCCCAGTAGTCCCGGTAGGTGCTGACGGCGGCCTGCGAGGGCGACACTTTGAGCACGGACTCAAGAACCACCTGCTGGGCGTCCGTCAGGGGTGTCATGCGGGCCTCGTTGTACGACAGCGTGACGCGCTTGTTGTATTTGTAGGCCGTGGTGTGGATGATGCTCAGCCGGGTCATGAAACTTCTCCCACCCAGGCCAGCTCGTCCGCCTGATTGAAGTATTTACGGGAAATGGCGTCCGACGCCTGGGCCACGGCCTTCTGCACGCGTTCCATGTGCTCGGGCAGTTCGGACATCAGATCGTCCGTGCGGTGGAACTCAAGGAAGGTGCGGGCCTGGCCCACGATGCGGCGGGCGTCGTTGATGAAGCCCACGCGCTGCGCGGACGGATCCAGCTTCGCGAGGCATTCATCGGCGTCACGCAGGGCGTAAACAATCGAACGCGGGAACAGCCGGTCGAGCAGCAGGAACTCGGCCGCATGCTGGTCACCGAAGGCGGCCCTCCGGGTGCGCAGGAAGGATTCATAGGCCCCGGCGCACCGCAGCATGTTCACCCAGGACATGCCCGCGGACAGGACATCGCGGGTGGAGAGCATCCGGGCGGTCATGTCCGCGCGCTCCAGGGACCTGCCGAGCACCAGGAACAGCCAGCTTTCGTCATGGCTCACCGTGGTGTCGGCCAAGCCGCTGACCATGGCGGTCCGTTCCAGCGTCCAGTTACAGAACCGGTACGTCCCCACCACGTCCTTGCGGTGCTGGCTCAGCCCGTAGTACGTGGTGTTCAGGCTCTCCCACAGGCCGGAGGATACGGTCTCGCGGGCGCGCCGTGCGTTTTCCCGGGCTGCGCCCAAAGACCCCGCAATGGAGGTGGCGCTGGTTTTGTCGTACGCCAGGGCGTGCAGCAGCTCCGGCAGGCCGAAGTCTTCACTCTGCGGCCGGGCGCCCATCACCGCGAGCAGTTCCTGGGCCACCCGGCGGCGCTCCTCCATGGGCAGGTGGTTGAGGCGTTCAAGGTGCACGTCCAGGATGCGCGCGGTACCGTCGGCGCGCTCAACATACCGTCCGATCCAAAAAAGGGACTCAGCAATACGGCTAAGCATTCGCGGCTACCTCCTGGGCGTCCGAAATCTGCGGGGTTGAACCCATGGGTGATGATGCGGGATTCAGGTGACGGCTCACTGCTGCTGCTCCGGCTGGCGGTCCCGCCAATTGCTTTCAACCGGCCAGACGGACACACGCTCACGGATGGAGATCGTGGGCCGCGGAACCGTCTCCACCGGCACCTGCGGCGAACCGGCCAGCACCCACGTGTCCTTGGACCCGCCGCCCTGGCTGGAATTCACTATCAGGGAGCCTTCCTTGAGCGCCACACGGGTCAGGCCGCCGGGCAGCACCCAGACGTCGTCGCCGTCGTTCACTGCGAAAGGGCGCAGGTCCACATGGCGGGGGCCGAACTTGTCCCCACCCAGGGTGGGCACCGTGGACAGCTGCAGGACGGGCTGCGCGATCCACCCGCGCGGGTCCGCAATGACCCGGTGGCGGAGGGCCTCAAGCTCATCCTTGGACGCATCCGGACCAATCACCAGGCCCTTGCCGCCGGATCCGTCCACGGGCTTGACCACAAGCTCGGCGAGGTTGTCCAGGACGTACTCGCGGGCTTCCTTCTCCTCAAGCCGGTAGGTGTCCACGTTCGCGATGATGGGTTCCTCGCTGAGGTAATAACGGATGAGGTCCGGGACATAGCTGTACACCAGCTTGTCATCGGCCACGCCGTTGCCCACAGCGTTGGCGATGGTCACGCCGCCGGCGCGGGCGGCGTTGACCAGGCCGGGGCAGCCCAGCATGGAGTCCGACCGGAACTGCAGGGGGTCCAGGAACTCGTCGTCGATGCGTTTGTAAATCACATCCACACGCTGCTCGCCGGCGGTGGTGCGCATGTAAACACGGTTGCCGCGGCAGATGAGGTCCCGGCCCTCGACGAGTTCCACGCCCATCAGGCCGGCCAGCAGGGTGTGTTCAAAGTAAGCGCTGTTGAAGACACCGGGGGTCAGCACCACCACCGTGGGATCGTCGACGCCGGCGGGTGCCGTTTTACGCAGTGCCGACAGGAGCCGGCGCGGGTACTCCTCCACGGGCCGGATCAGCTGCTGGCCGAAGGCCTCGGGCAGGCCCTTGGCCATGGCGCGGCGGTTCTCTAGGACATAGCTGACGCCCGAGGGGACGCGAACGTTGTCCTCCAGGACCCGGAACGTCCCGGCAGCGTCACGGACCACATCGATGCCGGAGATGTGCACCCGGACCCCGCCCGCAGGTTCGAATCCGTGCACCTGGCGGTGGAAGTGGGCGCTGGTGGTGACGAGCTGGCGCGGGATCACGCCGTCAGCCACCACATTCATTTTGTCGTAGACGTCGTTGAGGAACGCTTCCAGGGCCCGCACGCGCTGCGCCACGCCCTTTTCCAGCACAGTCCACTCATCGGCCGGAATGATACGGGGCACAATATCGAGCGGAAATGGCCGCTCCTCCCCCGCAAAGTCAAAGGTCACACCACGGTCCAGGAACGTCCGTGCCATGGAGTCCGCGCGGGCACTGACGTCGGCGAGGGAAAGCTTGCGGAGCGCGTCCGCCACCTCCACGTATGAGCCGCGGGCTTCCTGGCCCGGCGCGAACATCTCGTCGTAGGCGCCGGTGCGCCCGGCGGCCTCGGAGTAATCCTGGAATAGGTCTGACATGTCCTTTAGCCAACCATCTTTTTGTTTCGAATTCATTACCGCCATCCATTGTGGCGTGTTGCGCTACCGCCGCCGGTTCGTTGAATACACGCGTCATCCGGCAAGGTAAGTGAATGCCAGAGAAGACTAGCAAAGGGAGCGCCGGGGGCAGCAGCCGCCGGGGATGGGCCGGCCGCGGGCTGCCCGGGGATGCCGACAGGCTCATTCCCGGCCTGCTCACTGCGGCCGTGGCTCTCGCCGGCGCTTTCGCCGTGCATGCCATGGTGCCCGTCCTGCCTGCCATGACCGGGGCCGTGGCCCTGGGGCTGCTTGCGGCCAACCTGCCGGGAACAGCCGCCTGGATCTCGGGCCGGGCAAGGCCGGGACTCGATTTCGCGGGCAAACACCTGATGCGGGGCGGCATTGTCCTGCTGGGCCTGAAGGTGAGCGTCGTGGACATCCTGGACCTGGGGTGGCTGGCCATGGTTGTGGTCACGGGAGTGGTGCTGCTCAGCTTCGCCGGCACCTACGCCCTGTGCAGGCTGTTCAGGTTGCCCTCCCCGACCGCGCTCCTGGTGGCCACCGGATTCTCCATTTGCGGGGCGTCCGCCATCGGCGCCATGGCGGCGGTGCGGCGCATCCGGCACGCAGACACCGTTCTGCCGGTGGCGCTGGTGACTCTGTGCGGCACCATGGCGATCGGACTGCTGCCGCTTCTGATGCATCCGCTGCGCCTGAGCCCCCTGGCGTTCGGAGCCTGGACCGGCGCATCCGTGCACGACGTCGGCCAGGTGGTGGCCACCGCACAGTCCGCCGGGACGGCCGCCCTGGGGATCGCCGTGGTGGTCAAGCTGACTCGTGTGCTGCTCCTGGCGCCGGTGGTGGCCGTGGCAGGCATGCACCACCGCGCGAAGGCAGATGCCCGGCAACATGTGCCAGTGCCCCTGATCCCCCTTTTTGTGGCCGGGTTTGTGGCCATGGTCGCGCTCCGGTCCACGGGATGGCTCCCTCCGGGCGTACTTGACGCCGGCGCCGGACTGCAGGACATCCTGCTCGGGGCTGCACTGTTCGGACTCGGGTCCGCAGTGCGGATCCGCACACTCCTGCACACCGGAGCGCGGGCGCTGCTTGCGGCGCTTGCGGCGTGGCTCCTGATCGCCCTGCTCGGCCTGGCAGCCGCCCTGCTCATCACCCCCTAGCCGCGGGCCGGCGTCGTGATTCCCGGCACGGTCCTCCGTGATTAGATAGCTGGGTGTCACATGAGAATCTGCAGCGCAGCGAAGCCGCCACCCGTTCAGCCCTGATCACCACGCACAGTTACGACGTCTCCCTGGACGTACGGCAGGCGGCGGATCCGGAGGTGGCAGGCTACACCAGCCGGAGCATCATCCATTTTTCGGCGGCACTGCCCGGCGCCGGCGCGCCCGCGGCTCCGGCCGGGAAGCCCGACGAGGGGCACACCGCGAAGCCGGCCCGGACGTTCCTGGATTTCATCTCCGGCGACGTGCACAGCGTGATCCTCAACGGGAAATCCCTGCCGCTGGCGGACGTTGTGGACGGCTCCCGCATCCGGCTGGACAACCTCCTGGCCGAGAATCAGGTGACAGTGACCGGAACAGCGCTGTACAGCCGGTCAGGCGAGGGCATGCACCGTTTCGTGGATCCCGCCGACGGCCAGTGCTACCTCTATACGCAGTACGAGCCCGCCGACGCGCGCCGGGTGTTCGCCAACTTCGAGCAGCCGGACCTGAAAGCCGAATTCACCTTCCACGTGATGGCGCCGTCAGGCTGGCACGTCGCCTCCAACGGAGCGGAAGCCGCCCGCACCCCGCTGACCAGTGATCCGGACACCAGCCGCTGGGACTTCGCCACCACCAAGCCGATGTCCACATACATCACCACCGTCCTCGCCGGGCCCTACTTCAAGGCGGAGGACCACTGGAGCGCCACGCTTGAGGACGGCACGCACCTGGACGTGCCGCTGGCACTGTACTGCCGCGCCTCGATGGCTGATTCCTTCGACACCGCGGAACTTTTCCGTCTCACCAAGGATGGCCTGGCGTTCTTCAACCGGCTGTTCGGCTTCCCCTACCCCTGGGGCAAGTACGATCAGGCCTTTGTGCCGGAATACAACCTGGGCGCGATGGAAAACCCGGGACTGGTCACGTTCACCGAAAACTATGTGTTCACGTCGCGGGCCACCGATGCCCAGTACCAGGCACGCGCCACCACGCTGATGCATGAAATGGCACACATGTGGTTCGGGGACCTGGTGACCATGCAGTGGTGGAACGATCTGTGGCTGAAGGAGTCCTTCGCCGACTACATGGGCACCCTCGGGGTGGACCGCGCCACGACCTGGGAGACCGCCTGGGTGGGTTTCGCGAACAAGCGCAAGGGCTGGGCCTACGTACAGGACCAGCTGCCCACCACGCACCCCATTGTTGCGGACATCCCCGACCTTGAGGCCGCCAAGCAGAACTTCGACGGCATCACGTACGCCAAGGGCGCCTCGGTGCTCAAGCAGCTGGTCGCGTATGCGGGCTTTGATGCCTTCATCGCAGGCTCCCGGCAGTACTTCCGCGACCACGCCTATGGAAACACCACCCTGGCCGATCTCCTGTCCGCCCTGAGCGCGGCATCAGGCCGGGACCTGGCAGGCTGGGCAGCGCAATGGCTGCAGACCTCCGGGATCTCCACGCTGTCCCTGGACCTTGAGGATCACGACGGCGTCCTGGACTCCGTGACGATCGTCCAGGACGCCGTGGACCCGGTCACCGGACGGGAGGAACTCCGGCCGCACCGGCTTCGCGTGGGGCTCTACGACTTCGACGACGACGGCGCCCTGGTCCGGACGGGCAGCGTTGAGACCGACGCGGCCGGTCACAGGACCGAAGTGCCGGAGCTCGCCGGCCGGCCCCGGCCTGCCCTGCTGCTGCCCAACGACGACGACCTGACCTATGCCAAGGTCCGGCTCGACCCGGATTCTGAGGCCACGGTACTGTCATCGCTGGGCCGGATCACCGACCCCATGGCAAGGGCGCTCTGCTGGACAGCCCTGTGGAACTCCGCCCGTGATGCGGAGAGCCCTGCCGCCCGCTACGTGCATGCGGTCACCGCGTTCGGACCGTCCGAAACCGGGATCGGCGTGCTGCTGAACATCCTCGAAAACGCCGACACCGCCGTCGATCGCTATACCCCCGCGTCCCAACGGGCCGCCCTGCGTCGCGACTTCCTGGCGGCTGCCGCGGACCAGCTGGAACTGGCCGCCCCGGGCTCGGACCACCAGCTGGGCTGGGCCCGGACGGTGGCTACGGTCAGCCGCCGGGACAATTCCCTCCTGGCCCGGCTCCGGGGCATCCTGGACGGTGCGGTGACCGTCGAGGGCCTCGCTGTCGACGCCGAGCTGCGCTGGCACATCTGGCATGCGCTGGCCGCCCATGGTGAGGCCACGGTGGCCGAACTCGACGCCGAATTGGCGCGGGACACCACCGCCTCGGGCCGGGCCGGCCACGCCACCGCGCTCGCCGCCCGCCCTGACCCCCAGGTCAAAGCCGACGCGTGGACGGAAGCCGTGCACGGGACCGCGCTGTCCAACCAGCTCCTCAGCGCTACGATCGCAGGTTTCACCACTGCGCCCCCAGCGCTGCTGGAGCCCTATGTCGAGCCGTATTTCGACTGCCTCCGCGATGTCTGGCAGAGCCGGAGCATCGAGATCGCCAGCAGGATTGTCCGGGGCCTGTTTCCCGCCGCGCAGGACCTGTCCGCTAATGGTGCCCGGCCGGAAAAGCAGCCGGTGGTGCTCCGGACCGATGCCTGGCTGGATGCCAACACTGATGCACCGCGAGCCTTGCGCAGGATCGTGGTGGAACAGCGCAGCCACCTCCTGCGGGCGCTCACCGCGCAGCTGGGGTCACAGGGCCGGTAGCCCTCAGGGGACCCGGTGCAGCCATTCTTCGGTGCCGAACTTGGCGGCTACCCGTTCGCGGGCGGCTGCCAGTTCCGCAGCGGATAGTGCGGACGGCGTGGCCCCGTAGCGCTCGGTAAAGACCTCCATCATGGCCGCGATGATCTCGGTGCGGGCCATCCCGGTCTGCCGCCGCAGCGGGTCAACGCGTTTTTTGGCGCTGCGGGTGCCCTTGTCCGAGAGCTTTTCCTTGCCGATACGCAGCACCTCAACCATCTTGTCGGCATCGATGTCGTAGCTCATGGTGACGTGGTGCAGCATCCCGCCGTTGGCCAGGCGTTTCTGCGCCGCCCCGCCGATCTTGCCCTGCTCCGTGGCAATGTCGTTCAGCGGCACGTAAAAGGCGCTGATGCCCAGTTTCTCCAAAGCCGCCATCACCCAGGCATCCAGGAAGGCGTAGGAGTCAGCGAAGCTGATCCCGTCCACCAGTGTTTGGGGCACGTAGAGCGAGTACGTGATGCAGTTGCCGGCCTCCATGAACATCGCTCCCCCGCCGCTGATCCGGCGCACCACGGTGATGCCGTGCCTGGCCACGCCCTCAGGGTGCAGTTCGTTCCGGACCGACTGGAAGCTGCCGATCACCACGGACGGTTCCTCCCAGTCCCAGAAGCGCAGTGTGGGATTGCGGCGCCCGGAGCCGACCTCCTCGGTCAGGACCTCGTCCAGGGCGACGTTGACGTGGGTGGGCAGCACGGTGGGCGCGATGACATCCCATGGGTGGTCCGACCACGACGTTGCCCGTGCCAGCGCCCGGCGGACGGTGACGGCCACGGCATCGGCGGAGAAGCCGAACAGGACTGCGTCCGGCGGCAGCGAACCGGTCACTGCCGCGGAGAGCTCAGCCGCCGTCGTGCTTTCCGGAAGCCCGCTGAGGGCCCTGTTAATCTGCGGAAGCGCTTCGTCCGGTTCCAGGAAAAAGTCGCCACTGAGGGAGACATCAGAGAGCGCCCCGTCCACCACATCGAAGTCCACCACCACCAGCTTGCCGCCGGGGACTTTGTACTCGCCGTGGTGGCTGCGGGGGCGGTCTTCGGGTGCAGATGAAAGGGCAGTCATGCCTTCCATCCTCCCCCATCGTCCCGGACTCCGGGAAACAACAAAGCCCGCACCGTTGCCGGTGCGGGCTTTGTAAGAACTTGGAGGAAGTGAGTTACTTCTTGCCGCCGAAGCCCTTGAAGCGAGCGTTGAACCGCTCGACGCGGCCTGCGGAGTCCATGATGCGCTGCTTACCCGTGTAGAACGGGTGGGACTCGGAGGAGATTTCGACGTCGATAACCGGGTAGGTGTTTCCGTCTTCCCACTCGATGGTCTTCTTGGAAGACACGGTGGACTTGGTCAGGAACTTGACGCCGGAAGCCAGGTCGTTGAAAACAACAGCTTCGTACTTCGGGTGTGTATCAGACTTCATAATGGGGCCTTTGTTCGCACAACTGGATTTTGCCAGCTGCCAGGTATGAATGGGATGGCTGGTGCCCGCATCCGTGCCGCGAGAGAGAAGACTCGAGGCAGAAACAGCAGGACAGCCAGCTGTTAATGATAGCGGATCAGTGCGGGCCCTGCGAACTCCGGGGCCGGAGCTCCCAGAATGCCACAGCGGAGGCCGCCGCCACGTTCAAAGAATCCACCCCGGCACGCATGGGGATTTTCACGGCCAGGTCGACGGCGGCGAGCGTCTCTGTGCTCATGCCGGCCCCTTCCGTGCCCAGCACCAGGGCCAGCCGGTCCGGGTTGCTGGCGGCCAGCCGGTCAACGTCCACGGCGTCCCCAGTCAGTTCCAGGGCGGCGACGGTGAATCCATTCTGTTTGAGGACCGCGATGTCCTGTGGCCAGGATTCGAGCCGTGCCCACGGGACCTGGAATACGGTGCCCATGCTGACCCGCACGCTGCGCCGGTAAAGGGGATCGCCGCAGCGCGGCGAAATCAGGACCGCATCGATGTCCAGGGCAGCGGCGGAACGGAAGATGGCGCCGACATTGGTGTGATCCACGATGTCTTCCAGAACAACCACCCGGCGGGCAGCTGCCAGAAGCTTCTGAAGCGGCACCGGTGCGGGCCGGTGCATCGCGGCCATCGCCCCGCGGTGCAAATGGAATCCCGTGATCTCTTCCAGCAGCGCCGCGCTGCCGATGAACGCCGGCACGTCCGGGTAGGCGGCCAGGACATCCTGCAGGTCCGCCAGCCATTTCTCGGCCAGGAAAAACGACCGCGGCCGGTGGCCCGCCACCAGCGCCCGGCGCAGGACCCGTGACGATTCGGCGATGTACATGCCTTCGGCCGGCTCGCGGAGCTTCCGCAGGTGCACGTCGGTGAGCTGCGTGTAGTCGGCGACGCGCGGATCCGCGGCAGATTCAAGGTAGTGGATTGTCACCGGCTGATTATTTCAGCAGATTGGCGATCATGAAGCCCAGTGCCACCAGGCCAAGGGCAAAGATCACGCCGCGGAGGACCGGCGGGGACAACCGGCGGCCCACTTTGGACCCGATGAAGCCGCCAATCAGCGAACTGACCGCGATGATGGCCACCACCGGCCAGTTGATCCGCCCGAAGGCGAACAGCAGGTATGAGACTGCCGCCACAATGTTCACGCCCAGCACCAGAATGTTTTTCATGGCATTGGCATTTTGGATGGTTCCGGCCATAAAGACACCCAGGATCCCTACCAGCAGGATGCCTTGGGCGGCCACGAAGTAGCCGCCGTAGACGCCCGCCAGGTACACCAGGACGATCAGCAGGATGCCGTGGTTCCTGTCCTTGAGGGCGTGCTCCGGGTTTTCCTCCCGGGACCGGACCCACCGCTGGAGCCGGGGCTGGAAGACCACCATCAGCAGGGCCAGGACAATCAGGGCCGGAGCAGCGTAGTAGAACACCTTTTCCGGGAGGTGGAGCAGCAGCCAGGCGCCGCTGACACCGCCGAGCAAGGAGGCAGGCAGCAGTTTGAGGAGCTGGCCGCCCCGGCCTTTGAGTTCCTTGCGATACCCCCAGGCGCCGGCGGCATTTCCGGCCACCAGCCCCATGGCGTTGCTGATGGAGGCAGTCACCGGGGCCACCCCGAGGGCGATCAGGACGGGGAACGTGACCAGGGTGCCGGAGCCTACGACGGCGTTGATGGTGCCGGCCCACAGGCCGGCAAAAAACACAAGGATGCTGCTAAGAAGCTCCACTGCGGCGGTACCGCGTCAGCGGCGTGCTGTGGCCGTGTACCGGCCGGCGTTTTCGGTGACGTCCAGGGCCAGGCCGAAAGTGTTGCTGAGGTGCTCGTCGGTGAGCACCTCCTTGATGGGACCTGCCGCGACAACACCGCCGTCGCGCAGCAGCATGGCGTGCGTGAACCCTGGCGGCACCTCCTCAAGGTGGTGCGTGACCAGGACCATGGCCGGTGAGTCCTCATCGCGGGCGAGTTCGCCCAGCTTGTGTACGAGTTCCTCGCGGCCGCCGAGGTCCAGCCCTGCGGCGGGCTCGTCAAGGAGGAGCAGTTCGGGGTCCGTCATGAGGGCGCGGGCGATCTGCACGCGTTTGCGTTCACCTTCGGACAGTGTGGCAAAGGTCCGGTTCAGCATCGGGCCCATGCCCCAGTCGTTCAACAGCCGGAAGGCGCGCCGTTCGTCCGGCCGTTCGTATCCTTCACGCCAGCGGCCGGTCACGCCGTACGCCGCGGTGACCACAACGTTGAGGACATTCTCCGACTCGGGTATCTGGCTGGCCAGCGCCGCCGAGGACAGGCCAATCCGGGGACGAAGTTCGAAAACATCCACGCGGCCCATGGTTTCGTCCAGGATCCCGGCCGTGCCGCTGCTGGGATGGAGCCGGGCTGCAGCTACCTGCAGGAGAGTGGTCTTGCCGGCGCCGTTGGGTCCCAGGATGACCCAGCGTTCCCCCTCATTGACCTGCCAGTCCACCTTGTCCAATAGGGTCTTTTTGCCTCGGACAACGCTGACGGAAGCCATTTCAAGAACATCACTCATAGGAGTAGACACTAGGACAAAATCAGGGCCGACTGATAACTGATACCCGGCGGCGGGACGCGTAGAGGCACGCCGCGTCGATCCTCCGCCCAACGTGTGCGTTGTGTCGTGCCACGAATTCGGGCGCGTGGGCGGCGCTGACTAAGATTGCAGCCATGACTCCGAACGTGACTGCGGTCAGCTATGGCCCCAAACTGACCGACGCCGAGCTCGAACGGCTGCGATCCCTCTGGGCCGGCAGGGGCGCCACCGTCGAGTCGGAGTCGCGGGCCGGGGACCACAGGTTTGAGGTCCTCACCACCGGACTCGTCGTGGCGGACAGCACCGCCGCCGGCATCGCAGCCCTCCGCCGGGCCGTGGCGGACGCGGGCGTCGACGGACTGGATACCGCGATCGTCCCGGCCGGGCTGCGCGAGGCTCCCCGGAAGTTCCTGATCATGGACGTCGACTCGACCCTCATCCAGCAGGAAGTCATCGAACTCCTGGCGGCCTACGCCGGCAAACGCGAAGAGGTGGCCGCCGTCACCGAAGCCGCCATGCGCGGGGAACTGGACTTCGCGCAAAGCCTGCACGCGCGGGTGGCGGTGCTCGCAGGGCTGCCGGCCGCCGTCGTCGACGCTGTCCGGGCCGAAGTGCAGCTCAGTGAAGGTGCCGCTGAACTGGTGGCCGCCTTCAAGGCGGCAGGCCACGTTGTGGCGGTGGTCTCCGGAGGTTTCAACCAGGTCCTGCGCCCCATCGCCGAGGAGCTCGGCCTGGACTACTGGATCGCCAACGAATTGGAAATCCTCGACGGCGTCCTCACTGGCAGGGTGCTCGGCGCCGTCATTGACCGGGCCGCCAAGGAGAAGTACCTGCGCGAATGGGCTGCTGCCGAAGGAATCGCCATGGAGCACACCATTGCGGTGGGCGACGGCGCCAACGACCTTGACATGCTCGGGGCCGCCGGGATCGGGGTGGCGTTCAACGCCAAGCCGGCAGTGCGGGCCGTGGCAGACTCGGCCATCAACATGCCCTACCTGGACACCGTCCGGTACATCGCCGGCGTCTGAACTCAAGCGAAAGGGCAGTTCGCGGCAATGTTCCTCAGGAACTCTGCCGCGAACTGCCCTTTCGCGTTACTTGCCTCTGGCGCTAGTTGGCGCTCTTACCGAAGTAGTCCGCGCCGCCTGCATACTCCGTGTGGCCGGACTTGACGTCCGCGGTAGCCATGCCGGCCACCACCTCAGCGAATTCCTCCACGGAGTAAAGCTTGCCGGCCTCGGCACGGCGGGCTTCGATGGCGCCCGGCGTGGCCCGGTCCAGGAGGGTGGCCGTGACCGTGCCCTCGATCATGTCACCGGACACGACCACCAGGGAGATGCCCTTTTCGGCCAGGTGCGGCACGAGTTCACGCAGCGCATCCTCACCGGCACGCTTGCTGCGGGCTACGGGCTCGTACGACGGCATGGTGGGCACAGTATCGATGAAGTGGGCCTGGTGGCTGGTCACAAAAACCACCCGGGACCCTTCCTTCATCAGCGGCACGGCCGCGTTGAGCATGTTAACCTGCGCATCCCGGTTCAGCTTGAGCGCGTAGTCCTCCTCCATGCCGGACTCCATGCCACCCGAAGCGTTGAGTACCAGCACGTCCAGCGAGCCGAAGTTCTCCATGGCCGCACTGGCCAGGGCCTGGACGCCTTCCTGGGTGGTCAGGTCCGCCCCCACCGCCACGGCACGGCCGCCGGCAGCTTCAATTCCCTGCACGACCTTGTTGGCCCGCGGCGCCTTCTGCCGGTAGTTCACTACAACGGCGGCGCCCTCGCCGGCCAGGATCTTTGCCACTTCGGCGCCGATCCCGCGGGAGGATCCGGTCACGATGGCTGTCTTGTTATCCAGCAGTCCCACAAGGGCTCCTTTGTTCGATACGTCTAAATCGCTTGGGGTCTGAAGTCCATCATGCCAGCGGCGGCTCCGTGTTCCCTTGTGTGACTCCCACAAAGATGCGCGTTCCGGCTAGTCGGCCGCAGCCCCCGGGAATCCCCGGCGGATTCCCGGGGAGTCCTGGGGAGTCCCGGGGAGTCCCCAGGTACGGCCGGGCTAGTGGCCCATCCCGAGGCCGCCGTCCACGGGAATGACGGCGCCGGAGATGTAGGCTGCCTCGTCGCTGGCAATCCAACGGACCACGTTGGCCACTTCCGAAGCTTCGGCAAAACGTCCTGCCGGAATGCTGGACAGGTAATCCTTCTGGGTGGCTTCGGGGAGTTCGGCGGTCATGTCCGTATTAATGAAGCCGGGAGCCACCACGTTGGCCGTGATGCCGCGGGAGCCCAGTTCCCGGGTCAGGGAACGGGCCACGCCAACAAGTCCGGCTTTGGACGCGGAGTAGTTGATCTGACCCGGGGCCCCATACAGCCCGGACACGGAGGAAATCAGGACCACGCGGCCTTTCCGCATCCTGATCATGCCCTTGGACGCCCGCTTGATAACGCGGAACGCGCCCGTGAGATTGGTGTCAATGACGGAAGTGAAGTCATCCTCGCTCATGCGCAGCAGAAGAGTGTCCTTGGTGATCCCGGCGTTCGCTACCAGTACCTCCACCGGCCCGTGGGCTGCTTCCACTTCGCTGAAGGCTGCATCCACCGAGGCCTCATCGGTGACGTCGGCCTTGACGCCCAGGATTCCTGCCGGCAACCGGGACTCGCTCCGGTACGTCACAGCCACCTTGTCCCCGTTGGCCAGGAAAGCTTCAGCGATGGCCAGCCCGATGCCGCGGTTACCCCCGGTGATCAGGACGCTGCGGGCGGTGGTGGCTTCAGACATAGGACGCTCCGGGAATCTGCGGCAGGAAGCACCGCTGTAGAAACGGGTGGGATTTTTACTGCCTCCGATCTTAGCCTCCGTTTGGGTGCTTCTGCCGATAGTGGGAGAATGGAGCCAAGCCTTTGGAGCGTGATCAAACAGCCGTGACCCCTGAAAACAATGCTGGAGAGTTTGTGCCCGGAAACCCACCGCGGTTCTCCGGCGATAGCTCCGTCCACAGCATTACGGACGCCGCCACGGCTCACTCCGAGGACATGAGCCGACGCATGCGGAAGTATGCGCTGGCCATGGGCATCCGACTGGTTTGCCTCATCCTCGTTTTTGTTGTGGACGGCTGGTTCAAGCTGGTCATGGTGGCCGGGGCGGTGTTCCTCCCCTGGATTGCGGTGGTCATCGCCAACGGCAGCGATAAAGCCGAAGTCCACAGCGACTCGCTTCTCGACTACGTCCCGTTTGGTGAATTGGACAGCGCCGAAGACGTATCCGGGCAGGAAGAAGACGAACCGGCACCAGTGCTTCAGGGCGAACTTGTTGAGGACGACGACGAACCAACGCACGGACAGGAACGGCGCGCTTCATGAATATTTTCGACCTGGCCGCAGGGACCGCCGGTCCCCCCGCGGGCACCGCCGCCATGTGCTCCCGGAAAGCCTGCCGCAGCGAGGCCTCGTGGCAACTGCTGTGGAACAATCCCAAGATCCATACCCCGGAGCGACGCAAAATCTGGCTGGCCTGCGCGGAGCACCGCGCGTGGCTGGAGGACTACCTGCAGACGCGCGGGCTGTGGAAGGAGACTGTTGTGCTGGATTCCGGCCAGGGCGGCCACGAACCATTGGGGCAGGACAGCTGAATGTACCGCTTTCTTTTCTCCAGCAAGTGGATGGGTTACCTCCTGCTTGCCGCCATCTTCGCCGCTGCCTGCGTCTTCCTGGGCAGGTGGCAGATGGACCGCCGTGCCGAAACCCTTGCCGAGATCAACCGCGTCGTAACCAATTATTCGGCCACGCCCATCTCCTTCGACCAGGCCAGGGAAGAGTTTTCCGCACTGGACCCAGCGAAGGAGTGGACCCAGGTGGAGCTCAAGGGCACCTACGACGTCGCCGGGCAGCGGGTTGTCCGTAACCGTCCGCTGAACGGGCAGCCCGGCTACGAGGTGGTTGTCCCGTTCAAGCTCGACGCCGGCCAGACCGTCATCATTGATCGCGGTTGGCTGCCCATCGGCAATAAGAACCCCGGCAGCCCGGATTCCGTCCCGGCACCCCCGTCCGGACCCGTGACAGCGGTAGTCCGTCTCAAGCACGGTGAGCCCCGGCTGGATCGCGGCGCACCCGAGGGCCAGCTCGCCTCCATCGACCTGCCGACCTACGCGGATCAGTTGCCGTACCCCGTGCTCACGGGCGCCTACGGCCAGTTGGCGTCCGAATCGCCTGCGCCGGCCGACTCCCCCGTACCGTTCCCGAAGCCTGCCACGGAGGAGGGAACACACCTGTCCTACTCGCTGCAGTGGTTCGCCTTCGGCATTCTGATGTTCGTGGGCTTCGGCTATGCCGCACGGCAACAGGCCCGCAACGCCGCTATCGACGCCGAAGACGAGGAGGATGAGGACGGGACCCGGGATTCGGGCAGCCCGGTCCACTCCGCAGCTGCGGCAGCCCGCCGTCGGCCGGCAGTCCCCCGGAAACGCAAGCACGCCACCTCTGAGGAAGAGGAAGACGCTCTCCTGGACGCGCAGGGCTTCTAGAGTGGCGGACCAGACCGAGCCCGCACCGGTGGCCAACGTCAAGCGGGCCCTGACGGATTTTGGCCTCCGGGACACAGTGCGGGTCTTCAGCACGAGGGTGCCCACCGCGGCCGCGGCCGCCGAGGTCCTGGGTTGCGACGTCGCGGCGATCACCAACAGCCTGGTGTTTATGCTCGACGGCGGTCCGTTGCTGATACTCGCCAGCGGCGCCGCGAGGGTGGACACCGCCCTGGTGGCCGGCCATCTTGGAGCCGGAACCATCCGCCGGGCCAGCCCTGACTTCGTGCTAAAACACACCGGGCAGGAAGTGGGCGGCGTGGCACCGGTGGGGCACCCGGCTAGGATCAGAACCCTGCTGGACGAATCCCTGGCCGCCCACCCCGTGCTGTGGGCCGGGGCGGGAGACCACCATTCCATGTTCAGCATCACTTACGATGAGCTGAAACTCATGACCGCAGCCCAAGAGCTCAAGGTGCGCTAGGTGTGTGCCGACAG
Organism: Pseudarthrobacter naphthalenicus; assembly: GCF_029076445.1. Classification (GTDB taxonomy): domain Bacteria; phylum Actinomycetota; class Actinomycetes; order Actinomycetales; family Micrococcaceae; genus Arthrobacter; species Arthrobacter naphthalenicus. The sequence goes on from NZ_JARESG010000013.1 coordinate 61,746, forward strand.
GTGCCCGCCCACGCCGCCGCGTGAGGCGGGGCAGCGCATGCATACGAAAGGCGCCGCATGATCGAGATCCTGAACCCCGACGAAGTGGCCCGCGCCAAGGAAACCGGCGCCGTGGTCGCTGAGATCCTGCAGACGCTGAAATCCCGCAGCACAGTGGGCACCAACCTCCTGGAGATCGATCAGTGGGCCAAGGCCATGATCCATCGGGCAGGAGCAGTGTCCTGTTACGTCGACTACGCGCCGTCCTTCGGTAACGGCCCGTTCGGACACTACATCTGCACGGGAGTCAACGACGCCGTGCTCCACGGGCTGCCGCGCGACTACACGCTTGCCGACGGCGACCTGCTGACGCTTGACCTGGCTGTCTCCAAGGAAGGCCTTGCTGCGGACGCTGCCATCAGCTTCATTGTGGGCGACTCGAAGCCTGCCGGGAGCGTGGCCATGATTGATGCAACCGAGCGTGCCTTGCGCGCCGGTATTGCGGTCGCCGGGCCGGGCGCCCGCATCGGCGATATCTCCTATGCCATCGGTTCGGTCCTCAGCGAGGCCGGCTACCCTGTGAACACGCAATTCGGAGGTCACGGCATCGGATCAACGATGCATCAGGACCCGCATGTGCCCAATACCGGGCGGCCGGGCCGCGGTTACAAGCTGCGGCCGGGGCTGCTGCTCGCGCTTGAACCGTGGGTCATGGAAGACACCCCGGAACTCGTCACCGACGCCGACGGCTGGACGCTCCGCAGCGCCACCGGTTGCCTGACGGCGCACACCGAACACACCATCGCCATCACCGAGGACGGCGCCGACATTCTCACCCTGCCCGGTTCCTAGGCCGGCGGTCACGTCAGGGTGCCCGGCGTTGTGGCCTAAGCCAGCGTGATCAGGTCCAGGTAGTCTTCGTTCCAGTGGTCTTCGACGCCGTCCGGCAGCAGCACAACCCGCTCAGGGTTGAGGGCCTCGACTGCGCCCTCATCGTGGCTGACCAGGACGACGGCGCCACTGTAGTTACGCAGCGCACCCAGGATTTCAGCGCGGCTGGCAGGGTCCAGGTTGTTGGTGGGCTCGTCGAGGAGGAGGACGTTGGCGCTGGACGCAACGATCGTGGCCAGGGCCAGGCGGGTCTTCTCACCGCCGGAAAGCACACCGGCAGGCTTCTCGACGTCGTCGCCGGAGAACAGGAACGAGCCGAGGATGCCGCGGACTTCGGCGTCCTTCATGTCCGGAGCCGAGGAACGCATGTTCTCCAGCACAGTCCGGTTTACGTCCAGGGTGTCGTGTTCCTGGGCGTAGTAGCCCACCTTCAGTCCGTGACCGGCGACAACTTCACCGGTGTCCGGCTTGTCAACGCCGGCGAGCATCCGCAGGAGCGTGGTCTTGCCGGCGCCGTTGAGGCCCAGGATGACCACCTTGGAGCCGCGGTCAATGGCAAGGTCCACATCCGTGAAGATCTCCAGCGAGCCGTAGGATTTGCTGAGTCCCTCTGCCGTGAGCGGGGTCTTGCCGCAGGGTGACGGGTCGGGGAACCGCAGGGCGGCCACGCGGTCATTCTCGCGGACGGCTTCCAGGCCGCTGAGGAGGCGCTCGGCACGCTTGGCCATGTTCTGCGCTGCAACGGCCTTGGTGGCTTTGGCCCGCATCTTGTTGGCCTGGTCGAACAGGACCTGCGCCTTTTTCTCGGCGTTGGCGCGTTCACGCTTGCGGGCGCGCTCGTCGGTTTCGCGCTGTGTGAGGTAGCGCTTCCAGTCCATGTTGTAGAAGTCGATCTGAGCCCGGTTCGCGTCCAGCAGGAAGACCTTGTTAACGGTGGCTTCCAGCAGTTCGGTGTCGTGGCTGATCACAATCAGGCCGCCCTGGTGGTTCTTGAGGAATTCGCGCAGCCACGCGATGGAGTCCGCGTCAAGGTGGTTGGTGGGCTCGTCGAGGAGCATGGTCTCGGCGTCCGAGTACAGGATGCGGGCCAGTTCCACTCGGCGGCGCTGGCCACCGGAAAGGGTCTTCAGCGGCTGGTTGAGGATCCGGTCCGGCAGGGCCAGGTTGGAGCAGATCGCGGCGGCTTCGGCTTCGGCCGCGTAGCCGCCGGCGGCGAGGAATTCGGATTCCAGCCGGTCGTAGCGGTTCATGGCCTTGCGCTGGACCTCGGCGTCGTCGCTGGCCATTTCGTCGTGTGCTTTCCGGAGCTTGCCGACGGCGATGTCCAGTCCGCGGGCAGCGAGGATGCGGTCGCGGGCGAGCTGTTCCATGTCCGGGGTGCGTGGATCCTGCGGGAGGTAGCCGATCTCGCCCGTGCGGGTGACTTTGCCGGCCGCGGGCAGGCCTTCGCCGGCCAGGACCCGGGTGAGGGTGGTCTTGCCTGCTCCGTTACGGCCCACGAGACCGATCTTGTCGCCCTTGTCGATGCGGAAGCTCACCTGGTCCATAAGGAGCCGGGCGCCGGCGCGCAGTTCAAGATCCTGGACAGTAATCACAGCAGGTAAGGCCTTTCACAACAGGGAAACGCCGCAGCTCTACGGATGGTGTCTGGAGCAGCCGGGCAGAATGGCCGGACAGAACGGCCTATCCAAGTCTACCGGCCCCAGCTTCTCCTCCTAACCGCCGGACTCCAGGCCGCTGCTTGTATCCAGCCTGCAGCCTGGCCGTGGCTGCTTAGTAGGTCTCCTACAAAAAAGCTCCCGACGGCGGCCGGTAACGTCAGGATCATCCCCATGCTCCGCTTGTACAACCACGACAGGACTACCCATGAGCCAGCCTGACACTGCCGTCACCGGCCCCGCCTCCTCCGACTCCCCCGCCCGCAGGCGCTGGGACGCGACCGACCTGGGCCTGATCGCCGTCTTCGCTGCCCTGGTTGCCGGCGCCGCGCTGGTCCCGGGCATCTCAGCCAACGTTTTCGGCGTCCCCATCACGTTCCAGACCCTCGCCGTGATGCTCACCGGCCTCATGCTTGGCCCGTCGCGGGGCTTCGCCGCCGTCGGCCTTTACACGCTGCTGGGCCTCGCAGGACTGCCGATCTTCAGCCAGGGCCGCAGCGGACTCGGCATCCTGGCCGGCCCCTCGGCGGGCTACATCATCGCGTTTCCCCTCGCCGCGGCCCTGGTGGGCTGGCTCGCCACGGTGATCATCCGGCGCACCTCAAAGGCCCGGGCGTTGTGGTTTTTTCTGGCCGCCACCGTAACCAGCATCACCCTGGTCCACACCCTCGGCGTCCTGGGAATGGCAGTGAACTCGAAGGCGACCCTCGGCGAGGCTTTCCTGGCCGACCTTGTCTTTTACCCCGGCGACATCATCAAGAACACCGCGGCCGCAGCGATCGCGGTTGCCCTGCACCGCGCTTTCCCCGACCTGCTGGTCCGCCGGGTCAAGCGCATCGGCGCCTAACCAGCCATGGCAACAATTTCCTTCCGGAACGCATCCGTGGCAGTGGCCATGGACGGCCGCCCGGTGCCCAAAACGCTCCTGGCCGATGTCACCCTGGAGCTGACCGAACAGCGCATCGGAGTGATCGGGGCGAACGGATCCGGGAAGTCCACCCTGCTCCGGCTGCTCAATGGCCTGGTCCGGCCCACACGGGGCACCGTGACGGTTGACGGCGCCGACACCGTCCGGGCGGTGCGGGCTGTCCGACGGCAGGTGGGCTTCGTCTTCACCGATCCGCTTTCACAGCTGGTGATGCCGACAGGGCGCGAGGATGTTGAACTGTCGCTCCGGCGTTCCGTGAGGAACGGCAGCGAACGCCGGAGCCTGGCAGAAGCGGCCCTGGACCGCTTCGAGCTCCTGGGCCTGGCAGACCAGAGCATCTACGAGCTCTCCGGCGGCGAACGCCAGCTGATGGCGCTGGCGGCCGTGCTGACTGTAAACCCGACGGTGCTGGTGCTGGATGAACCGTCCACGCTGTTGGACCTCCGAAACCGGGAGCTGCTCCGCCGCACCCTGTCCGGCCTTGGGCAGCAGATCATCATGTCCACCCATGACCTCGACCTGGCCATGGAAATGGACCGTGTGCTGGTGGTTGAGGAAGGGCGTGTGGTGTTCGACGGCGGCCCGGCGGCTGCCGTGGAAACGTACCGCAGGCTGTGCACCAGCGGGCTGGCCGCGCCGTGAGGGGCCATGGCTTCCTGCTGGCCAACTATGTTCCGGGCAACTCGGTGGTTCACCGGGCGCCGCTGTCCCTGAAGTTCCTGCTGGTGGTGGGGTGCGGGATGGCCTCGTTCCTCATCGTGGACTGGCTGGTGTCCGCCGCCGGCTTCACGGTGATGTGCGGGCTCTTCCTGCTGACGGGGGCCGGTCCGCGGCGACTGCTCAGCGCCGTCCGGCCCCTGCTGCCGGTCCTGCTGGTCATCGGTGCGTTCCAGTGGTGGCAACTCGGCGCTCCCACCGCGGCACGGATCGTCCTGAACATTCTGATCTGTGTGGTGGCTGCGGCCCTGCTGACGGCCACCACCCCGATGCAGCGCCTGCTGGACGGGGTGGTGTCGCTGGCTATCCCGTTCCGCCGCTTCGGCGCGGATCCCGAGCGCTTCGCCCTGACCATCGGAGTGATGCTGCGCAGCATCCCCTATATTGCCGGAGCGTTTGCCGATGTCCGCGATTCCGCCAGGGCACGCGGGCTGGAACGGAATCCGCGGGCACTGGTCCTGCCTGTCTTCATCACCACCGTGGCTTACGCCCGCCAGACCGGCGAGGCGCTGGCAGCCCGGGGACTCGGTGATGCTGAGGACTGACCGGCACGTCATCGAGCGGCGAGGTCTCGCCGCTATGCCGGCTCCTTAGCGCTGAGACGTCGCCGCTCGATCCGTGATGGCCTCGTAGCGCAGCAGCGCGGCCGTGCCCATGCCGCCGGCGCTGCTGATCATGGCCAGAGCCAGCGCACCATCATTCCCCGCACTCCGGGCCTGGGCCAGTAGCCGGGTCACGAGCACCGCTCCTGACGCGCCGTAGGCATGCCCCAGAGCCAGCGCTCCACCGTCACGGTTCACCCGGTCCGGGTCAATGCCCAACCGGTCCAAGCACGCCAGGGTCTGGGAGGCGAACGCTTCGTTGAACTCCACCATGTCCACGCTTGCCGCGGACATTCGCTGTGCCGCCAACAGCCGTTCTGCGGCGAACGCTGCGCCGAGGCCCAGCAGCCCAGGCTCCACGCCTGCCGTGTCGGTCGCCAGCACCAGGAACCCGTCGGCCACGCCGAGTTCCCGGGCACGCTGCAGGGAGGTGATTACGACGGCGGAGGCGGCGTCAGCATCGAAGCACGAGTTTCCGGCGGTGACAGTTCCTCCGGGTACGAAGGCAGCCGGGAACCTTGCCAGGACCGCCGCGTTGAGTCCCGGCCGCGGACCGTCATCTGCGCGGACTGTTCCGGAGGGGGTTTCCAGCGGGATGATCTCGCCAGCAAATTGGCCAGCCGCGGCGGCAGCCAGGGCACGCTGATGGCTTTGCAGCGCGAGGGCATCCTGCCGCTCCCGGCTGACCGAACCATGCGCGGCGACGTTCTCCGCCGCCACACCCATGTCCGGGTCGCCGTAGCTGAGCGGCACAAACTGGGCCCGCGCGAAGAAGGCGGGTTCGCCGTCGTCGTTCCGGTATGCCCGCAGCGGCGCGGTGCTGATGCTTTCCACTCCCCCGGCGAGATACACGGGGTTGCCGCCGGCGGCCACCAGCCGGGATGCGAGGGCGATCGCGTCCAGGCCGGAGCCGCACTGCCGGTCAAGCGTCAGCCCGGGCACGCTGACGGGAAGGCCCGCTTCCAGCAGGGCCAGCCGGGCAACATTGCCTCCGCCGCCCACGGCGTTGCCGATCATGACATCTGACACCGCGGCCGGGGAAAGCCGGCACTCGCTCAGGAGCTGTCCCAGCACCGGCGCCAGCAGTTGGTGTGCGCGCAGGTCCTTCAGGGCCCCGTTGGCCCGGCAAACGGCAGTGCGCCGTGCCGCAATGATCACGGGTTGCCGGTCCGCCGGCAGCACCTCAGCGTTCAAGCTGGCGCACCCTCGGGTCGCGGGAACCGATCCATTCGAGCAGGATGTTGCGGCTAATCTTGCCACGGTCGGTGGTGGGCAGTTCAGCCAGGCAGAAGTACTGCAGCGGGCGCTTCTCGCGCGAGAGGATGTTTTCGATGCCGGCTTTCAGCTGGGTGGCGCTCATTCCGCCGTGGGCCGGCACTACCCCCGCCACCACCCGCTGGCCCCGGATGTCGTCGGGCATGCCCGCTGCAACGGCGGCAGCCACGCCGGGCACGGAAGCCAGTGCCAGCTCCACCTCGTGCGGGTAAACGTTCCTCCCGGAGGTCACGATCATGTCCGCCCGCCGGCCGAGGATATGCAGTTCGCCGTCGGCAAGATACCCCTGATCGCCGACTGTGAGCCAACTGCCGAAGGAGCGGAGGGCCTGGCCGTCATCGCCCCACAGATAGCCGTTGCTCACCATGGCGCTTTGAACGCAGATGTTGCCGATGGTCCCGTCCGGCAGCGTGGAACCCGCGTCGTCGAGGATCCGAACCTGCACGCCGGGGAAGGCTCGGCCGATCCCCGTGCCACCGGCGTCTGGCTCCCCGGCGGGCAGGCCCAGGCCGGACACAAAGCTCAATTCGGACGCCCCGTAGTACTCAAAGATGGTGGCGTTCGGTGCCCAGCGGCGGGCGGCTTCAAGGGTGCGGGCATCGAGCTTTGAACCGGCGCAGATGATGGCGCGGACACCGGTGGCATCAACGCCCCCGGCGAGGCCGCGCTCACTGAGCAACCGCAACATGGTGGGCACCAGGACCAGGCGGGTGACGCCGTCGTGCGTGATCGCAGTGTGGACATCGCCGACGTCGAACCCGTCCAGCGTATGGAACTCCGAGCCCGCATACAGGCACTCGGCCAAGGCATAAAGGTTAAGGCTTGCCGCGAGGGGACCGGGGGCCAGCGTCACGTCGTCCCGGCGCAGCCCAAAGAACTCGATGGAGGCGTCGAAGGATTCCCGCCAGGACTGCCGCGTGCGGGTGAACGCCTTGGGCACGGACGTGGTTCCGGAGGTGAGGCCGATCAGGAAGGTCGATTCCGGCGCGCCGTCGGCCAGTGCGTCCGCCGGGGAGACTACGCCCGGCAGGACAGCTGCGGTGAGATTTTCCCTGATTCCGCTGAGCAGCGCCTCTGGCCATGCGGGATCCAGCACAGCACACTGCCGCTCACCGGCCACCGCCGCAGCGAACCGGACCACAAAGTCCACCGAGTTGTGTTCGGCCAGGACGGTCACAGCAGCGGTGGCGGGGACGGCCGCTGTGGCGGCATGGTGAAGCTCGGCCCAGCCCAGGCGGCGGCCCGCCGCCAGCACGGCGGTGTCATCGGGCCGTTCGTCGGCCCAGCGCCGGATGTTGTCGAGAAAAGGCATCTCTCAACTTTACCGGCGTGACCCGCTGCAGCGGCTCCGGCACCGGCTATTGTGACTTCATGAGCTTCAATGACAACGTCCAGCTGGACCCATCACAGGTGCAGGACCGCCGCGGCATGGGCCGTGGCGTCAAAGTCGGCGGCGGCATCGGCGGCGGGATCATCCTGCTGATCGCTGCCCTCCTCGGCGTTAACCCGGCCCTGTTGGAGGGCCTCACCGGCGGTGCCGGGCAGGAGACCCAAAGCCAGGGCACCGCGCCAGCATGCGCCACGGGGGCGGATGCCGACGCCCGGCTTGACTGCCGGATTACCGGCACCGTCAATAGCCTGAACGCGTTTTGGCCGGCCTACCTGCAGAATTACAAGGTCCAGTATCCCCAGCCCAAAGCCGTCATCTTCAGCGGCGGGACCAACACCGGTTGCGGTGCGGCTACCACGGCCGTGGGCCCGTTCTACTGCCCCACTGACACCACCGCCTACTTCGACCCCGGATTTTTCCAGGAACTCGTGGACCGGTTCGGCTCCTCCGGCGGCCCGCTCGCCCAGGAGTATGTCGTGGCCCATGAATTCGGGCATCACATCCAGAACATCCTGGGCGACCTGGACCGCGCCCAGCAGGATCCGCAGGGGCCCGAGTCCGGCTCAGTCCGCACCGAACTTCAGGCAGACTGCTACGCAGGACTGTGGGCCAAGCATGCCTCCACCACCGCGGACCCTGCCACCGGGCAGCCCTTCCTGGAACCGCTGAAGCAGCAGGACATCAACGATGCGCTCTCGGCAGCAGCGTCCGTGGGCGACGACCGGATCCAGAAGGCGGCTACCGGTCGGGTGTCCCCCGAAGGCTGGACGCACGGTTCCAGCGAAGAGCGCCAGCGGTGGTTCTCCCGCGGCTACCAGACCGGTGACATCACCCAGTGCGACACGTTCTCGGCGACCAGCCTGTAATCTGATCCACCGACTGCTGAGTATCAGCCCTTTTGAGCGGTCAAAAGGGCTGATACTCAGCAACGGATGAGGGAACGACGACGGCCGGTTACCTTCCAAAAGGAAGGTAACCGGCCGTCGTCGTGCGTCTTAGATGTTGAAGCCGAGGGCCCGCATCTGGTCTTTGCCGTCGTCGGTGATCCGTTCCGGACCCCATGGCGGCATCCACACCCAGTTGAGGCGCCATTCGTCCACAACGCCGTCCAGGGCCTTGCCTACCTGCTCCTCGATCACGTCGGTGAGCGGGCAGGCGGCCGTGGTGAGGGTCATGTCGATCAGCAGGGCGCCGTCGTCGTCCGAGTACTTCAGGCCGTACAGCAGCCCAAGGTCGACGATGTTCACGCCGAGCTCGGGGTCGATGACGTCCTTCAATGCCTCTTCGATATCTTCGAGGTCCGTTTGGGCCGCTTTGATTTCGGTCATGGCGTAAGTCCTAACTAGGCCTGTACTGCAGCGATGGTGGCGGCGCCGGCGCCCTTGGCGTAACGGTCGTAGCCTTCTTCTTCAAGGCGGTCAGCCAGTTCCGGACCGCCCTCTTCGACAACCTGGCCATCGACGAACACGTGGACGAAGTCAGGCTTGATGTAGCGCAGGATCCGCGTGTAGTGCGTGATGAGCAGTGTGCCCATGTTGCCGCCTTCATGCGCGCGGTTGACGCCTTCGGAGACAACCTTCAGTGCATCCACGTCGAGGCCGGAGTCGGTTTCGTCCAGGATGGCGAACTTCGGCTTGAAAAGCTCCAGCTGAAGGATCTCCACACGCTTCTTCTCGCCGCCGGAGAAGCCTTCGTTGACGTTGCGCTGTGCGAAGTCCGCATCGATGCGCAGCTGGGCCATGGCGTCCTTGACGTCCTTGGTCCAGGTGCGCAGCTTGGGTGCTTCGCCGTCAATGGCGGTCTTGGCCGTGCGGAGGAAGTTGGTCATGGAGACGCCGGGGACCTCCACCGGGTACTGCATGGCCAGGAAAACTCCGGCGCGGGCGCGCTCGTCAACGCTCATCGTGAGGACGTCTTCGCCGTCGAGGGTGATGGTGCCGCTGGTCACCTTGTAGCGCGGGTGGCCGGCGATGGTGGACGCCAGGGTGGACTTGCCGGAACCATTGGGGCCCATGATGGCGTGGGTCTGGCCGGTCTTGATGGTCAGGCTGACGCCCTTCAGGATCTCCTTGGTGCCCTGCTCCGTGTCAATGCTGACGTGCAGGTCCTTGATCTCAAGAGTAGACATACGTCTTGTTCTCCTCTGCACCGGGCCTCTCGGCGGCGGTGCGGTCTGTGTCTGGAAGTTTGGTTCTGTTGCTGGGTAAAGACTGGCGCTAGCTGAAGTTCGGAGCCTGTGCCCCGTTGAGGACGTTGGTGAAGTCCACGTAGACCTCATCTCCGCGGATCTCGACGGCGAACACCGGCACGGGATCGTAGGCCGGCAGCTGCAGCGGCTCGCCGGTGCGCAGATCGAACTGGGAACCATGGCCCCAGCATTCGATCATGCACCCCTCCACTTCACCCTCGGACAAGGAAATATCCGCGTGTGAGCAGGTGTCCCCGATGGCGTGGATTTCTCCCATGGAATCCTTGACGATGGCTACCGGGTAGTCATCGATCAGGATCCGCAGCGCCTGCTTGACCTGGATTTCATCGGTCCTGCAGACAAGTTCGCCCTTTGGCTCGTCAGTCATCGGTGTGTCCGTACCCTCTAGTTGTTCGTTACGGCGAGTTCGCGCTCAACAGCTTCGGTCAGCCGCTCTGCGAGGGCCGGGACCTTGATCTGCTGGATGATCTCGTTCAGGAAGCCGCGGACCACCAGGCGGCGGGCAACATCCTCGGGGATGCCGCGGGCCATCAGGTAGAACAGGTGCTCGTCGTCCAGCCGACCGGTGGCGCTGGCGTGGCCGGCGCCCTTGATCAGTCCGGTCTCGATCTCCAGGTTGGGGACCGAGTCGGCGCGGGCGCCGTCGGTGAGCAGGAGGTTGCGGTTGGCTTCGTAGCTGTCGGTGCCCTCGGCTTCCTTGCGGATCAGGACGTCGCCCACCCACACAGCGTGCGCGTCGCGGCCCTGCAGTGCGCCCTTGTACAGGACGTTCGAGGTGCAGTTGGCCACTGCGTGGTCAACGAACAGACGCTGTTCCAGGTGCTGGCCGGCGTCGGCGAAGTACAGGCCGAACATTTCAGCCTCGCCGCCGGGAGCCGTGAACCGGGCTGACGGTGTGACGCGGACCAGGTCGCCGCCAAGGCTGACCACAACGTGCTTGAGCTTGGCGTCGCGGCCAATCTTCGCCTGCTGCGAGGACGCGTGCACAGCGTCCCCGTTCCATTCCTGGAGCGAGACAACCGTGAGGTCGGCGCCGTCTTCAACAATGATCTCGATGTTCTCGGACACCACGGCCGAGCCCTGGTGGTCCAGGACAACGACGGACTTGGAGAACTTCTCCGCCACGATCACCAGGTGCTGCGCTGCCGCCTCCGTGGAGGTGCCTTCGATCACAACGGTGATTTCGGCGTCGGCCTCAAATTCGGCCGGGACGGTGAGGACGGTGGCCTCGGTGAAGTTCTCCCAGGCATTGGCGGACACGCGGTCCTCCGGGATGCCGGCCGAGCCGATGCGCTTGTCATCGCGGGCCACCGTTTCCACCGTGACCTGCGCGGGGGCGCTCACGGTGACGGTGGGTGCAGCACCGGCCAGAACCTCGCTGTGCAGGCCGCGGAGGCGCTTGAGCGGGGTGAACCGCCAGTCCTCTTCGAGGCCGGTCAGCGGCTTGAAGTCCGCCAGGTTGTAGGAGGTCAGCCGGCCGGCGCGTGAGCTGTCCGGGATGCCCACGCCGCCGCCGTGCGAGTGGCTCTTGACCGCTTCGCCGGCGAGCGGGGCCTTGGATTTGGCCGCGTTGATCGGAGACAGGCTTTCGCCTTCTTCGGTGAAACCGTCAATAAACGGCTGGGCCGAGGGCGCGCCCATGCGGGCCTTTTCAGTAGTGATTTCAGTCATCGTTATCCGACGGACCCTTCCATCTGCAGTTCAATCAGGCGGTTCAGCTCGAGTGCGTACTCCATCGGGAGTTCGCGGGCAATGGGCTCGATGAAGCCGCGGACGATCATAGCCATGGCCTCGTCTTCGCGCATGCCGCGGGACATCAGGTAGAAGAGCTGCTCTTCGCTGACCCGGGAAACAGTTGCTTCATGGCCCATCACCACGTCATCCTCACGGATGTCGATGTACGGGTAGGTGTCCGAACGGCTGATGGTGTCCACCAGGAGCGCGTCACACCGGACGGTGTTGGCCGAGTGCTTGGCGCCTTCACGGACCTGGACCAGGCCGCGGTAGGCGGCACGGCCGCCGCCGCGGGCCACGGACTTGGAAATGATGGAGCTCTTGGTGTTCGGCGCAATGTGCACCATCTTCGAACCCGTGTCCTGGTGCTGGCCGGCACCCGCGAAAGCGATGGACAGGGTTTCGCCCTTGGCGTGCTCGCCCACCAGGTAGACGGCCGGGTACTTCATGGTGACCTTGGACCCGATGTTGCCATCGACCCACTCCATGGTGGCGCCCTCTTCGCAGATGGCACGCTTGGTCACGAGGTTGTACACGTTCGTGGACCAGTTCTGGATGGTGGTGTAGCGGACGCGGGCGCCCTTCTTCACGATGATTTCCACGACAGCGGAGTGCAGCGAGTCCGACGTGTAGATCGGGGCGGTGCAGCCTTCGATGTAATGGATGTAGGAGTCCTCATCGGCGATGATCAGGGTCCGCTCGAACTGGCCCATGTTTTCCGTGTTGATGCGGAAGTATGCCTGCAGGGGGATGTCCACGTGGACGCCCTTGGGCACGTACACAAAGGAGCCGCCGGACCAGACAGCCGTGTTCAGCGAGGCGAACTTGTTGTCGCCCACGGGGATGACCGTGCCGAAGTATTCCTGGAAGATCTCCGGGTGCTCGCGCAGCGCGGTGTCGGTGTCCAGGAAGATGACGCCCTGCTTTTCGAGGTCCTCACGCAGCTGGTGGTAAACCACCTCGGACTCGTACTGGGCCGCGACGCCGGAAACCAGGCGCTGCTTTTCGGCTTCGGGGATGCCGAGCTTGTCGTACGTGTTCTTGATGTCCTCAGGCAGTTCCTCCCAGCTGGTGGCCTGCTTCTCGGTGGACCGCACAAAGTACTTGATGTTGTCGAAGTCGATGCCGGAGAGGTCTGCACCCCAGGTGGGCATGGGCTTGCGGTCGAAGTACTTCAGGCCCTTGAGGCGAAGGTCGAGCATCCACTCGGGTTCGCTCTTTTTGTCCGAGATGTCACGGACTACTTCGTCGTTGATGCCGCGGCGGGCGTTGGCGCCGACGTCGTTCTTGTCGGACCAGCCGTACTCGTATGTACCGATGCCGTGGAGCTCGGGATTCTTTTCCAGAATCTCCGAGATCACAGTGTCTTCGGCTACCGCTTTCTCTGATAGTTGGTCCGTCATCACGGCCTTTCTTGCTGATGGTTGGTTACTTCATTCAGGCCGGCGGGGGCTGCATGGGGGACGTGGGGTCCCCCTGCAGCCAGCCGTCCTGTGGGTATGTGGGTGGTGCAGACGTGGCCGCCCCGCGCCAGGGTGGACAGACGGCGCACGTCCACGCCCACCAGCCGGGAGAACACTTCGGTCTCCACGTCGCAGAAAACAGGAAAGTGGGCGGCGAGCTGCTGGATGGGGCAGTGACCCTGGCACAGCTGGACGCTGGAGAGCGCCGCCGGAAGGGGTGCTTTGGCTTCAATCGATGCCGCTGAAGCCACGAACCCGTCGCGGCTGAGGGCCTCGGCCAGAACCCGGGCACGAGCGGTGATGTCCGGCCCGGCCTGCTCGATTTCCGGCGCGTAACGGCGTTCCATCTCCGAGAAGCGTTCGACGGCGAACTGGCGGACAGCCTCCTGGCCCGCCACTTCCTGGAGCTGCTGGAGCGCGAGGGTGGCGATGTCGAGGTAGTCGTTGCCAAGCTTCGACTGTCCCTGGGAGCTCAGAACGTAGCGCCGCGCGGGGCGACCCGCGCCGGCGCCGGCCTTGGCCACGCGTTTAACTTCGATGACACCGCTGCGGTCCAGGTGGTCAAGATGCCTTCGGACAGCCGCGGGGGTGAAGCCGAGCATGTCGCCGAGTTCCGCGGCGCTGATGGGTCCATGCTCCAGAACGGCACTCAGCACGCGGTCCCGGGTACGCTCGTCCGGGTCCGCCACCGTTGAAACGGCGGCGTGGCCGCGCTCCGGGGCGGTGCGCGGCGCTCCGTGCCCGGCAACGGGCACAACAGTAGCGTTGGTCATGGAATACACAACACAATCATGTCGTAATTTAGTCCCCCGTTCCAGTAAGGCGAGGCTGACCTGTGCTCCGGGCGGCCGCCGGCGCCGACAACCCGCCAAGTACTACATCGCGTAGAATGCTGGGGTGCGATCCCCCGAATCCCCGGTTCTGACCATCAGCGGGCTGATAAAAGATGTTGGTCCGCTGGCCAGCCTGGATGGAAAGATGCTCCGGGTGGTCAGCGGCGTCTCCCTCATCGCCGAACGCGGCCAGGTAACCGCGCTGCTCGGAGCCAACGGGGCGGGAAAGACCACCACCATCGAATGTGCCCAGGGCCTGCAGGCCCGCACCGGCGGCACCATCTCACTGCTGGGACAGGATCCCGGCCGGGCGGGGGCAGACCTGCGCTCCCGCGTCGGGGTGATGCTCCAGGATGGCGGGCTCCCGCCGTCGGCCCGTCCCATTCCCCTTCTGCGCCATATCGCCGGAATGTACGCCAAACCGCGCTCCGTTGACGAACTCGTGGACCGATTGGGCATTGAATCCTTTGCCCGGACCTCTGTGCGCCGGCTCTCCGGTGGCCAGAAGCAACGGCTTGCCCTGGCAGCGGCACTGATCGGCGACCCCGAGGTGCTGTTCCTGGACGAGCCCAGCGCAGGGCTGGATCCGCAGTCGCGGCAGCTGGTTTTTGAGCTCATCGCGGAGCTGCGGGATGCCGGCATGGGAATCATCCTCACCACCCACCTGATGGACGACGCCCAGCGGCTGGCCGACTACGTTTACATCATCGACGCCGGCCGGAACGTCGCGGAGGGCACGGTGGCGCAGCTTCTTCAGCGGGAACCCGCCGTCGAGTCCGGCGAGCATATCCGTACCCTTCTCTTCGAAGCCGAAGCCGGTCTCAACCTCTCCGGCGTCCTTCCCGAGTCCATTACCGTCCGCGAAACGCGTGCCGGCAGCTATATTGCCAACGGGCCGCTCACAGCCCAGGACCTGGCCGCACTCACCGCCTGGTGGGCCGCCCATGGTGTGATGCCCAGTTCACTCAGCCTTGCGGCGCGAAGCCTCGAAGACGTGTTCCTGGATGTTTCCGGAAAGGATGTCCGATGACCGGCACCACGGATCCGGTGATGCGCCAACAGCCCGCACCCCTCATGCGGCGCATCATGCTGCAGGGTAAATACGAAGCTGTCGCGATGCTCCGGAACGGCGAGCAGCTCATCCTTGCAGTGGTCCTGCCGCTGCTCGCCCTCGTTGGCCTGACCGTCACGCCGCTCCTGGACGGCCTTGGCGGCACCCGCATCAACATCGCGGTCCCCGGCATCCTCGCGCTCTGCGCCCTGTCCACCGCCTTCACGGGACAGGGCATCGCCACCGGGTTCGACCGCCGGTACGGCGTCCTGCGTTTCCTGTCCACAACGCCCCTGGGCCGCGGCGGCCTCATTGCCGGAAAGGTCCTGGCCGTCCTGACCGTGCTGGCCATCCAGGTTGCCGTGGTCACTGCGGTGGCTCTTCCCCTCGGCTGGAGTCCGCCCGCTTCAGGCTGGTTGCCGGGCCTGGCCTTGCTCGTCCTGGGCGCGGCTGCCTTCACCGCCCTCGGGTTGCTCGTCGCCGGCACCGTCCGGCCTGAGGCCACCCTGGCCATCACCAACCTCCTGTGGATCCTGCTCGGTGCGCTGGGCGGGATAGTGATTCCGGCCGACCGGCTGCCCGCCCTGGCCCAGGGGATCGTGCACTACCTGCCCTCGGGCGCATTGGGTGCGGCCTTGCGCGAGGCCTTTCTCTTCGGCACCGTTAATTCAGGTGCCGCCCTAATACTGCTGCTGTGGACAGTCCTTGCCGGAGCTGCAGCCATCCGTTGGTTCAAGTGGAATTGAGATATTCGTGAGCACGGCTTCACGCCTCCCTGAGTTTGCCGGTCGCCTGACATCGCGGCTGCCCCGTACCGTCGACGCCCGGGTCCGCCGCCTTGCCGTGGCCTCACTCATTGGCCAGACCCTGCTGGTGGTGACCGGTGGCGCGGTCCGGCTGACCGCGTCCGGGCTGGGGTGCCCCACCTGGCCTCGCTGTACCGACACGTCCCTGGTCAACACGGCCGAGATGGGAATCCACGGCTTCATTGAGTTCGGCAACCGGCTCCTGACCTTCGCCCTGGCCGCCGTTGCGGTGCTGATGCTGGTCTACTTGTGGAACCTGCGCCGGGAGCGCCGCGACCTGTTCCTGCTGGCCCTGGGCCTGCTGGCCAGTATCCCCGCTCAGGCAGTCATCGGCGGCATTACCGTCCTGACCAACCTCAACCCGTGGGTGGTGGGCCTGCACTTCCTGGTGTCCATGGCCCTGGTCGTCATCGCAACCTTATTGGTCAACCGGGCATACGGCCGGACCGGGCGTTTCGCCGTCGCCACGTTGCCCGCCTTGCCGGGAGTACTGCGCCCGGTGACCGCCGCCGTCGCGCTGTTCTCCGCCCTGGCAGTCATGCTGGGTGTGGTGGTCACCGGAGCCGGTCCGCACGCCGGAGATGCCGATGCGCCGCGTAACGGGCTGGACTGGGACCTGTTCTCGCACATCCACGCCGTACCGGCCTACCTGGTTACTGCCGGAACACTGTTCGCGCTCGTGCTGGTGTTTACGCGCCGGATACCCGGGTTGTTCCGCACGGCAGCCATTCTGCTGCTGGCAGTGACGCTGCTGCAGGCCGTCATCGGCTTCACGCAGTATTACAACGGGATTCCCGCCCTGCTGGTGGGGGCGCACATGCTGGGCGCCGCACTGCTGATGGGCGCAGCAACCAACGCGGCCGACGTCGCACATTCCAGCCCGACGAAGTAGCCCCCCGGCGCGCAGCCGGGCAGCGCAGCGCGCCCGAATGCCGGACGACGAAGTGCCACGGTCCCCCGGACCGTGGCACTTCCGTTTCCAACGCTCTCTCACTTAATGCGCTAAATTCCCGAACGCTCTCTCACTTAATGCGGAAGACAGCGCACTCCAGGCCGGCAGCGAAAGACCCTCCCTCGCCTTGAAGGTCGAAGGAGGGTCAGGTGCTTTCCAAGGAAAGTGCAAGAGCGTTGGAAGAAAACCCACATTAAGTGAGAGAGGGTCCGGCCGCCCGGGACGGGGTGGCTTAGCCGACGATGGCGGATCCGATGAAGGGGTCCACGGCCAGGGCGATGAACAGCAGCGTCAGGTAGCTGATGGAGCCGTGGAAGACCTTCATGGCCCGCTTGTCCGGGATGTCCTCGCGCTGGGCCCGGCTGTACAGGGCATGTGATTCGTAGAGGAACCAGGCACCGGCAAGGACGGCAGTGATCGTGTACACCCAGCCCGCGCCACCGGCCGGCACCATCAGGAGGGAGCACACCACCATGGCCCAGGCGTAGAGGACAACCTGGACGGAGACCACCTTGGCGCCCGCAATCGCGCCGAGCATGGGCACGTTCGCGTTACGGTAATCCTCGCCGTAGCGCATGGACAGGGGCCAGTAGTGCGGCGGAGTCCACAGGAAGATGACCATGAACAGGATGATGGCCGGCCATTCCACGCGTTCCGTGACGGCCGCCCACGCGATCACCACGGGGAAACAGCCTGCGGCCCCGCCCCAGACGATGTTCTGGGCCGTGCGGCGCTTGAGGATCAGCGTGTAGATGACCACGTAGAAGAAGATCGCCGCCACCCCGAGCCAGGCGGCGAGCGGGTTGGCCCCGAACCAGAGAATGGCGATGGCAGCCACACCGAGGAGCCAGGAGAAGATCAGCGCCTCCCGCGGGGTCACCTCACCGGTGACGAGGGGCCGGTTTTCGGTCCGGTGCATCAGTTTGTCGATGTCGCGGTCAAAGTAACAGTTAAAGGCCCCGGCGCTACCGGCGGCAAAAGCACCGCCTACCAGGGTGGCCAGGATCAGTCCGATCGAGGGGAACCCGCGTTCGGCGAAGATCATGGTTGGCAACGTACTGACGAGCAGCAGCTCGATGACGCGCGGTTTAGTGAGGGCGAAATACGCCTTGGCCTTCCGGGCCAGTCCGGCTCTCCCCCATACGGGGGCGGCGTTTAACGGCGTATCGGTTGTGCTCACGGTGGCAGTCACCCGTTCTTGTTGGCAGTTCTGTCTGTCAGGACAGCTGGATCTCGCGGCCGTCGTTCCCGGGTAACCCGCCGTTGTCCTCGGTCCAGGATCCCGGTAGCGCCGCAGGCGCACGCACCCGAAGGGCGCAGCAACGCGGCGTCAGCCTCCAAATATCATACCGTGCGCATTTTGCACCAGATCCCCGCACAATAAGCCCAGATGATCGCTCACAGTCCGATTCGAGCAGATTAACTCAACCTCACGGAACACGCATTCACATAAAGCGAAATTGCGTCCAAAACGTGAGATTTGGGCCGCCCGCAGAATGGAATGGAGCTAAGCTGTCACCAGATCAGCACACCAAAAGAACGCGCTGGAAACTGCGTTCCAGCGGCCAGTGTCTGAGTAAAAAGATCCACGTTTCGATGGTGAACGGCTGGTACACCGCAGCGGCACCTCAGCGTGCCGTTGACCGGATCCGCCGTCCCGCCATCAGCATAGAGAGGGGCCCGGTTTTCGTGCCACATTTGGAAGAGCAAGAACTGTCATGGACCAGCTTGGACCAGCGCGCGGTGGACACAGTCCGTGTCCTGGCCGCAGACGCTGTGGAGAAGGTCGGCAACGGCCACCCCGGTACGGCCATGAGCCTGGCTCCGGCCGCTTACCTTCTCTTCCAGAAGCTCATGCGCCACGATCCCCGCAATCCGGACTGGCTGGGACGTGACCGTTTCATCCTCTCACCCGGCCACACGTCGCTGACCCTCTACATCCAGCTGTTCCTCTCCGGCTACGGCCTGGAACTGAAGGACCTGGAAGCGCTGCGCACCTGGGGTTCACTGACGCCGGGCCACCCCGAGTACAAGCACACCGCCGGCGTGGAAATTACCACCGGCCCGCTGGGCCAGGGCCTGGCCTCCTCGGTGGGCTTCGCCTACTCCCAGCGCCGGATGCGCGGCCTGTTCGACGCCGACGCCGCCGAGGGAACCTCCCCGTTTGACCACACCATCTGGGTCATCGCTTCCGACGGCGACATGCAGGAAGGTGTGACGTCCGAGGCTTCCTCGCTGGCCGGGCACCAGGAGCTGGGCAACCTCGTGGTGATCTATGACGAGAACCACATCTCCATCGAGGACGACACCGACATCTCCTTCACCGAGGACGTCCTGAAGCGCTACGAGGCCTACGGCTGGCACACCCAGCGCGTGGACTGGACCAAGACCGGCGAATACGTCGAAGACGTGCAGGAACTGTACTCCGCGCTGCTGGCCGCGAAGGCCGAGACGTCCAAGCCGTCCATCATCTCGCTGCGCACCATCATCGGTTACCCGGCCCCGAAGAAGCAGAACACCGGCAAGATCCACGGCTCGGCCCTGGGCGCCGACGAGGTCGCAGGCCTGAAGTCCGTGCTCGGCTTCGACCCGGAGAAGTCCTTCGACGTGGACCAGGACGTCCTGGCCCACGCCCGCTCTGTAGTGGACCGCGGAGCCGCCGCCCACAAGGAATGGGAAGAGTCCTTCAACGCCTGGCAGGCAGCCAACCCTGAAGGCGCGGCGCTTCTGCAGCGCATCGAGGCCCGCGAACTGCCGTCAGGTCTCGACGCTGCCCTTCCGGTCTTCGAAGCCGGCAAGGACGTTTCCACCCGCGCAGCGTCGGGCAAGGTCCTGAATGCACTGGGTCCGGTCATGCCGGAACTCTGGGGCGGTTCGGCTGACCTCGCCGAGTCCAACAACACCACGATCGAGGGCTCGCCGTCCTTCATCCCGGTCTCCCGCTCCACCGATGCGTGGAAGGGCAATCCCTACGGCCGTGTCCTGCACTTCGGCATCCGCGAGCACGCTGCGGCGTCGATCGTGAACGGCATCTCGCTGCACGGCCGGACCCGCGCGTTCTCCGGCACGTTCCTGATCTTCTCCGACTACCAGCGCCCGGCCATCCGCCTCGGCGCCCTGATGGGCGTCCCCTCGCTGTACGTGTGGACGCACGATTCCATCGGCCTCGGCGAGGACGGCCCCACCCACCAGCCGGTGGAGCAGCTCGCCTCGCTGCGCGCCATTGTGGGCCTGGACGTTGTCCGCCCCGGTGACGCGAACGAGGTTGCCGCAGCCTGGAAGACCATGCTGGAGAACCACTCCAACCCGGCCGGCATCGTCCTGACCCGCCAGAACATCCCCACCTACGCACGTGGTGAAGGCGCGGCCGACGGCGATACGTTCGGTTCAGTTGCGGGCGTCGCCAAGGGCGGCTACGTACTGGCCGAAGCGTCGAAGGACGGCGCCACGGTTCCGGCCGACGTCATCCTGATCGGCACCGGTTCCGAGGTGCAGCTGGCCGTCCAGGCCCGCGAGGCGCTCCAGGCCGAAGGCATTGCCGCCCGCGTGGTTTCCATGCCGTGCGTCGAATGGTTCACCAAGCAGGACGCCGCCTACCGCGAGTCCGTGCTGCCCGCCGCCGTCAAGGCCCGCGTCTCGGTCGAGGCCGGCCTGGCCCTGGGCTGGAGGGAGTTCGTCGGCGACGCCGGCCGCTCCATCAGCCTCGAACACTACGGCGCTTCCGCCGACTACAAGCGCCTCTTCAAGGAGTTCGGCATCACCGCGGAGGCAGTCGCCGCCGCCGCCAAGGACTCCCTCGCAGGCCTGCAGGCCTAACCAAGATTCCAGGAGATAACACCATGACTACCCCCACACAGCAGCTCTCCGACGCCGGAGTGTCCATCTGGCTCGATGACCTTTCCCGCAGCCGCCTCGAGACGGGCACCCTGCGCAAGCTCATCGAAGAGAAGAACGTGGTTGGCGTGACGACCAACCCGTCCATCTTCCACGCCGCCATCACGGCCGGCACGGACTACGACGCCACCATCTCCGCCCAGGCAGCGGCAGGCGCCACCGTCGAGGAGACCATCTTCAAAATCACCACCACCGACGTCGCCGACGCCTGCGACCTGTTCGCCCCTGTGGCAGCAGCGACCAAGGGTGTGGACGGCCGCGTGTCCATCGAAGTTGACCCCCGCCTCGCCTGGGACACCGCCGGCACCATCGCCGAAGCCAAGCACCTTTACAAGAAGGTCAATAAGGACAACGTCCACATCAAGATCCCGGCGACGCTTGAAGGCCTGGAAGCCATCACCGCCACCCTCGCCGAGGGCATCAGTGTTAACGTGACGCTGATCTTCTCGCTGGAGCGCTACCGCGCCGTCATCAACGCGTTCCAGTCCGGCCTGGAGCAGGCCAAGGAGAACGGCCACGACCTCGCGAAGATCCACTCGGTGGCCTCCTTCTTCGTCTCCCGCGTGGACACCGAGATCGACAAGCGGCTCAACGCGATCGGCACCGACGAAGCCAAAGCCCTCAAGGGCAAGGCCGGCGTGGCTAACGCCCGCTTGGCCTACCAGGTATACGAGGAACTCTTCGCCACCGAGCGCTGGGCCGTCCTTGCTGCGGCCGGCGCACGTCCGCAGCGTCCCCTGTGGGCATCCACCGGCGTCAAGGACCCGGCGTACCCGGACACCCTCTACGTCACGGAACTCGTCGCTCCGGGCGTCGTCAACACGATGCCGGAGAAGACCCTCGATGCCACGTTTGACCACGGCGTGGTCACCGGTGACACCATCTCCGGTACCTACGCCGATGCCAACGCCACGCTGGACGCCCTGGACGGGCTGGGCATCTCCTACAACGAGGTGGTGGCCCTCCTCGAATCCGAGGGCCTGGACAAGTTCGTGGCCAGCTGGAAAGAACTGCTGGCCGACGTCGAAGGCGCGCTCGCCTCTGCACGGAAGGCTTCCTAACCCACTATGAGCACACTCAGCTACGACGCTACCGGCGCCGCGCAGCAGGCCCTCGAGCAGCACCTTCCCACCCTTGTGGCGGACCGCATCGCTACCCGGATCTTCGCGAAGGACCACACCCTGTGGGGTCCCGACGCCGAGGCCGAGTCCGCTGTCCGCCTCGGCTGGGTGGAGGCGGCCACCGTCTCGCAGGCGTTGGTGCCGGGCATCCTTGAGCTCCGCGATGCCTTGAAGGCCGATGGCGTGACCCGGATCGTGCTGTGCGGGATGGGCGGTTCCTCGCTGGCTCCCGAGGTCATTGCCGGCACCGCCGGCGTCGAGCTGACTGTGCTGGACAGCACGGATCCGGACCAGGTCCGTGCTGCCCTCGCGGACCGGCTGGCCGAAACCGCGATTGTGGTTTCGTCCAAGTCCGGTTCCACCCTGGAGACCGACTCGCAGCGCCGGATCTTCGAGCATGCCTTCACCGAGGCCGGCGTCGATGCGAAGAGCCGGATCATCGTGGTCACCGATCCCGGTTCCCCGCTGGATGCGGCATCACGCGAGGCCGGCTACCGGGCAGTGTTCAATGCGGACCCGAACGTCGGCGGCCGGTACTCGGCCCTGACCGCGTTCGGCCTGGTCCCTTCAGGGCTGGCCGGGGTGGACATTCAGGCCTTCCTGGATGAGGCCGAGGAAGCCGCCGAGGTCCTTAATGACGACGCGCCCGAGAACATTGGTCTGGCTCTCGGGACGGCCCTGGGCGGCACCAGCCCGCTGCGGAACAAGATCGTCATTGCCGAGGACGGGTCCGGGATTGTGGGTTTCGCTGACTGGGCCGAACAGCTCATCGCCGAATCCACGGGCAAGCTTGGCACCGGCGTCCTGCCGGTGGTGGCCGGCCCGAACTCCCCGGAGGTCAGCTCCGGGGCGGACGACGTCCTGGTGGTCCGGCTGGTAGCCGCGGACGCCGACGTCGAACTCGGTGCCAACGAAGTAGCCATCGCCGGGGGCCTGGCCACGCAGATGATGGTGTGGGAGTTCGCCACCGCTGTTGCCGGCCGTCTGCTGGGGATCAACCCGTTCGACCAGCCTGACGTGGAGGCGGCGAAGGTGGCCGCCCGCGGTCTGCTTGACGCCCAGCCCGAGCCCACGCCGGCCGCGTTTGTGGACGGTGTTATCGAGGTCCGCGGCGGTGACTGGCTGCGTGGTGCGGCCACGGCGGAGGAAGCCGTGGGTGCGCTCCTGGGCACGCTCGACGACGACAGTTACCTCAGCGTCCAGGCGTACTTTGACCGGCTGGCCTTCGCCGGCCTGGAAGGCATCCGCGACCAGCTCGCCGAGGTCAGCGGCCGCCCTGTCACCTTCGGGTGGGGCCCGCGGTTCCTGCACTCCACCGGCCAGTTCCACAAGGGCGGTCCCGCGATCGGCGTGTTCCTCCAGGTCACGGCGGCCCCCGCGGAAGATCTGGCCATCCCGGAGCGTCCCTTCACGTTCGGGGAACTGATTGCCGCCCAGGCCGCGGGCGACGCCCAGGTCCTGGCCGGACACGGGCGCCCGGTCCTGCGCCTGCACCTCACCGACCGCGCCGCCGGCGTCGCCCAGCTGCAGGAGATCATCGCAGCATTGGCCTCCCGGTCCGCATCCGTTACCGACAGCTAAGGTTCCACAGCAACCATGCCAGAAACTGAACACGGCAGAACATCCGGGCTGCGATCCGGAAAGTCCGGGCGTAATCCGTTGCGGGATCCGCGGGATCGCCGGTTGAACCGGATTGCGGGTCCGTCCTCGTTGGTCCTTTTTGGGGTGACGGGTGATTTGGCCCGGAAGAAGCTGATGCCGGCGGTGTATGACCTGGCGAACCGGGGGTTGTTGCCGCCGAGTTTCGCGTTGGTGGGTTTCGGCCGGCGGTCCTGGTCCCATGAGGAGTTCGCCGCGCAGGTGGAGGAGTCTGTCCGGGCTCATGCCCGGACCCCGTTTGATGAAGCGGTCTGGAACCAGCTCGCCGAGGGGGTGCGTTTTGTCCAGGGCGAGTTCGACGATGATGACGCGTTCGAGCGGCTCGGGACGACGATCGCGGAACTGGACGAGGTCCGCGGAACGCGGGGGAACCACGCGTTTTATCTTTCGATCCCGCCGAAGGCGTTTGAGCAGGTCTGCCGGCAACTGTCCAAGCATGGCCTCGCGCAGGCGGACGGGCAGAAGTGGCGCCGGGTGGTGATCGAGAAGCCGTTCGGTCATGACCTGGAGTCCGCCCGGCAGCTGAATGACATTGTCGAGTCGGTGTTCCCGCCGGACGCGGTGTTCCGGATCGATCATTACCTGGGCAAGGAAACGGTGCAGAACATCCTGGCGCTGCGGTTCGCGAACCAGCTGTTCGAACCGTTGTGGAACGCGAATTACGTGGACCACGTCCAGATCACCATGGCCGAGGACATCGGCACGGGCGGCCGGGCGGGGTATTACGACGGGGTCGGCGCGGCCCGGGACGTGATCCAGAACCACCTCCTGCAGCTGCTGGCACTGACCGCGATGGAGGAACCGATCTCGTTCAACGCCGATGATTTGCGGGCGGAGAAGGAAAAGGTCCTCGCCGCGGTCAAGCTCCCGGAGGATTTATCCGCGCACTCCGCGCGGGGGCAGTTCGCCGGCGGCTGGCAGGGCGGGGAACAGGTCCAGGGCTACCTGGAAGAAGAAGGCATCCCGGCGGATTCGACGACCGAGACGTACGCGGCGATCCGGGTGGATATCCATACCCGCCGCTGGGCCGGGGTCCCGTTCTACCTGCGCGCGGGCAAACGCCTGGGCCGGCGGGTGACCGAGATCGCGGTGGTGTTCAAACGCGCCCCGAACCTGCTCTTCCGCGATCACGGCGAGGATGATTTCGGGCAGAATGCCGTGGTCATCCGGGTCCAGCCCGATGAGGGCGCCACGATCCGGTTCGGGTCCAAGGTCCCGGGCACCCAGATGGAAGTCCGGGACGTGACCATGGACTTCGGCTACGGGCACTCGTTCACCGAGTCCTCCCCGGAGGCCTACGAGCGGCTGATCCTGGACGTGCTGTTGGGTGAGCCGCCGCTGTTCCCCCGGCATGAGGAAGTGGAACTGTCCTGGAAGATCCTGGACCCGTTCGAAGATTATTGGGCCGGGCTGAAGGAACAGCCTGAACCCTACGCCCCCGGGTCCTGGGGACCCGCCAGCGCGGATGAGCTGTTGGCCCGTGACGGACGAACCTGGAGAAGGCCATGATCGTTGACCTGCCGGACACCACCACCTCGAAGGTTTCCAAAAAGCTGATGTCCCTGCGCGAGCAGGGCGGGGTGATCGCCCTGGGCCGGGTCCTGACCCTGGTGGTCGTGACCCGTTCCGGGCTCGAGGAAGAAGCGATCGAGGCCGCGAACGAAGCCAGCCGGGAACACCCCTGCCGGATCATCGTGCTCGCCGACGCCGGCGCGGACGCCCCGAACCGGCTTGACGCCCAGATCCGGGTCGGCGGGGACGCCGGCGCCTCGGAAGTGATCGTGCTCCGCGGCTACGGGGAACTCGCGCACGAATCCGAATCCCTCGTCGCGGCCCTGCTGCTCCCGGACGCCCCGATCGTGGCCTGGTGGCCGCACGGCGCCCCGGAAAACGCGTGCGAAACCTCCGTGGGACGCATCGCGCACCGCCGGATCACCGACTCCGCGAACGAACCGGACCCCCAAAAAGCGCTCGAGAACATCCGGGCCACCTACCAGGCCGGCGACACCGACCTCGCCTGGACCCGGCTCACGAACTGGCGGATCCAGCTCGCCGCCGTCCTGGACCAGACCGATTCCTCCCCCGTCACCGCCGTCGCGGTCGAAGGCGCATCCGACTCACCCTCCACGATCCTGCTCGCCGCCTGGCTGACCCTGGCCCTGGACGCACCCGTAACCATCGTCGCGGACCCCGCCGGAACCGGCATCCGCCGCGTCCGGCTCACCCGCCGCAGCGGCGACGTCCAGCTCTACCGCCCCGGGACCACCATCGCCGAACTCACCCAACCCGGCCAACCCGCCCAACGCATCTCCCTGCCCCGCCGCAGCCTCAAAGACTGCCTCGCCGAAGAACTCCGCCGCCTCGACCCCGACGAAGTCTTCGGCGAAGTGATTACTATTGGACTTCCACGTACCAATCTAAGGAGCGTCCGGCCCAGTGAGCGTTGAGCCTAGAGTAAGCATCCACCCTGATTCGTCCGTCCTGATGGCGGCCATAGCGGCTCGCCTGATCACCAAGCTGGTGGATGTCCAGGACAAGTACGGTGAGGCCACAGTGGTGCTCACCGGCGGCACGGTAGGGATCGGTACGCTGAAGGCCGTCGCGGACTCACCGGCGGCGCCTGCGGTGGACTGGTCGAAGGTCAATTTTTGGTGGGGTGATGAGCGGTTTGTTGCCGCGGATGATCCGGACCGCAACACCAAGCAGGCCTTTGATGCCCTGCTCGCGCATATCCCGGTTGATCCGGCGAGGATCAACCAGCCCGCATCCACCGATGACTTTGACACTCCCGAGGAAGCAGCCGAGGATTACGCCCGCCGCCTGCGCGAAGCTGCCGCGGCCGAACACGCGGCGGACATGTCAGATGACCGGCCCGAGGAACCGGGGCAGCTCCCCCGGCTTGATGTGGTGTTGTTGGGTGTTGGCCCGGACGCCCATGTGGCCTCGTTGTTCCCCGAGCAGGGCGGAATCCGGGAAAAGGAACGGACCGTCGTGGGCGTTCGCAACTCCCCCAAGCCGCCACCCGAGCGGATTTCCCTTACCCTGCCGGCCATCAACACAGCCGCCGAAGTCTGGATGGTTGTGGCCGGCGAGGACAAAGCCGGAGCCGTTGGCCTCGCGTTGGCGGGCGCCAACCCGGTGCAGGTTCCCGCGGCAGGTCCCCGCGGCACGTCCCGCACGCTCTGGCTCATCGACGAAAACGCCGCCTCAAGGGTCCCGCAGCAACTCGTCCGGAAGGACGCCGCGGGCGCGTAGCTTTTCCAGTGCTCCAGCCAGGACCGCTTCGGCGTCCTGGCTGGAGCGCCGCTCTTTAACGTATTCGAGATGGCTCTTATAGCCCTCTTCGGCCTGCTCATCGTGAGCAGGTTCCCGGCCCTCGCGTGAGGCCAGGGCACCGCACCGCCGGCAGTCCCAACTGGACGGGATCTGTTCATCCGGCAGCCGCAGAAAAACGAGTTGTGTCTCATGGCCCTTGGCGCACCAGTAACTGACCTGGATCCGCGGCAGCCTTTCGCCTGAGGTGGTTTCGGACTGGTTCTTGGGACCGGTACCTTCTGTGACACCCACGCGGGTGCCGCGGAACGCTGACGCACTATGGACCATCGAAACTCCTGGCTGCTTAAACGACGCTGTTTAAACGAAACTGTGGCTGTTGGAAGCCAACAGCCACAGTCTAGTTCGGAGATCCCCGTGGCGGCAGTGCCGCACCACGATCCGTTGGAAGTTCTAGGAGTCGCCGGCCCCGCTGAAGCGCATCAGCAGGCCAAGGGCAATGATCACAACGCCCCATGTGACACCCAGGACGACGGTGAACCTGTTGAGGTTCCGCTCCGCAACGCCCGATGAGCTCAGGCCGGAACTCATACCGCCGCCGAACATGTCCGACAGGCCACCGCCCCGTCCCTTGTGAAGCAGGATAAGCAGTGTCAGCAGAAGGCTGGTGATGCCCAGGAGAATCTGCAGAATGACATGAAGAACGTCCACGACGGCCTTTCAGAAGATTGGATTTACGGGAGCCTGGTGCTGCAGAGGAACTACTCTGTCAGCAAGTGACTCTCGAACCTGACAATATTAGCAAACTCCGCGGGGTCCAGGCTGGCCCCGCCCACCAACACGCCGTCCACGTCCCGTTCGTTCAGGATCGCGGCAACGTTGTTTGCCTTGACCGAACCGCCGTAGAGCAGCCGGATCTTCGCCGCAACATCGTCGCCGAAGATGGTGGCCAGTTCGGCACGGATGGCCTCGCACATCTCCTGGGCATCTTCGGGTCCGGCCACTTCACCGGTGCCGATGGCCCAGACGGGCTCGTAGGCCACGACAAGATCAGCCGCCTGTTCGTTGGTCAGACCGGTAACATCGGCCCGCAGCTGGGTCAGGGTGTGCTCGACGTGGGTACCGGCCTGCCGGACTTCCAAGCCTTCACCGACGCACAGCACCGGAGTGATGCCGTGCTTGTACGCGGCCTTGACCTTCGCGTTCAGGACCTCGTCCGACTCGTTGTGGACGGTGCGGCGTTCGCTGTGGCCCACCAGCACGTAGCGGCAGCCCAGCTTGTTCAGGAACTGGCCGGAGATATCGCCGGTGTAGGCGCCGGAATCGAACTGGGACAGGTCCTGCCCACCGTAGGCGATCTGCAGTTCGTCTCCCTGGACCAGGGTCTGCACCCCGCGGAGATCGGTGAACGGCGGGAACACCGCAACCTCCACCCGGTTGTAGTCGTGCTTGGCGTCGGACAGAGTCCAGGCCAGCTTCTGCAGGAGGGTGATGCCCTGGACGTGGTCCATGTTCATTTTCCAGTTGCCCGCGATGAGGGGCTTACGGTCAAAAGCGCCGTTCGTTGACGTTGTCACATGTTCTCCAAAAGTCTTGATAAGTGTGCGGCCGGCAGGGTGCACGCGGCACCCTGCCGGCCGGAGGACTTGGCAGCCCGGCTTCTTAGCGGTCCAGGACGCTCAGTCCCGGCAGTTCCTTGCCTTCAAGATATTCCAGGCTGGCGCCGCCGCCAGTGGAAATGTGGCCGAACTGGTCATCAGCAAAGCCCAGGGTCCGGACGGCCGCTGCGGAGTCGCCGCCGCCAACAACCGTGAACGCGTCCGTCTCGGTCAGCGCCTGGGCGATGGCCCGGGTACCGGCAGCGAAAGCGGCGAACTCGAAGACACCCATGGGCCCGTTCCAGAAGACCGTCTTTGCGCTCTTGATCCGCGCGGCGAAGGCTGCTGCCGAGTCCGGGCCGATGTCCAGCCCGATGCCCTGTGCTCCGAAGCTGCTTCCCTCGATACCGTCTGCGGGGACCGTCTCATGCTCGGCGTCAGCGGCGAATTTGCTTGCCACCACAACATCCGTAGGCACAATGAACTCCGTGCCGGCATCGGCCGCCCGCTTGAGGTAGTCCTTGACCACTGGGATCTGGTCCTCCTCGAGGAGACTGCCGGCCACAGCGTGGCCCTCCGCTGCGAGGAACGTGAACAGCATGCCGCCGCCCACCAGAATGGTGTCTGCCTTGCCGATGAGGTTGTCGATGACGGCCAGCTTGTCGGACACCTTGGAGCCGCCGAGTACCACGACGTAAGGCCGCTGCGTGTCAGCCGTCAGCTTCCGCAGGACCTCCACCTCGGTGTGTACGAGGTCGCCCTGGTAGGACGGCAAGCGGGTGGCGACATCGTAGACACTGGCGTGCTTGCGATGCACTGCGCCGAAGGCGTCGTCAACGTACGCGCCGTTGTCTCCGGTCAGGGCCACGAGCTCATCTGCGAAGGCGCCGCGTTCGGCGTCGTCCTTGCTGGTTTCGCGGGCGTCGAAGCGGACGTTCTCCAGGACAAGCACCTGGCCGTCAGTCAGGCCGGCGGCCAGCTCTTTGGCGGAACTGCCCACTGTGTCACCGGCGAGGGTGACACTGAACGGCGCGAGCTCCGCCAGCCGCGCCACGGCAGGCTTGAGGGAGTATTTGTCGTCCGGAGCGCCCTTGGGGCGTCCGAGATGGGCTGTTACCAGCACGCGGGCACCGGCGTCCGTGAGCTTCGTCAGCACTGGCAGTGAGGCCTTGATGCGGCCGTCGTCAGTCACTGTAGAGCCGTCGAGCGGCACATTCAGGTCACTTCGAACCAGAATGTACCGCCCGCGGACACCTTCAGCGATCAGTTCGTTGAGGGTGTGGAATGTCATGTGTCTAACCCTAGCCCAGCTTGGCTGCGACAAGCTCCGTCAGGTCCACGAGGCGGTTGGAGTAGCCCCATTCGTTGTCATACCAGGAAACAACCTTGACCTGGTTGCCGATGACCTTGGTCAAACCGGAGTCAAAGATGGACGACGCCGGGTCCCCCACAATATCGGAGGAGACGATGGGCTCATCCGTGTAGGTGAGGAAGCCCTGCAGCGCCTCGGATTCGGAAGCCTTCTTCAGTGCGGCGTTAACTTCCTCGACAGTGGTCTCGCGGGAGACGGTGACGGTGAGGTCGGTAGCGGAGCCGGTGGGGACCGGGACGCGGATGGCGTAACCGTCCAGCTTGCCCTTGAGTTCCGGCAGGACCAGGCCGATTGCCTTGGCAGCACCCGTGGAGGTGGGGACCATGTTGATCGCGGCGGCGCGGGCGCGGCGGAGGTCCTTGTGCGGCCCGTCCTGGAGGTTCTGGTCAGCGGTGTAGGCGTGGATGGTGGTCATCAGGCCACGCTCGATGCCGAACTCGTCGTTGACCACCTTGGCCAGCGGGCCCAGGCAGTTGGTGGTGCATGAAGCGTTGGAGATGATGTGGTGCGCGGCGGAGTCGTACAGGTTGTCATTGACTCCCATCACGATGGTGATGTCCTCATCCGAGGCGGGGGCGGAGATCAGGACCTTCTTGGCGCCGGCGTCGATGTGCTTCTGCGCGTCCGCTGCCTTGGTGAAGAAACCCGTGGACTCGATGACGATGTCCACCCCGAGTTCGCCCCAGGGAAGCTTTGCCGGATCACGCTCGGCGAGGACCTTGACCACATTGCCGTTAACGACGATGTTGCCGTCCTTGACCTCGATGGTTTCCTTCAGGCGGCCGCCGACCGAGTCGTACTTGAACAGGTGTGCCAGTGCCTCGGGGCTGGTGAGGTCGTTGACTGCCACGATCTCGAGGTCCGCGCCCTGTGCGAGTGCTGCGCGGAAGTAATTGCGGCCGATGCGGCCGAAGCCGTTGATACCAATACGGGTCGTCACTTTTTCAGTCTCCTTGGTGCTTGATAAAGCACAACTAGTTGAGCGGGCGTTGAAGCCAACTAACAGATCCCGCACGCCATTGGGCAGAGATGATTAACAGAACGGAGGGCGACCAGCCACGTTGCTGAAGGCTGACCGCCTTCCGTGATCCATCTTACGTTTAAGTGGGTCCGCCCCCGCAAGTGCGGGGGCGGACCTTCCACAATCCAGCCAAAATCACGCCGAAATGTGAAGTTTGTTACAGGCGCATGTGCGCGGCGTCACTACGGCAGGGTGATGAGGCCCGTGGCGTTGGTGCGTGCGGCCTCGAAGCGCTTGGCGACGTCGGCCCAGTT
Organism: Pseudarthrobacter naphthalenicus; assembly: GCF_029076445.1. Lineage (GTDB taxonomy): Bacteria > Actinomycetota > Actinomycetes > Actinomycetales > Micrococcaceae > Arthrobacter > Arthrobacter naphthalenicus. The sequence goes on from NZ_JARESG010000013.1 coordinate 92,426, forward strand.
AACGATGTTCCAGAAAGCCTTGACGTAGTCGGCCTTGACGTTGACGTAGTCCAGGTAGAAGGCGTGCTCCCACATGTCCAGCATCAGCAGCGGCGTGGTGCCGAGCGCCACGTTGCCCTGCTGGTCATAGAGCTGTTCGATGACCAGGTTGCCGCCGATGGGCTCGTAGGCCAGGAAGCCCCATCCGGATCCCTGCAGGCCAAGGGCTGCTGCGGAGAACTGGGCGCGGAAGGCGTCAAAGGAGCCGAAGGCGTCGTCGATGGCAGCGGCCAGCTCGCCCTCAGGCTTGTCGCCGCCGTCCGGGGAGAGGTTCTTCCAGAACACCGAGTGGTTCACGTGGCCACCGGTGTGGAACGCCAGATCCTTGGAAAGGCGGTTGATGTTGGCGAAGTCGCCCTTGTCGCGTGCTTCGGCCAGCTGCTTCAGCGCATTGTTGGCGCCCGCAACGTAGGTTGCATGGTGCTTGCTGTGGTGAAGCTCCATGATGCGCGCCGAAATGTGCGGCTCCAGGGCAGCGTAGTCGTAGTCAAGTTCGGGCAGTACGTACTCGGTCACAAAATCCTCCAATATCGTGGACGGGTTCGTCCGGTTTTCTAACTCTCGGATTGTGCATCCGGATGACGGGCATCCGGAAGATTATGGTGAACGCTCTGATTCTAGGGTGCTGTTACTCGTCCAGCATTTCAGGCGTCACATTGGCATCCGTGCCGGGGATGCCGAGGTCGATGGCGCGTTTGTCCGCCATCGCAAGCAGCCGGCGGATCCGGCCTGCGATGGCGTCCTTGGTCATCACCGGATCAGCCAGCCGCCCCAGCTCATCCAGGCTGGCCTGTTTGTGGGCCACGCGGAGTTCGCCGGCGTATTTGAGGTGGTCCGGGACGTCGTCGCCGAGGATCTCCAGGGCCCGGTCCACCCGGGCGCCGGCAGCCACCGCCGCCTGGGCGGAGCGGCGCAGGTTCGCGTCATCGAAGTTGGCGAGCCGGTTGGCGGTGGCGCGGACCTCCTTGCGCATCCGGCGCTCCTCCCAGACCATGAGGGCGTCGTGGGCACCCATCCGGGTCAGCAGGGCGGCGATGGTGTCGCCGTCGCGGATGACGACGCGGTCCACGCCGCGGACTTCGCGCGCCTTGGCCTGGATCCCGAGGCGGCGGGCGGCGCCGACCAGGGCCAGCGCTGACTCGGGGCCGGGGCAGGTGACTTCCATGGACGACGAACGGCCGGGCTCGGTGAGGGACCCGTGGGCCAGGAAGGCGCCGCGCCACACGGCTTCGGCATCCGCGGCGGAACCGTTGACCACCGCTGATGGCAGGCCGCGCACCGGACGCCCGCGGCCGTCCAGGAGCCCGGTCTGCCGCGCCAGCGACTCACCGTCCCGGACGACCCGCACCACGTAGCGGCTGCCGCGGCGCAGGCCGCCGGCGGACACCACAATTATTTCGCTCTGGTGGCCGTATACCTCCGCGATTGCTGCGCGCAGGCGGCGGGCGGTGGATGCGAGGTCAACTTCCGCCTCGATCACGATGCGTCCGGAGATGATGTGCAGACCGCCGGCGAACCGGAGCATCGCCGAAACCTCAGCCTTACGCACGGATGACTTTTTGATGTCCAGCCGGGACAGTTCTTCCTTGACCGATGATGTCAGTGCCATGGCACCTTCCTAACTGTTCCCAAAAATGTCGTGGTACGCCGCTGCCAGACGCAGGGGGTCATGGACGGGTCGGCGGCCCGACGCCCCCACTTTACCCAAGACAACCTCGGCGCCGATCATCGCGGCAGCTTTCTCGAACTCCTCCCGGTCCGGCACGGAGGCGGGATCGGCCAGAACGACGTCGATGCTGAAGTCCGGAGCGTACCGGCGCAGGGCGTGGAGGTGGTCGGCTGCCGTCATGCCGGAAGTCTCTTTGGTGTCCGTGGCCAGGTTCATGGTCAGGCAGCGTTTGGCGGCCGTCGCGCTGAGGGCGTCGCGCATCTCGGGGAGCAGCAGATGCGGGAGCACGGAGGTGTACCAGGAGCCTGGCCCGAGGATGACCCAGTCCGCCAGTTCGATCGCCGTCAGAGCCTCCGTGCAGGCACGGGCATCTTCGGGCAGGAGCCTGACGTGCTCGAGTGAACCGGCCACGGCGCAGCGCGCCTGGCCGCGGACCGTCCGGAGGACCGATTCGCCGTCGGGCGCGGTGACACGGATGTCGCCCTCGATGGTGAGCGGCACGGTGGACATGGGCAGGACCTGGCCCCGCGCCCCCAGCAGCGCACCGGCCCACTTCAGGCCCGCCACGGCGTCGCCGAGCAATTCCCAGAGCGTCACAATGAGAAGGTTTCCGGTGGCATGGTCATCCAGGGACCCGCCGCTGCCCTTCCCGGGCCGGAAACGGTGCTGCATCACGTCACGCCAGGTCCGGCCCCAGTCGGTGTCGTCACACAGCGCGGAGAGCGCCATGCGCAGGTCGCCGGGCGGGAGGACGCCGTACTCTTCGCGCAGACGCCCGGAGGACCCGCCGTCGTCCGCCACTGTGACGATGGCGGTCAGCTCGGTGGTGAGCAGGCGCAAGGCTGACAGCGAAGCCGACAGGCCGTGACCGCCGCCGAGCGCCACCACGTTGGGGCCCTTGTCCTGCTGGGCGCCTGCCGTCCCGCTGGTGAGCGGTATCAGCGGCAGCGGCCCGGTAAGCATCCCCATTACTCGCGGCCCAGGTCCCGGTGTGTGGTGGTGACGGTGACACGGGGATACTGCGCAAGTTTCTTGGACAGCTCGACGGCGACCGCCACCGAGCGGTGTTTGCCGCCGGTGCAGCCCACGGCAATGGTGGCGTAGTGCTTGTTTTCGCGCCGGTACCCGTCCAGCACCGGCTCGAGTGCCAGCACGTAGCGGTCCACGAAATTCTTGACGCCCTCGGCTTCGAGCACGTAATCGCTGACGTCCTTGTCCAGCCCGGTGTGGGGGCGCAGCTGGGGTACCCAGTGCGGGTTGGGGATGAACCGGACGTCGGCAACGTAGTTGGCATCAACCGGCAGCCCGTATTTGAAGCCGAAGCTCATGACGTTGAGCCGCAGCGCCACCGGCCCCGTCTCGCTGAAGAGTTCGGTAACGGCGGTGGCCAGGCCGTGGACGTTGTAGTCAGAGGTATCCAGAACGACGTCGGAGCTGTCGCGCAGTTCCTTCAGCACCTCACGCTCGGCTGCTATTCCGTCGAGGATGCGGCCGCCCTCCTGCAAGGGATGCGGCCTGCGGCCCTGCTCGAAGCGGCGGACCAGGACGTCGTCATTGGCGTCCAGGAACAGCACCCGGAACGTGACCCCGCTGGCGGCGAGGGCACCCAGGGTGGCCCGCATGTCAGCGAAGAGGCCCTTGCTGCGCACATCCATCACCACGGCCAGGCGGGGAATGGACTGTGGCGCGTGGGAGACCAGTTCGGCGAGGGTGCCAAGCATTTGCGGCGGAAGGTTCTCCACGACGTACCAGCCATGGTCCTCCAGAGCGTCCGCGGCGGTGCTGCGGCCGGCCCCGGACATACCGGTGACCACCAGCAGCTCCGCTTCGACGGGTTTGATCGGCGTCATGCCGTCCTGCCCCGTCCCGGATTCCGCCGTCGAGTCTGTCATTCGCCCTGCCCCGTTCCTGTCAAGATCCAGCAGGCAACCGCGTCGGCGGAAACCTGCGCTCCTTACCCTACCTAGGTTTCAATGATTTCGCCGGTGGTCATGTTGATGGCCGGAACCGTCTCACCGGCCGCGTCCTCGCTGCTGAAGTGGCTCACGATGGCATTGGCCAGTGACGGGCCGATGCCTTTGGCCGCCGTCAGCTCCTCCGCTGTGGCCGCCTTCACGCCCTTAATGGAGCCAAAGTGGGCTACCAGGGCCTTGCGCTTGGACTCCCCCAGGCCCGGCACCCCGTCCAACGCGGACAGGGTCATCGCCTTGCCGCGCTTCTGCCGGTGGAAGGTGATGGCGAAGCGGTGCGCTTCGTCGCGGATCCGTTGGAGCAGGTACAGGCCCTGGGACGTTCTGGGCAGGATCACCGGGAAGTCACTGTCCGGAAGCCAGACCTCCTCCAGCCGCTTGGCCAGGCCCACCACGTACACGTCGTCGATGCCCAGCTCCGCCAGCGCCCGGGCCGCGGCATTCACCTGGGGCTGGCCGCCGTCCACCACCACGAGGTTGGGAGGGTAGGCGAACTTGGCCCGGGGTGCCGCTGTGGTGGTGTCCAGGACGGCGGCGTCCCCTGCCGCATCCAGTGCCGCCTGGTGATCGGTGAGTGCCGCGGCCTCGACCTGCGCCGTTTTGTCCTCCACGTAATAGCGGAACCGCCGGGTCAGGACGTCGTGCATGGCGGCCGTGTCGTCGGACGCCGCCGCCCCGGTGACAGAGAATTTGCGGTAGTCGGACTTTTTGGGCAGGCCGTCCTCGACCACCACCATGGAGGCCACCACGTTGGTTCCCTGCACGTGGGAGACGTCATAGCACTCAATGCGCAGCAGCGGCACCGGCAGGTCCAGGGCCTCCTGCAGCTCCTGGAGTGCCTGGGAACGGACTGTCAGGTCACCCGCCCGCCGGGTCTTGTGCAGTTTCAGCGCATGCTCGGCATTCTCGCGCACGGTGGACATCAGCGCGGCCTTGTCCCCGCGCTGCGGCACCCTGATGTCCACCTTCGCGCCCCGGAGACCGCCCAGCCATTCGGTCAGTTCTTCCGCATTGCTGGGCGCCACGGGGACAAGGACTTCGCGCGGCAGCCGGCCGTGGCTGTCGCTGTCCTCGCCGTAAACCTGCTGGAGCAGGTGCTCCACCAGGTCGGGAGTGGTGGAGTCTTCCACTTTCTCCACCACCCAGCCCCGCTGGCCGCGGACCCTGCCGCCCCGGACGTGGAAGACCTGGACCGCGGCCTCGAGTTCGTCCTCGTGCAGGGCAAAAATATCGGCGTCGGTGTCTTCGGCGAGCACCACGGCGTTGCGTTCAAAGACTTTCCGCAAGGCCGAGATGTCATCCCGGAGCCGGGCCGCCCGCTCGTAGTCGAGCGTGGACACCGCCTCGGCCATCTGCTTTTCGAGCTTGGAGATGAACCGCTTGGCTTCCCCGCCCATAAAGGCGCAGAAGTCCTCGGCCAGGACGCGGTGTTCCTCCGGCGTCACCCGTCCGACGCAGGGGGCCGAGCATTTGTCGATGTAGCCCAGGAGGCAGGGACGGCCACTGGCCTGCGCCCGCTTGAACACCCCTGCGCTGCAGCTGCGGACCGGGAAGACCCGCAGGAGCGTGTCCATGGTTTCCCGGATGGCTCCGGCGGTATAGGGACCGAAGTACCGGGTACCCTTGCGCCGGTCCCCGCGCATGACCTGCACCCGGGGGAACTTCTCGCTCATGGTCAGGGCGAGGTAGGGGTACGTCTTGTCGTCGCGGAACACGACGTTGAAGCGGGGCTTGAATTCCTTGATCCAGGTGTATTCAAGCTGCAGGGATTCCAGTTCGCTGCCCACCACGGTCCACTCCACACTGCTGGCCGCGTGGACCATGGCATGGGTTTTGGGCAGCAGTCCTGCCGGGTTCGCGAAATAGGAGTTCAGGCGGGAACGAAGGTTCTTGGCCTTGCCGACGTAAATAACCCGGCCATGCGGATCGCGGAACCGGTATACCCCGGGGTTGGTGGGAATTTCACCCGTCTGGGGCCTGTACGTTGCTGGATCTGCCACTACTTAAGTCTACTGATCCTTAGTCCGTCGCCTTGCTCTGGTTGTAGCTGCTGGAACGCTCCTGGCCGCTGAGTTCGGCAATGGCGTCCATGATCCGGTCCGTCACCTGCCGGCGTGCGGGCAGGGAGTGGTCCGGGCCGGTCTTCTCGAAGTACAGCGGTTCACCGACTTTCATGGTGAAGTGATGCGGCTTAAACCCCTTCTCGCCTGCCGGCTGCAGGTTTTCGGTGCCGATCAGCCCAACGGGGATCACGGGAGCCCCCGTTGCCAGCGCAAGCCAGCCCACACCCGTCCGCCCGCGGTAGAGGATGCCGTCCCGTGAGCGGGTGCCTTCAGGGTAAATGCCGATTCCCTTGCCCGCCTCGAGGATGTCCAGGAGGGTTTTGAGCGCCTGCACACTTGCGGCCTGTTCGCCGCGTTCCACGGGAATGGAGCCGACGGACTCGAAGAACGATTTCATGACCTTTCCCTTCACGCCACCGGTCGTGAAGTACTCGGCCTTGGCGAAGAAGGCCACCGGCCGGGGCATCAGTGCCTGGACAATGACACTGTCAAAGAACGAAAGATGGTTGGGGGCCACAATGAACGGCCCCTCCTTGGGAACGTTCTCCAGGCCGACGACGGTGGGCCGGCAGGTGCCCGCGACAAGACCGCGGAATGTCCAGCGGACTGCCTCAAACAACGCCATCGTTGCGCACCTCACTCATCGCGGCAGTGTGGATGGACTCAAGCCGTTCGATGGCCGCGACCATGCCATCCGTATCTTCCACCACGGTGACGGCACCGGCAACCTCCAGTTCGCCGTCGGGCGCAAAGCCCCAACGCACACCGATGCAGTCCAGGCCGTTCGCGATGGCACCGGCAACATCCTGGGCGCGGTCCCCCACCATCACGGCGTGGTGTGTGGACAGGTCAGCCAGGGCAGCGGCGATGATGTCCGCTTTGCCGACCGGGCCCTCGGTGGAGGTTTCGTCATCCGAGGATCCCCTGATCGTTTGGAACAGGCCGGCGATGCCGTGGTGCTGCAGCACAATATGTGCCAGCCCTTCGGGTTTCTGCGTTGCGACGGCCACCGGCCTGCCCGCAGCGGCGAACGCCTCCAGCACAGCCTTGATCCCCGGGTAGAGGCGGCTCTGCGAAATGCCCGTTGCCAGGTAGTGCTGCCGGTACAGCCGGATGACGCTGTCCAGCTTGTCCGCCGGAACCATGGCGACGGTGAGCAGCGAATCGCTGAGCTTGGGACCGATCATCGCGGCCAGCAGGTCGGGAGCGGGAACCGGGAGCCCGGAAGCCGCCAGGGCCGCCGCGATGCCGCCGGTTATTCCACCTGCCGGATCGACAAGAGTGCCGTCCAGGTCAAAGATCACGGGCACTGTTGTTTGAGTCACCGGCTTAGTTTCTCACGACACCGTGCATGGCAGAAACTCGCATGCCCGACACGGCATACATCCGGGCGGACGTGGCGTTATGCCAAAATCTCCGCGAGGAACGCCGCCGTGTGGCTGGCGGTGGACTTGGCCACCTGTTCCGGGGTGCCCGTGGCCACCACCTGGCCGCCTCCCGAGCCGCCGTCCGGGCCCAGATCCACAATCCAGTCCGCGCTCTTGATCACGTCCAGGTTGTGTTCGATGGTGATCACCGTGTTTCCCTTGTCCACGAGGCCCTGCAGCACCATCAGAAGTTTCCTGATGTCCTCAAAGTGGAGACCCGTGGTGGGTTCATCGAGGACGTAGATGCTGCGGCCGTTGGAGCGTTTCTGCAGTTCCGCGGCCAGCTTGACCCGCTGGGCTTCGCCGCCGGAAAGCGTGGTGGCCGGCTGTCCCAGCCGGACGTAGCCCAGGCCGACATCCACCAGGGTATTAAGGTGCCGGGCGATGGGCGAGAAGGCAGCAAAGAACTCCGCGCCTTCCTCGATGGGCATGTTCAGGACGTCAGCGATGGTTTTGCCCTTGTAGTGGACCTCCAACGTTTCCCGGTTATACCGCGCGCCATGGCACACTTCGCACGGCACGTAAACGTCCGGGAGGAAGTTCATTTCAATCTTGAGGGTGCCATCGCCCGAACAGGCTTCGCAACGGCCGCCCTTGACGTTGAATGAGAACCGGCCCGGGAGGTAGCCGCGGACCTTGGCCTCGGTGGTTTCCGCGAACAGCTTCCGGATATTGTCAAAAACGCCGGTGTACGTTGCCGGGTTGGACCGGGGCGTGCGGCCAATGGGGCTCTGGTCCACGTGGACAACCTTGTCCAGGTGCTCCAGGCCCTGGATGCTCTTGTGGCGCCCGGCAACCTGCTTGGCACCGTTGAGCTTGTTGGCCAGCACTTTGTACAGGATCTCGTTGACCAGGGTGGACTTACCGGAGCCACTGACCCCGGTCACCGCCGTAAAGAGCCCCAGCGGGAACGCCGCGTCAACATTGACCAGATTGTTTTCCCGCGCACCGATGACCTTCAGCTCACGCTTCTTGTCGTATTTGCGTCTTTTCTTGGGAACGTCAATCTTCCGGCGGCCGGAGAGGTAATCCCCGGTTAGTGAGTTGGTGTTCTCGAGCAGGTCCTCATACGATCCCGAATGCACCACCTGTCCACCGTGCTCGCCGGCACCCGGGCCGATGTCCACAATCCAGTCGGCCACGTGGATGGTGTCTTCGTCGTGTTCGACCACGATCAGGGTGTTTCCCATGTCCCGCAGCCGGGTCAGGGTTTCGATGAGCCGGCGGTTGTCCCGCTGGTGGAGGCCGATGGAGGGTTCGTCAAGGACGTACAGCACCCCCACCAGGCCGGAGCCGATCTGCGTTGCGAGCCGGATGCGCTGGGCCTCACCGCCGGACAGCGTAGCCGAAGGCCGCTCGAGATTAAGGTACTCGAGGCCGACGTCGAGCAGGAAGGTCAGCCGGGCCTGGATTTCCTTCAGCACCTGATGGGCGATCTGGGCCTCCCGGCCGGTGAGGACCAGGTTGTTCAGGAAATCCGCGCAGGCCCGCATGGGCATCGCTGCGACGTCGGCAATGGACTTGCCATTGATCAGCACGGAGAGGGAGGCCGGGTTCAGCCGGGCGCCGTTGCAGGCCGGGCAGGGAATCTGCCGCATGTACTCTTCGTAGCGGTCCCGCGCCCATTCGGAGTCCGTCTCGCCGTGCTTCCGGTGCACATACTGGATGGCCCCTTCAAATCCGGTACTGTACTTCCGTTCGCGTCCGAAACGGTTCTTGTACTGGACCACAACCTTGTGGTCCTTGCCGTGCAGGACGGTTTGACGGACGTCCTTACCCAGCTTCTCCCACGGCGTGTTCATGGAGAAGCCCAGTTCTTTGGCGAGCCCCTCAAGCAGCCGGTTCCAGTATTCAGTGGTGGCCGTACCCAGCGACCAGGGGGCGATGGCGCCTTCAGCCAGCGACAGCTCCGGGTTCGGAACGATCAGTTCCTCATCCACCTCGAGCCGGGTGCCGATTCCACTGCAGGCCGCGCAGGCACCGAACGGATTGTTGAAGGAGAACGAGCGGGGCTCAATCTCATCGATGGCGAGGGGGTGTTCGTTGGGGCAGGCGAGGTTTTCCGAAAACGCGCGCAGCCGGCCGGGAGCGTCCGCCTCCACGTCGACGAATTCGGCCAGTACCCGGCCCTCGGCCAGTCCCAGTGCGGTCTCCACCGAATCGGTGAGGCGCTGGCTGATGCCTTCCTTGACCACCAGCCGGTCAACGACCACTTCGATGGTGTGCTTGAATTGCTTCCCGAGTTTGGGCGGCTCACTGAGCTGAATGAGCTCACCGTCCACCCGTGCCCGGGAGTAGCCCTTCGCGGTCAGTTCCTTGAAGAGGTCGACGAATTCGCCTTTGCGTCCCCGGACTACCGGAGCCAGGACCTGGAAGCGCGTGCCGTCGTCGAGTTCGAGCAGCTGGTCAACGATCTGCTGGGGGGTCTGCCTGGCCACCACCTCGCCGCAGACGGGACAGTGCGGCCGTCCCACGCGCGCCCACAGCAGGCGCATGTAGTCGTATATTTCGGTGATGGTGCCCACAGTTGACCGCGGGTTCTTGCTGGTGGACTTCTGGTCGATGGACACGGCCGGCGAGAGCCCCTCGATGAAGTCGACGTCCGGCTTGTCCACCTGCCCCAGGAACTGGCGTGCGTAGGCCGACAGCGACTCAACGTAGCGCCGCTGGCCCTCGGCAAAGATGGTGTCGAATGCCAGGGAGGACTTTCCGGAGCCGGAGAGCCCCGTGAAAACAATCATGGCGTCGCGGGGCAGGTCCAGGTCAACGTTCCGCAGGTTGTGTTCCCGCGCCCCCTTGACGACAAGGCGGGACAGGTCCGGCCGGGCAGGCGTGGCTCCGCCCGGGGCAATGGAGACGGGAACGGATTCAACTGCTGTTTCTTCAGCTACGGCTTTAGGCACCCACTAATGCTAATCGAAAACTTCTTCGAATATCCACGCGGCGGGTCAGTGGGCGTCGTAGGCGGCGGCCAGGAGCTTGACCGCTTCCGCAAACGTGGCCCCCTGCGCCTTCGCCACCGAAGCGTAGGCGCCTGCGGCAGCGGAAAGCGCATTCGACCGCTCACCACGCGCGCTGATGACGGTGCCGTTCCTGCCTTGGGTGGCGACCACTCCGGCCGCCTCGAGTTCCTTATAGGCGCGGGCCACGGTATGCGGGGCAACGTCAAGTTGTTCCGCCAGCGCACGGACCGCCGGAAGTCTGGTTCCGGGCGGCAGCTCACCGCTGTCGGCCAGCCGGATCACCTGCAGCCGCAACTGCTCAAAGAGTGGCACAGTGCTGGCCTGGTTAGGTGTCCACGTCCCGGGGAACCCCTGGGCTGGACTCATCGGCCTGCCTCCAGTGTTCCGGCCCGGCCGGCAAACTGGGCCTTGTAGAGCCGTGCATAGTGGCCGTTGGCAGCCAACAGGTTTTGGTGCGTACCTTGCTCTGCGATGCGTCCGTGATCCATGACCAAGATTAGATCAGCGTCCCGGACCGTAGACAAACGGTGGGCGATGACAAAACTTGTTTTGCCCCGCCGCAATCTCTGCATGGCCTGGCGGATCAGCACCTCAATGCGTGAATCCACTGAACTTGTGGCCTCGTCAAGGATCAGCACCCCGCGGTCTGCCAGCTGCGCCCGTGCGATGGCGATGAGCTGGCGCTGCCCGTGACTCAGCGGCTCCCCGCCGCTGTCCAGGACGGAGTCGTAGCCGGCCGGCATGGACCGCACGAAGTGGTCCAGGTGGCTGGCCTCCGCCGCAGCAGTCACCTCTGCGTCCGTTGCGCCGGGCCGGCCGTATTCGATGTTCTCCCTGATGGTGCCCGCGAAGAGCCAGGCATCCTGGAGCACCACTCCGAAACCCTCGCGCAGGGTATCCCTGGACATGACGGCAATGTCGGTGCCGCCGATGCTGATCCGGCCCGCGTCAGGTTCGTAAAACCGCATCAGAAGATTCACAACAGTGGTCTTACCGGCCCCGGTATGTCCGACGATAGCCACCGTCTGCCCCGGCTCCACCGTAAACGAGAGGTCCCGGATGACGGGTTCGCCTGCGTAGCCAAAGGTGACGTTGTCAAAAACGATTCGTCCGGCCGGCAGGGCAGCCGGGCCGGATTCCTTTGGCTCGACAGGAATCTCCTCGGCGTCGAGGAGTTCGAAGACCCGGTGCGCCGAAGCCGCGCAGGACTGCATGACGTTCAGCATGCCGCCGATCTGGCTCACCGGTTGCGTGAACAGGCGGCTGAACTGGATAAACGCCAGAATTCCACCAATGGTCATGGCACCAAGGGTGACCTGGAATGCGCCCACCACTGCGACGGCGATGTAGGTCAGGTTGGAAATCAGGATCATCAGGGGCTGAACAAGCCCTGACACGTATTCGGCGAGGGCGGACGCGCGGGTGAGCCGGTCGTTGCTGGCACGGAAGACCTCTGCTGCGCGGTCCTGGTGCCCGAAGGCCATCACCACCTCATGGCCGGTGATGAATTCCTCCACGTGCGCGTTCAGGACCCCGGTTTCGGTCCACTGGCCCGCAAAATGTGCCTGGGATTTGCGTGCCACCAGAACCGTTATCACGGTGGACACCGGCACCGAGACCAGGGCAATCAGCGCCAGGAGGGGCGATATCCAGAGCATCATGGCCAAGGCGCCGGACAGCATCAGAACAGAAATGATCAGTTGCGTCAGGACCTGGCTCAGTGACTGGGAAATGTTGTCGATGTCGTTGGTGACCCGGCTCAGGACGTCGCCGCGGGACTTCCCGTGAAAGTAGTTGGAGGGAAGCCTGTGCAGCTTTTCCTCAACGGATGCCCGGAGGCCCTGCATCAGGCCCTGGACTGACCCCGCGGTCAGCTTCCCCTGGACCCAGTTGAAAAGGGAAGCCCCGACGTACATCAACGCGACAACTGCCAGCAGCCGGCCCAGCCGGTCCCGCTCAAACAGGCCGCTGTACACCCCGTCCACCACGATGTCCGTGGCTTCCCCGAGGTAATTCGGGGCGGCCACGTTCAGCCCGGCGAAGCAACACGTGGCTATGACGGCGGCACGCATCCGCCACCGGAAGGGGTGCAGCAGGCTGAGCAGTCGGCGGGCAGCGGGCCAGAACTCCTTGTCCGGTGCGCCCGGGATCGGCCCGGTCACTGGAGGCTCTCCAGGGCCAACTGCGACTCGGCGATTTCGCGGTAGGTGGTGGAGGCTTCCAACAGCTCAAGGTGCGTCCCCTGCGCGACCAGCCGCCCGTCGTCGAGCACTAAAATCCGGTCAGCGCCGGCAACGGTGGAGATCCGCTCGGCGACCACGACCACCACGGCCTCGGTCAGGGTGTCCGCGAGGGCATCCCGGAGCCGGTTCTCGGTACCGAAATCGAGTGCGGAAAAGCTGTCATCAAAGAGATAGATCGGCGCCTGCCGGACCAAGGCGCGGGCGATGCAGATGCGTTGCCGCTGGCCGCCGGAGAGCGTCACTCCGCCTTGGCCGACTTCGGTGGCCAGCCCGAGGGGAAGTTCGCGGACAAACCCTGCCGCCTGCGCAGTTTCCAGCGCCTGCCAGAGCTCGGGGTCGGTGGCCTCTGGATCGGCGATCCGCAGGTTATGGGCGATGGTCCCCGTGAACAGATGCGACCGCTGCGGGACAACGGCCATGGAACGGCGAAGGACTTCCAGCGGGACGGTGCGGATGTCCCGGCCGCCGATGGTGATGGTCCCGGCGGTGGCATCAAGAAAGCGGGGCAACAGGCCCAGCAGGGTTGATTTGCCGCTGCCCGTTGAGCCGATAACGGCAACGGTAGTGCCTGGGCTTGCTGTAAAGCTGATGTTTTGGAGCACCGGACTTTCGGCACCGGGATAGGCGAAGCGCACATCCGTGAAGGTGATGCTGCCCCCGTCGAAGGCTTCCCCGCGCACGTCCCCCACATCCCGGACCGAAGGCTGGGTATTGAGCACAGCATTGAGACGCTCAGCGCACGCCGCCGCGCGCGGGGCCGCGGTCAGGACGTACATGGCCATCATGATGGCCAGCAGAATCTGCATGATATAGGCGATGAAGGCCGTCAGGGCCCCGATGTTCATCTCGCCGGAGAACACCCGGTGTCCCCCGAACCACACCACGGCCACGGAGGAAAGATTCACCACGATCATGATCAGCGGAAGCATTGCGGCAATGACCAGGGCGGATTTCAGGTTGTTTCCGGTCAAGCTGGTATTTGCCCGGGCAAACCGGCGTTTCTCGTGGCCCTGCCTGACAAAGGAACGGATGACGTTGGCTCCGATGATCTGCTCGCGCAGGATCTGCCCGGTGGCGTCCAGCAGTTCCTGGCCGCCGCGGTAGAGCGGTATCAGACGCCGGACGATCAGGTACATGATGAGCAGAAGCACCGGCATGATGATGACGACGATGCTGGACAACACCACGTCCTGCTGCCAGGCAAGATAGACCCCGCCCACTGCCATGACGGGCGCCGCCACCAGCATGGTGAATACCAGGACCGCGAACGACTGGATCTGCTGGGTGTCGTTTGTGGCCCTGGTGACGAGGCTATGGGCACCGAAGGACGCCACCTCCTGGGACGAAAGCGACTGGATTTTGGTGAAAACCTCAGCCCTCAGCTGTTGGCCAAGGGTCATGGCCACAACAGCGCCCAGGTAGCCGGCAGCCACAGCCGCTGCCGCCTGGATGGCCGCAACCAGGGCCATATCAACGCCGAGCCGGACAATCTCGGGGGTGTTGCCGGCCACGATGCCGTCATCGATGATGGCAGCGTTAATGGTGGGCAGCAGCAGAATGCCCGCGGTCTGAACCAGCTGCAGGGCGATGATGGCGGCTACACGGCCCTTGTTGCCTGCCAGCAACCTCATCAATAAGGCGAAAAGCACTACACCTCCTGGGTTGGTGGGGAGGCCGATGAGGCTGAGGCTTTTGGCCATCCCCACGAGGCCGGTTATTCCTCATTTCCGACTGAACATTCACTGTTAGTCACATGGCTATACGGGCCTTGTAAATAACATCGAACGAATGGAGTTTAGGCGGAAAGTTGCTTTTGCGCTACGGCGAAGATCCGCCGGAAGGGAAAAACTGTCCCGTGGGCGGTGGCAGGATAGGCAATCCGCAGTGCGGCAGCGTACTCGGCTTCGAAAGCCGCACCTTCCTGGGGTGAGAGGACGGCCAGCACCGGCCGCAGCGCGGTGCCGCGCACCCACTCAAGCACCGGATCGGTCCCGGGGAGTACCTGCTGATAGGTGGTTTCCCAAGCGTCGGCAGTGCATCCCGCGTCCAGCATGGTGCGCAGATAGTCGGCCGGTTCCCCCACGGATTCCCCGCCGCGGAGAACGCCTTTCAGCAGCGGCCGCCAGCGGGCGGTGGCGGCCAACTCCCGCATAAGGGTGTGTGACGGGGCGTTGAAGTTTCCCGGTACCTGCATGCCGAACCACGCGCCCGCGCGCAACGCGGCCAGCCACCGGCTCAGCATCTCCTGGTGCCCGGGCACCCACTGCAGTGCGGCGTTGGTGACCACCACGTCGGTTTCACCCGAGGGCATCCACTGGGCAATGTCGGCCTGTGCAAAGGCCAGGCCGGGAGAAGCGTCGGCCTGGCCGGCGGCCCGTTCCAGCATTTCAGCTGACGAGTCGAGGCCCAGGACCCTGGCCTCGGGCCATCGCCGGGCGAGGGTGGCCGTCAGGTTGCCGGGGCCGCAGCCCAGATCGACCACCTGACGGGGGCGGTCCGGCCGGATCCTGCCTGTGAGGTCAAAAAACGGCCGGTCGCGGTAGTCGCCGAACTGGACGTACTTCAGGGGATCCCACTTCACAGTTCCTCCATAATTGGGCGCCGGGTGGCTTCCCGCGAGCCTAACCCCGCCATGCCCGGATATCGGGCATCTGCGGGGCACTAAGCTGGAAATCAATGAAACTCGTTGACCAGCTGCCTGTCCTGTCCGCCTCGAACCGCCCGGCCGCAGGCATCGACCCGGACGTGCTCTACAGCCGGTTCCTTGAGTGGACCGGGAGCCGCGGCCTGGACCTGTATGCCGCCCAGGACGAAGCCATCATGGAACTGGCCACCGGCGCCAACGTCATCCTCGCCACGCCCACGGGGTCCGGAAAATCGCTGGTCGCGATCGCGGCACATTTCCAGGCCATGGCACGCGGGCAGCGGAGCTACTACACGGCTCCCATCAAGGCCCTGGTTTCAGAGAAGTTCTTCGCCTTGTGTGAGATCTTCGGCGCCGAAAACGTCGGGATGATCACCGGTGATTCAGGCGTGAACCAGGACGCGCCGATCATCTGCTGCACCGCGGAAATCCTGGCAAACATCGCGCTGCGCGAAGGCGAGGCCGCGGACCTCGGCTCAGTGGTGATGGATGAATTCCATTTCTACTCCGACCCCCAGCGCGGCTGGGCGTGGCAGGTCCCCCTGCTGGAGCTCCCCCAGGCCCAGTTCCTCCTCATGTCGGCAACGCTGGGAGACGTCAGCCGCTTTGAGGAGGGCATCACCGAACTGACAGGCCGGCCCACCACTACGGTCAGTTCAGCCGAGCGTCCCATTCCGCTGCATTACTATTACCACGAGACCCCTGTCCATGAGACGTTGGAGGAGTTGCTCTCCACCCGGCAGGTGCCGGTCTATGTGGTGCATTTCAGCCAGATCGAGGCCATTGACCGTGCCCAGACGCTGATGAGCATCAATGTGTGCACGCGTGAGGAAAAGGACAAGATCGCCGAGCTGATCGCGAATTTCCGTTTTGCCGCCGGGTTCGGTAAAACCCTCAACAGGCTGGTCCGGCACGGCATCGGCGTCCACCATGCCGGCATGCTGCCGAAGTACCGGCGGCTCGTGGAACAGCTCGCACAGGCCGGCCTGCTCAAGGTCATCTGCGGAACTGACACGCTCGGCGTCGGCATCAATGTGCCCATCCGCACCGTCCTGCTCACCGCCCTGAGCAAGTACGACGGCGTGCGCACCCGCCTGCTTAACTCGCGGGAGTTCCACCAGATCGCGGGGCGGGCCGGGCGGGCAGGCTACGACACCGCGGGCACGGTGGTGGTGCAGGCGCCGGAGCATGTGATCGAGAACGTCAAGGCAATGGCCAAGGCCACGGCGAAGTTCGGCGACGACCAGAAGAAGCTGCGCCAGGTGGTCCGGAAGAAGCCGCCGGAAGGGTTTGTGTCCTGGGGCGAACCCACGTTCAAACGGCTGGTCGAGTCGGCGCCGGATCCCCTCAGCTCCAGTTTCACCGTGACCCACTCCATGCTGATGAACCTGATGGAACGGCCGGGGGACCCGTTTGCCGCGGCACGCCGGCTGCTGACCGAGAACCATGAAACCCGGCCCGCGCAGCTACGGCTGATGAAACGCGCCCTGGGAATCTACCGCGAACTCCTGGCCGCCGAAGTGGTGGAACGCATCCCCGAAGCGGAGCAGGGCGCAGACGGCAGGACCGTCCGGCTGACCGTCCACCTGCAGGCCAACTTTGCCCTGAATCAGCCGCTCTCGCCGTTTGCGCTGGCGGCGCTGGAACTGCTTGACCCGGAGTCGCCGTCGTACGCCCTTGACGTGGTGTCCGTGATCGAAGCGACCCTCGAAAAGCCCCGGCAGATCCTGTCCGCCCAGCAGAAGAAGGCCCGCGGGGAAGCCATTGCGGCGATGAAGGCTGACGGCATCGAATACGACCAGCGGATGGCCATGCTGGAAGAGGTTACTTACCCGCAGCCGCTCGCCGAAATGCTGGGCGAGGCGTTCGAGGTCTACCGCAAGGCCGCACCCTGGGTGGGCGACTTTGAACTGGCGCCCAAGTCGGTGGTCCGGGATATGTACGAACGGGCCATGAACTTCGGCGAGTTCGTCCAGTTCTACGGCCTGGCCCGCTCCGAAGGCATCGTCCTGCGTTACCTCGCGGACTGCTTCAAGGCGCTGCGCCAGACGGTGCCGCAGGACCTGCTGCGTGAGGATCTTGAGGACCTCATTGCCTGGCTGGGTGAGCTGGTCCGGCAGGTCGACTCCAGCCTCCTGGACGAATGGGAGGAATTGACCTCCGGCGTGGCACCCACCCCGCACGACGAACCTCCTCCCCCGCCGCCGTCGCTCACGTCCAACATCAGGGCCTTCCGGGTGATGGTCCGGAACGAAATGTTCCGCCGCGTGGAACTGTTCGCCGACGAGGACGCCGCCGCGCTGGGCGAGCTGGATGCCGGCGCCGGCTGGGATGCGGAGCGGTGGGAAGACGTTTTGGACGACTACTTCGACGAACACAACGACATCGGCACCGGGCCTGACGCCCGCGGCCCCGGGCTGCTCATCATCACCGAGGAACCGGGGCTGTGGAAAGTCCGGCAGATCTTCGACGACCCGGCCGGCAACCATGACTGGGGCATTTCCGCCGAAGTGGACCTGGCGGCGTCGGACGAAACCGGAACCGCCGTGGTCCAGGTCACCGGCGTCAACCGGCTGTAGGGGCGCAGCACCGTGGAATCCGTCCCCGACCTGACCGCCAGCCTGCGGGTCCTGGACGCCGTGAAGGCCCAGCCTGCGGCACGGTGGGAGGGGCCCCGGTGGTGGTGGGGCGGTCCACTGGATGTTGAGGGCCTGGCGCTTGGCGCGGTCCAGGCCGCCGCCACAGCGTTGAACGCCCTGACCGCGGCACCCGGGAGATATGCCCTCGCTTCCGGTTCCACGGCCGCTTCCTTCGATTCGCTGGGGCATCTGCGGATCGCCGGCAGGAAAGCGGAAGGTTTCGCTCCGCTGTCCGGATTCCGCCGCACCGGAGACGGTTGGATCCGCCTGCATGCAAACTATCCGCACCACGCGGCCCGTCTGATGGCTGCCCTGTCCGCCGACACGCCACCGGCGGTGGACCGCGCACTGCTGCACATGACCTCCCTCGAGGCGGAGGAAGCCATTACGGCGCACCAGGGTGTGGCGGCTGCCGTCCGCACGCGCGCGGACTGGCTCACGACGCCGATGCACGCGGCCGCCGGCGCCGGGCCGTGGATCCGCATTTCACGGCCGCCCGGGCAGGCCCGGCAAGGCGGTCCGCTCCCGTCATGGACGCCATCCCCTGATCCACGCCGTCCTTTGGCCGGGCTGAAGGTCCTGGACCTGACCCGCGTCATCGCCGGGCCCACGGCCACCCGCCTGCTCGCGGCCCTCGGTGCGGATGTCCTGCGCATTGACCCGCCGCACCTCCCGGAGCTGACCGACGCCTACATCGACTCCGGCTTCGACAAACGCAGTGCCGTGGCTGACTTCCGGAGCGCCGCCGGCCTCGAGGCCGTGAGGGGCCTCGCCGGGTCTGCTGATGTGGTGGTGGCCGGGTACCGTGCGGGTGGCCTGGACCGGTTCGGTCTGGGCGCTGAGCCGCTGTTGGCCGCCCGTCCCGGCCTTGTGGTGGTCACCCTCAGCGCGTGGGGTGACGGCGGTCCATGGAACGGCCGGCGCGGCTTTGACAGCCTGGTCCAGGCAGCCACCGGGATCGCTGCAAGATATGGCCGGGGCGCCGCCAACGCCTGGGTTCCCGGCGCGCTCCCCGTGCAGGCGCTGGATCACGCCACCGGGTACGGCCTGGCGGCGGCAGCCCTCGCCTTGCTGGCCGAACGGATCAGCAGCGGGCTTGGCGGCAGCGCACGGCTGTCGCTGGCACGGACCGCTGAGGAACTGGTGCGGCTCCCTGAAGCACACAACTCCGCTGCTCCCCTGCCGGACCCGGAGTTCCGGAGCATGGCAAGCCCCTATGGGAGCCTGCGTTTTGTGGGACCGCCCCTGCTGGCTGACGGTGTGCCGCTGGAGTATGCCGAAAGCCCGGTCCGGTACGGCAGCTCCGAACTTCGCTGGCGGTAGCAGCCCGGCGGGCGCCGGCTGCAACAGAGCCCTTGTAAACTCGACCCATGAGTGTAATCCGCCCCGCCACCCCGCAAGACGTCCCCGTCATTCTGCAGATGATCCACGAATTGGCCATCTACGAGAAAGAACCCGACGCAGTTCAAAATACGCCCGAACTGCTGGCCGGGGTGCTGTTCGGCGAGAATCCCCGAGTGTTCGCCGCGATGGCCGAGAACGCCGGAGGCGAGGTCCAGGGGTTCGCTCTTTGGTTTCTGAACTACTCCACGTGGGAAGGGGTCCACGGCATCTATCTGGAGGACCTTTACGTCAGCCCGGATGCCCGCGGGGAAGGCCACGGCAAGGCGCTCCTGAAGCACCTGGCCGCCACCGCCGTCGAAAACGGGTATGCCCGGGTGGAATGGAGCGTCCTGGACTGGAACGAGCCGTCCATCAACTTCTACCGGAGCCTGGGTGCCCGGCCCATGGACGGCTGGTCTACGTTCCGGCTGACCGGCGCGGCACTGGAAAGCTTCGGCACCAACACGCCGGCGGCTGCCCGTGCCTGACCGGGCCGTCTCCGCCGGAGCTTTAAGCGCGGCACCGCCGGGTGGCCATGTCATCAAGGCCCGCCACGAATTCCGTGGCATGCGCACGGCCGAACACTATTTCACGGTGCCACTGAACCACTTCGAGCCGGCCCCGGGCGCCAGCGGTGAAGCGCCGGAGACCATCACGGTCTTCGCCCGCGAATATGTTTCCTCCAGCCACTCCGTGGCTGAGGCTGAAAGTCTTCCCTGGCTGTTGTTCCTCCAGGGCGGCCCGGGCGGCCGCGGGAACAGACTGGCCTCGCTGGGTGGCTGGAGCAAAGCGGCTGCCAGGGATTTCAGGATCCTCATGCTGGACCAGCGCGGCACCGGCCTATCGTCACCCATCGACCGGAACTCCTTGCCGGCCCGGGGAACAGCTGAGGCCCAGGCTGCCTACCTGGAAAACTTCCGCGCGGACTCCATCGTGGCCGATGCGGAACTCATCCGTGCCGCGCTCGGCTCCGGCCCCTGGTCTATTTACGGACAAAGTTATGGCGGGTTCTGCGCGCTCACGTACCTTTCATTTGCACCGGAAGGCGTCAAGGAAGCCCTCATCACCGGAGGCCTGGCGCCGCTGGACGGGCCGGCCGACGACGTCTACCGCGCCACCTTCGGGCGTGTCGCGGCACGCAACGCGGAATACTTCGGCTGGTATCCGGAGGACCGTCTGACGGTGGAGAGGATCGCTTCGCACCTGCGCCAGGTGGCGGAGTTCCTTCCCGACGGCGGCAGGCTGACGGTTGAGCGCTTCCAGATGGTGGGCGCTTTCCTTGGCGGCAACACCCGCGTCGACGGCCTCCACTACCTCCTCGAAGGAGCCTTCACGGACACCCCGGACGGTCCCAGGCTGTCCGATGCGTTCCTGGAACAGGTACAGGGCATCGTGTCGCGCCGCAGTAATCCGCTTTATGCCCTGATGCACGAGTCCATCTACGGGCAGGGCAGGCCCACTGACTGGGCCGCGTGGCGGGTTCTGCGCGACTATCCGGAATTCCACCCCGACGCGGAGCCGCTGCTGCTGACCGGCGAGATGGTTTACCCGTGGTACTTCGAGCAGGACCCGTCGCTTGAGCCACTCCGGGACGTGGCCGAACTGCTCGCCGCCAAGCCTGACTGGAAGCCGCTGTATGACCGCAAGCGCCTGGCCGTGAACAGCGTACCTGCGGCCGCGGCTGTCTACCGGGACGATATCTACGTGGACCGTGAGCTGTCGCTGGAAACCGCGGCGGCCGTCCGGGGCCTCCAGGTGTGGGAGACCTCGGAGTTCCACCATGACGGCATTTCTGATGACGGCGAAGCCATTTTCGGCCGTCTTTTGGGAATGGTTCGTTCGGCCGGCGGCCCCGCTTAGCGGCAGCGTTGGCAACCGTTTAGCTGCGGGCCTTACCGGCGGAGAGCGGGCGGGCGCGAAAAGGGCGCCGCTGGATTTGCTGCTAAGCCAAGCGCCCCCTGAGCTCGATGCTTCAGCTGAATGCCACTTGCACGGGCTTGAACCTGAAAGGGCCGCCGCATCCCGGTCCGTAGGGGTGTTCCCCGGTTGACTCCGTTTCGATGGGCAAATTGCCGGCTACGCGGCCACCGGAAGTGGCCACGGCCTCCACAAAAATCGACGTGACACTAGCAGGCGGGCTCAGGTACGGCGGGGACTGCGGAACCAGCCATTTTCCCTCCGGGTTTCTCGTCACCGGCTCAGGAGTGCATCCCTCCCCAAAGCAAGCCGCTGCTGACGCCGGCGGGGTGGAAAAGGTCAGCTCCACGTCACCCACATAGGCGTAACCGACTGCTGGACATGCCCGGCTGACCGAGGGCATGCGGCCGAGCAGGACGGCAAGTGCCAACACGGTGACAATAACGCCCGACGCAAGCAGAAGTACGCTCCGACGGTTCATACCGCGAGCCTAAACCCGTCAGGCATCGGGAGTCTCGCCATGGCGGACTCCGTTATACAAGGTTCACCGCTGCTTGTGAGCAACCCGTTGCGGTCATGTCCGAGTGTGCCTGGCAGGGTGCAATGCGGACAAGGCCGCATACCTGTGGGCCAGCTACTTTAGGGCCGCGGATTCCCGAGTCTCGTAGCTGAGGTTGCTGAATTCCTCGTCCAACTCATTCACCTGGATGAGGTATCCATCCGGGTCCTGGACAGTGAGATACCGGCCGAAGTTTTCGTCCATGATCTCTGATGGCACGTAACCGGCGTCTCGAAGGCGCTTGGCGGTGTTCTCCAGATTCTCGTCAGTTGTGAATTGCAGTTCCACGGCTCCCGCATCGACGTTTCTGGTTTGAGCTTCGGCGATGTGGAGGCCCAGCTGACCGCCGTCGCCGCGCATGTCCGCCCAGGTTCCGCTTGTTGCTGCAGCATTCTCGTTCAGCCCGAGCGTGGAATAGAACTTGTTTGCGAACTCGATGTTCACCCCCTTCAGGAAAAAGGACAGCAGCCCCGGCCGCGGGGGCGGCCGGGACTGCTGTGACGTAGGAGGTGGGCGCCGGGCCTACTCGGAGTCGCTGAGGCTCCTTCTGGCGTCTTCTTCCAGGCGGGGGTCCACGGGGGACGCTTCAGCTTTGGAGCTCATCAGGCTTGCTATCACAGCAACGATGATGGTGCCCACGATCACGGCAAGGGAGACAAACGTGGGGATCTCCGGAGCCCATTCGATGTGGTTGCCACCGTTGATGAACGGCAGTTCGTTCACGTGCATGGCGTGCAGCACGAGCTTCACTCCGATGAACGCCAGAATGAAGGACAAAGCATGCTTCAGGTAGATCAGGCGGTTCATCAGGCCACCCAGCAGGAAGTAGAGCTGGCGGAGGCCCATCAGGGCGAACAGGTTGGCGGTGAACACGATGAACGGGCTCTGGGTGAGGCCGAAGATCGCCGGAATGGAGTCCACGGCGAAGAGCAGGTCGGTCAGGCCGATGGTGACGAACACCACCAGCATGGGGGTGAAGACTTTCTTCCCGTCCACCGTGGTACGCAGCTTCCCTTCGTCGAATTTCTCCGACATGGGGATGACTTTGCGGATTTGGGCGATGAGCGGGTTTTCCTTGTCCTCCTCGTCCTCGCCTTCGTCCTGCGCCTGCTTCCAGGCGGTCCAGAGCAGGAAGGCCCCAAAGATATAGAAGACCCAGCTGAACTGTTCGATCACGATCGCGCCGAGGAGGATGAAGATGCCTCGCAGGATCAGGGCAATGATGATGCCCACCATCAACACTTCCTGCTGGTATTTCCGGGGTACGGAGAACCTGGCCATGATGATGATGAAGACAAACAGGTTGTCGATGCTGAGGCTGTACTCTGTGACCCAGCCCGCCACGAACTGGCCACCGAATTCTGCGTTGGTGAACGCGAACATCGCACCGGCAAAGACCAGGGCCAGGCTGACGTAGAAGGCCACCCACAGGCCGGCTTCCTTCATCGATGGTTCGTGGGGACGCCGGACAACGAGGAGAAGGTCAAGGAGAATGATCAGGCCGAGGACGACAAAGGAGCCGACCTCAAACCACACAGGCAAATCAAGCACGGGTAGCCTTTCGCAGGGTACAGAGAAATGGTGTAAGTCTCTCCGGCCTGCCTGTGCACTTGGTGCTGAATTGGCGGACCCGCTACGCCCGGCCAGGCAACCATGCCTCGCGTGTTGACGATCGTAGCACTTGGGATACTCCCCTACGTGCCGTTAACTCTACCGCAGGCACACACCAGCGACGGACGAAGTCTGCATATGATGCGGGTGAGCTTCAGACGGTCCTATGCGTGACCGGCCGCCTGCATTTGGCGGAGTTCCTTCTTCAGCTCACTGACCTCGTCCCGGATCCTCGCGGCCACCTCGAACTGCAGTTCGGCGGCCGCACCGTGCATCTGCTCGGTGAGCTGCTCGATCAGACCCACGAGGTCTTCTGCCGGGGCCGCAGCGAGCCCGTCCTTGCGGACCTGGGCTGCGCCCTTGGCCGCAGACTTCCCGCGCTTGGCGCCCTTGGCCAGGCGGTTGTTGTTCAGCAGCTCCTGGGTATCGGCGTCTTCCTTGGCCAGCTGGTCGGTGATGTCGGCGATCTTCTTCCGCAGCGGCTGCGGATCGATCCCCTTTTCCGTGTTGTACGCCACCTGGATGGCACGGCGCCGGTTGGTCTCGTCGATGGCGTGGGCCATGGAATCGGTGATGCGGTCCGCATACATGTGGACCTGTCCGGAGACGTTTCGGGCAGCACGGCCGATGGTCTGGATCAGGGACGTGGAGGACCGCAGGAAGCCTTCCTTGTCCGCGTCCAGGATGCTCACCAGCGAGACCTCGGGCAGGTCGAGGCCTTCGCGGAGAAGGTTGATGCCCACCAGCACGTCGAAAACGCCCATCCGCAGTTCGCGGAGCAGTTCAACCCGGCGGAGCGTATCGACGTCGGAGTGCAGGTATTCAACTTTGATGCCGTGGCCCAGGAGGTAGTCGGTGAGGTCCTCCGCCATCCGCTTAGTCAGCGTGGTGACCAGCACGCGTTCGTTCTTAGCCGTCCGGGTCTTGATCTCACCGAGGAGGTCATCGATCTGGCCCTTGGTGGGTTTGACCACCACCTCGGGGTCGATCAGGCCGGTGGGCCGGATGATCTGCTGCACGAAGCCGTCGGCCTTCCCGAGCTCGTACTTGCCCGGCGTGGCCGAGAGGTAGACGGTCTGGCCCACCCGTTCGAGGAATTCATCCCACTTGAGGGGGCGGTTGTCCATGGCCGAAGGCAGCCGGAAGCCGAAGTCCACCAGGTTGCGCTTGCGGGACATGTCGCCTTCGTACATGGCGCCGATCTGCGGCACCGTGACGTGGGACTCGTCGATCACCAGCAGGAAGTCGTCCGGGAAGTAGTCCAGGAGGCAGTGCGGAGCGGTCCCCCGGGCCCGTCCGTCGATGTGCGACGAGTAGTTTTCGATGCCGTTGCAAAACCCCATCTGCTGCATCATTTCAAGGTCATAGGTGGTGCGCATCCGCAGCCGCTGGGCCTCCACCAGCTTGTTCTGGCTTTCCAGCTCCTGCAGCCGTTCTGCGAGTTCATCCTCGATCCGCTTGATGGCGCGGGCCATCCGCTCGGGTCCGGCCACATAGTGGGAGGCCGGGAAGACATACATTTCCTCTTCGTCCCGGATCACTTCGCCGGTCAGCGGATGCAGGGTGTGGATGTTCTCGATCTCGTCGCCGAAGAATTCGATCCGGATGGCCAGTTCCTCGTACATCGGGATGATTTCCACGGTGTCGCCACGGACCCGGAACGTGCCGCGGTGGAAGTCCATGTCATTGCGGGCGTACTGCATGGCGACGAACTTCCGGAGCAGGTCATCGCGGTTCATCTCGGCGCCCTTGCGGAGCGTGACCATTCCCGCGATGTACTCTTCCGGGGTACCCAGGCCGTAGATGCAGGACACCGTGGCAACCACGATCACGTCACGGCGGGTCAGCAGGGCATTGGTAGCGGAGTGCCGCAGCCGTTCGACTTCCTCGTTGATGGAGGAGTCCTTCTCGATGAAGGTGTCCGTCTGCGCCACGTACGCCTCGGGCTGGTAGTAGTCGTAGTAAGAGACGAAGTACTCCACGGCGTTGTTGGGCAGCAGTTCCCGGAATTCGTTGGCCAGCTGCGCTGCGAGGGTCTTGTTCTGGACCATCACCAGGGTGGGCCGCTGGACCTGTTCGATGAGCCATGCGGTGGTGGCGCTCTTGCCGGTACCGGTGGCACCGAGCAGGACAACATCTTTTTCGCCGTTCTTGATCCGCTCCGTCAGTTCGGCGATGGCGGCGGGCTGGTCACCGGCGGGCTGGAATTCGCTGATGACCTCGAAGGGTGCGACAACTCGGTTGATATCCTGCGCAAGGCTCATGCATCTAATCTACAACCGGGCACCGACACTCAGCCCCGGATCCGTTACCGGCGAACAGTCGGGTTCAGGGGCGGGGACTTCCAAGGGTGTACGACGGCGGGCGCCACCCTGAGTGCGCAGCCCAGGCGTCCATTCCGGGCAGGGCAACGTCCGTGAACCACGGCTCCTTCGCCTCGGCGTAGGCGTGCGTGCCCCTGGTGCCGGCAAACTGTTTGGTCAGGGCGAGTTTGTGTTCGGCATACATGGCGGCGGCCTCGGGGTCATTCCGGAGCCAGTCGCGGAACAGCAGCGCGTAATGCCAGCCTGAGGATCCTGCCGGCCTGACGTGCACGTTCACGGCACGGCCTGGGTCTGCATTGGCGTGGAACCGTTTCTCCCATTGCGCCGGGTCCGGCGCAGCAGGCTTCGGAGTGTCGAAATTGGCGCCCGGCACGGGCGGAAAACCCGCTGCAGCCAGCAGCGGCGCTATCCGATCGGCGACGTCAAGGCCAGTCACCGTCACTTGAAGATCGATTACGTCCTTGGCCGGCAGACCCGGAACCGCGGTGGAGCCGACGTGGTCAACGGCCAGTATGTCCGCGGGTGCGGCGGCCCTGATCCGGGCACCAAGCCTGGCGGCCTGGGCCGGCCAGTCCGCCCGTGCCGGGGACAGTACTGCCGCACCCGGCCTGGCCGCCCTGGCACCACGGCGCAGATTGTCCGCAAACGGCACCAGCCGTTCAGTCCAGAGCCGGTCCACCTGAGCCAGCAGGGCGTCCACTGTCCCGGCGTTCTCCAGGACCACGTCCGCTGCGGCCAACCGGTCAGCGCGCGTGGCCTGCGCCGCCATCCGGGTCGCGGCCTCCTCCCGGGTCATCCCCCGGTGTTCGAGCATGCGGGCAATGCGGATGTCGTCCGGCGCGTCCACCACCAGCACCAGGTGAAAGTTGCTGCCCTGCCCCGTCTCCACCAGAAGCGGAATGTCCTGGACCACCACCGCGCCACGGGGTGCAGCGGCAATGATCCCTGCAGCGGCCTCCCGGACCAGCGGGTGAACAATGCCATTCAGCACGGCCAGGCGGGACGGATCGCCAAAAACGACAGAGCCGAGCCTGGCGCGGTCAAGCCGGCCGCCGGCGTCGAGCATGTCCGTCCCAAACGCGTCCACCACCCGCGCCAGTCCGGGCGTACCAGGCTCAACCACCTTGCGGGCCAGCGCGTCGGCATCCACCAGAGTGGCACCGAGCTCCGCCAGACGTGAGGCCACCATTGACTTCCCTGAGGCGATGCCGCCCGTCAAACCGATCTTCAGCACTTCAACAGCCTAGTCCCCGCTGGGAACCCCGGCAGCGTGGCCCCACCCGCTGCTGCCCTAGACTGGGGCGGTGCAAGAGCAGGAGCAGGAGAGCCGGATAACCTCGTATACCGCCCTCGCGGCTGGTCCGGATTTCCGGCACGACATCGAAATCAAACGGTCCCGTTTCATCACCGTGCTGCGCCGCGCGGACACCGAGGATGCGGCCCGAGACCTGGTGGCAGGCCTGCGGCGCGAATTCCACGATGCCCGCCACCACTGCTCAGCCTTTGTCATCGGACCGGACCGGGACATCCAGCGGTCCAATGACGACGGCGAACCCTCCGGCACCGCGGGCATTCCGATGCTTGAGGCGATCCTCAAACGCGAGACCGTACCGGGGGTGACCGACCTCAGCGACGTCAGCGCCGTCGTCGTCCGTTATTTCGGCGGCATCCTGCTTGGCGCGGGCGGCCTGGTCCGGGCCTATTCCGAATCGGTGTCCGCCGCCCTCGACCGGGCACCGCTGGTCCGGCGACGCCGGCTGCGGATCTGTTCCGCGTCCGTACCTCACTCCGCCGCGGGCAGGCTGGAAAACGATCTCCGGGCGGCAGGCTTCGTGATGGCGGAAACCACCTACGGCGCCCGCGAGACGACCCTGCGCCTGGCCATCCCGGACAACCCGGCGGAACTTTCAGCCGCCACCGAGCGCCTCCTCTCGTTCACCGCCGGAACCGTGGAGCTCACACCCGGCGGAACGGAGTGGCTCGATGTCCCGCTCCCCTGAAGTCCACCTGGCCGACGTGGATGAGCCCCTGCTGGAGAAGCTGCTGGACCTCGCCCAAAGGGATGCGGCGGCGGACGAAGTCACCCCGCCGCTCGGCGCCGGAACCGGCTGGAACGCTGAGCGCGTGCAGTGGTTCCGGGCGTACCACCGCGCGGCGGCGAAGGGGGTGGATGGACCGGCGGGCGAACAGACCTGGGCTGTGTTGTGCGGTGGAGATCCCGCGGGTTCAATCCGCCTGAAACGAACAGCGGACCCGGGTACCGCAGAGACAGGCATTTGGCTGGGCCGGAGCTTCCGCGGCCAGCGCATCGGCACTGTCGCCCTCCAACTGATCCTGGCAGAAGCCAGCCGCGCAGGCCTGCGGCGCATCGTGGCGCATACAACGGCCGGGAATGCCGGTGCTCAACGTCTGCTCACTGCCGCGGGCGCGGTACTGACTTACGACGACGACGACGACGCGGTGAGTGCCGCCGTCGACCTCTAACGCGCGATCCGGCCGGTGCCACCCAAGGTTAGACACCGTCTGGGGTTAAACACCGCGGGCCCCTGCAATTGCAGGGGCCCGCGGTGTTGGCCCGGGAAGTCCCGGGCCGGTGGCAATTAGTTGCCGGTCAGCTTCTCGCGCAGAGCGGCGAGAGCCTCGTCGGATGCAAGGGTGCCTGCACCGGCGTTGGACTCAGCAGCGGGCTCCGAGGAGTAGCTGGTGGTGCCGGAATCGCTGTCACCGGACGTTGCAGCTGCAGCGTCGTCGGCAGCGTGCTGGGCAACCTGCTTCTTGTGTGCTTCCCACTTGGTCTGGGCATCAGCGTACTGCTGCTCCCAGGCGGCGCGCTGGTTCTCGTAGCCTTCAAGCCACTCGTTGGACTCCGGATCGAAGCCCTCCGGGTACTTGTAGTTACCCTCTTCGTCGTACTCAGCGGCCATGCCGTAGAGAGCCGGATCGAATTCGGTGCTGTCGGCGTCGACGCCCTCGTTGGCCTGCTTGAGGGAGAGCGAGATGCGGCGGCGTTCCAGATCGATGTCGATGACCTTGACGAACAGCTCGTCGCCAACGGAGACAACCTGCTCGGCCAGTTCAACGTGGCGGACAGCCAGCTCGGAGATGTGGACCAGGCCTTCGATGCCGTCTTCGACGCGAACGAACGCACCGAACGGAACCAGCTTGGTGACCTTACCCGGAACAACCTGGCCCAGGGCGTGGGTGCGGGCGAAGGTCTGCCACGGATCTTCCTGCGTAGCCTTGAGCGACAGGGAAACGCGCTCGCGGTCCAGGTCGACCTCGAGAACCTCGACGGTGACTTCCTGGCCAACTTCGACAACCTCGGACGGGTGGTCGATGTGCTTCCAGGACAGCTCGGAAACGTGAACGAGGCCGTCTACGCCGCCCAGGTCCACGAAGGCACCGAAGTTGACGATGGAGGAAACGACGCCGGGACGGACCTGGCCCTTTTCCAGCTTGTTGAGGAACGTGGAGCGGACCTCGGACTGGGTCTGCTCGAGCCAGGCACGGCGGGACAGGACCACGTTGTTGCGGTTCTTGTCCAGCTCGATGATCTTGGCTTCGATCTGCTGACCGATGTACGGAGCCAGGTCGCGCACGCGGCGCATCTCGACGAGGGATGCGGGCAGGAAGCCGCGCAGACCGATGTCGAGGATAAGACCACCCTTGACAACCTCGATGACGGTACCGGTGACAACACCGTCTTCTTCCTTGACCTTCTCGATGTCGCCCCAGGCACGCTCGTACTGAGCACGCTTCTTGGAGAGGATCAGGCGGCCTTCTTTGTCTTCCTTGGTGAGCACCAGGGCTTCGACCTGATCGCCGACGGAGACAACGTCTCCGGGATCAACGTCGTGCTTGATGGACAGCTCGCGGGAGGGGATGACACCTTCGGTCTTGTAACCGATGTCGAGCAGAACTTCATCGCGGTCGACCTTGACGACGGTACCTTCGACGAGATCTCCGTCGTTGAAGTACTTGATGGTGGCGTCGACTGCTGCGAGGAAGTCCTCAGCGGTACCGATGTCGTTAATCGCGACTACGGGGGTACCGGGCTTCTCGGTGGAGGTGATGGTCATGTAGTAGGGGCTCCGTTGTGGATAGTTAGTTGGTCAGGCCAACCACTGCACCCGCATTATGGAACGCAGGCACAGGTGGCGGCGGATCGTGGAGATCCGCCGGGTCATCCTGATTTTGTGGATTGGTGTTTAACAAATGCAGAGAACGTGCACGTAGTACGCGCCCACTTATTCTAGTCGCAGCGGCCAACACGGGTCAAAGCGCGGCCTGTCAGGGCAAGAGGACGCCCCGGGGGCCTAGAAGTGGGTCAGGCAATGGGCGGCGCGCTCAACGGCGAACAACCCGCGGGCCCGAAGCGCCGCGCCCTGCCTGTGTTCACGGATCCGCCCTGCTGCCGTCAGCGTCACCGGACACACCGCACCCAGATAAATTGATGACAGCGCGGAGACATCCAGTGTGAGGTCCGGATCCGCCTCCGGTCCGACGCGTTCGACGGCGGCCTTACCGCCGCTGACTGCGAGGGCAAACGTCCCGGCCGTGAGGCCGAGGGGGTCGAGGACTTCCAGCACCAGCCGGCCGTCCACCGGATAATGCCGCGCCTGAAGGGCCGGAACCACGTCCAGGATGCGGAGCCAGAGCATGTCCCTGCTGTCCGATGAGTCGATGCAGCGGGGATCGGCCAGTGCCCAGGTAAGGGGGTCATCCAGCGGCGCTTCCTCCCAGGTGATCCGTTCGATCAGATCGATGGCGGCAAGGAACTGCCAGAGTTCCAGGTAGGCCTCGTGGGTGGCCGCCACCAGATCCACCACGTGCATCGTGTGGGGTTCCGTCTCCCAGCCCAGGAACTTGTAGGACACGTAGCCGTCCACGCCCCCGTCCGGACCGTAGTGCAGGGCCACCTTGACGGCCGGGTCCTCTTTGCCGTCGCGGCCAAGGGAGCCTGACGCCAACTGGCGGTACCACTCCTGGCGGTCCACGGACCCGGGCGTCAGGCGGTGCACGCGGGCGAAAACTTCCGGCGCCACGTCGAGGAGGACTTTGGGCTCGGCAACGTCCACCCGGCCAACGGCCTGGTGGACGAGGCTGAACCGGGCCGAGGTGTCCACCGTGACGGTCCGTTCGAAGCTGGCCACCCCATAACCGAAGCGCCCGTAGATGGACCCCTCCGAGGCCGTCAGGGCAGCCATCGCCACGCCGTCAGCCTTGGCCAGGGCAAGGTCCTCCGACATCATGCGCCGCAGCAGTCCGCGGCGCCGATGGGAGGTCCGTACGGTCACCGCAGTGACCAGCTGGGTTTCCAGCATCCTGCCGAAGCCGATGTTCAGGGTCTTCCGCATGGTGCCGAAGGTTGCGACTGGGACCTCCGCGGGGAAGGATCCGGGCGCCACCTCACGGGTTTGGTAGGCCCCGGTAAAGATCCTCCGATCGGCACGGTAGGTCTGCAGTGACTTGGCGACGTGTTCGGGTGTCCGGGTGGATTCGTGAAAGCCGAACGAGACGGCCTTGACCCATCTTTCCGCTTCCGGATAACCGGGTTCCCCGTCGACAGCGGCGGGGAAACGCCGGATTTCGTAGTCATCACTCAGTTCAGCCACAACGCCGAGCCTAACCAATCACTCCGGCCGCTGGCCAGCACGAACACCCGGCCACGCGGGCGGATAGCCTAATGCCCGGCGTCGTACCAGCTGGGTCCGACGCCGATCTGGACGTCCAGCGGGACGCTGAGGTCCGCGGCCGATCCCATCTGTTCGGTGACGAGCTTCTCCACCGCGTCCCGTTCTCCGGGTGCGACTTCCAGGACCAGTTCATCGTGGACCTGCAGGAGCATCCGCGAGGTGAGGCCCTGGGCGGCCAGTTCAGCCTGCACGCCCAGCATGGCCCGCTTGATGATGTCCGCGGCGGACCCCTGGATCGGAGAGTTCAGGGCAATGCGCTCAGCATTTTCCCGCAGCTGCCGATCCGTGCTGGTGAGGTCCGGGAGGTAGCGGCGCCGCCCTTCGATGGTGGCCGTGTACCCGTCAATACGGGCCTGGTCCACCACACCGCGGAGGTAGTCACGCACGGCGCCGAAACGGTCGAAGTAGTCCTTCATGAGGGTGCGGGCCTCGTCCACGGAGATTTCCAGCTGCTTGGAGAGCCCGAAGGACGTCAAGCCGTAGGCAAGCCCGTAGGACATGGCCTTGACCTTGGAGCGCATGGCACTGGTGACCTGGTCCGTGGGCACATGGAAGATGTTCGAGCCGACAAAACGGTGGAGGTCTTCGCCGTCCCGGTACGCCTGGATCAGGCCTTCATCACCGGAAAGGTGCGCCATGATGCGCATTTCGATCTGGGAGTAGTCGGCGGACAGCAGGCAGTCATAGCCCTCACTGACCACAAAGATGCCCCGGACCCGGCGGCCTTCCTCGCTGCGGATGGGGATGTTCTGCAGGTTGGGGTTATTCGAGGAGATCCGGCCCGTCGCCGCGACGTTCTGCGCATACGTGGTGTGGATCCGGCCGTCTTCGGCGACCGACTTCTTCAACGACTCGAGCATTTGGCGGAGTTTGGAGGATTCGCGGTGCGCCATCAGCTGGACCAGGAATTCGTGGCCGGTCTTTTCCAGCAGGCCCTTCAGGGAGGCGGCGTCGGTGGTGTATCCGGACTTGATCTTTTTGGTCTTGGGTAGCTGCAGCTCGTCGAAGAGGACGGTCTGCAGCTGCTTGGGCGACCCGAGGTTGACCTCATGGCCGATCGCGGCGAAAGCCAGCTCCTGGGCGTTGTCGATCACCTTGGCCAGATCAGCGAGCTGCTCGTCCATGCGCTGCATGTCGACGGCGATGCCCGCGGTTTCCATCTCGGCCAGGACACGGCTGACCGGCAGCTCCAGCGTGGTCAGCAGATCCCCGGCCTTACGTTCTATCAGTTCCGATTCGAAGTACCGGCTCAGTGCCTGCACAACCGCCGCCACATGAACCAGGGCGTCGGCGGCAGCAGCATCGTCGCCGTCGAACGCCAGCTCAAGCTGGCCCGCCTTGGACGTCTCCGCGGAGATGCTGACGTTGAGGTGGTGCTGGGCCAGTTCGGCCAATTCGTACGTCCGGCGGTCAGGCTGGATGAGATACCCGGAGATGGAGGTGTCATCCACCACGCCTTCCAGGCCCATGCCACGGCTGGAGAGGGCCTTCAGGGCCGCTTTGTAGCCGTGCATCACCTTCGGGGCGGCCGGGTCCCGCAGCCAGTCCGCCAGGACGTTTTCGGATTCGGCGTCCTGGGCCGCCAGGTCGATGTAAACACCCGCGTGGCCCCGGACGATGGCGATCGCCGCGGCATCCTCGCCGATCCTGCCGGGCACGAGGTCGACGGCGACCGCGGAGCGCTCCCCTGCCCCGGCGCCGAGGAAGGCCGCCAGCTCGGCGGCGTTCGACGGCGCCGCGTAGTCCGGGATGTCCACACTTTCGCGTTCGGCCGGTTCCAGGTCTTCGCTGCCGTAGAGGGCAAACAGCCGGGCGCGGATGGTCTTGAATTCGAGCTCGTCGAACAGCTGCTCAAGGGCGGCCTCGTCCGGCCGCGGGTCGGCCAGGTCCTCCAGCGTCACCGGAAGCTCAAGATCCGTGTGCAGCCTGTTAAGCCGCCGGTTGCGCTTGACGTCCTCAATGTTCGCCCGAAGGGCGTCGCCCACCTTGCCGCCGATGGCATCCAGATGTTCCAGGACACCTTCGAGGCCGCCGTACAGATTGATCCACTTGGCCGCAGTTTTGGGCCCGACGCCGGGAACCCCGGGAAGGTTGTCCGAAGACTCCCCCACCAGGGCAGCGAGGTCCGAGTACTGGGGCGGGGTGACAAAGTATTTTTCCTGGATGGCCGCGGCATCCATGCGTGGGATGTCACTGACGCCCTTCCGCGGGTACAGCACAAAAACGTTCTCGGTGATCAGCTGGAAAGCATCGCGGTCGCCCGAGACGAGGAGCACTTCGTAGCCGGCCTTTTCGCCCATCGTGGCAAGGGTCGCCAGGATGTCGTCAGCTTCATAGCCGGGCATCTTGATGGTCTTGATGCCCCAGGCCTGCATGACCTTGTCGATCAGGTCGATCTGGCCACTCATCTCGCGCGGGGTCTCGTTGCGGCCGCCCTTGTACTCGCTGTATTCGGCCTTGCGGTGCGTGGTGTCATCCGAGACATCGAAGGCGACGGCGACGTGCGTGGGCTTCTGTTCCTTGATCAGGTTGATCAGCATGGACGTAAAGCCGTGGATGGCGTTGGTGTGCTGGCCATTGGCGGTGGAGAACTTGTCCGCCGGCAGGGCGAAGAAGGCCCGGAAGGCCATCGAATGCCCGTCCAGCACCAGCAGTCGCGGCTGGTCGGTCAGGGGGATCACGGGAGCTTCGGTGGCGGAAACGCGGCCCCCGGCGGACGGCGCAACGCTGATGTCCTGCAGGGCAGCGTCGGCGTCGAGCACAGAGGTTTCAGAAGGGAAGGGGGCCGGTTTGGTAGTTTCACTCACAGGTGCCAGCCTAGTTCCCATGATGGACAATTTCACGCCCGGCCCCTTCACTGAGGAATTAGTCACAGCCGGTATCCCGGAGCATCTTCATGAGTGGCTTGGCGCACTGGGCATCGGCGCCCTGGTGGTCAAGATGGGGATCCACTTCCTGGAGATGAGCCCGGAACGGTCGGTGGCCACCATGCCGGTGGAGGGCAACACACAGGTGGCAGGCATCCTGCACGGCGGAGCCCACGTGGTCCTCGCCGAAACGCTGGGTTCCTTCGCTGCCGGAATGCACGCGGGAGCCGGCCGGCATGCTCTCGGCATCGAGGTCAGCGCCACTCACCACCGCGCGATTGCCGCCGGCACTGTCACCGGGACCTGCACCGCCATCCACCTGGGCCGAACACTGACAACCCATGAGATTGTGATGACCGACGAACAGGGCCGGCGCCTTTCGACCGCGCGCATCACCAACATGCTGCGGGAGAACGCCCCGTCAGGGCCCTGACCGCTCCGGGGATCCGAAACTGTAGCGGAGCTCCACAATGCCCCTGCCCAAGGTGCGGGACGCCGTCAACTCCAGCGGCGGCGTCGGGCCCTCCACCGGAAGCAGGCGCTTCCCGTCACCCAGCACTACGGGGATAACGGACAGGATGATGTCATCAAGCCTCCCGGCGGCGGCGAACTGCGCGGCGAGGTTGCCGCCACCCACCACCCACACATTCTTTGAGCCGGCGTCCGCCATGAAGTCCGGGATGAACTCGTCCACCGGGCCGCGGACGAACGTCACATCCGCACCCGGCGGGGCCGTGAACTCGTGGTGGGTGAAGATGTAGCAGGGGGTGCCGCTGTAGGGCCAGTTGCCGGGCTCATGCTCCATCAGCCAGGTGAACGTGCCGCCACCCATCACAATGCAGCCGACCCCGTCCATAAAGGACTCGTAGCTCTCCTTGCCGCCCTCGAAGCCGTCAAATTCCAGCAGCCAGGTGAGGTCATCCTTGGCTGTGGCGATGAAGCCGTCGAGGGAGGCCGCGACAAAATACTGGATCCTTGGCATGGACCCAGCGTAGCCGTGGTGGCGCAAAGCGGTAAGGGAAATCTAGCCGCTGAAGTACGGGATGATCAGGTACAGCCCGAACAGCACGGCGACACCGCAAAGGCCAAAACAGATGTTGGCAAAGAGGCGCATACTGCGGGGTGAAGCCTGACCGGTGTCCCCGGCGATGGCCGTCAGCCGGACGCCCAGCGAATAGAGGACCACCACGGTCACGGCGGCCACGAGCGTTGCGCCGCCCACCGTCAGGAGTTCCAACCACTTCATCGCTGAGTATCCTTATGCTCGTTCGCCCTGGCTCGTGCACGGGCGAGGGCTTTCTTCTTGGCGAAGCGGACGGCCTGCCCCGCCTCCTCGACCTCCACGGCGTTGTGGTGGCTCACATGGGACTTCCGGGAAAAGAAGAACATGAACATCACGGCTGCTGTTCCGGCGACGGCAGCGATCACCAGGCCCACCACGCCCGTCTTCACGAGCAGCGCCGTCAGCGCGCCCACGATGCCGGCGGCCGGAAGGGTGAACAGCCAGCCCAGGGCGATCTTGCCCACCATGTTCCATCGCACCGTGGTGCCCCTTCGGCCCATCCCCGATCCGATGACCGAGCCCGAGGCCACCTGCGTGGTGGAGAGGGCGAAGCCCAGGTGTGACGATGCCAGGATGGCGGCGGCCGTGCTGGTTTCCGCAGCGAAGCCCTGGGCAGGCTTGACCTCGGTGAGGCCGGAGCCCATGGTGCGGATGATGCGCCAGCCGCCGGAGTAGGTGCCAATGGCGATTGCCAGGGCGCAGGCTGCGATGACCCAGAACTGCGGGCCGGTACCGGGCGCCTGGGTGCCGGCGGAAATCAGTACCAGGGTGATGATGCCCATGGTCTTCTGCGCATCATTGGTGCCGTGGGCCAGGGCAACGAGGCTGGACGTGAAGATCTGGCCGGTGCGGAAACCGCCGCGCTTCTGGGTGAGTTTGCTGCCGGTTTCGGGGTCGTGGCGGGCGGTCAGCGCGTAAGCGAGCCTGGTGCAGATGTAGGCGACAATCCCGGCAATCAGCGGTGCGAAAACCGCGGGCAGGATGACCTTCTGCAGGAGTGTTTCCAGGTTCACGGAACTGAAGCCGATGCCGGCAATGGCTGCGCCAATCAGGCCGCCGAACAGCGCGTGGGAGGAGCTCGACGGCAGGCCCTTGAGCCAGGTGATCATGTTCCACAGGATGGCACCCATCAGACCGGCGAAGATGATGTCCGGGGTGATCAGGACTCCGTCCGAACCTTCACGGATGATGCCGCCCGAAACCGTCTTGGCAACTTCCGTGGAAAGGAAGGCGCCTACGAGGTTGAGGACGGCGGCCAGAGTGACGGCGGTTTTCGGCTTAATGGCACCGGTGGCAATGGGTGTGGCCATCGCGTTGGCCGTGTCGTGAAAACCGTTTGTGAAGTCGAAAAATAATGCCAGTGCGATGACCAGCGCCACCATTAAGGTGATATCCACCTGTTGCCCAATCTGCAGAGTCGACGTTCGGCAGTCCCTTAAAACCCCGCCTGCCCTGCACAGCATAATTCACGTGAAGTTCACGCGGAATGGGCTGCGCCGTTCATGGACCGGCTTGAAACCTTATCGATCGTACGCGCCCGGGGCATAGTGTCAAAACACGGGCTCCGCGACGAAGGAGCTGACCGCGGCGAGCTGGGCAGGTGAAATTCCGCGGCGCGGATCGGGTGAGATGGCAAGGATCCGTGCCCCCAGGATGGCCGCCCATGCCTGGGCCTCCTGCTCGTAATTGAGTTGGTCGTCTATCCATACGATCCCGTGCGGTGAGGTCTTGGCGACATCCTCCTGGAGGGCGGCAAGTTTCCACCAGCCCTCCCCCGGCCCGGCATCTCCGGCTGTGAGCCAGGGCCAACGGCTGCCGGCCAGTCCAATGGCGGGGCAGAGGTACCGGGGAGCCATGTCCTCCCATCTGGTCAGCCAGACACAGCGGACGCCCGGAACGCGGGCGAGGCTGTTCAGCCCGTCAACCAGCTCCGCGGCATAGGCCACCTCCAGCAGGCCTGCGTTCGCGACTCTCCAGGCTGTACCCCACGGTGTGGTGCCGGTCGCTCCGAACGGGCACACAACGCCGTCGACGTCCAGGTAGATGGTGACATTCAGCAAAGGGCCCCGCCACCGGAATGGCGCCTTGCCGGCCATCCCGGCCGGACGTTGGATGCCTGGCGTGCGCTTAAATGCAGAAGGGGCTGCACGCAACAATGTTCGCATTGCGTGCAGCCCCTGCTCAAGGGTCTCTGACCTGCCCGGACGGGTCCGGCGAGGCAGGCCCCGCCGGCGCGGGGATCAGCTCACTTCAGACGGACAGCGCAGCCGGCCGGGCGGCTTCGCGGCGTTCCGGGGTGCCGGGCTGGTCCTGGCCGTACAGCCAGTCGTTGTACTGGAAGTCCCCGTCCTTGCGGCTCTTGAACAGCAGGTTCCGCAGCGTCCGGGCGAGGCCGGAGACGTGCCAGGACTCGCCCCAGATACGCGCGGTCAGCTGAACCCGGGCGGTGCGTTCGGCGCGAAGGCCGTTGAACTCCTGGATGGCAGCGTCCCACGCTTCGGGGTTGACGCTGCCTTCAGTGAAGACTGTTCCGTTGGTGGCGTCCTGCAGCACAGCGGCGTCCTCGATGGCCTGGCAGGCACCCTGCGCCAGGTACTGCAGCATCGGGTGTGCGGCATCGCCCATCAGCACCATGCGCCCGGCGATCCAGTTCTCGACCGGGTCGCGGTCATACATGGGCCAGCGGATGCCGGTGGCGAGGTTCTTGAGCGCTTCCTGAACGGCCGGGACGCAGTCCTTATAGGCGGCTTCAAGCTCGTCCACCCCGCCGTACTGTTCCACGCCGGCTTCGAAGGACGGCGACTTGAAGACGGCCACCGTGTTCAGCAGCTCGCCCTTGCGCAGCGGGTACTGCACCAGGTGGCAGTCCGGTCCGAGGTAGACGATGACATCCTCAAGGTCAGCCTTGGGAGTGCTCTCGGTGATCGGCACGGTGCCGCGGTAGGCGACGTAGGCCGAGGAGACCGGCTCGTCGTTGGCCACGAGGGGGCGGAGGGTGGACCGGAGGCCGTCGGCGCCGATCACCACGTCGGCCTCGTAGTCAACGCCTGCGGCAGTGTGGGCCACACCGCGGCCGTTCACCGTTTCAACGCTTTCGACCATGACGTCGTTGACGAGCTTGACGCCCGCAGCCTCGCAGGCCTCAAGCAGGATCCGGTGCAGGTCGCTGCGGTGGATAACGACGTACGGGGCACCGTAGCGCTCCGCAAATTCGCCGCCGAGGGTCTGGCGGGTGAGTTCTTCACCGGTGATCGCGTCGCGGAAGACCAGGTGCTTGGGCTGGACACCGATCTCGAGAGCCTTTTCCAGGAGTCCCCAGCGCTGAAGGATGCGGGAGGCGTTGGGGGCCATCTGCAGCCCTGCGCCTACCTCACCGAACTCAGGCGCCCGCTCTACCAGGGTCACTTCGGCGCCGTTTTCACGCAGTGCGAGGGCTCCGGCCAGCCCGGCCATTCCTCCGCCGATGACGAGGACATCAGTGGATGCGGCGTGCTCAGACATTGTTTGCTCCTTGAGATGTAGCGAGTTGAGATGTTGCGAGTTTTGATTTGAGATTGATGCCGACGGCGGCGAGCAGGATCGCAGCGATGGCGGCTGCACCGGCGAAGGCGAGGAAGTTGGAATTGACGCCCAGCCCGGCAGCCAGCAGGAGGCCACCGATCTGGGGGGCCGCGACGGCACCGATGCGTCCGGTCCCGAGGGCCCAGCCGAGAGCTGTTCCGCGCAAGTGTCCGGGATAGTGGCTGGCGACTGCGGCGATGATCAGGCACTGGGTGCCGTGCGTTCCGACGCCGGCGAGAACCAGCATGAGGTACACGACCGTGACGGGCGGACCCGTAACCAGGACCACCAGGGCGGCGGCGGCGACACCGGCTGCGGCGATGGCGGTGGGGATGGGCCCGAACCGGGTTCCGGCCCAGGCGGTGATGACCGAACCGGCCACCGCGCCGAGGTTCAGCGCCAGGGCGAAGGTCAGCGCCGAACCAAGGTTGTAACCGGCGAGCTGCATGAGGTTCGGCAACCAGGTACCCAGCCCGTACCAGGCAAAGAGAGTGGCGATGGTTGCGACCGCGAACAGCAGGCTGATGCCCAGGTACGGGGCACGGAGCAGCGAGGAGAAACCGGCGGGCTGATGGTGTGAGCCCTTGCCCGCGGCCTTGCGGGCCGCCTTCTCTGCTGCGCTGACCGGGGCGAGGGTCTCCGGAAGGTACTTCAGACCCAGCGGCACCACAATCACGAGGGCCAGGATGGCCACCAGGAACATCGCTTCCCAGCCGAAGGCGGGGATCAGCTGGATCCCGACGAGGGCGGCGATGGATCCGCCGATCGGGACACCGGACATCATCAGGGTGGCGATGATGGACCTCCACCGGGCCGGGACCAGCTCTGCGACCAAGGCGTTTGCAGAGGGAACGAGGCCGCCGAGTCCGATGCCGGCCAGGAGCCGGAGGATACCGAAGATCGCCGCGCCCGGGGCGAAAGCGCAGAGCACCGTGAAGACCGAGAAGACGACGGCGCAACCCAGGATGGTGCGGCGGCGGCCCCATGAGTCGGCCATCCGCCCGGCGAAAATGGCCCCGATCATCATGCCAACGAACGCCATGGACCCGATGGTTCCGGCGGTGGCCTTGGTCAGGCCCCAACCGGTCTCGGAAATAAGGGACGACTGGACCGTGCCGTAGACGATGAGGTCATACCCATCGAAGACCACCAGAAGCCAGCAGACGAGGACGGCGGCGGCCGAACCTTTGGAGAACCGTGCGGCAGGACCGTCAGCGGCGGGTTGGCCGGCGGCCCCCGGCGAAGGCCGTTGCGGCACTGCAGCGGGAAGTGTGTGATTCATCCCACTACTGTCATGGCACGCGAAGATGAACCACAATACAATTCTGATGTGCAGAACAACCCACCCCCACGCCCGGCGTCCAGTCCGGCTGCCCGGTCAGCCAGGAAGCCGCTGCAAAAGCGGCCCACCTATTCCATCGAGGCGGTGGATAACGCGCTGCTGCTGCTGCAGCTGCTGCGCGACGGCGGGACCTTGCGCCTGAAGGACGCCGCCGAGGAGCTGGGTGTGGCGCCGTCAACCGCTCACCGCCTGCTGGCCATGCTGGTGTACCGGGGGTTCGCGATCCAGGATGAGACCCGGCGGTACGTTCCCGGGCCGGCCATGGGGGTGGGCCCGGCCGGGCTGAGCTGGTCCCGCCTGCTCCGCAGCCTTGCCCAGCCGCATATGGAGCTGCTCTCCGCCCGCCTCAACGAGACGGTCAACCTGATGGTCCGCGTGGGAACCAAGGTGCGTTTCCTGGCCACCGTGGAGGGAAACAATGTCTTGCGGATCGGCGACCGGCAGGGGACGGTGATGCCGGCGGACAAAACCTCCGGCGGGAAAGTGATGCTGGCGGAACTCGAAGGCCCCCTGATTGACCAGCTGTTCCGCAGCAACAACGCGGAGATCGGCGGCGACACCATTGCCGCCGAGGACTACCCGGCGTTCCTGCGGGAACTTGATACCATCCGCGCCAACGGTTTCGCCGCCAATTTCGAAGGCACGGAGGAGGGCGTCAGCGCTTTGGGCATGGCCCTGCACAACCGGCACGGCCACGTTGTCGGCGCCCTGAGCGTCGCCACTCCCGCCACGCGTTTCCGCAAGGTTTTTGACGCCGGACTCGTCCCGGCCCTGCGGGAAACCTGCCGCCAGCTGGAGATTGACATCGCCGCCAATCCGGCCGACGCGGACTGACGACGGATCCTCCCTCCGGCACTAATTCTGACTGGCAGAATATGTTGGGGGTCACAACGCCGGATCCGTAGAGTCTGACTACGCAGAAATAGTGTTTTGACCTTAAAGGAGGCCGACGTGTCCATCAGCGCCGAGAACACGACCCACGAATCAGTAGCCGCGGGGCACACCGCGCCTGAGCCGACGCCCGAAGAGGCCGCGGAGCTCGCCAAGCTGTACAAGGATTTCGACCGCGAGAACCTGATCCCGCTGTGGACCCAGATCGCGGACCTGATGCCGATGGTGCCGTCGCCCAAGGCTGTGCCGCACGTTTGGCGGTGGAGTGACCTGTACCCCCTCGCCGCCCGTGCCGGGGATCTGGTCCCCGTGGGCCGTGGCGGGGAACGCCGCGCAATCGCCCTCGCCAACCCGGGCCTGGCCGGCACCGCCTACGCCACCCCGACGCTGTGGGCCGCCATCCAGTACCTCGGCGCCCGCGAGACCGCCCCGGAGCACCGCCACTCCCAGAACGCGTTCCGCTTCGTGGTTGAGGGCGAGGGCGTCTGGACCGTGGTGAACGGGGATCCGGTGCGGATGTCCCGCGGAGATTTCCTGCTCACTCCGGGCTGGAACTTCCACGGCCACCACAACGACACCGACGAGCCGATGGCCTGGATTGACGGCCTGGATATCCCGTTTGTGCACTACGCCGATGCCGGCTTCTTCGAGTTCGGCACCGAGCGCGTCACAGACGAGGCGACCCCGGACATCTCCCGCTCCGAGCGGCTCTGGGCCCACCCCGGCCTGCGCCCCCTCTCGGGCCTGGATGACACCACCAGCTCCCCCATCGCCGCGTACCGGTGGAAGTACACCGACGCCGCCCTCCGCGAGCAGCTCCTCCTCGAAGACGAGGGCCACCCGGCCACCGTGTCCCAGGGCCATGCTGCCGTCCGCTACACCAACCCGACCACCGGCGGCGACGTGATGCCCACCATCCGGGCCGAATTCCACCGCTTCCGGGCCGGCGCGTCCACCGAACCCCTGCATGAGGTCGGCTCCAGCGTCTGGCAGGTCTTCGAGGGCCGTGGCAGTGTAGTCCTGAACGGCGAGACCAGGACCCTGGACAAGGGCGACCTGTTTGTGGTCCCGTCCTGGGCGGAATGGTCCCTGCAGGCAGAGACGGAATTCGATCTGTTCCGCTTCAGCGACGCCCCAATTTTTGAACGGCTGAACTTTAACCGCACCTACACCGAAGGACGCAAGAACGCATGAAACTCCTCACCCTCCGTACCGCTGAAGGCACGAAGGCTGTCCGCCAGGACGGCGACACCCTGACCGAAATCGACGGGTTCTCCGACGTCGGAGCGCTCCTGAAAGACACCAACTGGGAGTCCATCGCGCAGGCCGCATCCGGGGCCACCCACCCGCTCGACGGCGCCGACCTTGAGGCCGTTGTCCCCGCACCGGGCAAGATCATCTGCGTGGGCCACAACTACCGCAACCACATCAAGGAAATGGGCCGGGAAGTTCCCGAGTTCCCCACCCTGTTCGCCAAGTACCAGGAATCCCTGATCGGCCCGAACGATGACCTGGCCCTGCCGCAGGAATCCGACACGGTCGACTGGGAGTCCGAGCTCGCCGTCGTGATCGGCAAGAAGGGCCGCCGGATTTCCGAAGCCGACGCCGCCGACCACATCGCCGGCTACGCCGTCCTGAACGACGTGTCCATGCGCGACTACCAGTTCCGCACCATCCAGTGGCTGCAGGGCAAGACCTGGGAGAAGTCCACCCCGTTCGGCCCCGCCCTGGTCACCAAGGACGAGTTCAGCGGCGGCCTCATGACCACCGCCATCGATGGTGAAGTCCAGCAGTCCACCCCGACCAACGACGTCGTGTTCACCCCGGAGTTCCTGGTGTCCTACATCTCCACCGTCATCACCCTGAACTCCGGCGACGTTATTGCCACCGGCACCCCCGGCGGCGTGGGCCACGCCCAGGACCCGAAGCGGTACCTGCAGGAAGGCCAGCTCCTGGTCACCACCATTGAGGGCCTGGGCCAGCTGAACAACCGCGTGGTCAAGGAAGCCTGATGGTCGCGCGCCACGACCAAACGTCGGACCCGCAGCTGCTCGAATCGCTGCTGCAGGCCCGGCGTGGGACCGCGTTCTTCGCGCGCAAGCTCAACGAGCTTTCCGACGCGGACCTCGACGGCCCCTCGTTGCTGCCGGGCTGGTCCCGCCGCCATGTCACCGCGCACATCGGCTACAACGCCCGCGCCATCGCCAGGCTGATTGAGTGGGCGGCCACCGGGGTGGAAACACCCATGTACGCGTCCACGGAGATCCGCGACCACGAAATCAATTTCGGGGCCACCCTCCCTGCGATCGCGTTGCGGCACCTCTTTGACCACTCCGCCGTGCACCTGAACGTCGAATGGCGCGATCTGCCTGCTGACGCCTGGCACCACAAAGTCAAGACCGCCCAGGGCCGCATTGTCCCCGCCGAGGAAACAGTCTGGATGCGCACCCGCGAGGTCTGGACCCACGCCGTGGACCTGAACAACGGGGCGACCTTTTCCGACATCCCGGCACCGGTGCTCGAACGCCTGCTCAAAGACATCACCGGAGCGTGGAAGACCCGGGGCACCGACACGGGGCTCCTCGTCAAGGTCACCGGCCGGCAACCGGAGCTTGAAGTCGGCAGCGCCGGCCCGGACGCTCCCCTGGTGATCTCCGGTCCGCTGGCCGGCGTGGCCCGGTGGGCGACCGGCCGGGGAACCGACGGCGTCA
The DNA here is from genome assembly GCF_029076445.1 of Pseudarthrobacter naphthalenicus. Lineage (GTDB taxonomy): Bacteria > Actinomycetota > Actinomycetes > Actinomycetales > Micrococcaceae > Arthrobacter > Arthrobacter naphthalenicus. Next base: position 136,008 of record NZ_JARESG010000013.1, read on the forward strand.
CCGCCACCCAAAACGGAGCGCCCCTGGACACCGTGCCAGCCGCTCCGAAATGGATCTAGCTCCAGGTACCACCGCGTAAGGTCCCCTCCACGGAGGGGGCCTTACGTGTTTGTGCCGTACTCGTTTGGCGCTGCTAGGACGAAGGGGCTGCGGCCTCACCGGCACCGTTGACGTTGACCAGCCAGGCGGTCCCGAACCGGTCAGTGCACATGCCGAACATATCGCCCCAGGGCGCGGGTTCCAGCGGAACAGTCACGGTCCCGCCCTCCCCCGAGAGCTTGTCCCAGTAGCCGCGCAGTTCCGCCTCGTCATCGCCGCTCAGCGAAACTGAAATGGTGCTGCCGGGTGTGTAGTCCATGCTGTTGGGTGTATCAGACCCCATCAGGACCAGGCCGCCGGGGGTGGTCAGCATGCCGTGCATGATCTTGTCCTTTTCGGCAGGATCGTCGCTCGCATGGAACTCCCCAAAGGTGCTGAGGGCCAGGTCGCCGCCGAATACCGAGTGATAGAAGGTCATGGCCTCCCGCGCATTGTCACGGAAACCAAGGTACGGATTGAGGGTCGTAGGCATGGCGGGTTCTCCTTGCAGACTGGGCGGATAGGTGTTGGAACAGTCCCCATCCTGCCGCAATTCCAACTACCTTTGAAGAGGGCTGAGCAGGCCTGCAGACTCTAATGCGTCTGGTGCCAGGACCGGTCCTGGGACTCCTGGACCCAGGACTCCGCCGGGCCAGCTTCCACACGGGCCGCATCCGTCAACCAGATGGTGCTGTCCGGGTCCCAGCCCGCGATGACGGTGGCCGTGCCGGGGCTGACCGGAAGCGCGCGCCCTGCCCCGCTGAGGTAGCCCAGGACCGTCAGATGCACGGCGTCCCACTCCTCCGCCACGCGTTCCCAGTCGGGGATCACCCACCGCCCATCGCGGCCGGTGGTACGGAACCAGTCATGGCGCCGGGACGCCGTGACGTCGAGCGGAAACGCACTGCACAGGGATGTCCAGTCCCGCGGGCTCCGGACCTCCAGTGTCCGGCCCGCACCACGGACAGGAATCGTGGTGGCAACCTCCCAGCCGAGCGAGTCCTCCACGAGGTTTAGACCCGCCGGAAGGCGGCCTACGGTTCGGAGGGCGCCGGGCGGAACGGACCACCAGCCTCCGGACACGGGGGCGTACGGGTCGGTGGGGAGTTCCTGCACCGCCCGTTCCTCCCCGTCGCGTACCCGCGCCACCCAGTCGGCCAGACTTGGCCGCACCGTCAACGGGGCCGGGTCCGCCGCCGACCGCCAGTCAACGGCCCATTGTTCGGGGCCGCGGCCCTCGTCCCACCAGTGGACTCCAGGTGCCATAAGGACCTGCCCGGCCAAGGGCCGCAGGGCCGCACGGATCACCGGCAGTCCTGCAAGCACGTCCTCGCCGTCGGGCTCCTGCCAGTACCTTGCGGAATCAACTGATCGCTCAAGGGTCTCCTGCAGCAGCGAGTCCGTAAGCCCGGTCAGATCCAAGGCCGCGAGCCCGGCTGCCACCCCCTCAGGTGACGGACTGAACCGGGGACCTCCGGCGTCGTCCGCGGAAACAGCGGTGAGCAGCACCCGGGAGGTTCCACGGCCAGAATCAAGACCGTAGCCAAGCTGGAAGACCATCAGCCTGATGTCAGGGTCCAACTCCATCGCCAGCTCGAGGCACAGCCGCCGTCCCCGCGGCCCCTCCAGAAGTGATTCCCCATTGAGCGTCATGAGCCCATCCTCGCACCCGTCTGATGCACTAATCGGCTGCCGGGACGTAGGCTCAGGAGCATGGCCCGATACTTTGATGTTCATCCCCACGATCCCCAGCCGCGCGCGATCACGCAGGCCGTCAAGATGCTGCTCGACGGCGGCCTGATCGCCTACCCCACGGACTCCTGCTACGCGCTGGGCGCGCAGCTGGGCAACAAGGATGCGCTGGACCGGATCCGGACCATCCGCAAGCTGGACGCCAAGCACCACTTCACCCTGGTCTGCAAGGATTTCGCCCAAATGGGCCAGTTCGTGAACATCGGCAACGACGTGTTCCGCAGCATCAAGGCCGTCACGCCAGGCAGCTACACGTTCATCCTCCCGGCCACCAAGGAAGTGCCGCGCAGGCTGCTGCATCCCAAGAAAAAGACCGTGGGCGTGCGGATCCCGGACAACCGGGTGGTTCAGGCCCTGCTCGCTGAGCTGGGCGAACCGATCCTGTCCAGCACGCTGCTGCTGCCTGACGAAGAGGATCCGTTGACCCAGGGGTGGGAGATCAAGGAGCGGCTGGACCACGAGGTGGATGCCGTGATCGATGCCGGCGACTGCGGATCGGAGCCCACCACGGTAGTTGATTTTTCCAGCGGTGTGGCCGACGTGGTGCGCCGCGGCGCGGGAGATCCGTCCCGGTTCGAATAGGCGGCCCCTCCGGACTTAGTCCGGTTTGCGTGCCCTGCTCGGCTGCACGCGGGGCGGCTCGCCCGGCATCTTCGGATAGTCGGGCGGGAACGGAAGTTCACCGAGCCCTGACTTCACATCGCGGTCCCACCACCCCAGCAGCGTCTCAAGGGTGCCGGGGTTTGCGTTCATGTCCGCCCACGGGTCGCCTGCGGTTTTCAGCCGGTCCGGGACGGTGAGGATGGTGAAGTCCTTCGGGTTGATGCTTTCCAGCTCGTCCCAGGTGACAGGGCACGAAACCGGGGCGTGGGCCAGTGCCCGGGGGCTGTACGCGCCGGCGATGGTCCGGTCCCGGTTGGCCTGGTTGTAGTCCAAAAACACCTTCTCCCCGCGTTCCTCTTTCCACCAGGCCGTGGTGACTTTCCCGGGCATCCGGCGTTCCAGCTCCCGGGTGGCGGCGATCACGGCATGCCGGACCTCCAGGAATTCGTGCAGCGGCTCAATGGGCGCGTAGACGTGGAGCCCGCGGTTGCCGGAGGTCTTGATGAAGCAGTCCAGGCCTGCCTCCCCCAGTACCTCCTTCAGGCCGAGTGCGGCGGGCACGGCGTCGTCAAAGTCGGTGCCTGGCTGGGGGTCAAGGTCGATGCGGAGCTGGTCCGGGTTGTCTGTGTTCTCCGCGCGGGAGGGCCACGGATGGAACACCACCGTGTTCATTTGGACGGCCCAGACGGCGGCGGCAGGCTCGTCCAGCACCAGCATGGGATGCGAACGTGCGCTGGGAAAAGTCACCTTCACCGTGCGGACGAACTCCGGGGTTCCCTTGGGCGGGTTCTTCGAGAAAAACTGGTCGCCCTCAACGTTGTCCGAGTACCGCTGCAAGGCAACGGGCCGGCCGCCGTTGGCAGCGATGAACGCCTCCCCCACCGCAACCGTGTAGCGAGCCAGGTCAAGCTTGGTCAGTCCCAGTTCGGGCCACAGAACCCGGCTGGGGCTGGAGATGCGCATCTCGCGCTCGCCGTTGGGGCCCGGGACAGTGAGGGTGGTCTGTTCGCTCGCCATGGGGACAACCTACCCCACTCCCCTGCATTGGTCCGGCATGATGGAACCATGCCCGCAGAAGAAGCCCCGGTCACCATCCACGTCGGCGACCTTGACGTCTCCGGGCTGTACGCCCGTCCGGCGCGCCCCTTCGCCACCCTGGTCCTTGCCCATGGTGCAGGCGCGGGAATGGAGCACCCCTTCATGGGCGGGTTCACCCGGGCATTGAACGACGACGGCGTTGCCACCTTGCGCTTTAACTTCCCCTACCGTGGGGCGGGCAGGAAGTTCCCGGACAGGCCGCCGGTGGCGATCGCCACGTGGCGCGCTGCCATGGACGAGGCCGCCCGCCAGGCGCAGTCCCACGGCGATACGGGACCGGTCTGGGCTGCCGGCAAATCGTTCGGGGGGAGGATGGCCTCCATGGCCGTGGCGGAGGGAATGGACGCTGCCGGGCTCATCTACCTCGGGTATCCGTTGCACCCGCCAGGCAAGCCTGAGAAGATCCGCGACGAACACCTCTATGGCCTCACGCGGCCCATGCTGTTCCTGCAGGGCTCCCGCGACACCTTCGCAACGCGGGAACTCCTGGAGGGCGTGGTGTCCCGGATTGGTCCGTCAGCGGTGCTGCAGTGGATCGACGGCGGCGACCATTCCTTTGCCGTGGCAGGAAAGAAGCGTGACGCCGCGGAGATCGGCGCGTCCCTGGCGCCGGCCGTCGCGGACTTCATGCGGCCCCGCGGCTAAACTATTGATCAAGCGGCGGCCTCGTACAGCACTGGCGGCCAACAGTGGGTGAGTCTCGCCACCCTGCCCGGGCTGTCAGGAGCACCGTCGTCGGCCACATTGGCCGGTGACCTGGCCCGAAACGGCACAATGTGCGGCGTGTCCGTGTCAAAGTGCCCCAGTTCGGCCACTGCGGCCGCGCCGTCGACAAGCCGCCGGTCTCACATCCTGGCTTTGGTCCTCGCGGTTGCCTGCGCCGTCCAAGGGTCCTCCGGCCAAGGATGCCGGGGATAGCGGCCGCGCATCTCGGCCCGCACCTGCGCGTAGGGCCCGGACCAGAACGACGCCAGGTCGTCTGTCACCGCGAGCGGCCGCCGCGCCGGGGACAGGAGGTGGAAGAGGACCGGGACCCTGCCGTCCACCAGCCGCGGCGTCTCGGCCCAGCCGAAGCACTCCTGCAGCTTGACCGCCACAACGGGCCGGCCGCCGTCGTCCGTGTCCGGTCCCCGGTCCCCACCCGGTTCTTCCGCCACGTCGGGGTAGTCGATCCGGACCATCGATCCGCTGGGCACCTTCAGCGCCTCCGGTGCCAGCTCGGCCAGGCGGGCGGCCTCCGGCCAGGGCAGCAGCCGCCGCAAGGGATCCGTGAGGTCAATGCCGCTGACGGCAGCGCCGCCGGCCAGTTTTTCGAGCTCGGGCCCCAGCCAGGTGTCGAGGGCCGCCAGCAGCGCCCGCTCGGACACGTCAGGCCATGGCGCGCCAAGTTCGCGGTGCAGGAGGGCTAGCCTGCGGCGCAACGCGTCTGCCGCCGTCGACCATCCAATGACTCCCAGCCCTTCCCCGGACAGCGCGCGGGCCACTGCGGACCGGCCCTCCGCGGGCGACGGCCGGACCGGGGTGGAGGACAGGCTGATGGCCCCCAGCCGCCGTTCCCGCCTGGCCGTGACCCTGCCCTGACCGAACTTCGCTTCAACCGTTTCGGCGAGCAGGTGCCCGGCGGCTGCCTGGGCCAGGTCGGCCGTCAGCGGGGCGGCGGAACGTATCAGCGCACCGGTCCCGGCGGCGTCCCGGCCCGCGGCACGCGACACTTCCGCCACGGCCAGCCATTCATACCCGGACAGCGGGCTCCCGGCCGGCAGACCCGCCCGGGTACCGGAGGACAGCAGGAAGCGCGCCGCCCCCTCCCCCGGCACCCGGCGTGCCACCCGGTCCGGGAACGCCAGCGCAACCACAACGCCCAGGGACTCGGCTGCGGAAACCGGAGCAGTGATCACCGAAGGGCCGACGGCGGCGCTTTCCTTGCGCGCGATGGTTTCCAGCCGGCGGACGTCTTCCGTCCAGCGCCGGGCTGAAGGCTCCCTGCCTGCTCGGAGGGAGGACAGGAGGGCGGTCAGGTCAGCCCCCGGGGCCCGCTGGTCCCCTGCCACAAGCGCCACCGCTTCAGCGGCCGCCTGCGGGCCCACGGCCACGGCACCGTCCAGTAGCGCGCGGGCCAGCCTGGGATCGGCCGGGACCCTTGCCAACGTTCGGCCGAGCCGGGTGGGGCTCCCGTCCCCTGCCACGGCACCCAGTTCCCGCAAAACCTCGACGGCCTCTGCCATGGCCGCGGCGGGTGGTTTATCCGGGAGGGCCAGCCCTTCGCCCCCGGGCGAACCCCAGCAGGCCAGCGTCAGCGCTGCGCCCGTGAGGTCCGCGACGTTGATTTCGGGTGTGACGTGCGCCGGAGCTGCACCGTAGCTTTTTTGGTCGTAGCAGCGCACTACGCGCCCCGGTCCCTGCCGCGCCGCACGGCCGGCCCGCTGTTCCGCGGAGGCCCGGGAACAGGAGACGGTCACCAATCCGGACATCCCCCTGGCGGCATCCCGTCGGGGTTCCCGGGTCAGTCCGGAGTCGATGACCAGCCGCACGCCGGGCACGGTCAGGGACGATTCGGCGAGGTCGGTGGAAACGATGATGCGTGCCGGGCCACCGGGCCGGCGTCCGGATACGGCCCTGTCCTGTTCGGCCGGGCCGACCTGGCCGTGCAGCTCCAGCACTTCGGTTCCGGGGGCCGCCCTGCCGCGGAGCCGGCCCGCAACATACGAGACTTCCCAGGCCCCCGGAACGAACACCAAGGCATCGGTGCCGGCATCACGTAGCAGTCCGGCTGCGTGGGCATTCGCCGCCGTGTCCGCCACATGGTCCAGGAACCCGCGTGCCACGCCTCGGCCGTCCAGGCGTGCGGCGGCCGGCGGAGCCCACTGAACCTCCAGGGGGTACAGGGCTGACGGGCAGTCGACGACGGGAGCCGGACCGCCGCCGTCGGGCTCTCCTCCTCCACTGCCAGGGCCGCCGAGCAGGGCAGCGAACCGCGGCGCGTCCACGGTGGCGGACATGGCCACCAGGGTGAGATCCCCGCGGAGCTGACGGACCTCGCCAAGCATGCCCAGCAGCAGGTCGGTCTCCAGACCGCGTTCGTGCACCTCGTCCAGGATGACGGCACCGGTGCTCTCGAGCCCGGGGTCATCCAGGAGCCGGCGCAGCAGGATTCCCGGAGTCACAAACTCCACCAGCGTGCGGGGTCCGGCCCGGCGTTCGCCGCGGACGGTGTACCCGACGCGGTCCCCCACCGGTGTGCCGTCCAGGGCAGCCAGGCGCCGGGCCGCCGCACGGGCGGCAACGCGCCGGGGCTGGGTGACCACCACCCGCAAACCCCCGGGGCCGGCGTGAAGGCCGGGGCCTGCTGCGAGGTTGGCGAGCAGCGGGGGGACCAAGGTGGTTTTGCCGGTACCCGGCGGAGCCTGGACCACGGCGGTGCCTGCCGGCCCGGCCGCCCGCAACACCCCGGCCAGCTCGGCAAGGGAGGCCTCGAAAGCCAGCCCTGCGCCGATCGCCTGCAGGTCAAAGGGGCCGTGCCCGGAAGCGCCGTGTGAAGCGTCAGCCGCGGCGGCGCCCGGGTTGCTCGGAGAAGTCACCTGTCCATTGTCCCCGCTATCCGCCGAGCGTCGTGAACCCCATGAGCATCCGTACCGGCGGATGCGTCAGACTGGAAGTCAACAACCATGAAAGCAGGACCCCCTTGATTCACCTCCAGCAGGACTCCGAAGGCTTCATTCGCATGAAGCGGCACTTTCCCGCCACCGCTCCTGTGACCCTCACCTTCACCGACGGCTCACAGGAAGAATTCAAGGGCAGCAGGCTCAACGAGATCTACGATGAAGCCTTGGCCGTGTACCGCGCCCAAAACCAGCTGGACGCCAAGGGCTTTTCACGCGGGCCGAAGAAGAAGGTGCAGACCGCAATCGAGTTCGTTGCCGTCCGTCCCGGAATGAGCCGGTAGCACCCTACCGTTCCGGTTTGACCACCATCGCCGACCCGCCGCCGCGCCGGGCAGGTTCAGCCGCCGCCTCCATGCGCCCGTTCCGGCCGAACTCGATGGCCGTGGCGGCACCGATCTCCGCCGCCGACGTGAAGGCGTCCCCGGCGGGCACCAGTTTGTGCCCGAACGGGGCCAGCCCGATGCCGTAAGCACTGATGAAGCCGGGCTCGGCCGTGACACTGGCGGTGTTCCGCTGCGACGCGCGCGGCGCCGCAATGGAGTCGGACACGCTCATGCCCAGGTCCACGCGGTTCAGGATGGTCTGCAGGACGGTGGTGATGATGGTGGATCCGCCGGGTGAGCCGAGGGCGAGGAACGGCTCGTCATCCTTGAGGATGATGGTGGGCGACATGGACGACCGGGGCCGTTTGCCCGGTTCCACCCGGTTCGGGTCCGCGGGGTTCGTGGAGTCGTAGGAGAAGTCAGTCAGCTCGTTGTTCAGCAGGAACCCGCGGCCCGGAACCACGATGCCCGAACCGCCGGTCTGCTCGATGGTGAGGGTGTATTCCACCACATTGCCCCACTTGTCGGCGACGGTCAGGTTGGTGGTGGAGAGGTTTTCGGTGTCCGTCTCGTGGGCAGCCAGCGCGGGGGTCACCGGGCAGACGCCGTCGTAGGTTGACACGTCCCCTGCCGGAACAGGCTTGGCAGCCGCCGTTGCCGGATTGATGGCGCAGGAGCGTTCCTTGCCGAACAGCGGATCGGTCAGGGCGGCCGTGGGAACGTCCACAAATGCCGGATCGCCCACATACTTCCCGCGGTCTGCGAACGCCAGGGCGGTGGCCTCAAGGTAATGGTGCAGCGCCGCCGGCCTCGACATCCCGCCCAGGTTGAACGGTTCCAGGATGTTCAGCGCCTCCCCTACCGTGGTGCCGCCGCTGCTGGAAGGCGCCATGCCGTACACGTCGTAGCCGCGGTACTCAACGTGGGTGGGGTCCTGGTCCAGCGTGGTGTACGCGGCGAGGTCCGCCGTCGTCAGGTAGCCGGGAAAGGCCGGGATGCTGGTGCCCGGGGCGCTGGCCGGGGGCGCCCAGGCGGGGTCCTTCGGCGGGGCCTGGACGGTGGCTGCCATCTCTTCGGCCAGCGCGCCGGAGTAAAAGGCGTCCGTTCCCTTCCTGGCGATGAGGCGGTAGGTATCGGCGAGGTCGGGGTTGCGGAAGACGCTTCCGACGGCGGGAGCGTCGCCACCGGGCAGGAAAAGGTTCCGGGTCGGGGTGAACGCCGAGAACCGCACCTTGTTGTCCAACGTCTGCTGCCGGAACGTCTCGTCCACCACGAAGCCGTCCTCCGCCACCTTGATGGCCGGTTTCAGCGCTTCGTCAAGTCCCAGCGTGCCCCAGCGCGTCAAGGCCCTTTCCCAAGTGGCGAGCGATCCGGGAACCCCTACGGAGACGCCGCTGGAGACGAGCTCGGCGAAGGGGTAGGGCTTTTTGGTGGCGGCATTGATGAACGCGTTGGCGGGCATCCTCTCCGGGGCGGTCTCACGGCCGTCAATGGTCTGGACCTTGCCGGTCCCGGCGTCGTAGAAAACGAAATAGCCGCCGCCGCCAATCCCGGCACTGTACGGTTCGGTGACTCCCAGGGTGGCGGCCGCGGCCACTGCGGCGTCCGCTGCATTGCCTCCGTGGCGGAGAACCTCAAGTGCTGCCGCGGACGCGTCCGCGTCAACACTGCTCACGGCACCGCCGTACCCGGTGGCAGTGGGTGATTTTCCAGGGTGCAGGCCGCCGTCCGCGAAGGCGGAGGTACCCGTGCCGCCTGCCGTCACGCTCAAAGCCAGGACGGCCGTGACGGCAGCCACTCGACGTCGCAAAGTAGGCATGATGCTCCCTCGTCAAAATTTTTGCGAAGTGTGGTTTGCGTCAGATTACTCCCCCTCCCTGCCACTCTCAAGGGCGCGCGTTGACTCATAGAAAACCTCCGCGTAGCCGGATACGTTGCCTCAATTGAAAACCTCCGCGTAGCGGCGTGGTTTCCGGCGGTGGCAGCGGATGCGGGTTATGCCCGTTTTCATGGAGCTCACTA